>CBDCCS010000011.1:0-285005 GCA_965214935.1 Candidatus Velthaea sp. | reverse complement strand
GCTGACGTTCAGCGCGCCGCGTGCGACGACCGCCGGAGTCGCCGTCGTTGCAACAACCTTGCGAAATTATTACGCACGCTATGCCGACGATTCAACCGCTGCAAACGCGCACTTGATCATGGATCCGCTCAAAGCGCTAACGGCCGGCAATAAATCCGATTTCTACATTCATGAATTGTACATCGATACCGCGACCAATTTACCGACGCGGGTCACCTACACGGGAAAAGACGAAATAGAATTTACGCTCGACTATGTCGTCGTGCAGAATCACTGGCTGGTCGGTCATGTCTTTTTCACCCGTACGTTTTTTGCGCCGTTTCATATCGGGCGCACGAAGGTCGCCGTCGACTCGACGTTCGACACGTTCACGTTTCCACGAATCCCCGCCGATCCGGCACTGCTGCCGACGCCGGCTCCCGCAACGCCTCCGGCGCCCGCGCCCGTCCCGCGTCCCAGCTAGTCCGGCAGGCTCCGTTCGACCGCCCTAAGAATGACGGTGTCGGCCCGGAAAGGTGGCAGAGTGGCCGATTGCACCTGACTCGAAATCAGGAGAACCTTTGCGGGTTCCGGGAGTTCGAATCTCCCCCTTTCCTCCATCACGGCACCCGCAAGCGTTGGCGCTGAAAATAATCGCGCAGTTGTAAAGCGGTCTCCACGCCGAGCACGCCAGGTTCGACCGCCACGCGGTGGTTCACGGCCGCCGAGCCGAGAACATCGATGACGCTCCCCGCAGCGCCGCCTTTCGGGTCGTCGCAGCCGTAAACGAGCCGCACTATGCGGCTTGCGGCGATCGCGCCGGCGCACATCGGACATGGCTCTTTGGTGACGTACAACGTTCCGCCGATGCGCCAAGCGCCCAGTTCGCGGGCGGCCGCGCGAATCGCAAGCATCTCCGCGTGCGCTGTCGGGTCGCGCCGACATTCTTTTTCGTTTCGTGCCTCGAATCGCCGATCGCCGACCACGAGGACCGCGCCGACCGGTACGTCGCCGGCCGCCGCTGCCTCGCCGGCGAGCTGCATCGCGCGGCGAATGTACGCAGCGTCATGCGATTCGTGCTCCCGGCCCGGCTCGAACGGGCAACCCCCGCCTTCGGAGGGCGGTACTCTATCCAATTGAGCTACAGGAGCATAGGCCGCCGACGCTACGTTTAGGGGCCCTTCTCCTCACCCGGAACCGGTGCGGGCGCCGTCGGCATATGTTTAAAGAGATCGAGTTTGTGATCGACGAGTCCGCGATAAAACTTCCGAACGCAATCCGGATGCCCGAAAAAGTACGTGCGAGCATACGCAAGATCGTCACCGGAGCTATCGGGCACGTAGTGCGAGATCTCGATCTCTTCCATTTGCCCCCGATCGACGGGGTGGGGACAAAAATCGCACGGGATCGTCGACATCGCTTTAACCTCAAGGTTTGCCGGAAGATACGCTTCCGGCTCCGTCCCAAGACCCCGGATGCGTTTCCCGAGATGCAAGACGCGGCGTCCGTGCCGCGGCCTATGCGAATTAGCGTCTGTGCAGACCGAGCCCTTCGCACGCGTCCGGCAGCGATCGCCGCGAGCGAGATCGTGATGTGCGAGCCGTATCGCGGCGTCGCTGGTGACTCGGGTAGGATTTGAACCTACGACCTAGGGCTTATGAGTCCCCCGCTCTACCACTGAGCTACCGAGCCACATCGTTCCAACACGTGCATCGCGCAGCCGGCGTTGGCCGACCAAAGCGACGGCCGTTCACGTGCAAAATGCGGTCGGAGGGACTCGAACCCCCAACCTACAAGTTCGTAGCCTGTTGCTCTATCCAATTGAGCTACGACCGCATATTCGGCCGCCCAACATGATTGAGCGACCCATGACAGTACAACGCGAACGGTATACGTTCCCTGCCGTTGCCCGAACGAGGAGAGAGAGGGATTCGAACCCTCGATACGGTGTTATCCGTATAACGATTTAGCAAACCGTCGCCTTCAGCCGCTCGGCCATCTCTCCGCGACGTCGAATGCGTTTATTCGCCCGGTTTTCCGGCGCCTGCCGTCGGCGCGGCGAAACTCCGCGTCAACGGCGCGCAATGTTGTCGATGCGTTCGGCGATGCGCGCGGCAGCCTGCGGTGCTCGCACGCGAGCCGCCGCCGAGCGCAACCGCGCGGCCCCGGCCGGATCGTCCAAGACGGCGGTAACGGCATGCGCGATGTCGCGTGAGTTTGCCGGCTGCAGCGCCGCGCCGGACTGCGCTAAGTAGCGTGCGTTCCGTTCTTCTTGGCCCGGTAACGGATCGATTAGGATGATCGGCAGCTCGGCGCTCAACGCCTCGGAGGTGGTCAATCCGCCCGGCTTCGTCAGCAAGACGTTGCCGGCGAGCATATAGTCGGCGACATTATCGACGAAGCCGACGACTCGCGTGTCGTAACGGAACGTCTTGGCGGCCCGCCTGACGCTATGTCCGAGCCGCGCGTTACGCCCGACCATGACGACGACGGTAAAATCACGTGCGATTTGATCGAGTGCACGCGTCGTCGATTTGAATGAGCCGATGCCGAGGCCGCCGCCCATCACCAAAACGATCGGGCGGTCCACCGGCAGTTGCAGGTCGCGACGAATCTGTTCGCGCGGCCGCGAGCGATCGGAAAAGCGCATGTCGACGGGGATCCCATCGATTCGAATCCGTTCGGCATCGATCCCGCGCGTTACAAGCGCGTCGCGCATTTCCGGCGTAGCAACGGCATATGCATCAATATTCTTATAGATCCAAAACGGATGAACGACAAAGTCGGTAACCACGGCAACGACCGGAAGAGCCGGATCGTACAAGCGTTTGTAGGCCGACATCGCGTTACATGAAAATGCATGCGTGCAGACGACGACGCTCGGCTCCATCCGCGCGATAAGTAAGCGTAGATTGCGGGCCGTGAACTCGGCCGCCCAAACGCGAAAGCCGCCCGCTTCTTTGACCCGTTCGGCCCGATCGTAGATGAAACCGTAGACGCGCGGTACGGTGCGGACCATACCGATATAACCGTCGCTGACCACGCGCGAAAAGATCGATGCGGCGTAGCGATACGAGTCGACGGTTTCGCCGGAGATGCCGCGGACGGCAAGCTCGGCGCGAACGGCATCGGCGGCGGCGGTATGGCCGACGCCGACGCGCGCCGAGAGAAACAAGACCGGCCCGATCACGCGACCAGGTCACCCGGCACGGCGGCGCTCGCGACAGCCGGACGGCGAACGAAGCGCGTGTCTCCGGTCAGCGGCGCATCATGCCGGATTCTCGGAATTCGATTCGTCGGCAAGGACGAAGAAATCATCGAGAATCTCTTGCGCGAGCTCGTCATCGTCGAGCAGCGTCCCCTTGTTATCGGTAACGACGAATTCATCTGCCTTCTCACTGTAGCAGACGGCGAAGGCATTGTTTTCGTCGTCCTCGACGAGACCGACGACCTCGAATTCCAGCTGTTTTCCATCGGTCGTTTCGATAACGAGGACATCGCGAAGTTCGAGCAGACCGTCGTCCTCGGCAGCATTGCCGTCGCTCGGGCCATTCGTCGAATCGATGATCGTGTCTCCTTACCGGCGGCGTTACCGCCCGAACGCTTCGTCAGCCGTTTTCGGACTGCGCGTCAAAAACGCTGCTGCTGATTTTGCGGCGCGGCCGCGCAGCCAGCAACGCAACGCTTTCGAGCACTACTTCAAGTATCGATCGACGTTGGCAGTGTGTTCGCTCAACGTCTTGGCAAATGCGCTATGGCCGTCGCCTTTGGAAACATAATATAAGTAATCGGACGGACGCGGATTGAAGGCGGCATCGAGTGATGCTTTGCCCGGATTGGCGATCGGCGTCGGCGGTAGACCGGCGTGCAAATACGTGTTGTAGGGCGTGTTCAAGCTAAGGTCGTGCTTGGTGATGATCGCGTGATGTTCGGGGAACACATACTCGATCGTCGCGTCGACTTCAAGCGGCATGCCCAGGCGCAGCCGATTGTAATAGACGCCGGCCATGAGCGCGCGTTCGTCATCGGCTTTCGCTTCGCGTTCAACAAGCGAAGCGATCGTAACGATCTCGGGCAACGTCCGGCCCAGCGCTTGCGCTCGCCCGCCGGCATCCGGCGGAAGCTCCTTGCGGAATTGATCGGTCAGGAGCTTCGCGGCCATGGGCGGCGTGAGATCGACCGGCAAGAGATAAGTGCTCGGAAAAAGATAGCCTTCGAGCGACGGGGTGCGCTGCCCGTCGAAATTCAGGCGTTCGGTAAGAAAGGTGTTGGTATACGCCGTCGCGTCGCCAAGCTTCCGTTCGGCGAGCGTTTGCGCGACTTCACGCGCCGTGAACCCCTCGGGGATCGTCACCCACACGGCGACTTGCTGCTCCCCGTCGATGAGCTTTCGTAAGATCTGGTCGCTCGTTTGATGCTCGCCGAAGACGAATTCGCCCGCCTTGACGGCGGCTTCGTCCTTACGCATGCGTGCAAGGATGCGGAACGCAAGCGGATGTGCGAGTATCCCGCTGCGGCGCAAGATGCCGACCGTATCGCCGAAATTCGTACCGCGCGGGATCACGACGGTGGTTGCCGCAAGCGGCAATGCCCGATCGGCGTAGACCGCGTTGCGAAACCACAGCGCCGACGCCGTCACGACGACGGCGACCATCACCAGAATCGCCACCGACGTGTCGAACAGAGCGCGGCGCAGCTTGCTCATGCGTTACGGCGGCGTTGTAAGTACATGTCGAGAATCATCGCCGCCGCTAATTTATCGACGACCGTTTTGCGTTTTTTACGCGAGACGTCGGCGGCGATGAGCGACTTCTGCACGGCAGCGGTCGTCAGCCGCTCGTCGACGAGTTCGATTGCTCCGTCGTAGACGCGCGTGAGATGCGCCACGAACGCATCGATATTTTTCGCCGCGATTGCGCGCTCGCCGGCGAGAGTTAACGGGTCGCCGACAACGATGATCCGCGCTCCGCGTTCGCGGGCGATCGCCGCGATTCGTTCGGTATCCACGCGCACGTTCGTACGTTCGATCGTATCGTACGGAAGCGCGAGATCGCCGACGTTGACAGCGACACCGATCCGGCGCTCGCCGACGTCGAGCGCCACGATACTGTCCACTCGAAATTACGCCGGAAAGGCGTCGAGCAGACCGCGCGACTTCGGGCGTTTGCCGAGATGCCAGCTGACCAGTTCGTCGATGGCCCGCGTGGTCCGGTGCGTCGCCGTCGCCGCCGGCCGAATCGATCCACCGCGTGCCGCTCCGACCGCGCGAAAGTTTGCAACATCGGCCGGCTCTAAGTGATTGACTTCCCCCCGTGCGCCACCGCAGCGCTCGCACGTTAAACCGCCGGCTTCGACGTCGAGCCAAGCACCGTGCTCGTTGAACGGCGACATACAGCGCACGCATGCATCATCGGGCGGCGCAAGACCAAGCTCCCCGAGCAGCCGCAACTCGAAGCGCGGCACGAGCGACGCCGGGTCGACGCTACCGGCAAGCGCCGCGGCGGCGTTGCGCAGCAACTCGTAGACGGCGGGTAGCGGTAGGTCGAGCTCGCAGAACGCATCGACGATTTCGGCCAGCAGCGACGCCGATGCGAAGCGGCCGGGCTCGACGAGTCCCTGCCAATGACTGCGCAGCGTTTGAGCGGCGGTAATGATATCGAGATTGCGGCCGCGGTGACACGTTAGCCGCACTTCGGTTAAAAATTGAAGCTGGCCACCGACGGGACTCTTGGGCCGCCGCATGCCTTTGCCTACGGCGTCGATTTTGCCGCGATCGAACGAAAACAGCGTTACGATCCGATCGGCTTCGCCGAGATTGCGCGCGCGGAGCACGATGGCATCGGTCGTATACGTGCGCTCGGTCAGCGCACGTCTCGCCCGGTGGAGCCGGCTTCGCGGGCGGTTTCCAGCACGGCGCCGGAAAACGCGCCGGGCAACAATTGGGCTAACGACGTCTCGACCAGCTTACCGCCGTCGGCATAAATGACGGCCATCTCTGGCCCAAATTCATGTAATACTTGGCGGCACGCACCGCACGGCATCGCCAAGATACCGTCCGGACCGCTAACGGCGACGGCATCGAAGCGACGCACGCCGGCGGCAATCGCGCTGTAAATCGCAACGCGCTCGGCACACATCGACAAACCGTACGACGCATTCTCGACGTTTGCACCGGTGAACACCGCGCCGTCCGGCGAATGTAACGCGGCTCCGACAAAAAACCGCGAATATGGAGCGTACGCGCGGCGGCGTGCTTCAACAGCCGCCAAAAGCAAATCAGCCGGCGCGGACATCATCGTGCACTTCGGGCGCTTCGATCGACATCGGCGGATGCGCCTTGCCGTTCGTCAGGACTCGTACGGCGAGAATGCGCCGTCCGCGCGTCCGGTCGACGCGCAGTTTCACGCCCGGTCCGGCTTCGATCTCTTCGCCTTCGCGCGCGAGCCGGCCGAATAACCCGACCGTATAACCGCCGATGGTCTCGAACTCTTCGTGCGGCAGTTCGAGCCCGAGCTCGGCGTTGACGTCTTCGATATTGGTGCCGGCCTCGACGATCGACTCGTCGTCGGTGATCCGTCGAATCGCTTCTTCTTCGCCTTCGTCATGTTCGTCGCGAATCTCGCCGACGATCTCCTCGAGTAAGTCCTCCATCGTCACGAGCCCCTCCGTCCCGCCATACTCATCGAGCACGATCGCCAGCGAGAATTTGTTGCGCTGCATCTCGCGCAGCAGTTCGGAGATGCGCTTGTTCTCCGGCACGTGCGTGACGGCGCGCATGATCGACCGCAACGTGATGTTCGCAATCGCACCGTTGGCGAGTGCGATGAGCAGTTCGCGATCGTGGACGACGCCGATGACGTTATCGACCGTCTCGTCGTAGATGGGCAGCTTCGAGTAGCCTTCGGCAATCACGAGATCGAGGGCCCGCCGCGGCGACGACGACACGGCGACCGCGACCATATCGGGACGCGGCGTCATCACCTCGCGCACGATCGTATCGCCGAACTCGATGATCGAGTGGATCAATTCGCGCTCGCCTTCCTCGAGCACGTTTTGTTCGACGCCGACGTTGACCATCGTTTTGATGTCGTCTTCGGTTACGTAGGGGCCGACATCGGGCTGACCGCCGAACAAGCGGACCAGCCGGCTCGAGATCAGCAAGAACGCCCAGGTTATCGGCGACAGAATCCAGGTTGCGATGCTCAATGGACCCGAAATGCGCAGCGCCCAGCGATCGCTATTTCCTACCGCGACCGTTTTCGGTATTATTTCGCCGAAGACGAGGATGATGACCGTCATCGTAACGGTCGACCAAACGGCGGCATTCGGAACATCGGCGCGGATGAACAGATACGTTGCGACCGAGTCGCCGGCAAGCAATACGAACGTGCTACCGATGAGGATCGACGTCAGCGTCCGATTGCGGTTTTCAAGCAGCTTTGCGACGCGATCTGCGTGTTTTACGTGCTTCTCTTCCATCGCGCGAATTTTGATTCCGCTGACGGAAACAATCGCTGCTTCGGACGCTGCAAAAAACGCAGCCGCAAGCGTCAGCACGACAAGTGCGACGACTTCGGGCGAAAATGGGTTCATCGGTTCGTCCGCGCCGCCTCGCAGAGGGACGGCGGCGTCCACGGGCTTTGGGCGGCCGCGGGTAGCGGGTCGGTACTCAAGCGACGCAATTATAACACAACGGGTAAAGCCATGAGCGCCCAAATTCCATAACTTACCGCGACGCCGAGTAAGCCGCCGAAGATCACTTCGCGAGTCGAATGGATGCCGGCTTCGATTCGGCTTTGATTGACGAGCAGTGCCAAAAACAGCGCCAAGGCGGCCAGCAGCGCACTGTGCGACAAGAGCGCGATGAACGTTGCCGCCGCGAACGACAGCGCCGCATGGCCCGAGACGGCCCCGCCCTGCAACGCTGAACCGCGGCCGACGGCCGCCTTGAAGACGATCGTCACGATGCCGACGATGACAAGACCAAGAAAAACGGCGTTTGCCGGCAGCGCCAACGCAGCCCGATACACGCGGTTACCGCCGGCGAGAATTCCCTCGTAGAACGTTAAATAGCCGACAATGACGGCGGCAAAAGCGACGATTAAGACGGCGCCGGCGGCGGTATCTTTGGCGACTTTTGCAAGCGGGTGCTGCGTTTCAACCAGCAAGTCGACGACCGCTTCGATCGCGGTGTTGATGAGCTCGAATGCCAGCACGACCGCGATCGTGATAACGATGCCGATGACGTACGGCCGGCCCAAGCGCAGATAGAGCGTTGCCGCCAGGACGAACGCGGCGGCGATCCAGTGCACGCGCATGTTGAGCTGCGTGCGCGTCGCAAAAATGATGCCCTCGAAGGCATAATGGAACGCGCGCAACATCGGGTTTTCAGCGATCAGCTTGACGCGCGGCAGCGCCCGCGCGAGCCGCGGGTCTTTCATTGGCGCGCGGCGCTCGCGACGGTGCGCCCGTTAGCCAAGATCGCCCAAGCGTAGGGGCTGAGGTCCAAGCCAATCGGCGGCATACGCAGCGCGCACGGAACTGTCATCTTTGCCTTGCGCGGCAAGGGCTTCGGCCAGACCGAATTCGAGATGCGGATCGCGCGGATAGCGCAGCAGTTCGCCGGCAAACGTCTTTTCAGCTTCAGCGGGCCGCTTGGCCTCGAGTAGCGTTGCACCGAGACCTTCGGCGATCGGGGTGGTCCAATGCGATTTCGGATCGCCCAAATCGTCGCTGCCGGCTGCCGCTTGCGCGGCGCGATACGCGGCGACCGCCGCGGGCTCGTCGTGACCGGCCCGTGCAACGATCGCGGCGGCAATGTCGGTGTCCGCGGCGGCATCGGCGCCGCTGCCGCGTGATAACCGGCTAAAGTCGCTGCGCGCGCGATCGAGATCTCCGCCGCGGGCTTCGGCAATGACGCGCGCCGGCGTAATTGCGTCGCCCAGCAGATCGAGCACTTCACGGTTATCGTGCAGGCGCAATGCAACGAGCCCGCTGCTGTAAGCCGACTCGCGAGCAGCGAAGCCGCGGGCTTGCGCTGCCAATCCGACGGTTGTCAAGCCGTAAAGCACGAAGCTGACATCGTGCTCGTGATACGTTCGCATGTATTGCTGACCGGCGCCGTCGCCTTCACGAAAGTACGCAACGTCGTTGCGGCAGGCGCCTTCGTTCACGCGGATCATCTCGGCGTAATTCCCGATGCGATCGTAGATGTGACCCGCCATGTGTTCTAAGTGCGATTCACCCGGCTCGTAGCGCAATCCGGCAAGAAATTCGGCGTCGGCGAGCGCCCGTTGCGGCTGATGCGCTTGCTCCCAAAAATGAATGCGCAGATGACGCGCTCCAACGTCGCTGCGATCGATCTTGAGCGCCGCGTCGAGGTCGCCGGCGATTCGCAGCGCATCGACCGTCGGTTCATCGTGCGGACCGCCGGTCAATGCGCCGGTCGCATTCCAGCCGGCAAAGGCTGCAAGGGTCAGCCCGAAACCGTCGGCGGGATGGCTATCGGCGTACGCTTGCAGCGCCGCAGAATAAGCACTGAATCGCTGCACCTGCGACTTCGCTGCATCGAAGCGCAGTGCCGTCGCCGCCAGCAGCGCGCGTTCGTCGGGCGGTGCGTCGGCTGCGGCGGCGTGAGCGGCGCGCCGGATAACGGCACTGCCGCGGCGCTCGCCTTCGGCGGTTGTCGGAAGATTGATGTCAATGGTGTCGCTAACGGCTTCGCCGACGTAAGGTAACGCCGCACGCGGATCGAGCGCTTCGGCTGCCCGGAATGCAAGTCGCGCTTCCGCGACGTTGAAGGCGTAGAGCATCACGAGGCCGCGGTCGAATGCCGCTTGGGCGGCCGGCACGGCCGTTACGAACGCCCGGTGGGCGCTTGCTATCATCATCGGCGGCGACGCCGGCGGCGGCGCGTCCGGCGGTCCGGCGCCGGTGAAGAGGACGGCGAGCACGGCGCGAGCCGCCGTCGTCAGTACGGCCAAGGCATGCCGATCGCAGCGGCGAGACGCCGCTCTTCAATCTCCATGACGGCACGCTCGCCGGGTTCCAGATGATCGTGACCCAGCAGGTGCAGAATACCGTGTATAAGCAGCCGCTGCACCTCGCGATCGAGCGGCGCATCGTAGTCGGCGGCTTGACGCTTGGCGGTATCGACGCTAATGACGATGTCGCCCAATAGCCGCTCGGCGCCGGCGAACGCATCATCCGCGTCAACGAGCGGAAAACTTAAGACGTCGGTGGCTTTATCGAAACCGCGAAAAGCCGCGTTCAACTCGCGTATCTTCGCATCGCGCACGAAGGACAGCGAGATACTCGAATCGGCTTCGTCGACCGCTGCGAGCAACGCATTGAGCGTCCGCTCGACGGCACCGAAGTCGAGACCGGATCTACGCGTCGCGTTCGACAGATAAACGGGCATACGCATCTACGATTTTACCGACGAGCGGATGACGAACGACATCCGAGCCGTCTAAAAAGGTCATGCCGATGTCGGGCACGCCGGTAAACAGCCGTTCGATATCGAGCAGACCGCTGGCCGCTCCACGGGGCAAATCGACTTGCGTGACATCACCCGTCACGATCATCTTGGCGTTCTGCCCGAGTCGCGTCAGGAACATCTTGAGTTGTTCGCGCGTGACGTTCTGCGCTTCATCCAGAATGATATACGCGTCGGACAGCGTTCGGCCGCGCATGTACGCCAGCGGCGCAACCTCGATCGTGCCGCGCTCGAGATATTTGGCAACCGTGCCGTCTTCCATGAGTTCGCCTAAGGCGTCATAGAGCGGCCGCAGATAGGGATCGACCTTTTCTTTGAGATCGCCGGGCAGAAAGCCGAGTTTCTCGCCGGCTTCAATCGCCGGTCGCGACAGCACGATTCGCGAGACATCCCGGTTTTTCAACGCGCGGACCGCCATGACGATCGCTAAGAAGGTCTTTCCGGTACCGGCCGGTCCGACGCCGAAGCAAAGCGTATTGCGCTCGATTGCCGCCACGAACGCGCGCTGACCGCCCGTCTTGGGCCGGATCTCTTTGCCTCGAT
The DNA here is from genome assembly GCA_965214935.1 of Candidatus Velthaea sp. Taxonomy (GTDB): domain Bacteria; phylum Vulcanimicrobiota; class Vulcanimicrobiia; order Vulcanimicrobiales; family Vulcanimicrobiaceae; genus Velthaea. Next base: position 273,985 of record CBDCCS010000011.1, on the reverse strand, counting down.
TCGAAACGAAGAGCGTCGGCGGAATCTCACGCGCAGGTTCGACGTTCCGCGCCGCCAGCGCAACGTCGTCGGGCGTTAATTGCGCTCCCGACAAAGCGGCGCGCATCATCGCTTCGAGAACGTGCCCGGCCCGGTCGACCGCTGCCCGCTCGCCGCTGACCCGCAACGCTTCACCATCGATACGCACGACCACAGGGATGAGCGCTTCGAGCGCACCAAGATTCTGATCGTATTGACCGCACAGCCGCAAGTGGTCGGTCCGTCCGTCAAGGTTAAACGTTTTCTCGAAGGTCAGCGCAGCCAGTGAACTCTCCTCGGACATCCGCCGGTCGAACGCCGCCGGCTTCACCATCATAACGCGTGTCGCCGTACGACGGTTCTCAGCGCTCACGCAAAGCAATCGGCGGAGCCAATATTTCGCCGGCGATCAACGCAGCAACCAACGTCTGCGGATTGCCGAACAAGTCTCGCACCAGCCGAATTTCGCCCTTGACGCCCGAGCGTTCTTCGAGCGATTCGGCTTGCACGGCCCGCTGTACGGCCGGCCGTGCCGGACCGGGCGCGGCCGGCAAAACGTTCGGCGAGGCGGGAGCGATTGGCGTTCTTAGCGGACCGCTGACCGGACGCAGATCAACGTTGCGGCGCTCGGTCAATGCCGCGGCGATATCGCTTCGTGCTACTTTCCGTCGCGCCGCGGCGCGCTGAACGTACGCGCGCAGCAGAGCTGCAAGGGACCCGCTCGTCGGGTTCATTTAGCGTACGCTTGCCGGCGGCGGCTGTGCCTCGGGCGGTGCGATGCCGACGCCGATCGCCCCGCGCATATCGGTGTCGGCTTTGATGTTATTGAGCTTGTAGTAATCCATGATCCCGAGATGACCGCTGCGAAACGCCTCGGCGATCGCTTGCGGGATGCTCGCCTCGGCCTCAACGACTTTGGCGCGCATGCGCTGCGTCTCGGCCTTCTGCTCTTGTTCGGCAGCCTGCGCGGCGTATTGACGTTCGGCCGCTTTGGCTTGCGCGATGCGCCGATCGGCTTCGGCTTGCGATGTCTGTAATTCCGCGCCGATGTTTTTACCGACATCGACATCGGCGATGTCGATGGAAACGATCTCGAACGCCGTGCCGGCGTCAAGGCCCTTGAGCAGCACGGCTTTCGAGATGCGGTCGGGATATTCTAGAACTTCTTTGTGATCGACCGCTGCACCGACCGCCGACACGACGCCTTCACCGACGCGCGCAACGATCGTCGGCTCTCCGGCGCCGCCGACGTAGCGTTCGAGATTGCTGCGAACCGTAATTCGCGCTTTTACATTGAGCTGAATTCCGTTTTGTGCGACACCCTGAAAAATCGGCGTTTCGATCACGCGCGGATTCACCGACGTTTGCAGCGCTTCGAGTACGTTGCGCCCCGCCAGGTCGATGGCGGCGGCACGTTGCCATTCGAGCGGAATCTGCGCGCGCTGCGCGGCGATCATCGCAAGGGTAACATTGTCGATATTACCGCCGGCCAAGATGTGCGATTGCAGTTGATCGACGGTTATTGCAAGTCCGGCTTTGCGCGAGCGCACGAGATTCGAGACGATTACCCCGGCAGGAACGCCGATCAAGCGCATGCGGATTAGCGCGCTGATCGAAAGCGGTACGCCGGCTGCGATCGTCCGTATCCACAGTCCGAGCGGAAAGTAATACAGAAACAGTATGACGCCGAGCAGCAATGCGGCGACGACGACGATAAACGCGATACCGGAAATACGCCTCTCCTTACGCCGCGCCGACGCGCTTGCTTCGACGCTTCGGCCGTGGTATTCGTTGCACCGCTCGGCTGCGCCGGTCAGACGGGCCGGACAAAGACCCGGGCGCCTTCCGCGCGCGTGACGCGAATGGCCGAACCGGCGCTGACGAACTCGCCTTCGGAAAGCACGTCGACGCGTTGACCGTCGATGGTCGCGATGCCCGAAGGACGAAGATACGAGACGGCAAATCCGGTGCGGCCGATCAATTCGCCGTAGTAGTTACCGGCGACGTAGTCCGGCCCTTGCACGCCCGCAAATGCCAAACGCGACATGAATGCGTTGCGCCGGTAAAAGCGCGCCAACCCGACGAGCCCCGCGACACTTAGCAGTACGGCAATCGCGAGCGCTTCGACGGCAACCCCTAGATACGCCGAACCGAACGCGAAAATAACCGAAATCAGCAGCGCACCGGTACCGAGAACGCCGGCCAGACCGTGCCCCGGCAATACGTGCAACTCGAAGAAAATCGCTACGATGCCGGCGATTCCGAGCGCGATGACCGTCACGTCGGAGAAACCGGCATAAACGTGCGTGCCGAAGAACAAACCCAAGGCCGCAGCACCGATCGATCCGGCAAAACCGTGCAACGTCTGCATCTCAACGAGCAAGCCGAGAAACCCGATCGCCAACAATAGTCCGCTAACGTCGGGATTCGTCGCGAACCGCGCGATGCGTTCGGCCCAAGTGTAGTTCGCGGTAACGAGCGTCGTGCCGGCGACGCCGAAGCCGTGCAGCGCGGCAATCAGCGACGGCGAAACCGCGTCGGCGATACGGGCGTGCAATGCGTCGTCGGCCGTTAGCGTCAGAATGGCTCCCGGCGCTTTATAGGGCGGAGCGTCGAGACTCGAATCGACCATGGCGCCGGCAAGGCGCGAGTCGCGATGATTGCGCGCGGCGGTCGATTCGAATTCGCCGCGCAATGCCGACACGGACTTGGTTGTTTTCGGGATCGGCTCGGCTGCGCCGATGCTCGAGCCGGGCGCCATCGCAATATGCTCGGCGGCCAGGGTGACGAGCGCGCCGGCCGACCATGCGCGTTCGGAGACGTACGCATACACCGGCAACGGCGAGTTCAACACGCTATCGCGAATCTGCGTACCGGCCGAAACCAGCCCGCCGAACGTATCGACATCGAGAACCACTGCTTGCATACGATCGGCTTGCGCTTCACGGATCGCTCGTCCGACCATGTGCGCCATCCCCGCATCGATCGTGCCGCCGATCGGAACCACTTCGATGCGGTGGGTCGCCGCCGCACCGCTCGTGGCCGAGCCGGCACCAAACATTCCCAGCACCGCGGCGGTGCATATCCAGAACCGCTTCACCTACGGCAGTACCGAGCCGCGACCTCGAAGGTTACGAACCCGCCGGCAGTGCTTTGAGCAACTCGGTGACGACTTGGCGCACGACGTTTCCGTCGGCATCGCCTTTGAGCCGCGGCAGCACCGCTTTCATCACCGCACCCTGGCTTCGATGTTCGGGAGGTATGCCGTCGATGATCTCGCGCACGATCGCGCGCACTTCATCGGCTGATTTCTGAGCCGGCAGGTACTGAGCGAGGATGTCGCGCTCGTTGGTTTCTTTCGCAACAAGTTCCGCCCGGCCGGCCTTTGCAAACTGCTCGATCGAGTCATTGCGTTGTTTAACTTGTTTTTGAACGACCGCGAGCTGTTCTTCAGGCGTGAGATCGCGCCCGGCCTCGACGCGCCGGTAGGTAAATGCCGACAGTACCGAACGCAGCGTGTCGAGACGCGTCTGATCGCGAGCCTTCATCGCCGTTTTGAGGTCGGCGCTAATTTCGTCTTTAATGGACATGTGCGCGATCTTGCCTTTCCGGCTACGGCCGGAGCGAGCCCGGCCGTTTGGACGAAAGCGCCCCGCCGGATGGCGAGGCGCTCGGTGCCGACATTCGCGCCGCTAGGCGCGGCGCTTGCGGGCGGCGGCGGATTTCTTCTTCCGGCGGACGCTCGGCTTTTCGTAGTGCTCGTGCTTACGGGCTTCGGCCAGCACGCCGGCTTTTTGCGTCGCTTTCTTGAAGCGACGCAGCGCGCTTTCAATCGTTTCTCCCGGTGCAACTCGTACTTCCACGAACAACCCTCCCTTCGCCCAGCGCCAAGCGCCGTCAATGACCCGTGCTCTCACACAGGCCCGACTCGAAACGTTACCACACCACGCTCGTCCGGTCAAACAAGGCCGTCGTCATTACAACCGCAGACACGGAGGGTGTCGCCGGGCGCCGGTGTCGATTAATGTTGCTGCTTGCCGATACAAGCTATGAATCCGTCGCGTTAGTGAAGCGCTTGTCATTCGAGAAGCATGCGTATGCCGGCCGCGCCGAAACCCCCGGACGAAATCGAACGCCTTACCGCTTTGCGTTCGTACGACAGCCTCGATACGCCGCCTGAAGCGGCGTTCGATGCGCTCGCGCAACTTGCGGCCAACATTTGCGATGTCGGTATCGCCTTGTTTGAGTTTAGTCGATGAAGATCGTCAGTGGTTCAAGGCAAAGTGCGGCCTGACGATCGATTCGACCGGTCGCGATGTCGCGTTCTGCGCATATGCCATTCTCGGCAGCGGAATCTTCGAGGTATGCGATACCGCCGCAGATGCGCGTTTTGCCGATAATCCGCTCGTCACGGGCGAGCCGTTCATTCGATTTTACGCCGGCGTGCCGATTCTCGATCCGCTGGGTCTACCGCTCGGAACGCTATGTGGGCATGGGATAACGTCGCGTGGCCGTCGGGCGGCCGTCCGAGTACGGCGAGTGCGAACATCTCGCTACATAGCGGCGCGACGACCCTTGTCATTTCGCGCAGCGAACACAAACCGTTTACAACAGCGAACGAACGCTGCTTGATATCATTGCCTCGATGGCGGGGCTCCGGCGACCGCGCTTGCCGGTTCCGGCGTAGTCCACAATCGTTCCTAGCCCGGCGGCCAGCCCAGGGGTCGCCCGGCCAGAACGTGCAAATGCAGATGCGACACCGATTGTCCGGCATCGCTGCCTTCGTTGGTGACGACGCGGTAGCCGCGCGGACCGTAGCGGCTGCCGAGCTCCGCGGCGGCCGTCAGCAGCCGTGCCGCAACCGGTGCTTCTGCGCTTGCAGAAAACGCACTCAAGTGCGCGACGTGCGTCGTGGGAACGACCAAAATGTGCGTCGGCGCGACCGGATTGAGATCGCGAAAGGCGACGACGTGTTCGTCGCGGAGTACTTCGTCGGCCGGTATCTCGCCGCGCACGATCCGGCAAAAGATGCAACCCGGGTCGGTTATCATTTGGCCGTCTCTCCGGGTTTGATGAGCTCGAAGTGATAACGCGTATCGGGGCTCGGGACGAAACCCGCGATCGACGTACTCAAAGCGACCGGCACGACCGTATGCACGAGCGGGATCGCCGGGGCCTGATCGTGCACCATTGCGTTTGCCGCCTTGTAGATCGTGTTGCGCTTGGCTTCATCGACCGTGCTTTGACCCGCGAGCATGAGCGCGTGAAACTTCGGATCGCGCCAAAACGAATAATTCTGCGCCGTGCCTTTGTGCGCCGAGTCCTGGTCGAGCAGCGGATACAGGAAATCATCCGGATCGCCGTTATCGCCGCTCCAGCCGATCAAACACATCTGATGCTCGCCGTTGCGAACTTTACTGAGGAACACGCCGAACTCATACGGTTGGAGCGTAATTTGAATGCCGGCATCTTTGAGTTGCGCTTGCAGCGTTTCGGCCAAGCGCTGCGGCTCGGGCATATACGGGCGCGGTGCGGTCGGATAATACAAGTTCGCGGAAAAGCCGTTGGGCAGGCCGGCAGCTTGTAACAACGCTTTGGCTTTGGCAATATCGCGAACGTACGGCTTGACGGCCGTGTTTTCACCAAGCATGCCCGGCGGCGTCCAGTTTGCGGCCACGAGCGTGCCCGGCGCATACAGGCCGCGCGCGATCGCCGCCGCATCGACGGCATAGGCGACGGCTCGGCGTACGCGCAGTTGATCGAACGGCTTCTGCTCGACGTTGAGTGCAAGATAGGCCAGATTATTCGACGGCTGATTTGCGACCGCAATGCCCTTGTGCCGAACCAGCACTTTTACGTCGTCGGCGCGCGGATCGGTGAGCATCGCAATATCGCCTTTTTCGATCGATAGTACCGACGTTGCTTGATCCGGGATGTCGCGAATGACGACGGTCTGATAGGCCGGCTTTTTGAGCCGCCCGTTGTAGCGCGGATTCGCCGTAAGGGTGATGTGATCGTCGCGCACCCACTCGGCCACGCTGTACGGCCCGCTGCCGACCGGTTTGAGCTCGAAGGCCTGCGCGTCGGCCTTGATCGCGGCGGGCGAACCGATGGCGAACGACGGCATTGCAAGATCGCGCAGAAATGGTCCAAACGGATGCGTGAGTTGCAAGACGACGGTCTGCCGCGCCGGCGCGCGGACGTCCCGGATCACGCCGGGAAAGCCGCCGAACATGTCGGCGTAATACGAGTAATCGAAATTACCGCGCTGCGGATCGGTCGTTAAGCGCCAGCGATCGAAATTAAATTTAACCGCTGCGGCATCGGCGGGCGTGCCGTCGGCAAACAGCGCTCCACGGCGTAACGTAAAGGTCCAATCGGTACCGGCGGCGTTCGATTTCCAACTCGTCGCCAGCGCCGGAGCGATGTCGAACGAACCGGGTCTGAAGGTGACGAGGTTCTCCATGACTTCGGGCGTCGTGTCGAGCGAAATGCCGTCGGTAACGTGTGAAGGATCGAGACCGACGGCATCTTTAACGCGAGCCATCACGAGCGGCGCGGCGACGTTGCCGGCATCCGGTCCGTCGCAGCCGGCGACAAGAAGCGCGATCGCCACGACGGCGACCTGCACCGCTTGGCGCTTCAATGCGAACGAATCGTGAACGCCCACGAGCGTTCGGCGCGATTGCCGGCGGCGTCGGTTACCGACACCCGTACGTTGACCGTGCCGTCGCCCAGCGGCACGTTCGGACTATAGGTAATAAACGAGTTGGTGCGATATGCCGACGCGGTGACATCCAAGCCGTTAACGTTGATGCTCACGGTCGATGTATTGATGCCGACGTTCGTCGGCGAGCCGAAGGTCGCAAAGATACTCGGCGTCGGGTTGTTGACGGTTTGCCCCGCCGGCGGCGCGAAGTCCGAGATCGTCGGCGGAGTCGTCGATATCGCGATGAGCGACGGCGCTTGGACGCGCGGCGCTGCGACGGCGTTGACCGTCAGGTGACCGTACATGGCGACTTGCCCGAAATTCACGTTCGGTGCAATGGTATAACGCGTCGTATAGACGCCCGGCGCATCTTCATGTAATGGGATTGCTTCGACATACTCACCAATATCGAAGCTTGCTTTTCCGCCGGGCGTACCTTTAAGCGCAACGCCGAAGCTGTCGCCGGCGCGTAGCGCGCTGCCGGCATCGACGCTAAAAGCGGTAATCGTCACGCCGCCGTTCGCGGGTTGCGGTGTCGATGCGACCGCGCGCGAGATGATGATCTGCCGTTTCTCACCGGTATCGGGATTCGCGCGAACGATCAAGGTATCTCCGATCTGCGCGTCGCCGATGTTCGCGGGCGAAGCGTTGAGCGTGATGTCCGTCGCGCGGTCGGCGGTAATGACATGCCCGTCGCGCAAGACGATCGCCGACGGCGTGACGGCGGCGACCGTACCGGTCCGCGAAGCATACCGCACGATAACTTGATCGACTTTGCCGCTCTTGGTTAAATACGTGCTGACCGCGTCACCGGCGTGCACGTCGGCCAGCGTTGCCGGCGTACTCGTTCGGACGACCGTATCTTGCAAAACAATGCGCGCATCGGAGTTGATCGAGATCGAACGAATCGAACCGCTGCGGCTCACCGTAATCGATTCAGGCGCCGAGTTCAAATCGACCGCGGTGACGGTACCGACGATTTGCGTTCGTCCTCCGCCTTCGTTTTGCGTTAGCGACGGCGTGCGACCGACCAGCGACGAAGTTACGTCGACGCGGGCCGCCTTCGACGCGTAGCTAACCTGCGCGCCGAGCGAGTCGGCCACGAAGCGCAGCGGGACGTATGTTGCACCGTCAATTTCGGTTGCCGGCCCATCCATCCGGATCGTCCGGTTGTCGATCGTTGCTTGGTCGGAGCCGATATGCAGGCGGATGCTCTTCGACGGTGCTGCCGCAACGATGTCGTCGCCATCGCGCGCTACCGCGATGCCGAGCGCGCCGTAGATCCGAACGATCGGCACCAAAACATGACCGTTGACGATGCGCGGAGCCGGGTCGGCCGCGATCGTTTCGCCGTTGATTGCAATGGCGATGTTGCGTGTCGGCTGCTCGGTGCGGGCTTTCGCTTTGGCGACCGGATGCGGCACAACCCGTTGAGCGTGCGCCGCAGTATTCCCAAGAAGCCCGAACATGGCCGCAAGAGCAGCAACCCGGCGCAAACCGATAGACATTCGTTGACCTCGTGAGAAGCGGTGCGCGCGGCGGACTGCGCTTACGTATACGCGCGCCGGCCGCCAACGCCCTCGGCGTCCAACGGTCACGAGCACCCGATGATGTCCCGATAGATCGCGGCAGTGCCGGCGGCGAAGCGATCCCAGGTATAGGCGCGCAGCGTTGCGACGCCGCCGGCTGCGGCGGCGCGGAATGGTCCGTCATCCCGGACGGCATCGTCGAGCGTTGCGGTTAGCTCGCGCAGATCGCCGGGCGCGAACGTTCGCGCGAACGGCTCGACGATCTTTGGAACGGCAGACCGGCTTGCAATGACCGGCGTGCCGACGACGGCTGCCTCGAGCATCGGAATGCCGAAACCTTCGTATAGCGCCGGATGAACGTACGCGGTAGCCGCGCGATAATGCCGGCGCAAGTCGCGCGCCGAGAGATGACCGGTGAAGATCAGCCGCCCATGCACGCGCGTGTAGCGTTGAGCGACATCCGGCGCCGCTGAACCCGTTATCCGCAGATCGATCGTTCGCCGGGGTTCGATTGCCGCCCACGCCGCAAATAGCGTTGCGAGATCTTTATGCGGCTTTGCATTGCCGGCATAAAATAAAAACGGACGTTCGGTTTCGAGCACTTCATCTGCTTCGAGTAATGCCGGATCGTAGCCTAAGGGCACGACACGGCAGCGTTGCGGATCGACCCCTAAATACCGTTCGCAATCAGCGACGGTTCGCTCGTCGCCCATCACAAGGCAGGTCGCACGGCGTGCCAGCGGGATCGCAACGAGCGCGTAATGCAACGCGGTCGCTCGTCCGAAGAGTGCAGCAAAGCGCAAATGAATGAGATCGTGGACCGTCAGTAGATATGGCTGCAACTCGAATGAGCGGCGCAAACATGGTCGGATAGTGAACGCTGCGCGCGCGGCTGCTGCGGATCGTCCAAGGCAAACCGAGTTGCTCGGCAACGCTGAAATTTTCTCCCCAGCCGAGTGCGGCGATCGAGATATCGGGCGCGACAGCCGGCAAGCGCGCGAGCAGCTCGCGCAAATATGCGCGTACGCCGAACGACATGCGACGCGTGACCCGCGCGTCGATTGCAACGTCGATCACGCGAGGAACTCTCGATAGACGCCGATCGTCGCTGCAACGGTCCGTTGCCAGGTCAGCTCGCGCGTTGCGATCTGCGCGGCTTGCGCACGCGGTGCGAAGCCCGGGTCGGTCAATGCGTTAAGCAGCAGGGCGCGCAGTGCATCGACGTCGGTTGCCGCGAAGCCGTACGCGTACGGTGCAAGAACTTCGGGCACGGACGATCGCGCGGCGATGACGGGCGTTCCGGCGCGCATCGCCTCGAGCATCGGCAGTCCGAAGCCTTCGCGCAGAGCCGGATGGACGTACGCGCGCGCCGCCCGATAGAACGCGCTGATTTCGGCGTCCGTTCGCGTACCGATAAAGACGAGGTCCCCGCACTCACGCGTGTGCGACTGCCCGAGCGCGGCACCGTCTCGCTCGCCGGTGATCAATAAGTCGGCTGGTAACTGCGCGGGTAATCGCGACCAAGCCGCAACGAGCGTCGCGAGATTTTTATGTCGCCGATGGTTACCGACGTACAAAAAAAACGGCCGTTCGCGCGCTTCGATGCGCGCCGGAGCAACAAGATCGACCCCCAGCGGCACGATGCGTATGCGTCCCGGATCGACCCCCAAGAACTTTTGCAAGTCCGCGACCGTCGCTCGATCGTCGGTAACGATTGCCCGGGCGCGGCGCACGACCGGTGCGACCAGATAGCGATAGTACGGCGCCACTTTGCGCTTGCCGAAGTGCGGATAATGCAGATCGATGAGGTCGTGTATGGTAACGATTGCATTAGAGGGCAGCGCGAGCGGAACGAACGGCGTTGGAACGTGGACGACCCGCGGCCGTAAGCGAGCGATCTGAAGCGGCAAACGCACCTGCTCGGCGACATCGAAATTGTCACCCTCACCGATGAATGCAACGCGCAAATCGGGAGCGAGCGACGGCAGCAAGTCGATGAATTTTCGGACGTACAGCGTCATTCCGGCCGACATATGCGACGTGCAGCGCCGGTCGAAGGCCAAATCGACCCGGCCGGCCGCCCCTGCCGTCGCGCGGTTTAACGGCGCCGTAGCGCTTTCCATTGGACGACGATCGGGTACGCCGCCGATGAGGCGGCTACAAAGACGCCGCGCCACCCGTCGGTCCAACCGCCGTACCGCAGCAAGGCATACGGAAAGCGAACGAGCGCCGTCATTATTGCAGCGGCAAGTGCTCGGAACGAACCGTGCACGCCGGCGGCTTCGATCGCCGTATAGCGCGAAAATTTCTCGCGATAGGATGCAACGGTCGGATAGGAATGATGCACGATCGCGCCGTTCAACGCCCCGACGGGTCCGTCGCTGACCCAGCGTTCGTGCAAATCGGCGCCGCCGCCGACGCTGTGCGCTTCGAGCCGGACGGCGTCGGTTCGAAAGAGCCGCACGAGCTTTTCACTCGACCAGCCGGCTGTGCGGATCCGCCGGTCGCAGAACATCGTGATGCGCCGCACGGTGTACGCATCGACCGTTCCGGCCGCCGCGGCGATGGCCGTCTGCAACGATGCGTCCAGAACTTCATCGGCATCGAGCATCAACGTCCAGTCGGTTGCCACTCGCGTGAGCGCGTGCCGCCGCGCATCGACGAAGCCGGACCAGCGCCGGGTCTCCACCGTGGCACCGGTCCGCCGGGCGATGGCGACGGTGGCATCGGCCGACTCGGCGTCCAAAACGAAGATCTGCGCTCCGGCCGGCACCGATTCAAGCGTCCGCTCGAGCCGCGCCGCCTCATTTTTCGTCAGGACGACGACGGTGATAGTGCTTACGTTCAGCGGTGCAATAACGCGCCGGCGTCGGCATTGCGCGAACGCGAACACAGCAACGTTGCGCCGATGAAATCGCGGTAGAGCGGGGACGGCCGGGTCGGGCGCGATTTGAATTCCGGGTGCGCTTGCGTCCCGACGAACCACGGATGAACGTCTTGCGGCAGCTCGACGATCTCGACCAGCGACGTCGGACCGAGCGGGTGATGCCCCGAGAACCACATCCCGTGCTCTTCGAATAAGCGCTTATAACGGTTGTTGAACTCGTACCGATGCCGGTGCCGCTCGCTGATCCTTAACGCGCCGTAGGCCCGCGCGGCTAACGAATTCGGTTCGAGCACGCAGTCGTATGCGCCCAGTCGCATCGTGCCGCCTTTGATGTCGAGATTGCGCTGCTCGGGTATATAATCGATGACGGGATTCGTGGTGGTTTCATCAACTTCGGACGTCATCGCGTCGGCGAGATTGCAAACATTGCGCGCAAATTCGACGCACGCGAGCTGCATGCCGTAACAGATTCCCAAGAACGGCACTTTATGTTCGCGCGCAAATTGCACGGCGAGCAGCTTCCCTTTCACCCCGCGTTCACCGAAGCCGGGCGCGACAAGAATGCCGTCGACGCCGCTAAGGACGGAGCGGCCGTCGTTTTCGATTCGTTCCGAGTCGATGCTCACGATCTCGACGGCGGCATCGTGATAGATGCCGGCGTGATTGATTGCTTCGGTGATCGAAATGTAGGCGTCTTTGAGCTCGACGTATTTTCCGACGAGCGCAATGCGCAGACGTTCGGCCGGGTTTTCGATCCGTTCGACGATCTTCGCCCATTCTTGCAGTTCGGGCGCGCGCGTCACAAGATCGAGCTTGCGAATCGCGATCTCGGCGAGCCCCTCGGCTTCGAGATTGAGCGGGACGCGATAAATCGTGGCGGCATCGCCGTTTTGCACGACGTTCTGCGACGGGACGTCGCAAAACAAGCCGATCTTCTCTTTGAGTTCGATCGGGATGGGATGCGAGCTGCCGGTACGCAATACGATGGCGTCGGGCGATATCCCGATCGCGCGTAATTCGCGGACTGAATGCTGGGTCGGTTTGGTCTTGAGCTCGTCGGCGGCACCGAGGTGCGGCAGCAGCGTGAGATGTACGAACATCACGTTCGCATCGCCGACGAATTGCCGCACTTGACGGATTGCTTCGAGGAACGGCAGCGATTCGATATCACCGACGGTGCCGCCGACCTCAACGATACAAACGTCGGCACCGCTGCGCTCGGCAAGCCGGGTGATGTGAGCTTTTATTTCGTTCGTGATGTGCGGAATGACCTGAACCGTTGCGCCCAAGTAGTCGCCGCGCCGTTCTTTTTCGATGACCGATTGATAGATTTGACCGGTCGTTACGTTGTTATCACGACTCAGCGACTCATCGATGAAACGCTCGTAGTGCCCGAGATCGAGATCGGTCTCCGCGCCGTCTTCAGTAACGAAGACCTCGCCATGTTGATACGGATTCATCGTCCCGGCGTCAACGTTGATATACGGGTCGAGCTTCTGAATCGAAACCGACACACCGCGGCTTTTCAACAGCCGGCCGAGCGAGGCGGCAGTGATTCCCTTGCCGAGCGAGCTGACGACACCGCCGGTGAAGAAAATGTACTTCGCCATAGCCATATATGGGAAGGCTGCGCTTCGGTTCGTCGGCAAAACCAACCTGCGTTCGTCGCACCGGGCGCGCCGTGGACGGCAGTCGACGCCGACCTGCGACACGTGCGTCCCATCGTTTTCTAAAGATTCTCAGGTAAAACCGTAGCTGCGCTCGGAACCGGCCGAAGCTGCAACAGCACGGACGGTTCGAGGAGTTCGATGAGGTTATTCGGGCAAGCCGTGCTCGGCACGACCCTCGCAGCGATGGGTGTAAGCGCCGGCATCGCCGGTTTTCTTGCATTTCGCCCGTTCGAGCGTCAGCAGGCCGGTTACGCCGTCGTGCAAGCGCCGGCGCATGTCGCTCGTGCCGTCCAAGAATTCTTCGTTCCCAGTCCGCAAAAGCTGTTCGGCAAAGACCACGTTCGCGTACTGTTGGTCGGGCTCGACTACGACTATGACGGCAAAGATCAGGAATCGTCGAAACAGTCGCGCAGCGATATCATCATGGCGATCGACCTCGATCTGCGTGCCGGCCGGGTCGCGGAATTGTCGGTACCGCGCGATATGGTTGCGACATTGCCGGACGGCAAGACGGCGAAAATCAACACCGCTCAGTCGCAAGGCGGTATTCGCGAATCCGAGACGGTTGTCGCGCAATGGCTCGGGATCGCAAATTTCGATCGCTTTGTGGTGCTCCGGATCGATACCGCAAAAGATATTGTCGATGCAATCGGCGGCATCGATATCACGGTGAAGAACTCCGCTGCGCTCAAGGGCACCGGACCCAATGGCCCGATCGACTATGACGATCATTGGGGCCACCTTGCCATTCACCTCAAGCCCGGCTTGCAGCATCTCAACGGCGAAAGCGCGGTCGGCTATGCCCGGTTCCGGCATGACTGGTGCAGCGATCCGTGCCGCATCATGCGTCAGCAGCAACTCATTCACGCCCTAATAGCGAAAATCGAACGCGACCGGTTTAATACCTTGACGCACGTTCAATCGCTGCTCGCCGTCGTGCACGCTGATGTCGAAACCGATATCAGCGCGCGCGAACAATTGTCGACGGCGATCGCCTACGCGCATCTGGACCCCAAAAACATCGTAACCGCGCAAGTTCCTTACACGTCGACGATTCAATTACCGGACTACGGCGACTCGCTCGTGCCTGACGAGCGCGCCAAGAAAGCGCTTGTCGACGCGATGCTCCGTAGTTCGCACGGCGACGCGATCGCCGGTGTTGCGGCCGCTCCGGGCGACATTCGCATCCGAGTCGAAAACGGAACGCATACACCGGGACTTGCTGCGCGGATCGCCGCCGATTTACAACGGCGAGGTTTCGTCATCTCCGAAGTCACCGACGCCGACTCGCATGACATCGTCACGACGCAGATTCACGGTCGCAACGATAGCGCTCCGACACTTGAAGTCGTCCGCCGAGCGCTCGGCAATGCCGTACCGGCGACGGCGGCGGTGGCCGATTCACCCGCGACGGTTTTGCCCGGCAGCGTCGTCATCGTGCTCGGTCAGGACCTTGCCGCGACTCTGCCGGCCGCCGGACCCTAAGCGTCAAAACCGCAACGCAGGCTTGAGGCACTCAGGCCCCGGCGCTAAAGCCGACAAAGCGCTCCAGACCGGCATAGTCCTCGCCGATCTCGATATGCGCTCGGCGAAACGTCCGTTCGATCAGTGCGCACAGCGGTTCGATCGTCCCCGGCGCCGCTTCGAGGAAAATCATCGCATCGGCTTGGGTGAAGCGCGGAAGCTGAGCGAGGAGCCGGCGATAACAGGCCAGTCCGTCGTCACCGCCGTCCAGTGCTACCCGCGGCTCGAAACTTGCCGGATTCGGCGCCGGCGGGATGTCGGCCGCAGGGATATACGGCAAGTTGGCGAGCACGGCATCGACGCGTTCGCCGAAGGGCGCAAGCGGCAACAGCAAATCGCCGCTCAGAAACATACAGCGCCGATAGACGTTGTTCGCCGCCGCGTTGCTGCGCGCAACGGCAAGCGCATCACGCGAGATGTCCGTTGCATAGACTTGCAAGGCCGGTAATTCGCAGGCCAGCGTGATGCCCAGTGCTCCGCTTCCGGTGCCGACATCAACGACGATGCCGGCCGCTTTCCGGCGCGCGCGTAAATCGTCGATCGCGGCTTCGACGACATGTTCGCTTTCCGGCCGCGGGACCAAAACGCGCTCGTCAACGTAAAACGTGCGGCCGTAGAATCCGGCCTGCCCGGTCAGATAAGCGATCGGCTCGCCGCGTTCACGCCGGGCGACCAGCTTGTCGAATCGCGCCGCGAGCACCGGATCGAGCGCCCGCGACCCGTCGCGCAAGACATCGGCGCGATCGAAACCCGCGACGTGTTCGAGTAGCCGGCCGGCATCGAGCAGGCCGGTTTCGCTGATGTGCTGCAGCCGCAGCCCCGCGCTGCGTACGGCTTCACCGATTGTCATCTCGAAGCGTTAGGCCGCGGTCTCTCCCGCCAGCAGACGTGCTTTCTCGTCGGTCTGTAGCTCGGTGACGAGCCGGTGCATGTCGCCGTCGAGAATCGTTCGGATGTTCTGAAAGTTGGCATTGATCCGATGGTCGGTAATGCGATCCTGCGGATAATTATAGGTGCGAATCTTTTCGCTGCGATCGCCCGTTCCGACCTGACTGCGCCGTAGCGACCCTTCGGCTTCTTCACGGTCGCGGCGCTGCTTTTCCGCGAGTTGCGCGCGCAGCATTTGCATCGCCCGCTCGCGATTTTGCAGCTGCGAGCGCTCCTCGCTACAGGAGACGATGATGCCGCTCGGCACGTGCGTTATCCGAATCGCCGATTCGGTCTTATTGACGTGCTGACCGCCGGCACCCGACGCCTTGAACGTATCGATCTCAAGGTCTTTGGAGTTGATTTCGATCTTCGTCTGCGGATCGACTTCGGGCAAGACCGCAACGGTCGCGGTACTGGTGTGAACGCGGCCGGCGGATTCGGTAACCGGGACCCGCTGCACGCGATGAACCCCGGACTCGTATTTAAAAAAGCGGTAAGGTTCGCCGTTTTTGACCGCAATCACGACTTCTTTATAACCGCCCGACTCGTTTTCGCTCTCCGACAGCAGCTCGACTTTCATGCGCCGGCTTTCGGCGAACCGCATGTACATGCGCACCAGGTCGCCGGCGAAGATGCCGGCCTCATCGCCGCCCGCACCGGCGCGAACCTCGATGAAAATGTCTTTGGTGTCGTTCGGGTCGCGCGGCAGCATCAGCTCTTGCAGCTGCTCTTCGAGGTCTTTGCGCCGAGCCCGTAAGTCTTTAGCTTCTTCTTGGGCCAGATCGAACATCTCGGCGTCGCTGCGATCGGTCAACAGCTCTTCGTTCGCGGCGATCTCCGCGAGGAGCGCGCGGTAACGGCGGTACGTCGCTACCGTCTCTTCAATCGACGCCCGCTCTTTAACGAGCGCGGTGAACCGGTCCTGATCGAAATCACCGCTCGGATGCCCGAGCTCGGCTTCGATTTCGTCGAATTTTTTGGACAGAGTCTCGAGACGATCGGTGAATTGCATTGCGCTCACTGCCGGCGAATGAAAAAGCGAGCCGCAAAGCGACTCGCCTGTTTTGTAGTAACGTTTTCGCTACGCGGAAGCGGCTGCGGCCTCGTCGGCGTCCTTCTTCTGCTTGCGCGCAACGGCCTCGGCTTTCTTCTTGTCCGCAAGTGCAACGCGCTGGTTAAACTTATCGACGCGACCGGCCGTATCGATGAACTTCTGCTGACCCGTAAAAAGCGGGTGGCAAGCCGAGCAAATCTCGACCGAGATCGTCGGCAGCGTCGAACCGGTGGTAAAGGTGGATCCGCAGGCGCAACTGATTTTGGCGTCCGGATACCATTTGGGATGAATCTTGTTTTTCACGGCCGTTACAGTATAGCACGACAGGCAACAAGCTTCAAAGTTCGGTCGTGCATGTTTGGGCGGGCGCGCGCACGTGGTGAGAAACACCGGGCAGTGAACGTTAGCGTAAGTGTTGTATCTTCACCGGTCACCATAACGTCGAGGAGCCCATTTGAACCTACGTACCATGGCGTTTGCGGCGATCGCGCTGATCGCTTTCGGGACGAGCATCGTCTCCGCGCAGACCGCCCCCGGCCCGCAGGGCACTCCGCCGCCGCCGCCGATCCCGGTAACCGGGCCGACGTCGGGACCGTTGATCTCACCGTCCGCGGAGCCGACGGCGCTACCGTCGACCGAGACGCCGCCGACGACCGCGCCGAGCGCTGCAGCCTCGGCCGGCGCCTCCCCGAGCGGGCGGCACGGCCGGCATGGGTCGGGCGATGCGGGAACGCAACCGACCCCCGGACCGAGTCCGACCGACACGCCCGAACCGCCGCAGTTTTCAACCCTCGACGGCGTATGGGAAATTGCATTTCAACCGTTGACCGGAGCGCGCGCGCGGTACTCGCACCTGTACGTCACGCAAAACGGAAACGACCTGACCGGCACCTGGCGGCGCGACGGGAAGACGCTCGTTCCGTTTACCGGGACGTTCGACGGCCGGGTTCTCAAATTGACCGCATCCGCGGGCGATGCAACCTACGTTTTTAGCGGCTACGAAGAAAACTACATGGATATGGTCGGCTTATTTACCGACGGCGATCCCAAGCATCAAGGAACGCCGTTTACCGCTGCGCATCGCAAACGTGAACGGGATCGCGACGTTAAAACCAAGTAACACGATGACACATCACGATCGAGCGTTCGGCTTCCGCACTCGCGCCTTACATGCGGGCACTCCCCCGGATCCGCAGACGGGCTCCCGCGCACAGCCGATCTATCTGTCGTCGAGTTTTGTTTTCGACTCGACCGAGCACGCCGCCGAGTTGTTTGCCCTGCGAACGTACGGCAATATCTATTCGCGCATCGGCAATCCGACGGTCGCGGCGTTCGAAGAGAAGATGGCGAGCCTCGAAGGCGGATTGGGCGGGCTCGCGACGGCGTCGGGCCTGTCCGCTCAACTGATCGCGATCCTCACGATCGCGCAGGCCGGAGATCACCTCGTTGCAACGGCGAGTTTATACGGCGGCACGATAACGCAGTTTTCGGTAACGCTTAAGCGGATGGGGATCGACGTAACGTTCGTACCCGTCAACGATTTTGCAGCCGCCGAACGCGCGATCCGGCCGAACACCAAGGCGCTGTACACCGAGACGGTCGGCAATCCGGCCGGCGTCGTTGCCGACCTCGAAGCGCTGGCGGCGGTCGCTCATTCGAACGGCTTACCGCTGCTGGTCGACAACACATTCGCCTCGCCGTATTTATGCCGCCCTATCGAATGGGGCGCCGACGTCGTCGTCTCGTCGGCGACGAAATTTATCGGCGGTCACGGAACCGCGATCGGCGGCATCATCGTCGAGTCGGGTACATTTCATTGGGGCGCCGGCAAGCATCCGTTGCTGTCAAGCCCGAGCCCGGGCTATCACGATATGAATTTCGCCGAGACCTTCGGCGAATATGCGTATTTAATGCGCGCACGGGTCGAAGTGCTACGCGATGTCGGTGCCGCGCTGTCGCCGATGAGCGCGTTCTTGTTCATTCAAGGCCTTGAAACATTACCGATTCGCATGCCCGTGCACGTTGCGAACGCGCTGACGATCGCCAAGTTTCTCGAGGCGCGCGAAGAAGTTGCTTGGGTTTCGTTTGCGGCACTGCCCGGCGATCCGTCGCATGCGCTGGCGTGCAAGTATTTGGCGCAAGGTGCCGGTTCGATCTTCACCTTCGGCTTGCGCGGCGGGCGCGAGGCCGGCAGCACGTTCATCGAATCGCTCGAGTTATGGTCGCATCTCGCCAATGTCGGCGATGCAAAGAGCTTGGTGATCCATCCGGCGTCGACCACGCATCAACAATTGACCGACGACGAGATGACGGCGTCGGGCGTCCGGCCCGAAATGATCCGGGTTTCGGTCGGGCTCGAAGACCCCGACGATCTAATCTGGGACCTCGACCGAGCCCTCCGCCGGGCGGCTGCCGCGGTCGCCCTCGCGTTGTGATTTTGACGACCGTTGCCGAGCGGCGCGAACTCCTCGCCCGCTCGCGTACCGTCGCGATGGTCGGTGCATCGGATAACCCGACGCGTCCGAGTTATTTTGTGTTCAGTTACCTGCGCACCAAAGGCTTGCTGCACGTTACGCCGATCAACCCGACGCTTGCGGCAATCGACGGCGTGACGGCACTGCCGAACGTAGCGGCGTTCGCCGCGCTGTACGGCGCGCCGGATATCGTCGATGTTTTCCGCAAGCCGGAGTTTGCTCCGGCGGTAACCCGCGAAGCGATCGCGGCCGGAGCCAAAGCGGTCTGGTTTCAATACGGGGTGATCAATGCCGAAGCGATTGCGCTCGCCGTTGAAGCCGGACTCGACGTCGTTGTCGACCGCTGTATCAAAGTCGAGTCGGCGCGATTCGACGGCGGGTTAGCGGTCGGCGGGCTCAACAGCGGGCTGATCTCCGCGCGCCGTCGCGCGCGTTGATGTCCTATGCTGCGGAGGCCGCCGCCCTTGACGCTCGCGTTGAGGCGGCAATCGAATCGTATGCGCTCGATGATGCGGCCTTCGATCGGCTTGCCTGCGACATTTTCGCGCACCAATTTCGCTGGAACGAGCCGTACGCCGCATACGCCCGCGCGTGCGGAATAACGGCCGATCGTCTGCCGCGTCGCGCGGCCGAGATTCCGGCCGTGCCCGCCGCGGCTTTCAAAGAAGCCGCGTTGACGACTGCCGGCAGCGCGCACGCTGCACTTTGGTTTGAGACGAGCGGAACGACGGCAGGCGTCGGCGGCCGCCACTATCTCGAAACGGCCGGCCTGTATGAAGCCGCCCTTTTAGCCGGTTTCGACCGCGCGTTATTAGCCGACGGCGCGCGCTTGCGCTATCTCCTGCTCGTGCCCGATGCGCGGCTGCGTCCGCATTCATCGCTCGGCTTCATGATGGACCGCATCGCGGCGCGCCGCGGGGACGGCTTCGACGGCCGCTACGTCGACGGTGAAACCTTCGACACCGAGCGCTTCAGCCGCGACCTCGCCGCTGCCGTCGCGGCGAACGTGCCGGTCTGTATCGCGGCAACGGCGTTTGCGCTCGTCGCAGCGGTCGACGGTCTGATGACCCGCGGCCTTCGCTTCCGGCTACCCGCCGGTTCGCGCTTCATGGAGACCGGCGGTTTCAAAGGCCGAACGCGCGTCGTGGAACGTGTTGAACTCTATGCCGCGGTCGCCGACCGGTTCGGCGTCGCGGTCAGCGACATCGTTGCCGAATACGGAATGACCGAGCTGTCGAGTCAATACTACGACTCGGTCGCGAGCCGCAGCGGCGATACGCGCTATAAAGTCTGGCCGCCGTGGCTGCGGCCGATCGTCGTCGATCCGGCCGGTTCGCCGGTGCCGAACGGCGTCGTCGGCGCCATTCGGCATATCGATTGCGCGAATCGCTCGTCGGCGGTCGCTATCGAGACGGAAGATCTCGGCGCCTTGACGGCGGACGGACTGGTGCTGCTCGGGCGCGAGCGCGGCACGGAGCTGCGCGGTTGTTCGCTCGATGCCGAAGAGCTTGCTGCGCGAGCTTAGCGCCGCGTCGATCGTATCGGCGATCGGTGCTGCCGCGCAACGCTGGAGCGACGCCGACTTCGCGCCCCGTGTCCGCGCAACGGCGGCGATCGAGAAGCGGCTCGGGTATGCGCTGCCGGTCATCGATTACGCACTCGATCGGCTCTTCGAAAGCTTACAGCCCGAGGTGTTGCGAAGGGCGATTCAGGCAGAGCTCGGTTCGCTCGAAGCGCTCGACGGTTTCGTGCCGTGCGGTCCGGCGCGTGCGGCCTACGCGCGCGGCGTCGACCGGGTTGCGGTCATTGCAAGCGATACGACGATCGGCGTCGCGATCGTACCGGCCGTCTTTGCGCTGTGTGCTAAATGCACTGTGGGCGTTAAAGATCGCAGCGACCTGCTGGCCGGCGCGTTTTTCGAGACGCTCGCCGATGAACGGGCGGAATTTACAGCGGCGGTCAGCGCGCACGCCTGGACCGGCGGCGCCGATACGAGCGAAGACGCCCGGTTGTCGGCCGCCGATGTTGTGGTGGCATTCGGCAGCAGTACGGCATTGACGGCAATTCGCAATGCACTTCCCGCCGAAGCTCGCTTCATCGGATACGGTCACCGTGCAAGCATCGGTTTCGTCGACCTCACGGACGCCAGTTTCGGCACTGGAATTTCGCGCAGCGAATTTAACGATTTAACGGAGGGCATCGCACGCGATACGCTGCTGTATGACGGCCAAGGCTGCATGTCGCTGCACGCGCTGTTCGTTAGCGGCAGCGATGCAGACGCGCGCGCTTTCACGAACGAGCTCGCTGGCGCATTCGAGCGCGTGGCGATCGAGTTTCCGGCCGGCCGCAGCGATGCGCGATCGGCCGCAGCGGCAGCTGCCTATCGGAATCTCGGCACGTTCCGGGCCGCCGCCGGACGAGGCGCTGTGCTAGCTCCCCCCGGCGGGACGGGTACGATCGCATTCGACCCGCCGCGCGACCAGCCGCCGCCGTTTTTGCCGCGCATTCTGCCGGTCTATCCGGTTCACGATGGTAGCGAGGCAATCGCCTATCTGCAACGGCACCGGCTGCCGATCGAAGCCGTCGGTTGTCGCGATCCGCGCGACGCCGGCGCCGTACTTTTCGCGATACAAGCCGGCGCCGTGCGGCTTACGCGGCTCGGTGAATTGCAAGCCCCGCCCGCCGACGCGCATCACGGCGGTTCGGCACGGATCGCCGATTTTGTCCGCTGGATCGATCGCGAATGAGCGTCGCACGAAGCGCCTTCGAGGAGCTAATTACCGCCGTTCCGGGTCCGCGTTCGCGCGCGCTTGCGCTGACTTTGGCGCGCTATGAATCGCAAGGCGTTACCTATCTAGGCGACCGGTATCCGATCTTCTGGGCGAGCGCAAACGGCGCACTGGTGACCGATGTCGACGGCAATCGCTTCATCGATTTGACTGCAGCGTTCGGCGTGGCGAATATCGGCCACACGAGCCCCGCGGTGAGCGCCGCAATCGCCGAACAGTCCGCTGCGCTCATTCACGGGATGGGGGACGTGCATCCGACGGCTGTCAAAGCTCGGTTGCTTGAACGATTGGCGGCAATTGCGCCCGGCGATCTGCAGAAGACGTACCTGACGACGGGCGGCGCGGAAGCCATTGAATTTGCGCTCAAGACCGCCGTACTCAAGACCGGCCGGTCGCGCTTTCTCGCTTACGACGGCGCGTATCACGGTCTGTCGCTCGGCACGCTCGAAGTCACCGGCATACCGAAATTCCGCGATCCGTTCAAAGCCTTGGTCGGCAAGCGCACCACTTGGCTGCGCTATCCCGGCGCGGACGATTCGGCGGCCGCCGCGCTTGCTGCGGCAAGCGAAGCGCTCGACGCGGATCGGGAGATCGCCGCGATTGTGGTCGAACCGGTTCAGGGCCGCGGCGGCGTGATCGTCCCGCCCGCCGGATTTTTGCGCGGCCTGCGCGCGCTTTGCAACGCACGCGGCGTGCTGTTGATCGTCGATGAGATCTACACCGGTTTCGGACGGACGGGCATGCTGTTCGCCTGTCAGCGCGACGATGTCGTGCCCGATCTGCTGTGCATCGGTAAAGCGCTGGGCGGCGGCGTTCCGATCGGCGCGACGATCGGCCGGGCGGGCGTCATAGATGCCTGGGCGAAAAGTAGCGGTGAAGCCTTGCATACAGCGACATTTTTGGGCAACCCGATTGCTTGCGCTGCGGCCCTCGCGACGCTCGATGAATTTGAGCGGCTGCAACTCGTTGCACGCGTTCAAGCCGGTACGGCGGCTTTCGCCGAGCGCGTCGAGCGCTTTCTCAACTATGACGGCGTTAAGGCGGTACGCGGCGTCGGTTTTCTGTGGGCGGTTGAATTTGTCGATGCCGGGATTGCAAACCGCGTCGTCGTCGATGCGCTCGAACGAGGAGTCATCGTGCTTCAATCCGGTCCGACAGGGACGTCGATTACAATCGCGCCGCCGCTTACCATCGAACACGATCAGCTCGCCCGGGCGCTCGCTCTGCTCGAATCTTGCTTGCAGCCGCGGGTCGAGGCATGACCTATAAAGTCGGGATCGTCGGCAGCGGCTTCGGCGGCAGCGTTCATGCGCCGGCGTTTACGTTGCATCCGGCCTTTGAGGTCGTCGCTATTGCCTCGCCGCTCAACGCCGAACGGGTTGCGCGCGAGCGTCGCATTCCGCACGCTTTTTCAAGTCTCGAAGCGCTGCTCGCCGATACGCAAGTCGACGTTATTTCCGTTGCATCGCCGCCGTTCGATCACCACGCTGCAGTGCTCGCGGCGCTTGCCGCCGGCAAGCATGTTCTGTGCGAAAAACCGTTTGCTCTCAATGTCCAAGAGGCCCAAGAGATGACCGCCGCCGCCGCACGTGCCGGTACCGCATGCGCGGTCGCTCATGAATTCCGGTACGCGCCGGCCGAAGCATCGCTCAAACAACTCATGGCCGGCGGACGCATCAGCAACGTGCGGCAGATCGAGGTTACGCGTTTCGGCAACGAACTGCGCGTGGCGGCATTACGGCCGCGTTCGAGCTGGTGGTATTCCCGTGCACGCGGCGGCGGCGTTGCCAACTCGGTCATGCCGCATACGGTCGATCTGGCGAATTGGCTTGCCGGACGTGCGCCGATCGTCGTAAGCGGTTTCGGCCGCACGGCGAATCCGACGCGCAGCGACGCCGACGGTGAGTTTAGCAGCGACGTTTTCGACGGTGTCTTCGCATTACTCGACTACGGCGACGGACTTATTGCGCGGGTCACCGTCGACGGAACGACGAGCATGAATCAAGCGACGATCGGCTTGCACGCCGAAGATATCTCGGTCGTGGCTAACGGTGAGTTCTTGATCGATATGCGGATGTTTTCCGTCGAACCCGACGAGCAGAGCGAACTTGAGCTATCGGCGTCACCGTATGCAAAGTACAGCTCGGTCGCGCCGAATCTGCCGCCGTTTCTGTCGTTGCTCGATGACTTTGCGCAGCGAATCGAGACCGGAGGCGGTCATGCACCGAGCTTCGCCGAGTCGCTCGAAACGCAGCGCGTACTAGCTGCGCTGGGTTTCAGCGCGTGATGTGAGCGCACGCGAACCGCGTCAATTCCGGCTCATCGACGATCGCTGGACGACGATCCGGCATGTCGTCGAATCGCTTGCAATCGTTGCCGCGGGTGCTTGGGCGTTCTATACGTTCATTTATCAGGAACGCATCAAGCCGGCGCAAGAACCGGCGGCGTTGGGCCAATCCATTGCGATCTCGCGCTTGGGCCGAGATGCGCGACGCGACTTTCTCGGCTTTACGATCAGCTTGCAGAATACCGGAAAGACCGAGATCGATATTGCAGCGGATGCATTCACGGTGTGGGGTTATCGCTACGGTGCACATGCAACGACGACATTTCGCAAAACTGCGAGCGAGCAAACATTCATGCGGAATCTTCCGGTTGCTGGGCGGCGCGTCATTGAAGCGTATAGCGAACTGCGCGATGCGTCGATCGGCGGTCATCGCGGCAACCACATCATACTCGAACCCGGCGAGACGCAAACCATCGTCGACGTGCTCGTCGTAACGCGCGGAATGTACGACCTCATTCATGCGGAGATCGCGGCGGTTCCAATAAAAACGCCGGTACGGCGGCGCGTTCGCGTTACGGTCGTCCGCGAGCCGTCCGGCGCGTTTCGGCTTCATCCCGACAACACCGTCGATGAGGACAATACGAGTAGCGACTTTGCCCTCGTGCCGTAGTCGTCATGTAAGCGGATCGGTGCGTGCGCAAACGTTGCGGCGGTCAGTCCGGCGGCTGTGCGGGCAGCGCATCGTGCAGCTTCTTGAGCGCCCCGCTCACCGACATCGCGTGCTCGGCGGCCGCAGGCTTTGCGGGGGTGGCAAGCGCGCGGCGCGATAAGCCGATTGCGCCGCGAACAGCGGCGCGCCGCCGCTCGCTCACCACGCCGCCGCTGCTAAGTACGCACGCACGAACGCAGATGTCGCCGGCGAGATCGAGCCAACTGGCCGGATGCGCAGCGGCGTCGCCGCGAACAAAAATCCGGCGATGCCAGCGCGCCGGAGCGGCGACGGCATGAAGTTCCGTCATTCGATGCTCGAAAAGTGCTTGCCGGTCCATGCGTTCCTGCTCGGCGACATCCGTGGCAGCAAACACGTCGCCGAGCGCCGCGAGCGCGTCGGCGAGCCGGCGGCGAATGACCGCTTCGAGCCGAATCGGCATCACATACCAGGCGGCTACGACAGCGCAGACCGCGCCGGCGACGATTGCTTCGAGCCGGACGCCCAAGAAGCCAAAGCCGGCGCCGTGCGTTGTCGTCAACATCCCGAGAACGAGCGTCATACACGCCGCCCAGTATGCATAATTTACTTCGCGCAGAGCGATACCGGCAAAGAGTACGGCAAAGATCGTCGCCGTTTCGACCGCGCCGCTCGGTTGTGGAAGTTGCATGAGCAGACCAGCTGCCAGCGTCCCGGCCGCCGCGCCGCCGAAACGCAACACACCACGGTACACGGCATCGCCGCGGCTGCGCACACCGCTGTTGACGATGAATGCGGTGAACACGGACCAGCCGTAGTGCGCGGGAAAAACGGCGAAGCCCACGGCGAAAGCGCAAGCCACGCCGGTCGCGGCCTGTAATGCGAAGCGCGTACTGGGCGAAAGGCCGCCGGCGCGCGACGGCTCGCGACGTGGTTCAACGATCGGTGCGCGACGTATTAGAATACCGGCTCGATCGGCGAGCCGATGTGACGCGGTCACTGCCGCATACGCGATGCCCCCGGCGGCGACAAGGAGGCCGAGATCCATGCCGATCCCGCCCGGTGCGTACGCGCCGGCGGGCGCAACGAGAATCGCGGCGAGCGGCATGGCGATCATTGCACCGGCCGCGCGCGCGCGCTCGCCGAAATTGCGCAACCAAATCGAAACGAACAAGGCGCCGGTAAATGCTACCGCTCCGACCAGCGGCACCGCGTGCAGCAGCCAGGCAACGCCGGCAGCGGTGACCGTCGTGGCCGTGATGATCGCCGGAACGGCTGCGAGGGGTGCGTTCCGGCGCTCGCGCCGCGCGAAGCCGAGCGCTAGTATTGCCGCTAAAATTGCGGGACCCGCCTGCGCGTGAGCCCAAAGGCAGAGTGCGTAGGTACTGCAAAAGCTACCGAATACGGCAGCCGTGGCGAGTGCAGCGCGCGCGATACGGCGACCGAAAGCCGTCTGTCTCATGCGGTCCGTTTCGTCACCGAAAGCTTGCCGGCTTGGGTACCGCTCTTCGTCGTGATCGTGACTTTTCGAACGCGAGGTGAGACTCGCCGGCCCGCCGTGCGGAACCAGCCGGGAACGTTTGGTTGCCCGACCGCCGGCGTCGACCGCTCGCCGAGCGAACCTCCGTTTCAATGCAGCCGAACGATGTGCAGAGACGATCACGCCGGAGGGAAATGAAGCTATTACGTGTCATCGCGCAACTCCGTACGACGGACATCGCTGCGTCCATACGATTTTATACGAAGACCTTAGGCTTGACGCTCGAGTTTGAATACGCAGATTTTTACGCCGGTATTCGAGCCGGTGACGCGCTCATTCATTTGAAACTCGTCGATCGAAAAGACCCGACGATCGAATACGTGGAAAAGAACGAGCACTTCCATCTGTACTTCGAGACGAACGATGCGGCGGCCGCCGCAAAAACATTTAAGAAGAAAGGAGTACGCATCATCGGGGACGTGCACGACACCGCCTGGGGAACGCGCGAGTTCGCAATCAATGACGACCAAGGGCATACGCTGTACTTTGGTGAGATTCGATAATCGTCCGAACGCCTTAACGACCAAAGCAATTTTCGAGATGTGAGAGCCGGTCGGGCACCGGCTCTCACAATCGGGCGCTACGGCAGATAGTAACCGGCGTTGACCGGGTGCAGAACGATCGTGCCGATTTGGCAGATTGACGTTGTCGAGCACTTGGTAGCCGCCGTGCCGATCTGATCGCCCGCATCGACCACGCCGTCGCCGTTGGCATCGTACCAGACCGCGACCCCGTAAGTTCCGACGCTGACCGGAACGTCGGCGATCCGGAACGAGCCGTTTACATCAAGCGGCACGCCGGCGGGAAAACTCGCATCGACGATCGACGGCCGATTGGTATTCACCGCATTGTAGGCAAACGCAACGAGTTGCATGACGCCGGTGCTGACCGGCACCGGTCCGCTAAACGTGCCGGTATCCCGGATCAACGAAGCCAACGCGCGATAGGCGTTGAGCCGCCCATGGCCTTGATGGCTATCGTTGATATTGTCGGCCGTGCTTTCGATCGTATATTTGATTGCAGCCGGGCTCAGCGCTCCGTGTCCACCGGCTTCGGCAACGAGCATTGCCGCGGTGGCCGCCACTTGCGGCGTGCTCATCGATGTTCCGTTGAAGAGCGCGACGCAACTCGTGGCGGGCGTCGGCCTGCTGCATTGCTCGGCGGGGACGAATGCATGTGACGTGGTGTAGCCGGCGATCCAGTGCAATAGATCTAGATCGCAATTGGCCGCCGCATTTGCCGCAAAGCAAGCTGGTGCGTCGCCGCCGGGCGCCACGACACTCAAGCTCGGCGCGTACTGCGAATACGACGTGACGAACTCCGTCGACGTCGCGTACGTGCCGTCCGCCGGCGGCGCAGCGTTGGTGTAGTATTCGTCTTTCAATCCGGTTGCACCGACGGAAATAACGCCCGGGTACGCGGCCGGATAGTCGAGCGTACCAGCCGGCAATTGCGCGTCGGAATTACCTGCGGCCGCAACGACGGTGACGCCGGCCGCGATCGCGCTTTCGATCGCGTTGAAATCGACGGTATCGAATTCCCCGCCGCCTAAACTCAAGCTGATGACGTCGGCACCGTGCGCGACGGCATCGCCGATCGCTTGCGCTTCGTCGGAGGTGTCGGCACCGATGTTCGAGGTCGAATCTTCGTTCGGGCCGCCGCCGTCATTACAATACGAATTCTGATTCGGGAAAATCTTGAACGCCATGAGTTGCGCGCCCCAGGCCGCTCCGGCAAACCCCGCGGTGTCTTGCTTGGCAATGGCAAGTCCGGCCGTGTTGGTTCCGTGCCCGTTGTCGTCCGGCGCCGTGTTCGGTGTTACCGTCGCGGTCGCGCCGCTGACCGGATTGCAAGTCGGCGCATTGCCGTTTGCCGCCGTCGGCGTGTTGTCGATCGGCGTGACGACCGTTTCTTGATAGGCAAGCTGCGACGTCAAGTCCGTATTCGATTCGTCGATTCCGGTATCGACGACGGCAATTTTCGCACCGGTGCCCGGATTGTACGACCAGGCGAAATTCGTGCCGGTCGCATACGTGTACCATTGATACGGCAGGCTGAAGCCGGGATCGGTCACCGTCGTCGGCGCACGCGATTGCAGGTGCCGCAGATGAACGGCCGTTACTTCGGCCACTTCGGGCTGCGCTTGCAGCGTGCGAATGAACGTCGCGCGATCGACACCGGCCGGTATCGTTACAACTTCGAGCGGGTCGCTCGTCGCCGATTGCGTCGGACGTCCGACGCTGCCGGCGGCGCGCGCGACATCCGTTACCGATCGGCCCGACGTGCGCAATGCCGCGGCACTCAATCGAACGGCGACGCGCGACGGATCAAGTTCATTCACATGGCCGCGCGCGACGCGTAACGGACGCCGGACGGCGGCCAATTGCGTCGGCAAACGAAGCGCAGCCGGACGGCGGCGCAACGATTGCAAGCTTGCAATGCCGATCGCTCCGGTGGCATCCGACGCCGCGTTGTAAAATACCCTATGCGGTCCATCGGCGACCTGCGCAACCGGTACCGTGAAGCCGGAGGCAAAGACGATTGCCGACGCGCTTGTCGACGTGGTCGACGTCGCGGCCGGCGTCACGCTCGCCGGAGTCGTATACGACTGACCCTGCAACGTGAACGTCTGACCGCTCGGATTCGACGTGACCGTATAAACGCTCGGCGTTGAACCGACGTTCTGAAAACCGCCGGCGCCGCCGCCGCTGCTCTGCACGCCGGGAACCAGGATGGTCCCGGCGGGCGGTACGGTGGTAATCGGTACCGATGTCGGCGACACGGGCGGGGTCGTGCCGCCGCCGCCTCCCCCGCCGCCGCAGGCTGAAAGAAACGCAGTCAACGTGAGCGCAGCCGAAATGCGCGCGGCAAACGAAAAGCGGTCGTGCATCGTGTTAATTAACGACTCCCTGAGCGTGGGTGTTGCTTTCCAAGCGTCGCCAAAGTAGATTCAGCGCCGCAGTTGTCGCCCGCGAGCGAATGTCGTCGCGCGTTCCGGGAAACGTCATCTTGATAGCATCGGCACTCCCGTCGGCATCGGCAAGACCAAACCAAACGAGGCCGACCGGCTTTTCGGGCGTCCCTCCGTCGGGTCCGGCAATACCGGTCGTCGCAATTGCGACGTCCACCCCCAGCGAGCGGCGCGCACCGGCGGCCATCGCAAGCGCCGTTTCTTCGCTGACGGCACCCGACGTTGCCAACGTGCGCTCCGCAACGTGCAGCAAGCTTGTTTTCACATCGTTTGCGTAGGCCACGATCGATCCGCGAAACGTGCGCGATGCGCCGGCGACGCCGACGAGCGCGTCGGCGATCGCGCCGCCGGTGCACGATTCAGCGGTGCCCAGCGTCAAGCCGTGTTTGATCAGTTCACCGACGATCGCGCTTTCCAGCGTCGTATCGTCCGCGCCGAAATAGCCGCTGCCGATGCGGTCGCGCAATTCGACGGCAAGCGGGTCGATCATGGCGCGGGCCGCCGCCGGGTCGGGCGCTTTCGCCATGATCTTTACATCGACGCGGCCACTGTGGGCCAAGACCGCGATTTTCGGGTTTTCTAAGTTGCGAAACAAATCTTCGATACGCCGGTCGACTTCCGATTCGGGAATGCCGACGGTATGCAGCGTCCGCGTGTAGATTGCCCCACGCACGTTGAAGCGCTCGCGAAGCCACGGCAGCAACCGTTCGGTCAGCATCGGTTTCATTTCGCGCGGAACGCCGGGCATCGATGCGACGAATTTGCCGTCCGCGCGCACAGCGACGAAACCCGGTGCCGTTCCGTGCGGATTTTCCAAAACGACACTTCCGGCGGGAAGAATCGCTTGACGCCGGTTATTGTCGCTCATGATCCGGCCCATCGCGGCAAAGCGCGCTTCGATGGCGCGTAGCGAGGGCGCGTGCAGTTCGAGTTCGCACCCGACCGCGCGCCCGACGGCATCCTTGGTCAAGTCGTCGACGGTCGGACCGAGACCGCCGGTCGTGACGACGCCGTCGGCTCGCTCGAGTGCGCCCGCGAGCATGAGCGCTAGGCGCTCGGCATTATCGCCCACGGAATGCTTGGCATAGACGTCGATTCCGCCATCGGCAAGTTCGCGTGCGATAAACGCAGCGTTCGTGTCGACCAGATGTCCGAGCAATATTTCAGTCCCGATCGTGACGATCTCAACGGAGGCCATGCCAGTCCATTCCGCGCTTGGCGCTTTTGCCCGTTTGACGCAGCGCCGCGCCGCTACGGCACGGGCGGCGGCAACACCGGTTTGTGGTCGGGATACGGCGGGTGACGGTACGTCGGCAGCGGATGTTCGCGCAGCAAGCGCAGCGCTTCTCGAACGCCCGCTTCGAGCTGCGGATCGTGTCCGGCGCGCACGAGTTTGGGATCTTGCATGACGTCGATATCCGGTGCGATGCCGTGGTTCTCCACTTCCCACTCGCCGTGCAGACCGCCGATTCCGACCCGCGGCGCCGTCACCGTTCCGCCGTCGATCAGGCGCGGATAACCGCCGATACCGACTAAGCCGCCCCACGTGCGAACGCCGACGAGCGGACCCAAATGGGCGCGCCGAAAATACCACGGCAGCGCGTCGCCGCCCGACCCGGCGAACTGATTGATCAGCATGACTTTGGGGCCGTAAATCGCCAGCGGCGGATCGATCTCCGTCTGTCCGTCGCGCGATTGCACGACACTTTGCGGCTTGCGGCTCAAATAATCGACGACGTAATCGGCGATTTGCCCGCCGTGATTGAAGCGCTCGTCGATGATGACCCCCGGTTTGTCGATCTGCGCGAAAAAATAGCGGTTGAAATTCGAGAATCCGGCTTGTTGCGTATCGGGCATGTAGACGTAGCCGATCTTTCCGCCGCTGAGCCGGTCGACTTCTCGCCGATTGTGTTCGACCCAATCGTAATTGCGCAGCGGAAATTCGCTGGCAACCGGAGTGACGACGATTTCACGCGCGTCCGTTCCGTCAGCATGCGCGCCGACGCGGATCGTCGTTTCTTTTCCGGCGGTTTCCTCGAATGCCGCATACACGTCGTCGCTCGCGTGGAGTTCGCGTCCGTTGACGCCCAGGAGATACTGTCCGGCTTGGACGTCGAGCCCCGGCTGCGTCAAGGGCGCACTCAGCTCGGGATCCCAATTGAGGCCGCCATAAATCTTCGCAAAACGGTAGCGGCCCTGGTCGACCGTGTAATCGGCGCCGAGCAAACCGACATTGACCCGATTGATCGGCGCCGAGTCGCCGCCCCGGACGAACATGTGTCCGACCGAGAGATAACTGAGCATCTCGCGCAGGAGAAACGTAAAATCGCGTCGCGATGCAACGCCCGCGAGATACGGCGCAAAGCGTTGCTCGGCGGCTTGCAGATCGAGGCCGTGATAGTGCGGATCGTAGAAGAAATCGCGTTCGATGCGCCAGACCTCGTGATACTCTTGCTGCCACTGCGCCCGGGGCTCGACGTACTTCTCCATCGCCGCCGTTGCGATCGGTGCGCCGCCTTCGGGCGCTTTTGCAGTCGGCGCGATGAACCAGCGATCGCCGCGTGCATACAGCGCCGTCGTTCCGCGCGCCGCCAGCGTGAACGCGGAGACACCGGCAACGAATGGCGTGATCTTACGGCTGGCGAGGTCGAAGCGCTCGACGTTTACGGTCGCCGGCTCTTCATCGGGCGGAGCGGCGGGCATCGACGTCAGGTAGAGTTCGCCCGTCTTCCCCGCGGCGATGTCGATATAGTTCGCGGCGGGAATCGGCAGCGCAACGATGCGCTGCGACAAGCCGGTGAAGTCGATCCGAACCGCAACTGCCGGCGAAGGCCGTTTTGCCGAGCCGATCGCGCCGCCGAGAGTTTGGCCCGGCGTCGGAACGGGGGCGGGCGACGGAGGCGGGGACGGTTGATCGGCAAGCGTTTCGGGCTCGTCGCTGAGCGGCCCACTGCCCGCCGCCGCCGCGTTCTCGTCGCTCGATTGCGGTTTCACCGGTGAAGGCACGTCGGCTTGCAGCACGGCGGCGAAAATCCGGCTCGTCACCGATTGGCCGTCGCTGACCATGTCGAGTCCCGCCGATGTCAGACCCGTATTCGTGCTCGACGTGAAATACAGATACTTTCCGCTCGCATCGAAGCGCGGCGCGTTGACATCGCTCATGCCGTCGGTGATTTGATGCGTCGTTCGGGTTAAAAAATCGTAAACGAATACGGCGTGCAAGTATGTCGGAAGTTGCATTGCGTAGACAAGCCAGCGACTATCGGGCGACCACGCGGCAGCGAACGTTTGCGCGCCGAAAGCCTCGAACCGCGCTCGAGCGATTTTTCGCGGAATCGGATTCGCGCGCTCGACCGTCCAGAGGTTGAGATGTTTATCGGTATAGGCAATTCGCTTGCTGTCGGGCGACCAGCGCGGCGCGTAATAGAACGACGGCGCTGCGCCGAGTGAAATATACCGCGGCGCCGCGAGCGCGCGCTGATCGCGAATGACGAGCTGATATTCACCCGACTTGTCGCTAAAATAGGCAATCGACTTGCCGTCGGGCGACCAAGCCGGATCGCGATTAGCGACGTTCGACGGTCCACTGATCGTACGGACGTCGCCGTGTTCGGCGGGGACGCTAAAGATCGTGCCGCGCGCCTCGAAGACCGCGCGAATGCCGGACGGCGATATGTCGGCGTTCTCAATGTGAGTTCCGACTTTTTCCCAATGCGGGCGTGTCTGCGGCAAGTCGGCGTCGAGCGAAATAGGAATTGCGCGGTCGGCGCGCGTCCGCACGTCGTAGACGTGCAACGCGCCGAATTGCGCGTACACGATGGCACCGGGGCCTTGCGATGCGGACGTTACATCGATGCCGCTGTTCGCAATCGTGCGCGAGACTCGGCCTGACCGGACGTCGTAGGCAAAGAGCGTGACGGGCCCGCTGCGGTCGGATAGAAAGTAGACGGTATCGTCGAGCCACATCGGCGAGTCGTCGTTCGAGTTATCGCGTGGAATCGGCACGATGCTGGAGTCGGCCAAGTCGGCGAGGTAGATCGGCGTCGTTTGTCCGCCGCGATAACCGCGCCAAAACGGCTCCCAGCGAAAATTCGGGACGTATGCCAAGTGGGTGCCGTCGGCTGAATAGCTTCCGCTTTCCGCCATCGGCAGCGGTAAGCGCGTCGGATATCCGCCGTCGAGCGGCACGGTAAAGAGCTGGCGCGGATCGGTGGGGCTCGCCATCGATGATGCGAACAATACCGAGCGGCCATCGGGCGTCCAGCCGGCGACCGTCGCACCGGCCGGATGCGACACCAGACGATGCGGTTCGCCGCCGCTCGCATCGACGACGTACACGCGTACCAAGCCGTCTTGGGCTGCGGAATAAGCAAGTTTCGTACCGTCGGGCGAAAAGCGCAGCGCATCGACATCGACGTTCGAGACGAGTGCGTGCGCGCGACCGCCGTTGCGGCCGACGATCCAAATACTCCCGCCGTAGGCAAACGCGATCGCATCGCGGCTAATCGTCGGACTCTGCAACAGCAGCGGCGTCGTACGGCTCTCCGCAGCAAAGCCCGCAGTCGCAAAGAACGTAAGCAAACAGAGCGTTACGAGTACGCGGCGCTTCATTCACGTGATCTTACTTTGCGCGTGAAGCGCGTCCTGTGCTCGCTGGTCCACGTCGTGGCCGGCCCGCCGTCAACGCGTCGTGCGGCGTCAAAGTAGCGCTACCGGAGCAGGCCGCTCCGTGGCAGCTCCGGTCGAAGAAAGTTCGTGCACCTGTCCGCGCGATTGACTTACTTTTGTCGTTTCGTGGTATAACCAGAGCATATGATGAATACGCTTTCCAGCCGTCTGCTCAACGCCGGTGCCATCGTTGCCGCCGCATTCGCGCCGGTTGCCGTCTTCGCGCAAGACACCACCATGGCCGTCGACAATTCGTCCCCGGCAATCGGCTTTCTCGTCGTCTGGCTGCTTGCCATCGGCGGCCTGTTGGCCATCGGGGCGGCGATTTTCTCGGACAAGCGCGCGCAAGCAACGCGTTCGTCGAGTTCGAGCGTTACAACCCGCCGCTAATCTTCGCCGACGACCGCCGGTCCGAGCCGGCGGAGTTCGTCCTTAAACCATTGCGGATACGTTAGGCGGATCTCGACGTCAAAACCGTCGGCCGCCTTGATCATGATCGCACGCCGGCCGGCCGACTCGGCGAGGTTGACGCGGGCTAAACGACGCTGATTTGCAAAGCACTCGAGGAAGCGGGCGAAGGTCCCGTCGAGCGCTTCTTGCAATGCGGCGCGCAATTTTCCGCCGACACGCGGCGCAACGCCGCCGGTCGAAATCGAAATGCGCGCGCGTCCCGATTTCACGATCGCCGCCATTGCGACGAAGCCGTATTTCGGCTGATCGATCGCGCAAAGTAAAAATTTATAACGATCGGCCAGCGTGCGTAAACGCGCTGCCAGCGGCTCTTCCTGCGGCGTCGAGATGACGAAGTAGGCGTCGCTGACGTCGTCATCGCGCAAGTTCGCATAATCTTGAATCCAGATAACCTCCGCACCGACTTCACGCAGGGCCTCATCCTTTTCGATGGCCTCGCGGTCGTCGGCTGCACCAATGACGATGCATTTGCGGCCGACGAGGTTCAAGCTGACCGGAAAAAACGCCGGCGGCAAAACCTCCGGACCGATTTTCGCTGCAAGCATCTTAGAAATCAACCGGGCGCAGATAGAATTCGTTGATCGCCGTGCTCGATACGAGTGCCGTCGTTGGAAGATGGCGCTTCCAGTGCGTGCCGTCGACTCGCTTGCGGACCAGCGTGATGTCACCCGCGGCAAAGCCGCGAGCGGCGAGTGCCGCATCGCTGTAACCAGTTAAGATAAGACTCAAGATTTGATCCGCCTTTGCGTAGGTAATGCCGAGATCGCTCTCATCGGTCTGATCCGCTTCGAGATCGGCGCTGGGCGCTTTATCGATTACACGCACCGGTACGCCTAAATAGCGAGCCAGCGCCCAAACCTGCGTTTTAAATAGATCGCCGATCGGATTCACCGGCGGCGAATCGTCGGCATGCCAAGTGAAATACCCCATGAGCCGCTCGGTTTTGTTACCGGTGCCGATCGGTAAGGCACCGAGCTTTGCGGATTGATCGAACAGCGTCAACATCCGCATCCGTGCCATGACGTTGCCTCTGCGCCGTGCGTCGGCGTCGGGCGCATGCCGCAAATATCCGTCCACCGCATCGCTAATCTCGAGCGTCTGGGATTGAATGCCGAGCGCATCGATGACGAGTTGCGCGTCGTGCAAACTATCCGCGCTCGAACTCCGGTACGGCATCCGGATGGCAAACACGTTGTCAGGTCCCAGCGCACGCGCACAGAGATAGGCGACGACTGCCGAATCGATACCGCCGCTCAAACCAAAGACGGCTCGCCCGATGCCGCGCCGCCGAATCAATTCATCGCGCAAAAATGACTCGAGCCATTGTGCGGTCATCGGCGGATCGATTGCCAGAGCGTCGGCCGGATCGGCCGCTCGCGCCTCGATTACCGGTAACATCGCTTAACCCTCGATCGCAAATCTGGGCAACGGGATCTCCTTGTCGTACCACAAGTCGGGTAGAACGGCGGATAAATTTCCGAGCAGCGGCAAGGTGGCGCGAGCGACGTCGATTTCAGCCGGGTCGAGGCTTGCGCGGACGATGCATGCATCGAGGGCCGGTGCTTCGACGACGAGCGCGCCGCTAGGCGCCACGACGCAACTCGATCCGGCCATACCTTTGCCGCCTTCGAATCCGGTAAGTCCGGCATACACGATATAGACGCCGTGCTCCGATGCATAGGCGCGCAGCAATGATTTCCAGCGAGCGACGCTCTCGAGTTCGCCGTTGCTCGAAAGCCCGCGGCCCGGCGACGCACTCGGAACGAACAGAATACGCGCACCTTTGAGCGCCGCGATCGTCGGCATGATCGCGTGCCACGCATCTTCACAAATGAGCACCGCGGCGGTACCGAACGCCGATTCGAACACGCCGAGATGACGGCCGCGCGAAACGAAACGCTCCTCATCGAACACACCGTAGGTCGGTAAGAACATTTTGCGATAAACGTGTTTGACGATCGGCTCGCCGGCGCCGAGCGTCACGTACATCGCGCTGTTGTAATACGTACCGCCGTCGTTCTCAAAAAAGCCGCACACGACGTCAACCCTTGCAACCGGGCCGGCCGCCGCGAGCCACGCGGCCTGAAGCAGCCGCGCAAATGCCGGCACGCTCAACGCAAGCTCGTAGACGGCGCCTTCGAGGAAGTAACCGGTCAGACACGCTTCAGGCAACGCGATAATGTGCGGTTGCCGCTCGTCGGCAAGTTGCGCGAACACGGCTTGCAATGCGGCGACGTTCGCGGCAATATCGCCCTTGATCGGTTTAAATTGAACGATCGCTACGTCGAGGCAAGCACGCGGGGGCGCGTCGTGCTTCACCGCGCGACGGCGAGTGAGATCGCCGGCGATGCGCCGATCATTTCGCTGAGCTCTTCGGCCGGATAGGTGAGGATCTCAGCCATCGTCGGATGCAGATGCGGGATCTTCACATAGTCGAAAACCGTTGACCCGAACGCCATCGCCGTAATCGGGACATGGATGAGATCCGAAGCGTTTGCGCCGACGATCGCGACGCCGAGAATTTTGCCGTCGAGCGGTGATGCGAGCATCTTCACAAAGCCCTTTGTCTTGCCGATCGAAATGGCTTTACCGAGATCGTTGAACGGATAGGTCGCCTTGACGTACGCAACGCCGGCGGCAAGCAACTCTTTTTCCGTGTTGCCCGCGATGCCGACTTGCGGATCGGAAAAAATCGTATGCGCTTTGGACAGCGCATAGTCAATCTTTTCATTGCCGCCGTCGATCGCATTGCGCGCCGCCACTTCGCCCTGCTGAATTGCAACGTGAACGAGTAGGAATTGACCGGTAACATCCCCGACGGCGAAGATACTGCTATTGGAGGTGCGCAATGTTTGATCGACTTCGATGCCGCGGATGTTGTGCGCCCGAACGCCGGCAATCTCGAGTCCGAGGCCGTCAATGTTGGGAACGCGCCCGAGGGCATAAAAGATTTCGTCGGCGCTGACGCTCGATTCGACGCCGTCGCGCACGAAGTGAACGCTTTTGCGGCCGTCGGACGTGACGCTCACGCGCTGCACGAGAGCACCCGTTTCAATGGTAATGCCGTCTTCTCGCAAATATTGCGTCAGCGCTTCACCGACGTCGGTATCTTCACCCGATAGCAGCTGATTCGAGCGAATGACGACCGTTACGGCAGTTCCCGTTCGGGCAAAGAACTGGCCGAGTTCCGTCGATACGTAGCCGCCGCCCAAGATGATCATTGATTTCGGCGGTACGGCAAGCTCGAGAGCGCCGTCGCTGTCGATATAGCCGGCGGCAGCTAAGCCCGGAATGGCCGGCGGCGCGACGACTGAGCCCGTCGCTATAACGAACGCGCGCCCGGTCAAGACAACGTCGCCGACGGTCAACTCCGTGGGCGATGTGAAGCGCGCATCCCCGCGAAAGATCGGGAACGTCTCGATACCCGCGATCCGGTAGTCGGTAAAGCCGGCGATGATCTCTTGTTTGCGCGCCATGATAAACGGGAAGTCGACGAACGCCTTCCCCGCATGCACGCCGAGCTCGGCCGCGTGCTCGACTTCGTACGCCGCATCACTCGTTGCGATCAGCGTCTTGGACGGCATACAACCGCGCAAAATGCACAAGCCGCCCAACGGACCGCGATCGACGATTGCAACCGATGCTCCACGTTCACGGGCGGTTCGGGCGGCGGCGTAGCCGCCTGAACCGGCGCCGATGACGATGAGATCGAATGAGGTTTGCATGGTGTGGGCGGAGACTCCGTGGGCGAGGAGCGCCGGCGTTGCAGCTTCGCTCCCTATCGGTGAACACGTTTTGAGAACCGGACGGTTACGGCCGGTCATGTTCGTGCCGCGAGCCTGCTTCAACCCCTCCTGCCGCGCAGCGCTCTATCGGTCGAGCCGTTATTGCAGGCGTTGGGCCGGAGCAAAACCAAAACGAACAGCGTGAACACCGCCGCCGTTTGGGGGCCGGTCCGTCTTGCACCGCGCGTCCTTATCGAACGCGCCGGCTGGCCCGCTCTCTGCGCGGTCAGCGCGGGCGGATTAACGACCGGCTTCTTCGCCTGGTACGCGCTCATCTCTCGCGCGCAGCACGGCGCTGCTTTTCTCGAAGTAAGCTTCCTTGCCGCGTTGAGCGCCGGGTTCGCAGGAGCGCTCGGCGTCTGGCAGTTGTTCTCGGCATACTTTGCCCGCCGGACCGGCTTGACGTACGAACGCGCGCTGCGCTACGACGCAATCAGCTGGACGGCGTTGATCGTCATGTGGTCGGGCTTACTGCTTCCGCTCGGAACCAATGCAACGGGCCGCAGCGTGGCTTTTGCGCTGGGTTTGTTTGCGCTCATCAAGATCGTTATCGCCGCAATTTTCAATCGCACCGTGCGCGACGTTGCGGTGACGTTCGTCGTCTCGCGCCTTTCGATTATCGTCATTGCGGAGATTGCGGCCGTCGTCGTCGGCCAGCGCCCCGGAATTCACTATGCCGCATCGACGAATCCGGCGCTTGCCGTTTGGGGCCGCTGGGATGCCGAACATTATATCGGCATCGCAACGAACGGTTACTCGGGAACGGAAATGGCGTTTTTTCCGCTGTATCCGTTGCTAATCCGCGCGATCGGAGCGTTGACCGGGAATCATCTTGTCGCCGGCCTGCTTATCTCGAGTACGGCCGGCTTTTGCGGTCTGCTCTTCTTCTACAAGCTCGTCGAGCACCAGTTTGACCGGCATGTTGCGCATCGCGCCGCTTTTTATGTCTCGATTTTTCCGACCGCGGTCTTCTTTTCAGCCGTGTATAGCGAGTCGCTGTTCTTCGCGCTCACCGTGTCGTCGTTTTACTACATCCGCGAACGCAAATGGATCGCGGCCGGAGTCATCGGTTTTTTCGCCGCACTGACGCGCGTTGAAGGCGTGCTGCTCGCCGCGCCGTTCCTCATCGAGTGGCTAACCGCCGTCTTCGCCGCCGCGCCGGCGCCGCGCGCGGCATTAAGAGAAGCGCTCAAAGCGCCGATCACCGCCATAGTGAGACCGGCGATCGGTCTCGTCCTCGTGCCGCTGGGACTTGCGACGTACATGGCGTATCTGTGGGTTTTACGCGGCGATCCGTTGTATTTCTCGACCGTCCAAAAGCATTGGAACCGCCATCTCGCACCACCGTGGCAAAGCGTTGCGCATGCCGTGACGCTCATAAGCCATACCAGCATACCGCAAGTCGCGGTGAATAATGTGCTCGAAGTGGCGTTTACGGCGCTCATGGTCGGCGCGTTGATCGCCGGCTTCCGGCGCGTCCGGCCGTCTTATTCCGTCTACATGGCACTGTCGATTCTGGTGCCGATGTCGACTTCGAGCCTGATGAGCATGCCGCGCTTCGCGCTCGTGCTGTTTCCGATGTTCGTCATGTTTGCGCTATGGGGAGCGCGACCGAGTGCGAACAATGCGATCGTTGCGTTTTCGCTCCCCGTCTTAGGATTGTACACCGTGCTTTTCGCCGATTGGTACTGGGTCGCATGAGTACGGTTCCGACGGTCACGTCAGCGGCCGATTCGGTCGGGCGCGGTCCGCGCGCATTGCAGCATCGCGGTTTGCGCCAGTTCGTCAAGTTCGGGATCGTCGGAGCGTCGGGCTTCATCGTGAATTTGATCGTCTTTACGGTGTTGCAAAGAGTCGTTCCGAATCACGCCTCCAATCCGCAGTACTTCATCATCTATTCGGCGGCATTTTTAAGCGGCGGCATCTCGAACTACTTACTCAACCGCGTGTGGACGTTTCGCTCCGGCGCACACCCCGGCCGCGAAGGCGCCAAATTCATGAGCGTTTCGCTCGGCGCGCTGTGCGTGGCACTCGTCATTTCGTGGCTCGGCCAGCCGTATTTGGGACATGGGCACAAATTGTGGTTTGTCTCGACGGTCGGCGCAATCGTCGTAAACTTTTTCGTCAATAAGTATTGGACGTTCCGCGACGTCGATTAAACGGCCGACCGAAACAACATTCTGGTGGTTGGCGATGACGGGCTTCGTCATTGCCGGTCTGCTGCTACGCTTACGCAACATTCATAGCCCGATTCTCGATCATCCGGGCTGGCGTCAAGGCGACACGGCGGCGATCGCGCGTAATTTCGCTACGCTGCAAATGAACATTTTCTATCCGCAGACCGACTATAATGGACCGCCGCCGAATTACGTCGAACTGGAATTGCAGATCGTACCGTTTCTTGCGGCCTGCGCCTACAAAATCGTCGGCGTGCACGAGGGCATCGGCCGGCTCATCTCGGTCGCCTTCGGTCTCGGGACGATCGTCGTCACCGGCGTCTTCGCGCGCTGGCTGTTCGGTTCGACGGTCGCCGGCTTAGCGGCGGCGGCGATCTATACGGCACTACCCGGCGCGATCTACTATTCGCGAACGTTCATGCCCGACACGACGATGGTCTTTTTTTTGACCGCGGCGATCTCTGCATGCACGCGGTATCTGTGGGACGAAAAACGCGCTTCATGGCGCGGTCTCGCACCGGCAGCACTGCTGCTTGCGACAGCGTTTCTCGCCAAGCCCGTCGCACTGGTGGCACTCGTTCCGATTGCCGCCGTATCGATCGTGCGGCTCGGCTGGCGCACCACGCTCACGCGACCGCAGACATACGTGCTGCTGATCGTCGCGCTCGTTCCGCTCGCGCTGTACGGAAAAATCGTAAACGCGCATGCGGAGTGGCATTGGGCCAGCGGCATTACGCAAAAGCATGTC
This sequence comes from Candidatus Velthaea sp., assembly GCA_965214935.1. Lineage (GTDB taxonomy): Bacteria > Vulcanimicrobiota > Vulcanimicrobiia > Vulcanimicrobiales > Vulcanimicrobiaceae > Velthaea. Next base: position 233,066 of record CBDCCS010000011.1, on the reverse strand, counting down.
TGGCCGGCGCTCGTCGCCTCGCTGCATTCCGGCCCCGCGCTACGCGCGAAAATCGTTGCGATCGGCGTCGCGTTGAAGATGCTCGCGCGCACGATGCTCGGGCCGTTCGGTCTGGCGTTTCTCATCGCCGGCTTTGCTCTGCGCTTACGCCGGCGCGAAGCCGCAGTGCTCTACGGCTGGGCAGCGGCAGCGCTGCTATACGTCTACATCGTCGTCACCGTCGAACGCGTCGATTACTACATGTATCTCGTACTGCCGCTCGCGGCGCTGGCCGGCGGTAATCTCGTGCTTCGCTTGTGGCTGACGGCCCGTAGTTACAAGCGCTGGCAAATCGCCGTCTCGGCTGCCGCGCTTCTCTACATTGCAATGATCTCGATCGACCGGCGGCTCATCGCGCCGTATTACGTCTACAGTAAGCCGAACTACAGCGCCGCTCGCGCGCTCGATGCAACGCTGCCGCGCAATACGCTCGTCGTCATGGGCCATTACGATCCGTCGATTCTGTATTACATCGATCGCAAAGGCTGGCAGGAAGACCCGTATATCTGGACGCCGTTCGACGAACAAAGTGCCATTCGCAAAGGCGCGCGCTACTTTATTTCCGTCGAGCACAAACGCTTGCGGCAGAATGTCGAACTCTATGCATGGCTCGCGCGTTTCCCGGTGCAAGAAACGAAGCGCTGGCCGGTTTACCGTACCGATTACGGCGCGCTTTTGCCGGGTGCCGAAGCGCGCTGGCAGCGCTTCCGGCGGGATGAAAAAGCCGGCACGCTGCCGGGTTAACCGGCGATGCCGACGCGCCGCATCAACAACTCGGCGATCTGCGGCAGCGCTGCAACTTTCGAAACGCCGCCGAGTTCGATGGCTGCTTTGGGCATGCCGAAAACGACGCAACTCGCTTCGTCTTGGGCAATCGTATAGGCTCCGGCTGCGTGCAGTTCGGCCATCCCTGGGGCGCCGTCGCGGCCCATCCCGGTGAGCAGGACGCCGATTGCGCGCTTGCCGTATGTGTGCGCGGCAGAACCGAACAACACGTCGACCGAGGGACGGTGCCGGTTCACCGGCGGTCCATCACTGAGCGACGTATAGCCGGCGGTTCCGCGCCGGCTGACGAGCAAGTGCGCCGACCCCGGCGCAATGTAGGCATGGCCGGCCAGTAACCGCTGGCCGGATGTCGCTTCGCAAACGTCGATCTCGCACAGCCGATCGAGCCGGTCGGCAAAGCTTTTGGTGAAACCGGGCGGCATATGCTGCGTTACGAGGATCGGCGGTGCGTTGCGCGGCAGGCGAACGAGGAGATCTTTGAGTGCTTCGGTTCCGCCGGTCGATGCGCCGATTGCGATGATCGAATCGTCGGATCGCAATGCAGGGTGCGATGCGAGCGGCGGCACGAGCGTCGCGACGCTGCGCGAAACCGGCTCCTCGGCATAGCGGCGGACCTTCGCAATGGCCGCAGCGCGGATCTTCTCGGTCAAATCTGCGGCCAGAAGCAGCAACCCGCCGGTAACGTCGATGGCAGGTTTGAGCACGAAGTCGACGGCTCCGAGTTCGAGTGCGCGCAAGGTCGTTGTCGCGCCGGCCGCCGTTAGCGACGACACCATTACAACGGGCGTCGGCCGCAGCCGCATGAGCCGCTCGAGGAACTCGAGCCCGCTCATGCGCGGCATTTCGACATCGAGCGTCACCACGTCGGGGTCGAGCGCCTTGATTTTTTCGCGTGCGTCGTATGGATCGCTCGCCACGCCGATCACGTGCATGTCGGGCTCCGCGTTGACGATCTCCGAGATCAGCGTCCGAATGAGTGCCGAATCGTCGACGACTAAAACGCCGATCTCGCGAGCTAAAATAGTTCGATGCCGCCCGAGGCCATCGAGTGTTGCGAGACCGCGCTAATCGCGCGCAATTCGGGCACCTCGGCGGTTCCCTCGATGACCGACTGCAAAACCGTAAAACGTTGCCGCGTGTGCGCTAGAAGCTGTGAGGTGAGGTCGTGAAATTGTAAGCTGATCACGGCGTCCCGAACGTCGGTGCTGACCTCCTGGGCATTGGCGCTCAGCGCCAAAAGCGCCGACGACGTCTGCTCCTGCACGCGCCGTCCGCCATCGAAGATATGCTTGAGCGTCGTTTGCGAACTGCGCCGGTACTCGTCATCTTGCGTGACGACGGCGGACATGCCGGCTCGAGCTTGCGTCAGGTCGCGCCGGATCGCCGTGATGAGCTGGCGTACGGAGTTGCTCAAGGTCGTCGAACGCGTCGCGAGTTTGCCGACCTCCGCTGCAACGATAGCAAAGCCGCGTCCGGCCGACCCGGCTCGCGCCGCTTCGATCGCGGCATTGAGTGCAAGCAGATTCGTTTGCTCGGCAATACGCTCGACTTCGCTAAACGATTCGACGAGCTGCGACATACTTTGTCCGATGTGATCCATTGAGCCGGTCATATCGACGGCTAATTTAGACAACTGCGAGCCTTCATCGATCAATTGGCCAAACGTCCGTTCGACAACGCGGATGAACGCATCGACGGAGTCAACTTCACCGCTAGCGGATCGTTCGGCCGCGGCTGTATTTGTTGCAAGCGCGGCAGCGATATCGCGTTGCCGGCAGACCTTTTGTTCTAAGCCCGTAAAGCTTGCGAGCAGATGCGCGATGGCATCGGCGATGAGCGTTTGCGCCCGATCGATCTCGTCGTGCCCGGCCAATACTTGCTCCGCGGCCACATCGGCGCGACCCGTAAGCGCCAAGTGCCGTTCGCGCTCGGCTTCAGTGCGTACCGCTGCGAGCGTCTCGTCGAGTGCCGCGACGAGCGAGTCGAGCATCGACCCCGGAACGAGATCGGTCGACCGCGCCGCGAGTCCGCCGGCGCCGGAGTGCTCCAAGCTGTCGCGTACGGACTGGAGGGCGGTGACGTCGTCCCACCATTGATACGCGCCGGCTGACCCTTCACGCGCGTAGAGCCGGCCGCCGAGTGCACGACGTGAAGCGGTCGCATTGAAATCCGTTGTATCGAGCAAAGCGGCGCCGAGGGCATTGCCCGGTTCGAGCGTGCCGTCGGATCCGATAAGCAGCGCGGGCCGGCCGGCGGCTTCAAGGAGTGCCTCAAGCCGGGCAATCCGCTCGCGGGCGGACCGCAATTGTGCAGCGTCTTTCCGGGCGCCGTCCTCCCGCTGTGCAACGCTCGCCGCCGCTACGCTTAGTGCACCGCGCCCGCCGCGCAGGCTGTGCTCGGCAAACGCAACGGCGACGCCAAAGGCTACCATCGCCGTCACGCCGCTCAACCACACCGCCGACAACATTGCCGCGAAGATCACGCCGCAGGCTAAGAGCCCAAAGCATATCGCATTGACGGCCGCGAAACGAAGCGGCGACGGCATGAGACTGGTAGCCACGTATTGCTTGTCGGCGGACCGGCGGCTTGAATTTAGAGCGCACGACGGCGTCGGACCGCGCGCGGCTAGGGCAACGGCAACAGCGACGCCGGCGGAGCAAGACTATCGGCCGCTTTCGATTCCGGCGCGCCGGATTCGGCGAGCTGCCGCAAGTTGATGAGTCGCGTCGTATCGCGTGCAATCTCCGCGTTGAGTTCGTAACTCTGCTGGATTGCAAGCGTCAAGTCATTCGTATCGTACGTGTACTCGAAGCGCGCGATCGACGTGCCGATTGTTTCGGTCGAACGCTTTACGCCGGCAAAAGAGCGGCGGATATTCGTACTGGTCTCTTTGAACGAGGGGAAATTTGAGATAACGATATCGCGCTTGATTTGCGCTTGTTCGAGCTGCGATCGCAAGGCGGTAATGCGGTCATCATCCGGTGAGTATTTGGCGGCCAGGGCTAACGCCGCTATGGCGTCATCGAATTTCGAGAGCGTGAAGAGATCCTTGGCGATCCGTAACTGCACGCTGACGAAGCCGGTTCGCGCGTGCTCGTTATGCGGCTCGACTTTAAGCGCTAACTCATATGCCTCGGACGCGTCGGGATCGTTGCCGTGAACGAGCGCGACGTCGCCCTGATGGTTGCGCGTTTGCGCGATCCAGTGCGCAACACCGGTTGCACAACCGCTTTGCGTCAGCACGAGAGCCGCAACAACGGCTACGCGCAACATCGCCCTCATGTACCGGTTCTCTCCCTTGTCGATCCGAAGCTTGCAAGGCTGCTGACGAAGGAACGCTCGGCGCGCGACGTTCAACGCTTGATCCCCGGTAGATGAGCGAAGATGTCGGGCGGGTGCGTGAATGCTTGGGCGGCAGCAGCGATATACTGCGCGGCCGGAAGCAGGATCAACTGCGCGAGGATGGTTCCGATGAAGGCGGTGACGATCAGCCAGAAAATCATCGCTCGCACGTCGTCGCGCGGCCGCTCGCCGCGAACGGTTTGATCGACGATATACGCCGATGTCGGATCGACGAACACGGAAAAAGCGATCGTGCCGACGCCATTAACCAAGCCCGAAAGCCCGGTCGCGGTCGTACGCGCATCGAGTACGAGAATGCTCGCATAATACGCTGCCACCACGCCGACGGCATAGACACCCATGAGCACCATGTTGGCGATAAGCAGCTGGCGCGGAACGGCTTTGAGTGGAAAGCTCAACAGCCGGGACGGCGGCGGAATCGTCGTTGCGCGTGCGAGTCCGATGAGGACGCGCGGATCGAGCAGCCGCAGGAGGCCGCGCGGAATCGAACCGTGCCGCTCGAACGACTTGATACCGCGCGTGAAGAGCATGAGAAAAAGCGGCATGAGGATTGCACCGAGCGCAATGCCGAGCGTCCCGCTAGCGACGATCAAGCGCATCTGGACGTCGAAGCGCGCGGCGAGTTCGGGCGCGACGATGGTCCGGTGCGCCATGATCGCCGAGCGAGCGGTGTTGTCGGCGATCGCCCCCAAAGACGGCGTTAAAAATAATGATGCTAAGCGGCTGGCCGTAACGAATAAGCTAAAGAGCGAGATCGCCGTAGCAATGCGCCCGGTAACGACGCCGGCATATCGCGCCGCGTAAGCACCGATCTGAATTGCTTGCGTCACGCAGTTTAAAATCATTGCAACGATCAGTTGACCGGCAAAGACGGCGTGCCAATCCACGCCGCCCGTTACGCCGCGCGTCGCGGCGTAAACCGAATTGAATCTTCGGTCAACGGCCCGAGCACGCACAGCCCGCGCGTTTGCGGCGCTAAAACGACCTCGGCAATGCGCCCGACCGCGGCGGTATCGATGCCGTCGATGCGCCGTTCGAGCTCTTCAACCGACACTTGACGGCCGTAGACGAGCTCGTTGCGGCCCAAGCGCATCATGCGACTCGACGTGCTCTCGAGCGCTAAGGTAAGATTGCCTTTGAGATGTTCGCGTGCAAGTGCGACCTCGGCGTCGGTCACCCCGCCGAGCGCGGCATCGAGTTCCGCGCAAATCACGTCGATGCACTCTTGAGCGCGCTCGGGCGACGTCCCGGCATAAATGCCGAAAAGCCCCGCTTCTCGATAGCCCTGCTGAAATGAATAAACGCTATACGCTAAGCCACGTTTCTCGCGCACTTCCTGAAATAACCGGCTCGACATTCCCCCGCCGATGATCGTATCGAGCACCGAGAGCGCGTAGCGATCTTCGTCACGCAAACCCAAGCCGCGCGAACCAAGCATCACATACGCTTGTTCGGTCTCTTTGTACGTCACGCAGATGCCGGGCGTCGGCTGCGGGCGGTCGGCGACCGGGCTCGCCGCCCGGCCCGCAAATCCCTCGAACGCTCCGCTGATGAGTTCGACGACGGCGTCGTGCTCGAGATTTCCCGCCGCAGTAACTAAAACGGTCTGCGGCGCATAGCGCTGCTGCATCCAGCCGCGCAAATCGTCGCTGACGAGCGCGGTGACGGTCTGGGCGTATCCGATCGTCGGTTCGCCTAATTGCGACCCGCCCCACATGGTCCGGGTGAACAGATCGTGGATCATTTCATCGGGCGAATCGTCGTACATGCGAATCTCTTCAAGCACGACTTGCTGCTCTTTCCGTAAGTCGTCCGGATCGAAGCGCGAATGCAGAAACATATCGCCTAACACGTCGACGGCAATCGGCAAGTGCCGATCCATCACGTGCGCGTAATAGCATGTCGATTCTTTATCGGTAAAGGCGTTGATCTCGCCGCCGATTCCGTCCATCTCCTGCGCGATACGCTGGGCAGTTCGCCGCTGCGTTCCCTTAAAGAGCATGTGCTCGACGAGATGTGAAACACCGCGCCGCTCCGGCGGTTCGGCCGCCGAACCGACATCGGCCCAAATGCCGATCGTTGCCGAACGAACGTGCGGCATCGCTTCGGTCAGCACGCGAACGCCGCTGGGCAACGTGGTCGATCGAATCATTGCGGAGCTCCCTGCGCAAGCGCGTCGGCAAATGCCGAGTCCCAGAACACATCGCGACCGCTTGCGAGCCGATCGTTCAAGCGCCCGATCGCCGCCCGCGGTACCGTAATGGCGAACACGGTCGCCGAAGTCGCCGCCGCGAGATCGCCGCTTACCACGACGCCTTTGCCGGCATCGAGCGGAACGGTCGTCCAGAGATCGACTTCTTCGAGCGGCGCGAGCGCAAAAGCCGTGCGAATGATACCGCTCACCTCGGCTAAAAAGCCACGCCGGTCCAACGCGCGTTTGAATTTCACGCCCGATAGCACGATCCCGCAGATCCGGTGAGAGCCGAGTTTTTCGCACCGAATGCGCGTGATCTGCGCGGCGAACGGTTGGGCCAACACGGCTCGGCCGATGGCGACGGCCGTCACGTGATCGGTGCCGCGGGCACGCGCCGTCGCCCGCATCTCGATATCGGCAGTGCGGGCCGGACCGCTGAGCGTCACGCCGAGCACGAACGCTGCGAAGTTAATAACTTTGCGCGAAGTATGCTTGCACCGTTGCGGGTTCACCGCAAGCAAGACATATCGGTCCCCGAGCGGGTTGACGCAAATTGCGCGTCGTCGCGCTCGTTGTTTCCTTCACGGCAGCCTCGCACGCCGGCCGGTTGCACCAAGGAATGTCGAGCATGCCGGCGCGCGCTTTGGCTTTCTGAATGAACTCATTGTGGGTGGCCGGCGCGAGCGTATGTTCGGCAAGAAACGTGCGCGCTTGGGCGTAAAGATTGGCTTGAATGTCGACGAGCAGCGTCCGCAGCGTCGCGGCAATTTCACTTGTCGCGACGATCATTTCTCGACCCTCGGTTTTCGGCGCGTAATCGCGCCGCACGAGCGTCACCTTATCGTCGCTAAGATCGCGTTCACCGATCACGATGCGCACCGGGACACCCCGCAGATCCCAGTCGGCATATTTGTTGCCCGGCCGCAGATCGCGCTCGTCGAGTTTCACCCGGAACTCGGAGCGCAACCGCGCTTGCAATTGCTTGGCGAAGTCGAGCGTTTGCGTGCTTTCACCGCGCTTGATGGGCACGAGCACGACTTCGATCGGCGCCATTTTCGGCGGGATGCGCAAGCCTTGATCGTCGCCGTGCACCATGATGAGCGCGCCGAGCATACGCCACGACATGCCCCACGATGTTGTCCAGGCATGCTGCTGCGTTTGATCGCGGGCGGCGAACGTGATGTCGTAGGCACGGGCAAAATTCTGACCGAGTTCATGCGACGTTCCGGCTTGCAGCGCTTTGCCGTCCGGCATGAGGGCCTCGATCGAATAAGTATGGTCGGCACCCGCAAAGCGTTCGGCGGCACTCTTTTCGCCTTTGTAAACCGGTACGCCGACGACGTCTTCGGCAACTTCGCGATAGACTTCGAGCATTTGAGCAACTTCAGCGGCGGCTTCTTCGCGCGTTTCGTGCGCCGTATGGCCCTCTTGCCATAAAAATTCGAGCGTGCGCAGAAATGGCCGCGTGCGCTTTTCCCAACGCATGACGTTCGCCCACTGATTGATGAGAATCGGCAGGTCGCGGTACGATTGCACCCATTCGGCATACATCGTGCCGATGATGACCTCGGAGGTCGGCCGAATCGCCAGCCGTTCGGTCAGCTTTTCGTTTCCGCCCTGCGTTACCCACGCAACTTCGGGCGCAAAGCCTTCGACATGTTCGGCTTCGCGCGCGAGCAGCGATTCGGGAATCAGCAACGGGAAATACGCATTCTCGTGACCGGTATCTTTGAAGCGCCGGTCGAGTTCGCTCTGCAGACGCTCCCATAAACCAAAACCATACGGGCGCAGGACGACGCAACCACGGACAGGTGAGAGTGAAACGAGTTCGGCTTTGTAACAGACGGCTTGATACCACTCGCTCAGATCGTCGGCTTTGCGCGGAATCTCCTTAACAAACGGCGTCTTCGCGGGTGTTTCTTCGTCCTTGATCATGGTCAACTGACCTGGGTTCGCAGAGGCCGAAAAGCGTCCTTCGCGCGCTGCGGCGAACGCCGCCGATGCATGGCAAAGTACACGCGAATTTACACGCGCAGCGGCGACGACGGCACGACCGGGCTCGTCGGCGGTCAACGCGTCAAAAAGAACGCGCTGCGGATTGAAACCTATGGGACGATCGACGAACTTTCGAGCGTGATCGGTCTCGCCCGGACGGCGCTGACTGACGTTGGACGCCGGCGCCCGGTGCAGGATGCGGCGCGTGCGAACGCCGTTGCGACGCGGCTCGATGAGTGGCTCGCTTGGACGCAAGATGTCCTTTTCAACGTCGGCAGCGAACTGGCCACGTTGCAGCAAGATCGCTGGGACGGCATGCCGCTCGTCGCCGAGAGCGACGCGCTGGCGCTTGAACGGGCGATCGATGAAGCCTCGCTCGATCTGGCGGCACTCGCGCATTTTATCCATCCGGGCGGCGCGTATGCCGGCGCATTTTTGCATCAAGCGCGAACCGTCTGCCGCCGCGCCGAGCGCTTACTAACCACCCTCAACGATAACGATCCGGTCTCAGCCGACGTCGTTCGGTATATCAACCGGCTGTCCGATGCACTTTTCGTCTGGTCGCGCTGGATCAACGCGGCTCTCGATCAACCCGAGAACTTGTGGTTGCAAAAGACCGTGCCACCGGCCGTGATGCCGACGCCGGCGGTCCAACCGTAGGCGGCGCTGACGACAGCCGCGGCCGGAGCAGCTTGCATCACAGCGTGAGCAGTTCCTCATAGAAACCGCCGATCCGGTGTAAGCGATCGACGAAGTGGATCTCAAAAATCCAGTGGCGCTTGTTGCCGCGTGCGTCGGCCGACCGCAAAATCGTGTCGTTTTCGGGATGGATGTACAGCGAAATCCTATCACCGGCTATGCGCTCGTGAGGAAAGTGACCGATGAGATGTCCGGCAATCGGTCCGCCGAATTCCCAGCCGTCGTTTGCCGCTAAGTCGCATGCGTAGCGAAAAAGTTGGCGACTGGTCAGCGTCGGATGCTCGTTAAAGTATTGCTTTCCGGCTGCGAAGGCTCGGCCGACGTCATGCTGCAGCTTGAGCTTGAGCGGGTCGTCGCCGATGACGAACGTGCGACCGAAATCCGCCTCCCAGTTCTCGAACACGGGACCGAAATCGAGGAACACGATGTCGTCGTTGCCGATCGTGCGGTTCGGCGGATTCTTTGCATACGGAGTCAGCGTGTTGACTCCGGCGCGAACGATCCGCTTGTGCCAGTACGTTGAAATGTCGAACAGCTGTTGAGCGAGCGCAAAGATCGCATCGTTGACGCTCTTCTCCGTGGCGCCCGGCGCAATGAGACCGCGGCGCTGCACTTCGTCGAAAAGCTGTCCCGCTTTGATTTGCGCGTCGCGCAACTCAAGCGCCCGTTGTTGCTCTACATCGATCGCCGAGCCCATTCGTATCTGCAAGCTCCAAGCTCTGGTCGTTCTCTGCCGCTAGGGTCTTCGTTTAGCGTTCGCTCGACGAAGTCCGAACGGAGAGATGTCACCTCGTACGCTGCCGTCCGTTCGTAAGCCGGCCGCGCGACGCACGTCTTCCATACGGAGCGCGCGGAGCTCAATCCCGTCAGCGGTGAGTTCCTGCCGTTGCCGGCAAACGAGGCCCGATTGCGCGAGCCACGACGCAACGACCACTAGTCCGTCATTAAGCGGTCTGCGTATCTCTCGGCATCTCCGGGTCTCACGGGCGAGCGCTGCAATGCGATCTTCGATACCTTGATCGTCGATCGTGCGACCGGCGGCAACACCGGCTCGTCGCGCGATGAGAATATTTACTGAACTCCCGTCCCCGATCGTCTTTGTGCGCTGTGTGCGGCAGGATGCACGTCATCAACGCCAAAGATCGGCGCCGGTTGTGCCGACGCGATCGCTCGTTCGTGCCAATGTGGCTGCAGTCTAAAAACCTTGCACGATTGCGGCCGCGGCGAAGAACGCTAAATAGTTTAGCGCATGAGGCGCTTCACGCGTTGCCTCCAACCGATAACATGGACCGAATTCGGGCGTATGTAGAACTGACGTTCTGCTTTGTAAGTAGCGCACAAGATTTCAGACCTACCGCATCAGGAAGTTTAAAATACAGTCTGATGGAGAAGCATGATAAGTGAATGCGTACTGTGCCCGTTTTCGTGGCGCGCCCAGTTCTGTGCATCAAGCGCGATGCGCGGTCGCCGATTATGCCCGCCTCTGCGGCTTTACGTCTGTTGAGCTGAGCGATGTCGTTTTTGCTGCCGGCGAAGCATTGGCCAATGCCGTCGAGCATGGAGCGCGCAACCTCGGGTCGATTGTAGTCACCTGCGCTTACGACGGGCACGGATTGCTTATTTCAGTCCACGATCGGGGCCCGGGTTTCGACGTTGAAAAGGTTCCGCGGCGAGATCCGTTGTCGGTCCGAGGTTTCGGCATCACGATCATGCGCGAACTTATGGATCGCGTAACGTTCGAGGATGGGGGCACGTTGGTGCGCTTATACAAGCGCGGTCCGCGAGTTGCAGCGGCCTCAGCGAGCGATCGAACCGGAGAATCTTAACTTCTGCCATTTATTTCGCATCGCCGCATTCCTCGATTGCAGCGGCAGTCTTCTCCTCAAGTGTAATTTGTGTATCGAGCAGTTCATCACGAGCGATAGTCGATGGACTGGCTTGCAACTTGGCAAGCGCAAGACCGTGGTCGATTGCTGCTTGGCGTAAAGCGTAAACGCTATCGACCAGCCCACCGGCTTCGTTCGACTCGCCGGCTAATTCTCGCTCGTTCACCCGTCAATCGCTCCTTCGCTTTTCGTCGATAATGAAACGCTAGACTGCGGTTCGGCGCACGGGAATTCCGCTTGGCGGCTTCCACATCGAGCGAACGGTCACGTCTGCGCGAGCAGATGCGCTGCGCGCATCAGGGCAAGACCGGTTACAGCGTCGTCGATCGTGCCGTCATAGACTGCCGACATTGCGGCATCCCACGGCAGGCGAACGGTTTCGATCGACTCGACGCGTTCGAGCTGCGTTGCGACGTGCGTCAGGTCGCGGGCGAGAAATAACGCAACGCGATGTTGCACGATCGACGGTAATTCGTAAGCAAAGCCAAGTGCATCCCACCGCGCGGCCTCGAAGCCGAGCTCTTCGCGCGTCTCGCGCTGCGCGGCGGCGAGCGCCGATTCACCGGCTTCAGAGCCGCCTTTGACAATTTCGAGTATCACCGCGTCGACGGCAAAGCGTGCCTGACGAGTGAAATACACGTCGCCGGCGTCGTAAACGACGACGGCACTCGCGGGCGGATTAATAACAAGTCCATGCTCGCCGGGCGTCCCATTGGGATGCACGATGTCATGCGCCTCGAAGCGGATCCAGGGATTGCTGTAGACGGTCCGCTTGGCGCGCCGTTCGAATCGCATCTGTTTCAGCGCGCCGGAAAGTGCTGGCAATCGAGCATCCGCAACGTCCGGGTCAGGCCCGAAATCACGATCGACTGCGTAAACGCGATCCCGGCTTCAAATCGGACGCCGGTTAGCAGTTCACCGTCGGTTACGCCGGTCGCCGCGAGTATCGCACCATCGGCGGCGCACAAGTCGTCCAGGCACAGGGTGCGCGCCGGATCGATGCCTTCGGCAACGGCAAATGCTGCGTCGTCATCGTTGCGTAACCATAGCCGTCCTTGCATGTCGCCGCCCAACGCTTTCACGGCGCAAGCGGTAACGACGCCCTCGGGTGCGCCGCCTATTCCGGCGAGCATGTCGATTCGCGTTCGTTCCGACAAAACGGCGATGATCGCCGTTGCTACATCACCGTCGGTAAATAAGCGGATTCGCGCGCCGGCCGTCCGCGCTTCACGCACGAGATGGTCGTTGCGCGGCCGGTCGAGCATCGCAACGGTTATTTCGCTGACCGGTCGCTGCATCGCATCGGCGAGTGCTCGTATATTTTCACGCAGCGGGCGATCCAGCGAAATGCGTCCCGCGCCGGCCGGGCCGACGACGAGCTTATCCATATACGGAATGCGCGTTTTGAACAGCGTCCCGCGGCGCGCTGCCGCCACGACGGAAATCGCGCCGGGACCGCCCCGCGAAGCGAGCGTCGTACCGTCGATTGGGTCGACCGCAATATCGACCGCCGGCCCATCGCCGGTCCCGAGCGCCTCGCCGATATATAACATCGGCGCTTCATCTTTTTCGCCTTCGCCGATGACGACCGTGCCGTCGACGTCGACATCGCCTAGCACCTCGCGCATGGCATCGACCGCGGCTTGATCGACGCCGTTTTTGTCCCCGCGACCAACAAGCAGCGCCGAAGCGATTGCCGCAGCTTCCGTCGCGCGCACAAACTCGAACTCAATCCGTGCATTGGTAGATTGCATCCGGTCATGTAGCACGCAACGGCTTACACGACCTCGGCATCGCGCAGCAGTGCAACCGCTCCGCCTCGCGACGCCCGGCAATCAAAGCGTGACGGCCGCCGAGTAACGGGGCGAACGCCTTTGCGGGCGAAGCAGCGCGTATGAACGTAGCTCGTTTGACGGCGATTGCCGCCGCATGTTTTGCCTTGTCTTCCCCGGCCTATGCAGACGATGCGTCGTCGATAAGCACGAAGATCGCCGCGGCCGCTAAGGCCATAAATTCATTTGTCATCGTCATGCAATTTAACGGGACGACCGGTGTCGGCGGAACCATAACGGTGGTGCGCCCGATGGCATTTAAAAGCGAAATGAACATGGGGCGCATGACGATGGAGACATACTTTGTCGGCAACACCGTCTACATCAACTCGCCGGCGGTCGGCTGGCAAAAGACTACGGTTGATTTGCAACATCGTCCGCAACAAGCGCTCGATATCGCGAATATGATGAAGCAGGCACACAGTACGGCGCTGGCCGACCGTCAAGAAAACGGCGTAACGGTCGGGGTCATAAAAATCGATACGCCCACTCCTGCGACCGCTACACCGATGATTCAACAAGCCGCGTCGAACCTCGTGTGCACGTACGATAAGAAATCGTATCTCATGCGTACGTGCACGAACGGTATGATGACGATGAAATATACGAAGTACAACGATCCGGCAAACGTCGTCGTCCTTCCCGACGAAGCGAAAAATGCCGTGCCGCTCGTCATCACGACTCCGGCAGCAGCAGCCATGCCGGCAGCGACCGGAACCCCCGGCACGATGAGCCCCGTGCCGGTTCCGGTCGGTTCAGCGATGCCGGCCAGCCCGGCGCCGACCGACTCGCCGTCACCGTCAGCCGCGCCCGGAGCTTCGCCGACGGCTACCCCGATGCTGTAATTGCACTTAGCCCGTACGACTACCGCACTGCGGGCATTCGACTTCGAGTAAGTAACCGAACCAAATGCCTTCGCAGCGGCTGCACCAATGGCCCGTCAGCTGTCGATCCGGGATGCCGAGTTGACGCGCGAGCGCCCCGTAACCTAACTCCCGATACGCACGAAAACCCGGCAGGCTGACGTTCAGCCGTAATTCCGGCAGAACAGCGCTCGGGTCGTTTGCACTGTTTGCGCGCGCGTCGATCGGATCCGGCGGGCCGGTCTTATCCGCCGAATCGGAATCGCTCACACCCGTGCGAGCCGCTGGGCGCGAATCCAATCGTACCAGCTGTTCATCCCTTCACCGGTGCGCGCCGACAGTTCGATAACCGTCACGTCCGGTCGAAGAGCGCGCGCCGCAGCGGTACAGCGGTCAACTGAGAAATCAACGTACGGCAAGAGATCGATCTTGTTGACGATCAGCAGTTCGGATGCGGCAAACATGTGCGGATATTTTTCCGGTTTGTCGTCGCCCTCGGTAACGGAGATGATCGCGACCTTCGCGCGCTCACCGAGATCGAAAAGTGCCGGGCACACCAGATTGCCGACATTTTCAACGATGAGAACCGAACCCGGTTGAGGCTGTAGAACGCCGAGCGCGTCGGCGATCATCCGTGCTTCGAGATGACAGCCCGTTCCGGTGTTTACTTGAACGGCGCGCGCGCCCGCTGCGCGCACGCGCTCGCCGTCACGCGCCGTTGCTTGATCGCCTTCGATGACCGTTATGCCGAGTTCGGTGCCGCAGTCACGGATAGTACGTTCCAGAAGTGTCGTCTTACCCGAGCCGGGTGAGCTAACGAGATTGAGTGCGATGATTTCGCGCGTCGCGAACCAAGCGCGATTGCGTTCGGCAAGCGCTTCATTCTTTGCCAACACCGCAACTTCGAGACTGACGATCGAACCATGACCGTCCGTCGCATCGGACGGAGACGGCTCGACACGTTGCCGGTTCTGCCAGTCGGCGTCGCGCACCAACGTTTGCGATGCGTCGCGATGCGAGTCGTGATGCGTCCGAGCGCGCGCTTCATCATCGGCGGCGTGGTTGTGCAGCACACCGTCGCCGTGATGATGCAGGGCGGTACCCGTCGTCATGTCGACAAGCGTAACGGTGGAGCCGTCGGAACAGCCGCAAGTCGTGCACATCGTTAAGCCGCCTCGATTTCCATCTCTTTGATGTTGAGTTCTCCGCCTTGCAAACGTTCGAGATCGTACGAACCGCAGTTACAAGCCGAACCCAAGCGCAACAGCGCGAATTCGCTCGTACAACTGCGGCAGCGTGCGCGTCCTTCAACAGTGCGGATTTCGAGCCGGGCGCCATCACACGGCGTGCCGGCAGCAACGATGCGAAAGCAGAATTCGATCGACGCCGGAACGATCGCGGCATTGGCACCGATTTCGAGCGTGATCCGCTTCACGCGCCGGTTGCCGCTGCGTTCGCTCACGAGCGCGACGATGTTTTGCGTGATGCTCAGTTCGTGCACGGCAGCGTCCTCAGCAGATTCGCGGCAGTTGCTCGCCCACGAGCATATCGACGATGCGGCTGCCGCCGAACATTGTCTTCATGATCACGCGACCGCGCACGCCGTTAACGGCGATCTGTCCGATCGCGCAGGCGTCGGCCCCGTACGGATGCGCGCGCAGTGCGGCAAGCGCCGCATCAGCTTCGGGTTGCGGAACGATCGCAACGATCTTTCCTTCGTTCGCCAGATAGAGCGGATCGAGACCGAGAATCTCGCAAAAGCCGCGCACTGCGTCGCGCAGCGGTGTATTTGCTTCATCGATAGCAATTGCAACATTCGAGGCGACGGCAATCTCGTTGAGCACGCTGGCGATTCCGCCGCGCGTCGCGTCACGAATGAAGCGCGTGCCCGGTGCTGCGAGCAACAATGCATCGATCAACTCGGCGAGCGGTGCGCAATCGCTTTGCAGCGGCGTATCGATCGCAAGATCGCCGCGCGCCGCCATGATCGTTGCGCCGTGATCGCCGAGATAACCGTTGACGAGCACCACGTCGCCGGGCCGCGCGGCAGCGGCATCGAGCTTGATGCCCGTCCGAATCACACCGATTCCGGCCGTATTGAGAAACAGCTTGTCGCATGCCCCGCGTTCGACCACTTTGGTATCGCCGGTGACGATTTGCACGTTTGCCGCCCGCGCCGCTCGCGCCATCGAACGTGCGATGTCGCGCAGCGTGTCGACCGCCAAACCCTCTTCGATGATCGCACTGCAGGTGAGGTACAGTGGGATTGCACCGCCGACGGCTAAATCGTTGACCGTGCCGCAGACGGCTAGCGTGCCGATATCGCCGCCGGGGAAAATCAGCGGATCGACGACATAGGAATCGGTCGTGAACGCCAGCCGGTCGCCCAGCGCGGTCAACGCCGACAGGTCAAAGCGCGCTTGATCGTCGAGCGTGCGCAGCGCGTCGTTCGCAAAGACGCGCACGAACACGTCGTCGATGAGATCGCGCATCGCTTTGCCGCCGCCACCGTGGGCGAGCGTTACGGTCGGCACGGCAACGGTTGCCAATGGACGCGCGCGGTGAGGCACGAGCGTGCCGTTCATGCGCTGCCGACGCGTTCTCGCACGCCGCCGTATTGATAGTACGCCGCGCACGCGCCTTCCGACGAAACCATGAGTGCGCCGAGCGGCGTGGTCGGCGTGCAAGCGGTGCCGAAGATGCGGCACTCCCACGGTTTGAGCACGCCTTTGAGCACCTCGCCGCACTGACACTGCGCCGGATCGAGTACGCGCAAACCCGGCACCGGGAAGCGTCGCTCGGCATCGAAGGCCGCGAACGCGTCGCGCATTTTTACACCCGAATGACCGATCGAGCCTAACCCGCGCCACTCGAAGAAGTCACGCAACTCGAAGACGCGCTCGACGGCGGCGATCGCTTGTGCGTTACCGGCCGACGGCACGACGCGCGCGTACTGATTCTCAACCTCCGCGCGACCGTCGGCGAGTTGTTCGACGACCATCCAAATCGAGTGCAAGACGTCGAGCGGCTCGAAACCGGCGACGACGATCGGCTTCCCGAACTCGGCGGCGATGAAGTCGTAGGGGTGCGTGCCGATGACCATGCTGACATGCCCCGGACCGATGAAACCGTCAAGTTGAAGATCGCCGGATTCAAGAATCGCGCGCATGGTCGGGATGATCGTAATGTGATTGCAAAACAGAGAAAAGTTCGTCATACCGTCGGCTTGCGCTTGCAACACGGTCAGCGCGGTCGATGGAATCGTGGTCTCGAAGCCCAGCGCGAAAAAGATTACGTCTTTGCTGGGATTCTTGCGTGCGATTGCAAGCGCATCGAGCGGTGAGTACACCATCCGCACGTCGGCGCCGTCGCCTTTGGCTTGCAACAAACTCTTCTTTGAGCCGGGCACGCGCATCGCGTCACCAAACGTTGTAAAAATTACGTTCGGCGCTTCGGCGAGCGCAACGCAATCATCGACGCGGCCCATCGGCAACACGCAGACCGGACAGCCCGGGCCGTGCACGAGTTCGATCTCGGGCGGCAACATCTGTTCGATACCGTAACGGAAAATCGCATGGGTGTGTCCGCCGCAAACTTCCATGATTTGCAACCGGCGGCCGGCAACGACCGGGAGCCGCGGCACCAGCGCCTTGATGGCGTCGATCAGATATGCGGCTTTGGCACCGTCGCGAAACTCGTCGACGTACTTCATGCCGCACCGCTCGCGCGCATCGCGGCAATCTCGGCTTGCGCTTCGCCGAGTTCGGTGAGGATTTTTAACGTTTGCGCGGCTTCGGCTTCGTCGATCCGGCTCATCGCGAAGCCCACATGAACGAGGACCCAAGCGCCCAGACACGATTCGCGCGTTTGCGCTTCGTTCACGATGCATGCGATGTTTACGTTGCGGCGTACACCGCTGACGTCGACGGTCGCGAGACTCGGCTGCTGCGGATCGAGCGCAACGATGCGCCCCGGAATACCTAAACACATATGACACCTTCGCTTCTGCCGAGTACTGTCGCCGCGCCGATCGCGGCCTGTCCAAGCGCGATCCCGCCGTCGTTGCTGGGCACGCGCGCTTGCATGAGCACGTGAAATCCGCTCGCTCTCAAGCGCCGGCTCACTTCTTCGAGAAGTATCGCATTCTGAAAACACCCGCCCGATAGAACCGCGGTATCGACCGCCGGCGCCGCGGCGTTCTCACCGCGCGTTACGCTGTGTACCATCGCGACGATCGCCTGCGCGAAACCGCGGTGAAAACGCGCCGCGATTACGCCCGGCGGCGTTCGGCGGATGAGGTCGCCCAGTAACGCACGCCACATTGCAAGCGGTTCGATATACGGCAAGCCGCCGCCGGCGAGCAACGGAATCCCGAAGGGATATTCAAGTTCGTCGCTCTCGTTCGCCAACGCGTCGCGGTCGACGATCGACTCGAGCAGCAGCGCCGCTTCGCCCTCGTAGGCGACCCGTTCGCGCACCAAACCCAGTGCCGCCGCGACGGCGTCGAAGAGCCGGCCGGTCGAACTCGCCGGTGGGCAATTGAGCTTGCGCGCGAGCATTGCATCGAGCGTCGAACGCGGTTTTGCGTCGAGATACGCAAACATTTCGAGCTCGCGGAAATTCATTGCGAACTCCGGCCATCCCATCTGCGCCATGAGATGCGCATACGTGTTACGCCATGGCTCGCGCATGGCTTGCGCTCCGCCCAGCAGCGCTACGGGACGCAGCGTGCCCAAGCGCCGATACGTGCGATAGTCGGCGAGCAGAAACTCGCCGCCCCACAAGCCGCCGTCGTCGCCGTAACCCAGGCCGTCGAGCGCGATACCGATGACCGGCGGAGCGTCGAGCGGACGGCCGTTTTCAAGCAGCGCGCTGGCGATATGTGCGTGATGGTGCTGCACTTCGACGAGCGGTAGATGCTCTGCAACGGCACGCGCGCGACCCCGTTTCGCCGACAAATAGTCGGGATGCATGTCGACGGCCAGCGCGACCGGATGGTGATCGAACGTGCGTGCGTAGAGCGCAAGGTTGCGCTCGTAATCATCCGACGTCGAGACATCTTCAAGGTCGCCTTGATGCTGCGACACGATTGCTTGTCCGTCTTTGATGAGACAAAACGTTGCTTTCATTTCAGCGCCGAACGCGAGCAGTTCGGGTGCCCCCTCGAAGCCTGGTGGTAACGCGAGCGGTGCCGGCGCATAGCCGCGGGCGCGGCGCAGTAAGCGCGTTTCGCCGGCCATGACCCGCACGACGGAATCATCGATACGGACGGCAATCGCGCGGTTCGAAAATAAACCGTAGTCGGCGATCCGCGCGAGCCGGCCGCGCGCTTGCGCATCGTCGATGATCTGCGGCTCGTCGCTGAGATTGCCGCTCGTCATGACCACCGGCCCGCGCAACCGGCGTACAATCAACGCGTGCAACGGCGTTGCCGGCAGCATGAATCCCAACGTTGCGACACCCGGAGCAACGGCGTCCGGTAAGCGTTCGAGGCCACCGGCGGCGAGCAGCACGATCGGTGCTTGCGCACAGAGCAGCAGCGCTTCTTCATCGGCGCTAACGGTTGCGAAGCGGCGAATCATCGCAACGTCTTGCGCCATGAGTGCAAACGGCTTGCGTTCGCGCAACTTACGTGCGCGTAAAAGCTCGACGGCGGTTGCGTTCGTCGCATCGCACGCAAGGTGAAAGCCGCCCAGACCTTTGATTGCGACGATCGAACCTTTTTGCAAGAGACTGCGCACCGCATCGACGTCATCAAGCATCGAATGCTGGTCGAAACTGACCGCGCGCCCATCCATCCGCTCGAGCCGAGCACGCGGGCCGCAGCGATGACAGGCAATCGGTTGCGCATGAAAGCGTCGATCGGCCGGATCGTTGTACTCCGCTGCGCACTCCGCGCACAATACGAATGGCGCCATGGTTGTATTCGCGCGATCGTACGGTACGCCGGTGACGATCGACAGCCGCGGACCACAGTGAGTGCAGTTTGCAAACGGATAGCGATACCGGCGCGTAAACGGATCGAACACTTCGGCCCGACAGTCGGCGCACGTTGCAGCGTCCGGCGCAACGTTCGTATGCGCCGGTCCGGGCGTGCTGTCCGCGATGCGAAAGCCTGCGCCCGCGACTGGGACCGAAGTCCGAGCGACGTCGATTGTCGCAATGCGCGCGAGCGGCGGCGCGTCGCTGCGTATGCGTGCAATGAACGTCTCAAGTGCGTCCGTCGACCCGGCAGCGGCAATAATCACCCCGGCAGGATCGTTGGCAACGCTGCCGGTGATGCCGCACTCCTGAGCGATCCGCCACACCGTCGGTCGAAAGCCGACGCCTTGCACGGTCCCGCGCACGCGAATCTCCAACGCGACCGCCGGCTCGATCATGCGCAATCCCACAGCAGTACGCGGCTATTGCCGGAATCTGCAACGACGACAACATTGCCGCACGCCGATACACCGTACGGCCAGCAAAGCGAATCACGCACGGGCGCGCCCCAGCGGTTGTCGCCCTTATCGAAGAACCCGGGCTGCCCGGCCAGCCCGGCCGCAGCTGTCCCCGGCCGAAGCCTGTCGACGGCGTACGACAGTAAGCGCGAATTGGCCGAATCTGCAACGATGAGTTGCGCGCCGCAGACGGTGACGCCGTACGGCATATTCAAGCGCGCCGCGGTCGGCCAATACGTGCCGCCGTTATGATCGCTTGCGTTCACGTCGGCTTGACCCACGACGAAATCACACGGTACGCCGTTCTCTACGGGCAGCCGATTCCAAATCATTAGCCGGTTGTCACCGGCGTCGGCGACGATGAGCCGGCCCGCGGCCAGCACCACATCGTGCGGCCAGCGCATCCCGCCCGCAGCGCACGACCGGCCGGCATTTTCATCGCGGTTCTCAAAGGTTGCTTGACCGAGCACGCGATCCGCGGGCGCGCCGTTCTGCGCGGGCATGGTGTCCCAGACGAGCACGCGCCGGTTACCGGTATCGGCAACGACCAACCCGCGCTCGCTAAAGGCGACGCCCGAACACCAATACATCGTGGTTGCATCGACCGTGCGGCCCGCGTTTGCCGTCCCGCCGCTGAACTGCGGTTGTCCGAGCACGAGATCGGCGGGCTGATTCGCGGCCGTCGGCAGCGTGCGCCAGAGCAGCACGCGATGATTCCACGAATCGGCGATAGCGAGCATTCCGGCGTGCGTTGCAACGCCGGCCGGCACGTTGAAGGTCGCGCCAGTAACCGGTCCGCACGCATTGCGGCCTTCGTGGGCGAACGACGGCTGACCGATGACCAGATCCGCCGGCGTGGCGTCACGCTCGGGCACGCGCTGCCACACGAGCACGCGGTGATGGCCGGTATCGGCGACGATGAGCGGACCGCCGGACGTTGCGAGCGCCGCGCCGCGCGGTGCGAACAGCGTCTGCGCGCTCGGCACGACCGGCGCAACAACCGCCGGCCCGGCACTCAATCCGCCCAGCACGACGCGCGGACCGCGCGTCTCGAGAAATGCGCACGCACCTGCCGGCCCTTCGGGCAAGAGCGCTCGGGGGTCGCGCGGCTGGGCGAGTGAAACGCGCATGCGCCTACCTTACGCCGACAAACGTACGTGGACGTCGTCACCGGTAACGCGCACGGCGTGAACGCGCAACTGCACGCCGCGCGCCGTCAAACATTCGCCCGAAGCCAGATCGTAAACGAAGCCGTGATACGGACAGGCGATCGTTCCGTCTTTCACGTCGCCGCCGTCGAGCCGCATACCGAGATGCGCGCACGCGTTTTGCAAGCACGAAACGCCGTCGACGGTGCGTGCGAGAATCACCGGTTCACCGCCGACGCGCATGTAGCGAACGTCATCGAGCGGAATCTCCGCAAGCGTACCCGCCGGCAGCCAGCCGCTGTCCGAATCAGCCGCGAACGGACTGATAAAGCGCACGCCGCCGCCGACGGGTTCCGCGCTCAAGCCTTTGACTTGCCGGATCTCGACGATCTCGGGACAGCTGTCTTCGAGCGCTTTTTTGACCCCGAGCGTAAAGGTCGTGGCCGACGCCGGGCATGACTCGCACGCGCCGACGAAGCGCACTTCGATCGAGGCAGGCGGCACAACGCGAACGAGTTGAACGTCGCCGCCGTGAGATGCGAGCATCGGGCGCACCGTTGCAAGCGCCGCCTCGACACGTTCTTGCAAACTTGGTTTGACGAGTTCGTGATGACGCAGCACCGCGTACACGACGTCGTCGGTCAGCGCAGCTTTGAGCGCTTGCAACGCAGCGGGATCCTCGCGCAACGTCGCGATCAAGCGCCGTAAAGCTTGAGCGTTGAGATCGTCGATCGCCTCGCGATAGGCGTGCGCCGTCGCGCGTTGCAGCGGATCCCACGCTGCCACGATCGCTTCCATCCGATCGATAGCAGCGAGCAAGCTGTCGAGATCCGGCCGTGCGCCGGCACGCGCGGCGGGGCCCGGCGAAGCCGCAACGACATCACGCGGCACCACGGTCTGCGTCACCTACGTAAATTTAATATGTTTGAACAAATACGGCATCGCATACCCGCCGGCTAAGCCGGCGACCGTACCGGCAAGCCACAACGGCAGCTGCAAATTTACCAGCACGATGAACAACAGCGCCGTGCCGAGCGCGCCGATGCCGGCTTGACGGTACGCAACGCCCGGATCGGCAAAAAGCCGATTGCGTAAAACCAGTGATACCGTATCGCGGGTCAAATCCCACATGATCGTTGGTCCTTCGTCGGTCGAGGAAACGTGCGAGCAGAGTTACGAACGAGCCGCGACGGCTAGCACGCAAACGCCGATGATCACGCCGGTTGCGCCGGCGATCGGACCGTACAGCGTGCCCAGAAAACCGGCCAAACTGTTACCGAGATCTTTGCCGCCGAGATTGATGCCCGCGACATAGCCGGCGGCGGCCGACGCAGCGGTAGCGAGAAGAACGGTGGCGACGATGCCGAGCGGCGTGATCTGCATGGCCTTCTCCTTACGATCGATGGGTGCCGAAGAGACTCGACGCCTCGAAAACCGAGCCTAACTCCGTTTCGATGCCGTCGATTGCTTCCGTCACGAGCAGCGCTTTTTCGCCCTCGCCGAAATTTGCGAAGATCGTGCGCGCTTCGCGGTAAAGTGCAAGTGCCGCAGCGAGGTTCGCGCGATTGCCCTGCTCGGGGCGCTCCGGATCGTCGGGCAAATTCGACAGACAGTTCGCTTTATTTGCAACCGTATTGGCGTATTCGAGCGGCGTCGTTTCGCGCGTGCGAACCTTGAGCGCCTCTTCATAAGCGTCAAGCGCGCGCAAACTATTCGCGACCGGATGACTCGAATTCGTGTATTGCAGCGCATTCCCTAAATTATTTTGCAGCATCGCATATTCGGCCGGATGGTCGATGAGATTGACGACGCGCAAGCCTTCCTCGAACGATTGAACCGCGAGTGCTTCGCGCATTTTCGACCGCTCGTCGCTAAAGGGAATCGAGAGAAACGCGGTCGCAAGGTTATTTTGCAAGATTGCATATTCTTGCGGAAACGCCGCGCGGTCGAAGGTCAGCAGCGCGCGCTGATAGGCCGCTATCGCATCGGTGATGAGCGCTCGGCCCGCCGACGCCAGCGCCTGCACGACCAACCCGATATTGAGGTCGACCTCGGCGAGCTCTTCGGGCGTGCCGGCGACAGCGAGCACCTTGCGCGCCGCATCGTAGGCTTGGCGCGCGCGCACCAGTTCGTCGGTACTTTCGCCGGGGATCGCCTGCAACGCGGTTCCCATGCGTGCCCGAATGCGCGCGATCAGCACGTAGTCATCGGGCGAACACAACCCAATAGCACGTTCGTATAGTTCGACGGCGGCATACAACTGATCGGCCGACTTCGGCCGGTGGTGCAAGCCCATGGCGATCTCGACGAGCATCTCCGCACGTTCGATCGGCGTCGTCGTTTCAACGTCGGCAGCCGCCAGCGCGGCGGCGATGAGTTCGTCGACTTTGCTCGTCGCCATCAGCGTTGGTCCGCTCGTTCGCAAAACGCGCCGCTCGCAACGAGGGCCGCGGCCTGCGCCGACCAAACGACGTCGAGCGGACG
This sequence comes from Candidatus Velthaea sp., assembly GCA_965214935.1. Lineage (GTDB taxonomy): Bacteria > Vulcanimicrobiota > Vulcanimicrobiia > Vulcanimicrobiales > Vulcanimicrobiaceae > Velthaea. The sequence continues at coordinate 209,337 of CBDCCS010000011.1, read as the reverse complement.
TTCACGCGAATCGTCAAGCCCGTGTTCGCGAAAAAAGTCCTCGGCGTCGATAACCCGATCGCCCGCCGCCGTGCGCATCTTGAGCAGATAGCCGCCGGCGGCCGATTGCAGCGGGATGATAAACAGATCGTCATCGCGCCGGAACAGCGTTACCGCTTCGCGCTGCGGCAGATACGTAAGACTCGTCGCTGCATCGAGATACAACCGTCCCGCGCGCAAACGCACCTGCGCGCTCATGCCGAGGCGCTCGCGGCGACGGTGCGAGCATGGCGATGAGCGCGGGCCAATGCGACGACGCGCGCAACGACGGTATCGGCCGCCGCCGTGACGGGCGCCGAAAGCGTGAGCCCGTAATCGACGCTCGCCGCTTCGACCAGAAAGACCGTGACGCGCGTGGGAAACGCCGCTGCGAACATCAGGCGTCCCGTGGCCAGCGCGTTTTCCCAACGAAAGTCGTGCAGATTCAGTGACGGCGTGTACGGCCGCTCGAGCACGTCGCCGGGAACTTCGGAAATCGCGCCCGCGGGACTGCCGCTGCGGCTGGCATCGATGATGACGAGTTCGTCTGCGCCGCGGGCGGCAAACATGACCGCCATGCCGTCGGTACCGGCGTCAAGCACGCGCACGTCAGCGGCCGACAGGTCAAGCTCCGTCAGCAGCCGGCGCACGACGGCGCAGCCGACGCCGTCGTCACTGCGCGTCGGGTTGCCGCAGCCGATGATGGCTAGCATCGCTTAGGTGCGAATCACGCGGTACGAAAGCGCGCGAGTTCGGCCCCCGTCGTTGCATCATGGGCGTGTACCGTGCAGACCAAACACGAATCGTACGAACGGCAGACATGACCGACTTCGACCGGATCGAGAATATCCTTGATCGGCGTCCCGATCAGTGCTTGTTCGATCGGCCCAAGTTCGTGATTGCCCGAACGCGGCCCGACATTCCATGTCGTCGGCGCGACGATCTGATAATTCTTTATTTTACCGAACTCGATCTCGATCCAGTGACACAGCGCGCCGCGAATCGCCTCGGTCGCGCCCCAGCCTTTGCCGTCTTTTTCGACCGGTTTGATGTACCACGGTTCGTTCAAGCGGAACTCTTTGAGCGCGCGCTCGGCTTCGCGGTACAACTTTGCAACTTCGTGCATGCGCGCGAAATGGCGTAGCAGCACGCTCGCACCGCCCATCTTCTTGTACATGTCGTGAACGAGCGGATCGTACCACTGCCAGGGTTGCCCGTGCGTGCCGCCGGCGATGAGCTGCCGCGCCAGCGGACCGGCTTCGAGCCGGCCGTTTTCTTCGTGCTGGACCGCGGTACACCATGAATACTTGCCGTCAAAATCGATCGTATTCTTTTGCGTCGGGCGCGTGGTCCGTTCGAACGGATGAACGATGCCGGTCTCATCGTACCAGGCGTGCTCCATATCTTCGCGCGTAAACGCCTGATCCATCAACTTGAACGTATCGGTGGCACCGTCATACACGCCGGACTTCATAATCAACGCCGCATTACGGCCGTCGATTGTCGGCTGCTGATACTTATCTTCATGCGGCAGATAGCCCCAGCTAATGTATTTGCCGTGACCGCGACCGTATGTATCGAGACCCATATCGAGACCCATGCGCCAATACATGCCGAGATCCGAATCGGCATGTTCGGGCCGTTCGTCGAGCCAAGCCATGAAATCGTCGTAGGACTTAATTTCTTCGTAGCGTTCGAGCGTGCAGCCCAGCCACATCGGCTCGATCCAGTTTTTACGGAAAAAATCGAGAATCGCCGTCGCGCGCGTGACGTCCGTCAATGTCGGCGCGCACATGACGCCGCCGGGAACCATGTAGCTCGAATGCGGCCATTGACCGCCGAGCAACGCATAAATTTCGACCGGACGGCCCGAAATCGTAACGCCGGCTTCATAATGTTTGCCCGTGAACGGCGCGTACCGCCGAACGGCCTCGGCGTAGTACGGACTGTCGGCGTAATTTTTATTCGTCGCGTCGATCATGAACAGCCCGTAATGATGCCGCGGCAGACTTTGCAGACTTTCTACGATCTGACCGAGGTTGCGCGCCAAGATCGCATTGCGCGGTACGGTCGTCTCCCACGCAGTATCGAGCGCCCACGCCGCACACGTCAGATGCGAGGCACCGCATATTCCGCATGCGCGCGGCGTCACGACGAGCCCGGCTTGCGGATCTTTGTCACGCAAGATTACCTCGAAGCCGCGAAAAAGTTCGGCTTGCGTCCAAGCATTGACGACGACGCCGTCGGCAATATCGACGCGCACGTCAAGGTCGCCCTCGACCCGGCCGACCGGCGAAATATCCAGAGTTTGTACCGCAGTAGTCGCCATGATGCGCGCTCCTAAAAGCTTGACGCGGTGATGTAATGCGCGAGCCGGCCGCGAGCCGGTCTAAACGACGAACATGTCATCGTCGACCCACGACGGCGCGGTAGCTTTCGCCGTCGCGGTGAGCCGAACGTAACCCGGCTTATTCGAGCCGGCCGGCAATTCGCGCGGCATGCCCATGACCGTTTGCGTTTTGAAGACCGTTCCGGGCGCAAGATCGTGGAATGGAAATTCAGGCTCGGTGCAACCCAGGCACGGCATTCCCGAACGCGTCTTCGACGATTGCCGATTCCACAAAATCCGGTTACACGGCGAATGCGTCATCGGACCGCGGCAGCCGAGGTCGTAAAACAAACAGCCTTTGCGCTGACCGAACTCCGTGGCCGACGCCTTGTAGGCGAACTGAATGTTGCGCGTGCAGCCCGTCTGCGTGAAGCTGGTGAAAAACGTCTTGGGCCGCTGCAGATCGTCGAGCCCGATGTCGGCGGCACGGCCGCTCGCGACGGCAACGAGAATTTGCGTCACCCAATCCGGATGCGCGGGACAGCCGGGAATGTTGATGACCGGCAAGCCGGCTTTAGAGGTAAAGGTCTTCCCTAAAAAGCCGCCGTGCTGTTTCTTGAGAAACTGCACGCCTTCGGACTGCGAAGGATTCGGTGCCATCGCCGGTATGCCGCCCCACGTCGCACAATCGCCGATCGCAACGACGAACTGCGCGGCATCGGCCAGCGCGCGCACCCATTGCTTCATGGGCTTACCGGCAAAGCGATTCCATTCGCCCGTTCCGTCCGGCGCGTTAACGACCGTCCCTTCGAACACAAAAATATCGAGTGCGATTTCACCCGATATGCATTTGTTCAACATCGCTTTGAGGTTGTCGCCGAGCTCAAGACCCAGCGACGGATGCCATAAAATGTTGATTCCGAAATCGGTCACGAGATCGCATGCACTCGGTTCTTCGGCGTTGAGAAACGACATCGTGTTTCCCGAACATGCGCCGCCTTGTAACCAAAGTAAGTTTGCCACTTGTGCGCCTCATCGATGCGAGCGTCGAGCTGAGGCACCTGTCGTTATGGTTAGTTGCAACCGAGTCCCTCTTTTCATCCATCACAATGTAAAAAAGTTTCAGAAGCGGCCGGTTCGGCTTGAATGTGGACGTACGTATCACAGCGTTCGGAAAGCGCCGTTCGCGAGAACGTATGCGAGAAAACGGTGGGCGCCGGCAGATAGTTCGCGATCGCTTCCGGCGACGAGATGCCAATCTCGAACCAGCGGAGTAATCGGCGTCGGTATCTCTCGCAGATGGCCGCTCTCCACATCCCGCGCGACGGCGTCGCGCGATAGCAGCGAGATTCCCAAGCCGATTCGCACGCACTCCCGAATCGCAGCGTTCGAGCCGATCGTCACGGCCGGCGGATTTATTCCGAGTTGCGCAAAGACCGCTTGCGTCGTTTCGCGCGTGCCCGAACCAACTTCGCGCAACAGCCACGTTGTGCGCGCTAAATCGTCTGCGGAATAGGCCCGATCGGGGGACCCGACGACGACAACGGCATTCGAACGCACCGCTAAGGTCACGAATCCGTGGTGCGGCGGGCGCCCCGCTAAGACCAAATCCGCTTCCCAGTGTGCCAGCAACTCCCAAACGCGATCCTTATTAGCGACCTCCAAGTCGAGATTGACGGCGTCGCGCTGGGCGCGAAAACCACTGAGCAGTTCGGGCAACAATTGTTCGGCGGCCGTCGGTACGGCGGCAAGCGATAGGCGGCGTAAGGCCGGATCGGCGGCTGCTCGCGCTTCGGAAATCGCCTCATCCATCAAGGCGAAAATACGCCGGCCGTACGTTGCCAGGCGTTCTCCCGCTGCGGTCAGACGCACGCCGCGGCCGTCACGTTCGACGATCGGCACGCCGATGGTGCGCTGCAAGCCGGCCAGCGCCGACGACACCGCCGGTTGCGAAATGACCAAGCGCTCGGCGGCGATCCGCACGGACCCGCCGGCGGCAACTTCCAGAAACGTCCGAATTTGATTGAGCGAAAGCATAAGCGTTCGCTTATAAATCTAAACCGAAATTTTATTTGACGTCAATCAAACCGGCGTGCCACCATAAGCGCGACCACGCCGCATTCAATTGTTCCGGAGGCCTCACGATTATGGCGACTCTCACCAACGGCGCCGCGCCCGAGCGCAGCCGCTTCGACGCCGGCGTTACCCCGTATGCAAAGATGGGCTACTGGGACGCCGACTACGAACCGAAAGACACCGATATCCTGTGTGCCTTCCGGATCACACCGCAAGACGGGGTCGATCCCATCGAGGCGGCGGCGGCCGTAGCGGGCGAATCGTCCACGGCAACCTGGACGGTCGTCTGGACGGACCGCTTGACCGATCACGCCCATTATCAAGCAAAGGCCTATCGTGTCGATCCGGTCGCCTCGGCACCGGGGCAGTACATCGCGTATATCGCCTACGACCTCGATTTATTCGAGGAAGGCTCGATTGCGAATTTAACGTCGTCGATCATCGGCAACGTCTTCGGCTTCAAAGCGCTCAAGGCGCTACGGCTCGAGGACATGCGCATTCCGGCGATTTACATTAAGACATTTCAAGGCCCGGCGCACGGCATCGTCATGGAACGCGAATACCTCAATAAGTTCGGGCGCCCGTTGCTCGGTGCAACCGTCAAACCGAAGCTCGGCTTGTCGGCGCGCAATTACGGCCGCGTCGTGTACGAAGCGTTACGCGGCGGCTTGGACTTCACCAAAGACGACGAGAACATCAATTCGCAACCGTTCATGCGCTGGCGCGATCGCTATCTTTATTGTATGGAGGCCGTTTCACGGGCCGATGCGGCCAGCGGCGAAATTCACGGTCACTACATGAACGTCACCGCCGGCGACATGGAAGCGATGTACGAGCGCGCTGAGTTCGCGAAAGAACTCGGCAGCGTCATCATCATGATCGATCTGACGATCGGGTATACCGCGATGCAATCGATGTCCAAGTGGTCGCGCAAAAACGGCGTGATCTTGCACCTGCATCGTGCCGGCCACTCAACGTACACACGCCAGAAAACGCACGGAGTCAGTTTCCGCGTCATTGCGAAATGGTGCCGGATGATCGGCGTCGATCACATCCACGCCGGTACTGTCGTCGGCAAACTCGAGGGCGACCCGCGAACGACCGCCGGTTATTACGATATCTTGCGCGAAAACTTCATACCGACGAATCCCGCGAACGGCATTTACTTCGATCAGGATTGGGCGTCGATGCCCGGCGTCATGCCGGTCGCATCGGGCGGCATTCACGCCGGTCAAATGCACGACTTGCTCAGGTTGCTCGGCGAGGACGTCGTGTTGCAGTTCGGCGGCGGAACGATCGGTCATCCGGACGGCATTGCCGCCGGCGCGACCGCCAATCGGGTTGCCCTCGAAGCAATGATTCTCGCGCGCAACGAAGGCCGCGATTACGCCGGCGAAGGCCCGCAAATTCTCGAGGAAGCCGCGCGAAGCTGTAAGCCGCTGTTGCGCGCGCTCGACTTGTGGAAAGACATCAGCTTCAATTACGAATCGACCGATACGCCCGACGCGGTCGCTACGCCCTCGTACTAACTTCGATCGTCCGGTTGCAGCCGACGCAACGCAATTACGTAGAATCGCCGGCGCGCTTCAAGGTCGACTCGAGGTCGAAAAGCGCGCTTTTTTGGGAGACCGATGCATGCGAGTTACTCAGGGAACATTCTCTTTTCTGCCCGATCTGACCGACGAGCAGATTACAAAACAAGTGCAGTATGCGCTCGACAATGAGTGGCCGATCTCGATCGAATACACGAACGACCCGCACCCGCGCAATTCGTATTGGGAGATGTTCGGACTTCCGATGTTCGATACGCACGATGCGTCCGAGATCATGTCGGCGATCGCGAACGCCCGTAGCGAGTACCCCGAGGCGTATATCAAAGTCAACGCCTACGATGCACGTTACGGCCGCCAAACGACGGCCTTGAGCTTCATCATTAACCGCCCCGCGCACGAACCGGGCTTTCGCCTCGAACGTCAGAACGCAAACGATCGCGTTCAACGCTATTCCATCGCAGCATACTCCGTCGATGAGGCGCGGGAGACACGCTACTCGACATGAGTGCCGATCCGGTCGACGACAAGCCGCTCGACATTACGGCGGCCTACGCCGAATCGAATATCGGCGCGATCGTCGAGCAACTCGATCGCGAGTTGATCGGTCTTGCGCCGGTAAAGAGCCGCATCCGGGAAATCGCCGCGTTGTTGCTGGTCGACCGCTTACGTAAGCGCGTGGGTTTAGAAACCGAACCTCCGCCGTTGCATATGTCGTTCACCGGCGGACCCGGGACCGGCAAGACGACGGTCGCCATGCGGATGGCCGCGATACTCAAAAGTCTCGGATACGTACGCAAGGGTCACCTCGTTGCCGTGACGCGCGACGATCTGGTCGGGCAATTCATCGGACATACGGCGCCCAAAACGAAGGACGTCATCAAACGGGCGATGGGCGGCGTGCTCTTCATTGATGAAGCTTACTACTTGTACAAGGCGGAGAACGAGCGCGATTACGGCGGCGAAGCGATCGAGATCCTGCTGCAATCGATGGAGAACAATCGCGACGACCTCGTAGTCATTTTTGCCGGCTATCGCGATCGGATGGAACACTTCTTCTCGAGCAATCCGGGTCTTAAATCACGCGTCGGCAACCACATCGACTTTCCGGATTACTCGAGTGACGAGCTCATCGAAATCGCGCAACTGATGATCGGCCAACTCAATTACCGGCTAACCGCCGATGCGCACGCAGCGTTCGAGCAGTACTTGACGTTGCGCATGCAGCAGCCGTTCTTTGCCAATGCCCGCAGCGTGCGTAACGCCATCGGACGCGCCAGGCTGCGCCAAGCCAATCGCCTCTTCGCACTCGGCGGCGTCCTGACGCGCGACGATTTGATGACGATCGAAGCGCAAGACATTCGCCAAAGCCGTGTTTTCGTTACGGAGCCGGCCTAACGAGGACCCCAGCCGGGAGCGGCTTTCCAGGTTAGGTGCGGCATGGCGCGAAGCGGCGAAACCGATGAAATTCCGGATTGCCGCGGCCGTCATGTTGCTTGTTTTGAGCGCCGGCCGCGCGGCACGCGCCGACGATGCAGCAATCGAATTGCCCGTAACACCGGCGGCGATCACGCATCATCGCGTCATGCTTCGCGGCGTAGCGCTCCCGTACACGGTCATCGCCGGGCGCACGACGATCAAGAATAAACTCGGTCAGCCGGCGGCAAGTGTCTTTTCGGTCGCCTACCTGCGCGACGGCACGGCGCCCGCCCAACGTCCGATCGCCTTTGTTTGGAACGGCGGTCCGGGTTCGTCATCATTGTGGTTGCATATGGGTTCGTTCGGTCCGTTGCGGGTCGCGACGAACGATACCGGGACGGTCGTTCCACCCGGACGCCTCGTTCCCAATGACGGCACGCTGCTCGACGCGACGGACCTGGTATTCGTCGACGCGCCGGGCACCGGTTACAGCCGCGTCGGCGGGAAAGGCAAGAGCGTCGACTTCTACGGCGTCGACCAGGATGCGCGTGCGTTCACGCAATTCATCGAACGTTGGCTGACCGAGCACGACCGTTGGAACTCGCCGAAATTTCTCATCGGCGAATCATACGGGACGACGCGTGCGGCGAACGTCGTCGACCGGTTACAGTCCGACGGTGTCGGCATCAACGGTGTGGTCCTCATCAGCTCGGCGCTCAATCTGGCGGCACTCGATCCGGCGCTGCCGGGCGACGAAATGTCGAACGTTGCGTTTCTGCCGACGGAAGCTGCTGTTGCCTGGTATCACGATGCGCTGCCGGGCGCGCGACCGCCGGCACTCCGGCCGTTTCTCGCGCAGGTGCGCGACTTTGCCCGGGGTGCTTATGCTACGGCGCTGTTGCGCGGCGATCAACTTGACGCTTCGACGCAGCACGATATTAGCGCGCAATTACACGCCTACACAGGTCTCGATGAAGCGTACATCGAGCGCGCCGACTTGCGCATCGATCCGACACGCTTCGAGAAGGAACTGCTGCGCGGAAGAGATCAGTTGACCGGCCGGCTCGACGGCCGCTTTACCGGCTTCGATATCGATCGCAACTCCGATTCACCGGCCTACGATCCAACGCTGGACGCCGGCATCGCCGATGCATTCGTCAGCGCGTTCAACGGCTACGTGCGCGACGACTTGCACTTTCGAACCGACGACCGGTATCTGCCGTTTAACTACGCCGAGATCGGTCCGGCTTGGAACTTTACGCGCGATGCAACCGATGTCGGACTAGCTCAGGTGTCATTGCCCAATGTCTTACCGGACCTTGCCCAAGCGCTCACGCGTAATCCCGCGCTTCGCGTTTTCTCCGCCAACGGCTACTACGATCTGGCAACACCGTTCTTCGGAACGGAAAAAGATCTGCACCATTTGGGTATCGATCCAAAACTTCGCGATCACATTACCTTCGGCTATTACGAATCGGGTCACATGATCTATCTGCAACCGGCAGCCCGCCGCGCATTGCATGCCGACATCGCAAATTTCATCGAGCACGCGTTGCACTGACGCAACACGCTTGGGGCCGTCGCATGCGAACCGTGTCCGATACCGTGCGAGCGCCTGGGCGCACGACGGCTCAAAGCTCGCCGTTCCACAGCGACCGTGCAGCGAGCTGGTGCAGTTGTCGCCGTGGGCACGCACGGTTGCGCTTCGAGGCACCCGATCGCTTGAGGTCGTATCTTTACCGAAATATGGTGTTCACGCCGACTTGTCTTCAGGCACGACGATGATTACGCGAGTCGACGTGGCGGTCACTCCGTCTGCAGTTGCAATCGGCCTGCGTGGAATGGTCGTCGTCGTAATCGACGTGTTACGCGCAACGACGACGATCACGCGGGCGCTCGAGAGCGGCGCGGTCACCATTATCCCGTGTCTCGAGCCTGAAGACGCCATCACCGTCCGTAATCGCGTCGGCCGGGATCGCGTTTTACTCGGCGGCGAACGCGAGTCGCGGAAAATCAACGGGTTCGATCTGGACAATTCGCCCGCGTCGTACAAACCGGATATCGTCGCGGGCAAAACGGTTGCGTTTACAACGACGAACGGTTCGCGCGCACTGCAACGCGTCGGTCATGCCGGCGCGACGGCGGTGCTGTGCGGCGCGCTTATCAACCGGCGTGCTCTCGTCAACGTGCTCGCGACGATCGATGCGCGTGAAGCTCTACTCGTCTGTTCCGGTCAAGACGGCGATTTTTCATTTGAAGATTTCTTTTGTGCCGGCGCGATCGCAAGCGCATGCACCGAGCGTTTCCCGGGCATTGCGCTCAGCGATGCCGCGCTAGCGGCCTCCGTTACGTTCCGCAGCGGATCTACCGCGATCGCCGATTCAATTGCGAGCGGCGAGCATGCGCTGTCGCTTGCCAAGCTCGGATTCGATCGCGATATCCTCGACGCTGCGCTCATCGACACCAGCGATGTCGTTCCCGTCTACCGCGACGGTGAGGTTTCGCGCAACTAACGGCTTCACGCATCGGGCGGCCTTAACTGTAGACCCGAGCGAGCCGATGTTTGATAGGCAGGCGACGTTTTCGCCTCGTCCGCTATGGAAGGGTCGGTTCATGAACGTATCGCGTGCAGCGTTGCTCGGAGCGGGAAGCGCGTTGTGCCTCGTGGGTATGCCGCTGATGACTCGTCTCGTCGCCGCCGCCGAACAGTCCGATCCGGCGGACATCGATACGCTCAACACGGCAATCGAACTCGAACGGGCAGGCATCAAGGCATACGTCGACGCCGCGGCAACCGGTTTGCTTTCGCCGGCCGTCATTACAATTGCGCAAGGCTTCATCGCCGATCACAGCGCGCACCGCGACGCATTGCTCGCCGCCGTCCGTGCGGCCGGCGCGGCGCCGAGTGCGGCAACGCTCGTCTTGCCGTACCCCGCGCTGCGCACGCAGGCCGACATTCTCGAATTTGCGCTCGGCGTTGAAAACAAAGCCGCATCGACGTACTTATCGGTCATTCCCGAGCTTAAAAACCGCGAACTCGCCGGCGTTGCCGCATCGATTCTCGGCATCGAGACCACTCACATGTCGGTGCTTTCCGGAGCGCTCGGCCGGCGTGTCTTTCCGGCGCATTTCGTTAGCTGACCCGTGCTCGGCACGCTCCGGCTGACGTTTCTGTGGCGCTTCACGATTGTGACGCTCGGCGTGTCGATCGTGTCCGCCTATCTGCTCGCGGCGACTATGGAATGGACGCATCGCAAAGCGATCGAGACCGACGTCGAGATCGCCGCGATCTCGCGACTTAGCGCAGAGCTTGCACTGCCGCTCGAGCAGCTTGCCGCCGGCGGCTTGACGCCGCCACTGCTCCGCACGTTCGAGCGGGTCGCCGCCGACGCGAAACTCTTCGAGTATGTCAGCGGCGCGCGCGTCTACTTGCCCGATGGTACGCCGGTGTTTCCGCGCGACGCTCCGCGGTCGCCGCTCGACGTTCGGCATGCGCTGACCGAGGACAATTTTCGGCGCGTTGAAACCGCCGCGCAGCTTAGCGTTTATGCGCCGATCTATACGAGCGACGAGCACGTCTACGTTATCGCCGTCGACATTGCGGCCGGTCCGTTGAGCGCGACCTATGCGCGCGAACGTGCGCGCGTATTTTCGGTCGTTGCAGTCGTCACGGCAATAAGTTTTGTCTCGTTGATCGCACTTGCACTGGGCGCATCGCGCGAACTCGAACGCCGCCGGCGCGAAGCGCAAAGTACGTTCGTGCATACCTTAGGGATCATGGCCGAAGTCATCGATTTGCGCGATCCGTACACCGCCGGACACTCAAAACGCGTCGGCGATTATAGCCGCCGCTTAGCGATTGCGATCGGATTGACTGCACGCGAAGTTGACGTCATCGAAAGCGGAGCGCTTTTACACGATATCGGAAAAATCGGTGTGCCCGACGCCGTGTTGTTCAAGCCGGGACCGCTCGATGCCCAAGAGCGGCGCACGATTTCGATTCATCCGGTCGTCGGTGCACGGCTCCTGGCCGGGATCTCCGCGATGGACGACGTTGTGCCGTGCGTGCTACACCATCATGAAAAGCTCGACGGCACCGGCTATCCCGACCGCCTAGAAGGCGAAGCCATTCCGATCGGTGCACGCGTGATCGCCGTCGCCGATACGTTTGATGCAATGACCACGGACCGTCCTTACCGGGCCGCGTTGAGTGCCGAGATCGCGATCGGTGAGATGGTGCGCGTTGCGGGGACGCAACTCGACGAACGGCTCGTACTTGCGTTCTCGCAACTCATCGTTCGCGGTGAAATCGTGCCGCCGCCGACGCACGCAGATTTGCACCACGCCGCCGCAGGCATCGCGCCCGTCGCCGTGCACTAGAGCTCGATTGACGACGTCTTTTCACCGTCGGACGACCAGACGTGCAAGGTGTGCTTGCCGGGTCGTACGTTCGTAAGAACGTAGGGTTGATTCGGCGCCGGCGTTTGGGCCCACGGCCCGTCCACGACGACGATCGTTGCATGCATCGAGCCGTGAACGTGACAGCGCACCGTCACGACACCGGCAACGCCGAAGCCGACAGTCTTGCCCGGCCCGTTATCGTAGAAGCCGATGTCGAACGGGTCGGGCGGCCCGGCGCTGTAAATACTGTGAAAGAAGCCGTCGTCATTCGGAAAGCGCACCGAACTGCCCGCGGTGATAACCAGCAGTGCCGGGACGAACGCCTTATGCACGTTGCGCATCTCGGCTTCAACCGGCGGTGCCGGCGCGGAGCCGTCGCTGATCCACACGACGCCGGGCTGAACGAGCGTTCCGCGATACGTTGATGCGCCAGCCGGCGCTAACGTGCCGAGGCCGAACGCTGCGACGATTGCCGCCCGTCCGACGCCGCCGCTGATGCGCGCCGGAAGCTTACGGAGCGTCGTCGGGGAACGGCGCAACGATGACACCCGGGGTGCGGACATCAACCTTCGCCTGACGTGCGTCATACCGGACGCTCGAACCAAACGCGTCGGCGATAACGGCGCTCGGGACCATGGCGCGTCCGCGAACGGTAAAGGGCGCGCGCGATAGCGCGATCGTCCGGCCATTGAGGCGGGCGGTTCGCTCGCCCAGTTTCAGGCGCAGCACATCGGTGCCGCGACGCACGACGATCGTTCTGGTCGCCGCGTCAAAAACGGCCGAACCGCCGGTCGCCTCGGAGATCGCCCGAATCGGCAGATACGCCGAAGTCGGCGTCGTTACCGGCGCGACGTCAACGACGATCCGCTGACCGTCGACGATCATCGTTGCGGGCGTCGAAACGGCAAGGCACACCGAAGCGATCGTCGCAACAGCGGCGGTCGCTAAAACGAGCTTCGCATCAGGCAAGTGTTGGTTCACGATTCGTCTCGTGCAAGAACTCCGGGTATTGCTCGGCGATGACTTTCTCGATCTCCAGGCGCAAGGCTCCGAGTAACCGGTCTTCGGGAAAGGTGCCCACGAGCAACCCCTTGCGATAAATGGCGCCCTTCCCCTTGCCCCCGGCAATACCGACGTCGGCCATTTTTGACTCGCCCGGGCCATTGACAACGCAACCCATCACGGCAACTTTTACCGGTGCCGTATACTCCTTAGCGATCGCTTCAACCGATCGCGCTAAGTCGACGACCTGTATCTCGGCTCGTCCGCACGAAGGACACGCGGTGATATCGAAGCCTTTCTCGCGCAAACCAAGCGCCTTGAGGATCCCCCAGGCAACCGGTATTTCTTCGATCGGATCGGCGGCTAGCGAAACACGCAACGTATCGCCGATCCCTTCCCATAGCAGAATGCCGAGCCCGATCGAACTTTTTATCGTTCCCTCGCGCGGCAAACCGGCCTCGGTGACGCCGAGATGCAAACCATAGGGCGTTTGACGCTCGGCGAGGCGCTTATCCATCAACCGGTACGAATACACCGTTGTCGGTGCATCGTGCGCTTTAAGGCTAATGATGATATCGGTGTGACCGAGATCTTCGAGAATCTCGACATGCCGCATCGCCGACTCGACCATAGCCTCCGGCGTGTGACCGAGTTTGAGTTCCAAATCATGCGCAAGCGAACCCATGTTCACACCGATGCGGATCGGCGTACCGCGCTGTCTGGCCAGTTCCACGACCTCGCGCGTTTTGACCGGATCGGTGATGTTACCCGGATTCAAGCGCAATTTGGCAACACCGGCTTCGATGGCCGCCAGCGCCATGCGATGATCGAAGTGAATGTCGGCGACGATCGGAACCGGACTGCGCTTCACGATGTGCGGTAAACCGGCCGCGTCTTTACTATCTTGGCAGGTCACGCGAACGATCTCACAACCGGCCATTGCCAGACCGTACACTTGCTCGAGTGTCTTATCGTAGTCGGCCGTATCTGTCGTCGTCATCGACTGCACGGCGATCGGGTGATCGCCGCCGATCCAAACGCCTTTGGCGTCCGACTCACCCGATTTGTTCTTAAGAAAAATCGGCTTCGATTTACGCCGTAAGCGGATCACCTTTAGAAAGCCCCTTTGCCTGAAACGAGATTAGCGATGTCGTGGTACGAAACGGCGAGCATTAATACGATGAGGACCGCAAAGCCGCCGACATGCACGAGTGCTTCCTTCTCCGGATCGACCGGTTTCCCGCGTAGCATCTCGGCGAGAATGAACACGCCGCGGCCGCCGTCGAGCGCCGGGATCGGCAGCAGATTGAAGATGCCGAGTGATATCGAGATGAGCGCCGCAAAGCTAAAATATGCGCCCCAACCCGCATCCTGAACTTCGCCTGAAACGCTGGCCATTCCGACGACGCCGTGCAGTTGTCCGGCCGTTGCCGCCGGATGCGTGAACAACCCGCCCAGCGCGCCGAACGTGCTGGTCCAGATGGCCGCAAAATCCTGGCCGCTGCGCGTCAGCGCACTGGCCAGCGAAACGCGTTGCGGCGCGAGTACTTTCATGAAGCCGATGATTCCGACCGTGTGTCCGGCACCGTCCGGACCGGCAACCGGAGTCAAGCTGACGGAACGCGATTCGGTCCCGCGCACGTACTCGAGCACGAGCGGCTTGCCCAGCGAGCCTTGAATGTCGCGGACGAGTACGATGCCGTCGCTAACCGGCACGCCGTTGACCGCGGTGATCCGGTCGCCGGCGCGCAGTCCGGCCAGCGCTGCGGGTTTACCGGGCGAGACGTTTCCGACTTGCGTCGTCGGCGACGGAATGCCGAGCACCGCATACGACACGACAAGCAGCACGATGGCGACGATGAAGTTCATGAACGGACCGGCAACGACGATCGCGAGCCGCTGTAAGGGGCGCTTCGCTTGAAAATTGTCGTCTTCGTGGACCCGTACGGCTGCCGACCCGAATGCCGGTGTAACGCGGCGCTGGGTTTCGCGCTCGGGCAGCAGAGCGACACCGCTCGATGAGTAGCCCGGGGTGCCTGCGACCGAACCCGTAACGGCCGTTCCGACATCATGCCGGAATTGACGCTGCTGTTCGGCCTCGTTGGTCTTGCCGTCCTCACCCTTCATCGCGCAATAACCGCCGATCGGGAAAAGATTGAGCAAGTAATTCGTGCCGCTGCGCGGCGACGTCCAGCGTAAAATCGTCGGCCCCATGCCGAGGGCGAAATCGTTGACTCGAACGCCGTTGCGGCGAGCGACGATGAAATGACCGTACTCGTGCAGCACGATCAACAGCGAAATCATCACCAAGAAGACGAGGATCTTGCCAAGTCCGGCGAGCGTTGGAAGACTAAAAGCGAGCAGGTGCGTCATTTCCCTCGGATTTTCACACGGCGTTCCGCAACAGCGGCTGTTGCCGCACGGCGTGCCGACCGATCGGCAGCGCGCACGGCTTCGAGTGTTAGTTCACTCTGTTGGACCTCAGCGCTCGCCTGTGCGATGCACTCCGGGATCGCGCCGAACGGAATCTCACCATTTACAAACGCAGCAACGGCGATTTCATTCGCGGCCGACACCACAGCCGGGCGCGTCCCGCCGCGCGCCAGCGCCTCGTAGGCAAGGCCTAGACATGGAAAGCGCTCGAAGTCCGGGCGCTCGAAGCGCAGCGTCGTGACGTCGGTCCCGCGTTCGGCTCCCAATGCGACAAGGACGTCGCCGGGAACCGGCGCGGGCAAACGATCGGGATACGCCAACGCGTAGCCGATCGGTAAGCGCATATCGGGCGGTGCGAGCTGCGCCTTTACGTTGCCGTCGGTAAATATCGCCATACCGTGCGCGACACTCGTGCGATGCACGACCACGGCAATCCGGTCGCCGGGCAGACCGAAGAACCGGCTCGCTTCGATCACTTCAAGTCCCTTATTCATCAGCGACGCGGAATCGATCGTGTTCTTCGTCCCCATCTGCCACGTCGGGTGACGCAACGCATCGGCCACGGTCGCCGTGCGAATCTCTTCGATGCCGCGGTCCCAAAACGGTCCGCCCGAGGCCGTGAGAACGATTGCGGCAACGCGCTCGAGCGGTTCGCCGACCAGGCATTGAAAGATCGCACTGTGTTCGCTGTCGACGGGCAGCAATCGCGCACCGCTGCGCGCAGCATGTGCAAAAAGCAACTCGCCGGCGGCGACGATCAGTTCTTTGTTGGCAACGGCAATCGTGATGCCGGCGTCGACGGCGGCGAAAACGGCGTCGAAGGCAACCGCGCCGTCGGTAGCTGCAAGCACGATATCCGGTTCGCTCTCGACGGCGACCCGGTACAGACCGGCCGATCCATCCACACTGCCGAGCGAGACGACAGTGGGCCCAAAGCGGTCGGCCTGGTCGCGCAGCCGCGCGGCGTTCGAGCCGGCGGCTAACCCGACGACCTTAAAGCGCTCGGGATGACGGGCGATGACTTCGAGCGCTTGCGTGCCGATGCTGCCCGTCGAGCCGAGGATCGCCACGCGTTTCTTAGCCAAGCGGTATCTTCCCGATCAACACTAAAGCGAAATAAAAGGCAATGCCGCCGAACAGATATGAATCGAAACGGTCGAGGATGCCGCCGTGACCGGCGATTACCGTGCCGGCGTCTTTTACTTTCGCATCGCGCTTGAGCGCCGATTCGACGACATCGCCGGCTTGGGCTGCAAACGACGTTAGAACGCCGACGATCACGCCCTCGTCCCACCGCCAATGCAGCGCCAAGGCAAAAGCGATTGCCGCCAGCGTCGAAATCCCAAGGCCGCCGAGCGCACCCTCAACGGTCTTGCGCGGCGATAACGGGGTGAGCGGCGTGCGGCCCCACCGTATGCCGACCGCCATCGCGCCGATGTCGGTGAGCGCGATGATGAAAATCACCATCACGGTCGCCATCGCGCCGATGCCGGGCAAGGCGCGAATGGCAATGAAGTACGATAGCAGCTTGCCGATATACAGGACGCCCAGCAGCGTAAATGCCGAACGCATCAGTTGCTGGCCGCGCCGCAGAAACGTGGCGCTGAGCAGCGCAGCAACGAGCGTCAGTGAGATAAGATCGCTCTCGAACCGCTGAATCAAACCGAAAAACGTCAGCACCAAAAACGCCGTCGAGGCCAGCGCCGCGACGGTAAACTCGATTGGAACGCCTTTGCGCTCGGCAAGTTTTCCAAGCTCCCACAGCGCACCGATGGCAATCGCCTCAACGAGCAGCGCGAACCCCGGCGGCCACAACGCGAGCCCCAAGCCAAGCCCGGCGAGAACCAGCCCGATCGCGAGGCGCCGGCCGCCGGCCGCGACCCGCGGTGCCGAGGCGGACGGCGCAGCCGTCAGGCTAATCGAGGCGCTCGTAGTTGTCGTAGCCGGCGATCATTTCCACTACGGCATCGGCAGCTTCGCGAACGCGCAGAACGCGTAAGCTCCCGACGCCGAGCGCCGGGTACGGCGGGCGCAAGATTGCGAAGCGCAACGATTGACCGGCAAGTGCGAGGCGTGCTTGCACTTCGGGCAATAGCGTGAGCGTTTCGTGCATCACACCTCCATGATTTCTTTCTCTTTGTAACCGACGAGTTCGTCGATCTGCTTGATAAAGCGATCGGTTAATTTCTGCACGTGATCGCCGGCCCGCTTGACCTCGTCTTCCGTGATCGTCCCGCCTTTCACCAGCGCTTTCACCTCATCGGTTGCGCGATGACGGATATTGCGGATGGCAACTTTTCCATCCTCGCCTTTCTTGCGCACGACTTTGACGAGATCTTTGCGCCGGTCTTCGGTGAGCGGCGGGATCGACAAGCGGATCGTCTGTCCGTCGATGTTCGGATTGAGTCCGAGGTCGCTGGTTTCAATCGCTTTGCGGATCGCGCCGACGACACTCTTATCGAATGCGGAAACTTGCAACGAACGGCCGTCGGGCGACGACACGCTGGCGACTTGCTTGAGCGGCACCGACGCGCCATAGGCCTCGACGTGCAGACGGTCCAGCAGCGACGGCGACGCGCGACCGGTGCGGATCGAAGCAAACTCGCTACGGGTCGATTCGATCGCTTTGGTCATGCGCCCGTCGGTATCTTTATACAGACCGTCGAGCGTGAGTATTTCAGCCATGTTCGTCTCCGTTGTTGACAGCCGAGCTCCGTGGCCGGCAATGTCGCCGGTTCGGCGCTATCGGCGCGGCGCGCCGACGAGCGTGCCGATGTCTTCGCCCATGACGGCGCGCCGGATATTCCCCGGGACGTTCATATCGAAGACGATGATCGGCACGTTGTTATCCATGCACAACGTGAGCGCCGTGCTGTCCATGATCTGCAAGCCTAACTGCAGCGCACGCAAGTAATCGATCTGCTTGAAGCGCGTCGCGGTCGGATCCGTATTCGGATCGGCCGAATAAACGCCGTCGACCTTGGTCGCCTTGAAAATCGCTTGGGCACCGATCTCGACCGCGCGCAACGCCGCAGTCGTATCGGTAGTGAAATACGGATTGCCGGTGCCCGCGCCGAAGATCACGATGCGCCCTTTGTCGAGATGCCGGATCGCCCGCCGCCGAATGTACGGCTCGGCGATTTGATGCATCTCGATTGCCGTCTGCACGCGTGACGGCACGTCGATACGTTCGAGCGAAGCTTGCAGCGCAAGCGCGTTAATGACCGTCGCGAGCATCCCCATGTAATCGGCGGTCGCGCGTTCCATCCCGGCGGCTTCATGCGGTTTCCCGCGCCAGATATTACCACCGCCGACGACGACGGCCGTCGATACGCCGTCGGCGTGGATGTGCGCGATTTGCTCGGCCATCAGCGCCGTGGTATCAACGTCGACTTGCCCGCCCGCTCCGGCAAACGCTTCGCCCGAAAGCTTCAGAAGTATTCGCCGGTAATGCGGATCGGGCATAAGGCGTTCTTGGTCGACTCTCTGCTTAACCCTCGCCCAATGCGAACTTGATGAAGCGGCGCACGGCGATCCGTTCGCCGAGAACGGCCGAAACGCCCGAAACGAGCTCGCCGATCGTCATGCTATCGTCTTTGACGAAGTGCTGGTCGACGAGCGTGTTGTCTTCATACCATTTGCTGAGCTTGCCGTTGATGATAGCTTCGACGATGTTGGGCGGCTTGCCGGGCGGCACTTGTTCGGCCAACGTTTGCTTGACCTCATCGATCGTGCTTTGCGGCACCGATTCGCGGTCGAGAAATTTCGGCGACATGGCGGCGACATGCATCGCAACATCGCGCACGAGCGTTTGAAACTTCTCGTTGCGCGCAACGAAGTCGGTCTCGCAATTGATCTCGACGAGAACGCCGATCTTACCGCCGGCATGAATGTACGAGCCGACGATGCCTTCGTGTGCCGCACGCTCGGCTTTTTTCTCGGCCTTGGCTTGACCCTGTTCGAGCAGCCGAGTTTTGGCTTTGTCGAAGTCGCCTTCGGCATGAACGAGCGCGTTGCGGCAATCGATCATTCCGGCTCCGCTTGCTTCGCGCAAACGTTTCACCTCATCGGCCGTCGGCTTATACGTCATCGCGGAACTCACGTTAGGCGACCGCTGCCGGCTGCTCGGCTTCTGCCGTCTCGGCGTACTGCTCGTCGTAATCTTGGGCATCGTACGCCGACTCGGTTTCGGTGCGGCCTTCGATGATGGCATCGGCAATTTTGCCGACCATCAATTTCACCGCGCGGATCGCGTCGTCGTTACCGGGGATGAGGTAATCGATCTCATCCGGATCGCAGTTCGTATCGACGACGGCAATGATCGGGATTTTCAATTTGCGCGCTTCGAGAACGGCGATGCGTTCTTTCTTCGGATCGACGATGAAGATCGCATCGGGCAGCCGATGCATGTCTTTGATTCCGCCGAGAAAACGCTCGAGCTTATCGAGCTCGTCGGAAAGCCGCGAGACTTCTTTTTTGGGCAGCAGATCGAAGGTGCCTTGCTGCTTCATTCCTTCGAGTTCGCGCAGCCGCGCGATGCGCTTTTGAATCGTTGAGAAGTTGGTTAGCGTCCCGCCCAGCCAACGCTGATTGACGAAATACGTGCCTGCACGTTCGGCCTCTTCTTTAACCACGTCCTGGGCTTGCTTTTTGGTGCCGACGAACAAAATGACCCGGCCGTCACGCGACAGCTGGCGCACGGTCTGATACACTTCGTTGAGCTTAACGACCGTTTTGGCTAAATCGATGATGTAGATGCCGTTACGCTCTTGAAAAATGTACGGCTTCATCTTGGGGTTCCAGCGCCGTGTCTGATGGCCGAAATGAACGCCGGCTTCGAGCAGAGCGCGCATGGAAATAACTGACATGCGAAACCTTTCTGAACTCCGCAAGCCGACCGTCCCTGGCGGCTTGCATTCGGAGCCATAACGCCGCCCGCTCCGGGGCGGCGGGATGTGACAACCGCTCGATTATAGCACACACCCGGCTCGCTGCACGAACGGCAACGGGTAATCCGCCGTATCTCCGGGTAAGGATTCATAATGCAGACAAGCGAGTCGACCACGCCGCCGATGCATTACGTGCGGATGGGGACCGGCAAACCGCTGCTGCTTTTGCATGGCCTGGGCGGCAGCTGGAAGTCGTGGTCGCTCGTGCTCGATGCGCTTAGCGCCGAGCGCGACGTGATCGCCGTCGACTTGCCGGGCTTCGGTGAAACTGCGCCGCTGCCGGGGCTCGTCTCGATCGGATCGCTGGCCGACGCGGTGACGGCCTTTCTCCGCGATCACGAGCTGCTCGGAGTCGATGTCGTCGGCAGTTCGATGGGCGCGCGCCTCGTTCTCGAACTGGCTCGCCGCGGAGTCGTCGGTGCCGTCGTTTCGCTCGACCCGGGCGGTTTTTGGAAGGGCTGGCAAAAGGAATTTTTTGCAGCATCGATTCGCGCGTCCGTCCGACTCGTTCGCTTGCTGCAACCGGTGATGCCGCTCTTGACCCGGTCGCGACTCGGCCGGACACTGCTGTTCGCGCAGTTCTCAGCCAAGCCGTGGAAACTCTCGCCGACGGCGACCTTGACGGAGATGCGGACCTTTGCCGCGGCGCCGTCGTTCGATGCCTTGCTCGATCAACTCGTCGACGGGCCGCCGCAACTCGGCATGGCCGGGGAAACGCCGGCTAATCCGATCACGATTGTCTGGGGCCGGCAAGATCGCGTGTGTTTTCCCGATCAGGCCAAACGAGCGCAAGCGCTGTTTCCCACCGCCCGACTTGTTTGGTTTGAGGGCTGCGGGCATTTTCCCCATTGGGACGTACCGATCCAAACAGCACGCTTGATCTTAAGCTCGACCGCCGCGCTACCTGCAGCGCCCGTTCTTTAGCCGCGACGGCAGCGTTCGCTGCAGTATTTAACCTCGAGCCAAACCTTCGCCCATTTTTTGCGCCAGTTGAACGGCCGGCCGCAGCGTACGCACCGCTTCTGCGGCAGGTCGGCCTTTTTCACCGTTTTCATCCGCTGTTGCGCCGCGCGCGCTGGAACCGGGCGACGCTTCGTATGCGTCTGATCGAGCGTGCCTGAAGGACATACGATCCATCGCGCTGCGCGGATGCAAGCAGAATTACTTGCCGGCCACATGTTGCAAGCTGATTCACCGCAGGGACGCTTTATCGCGGGCGCCGCGCAGCTCGACGGTTTGATGCTCGACCGAATCGAAGCCTATGGTAAACATCTTCTGTATCGCTTTGACGGAGCGGGTTGGCTGCACGTTCATCTCGGCTTGTTCGGCCGTTTCCGGCTGGGCACCGGAGCGCCGCCCGTACCGCGCGGAGCGGTGCGTTTGCGACTCATGCACGCCGGCGGCTGGATGGCGCTGAGCGGTCCGACGGCCTGTGAAATTATCGATGCCGCCGCACGCCGGGCACTGCTGGCGCGCATCGGACCTGACCCGCTGCGGACCGACGCTCGTCCGGCTCGAGTCATCGCGCGAATACAGCGCAGCAGTATGGCGTTCGGTGCGTTGCTGATGGATCAGTCGGTCATCGGCGGCATCGGCAACGTCTATCGCGCGGAACTTGCGTTTCGTGCACGCATCGCGCCGCTTACACCGGGCCGAGCGCTAACCCGCACGCAGTTGCTTGCAGTTTGGCGCGATGCACGCGTCCTTCTACGTGAAGGTGAACGCACCGGTCGCATCATCACGACCGACCCCGCCGATCGACCGCATCCGCACGGCGCCGTGCGGCGCGGGGAACGCTACTATGTCTACCATCGGACCGGCCGGCCATGTTTGCTGTGCGGCACGCCGATCGTTCGTGCGCCGCTTGCCGGCCGGACCGTATACATGTGCCCGCAATGTCAACCCGCGGCAATTCCAAGCTCGTCAAGTATGCCGGCTATACGCGTACGCAAGGCAAAAAAACCGCGGGTGGCGGCGGGCCAAGCAACGGCGTCATAGCGCCGGCCGAATTCGGCGTACAGCGGTACGACGGCGGCGGCGCGAATCTCGTCGAGCGTTTCGCGTACCGGGCCGACCGGTGCGAACGGCGTCACGATACGTGTCGCGCCGCAACTCAGCGCGGCGGCACGCACGGCTTGCAGTTCGCCGGCGCCGGCCGGCAAGACGCCGAGATCCGGCGCATCGAGTTCGACGGCAACACGCGTTACCGCTTGCGCGGCAAGCGCGTCGCTAAACGCCGAAACCGCCGGGCTGACGTCACGTGCCGAACGGCGGTGCGAAGCACGCAGGGCGCAGACGCCGCTCGTCGTCGCGGCCGACGGCAACTCGGTCAGATCGCCGTGCAGATCGTCTTCATGCAGCACCAGCAAACTCGGTTCGACGGCAAGTTCCGTGGCGGACGATACGACGGGTAGCGGCACGAGCGCGAGCGGCGCATCATCGAGCGGCGTGATCGCGCGCGCCAGCGGTGGTTCGGCTGCGAAACGTGCGCCGGTGTAGTGTGCGATATTGTCACGCGTCGCGGTGTATGCTTTACCGCGTGTTTGCAACCCCGCGACCCAGCGCCACGATAGCGTGTTCGATGCCGGATCGCCGTCGAGCAGATGGCGAAAGAAAAAATCGGCGCCGAGTTCCCACGGTAAGCCGAGCGTGAAAATCCAAATACTTGCAAACCACATACGGGCATGATTGTGGAGGTAGTTTCGCTCGCGCAACTCGGTTGCCCAAGCATCGAAGGCGTCGATACCGGAGCGGCCGGCCATCGCCGCTTCATACCGCGCCGACAGTTGTGCGTCGCGTTCGCAGTCGGCGAAACGTTCGGCGAGCGTTTGGCGGTAGCGGCTCCACGCGGCCGGGTGTGCCTCGAGCCAACCCTTCCAATACGTCCGCCAGAAGACTTCCTGGACGAATTTTTCGGCACTCGAAAGTGAGTACCGCACGAGCACCGCGCGCAAAATTTCCGTTTCGGTAATTGCACGGTGCCGAACGTACGGCGAAAGGACCGATACATTCGAGCGCTCGTCGGGACCGCGGTCGTGATTGCGTTCGGCAGCGTACGCACGGCCC
This sequence comes from Candidatus Velthaea sp., assembly GCA_965214935.1. Taxonomy (GTDB): domain Bacteria; phylum Vulcanimicrobiota; class Vulcanimicrobiia; order Vulcanimicrobiales; family Vulcanimicrobiaceae; genus Velthaea. The sequence continues at coordinate 186,094 of CBDCCS010000011.1, read as the reverse complement.
GAACGCGGCACGAATGCTGCAAGCCGGCGTAAACCTTCGTCGCGCGTCGCGATGGGATGGTCGGCAATCGGAAATAGCGCCGTGTTCATCGCTGTCTTGACGCAAAGCGCGCGGCCCGAGTTCCCGGCCCGAACGGGACTGAGCGGCGCTCGAAGAATGTCGCGCTATGACCTCTGTACATTGGCTAGTAACGGGCGGTGCCGGTTTTATCGGCTCGGCGTTCGTACGTCAAACCTTACGCGAGCGCAACGATGTACGTCTTACGGTGCTCGACGCTTTGACCTACGCGGGGAATCTCTCGAACCTCGCGCCGGCCGGCGGCGATTCGCGTTTCACCTTCGTGCAAGGCAGCATCTGCGATCCGGGCGCCGTTCGCTCGGCGATCGGTTCGGGCGTCGATGCAATCGTTAATTTTGCGGCCGAAACGCATGTCGACCGCTCGATTCTGGAACCCGAGGCGTTTCTACAGACCGGAGTGCTCGGAACGCACGTCCTGCTCGAGGCCATGCGCGCCGGCAATGTCGGCCGCTATCTGCAAGTTTCGACCGACGAAGTGTACGGTCATGTCCATAGCGGTTCATCCGTCGAAAGCGATCCGGTTGCGCCGCGGTCACCGTACGCCGCAGCCAAAGCCGGCGGTGACCTGCTCGTGCTTGCGTACCGAACGACCTACGGCGCGCCGGTCGTCATCACGCGCGGCTCCAACACGTACGGGCCGTATCAATACCCCGAGAAACTCATTCCGCTCTTCGTTACCAACCTGCTCGACGATGAGACGGTGCCGATGTACGGCGACGGCCGGCAGGTCCGCGATTGGCTGCACGTCGACGATCACGCGCGAGGTATCCGGCACGTTCTCGAGCACGGCGCACCCGGTGAAATCTACAACCTGGGCGGCGGAAATTCGCGTACGAACTATGAGATTACCGAGCAATTGCTGGCCCAGACGGGACGGGCGTTCGCGACCCACGTGCGGCACGTCACGGACCGCCCGGGGCACGACGGGCGCTACTCGCTCGACGCCTCGAAAGCACGCGACTTAGGCTGGTCGCCGCGGGTGGACTTCACGCGAGGCCTGGCCGACACCGTCAGCTGGTATCGCGCGAACGAGGCGTGGTGGCGAGCGACAAAATCAGCTGAGTACCGGCGTTATTACGAGCGGCAATATGCGGGGCGTTAACGGTTCGGCGCGTAAGACAACGTCTCGTGAAGGGCATCATTCTCGCCGGCGGACTCGGATCGCGCTTACGGCCGTTAACAAAAATCACGAACAAGCATCTGCTGCCGATCTACGACAAGCCGATGATCTATTATCCACTCGAAACGCTATGCAAAGCCGGCATTAAAGATATTATGATCGTCACCGGCGGAAATTCGGCCGGTGATTTTCTACGCCTACTGGGCAATGGCCGCGACTTCGGACTCAAAGACATCTATTACACGTATCAGGAAGGCGAAGGCGGGATCGCCGACGCGCTCAGATTGTGCGAGCACTTCGCCGACGAACAGCCGGTCTGCGTTATTTTAGGCGACAACATCATCCAAGACGACATTCTGCCGTTCGTCGAACGCTTTCGGCAACAAGGTTCCGGCGCGCGGATCTTGCTCAAAGAAGTCGCCGACCCCGAGCGATTCGGCGTGCCGGAAATCGAGGGCGACCGCATCGTGCGCATCGTCGAGAAGCCGGTCGTACCGATGAGTAACTATGCCGTCACCGGCATCTATATGTATGACGGCCGAGTCTTCGATTATTGCCGGAACCTCAAGCGTTCCGAGCGCGGCGAACTTGAAATTACCGATGTCAACAACGCCTACATCGATGCCGGCGATCTGCGCTACGACGTGCTCGACGGCTGGTGGACGGACGCCGGGCAGTTCGAGAGTCTTTTTTACGCCGCGCAACTCGTCGCGGGCGACCGCTTAAAGCTGCCGCACTGACGGCGACCCGCTCGGAGGCGGTTTAACGGCAAAGACGTATGCGTTCGTGTTTCGTTCAGTATGCGTTCCGGCCTCAACGGCAGGCCGAAACAGCCGCTCGAAGTCGAGCCGCTCGGCGGCGCTGAAAAGCGTTGCGAGGAGTTCGCCGTAGGGCGGAACGCCCGCGCGCGGCGAGGTCTGAAGATACACGTTCCAGGCCACCGGTACCGCCGGCTCGACATCGATGTGTAAACGCAAGTGGACGTTCGTGAATCCGACGGCTTCGCTAAGATTCACCAGATCGCGTTCCGAGTAAGCGGTCAACGGGTTCGTGCGAATGCCTTCGATGGTATCGGGTAAATGCGCCGACCGGCAACGATGAAGGAATTCAAAATATGTATGCGCCGCGCCGATCGTGCCGGATCTTAGTTGGCCGGCGATACCGGCTAAGACGTAGGCCTGATCGGCGAAGATCGGATCGGCAAGACTCAGCCGTCCGCCCGGCCGCAGAATGCGATAACATTCCGCCAACGCCGCGCGTTTGTCGGCCAGATACGGTAGTACGGCACGGATGGTCACGACGTCGACGGATGCCGTTGCAACGGCCGGCAGTGTTTCGGCCGAACTGACGACAAAGCGGCAGCGCTCGAGCATGCCGCGCCGGCGTGCGATGTCGCGTGTACGATCGATGAGTTCGGGCGAGACATCGATAAACGTAACGCCGGCTTCGGGATGTGTTTCGAGTATGCGCAAGCCGACGAGACCGTCGCCGCAGCCGACGTCGGCGACGCGCGCAGCGCCGCTGATTTCGGCGTTGGCGATCACGCGGTCGCGAATGTCGTGCAGCATTGGCTGCAGCGCTCGTGCATACTCATCATCGGAGCCGTGACGGCCGGCGCCCAGCCAATGCAGCCATTCGCCGCGCTCACCCGGCGGTCTCACGGCCGCATGTCACGCCGAGCGACCGGCAGCAACGCAAGTTGGCTCTTTGTTGACCGCTGACCGACAAGTATATCGGTATGGAAAGTGCAGTGTTGTCGCAACGCGCGGAACTTCGCGCAGCGGTGCGTCCGGTTGCCCTCGAACGGATGATCGCCGCGTTCGAACGGGTGGACTTCCGGTCCGTTAAAGCGGACCGGATCGCAGAAATTCTGCTTGCGAACCGGATCGATGACGCCGCACTTGCACCGTATCTCCATTTCGTTCCGGGCCGCTACACGCGCATACGCCTTTACGGCCATACGGGCTTTGAGATTCTCGCGCTTTGCTGGCCGGCGCAAATGCGCTCGCCGATCCACGCGCACGGCGATTCGCGCTGTTTCGTGCACGTGTACCGTGGAACGCTGGTGAACGACGAGTACGTGCTGCGCTCGGGTGGAGAAACGGCCGGCGCTGCAGCGCTCCGCCACATCGCCGCGCACACCCTCAAGCCGGGCGACTTGGACATTCGCACGCAACGGCGGGACATTCATCGATTCACGTCGCTGGACGAGCCGGCTGTGACGTTGCACGTGTATGCCGAACCGCTCGAGCGGTGTCTGGTTTTCGATCGCGAGCGCGAGATCTGCCGGCAGGTCGAGAGCTTCTACGATGCACTGCCGGCCTAAACGACGATCGACCGCGTTCGGTGGAGAGCGGTCGTTGCAAGCTCGCGCCGCTCGACGACGAGCGTCGGTTCGGACGGCGTCGCGGGTGCGCGTAGTAACTGCCGTCCGCCGCCCGTCACATGCACGACGATGCAATCGTCGCTCCGCACGTCACCGCGGGCGACGGCGCGCACGAGTGAAGCAATCGCTACTCCGGCCGCCGGTTCGACCGCGATCCCTTCGAGCTCCGAGAAGAGCGACAGTGCATTGCCCATTTCGGCGTTGTCGATTGCAAACGTGAGACCGTTCGAGCTGCTAAGCGCCTCGAAGATTCCGCCGGCTATGCCATACGGCGGCGCGGCGTTCGACAAAACGAAGGCTCCGATTGCGGCAGCCTGCTGCCGCGCGAGCGTTTCGGATCGCGCGATGAGTTGCGGGCTACCCGCTTGCCATGCGTCGTGTATCGGGGTGAACGGCTGATTTTGGCTGAGCATCAAGCGCGGCAGTTGCGTGCCGTACCGGCCGTCGGCAATGATTCGCAAACCGGCCTCATGTGCGGCAAGTGCGCCGGCGGCACTGCCGACGGCTTGGAAATAGAAATCCGGCAGTTCGCCGATCGCTTCCACTGCGGCCAAGAGCGCCGTTCCCATGCCGTCGCGCCGGGCAATGTTGCGCACTCCGCCTTCGAGCACGAAATCGTCGCCGGCGCACAATTCACGAGCAAATGCGATCGCATCGTCGTAGCTCGCGCCGGCAATAGCGACGACCTGCACGCAAGCGCCGCGCGCGGCAGTCCGCAGCGTCTCATCCCACGCCCGTAGCGGTACGACGATGAGCGCGGGGATCGCGTTATCGGTGCACGCTCGTGCGAATGCCAGCGCCGTGTTACCCGCTGAAGCAATCACGAGCGTTCGCGTTTCGCTGCGGCTGCGCCGGCGCAGCACCGCGACGGCTTCAAGATCCTTGAAGGTGCCGGTCGGCAGCGTGGCACTGCGTTCGGGCCACCAGCCGCTAAACGCGATCCACAGACGGCGCAAGCCAAGGTGTGCTCCAAGTGCCGTGCTGCGATAAACGGCGGTTCGCGCGCCGGTTTCGATGCGCCGCACGCCCGGCAGCCAGCGTTCGTAACGCAGGATCGATTGCGAACCGGCCGGTTCGAACGCGGTCGCCCGATAGACCGAACGCAAGAGCGCCGGAGCATGGTCGTTCGGACACGCCAGCCGCGCTCCGTCGTCGGCGACGGTCGCAGCACACAGCGTGCAGACCAGCAGATAATCAGGCACGCTGGAGCTCTGCTCGCCCCCGCAGGTACTTCGCGCCGCACGCGACGACGGCGCTTAGCGTTAATTGCAAATCGGCATCGGTCGTGCGGTGGTTGGTAAGATTCAAACGCAACGCCGGCCGGCCGGCAACCAGCGTGGTCGAAAGAACGACGGTTCCCTGTATTTGCAAATCGATTGCAACGGCGGCATTGAGGCCGTCGATTTCCGCCGGGCTCGAAACGCCGTCATCGTAGCGAAAACAGACGATGTTGAGTGCGACGGGCGCGACCAGCCGCAGTTCGGCCGTATTGGCAACGCGGGCAGCGAAGCGCGCGGCTTGACGGCAGTTCTCACCGATGGCCGCACCCAGACGTTCGCTGCCGTGTTCTTTGAATGCAAACCAAATCGCCAGAGCGCGAAAGCGCCGGGATAATTCCGGCCCGAAATCGGCAAACCACGGCTCGCCCGCGGCGATGCCGGCCGGTGCCGGTGTAAGGTACGCTGCCGGACGCTCGAACGCCGAGCGGTGCAATGCGCCGTCACGCACGATGACGCAGCCGGCATCGTACGGCACATGCAACCATTTGTGAAAGTCGAACGCGATTGAGTCCGCCCGTTCGATGCCGGCGAGCAGCGCCCGATGCTCCGGACTCAACACGGCAAGGCCGCCGAACGCGCCGTCGACGTGCAGCCACAGACGTTCGGCTTCACAGAAGTCGGCCAGCGCAGATAGATCGTCGATCGCGCCGGTATCAACGCTGCCTGCAGTTGCCACGACCATGAACGGCTCGCAACGGGTCGCGCGATCTGCGGCAACTTCGGCCCGAAGCGCCTGCACGTCGATGCGCTGATCGGCATCGATTGCGACCCGGCGCAACGCGGTACTGCCCAGACCGGCATAATCGAACGCCGCCGGTAAGCTGCGGTGGACGCCGGCCGAGGCGTACGCAGTGAGCCGTCGACCTTGCAAACCGTCGCTACGCACCGTCTCGCCGGCATACTGCCGGCGCGCAACGAGAACGGCGATGAGATTCGCCAGCGACGTGCCGCTCGTGAGAATGCCGCCGGCGTCGGGCGGAAAGCCGAAGATTTCGGCACTCCAGCGGACGATCGCGCGCTCGACATACACGGCGCTATGTTCGCGTCCGCCGGCGTTTGCATTGAGCGTCGCCGCCAGGAGTTCCGCGAGCACGCCCGATGGCGTGCCGTTGCCGTGAACCCAACCGAAAAATCGCGGGTGGCGATTGCCGTTATCGAAAGGCGCGATCGCCGACCGGTATTCGGCGTACACGTCGGGCAGAGCCGATGGTGCGCGCGGCACGTTCGTCAGCAACGCGGCTTTTACGCCCTCGGGTATCGGCTGCCAAACCGGGCCCGCGCCGAGTGCCGTTAGTTCGTCGAGCGAATCATCGAGCATGCGGTGCGCGAGGGCACGAAATGCCGCCGTGTTCGCGGGGTCGAGCACTACCGGGCAAGACCGCGTCGTACGCGCGTTTCGATCATACGCTCGAGCGCAGCGACGATGCGCGGCACGAACTGCGCCTTGTAGGGATAGACGTCGACCGGATCCCGCAGGTGAACGATATTGGCAGTCGACGCCTCGAATAGCAGCAGACGTCCGTCGGGTGCAATCGCGCAATCGATGCCGAAATAATCCAGCCGAATCGCTGCGGCGATTTCTTGTAACGCCTCGGCTAAAACGCCGGTGAAGCGGGTGTTGATATCCGTCATGAACGCGCATTCCTCGGCACGCATCCAGGCGTTCTCGGCCATCGGTGCGTTGTAATAGTGAATCATCCAGCGCGGCGAGACGGCCATGTGCACCGGATACGCAACTCCGTCGACGAATACGATCCGATACTTTCGGTAAAAACCGTCGGCGTCGCGGTAATCGATGAATTGCGATACGAAAAATTCGTGCACGTCGGGTGTTTGCGCGAGATACTGCTGCAACTCGAAGTTAGTGTCGATTTTGGCAAGATCTCTGCCGGCATGTGAGTCGAGCGGCCGAATGAGAAACGGAGTAGCGAACGAAATGGACGGCACGGCGCTGCGTGTCACCGGCACCGTTCGTGCGACGGCTACGGATGCCGAGTGCGCAAAACGTTCGGCGATGCAGTCGCGAGCCGTCGCCGGAACCAGCGAGGGTGCGTTGAGCGACGGGCGGTCTTGCCCGGCGATGAAAAGTTCAGCGGCGGCCAGCGCCCGGCCGGCGTTCGGCGCATCGGCGATGGTGTTGAAAACGATGTCGTACGGCGGCAACGCCGGCAGCGCGTCGTGCCCGAGATACAGCTTATGCACCGTAATGCTATCGCGATTCAAGATGAAGTCGAGCGGTATGTTTGCTTGAAACGAACCGGCGATGCATAGTTCGAGAATCGTGAAACGCGCCGGCACGACTCGCGCTTCGAATGAGAGCAGCGAACGTTGTTGTAACGCAATGCGTTGATGGTTGAGCGCCGCAACCTGATCGTCGAGCAGCTGATTGACCTCGAACAAACCCCAGTTCGCATCGAAGTCGTGGGGTGCGAACGTCAACGCACGTTCGTAGGCGCGGCGGGCCGCGCCGATGTTACCGCACAACGCGAGGGCGTGTGCATAGACCGTGTAGACATTAGCCGATGGCTTGAGTGCGATCGCGCGTTCGAATGCACGCGCGGCGTCAGTGCTGCGGTCGGCCTCGAGCCAAGCCGCGCCGCTGTTGTACTGTGCGATGTATTCATACGGCACGAGCGTCGCGATTTCGGCAAACATCTCGCCGGCTTCAACGAACTTGCGAGCGGCACGCAACCGTACGGCGCTATCGGTCAAAGCGTTCGCGTCCGGCGCAACCGCCGTCCGAACGGCGGTCCTGCGATGTCGGTGACTATCCGTGCTGCGCATCAAGCTCTCTTCGCTCCGCTGCGGCCGCGCCGCCGTTCATGCTTGTGATTCGGACGCGCAGTCACCGGGCGTTAGCTGCTTAACCCGCTGCGGCACTCAAGCCGTTCGATCCGGCAAACAATAACGGAAATCGACGCAAGCGCCGGCGCCGATCCGTCGCGCCGGGCGAATTACCGTCGTGCGTTTCCCCACATGCACGCACTTCGTAACGCGCTGCGTTCCAGCTAATTTTTTTCTTAGCGTTGATCTTTCTCAATGCTTACAATTCGATTGCACGCGCAGCGCAGCCGTCGCTTAGTTATGTTTCTGCACGATTCGTTGTCGAGCTAAGACTTCGACCATCTGCATGGAATGCACGATGAGATGCTACGGTACTATCAACATTTTGGTTTGCAGCGCGATCCATTTTTGGATACATCCGATCCGCAATTTTTTCTTGAATTGCCGGCCGTTCGGCGCAACCTGCGACGAGTGTTGACCGGAGTTGAAGAATCGCGCGGTCTGACCGTCGTCATCGGGCCGCCGGGTGCCGGCAAAACGTCGTTATCATCGAGCATCGAGCAAGTGCTGCTCGCCGACGAAAACGTCATCATCGGTAAAATTCTCGACCCGACGTTCGGCAACGACGTTGAATTTTTGCTTGCGATCGGACGCATCTTCGGCTTGAGCCTTAAATCGCGCTCGAGTTCGGTACTCAAGAACGCACTCAAGAACTTCTTCTTCGATGCCGTCGTCGTCGAAAAGCGTACCCTCGTTCTGCTCATCGACGAGGCGCAAAACATCTCCGTCGACGGCTTAGAAACGCTGCGCCTGCTGCTGAATTTCCAAATTCCGCAGAAGAAGCTGCTCAACCTCATCCTGTTCGGCCAAGACGAACTCGCCGAGCTTATCGAAGCACGCGAAAATTTTAACGATCGGGTCGACACGTACGTGCGACTCGAACCGCTCGACGGTCCGGCGAGTGCCGCGCTCATCGAACATCGCTTGATGCGAGCGGGAAAGATGCCGATGGTCGAAGTCTTTTCTTCCGACGCGCTCGAACGCGCGATTGGTGCGGGCGGCGGTTTGCCTCGACGCTTGACGAACGTCGTACGTAGCGCGATGATCGAGGCCGCCGATCGCGGCGCCGAGATGGTGCGCATGGACCATGTCGTTGCAGCGCTGCGCGCGCGCGGCATGAAGACCGGCATCCGGTTGGGCGGCGCCGTGCACTCCGTTTCAGGCGATGTCCTCGTCGATGTGCGACCGGCGCAGCAAACGTTTTTCGCACGTTTTCTGGCGTGGCTACCGTGAACGACGAACGCTACGACCGCAATGCCGATATGCGCCTGCTCGAATTGCAGCGCGAAGCGCTCGGCGTGCCGCGACACGTCATCGGCACGACCTCGTATACCGATCCGGATTCGAGCGACGGCGCGCAGCCCGATGACGTCGATCCCTACGTTGCGAGCGGGACGATCCTCATCGCTGCCGTCAACGCGCAGCCGCGGAGCGGCTTGATTCCGGGCGCGCTCGTGACGGTCTCCGTCTCGATTACAAACGACGGCGACGTCCGATCCAAAGGCGTCCGGCTCAGCCTACCGCTGCCGCTGGCGACGCTCTATCGTCCCGGCAGCTTGAGCGTCGACGGCGTCGCCGGGTCCGATGACAGTGCGGCCGAGCTGCTTGCCGACGGCGCGGAATTTGCTCCGATCGAACCGGGCACGCGCCGCACCGTGAGCTTGAAACTTGCAATCGAGGCGGGCATCGCGGACATCACCTTAACGCCGCATCTGGCGGCGCCGGCGGCAGCGGTATTGGGTTTACGTGCAATGCGGCTGCTGCGAGCGCCGGTCGGACGCATCGCGGCCGTTCCGCGTCCGTTCTATGAAAGCGATGACGACGAACATCGGGTCGAGCCGCTCGACCCGCTTCCGCTCGCGTCGGTCGCCGCGTTACAGCCGACCGAAATGCCCGCACCGCCGAACGCGCCAAAACCGGCGTCGCGCCGCGCTCACCCGCGAGTAACACCGCTCGGTTCGGCAACGCCGCCGGCGCCGGCACTCACGAATCTCAAGCAGCCGCGCTCGATCCGGCCGCCGGGCGCGCCCGATGCAGCGCATGACGCGGCCGCGGCTACCTCCGCCGTTGCTACCGACGCGGGGATCGCATCGGTGCCGACGGTCAAATCCAAATCGGCCGGCAAACGCGCGAGCGAGGCAAAGACTGCGCCGCGACCGCGCGGCTCGAAAGCAGAGCCGAAACCAGCGGCAAAACGCGCTGCTCGCACGCCGGCCGTGCCGGCGCGGCCGACCATCGAAGTCGTTCGCTCGCACGACGAAGGCATCGCGTTTGCCGGTCAGGGCGGGCCGATTCTGTGCGTTCGTTTCGACCGCAAACGGCTAGCAACGCTCGGTGCACTTTTCGGCGGTCCGAGTTTCGGTATGCTCGCGCACTATCTCGTCCTTAACGCGCTGGCAACCCGCGACCCGCTTCCCGGCGACGGAGCTGACGCGACGATCGCAAATTTCGTCGCGGACCAGGAACAGCTGTTGTCGCGTGCGTTGATCGCCACCCGGCTGGGCAAGTCGCCGTCGGCTGAAAGCCTCGGCGCCGTGTTGCCGGCGTTTCCTCCGGCATTGCCGGTGCACTCCGAACGGCGCTCGGTCGCTGCGCCGCCGCCGGGCCAACTCTTATTATTTCGCGCGTTCCGGCCCACTGAAGTCGTATTCGTGCAGCGTATGCTCTCGAACGATCGGGCCACGGCGTTCATGCGCGCGTCGCAACTTTTCGTCGGGCTGGGGGCAAACGATGCCGTGCTCGCCGACAATAGCCGGCGCGCGCAGGTCGGCGTCGCGCTCACCGCCTACGCGGCGCTTGCAACGGGTATTATCAGCCGCATCTTTCTGCGCGCTAAGCTCGAAGGAACGCCCGACTTGTTTAAAGCGACCGACGTTGCATTCGACGACGCCGCGCGTACCGTGCTCGCCGCGTTGAGCCGGGCACTCGAATGAACGTTTTATTGGCTTTGCCGACCGGCGGCCATCCGGCTGCGCCGTTTCTCGCCTCGCTTCGCGCGCTTCGATTACCTGACGGCATTGCCGCCTTCGACACACTGACCGTCGAGGGGAATTTCGTCCCGGGACAACGCGAGCTTGCAGCGCGGCGTGCTACGGCAAGCAACGCCGACGTTCTCGTCATGCTCGACGATGACATGATCGTGCCGCCCGATGCGCTCGAAACAATGCTCGACGCGCTGCAGAGCGACGCGCAATTAGCGGTCGTCGGCGCGCTGTACTATTCGCGCGACGGCGTTCATCCCATGATCGCCGACCATTGGCAATCCGCCGATACGACGACTGCTGCTATTCCCGCATTTCGCGATGGTTTGACGTACTGCGATGTCGTCGGATTCGGTTGCGTCGCAATCCGCGTCGGCGCTCTGCGCAGCATGCCGGCGCCGTATTTCAACACGCAGGTCTACGTTGAGGAGCTTGCGGCACGCGTTCGTGTATGTAACGAAGATTATCTCTTCTGCGAAAGCGTGCGCCGTGCGGGTTGGCGCGTTGCCGTTCATGCCGGCGTCCGGTGCAAACATTACGATCGCGCGAGCGACACCGCACAGCCGCAAGAGTGGGAACAGCACGCGGCGACCTCGATCGAACGCATGCTCGTCGCCGAATCCGGCAATACGTACCGGATCGTTCCGTACGATACCAAGCGCGCCACGATTCGTGAATCGCACAGCGCGGCAACAATCGATTATATCATCGTCGACTAGAACGGCCGCGATCCTTTGATGTCCGGCGCGGACGTCGCCGATCTCATGCAAGCCGGCACCGCTCATCACTGCGCGGGCCGTTTTGCCGCAGCAATCGACACTTATACACTCGTCCTGGCTCGCGAGCCGGAGCGCGCCGAGGCGTGGCGCTTACTGGGCATCGTTGCTTTGCAAACCGGCGATCGTCGCTCGGCGCGCGATCTCGTTCAACGCGCGCTGCGCATCGAGCCGAACGACGCGGCGACGCTTCGCGCGCTCGCAGCGATCGACGAAGCCGACTCGGACCTCGAAGCTGCGTACGCCGCGTACAACGATGCATATCGCCTCGACCCGACGGCCGAGGCGACCCTGAGCGGTTTGAGCCGCGTCGCACTGCGGCTCGGACGAACCGCTGAAGCTTGCGCCGTTGCCGGTGCAGCGCTCGAGCGCGGTATGCGCGATGCGGGTCTTTTACGGACCCTCGGCGCCGCACGCTGGCAACACGGCGACTATACCGGTGCCGCGCAGGCCTCGCTGGCGGCATTGCAACTCGAACGTCACGCGGACGCCTTTGCGAATCTTGCGGCGGCGTACACGCATCTCAACCGGCTGCCGCAAGCAATTTCGGCCTGCCGTTCGGCACTCGAACTCGATCCGATTCACGCGCAAGCACACAATACGCTCGGCATCGCGCAGAAACACGCGGGAGATTACTCTGCTGCACTCGCGGCGTTCGAGCGCGCGATCGCGTGCGGATCGCTCGACGCGCACGTCAACTTGGGCACGACTCGCTTGCTGCTCGGCGACTACCGGAGCGGCTGGCCGCAGTATGGCTGGGAAACGGCGGAACGCCGTTCGAGTCGGGTCTTTCGCGAGCTGCCGATGTGGAGCGGCACGGACCCGACCGGTAAGCGCATCCTCGTCGTCCCCGAACAAGGGGCCGGCGACACGATCCAAATGGTGCGCTTTTTGCAAACGGTGCAGGACCGCGGCGCCAGTGTTACGCTGGCGTGCCGGCCCGCGCTGCGAGATTTGTTCTCCGGTCTTGGAATAGCGCTGATCGATGACGACTCAGCGCTCGACGGTTTCGACCTGTGGTTGCCGACGATTCGTCTGCCGGTGGTGCTTGACGTTGAGCCGGCTCAACTCTCTGCGGTGCCGTACTTGGCTGCCGAGCCGAAACGGATCGAGCGACTGCGTCCGTCGATCGAACCGGACGGCACCCTGCGTATCGGCCTCGTCTGGTCCGGCAGCCCGCAATTTCGCTGGAACGAGAACCGTTCGTGCGGCCTGCAAGCACTCGAAGCGCTGCGTGACATCGCAGACGTCACTTGGTATGCGCTGCAGCAAGGGCCGGCAGTCGCCGAGCAGCAGTCTGCGACGCTGCCGCTCGTACCGATCAATGCCGCCGCCAACGACTTCGCCGACACCGCGGCCATCATCGCGCAACTCGACGCCGTCGTCAGCGTCGACACATCGGTCGCTCATCTGACCGGAGCGTTAGGCAAACCGGGCTGGGTTCTGCTTTCAAACCGGCCCGATTGGCGCTGGCTGACGGCCGGTGACGTTTCGCCCTGGTACCCGACGTTACGCTTGCTGCGCCAAGGGGCCGACGGCGCCTGGGAGTCCGTCATTGCAGCGCTCGGCGCGGAGATCCGCGCATTCCGAGCCGCTATGCGTGCGACGCGGCGAACGTGACGTCGAGCAGATTGCTAAATGGAGACGTAGCGCCGGCGGCCTGCTTAAAGGCAGCGTGCTTTTGGCGGCCGCGTGCCGTGAATTGCGCTTCTTTGAGCAACGCCAAACAGATGTCGACGAAAGGCTCTTTGTCAAAAATGTCAACGTATGCGTTCATCGGATTGAAGCTTGCGCCGCCCGGCGCCGGCGCGGCCCGCTCGGAAACGAGATACGAGCTATTCATGACGTGGTAATAGAAACGAATCGACGAGTAATCGGTCCATGCATCGGTCTGCATGAGATTCAAACAGATCTTCGATCGTCCGATGAAATTGTCACGAATAAAGGTCGGCGTGTTGGTCGCGGCTCCGACGACATAAGCGCCCGCAGCACGTAATTTATCGAGAATTTCGCAGCGTCGCTCGTTCAAGGTACCGGTGAAAAGGAAATCGATATCCTTTGTTTCGTCGCTCTGATGTTGCACCGTTGCGTATCCGTCCACATAGTGCAGCGGCAGCACGTGCACGTTGCGCCGGTCGGTGATACGCAGGTAACCCTCGAGCTGTCCATCGGCGACGCACCAGATCGCCCGGCTCACGGCAGCAACCTTACAGAACGTATCGAACCGGTTCTTCCAAACCGCGTGGTTGCTGTACCAGTCATGCGAGGGATTCGTCGTTTGCAAGCTTGTGTTCGCGCGGTTATTGAACGTATCGCCCGTAACGAACTCCGTTACGATCGTTACAAACGTATACCCGTTGCGCGCCGCATCGACGATCATATCGGCCGTTTCATCGGTGAAACACTCGAGTAACACGTTACACGCCTGAGGCATGACGACGTTGTCGTACGTTACGTAATGCCCGGCTTGCGTCAATCCGCACTTGACGATTTTGAGCAGATCTTCGATGTGCACCGGACTTGCACCATGGTTACCGTAAATAATATTGAATCGCACGTCGCTTACTTTGCTTTCTTGCCGGCCGAACCAAAGTCGCTCAAGAATTAGGCTCTACGCGTTGAGCGGTCGTGCGCCGCGGCTGGTTAAAAAACCGCTCGGGCCTGCGTTAAAGTTCGGTAGCGGCAATTGCTCGCCGCGCATTACGCAGCGAAGCCGACTGTTAACCGCATCATGACACTGCGCTTACACAAAGGCGTCAGACCGTACGGGTACACCGACGATGCATGGTTGACTATAGTATATCGTGCCGGCACACCGCAATTGCCGCGCAGTTAAGGAGACGACGCGACGCATGAGCAGCACGATCGATTTGAGCGTCTCGGCCGGTGGCCTTCCGACTCAAAAGCTTGCTTGCGAAAGATGCGGTAACGAGAGCTATCACGAGCGGAAGACGACGCTCGCCGAACTCGACTTCGCCTGCCTCATCTGCCGGCGCTGCGGTTTGGCCAAGCTGGTCGCCGCCGTTCAACCGGTCGCCGACGCGTACGACGCGATAGCGCCGACCGCGACACCCGCCGAATCGTACTGCATCGACTCCGCATACCGTGCACGCGACCACGTGCGCTACTTCGACGACACGGTCAATACCGACGGCTGGCAACGCGAGGTCTACGAGTATGCACAGAACGTCATGCGCGACCGGCAGTTCACGAGCGTCTACGACATCGGCTGCGGTTCGGCATATAAATTGTTGAAATACATGGGGCAATACGATACATGCGGTTTCGACGTACTCGAAACCGTCAATTACCTGCGGCAAGCCTATCCGCAGCGACGCTGGGCAGAGTGCCGTTTATCGGATCGCGGGCTGCGCGCACCCGATCTCGTCGTCTGCTCCGATGTCATCGAGCATGTCCTCGATCCGGACGAACTCGTCGCGTTCATCAAAGGACTGCACGCAAAATTGATCATCTTCTCGACGCCCGATCGCGACCTCGTGTATCCTCCCGGCGATCCATATCGCGCCGGCCCGCCGCGTAATGAAACGCACGTGCGCGAATGGAACTTGCGCGAGTTCAATCGTTACATCGCGCGGTCGTTCCCGATCGTTCATCATCTCATCACCAACGCCGCGCAAGCGACGCAAATGACCTTGTGCCTGGGCGCCGAGTAGCGTCCGGCAATCTCGCCGTACGCGCTCCGGTCTGTCGTGGTAAAGCCGGCATTGGGTTCGGTCGATAGGTAGATGAGCGCCCGGATATTTCGAGCGCGTCGCCGGCCGTGATTGAAGGACAGCTGTGATCATTACCAAGACGCCGTTTCGCATATCGTTCTTCGGTGGCGGAACCGACTACCCGGCCTGGTATCGCGAGCACGGCGGTGATGTCTTGGCGACGACGATCAATAAGTATTGCTACATCACGTGTCGCGAACTACCGCCGTTCTTCGAGTACAAGCACCGGATCGTGTACTCGAAAATTGAGACCGTCAGCCTCGTCGACGAGATCGTGCATCCGTCGGCGCGCGCGGTCTTGCGCTGGTCGGGTTGCGAAGCCGGTCTCGAAATGCATCATGACGGCGATCTTCCCGCACGCTCCGGTTTAGGTTCGAGCTCTTCATTCACCGTCGGTCTCATCCACGCGTTACGCGCGCTATCCGGTCGCTCGATCTCGCGCGAAGAACTTGCACGCAGCGCGATCTATATCGAGCAGGAAATCATCGGCGAGCACGTCGGTTCGCAAGACCAAGTATGTGCCGCGTTCGGCGGTTTCAATAAGGTTCACTTTTCGGCCGAAGACGATTTCGATGTCGTGCCGCTCATTATCGACCGCGCACGTGTCGAGGAACTCCAAGGTCATCTCATGCTGTTCTTCACCGGACTCTCGCGCTATGCGACCGTTATTGCAAAAGAAGTCATCAGCAATTTCAAGGATCGCAAAGCCGAGCTTGCGGCTTTGGGCTTGATGGTTCCGCAAGCCGAAGCGATTCTCGCCGATTCGCACATTCCGATCGCGGAATTCGGCCGGCTGCTGCATCACAGTTGGACCTTCAAGCGTTCCCTTGCGAAGAGTGTCTCGACGCCGGAAATCGACTCGGCGTACGATACGGCACTTGCGTCCGGCGCAATCGGCGGAAAAATTCTCGGCGCGGGCGGCGGCGGCTTTCTTTTGCTGTTTGTGCCGCCCGAACGTCAGGCCGCTGTTCGCGAGGCGCTCGAGCCGATGACGTACGTCCCGTTCCGCTTCGAGAAAGCCGGGAGCCGCGTCGTTCTGTACGAGCAAGGCGCCGACCAGCCGTCCGCGCCGGTACGCACGACGATCGAAAGCCGGGTATCGAACGCATGACGCATACGCTTACCGCCCGCGATTTCGACGGCCTTGCAGGCCTGCCAGACGGTGGCGCACTGACGCTACGGCTGTACCGCCAATTGCGCCGGATTCGGCGGGTCGAAGAATCGATCGCCGAGATTTATCCGACTGATAAAATCAAAAGTCCGGTCCACCTGGCGATCGGACAAGAACACATTGCCGTCGGTGTCTGCGATGCGCTCGATCGAGCCGATATCGCCGGCGGAACGTATCGCAGTCATGCCGTGTACCTGGCCAAAGGCGGCAGTCTGCCGGCAATGATGGCGGAAATGTTCGGTAAAGACACCGGCTGTTGCCGCGGCAAAGGCGGCTCGATGCATGTCATCGACCCGGCCGTTCACGTCATGGGCTCGTCGGCCGTCGTCGGTACGGTTATTCCCAATGCCGCCGGCTATGCGTTGGCTTTGAAGATGCGTGCCGAGCGGCGTGTTGTGGCCGTATTCTTCGGTGACGGAGCGACCGAAGAAGGCTGCTTTTACGAAACGCTCAACTTTGCGTCGCTGCACAAGCTGCCTATCTTATTCGTGTGCGAAAATAACGGCTTTGCAATTCACGAACCGCTGACAAAACGCTGGGCGACCGAAGATCTGTGCGCGCGCGTGCGTTCGTTCGGCATCCGCGCACATTATTTGACCGACGATGTGTTTGCCATACGCGAAACCGCCGCGAACGCCGTCGCACGCGTCCGTGACGGCGCGCCCGAATTTATCGAGTGCAAAACGTATCGCTGGCGCGAGCACGTCGGTCCGAACGAAGACTACGATCAAGGGTATCGCACGCGTGACGAAGCGGAGCGCTGGAAGTGCAGCGATCAAGTCGCGCGCCTAGCGGCGCTGATCTCACCGGCCGAGCGGGCCGTCATCGACGCCGAGATCGAAGCCGAAATCGAAGCCTCGATCGCGTTCGCCGAGACCAGCCCCGCACCGGCACCCGAAGAATTGCACACCCATGTATTCGCCTGAAGCCGGCCGTCTGCTGCGCTACGTCGATGCGCTGCAAGAGGCCGTCGACGGGGAGATGAGCCGCGACGAGCGGGTGTTCGTCATGGGCCTCGACGTCGACGACCACAAAGCCATTCAAGGTTCAACCCGCGGTTTGGCGGAGAAATACGGTGCGGCGCGCGTCTTCACGACGCCGCTTTCCGAAGATGCAATGACCGGCATTGCGATCGGTGCGGCGATGGCCGGAATGCGGCCGATCCACGTGCACATTCGCATGGATTTTCTCATGCTCTGCATGAACCAGCTCGTCAACATCGCGGCTAAAGCGCATTACATGTACGGCGGTAACGTAAACGTGCCGCTCGTAACGCGCTCGATGATCGGCAAATCATGGGGCCAAGGCGCGCAACACAGCCAAGGTTTGCATGCAATGTTCATGCACGTTCCGGGTCTCAAAGTCGTCGCGCCATCGAACGCCTACGACGCCAAAGGCTGCCTCATTGCGGCGATTCGCGACGAAAATCCGGTCGTCTTTATGGAGCATCGCCTGCTCTACGGCACGCAGGCGTACGTTCCGCAAGGCGCTTACGTGCAAGAATTCGGCCAAGCTCGCATCGCGCGCGCGGGTAACGACATCACCGTCGTCGGCATCTCGAACATGGTGCCCGAAGCGCTGCGCGCAGCGGAGCTGTTGGCCGAAGTGGGTGTCGACGCCGAGGTCATCGATCCGATCAGCTTGGTCCCGCTCGATGTCGACACGATCGCGGCATCGGCAAAGCGGACGAAACGGCTGCTCGTGGTCGACAACGCCTGGCTCAATTGCGGGGCTTCCGCCGAGATCG
The DNA here is from genome assembly GCA_965214935.1 of Candidatus Velthaea sp. Lineage (GTDB taxonomy): Bacteria > Vulcanimicrobiota > Vulcanimicrobiia > Vulcanimicrobiales > Vulcanimicrobiaceae > Velthaea. The sequence goes on along the minus strand of CBDCCS010000011.1, from coordinate 167,977 downwards.
TGACCCGCGTGCTCGAAACGGCCGGGGCGAACGCAGGCATCACCGTTGCCCGAATCGGCTTTGCCGCCACGACTTGCCCGACGAGTCCGTGGCTCGAAGAACAGTTCTATCCCAATCCGCGCACGATCGCCGCGCAGGTCTGGTCGCTCGTGCGCCCCGCTGACGCGGCGTGGGCGCCGAGCGCGGAACGCACGACGCTGGCGTACCAAACCGAATTTCGCGGACCGTTTTAAGAAGCGAGCACAGCATGGCATACGAACTAGCCGCACCGACTTGGGGTCCGCAAGAAGTTGAAGCCGCAAAACGCGTCATCGACTCCGGCCGATATACCATGGGCGAGAACGTCGCAGCCTTCGAATCGGAGTTCGCTGCGTATTTCGGGCGGCGTTACGGTATCATGGTCAACTCCGGCTCATCGGCCAATCTGGTTTCCGTCGCGGCATTGTGCTTTAAGCGCGAACGGCCGCTCGAACGCGGTGACGAAGTCATCGTGCCGGCGATCTCGTGGGCCACGACGTACCATCCGTTACAACAATACGGATTGCGATTGCGCTTCGTCGACGTCGACCTGCAAACACTCAACATCGATGTCACACAGTTGCAAGCGGCACTGACGCCCAAGACCCGCGCGATCGTTGCGGTCAGTATTTTGGGCAATCCGGCGGCCCTCGACGTCATCATTGCCTTTGCCCGGCGCAACGGTCTCTACGTTTTAGAAGATAACTGCGAGAGCATGGATGCTGAAATCGACGGCCGGAAAACCGGGACGTTCGGAGACCTTAATACGTTCAGCTTCTTCTTCTCGCATCACATTTCGACGATGGAAGGCGGGATGATCCTCACGGACGACGAGGAGCTCGCGCATCTCTGCTGCAGTTTACGCGCGCACGGCTGGACGCGCGATCTGCCCGCCGACAGCCCGATCTATGCACGCGGCAGTAGCGACCACTACGAAGCGTACCGCTTCATCCTACCCGGTTATAACGTTCGGCCGCTCGAGATCGAGGCGGCGATCGGTCGCGAGCAGCTCAAAAAATTACCGTCGTTTAGCGCGCTGCGGCGCCGGAATCTCGCGCATTTTCAGCAACTGTTCGCTGCCGACGATCGCTTCATCGTTCAGCGCGAGAACGGACGCTCGTCGGCGTTTGCTTTTACGGTGGTTCTCGATCCGGCGCAGCGGCCCGACCGGGCTCGCGTCTTCGGCGCCTTGACGGCCGCCGATATTCGTTACCGCATCATCACCGGCGGGAATTTTCTGCGTCACGACGTGCTACGTTTCTACGATTACGACATCGTCGGCGGAAGCGTGCCGAACGCCGACACTGCGCACGACTTCGGGTTTTTCGTCGGCAATCACCCATACGATCTTCGACCGCAGATCACGCAGCTTTACGACGTGCTCGACCGTGCGTGCCCGCGGCCCGTCTCGGAGCGCCGAGCGCATGCCGGAGCAGTATAAGATTTTGGTGACCGGCGGCGCCGGTTACCTCGGTTCGATCATGGTTCCCGAACTGCTCGCGGCCGGTCACGCCGTGACCGTCGTAGACAATTTGCTATTCAAACAAAGCAGCCTCAACGCGGTTTGCTTCCACCGCGGTTTTGATTTTGTCAAAGGCGATATTCGCGACGCAACGCTCATGAAAGGCTTGCTGCGCTCGGCCGACGTCGTCATTCCGCTCGCAGCACTTGTCGGTGCGCCGATTTGCAAAGCGGATCCGGTCGCCGCGACGACCGTCAATCGCGACGCACCGCTCGCGATGCTCGACGATCTCTCGAACGATCAGCGACTTCTCATGCCGATCACCAACTCGGGCTACGGCTTGGGTGAGCCCGGCAAATATTGCACCGAAGAAACACCGATGCGCCCGATCTCGCTGTACGGCATCCACAAGGTCGAGGTCGAACGCGCGGTGCTCGCGCGCGGCAACGCCATTAGCTTCCGGCTTGCGACCGTATTCGGGATGAGTCCGCGCATGCGGCTCGACTTGCTCGTCAATGATTTCGTCTACCGTGCCGTCAACGATCGTTTCATCGTTTTGTTCGAGGGTCATTTCAAACGTAATTACATTCACGTCCGCGACGTCACCCGCGCATTCATGCACGGCCTCGCGAATTTCGATGCGATGAAAGATCAAGCGTACAACGTCGGACTTTCGGATGCCAATCTCTCGAAGCGCGAACTATGCGAGCGCATACAAGAACAACTTCCCGACTTCGTTTTTATGGAAGCATCGGTCGGCGAAGATCCCGATAAACGCGATTACATCGTGTCGAATGCGAAGATCGAGGCGACCGGTTTTGCACCGGAGGTCTCGCTCGACGCCGGTATTCGCGAACTGCAAAAGGGTTACCGGATGGTGCGCAATTCGCAGTACTCGAATGTTTAACGCAGCGGCCCGTGCGCCGGCCGGCGGGACATGAACGGCGGCGATCCGGTTCGTGCAGGCGCATGCACGGCTTGAGCGGGCGCGTCTGGGTGACCGGCCATGCGGGAATGGTCGGCTCGGCAATCGTCCGTAAATTGCGACGACGCGATTGTACGGTGCTCACTGTCGATCGTCGCGATCTTGACCTGCGCCGCGCGGCCGATGTCGATGCGTGGCTTGCCGCGCACCGGCCGGACATTATTTTTCATGCTGCAGCGCTCGTCGGCGGCATCGCTGCGAACGTCGCGCGGCCGGCCGAATTTCTCTTCGATAATGTAGCAATGACGGCAAACGTTCTCGATTCAGCCCGCCGGCATGACGTGCGCAAGCTCATGCTTCTGGGGTCTTCGTGCATGTATCCGCGGGCGGCCGACCAGCCGATGCGCGAATCGGCGCTGATGACGGGGCCGCTCGAAGCGACGAACGAGCCGTATGCCGTAGCGAAGATCGCCGGTCACACGATGTGCGCGGCGTATCGCCGTCAGTACGGCTGTAACTTTTTGAGCGTGATACCAACGAATCTCTTCGGACCGGGCGACAACCTCGATCCGGCGGCAAATCATGTCGTTCCGGCGCTCATTGCGAAAATTGATAACGCGAAGCGTACCGGCGCGGGAGTCGAGATCTGGGGCAGCGGCGACCCGCGCCGCGAGTTTCTCTACGTCGATGATGCAGCGGACGCCATGCTTTTGCTCATGGCGCGTTACGATGCGGATGACGGCGCCATCAACATCGGCGGCGGTGCCTGCCTGAGCGTCCGCGAACTCGCGCGCGCCGTCGCAGACTGTGTCGGATACGACGGTGCATTTGATTTCGACCGGTCGCGTCCCGACGGAATGCCGCTCAAAGCACTCGATGGAACGCGTCTTGCAGCGCTCGGGTGGCGACCGCAGATCCCGTTTGAAGACGGTTTAGCAAGCACGTACCGGTGGTTCTGCGCCGAACGCGACCGGCGCGCCGGCGCGCTTGCCGGCCTGAATCCCGAACCATGACTGACAAGCCGACCGCGCGCCCGAGCATCCTCGCCGTGTTGCTGGATTTCGATCGGTGGTCGATGGCCCGGCCCTGGTCGTACACGTCGTCGTACGCGTTGCTCGACGGCTTCAAAGCCAACGGTTGTACGACGGTTGTTTTGCCGTCGCTTAGTAGCGGCATGACCCCGGCGGGTATGCAGCGCTCGAATTCGTGGGTTGACGCGCGCGAGCGAATCGTCGGCGGACGGACATTCGATCAAGCGTGGGTGTGGATCACGCACAGCTATTACTCGCCCGATTTCTGGGAGTGGCTGACGAGCGTCGCACCGGTGCGAGTCGCCGTTCTCATGGAATCACTCGTGTATTCACCGGCCGAGATTGCCGCAGCTTCGCCGCATCTCGCATTCCGGCGGCAAGCCGTCCTGAGCGATTTGCGTCATATGACGCACGTGTTGAGCTACGACGAACTTGATGTTGCCGATATCGCGCGCCAGACGGGGCTGCCGTCGCGGCTCAATGAGGCCATGCTGCCCCCCGAACTCGTCTCGGATCTCAACGCGCCCGACGGCCCCAATGCCGTTTTCCTCGGCTCGCTCTACCCGCTGCGTCAAGAGTTTCTCGCGGCTGCCCGGCTCGATGTCCCGCTAGCCATCCTCGCGCCGCCCGAGGATCGCACCGATCTGCCGCAGCGTTTCGATACGTTGCAGCAAACAGCGCGCCGCGAGCTCGACCGGACGGGCGGATCGGCGGAACTCGCCGCCGCCCTCGTCGACGGATTGTACGGCATTCGCCGAACGGCGCTTTCGCTGGTGTATGGCGCGTATCGCTCCGGCTTTGCCAACGTGAACTTGCCGGCGCTCTTCAAAGGCTTCAACGGCCGGGTGCTCGAGACGATGGCGGCGGCAACCCCGCTCGTGACACCGCGTCTCGACAATCGTCCGCTCGCGCAAGCCGCATTCCGGCACGAGCAAGATTTGCTGTACTATGACCCCAGCGAACCCGGCGATCTCGCGCGGCAGTTGCGGCGGCTTGCCGCCGATCGCGAGTTACGCCGGCACGTCGTTCAGAATGCGCGTCGAACGGCGCTCGAGCGCATGTCTGCGACGCGGCAGATTGCCGGCTTATTGCAGTGGATCGATGCGACGAGTCTGCAATTGCCGGCGTCCGGAACGGTTGGCGGCGGCTCGAGACACGCTGCGAAACGCGCTTGCGCGTTGCACGCGGCGGCTGACGGCTCCGCTAACGTGCGGGTGCTCGAAATCGGAGCCTGGACGACTGCCGAGTGCTCCGACTTCGCTCGCGCGCTGGCATATTGCACGGCTTTGCGCGGTAGTATTTTCTGCGCCGACTTCAACTCCGCCGTGCTGCCGGCGCTTCCGCCGGAGAGCTACGACCTCGTGACGTTTGCGCAACCGCCGACACTGGATTCGGCGCACGCGACGTTGACTGCCGCCGTGCGGCTCGTGCGCGTCGGCGGCATCATCTGCAGCGACGGATTGATCGCGCAAGTCGGCGACTTCCATCTCGAATCGGCGATCGCACGGCGCGACGAGACCATTGCTCTGAAGGGGTGTCCTTCCGGCTTCCGGCCAGGCGTCGCGTTAGCGGTCTTTGCCGTCTTCGGCCGCCGCATCGGCACGCACGACGGCTGGTGGGCGGTCCAAAAAACGCACACGACCTTTATCGATGTGCCGGCAAGCAACATATCGCCGTCCGGCGATGGACGCCGGCTTGATGCCGGGCAGGGTCGTGCGCTTTTAAACATCGCGCAACGCTAAAATGAGCGGCATCGAATCGGAGCGCCTCGCACGAGTCGCGACCGTGCGTCAATGCGTCATCGACATTGCCGCCCGCGGCTTCGCGCAACTGCACGTGCAAATGCGCGAAATGCTGCGCTTCGGCGTGCGCGATTTTGTCTTGGTGTCACCTGCGCAAACGCATGCGTCCGCAAATCGATCGAGCGCGACCGAGCGCAGCGCGGTAGTGCAGGGAGTTGCTGCAATCGTGCGCCGGTTGCCGCTAAAGCCCGCGGTCCGAATCGTAGCCGGCGAGCTCCACGCGCTGCACGCGCTGCTCGATTCGCGTTTCTGGCTTTGCACGGGCGAAGGCATCTTCGCCGGCAATCTTGCCGTTGTACTGGCTCAAGCGCAAAGCCGGCCGCACGTCGCCGGCTGGGCGGTGGAAGCCGTCTTAGCGACAGGAGGCGTCGCACCGGCACATATTTACCTCGTCGATCGCATCGTGACTCAGCGGTCGATATCGTTCGAGCCCGAGCCCATCCCGATTGCGGACTACCTCGCGCTTCATGCACCGGAGATGCCGGCTGGGCCCGGGCTCGCAGCGCGGCCGGCATTGTTTCTCGACCGCGACGGCGTGATCAACGTCGATTGCGGCTGGGTTGGCACGCGCGAGCGGTTCGAGTGGATCGACGGCGCACGTGATGCCGTTGCGGCAGCGACCAACGCCGGTTTGCATGTCTTCATCGTGACCAATCAAGCCGGAGTCGCGCGGGGTTATTATAGCGAGGCGGATGTTGTCCGGTTGCACGACTGGATGTGCGCTCAAATTCATGCAGCCGGCGGAACCATCGACGAAGTGCGTTACTGTCCGTATCATCCGCAAGCGGCATTGCCGGGTTATCGCGCCGTCAGTAACGATCGCAAACCCGGCGGCGGAATGATACTCGACGTGATGCACCGTTGGGAACTCCAACCAAGTCGGTGCATTCTCGTCGGCGATAAGGCAAGCGATCTGGAGGCCGCGGCTGCGGCAAATATTCGGGGTTTCCGCTTTCCCGGCGGTAACCTCGCTACGTTCGTGCAGCCATTATTCGCGAGTAAATTTAATTTTACCGGGAATCGCGGAACGCATAAAGAGCGTAGCATGCAGCTCGACTGACAAAGTCTTAATTGTCTTCTCTCTTGCTCTAGCGGGTGGCGGAATTAGGGCAGCGTGAAACAACGGCGCAGGTTTTTCGCTATGTTAGGAGCCGAGCATGCAGACCGCTGCACCGACATCCGTCCCGGAATTGCTGCGAGCACTCTTCGGTTCCGAACCGTTTTTCGGCGGACAATCGGCCGGCCTACAAGGCGATGGAACGCGCCATATTTTTATGATCGCCGTGGTGTCTCTGGTCAGCCACCCGGCGCGACCCGTGAAACTCTTAGAGGTCGGTTCGTGGGTCGGTTCGAGCACGCTTTCGTTCGCGCAAGCGATCAGACGATTTTCGCCCGCCGGCGGAACGATCACGTGCGTCGATAGTTGGACCCCGTACCTGACCGACCGCGACATTGTTAAAGGCGGCTGGTACTCGACGATGAACGCGCTGCTCGAAATCGACCTAGCGTTCAGCTTATTCAAGCACAATACGCAAACCATTAACGGCGAGGTCGCACTACGCTCGATTCGCGGCATCTCCGGTACGATTTTGCCGACGCTCGAACCGGCGTCGTACGATCTCATCTATATCGACGCATCGCATTATTATTCCGATGTCCTCAACGATTTGCGCTGCGCGGCGCGACTGTTGCGTGACGGCGGTATCCTGTGCGGCGACGATCTCGAACTACAAGTCGAATCGATCGACATCGCGGCTGCGCGAGACCGGCTCAAAGAAGACTTCGTTGTTGATCCCGCTACCGGGCGTGAGTTTCATCCGGGTGTTACGCTCGCGGTCGGTGAGTTTTTCGGCCGAACGATCTCATCGGTTATCGGATTTTGGGCCGTCCGCAAGAACGGCGAGTATTTCGAGGACGTCTCTTTCGAGGGGCTGCCGTCCGTCGTGCCCAGTCATTTGCCCGAAGCGCAGAAGACCGCGGCGCAGACGTTTTTGACCGGATCACCGCGCTAGGCCGGCACGGCTTCTCAGCTTTCGTCGATGGTATGTCGATGACACAAGAACGCTCGCGCCCGATACGGCGGCCGCCCTAACGCCGCATCAACCGCGCCACGAAGGATTCGAGCTTGGACGCGCTATTTATCAATCCGAACTCGGCGGCGAAAGCATACCAGGACTTGGCGCCGGTCTATGCTGCGATCGAACCGCCGACATGGTCGTTGCTGCTTGCCGAAAGCTGCCGGGCGCAGGGCTTCGAGGTCGGCATCCTCGATTGCGACGCCGAACGATTGTCGCTTGCCGCCGCTGTCGCGCGCGTCGAAGCTGCAAAGCCGCGGCTGATCGTCCTCGTCGTCTACGGGCAGAATCCAAATTCCGGCACCACCAACATGACCGGCGCGTTCGAGTTGGCGGCGTGCCTCAAAGGCGCGCTACCGCACGTGCCGGTGGCATCGGTCGGATCGCATACCAGCGCGTTACCCGGCGAGGTTTTGGCCGATCCCGGCATCGATATCGTTTTGCTCAACGAAGGCGTTTACGCGCTGCATAGTCTGCTGCGCGGAAATCTTGCCGGTGATTTGCCGACGACCAAAGGTATCGGATTCAAGCTGCCGGCAACCGGCGGCAAACGCGAAGCGGTCATCAATCCGCCCGAACGCATCGTCGCGCAAAGCGATATGGACCGGGATCTGCCCGGCTATGCGTGGGATCTTCTGCCGTTTCGCGAAAAGCCGCTCGACTTGTACCGGGCGCACTTTTGGCACGCCGGATTCAACCATTCCGAGCGTACGCCGTTTGCCGCGATGTACACGTCGCTCGGCTGTCAATTCGCCTGCGATTTTTGCATGATCAATATCGTCAATCGTACCGACAACGGCGCCGACGTCAATGCCTCGCACTCACGCGGCATGCGCTTCTGGAGTGCCGGCTGGGTCGCCCGGCAAATGGCGATTCTCGCCGGCTTCGGCGTCAAAACGCTGCGGATCAGCGATGAGATGTTTTTCCTGAATCGGAAATACTACGTACCGGTGCTTGAAAACGCCGTCAATGCAGATTTCGGTTTTAACATGTGGACGTACTCGCGGATCGATACCGTGCGCTCCGACCAGTTGGCGCTCTTCAAACGCGCCGGCGTCAATTGGCTCGCGCTCGGAATCGAGGCCGGCAATCAGTCCGTACGTCAACAAGTCTCGAAGGGTTCGTTCAAGGAACTCAACATTCGCGACGTTTGTACGCTCATCCATGATGCCGACATCAACATCATCAGTAATTATATTTTCGGCTTCCCCGACGACACGTTCGACACGATGCAGCAGACGCTCGATCTCGCGCTCGAACTTAACACGGAGATGGCGAACATGTATCCGTGTCAGGCGCTCCCGGGCAGCCCGATGCACCACATCGCCAAAACAAACGGCTGGGCCTTGCCCGATTCGCCTGCCGGCTATGCATTCTTGTCCTATGAAAGTAAACCGCTGCCGACCAAACACTTGAGTTCCGCGCAAGTGCTCAAATTTCGCGACGATGCTTGGCAGACGTATTTCACCAACGCTGCATATCTGTCGGTCGTCGAATCCCGGTTCGGCGTGCAAGAACGGCAGAATGTCGAGTCGATGGCCGGCATTCGCCTCAAACGGCAGTTACTCGGTGATTGACCGCCTGCAAAGCAAGGCGCCCGGCACCCGCGCATGATCTTCGAGGCGCTTTGGGACGCCGGGCGTTACGCCGAGGAGACCGCGCTGCTGGCCGGCTTGTGTGACGGCACACACGACGGCAGCATGCTGCTTGCCGCCGATCTCGGCGCACCGCGCGCGACGCTCGAACGCTTGATCGCCGCGCGCCGAAGCGGCACGCTTGTAGCGCTGTATCCCGTTCTCGACGATCCGTATGAAGCCGCCGTTGCCGATATAGCAACCCATATTGCAAGTCTCCCGGACATCGACGGCCGCCGGACGATGCTGCGCGCGTTGGGCGAAGATAAGATCCGGGTCAACGGCGGCCGGCTGGCAGACTTCACGCCGCTCGATGAACGGCTGCGCTCCGTCGCATCGTTCGTCTGTAAACTCGCCGACCTCATGCTGTTCGCAACCGAAGCCGAGCGGCAGCGCTTTCAACGTTTTCTCGGCCGCGAGTTGACGCGCTTCACGTTTGTTCCGCTGCCCGAACCGCGGGCCGCGGCAGATCGCGGCGGCAGTCCGGCGATCTGTATCTTTGCACCGTCGTCGGCGCGCAATCGGTTGCACCTGACCGAGCTTGCTCTCGAGGGTTGCGCCGCGCGCATCGACATCGTCGCCGCCGGCGATGCTCCGGCAATTCAAAGCGACGTCGCGGCCGTCGTCTGTCCGGAGTGGTGGCGTCCCATACGCAGCGCCGCAGTTGCGGCAAGCGGCTTTCGCGTCGTTGCGCCGCGCCTCGGCGGTGCCGACGAGCGCGGGCATGCCCGTGTCTACGACGAGATTGACGCACGTTCGATGCGCCGCGCCGTAAGCGCCGCCTTGACCGAGCGGGCACCCGATACGGCAACTCTGCGGACCGCGCAGGATCCGGCCCAAGCGCTTAAGCGGCAGGCCTCGCAGTATCGCAGCGGTCCGCTCGTGTCGGTCATCGTGCGCACGTTCGACCGTCCGCAATTGCTGCTTCGGGCGCTCGAGTCGATTGCAGCGCAGCAGTACCGCCCGCTCGAAGCAATCGTCGTCAACGGCGGCGGCCCCGACATTCGGCCGCTGCTCGGGCGTTTCGAGAACCGGCTGCCGATCGTTTACGTCGATGCCGGCAGACGAACGTTCATTAGCGAATCGTCTAATTTAGGCGCGGCTGCGGCAGCCGGTGATTTCATCGCTTATCTCGACGATGACGACGTCCTGTATCCCGACCACATCGCACGGTGCGCCGAAACGCTCGCGTGCAGCGGCGCGGATCTCGTCTATACGAACTGCGTGGCGGAATATGCCGAGACCGACGGAACGAACAAACGCGTCCTCGATATTACCATGTACCTCGATCGCGATTTTGATCCGGACACGCTGCTGGTCAGCAACATCGCGCCGATTCACAGCATCGTTCACCGGCGCGACGTGTTCGAGCGTTTCGGCCGCTTCGATGAATCGTTCGCGGTTTGCGATGACTGGGAGATGTGGACGCGCGTTGCGCAGACCGGGACGGTCGTGCATATCGATCGCGCAACGTGCGAATACTCATGGCGCTGGGACAGCGGCCGCGACGGCAACATGACCTTGACGCAACAGCAAAATTTCGTAACGGCGCACGGCCGCATTTACGCTCGGCTGGCCCACCGGGTCGCGAACCGCCCGAGCATTCTCGACCAACAGCGTTCGACGCTGGATTTTATCGCGAATCGCGCGCAAGCTTTGGCCCTGCAACCCGAGCGCGCGCGCGAACTGCTGTTTACTCGCTAGCCGCTAGACCGCTGCGGGCGCACGCAAATACGCTGCCATAATGGCGGCAAACGCCGCATTTGGATCGCGCCGCGTTTCGATCGCTGCTTGCAATCGGGCGATACATTCGGCGCGGTCGGTGCGTTGCAGCGATTCGCGGACGACGCGCGCGCAATCATCGAACGAGCGCAGTGAAAACAGCGGCACGCCGGCCGGCGCGGATCGGACCAGCGGCGATTCGTCGGCCAGCACCGGCACGGCTCCGCACGCGACGGCGCGCAGCAAAGCCGCAGCACTGCGGGCATGCGGTGCCGGATCGACCCAGACCGCTGCGCGCCGGTATAACGCCGAGACGATCGCCGGGTCGGGATCGGCAAGCACGATCGCCGACGGCGCTTTAAGCCGCAAGAGTTGCAGGTACGTTACATCGAAGGTCGGCCCGGCGATGACGATCGGCAGCGCGTGCCGCTCGCATGCAAGCGCCGCAAAGAGTGCGTTGGAATCCGCGCCGATCGTCCCGTGCACGAATGCAAACGGTCGCGCCGGAACGATGTGCCCGATTCGAGCGGCCGGCGGCTCCGGCGTGCTGAAAGCAGACCGGCTTGCGAGGCGAGCCGCAACGCTCGGCGGTAGCATGGCTCGCAGCAAAGCAAGATCTTCGGGCGCGGCCAAAACCGCGAGCGCACCGGCGGCCAGTTCGGCGAAGCGCGCGCGTCTGCCGTCGAAGACCGCCCGGCCGGCATCAGCCGGCAAGGGTCCGGTCAAGCTGCGCTCGGTATAGGCGCGCAGATACAGCGAAAAGTCCGCTTCATCGAACGACGAACGGCACACCAGCGGCAGCATCGTCTGGACATACGTCGACGGATCGTCCGGCAGCGGCGGCAGGTCGAACACGTAATCCGTCGCGCGTTCGCGCGCCCGTTCGGCAAACGCGATGCAGTGTTCATCGTACGGCGATCCAAAAATGTGCACGAGATTCACCGGCGCGAAAGCCGCCGGGTCGCTGACGATCTGCGCGGAAAAACCCTCAGCTTGTAAGCGCGCTGCAAACTGCTTTGCGTCGTGCAGGTCGGCTCCGTGAGTCGCTGCCGCGTCGGACCGCACGGCAAGCGCGATCGAGCCCGCCGACCCGCCGACAATGCGCACCGCCGGCAAATCGGCCGGCGTGCGTAGCGGCGGCTCGACTGCAACAACCGAAAAGCGGCCGATCGGCGGCGCATCGGCGGCATCGAATCCAAAGAGCAAATCCCAGGGTACCGGTGCCGGGATGTCGACGTTGACGCCCGCTCCGGCCGCCGCCGGCGCGACGTCGATCACGACCGGCGCCGTCTGCACCGGGTGCCGATCCGTCAGCACGACGTCGGGCCGGACGGCGCGCGGCGACGACGCTGCGCGGACGCCGTACCATTCGTAAGCAAAGCTCGCTCGAGCCGCCGGCTCGCCATCGGCGAGGACGACGACGGCGGCGGCGATATCGTGGATCATCGCGTAGGCCAGCGCGGCGTCGTCACATGCGACGGCAACCTCGGCGCCGGCGGCAAAGCGGCGCGCATAAAAGAACGGCGCCATGCGCGCGATACAGGTCGCTAACGGGGCTGCGCCGAGTAAGCCGTCGCGGCGCGCGCGCTCGAAGCGTTCGCTGCTCCGGTAGCGGCGAATCGTTTCATGTGCCATGGAACGGCCGCGTGCGATCGAACGCAGCCATGGCAACACATGGCTTTCGAGCGCCGCGAGGCGCTCGGCGCCGACCGCCGCGGCGACGAACGCCGGCCAAATAAACGGCGACCGTTCACGCACGATCAGATTACGAGCATCGAGCCGCAGGCCCGCAAGCACGCAGCACTGCGATTCGTGTTCGAATAGCAGATCGATCTGACCGGAGCCTTGCGACAGATGCAGCAGCGGCTCGTAACGCGCGGTCGTACAATACTGCGGCTGCGCTAAGGCGTCGAGCAGTTCGACGTCGCGCCATAACTGGAAAAACGGCGCGTCGTGCGTAAAGCGAATCATCTCCGGTCGCCGCGCACGGCTCGCGCCAAACCGCTGGGACTGCGGTCGGCCGCAAAACGCAGTCCGGCCAGACGATCGTCCTTAACGATGCTCAGGCGCGCGGACGCCGGAATCGCCGTCAGCCATTCGCCGACGCGCGAGTCCTCGATATCGGCGACGTCGATGTCGGCCACGTGACGTTCCTCGATCTGCAACTTTCCGATCGAACGCGCGATGCGCGCGCCGATCGTCGTAGCGTCGGCAGCGCCGGTGACGCCGATGGCAAATAAGCTCGGATCGTCGGCCGATAAGGCGCGAATGTAGTTGGTCACGATCGGCCCGATGCGCGACCACGCCGCATCACCGTCGACGAGTGCGACGAACGCCGTTGCGTAGGCACGTGCCGGGGGCGCCGGCTCCGGTTCGGGTTGCGGTAAGGGAACGTAGTCGCGCTCGCGCACAAAACCGGCGGCGATGGCCGGCGCCGCGTTGTATCCTTCGAGCGGATACGCCGCGGGCAGATTCCAGCGGGCGGCAAAAATTTGCCAATTTTTCTGCATCTGCGATGCGTAATCGACCTTATTTGCCGCGAACGAAACGCTGCCGAAATGATGGATGAACGCGTCTTGACACACGACGATCTGGTAACCCGCTGCACGCACCCGGATGCAAAAATCATCGTCCTCGAAATTGCCGACGCCGTAGCGCGTATCGATACCGCCGACTTCTTCAATGACGTTGCGTGAAATGCACAGGCAAAAGCCGATCGCGCGGTCGGTGCGATAGTGCATGCCGGCAAATTCACGCGATCGCTCGGCGGCAAATGCGTGCATCGCTTCAATTGAAGCATACGCAAGATTACCGATTTGCTGATGACCGACAACGCGATTGCTGCGCGGAGCGGAGATTCCGACGAGCGGGTCGCGCGCGTGTGCCGATAGGAGGCTTTCGAGCCAACCGGCGGTGACGACGACGTCGTTGTTGAGTAACACGACGTGCGTGCCGCCGGCGGCGGCCAGACCCTGATTGCAGCCGTACGCAAAGCCCTTATTTTCCGAATTATAGATAACCTGAACGCCCTCGAGTCGAGCGAGCATTGCGAGCGTTTCGGGCCCTGAACCGTTATCGACGATGATAATTTCGTACGGCGTCCGGGTAACGGCACGAATCGAGTCGACGGCGGTCTGGGTGTATCCCGGAGCATTCCAGCTCAGCATGACGATCGATGCCAGCGTCGGCGCCGCCGGCCGGTCGCGGCACGCCGCTTCGAGCCGCTGCGCATCGGCGCGGCGCAGCACATCGTGCGCCGTCCCGTAGCGAGCCGCAAAAACCGGATCTTCGACGGGCGCAGGCAATGCGCCGAATCTGCCGCGCCGGACGCTACGGACGCTCGATCCGGCTTGTACCGCCTGCCACGTGAGATCGACGATTGCGGCATCGAGCGTTTGCACCGGACCGATGCGAAGATGCGCCGGCACGTTTCGGAGATTGAGCAGCGTGCAGCGGCCGTCCGCAGCGCACGGTTCGACCCCGGCCGAACCTTCGGGCGCCACGGTGGCGGCGATGACTTCGTGACCGTACTCGATAGCGTTTATTAACTCGTCGAGCCAGCCCGGTGCGAGGGCGGACTGCGCGTGCACGAATGCAAAATACCGGTCGCTGCGGCCCTCGAGTAACCTACGAACCGCCGCGACGTCGTCGACGTCTGCGGACGGTGCTCCGACGGCCAGGGACGCATTGCCGGCGGTAAGCCGGACGAGGCGCTCGATGCGTGCGTGATTCGCAGCTAGAGCGGCGCTGAACGCCTCCGGTTCGCCAGCGTCGGAACCGTGGACGACGACCGTCACCGGCGGCAACGCGACAGTTGAGAAAGCGCGCGCATTATCCGGGAACATTTCGCGGCGCAGTTGCGCGCCGCGCAAAAGATAGAAGTTGTGATCGGGCTCGACGCGACTGCCCCACCGCGCCGCTAACGTTTGCAGGTTGTAACTCAAACGCCGCTTACGCTGAACGCCGGATTGCGACTCGAGATGCAACAGGGTTGCGTCCGCTTCGTAGATCACACGTAATCCACGCTCGCGGACGCGCAAGCAATAATCGACGTCTTCGTAGCCGTTCCAATACGTCGGATCGAATCCGCCCAGCGCCGTGAAAAGTTCGCGCGGCGTTAGCAGGCACGCGCCGGTGACGATATCAAGCTCGGCCGATTCGGCCGCGGCCGGCACGTTTGTCGCGCCCCAGTACAGATGATACGGTAAAATGCCCTCGATGCCGAAGCGCATCGGCAACGTCGCGACGCCGGCATGCTGGATCGTCCCATCGGGGAAAAATAAGCGAGCGCCGACGATGCCGACATCCGGCGCCCCGCGTGCCCGCATCTTCGCCAGCC
The DNA here is from genome assembly GCA_965214935.1 of Candidatus Velthaea sp. Classification (GTDB taxonomy): domain Bacteria; phylum Vulcanimicrobiota; class Vulcanimicrobiia; order Vulcanimicrobiales; family Vulcanimicrobiaceae; genus Velthaea. The sequence goes on along the minus strand of CBDCCS010000011.1, from coordinate 152,969 downwards.
ACCCGGCATGCGCGATCATGTCGTTATTGAGAAAACAGACGTCCTGGCCCGCCGCGGCGGCCGCACCTTGATTGCACGCGGCAGCAAAGCCGAGATTGACCTCATTGCGGATGACGCGCACCCACGGAAACTCGGCGAGTACGTCGGCCGTGTCGGACTGCGAACCGTTATCGACGACGATGAGCTCGCCGTTACCGGCGCCGGCGAGCGTCGGCGGCAACGTCCGCAAACAATCACGCGTTAAATCCGCCCGGTTGTACACCGGCATGACGATCGAATAATCCATACGCTACAATCGAGTGCTCACGCGTTGCAACCGGCAGCTTTCGCGAGACGGAGAATACTTGGAAAAACCTACGCCGCAGCGCCATACCGGCCTGCCGTAACGAGCGCGCTTCGCGCTTGCGACGGGCGAACTTAACTTAACGTCAACACGTCGCCGGGCGTGTGCCGCCGGTGATGGCTGCGTTGCTAAGGAGCGACACGGACGCGTGCACCGTCAAGCGGGTGGTGAGCGAAAGCGCGCGCTGTTTTCCGGCGGCTGCGACGCTGGCCGCTCGCTGGTGCAATGGCGCTCGTTCGATAGGCGTCCGGTTCACAGGCGACAAAGCGATTACAAGCCCGCTGAAATTCTTCGCGACTTCCGCCGATGACCAGCGTCCCGAGCACACATGCATTGCGGCCGCCCGCGTAAGATTCGTCGAGGGTACGTAACATGGCCCGAAGCCGCGTCCGCGGCGCGCCTGGCCCAGATAGCGGTATCAACTACAAGTGAGAGCGCGAGCTAAATTACAAGCTTACCAAAGAACTTGTTGCGCCGTCTGCGGTGCCTGTCGAAGTTTCGGCAACGAAATATGAGAGTTCAACGCATACGGCCTAACCTGCCGACGTGAAGCAAGTAAAAACGACATCGCAATTCCGAGCTGGATCGACGTTTTTGGTGGGAGCGCATGCGACGCATACACGCTCCGGAAAAGAGTTTATTTCCGAATGCGTGCTGTAATGAAACCCTGCTCGGCTCGCGTTCGACCTTCGGCGGATCTCGTGCAAGAGTTTACGACGCACAAGACCTTTGACATCGAGTCCCCAACACTTGAGTCAACATTTGTTGAGGATTGCCAGGGACGTCCGGTACAATCTCGACGATCCACTTGTCCGCGACAAGTTCGACTAGCCGCTAACGTCCGCGTTGCGACCGGCAACAGCGGCCGTACTCCTTGCTTCGTGCACCGTCACTGCAACAAATCGAGCAGGCGTGGCGCGGGGCTATCGGTATGCGAATGACGCATTTGCTTGGCTTGCGCAATCATCTTCAAGCGCGCGTTCACCGAATGATTGAATGCGATGAGGCGGCGCATCTGATCGGCGCGCCGAACCGTTATGCGTTCCAACCGGCGATTCACTTCGTCGCTGAACGCTTGCGGCCGGCGGTCGCGCGATGCGTCGAGCGCGTTGGCCAGCGCATGCGTCAGACGTCGCTGTTCGAGCAGCAGTGCATCGACGCGCGCCCAATCGCGAACGACAAGCGCGCGCTCGGCGTCGTCGACGCTGCGCTCGAACTCGACGATCGTCGTAGCGATCTCGGCCGATTGCGGATCAACTGACCGCGACAAAGCCGCCTTCGCTATACTGCAGCGGTACCGACTGTTCGGCGCGATACCGCCGGTTTGCTTCGACCCATGTCTGGCGGTACGATTTGAAGTCGGGCAGAAGTGCCTCGATGGTCGTACTGGATTTCTGCATGTTCGCCATGAAAAGTTCGTGGTGCCAATATTCGTAGATGCGAAAAATGTTGCGGCCCAGTTCATCATCGATCTCGAAGCGCAGCGAACCCATCAACAGCGCAACGGCACGTTGCGCGCGCCGCAAATCTTTGTGTATCGCCTCGATATCGAGCACCGGATTGTTGAGGCCGGCGATTGCCGCAGCCGTCGAGTTGATTAATACGTCGAAGGTGATGATCGTCAGCTCTTCGGGACGCGCGGTCGTCAGCTTGGTTTTTAGGTAGGAGACTTCAGGTCTAGCCATGCTTCCTTCGTATGCGAACGTCTAACTCGAAGTCGAGCTAGAACCGCTAAGTTGATTGACTGCCGACTGCTCCGATTGATATTTAGCGACCAATGCTTCGCTGGCAGTCGCTTCTTTTCGCAATAAATCGGCTTGCGCGTTGGCTTTGTCGGTGACATCTTTGATGCTCTGATTGAGCGACGTAATCTGGGCCGTCGCTGTGTTTTCATCGCCTTGCAGCAACGCGACGATCGGAATGGTCCCAACCAACCCGTTGACCAGCGACATCGGGTTGCCCGTAACGCCGGTGAGAAAGCTGCCGAGCTGATAGCTCAACCCGCTGGTGACCGGCGTCGAGTTCGCCGCGTTCGTGAGTGCGCCGGTGGATGTGAACAGCTTGGCGACGGCTCGGGGGTCGGCGGCAAAAGCTGCGCTGAACGTCGCGATGTTGAGCGCCGTAAACTGCCCGTCCGTGCCGTCGGCGCTCGTCACCGCCACCGGGCCGGTCGTCGACGGAGACGTCGACCCGTTTTGAGCGTTGGTCGTAGACGAGTACACCGTATGCGACGTGTCGAGCGACAAACCGATGCTCGCCAGCGAATTATAGTAGGCGCTTCCGGTGTCGGGATTGATACTCGATACCATGTTCGTCAAGCGATTTGCGAGCGTTTGAATCGTTTGGTCGCCGTAGAGCACGCCGCCCGAAGCCAGCACGCTGCTCGTTGCCGTCAACGAGGTCGCCGTCGACGCCTTCTGCTGCACGACCGGCGGCGCGGTGGCGAGCGCGATCTCGCTCAGCGCGGCATTGTACGCCGATACGAAATTTGTAATCGCGGTGATTGCGGCACCCGAGCTCTGCGCGACGTTCACGCTGAACGGTGCCGACGTCGTACCGGTCACGTTGACGTTCATGCCGGGAATCGCACCGGCGACCGAATCCGAATTACTAAAGATTGTCTGGAGTGTGCCGCCCGCGGTCAAGACACTCACGTAGGCTTGCCGGCCGACGGCTGTCGATGCACCGCTCGCCGGCGTTAATTGCGCTGCGCGCAAGAAGTTGCTGGTATCGGCCGCCGAGCCGACGACGATGCTCTGCGAACCAGTCGTGCTGTTGACGAGTGAGAACGTACCCGACGTTAAATTATACGAAGCGACCACACCGGCAGTCGAGCTATTGATTTTTGCTAGAATGCTCGTGACGTTATCGGTCGATGCATTCACGCTGATCGGCAGACCGTTGATGGTGAACGTGCCGGTCGTGATTGCCGTCGCGAAGCCCGCATTTCCGGCCGCACTCAACGTCGTACCTGCGTTGACGCCGCCGATCGGTCCGGCGCTGATCACGCTATTAGGCGGTCCGCTATTATCGATTTGAGCGACATCGAGCTTGAGCACCGATTCGAGATTTCCACGGTCGGACGCGATGCCGAGCGAGATTTGCTGATCGCTACTGGAGATCGAAACCAAGCCGCTGGAGTTGACCGAGATTTGAAAACCCGGATCGACTGCGGCCGTGTGGACCGCGGCATAAATGTTGGCAACGATCGTGGAAAGCGACTGGGAACCGACGTCGTACGCAATCGAAACGCCGTCGACGGTGATCTGGCCTTGGCGTCCCTGCGGATCGTTTCCGTTCGTCGGCGTGATCGCGGTTCCGGCCGAAACGAGCGCGGTATTGACGTTGAGTGCCACGCCGACGCCCGACGGGCTGTCGACCGTGGTGGCCGTCGCGAGTTGCGTCCCTTCAATCGTATAAGAACCGGGTACCGCGACGGCACCCGGCGTTTGGCTCAGCGTCGCATCGAGCGGATTGGTCGACGAACCGGTATAGGCGTTGAACGTTCCCGGATCCGACAGTGCGGCGAGCGAACTTTGCACGGATGCAAGTAAGCCGTTGATCTTGATGAGTTCGGCGTTTTTCGCATTGAGCTGCGTGATTTGATTGTTGTACTGCGTATTGGGCGCGAGCGTCAGCGAAGTGAGCTTCGTAATGATCGAGTTATAGTCGATGCCCGATGCGATGCCCGGAAACGTGATCGGTGCAAGATTCGTGCCGACGGTCGAAGTGCTGCCGGTCGAAGCTGATGCTCCGGAGATTCCGCTCATCGTCGTTCCTATCCAAGCAAATAGCGCAAGCTGTCAAAATGGTATTCGGCAGACGCCTCTTGCCGGCTTAGCCGGTCAAACCGTCGCTAGCGCCGTTTGCGCGACGGCTGCCGCTTCCGCGAAGCGATTTTTGCGCAGCAACCAGGTTGCAAGTTCGGTTGCGACGCGCATGTCACCGAACTCGAGCGCTGCGCGCAACGTGGACTCTGCTTGCGTGTCGTGCCCCAACGCGTCGGCACACCGAAAGCGGTGAAGATGCGCATCGATTTCCGCCGGAGCCAACCGCAGAACGGCATCGACGGCATCGAGCGCTTCGCTATAGCATTTGAGATCGCTCAAGACGATCGAAGTCAAAAATGCCGCGCGCAGTCCGATGTCGCCGGCGGTCGGAACGCGCTGCAACTCGCTAAGTGCTTCGCGCTTCCGATTCGTTTTCACAAACGCGACACCGAGGTTGTAACGCAGCGCCGGGTCGTTGGGGAACAGCTCGAGACCGGCCAGCGTCGCCGCTTCGGCCTCGGCAAACGCGTCGCGGGACAGAAATTGCGTTGCCCGCCGCGCGTAATCCGCTGCAAGCATCATTGGGGCGCTGAGCTCGTCGGTCCAGATCCGTTCGAGGGCGAGTTGATCGCCGCGTTCGCGATAGTACTGCTCCGCAGCTTCGAGCACCTCGGCTGCGCCACCGTGCGTCGCGAGCGCACGCTCGAGCAGTACGCCGACGTTGCCCCCACCGGTGCGAGCCACGATCTTGGCAGCCGTTGCCAGCAACGATGCTTGCGTGCGCGGCGACGTTACCGCGAGCGCCGTCTCGATTGCGCCCGCGGCTTGCGAGAAACGTTCGTGCCGTAAGAGGTAATTGATATAGTCGACGCTGTGCACGTCGCCGGGTTCATCGCGGGCCAAATCGGCAAACATCGCCTCCGCTTCATCCAAGCGCCGCAGACGTTCGAGCGCGCGCGCACGATTCAGTCGCAACGGCACGACCAGCGGCCGCTGCGACAGCCCGCGCTCGAACCACTCGAGTGCGGCAACATCGTCGCCCTGCGTGCCGTACGATGTGCCGATTTCCGAATGCGCTTTCCACGCCGAAACCTCGTCATCGACGATGAATTGGCGCGCCGAATGCTCCGCATCGTCGATCGCAGCGCGAAACGCCGCCCGTCCCTCGTCGTAACGGCCAAGCTTCACCAGCGCGCGGCCGAGCGCGAAATGGGCGTTAGCGAAATGCGGCGCTTTGGCGAGACTGTCGGACGCCGCTGCAACGCCGCGCTCGAGATCACCGCGGTCGGTGTAGAGATCCGCCAGCTGCGCGAGTGCATTGGGGATGAAGCCGCGCTGCGTCGCTCCGGCAAGTTCGCGCATTTTTTCGAGCGCGACGATCGCTGCGGCAGGTTCGCCGCACAGCAGCGAGGTGGTGCCGAGATTATACCAGTTGAACGGCTCGTCCGGGTCGGTCTCCGTTGCCCGCTGGACGAGCAGTAGATTACGTTTGGCCTTGCCGCGCAACTGGACGATCTCGCTTAAGTAACCGTGATGGGTGATCGACAGCGGACTCATGCGCGCATCGATGCCGGTCGATCGTCCGTCGACGGTAATGAATTCGTGAACCGGAGACGAGTAACGAATGCGTTCGTTATTCGGAAATAGCCGTACGAGCGCGTGCGTCGAAACACCGGTGCCTTTGTAATCGTCCGACAGGTTGTTGCAGCGCACCCACAATCCGGTTCGATCGGCAGCAGCCGTCCGCACCGATCGTAAGACGTCGGCACCACCCGAGTCGAGCTCTTCGTCGGCATCGAGAACGAAGATCCAACGCTTGGTGGCAAGCGCGAGCGCCTCATTGCGCGCCCAAGCAAAGTCGTCGCGCCAGACGCGGTGCTCGATTCTCGCGCCGAACGATGTTGCAATTTTAACGGTCCGGTCGGTCGAGCCGGTGTCGACGATACACATTTCATCGACGACGCCCGCCACACTGCGCAAGCAGGCGGCAAGAAAGCGTTCCTCGTTTTTGACGATCATGCATAAGCTCACACCGGCGTCGCGTTGCACTGCATGCTGCGGGGCGGGTAAGCCGAACGGCAAATGCATTGCCGGATGCGACTGGGCAGTCGGCGCCGGCCGCGCTTGCCGAGTCGAATGAATGAAGAGCGGCGCCATACCACCTTAATGTCGGCGAACCCGGACCACAAAAAAAGGCCCGCCGGAGCGAGCCTTCTCTTTACTTAACCAGCGCTTACTGGAAGAGCCGTTCGACCGATTGCGCGTTGTTATTGGATTGCAGCAAGACCGACGTACCCACCGATATGAGAATCTGATCGGCGGTGTATTTCGTCGTTTCGGCACTGACGTTGAGGTCGCGGATGTTCGATTCCGAAGCCTGCAAGTTCGTCGCCGCGACGCTGTCGTTCGTCGAGTTTTCTTGCAGCCGGACGGTGACGGCACCCAAATTTGCCCGTTCGGTCAACAAGCTCGATAGCGCGTTGTCGATCTGGCCGATCGCGTCTTCGGCGCCGATCGAACTGCCGGTCGATGTCGTGACGAGCAAGTTGATGTTTGATATGCGCAGCGATGCGCTATTTGTCGCTTGGATACCGAAAACGATCGTCGAACCTTCCGAAGCGCCGGCTTGGAAGCTGAAAGCCGACGTCGTCGGATTGGTAACCGCAGCGACGTTTTGTGAAACTTTGATATACGAGGTAACGCCGACGTCGGCAGTCGTGAAGTTGCCCAGCGTGATCGCAACGTTATCGAAAATCGAGCTCGATTCTCCGTTCGATAAAAGTTGCGTGGCAACCGAGGAGCCGAAGACGCCGTTATTCGATGAGACGAATGTTTCTTGAACGGCGATCGACGTGCCCGTGTTGATAACCGTCAACTGGATCGTGCCGTCCACGGAACCACCGGTCGCCGAACCGCTGGCATAGCCGGACGAGGCGGTTGCGACCGCGTAGAATCCGCTCGTTGCGCCCGACGTATTCGAGCCGACGCCGATCACCGACGCGGCAAGTAAGCCGCTGTTGACGCCGACGCCGAGGGTCGACTGCGAGGCGGACGACGCTGCGGCAAGCGCGCCGTTAGTGGTAACGGTCGTCGATGCGGCAACGGCCGATTGAAAACCGGCGTGGCTGCCGTCAAGAAGTGCCGACCCGTTGAAATTGGTGTTCTGCGAAATCGTATTGACTTCTTGAAGCAGCTGCGTGACTTCCGTCTGCAGATTCGTTTTGTCGGACTGGGTGTTCGTATCGGAGCTGGCTTCAACTGCCAGACTGCGAATGCGCTGCAGAATGTCGGTGGTCGTCTGCAATGCGCCGTCGGCGACGGTCGTTGCATTCGTCGCATCTTGAATGTTGGCAATGGCCTGGTCAAAGCCGTTGACCTGTGACTGTAACTTCTCGGCAATCGCAAGACCTGACGGATCGTCCGCTGCGGTGTTGATGCGCAGACCGCTCGAGAGTTTGCTGACCGAGCCTTGCAGCGCGGACTGATTTTTATTAAGGTTGAGCGCAACCTGATTGGCCAACAGATTATTGGCAAGACTGATGGACATTGGGAAACTCCTCCGTGAACGGTTGTCTCAATCGACAACCTGGCTAAGGGCCATCATGGCTCCTACAGCTTTGTATCGACCGACGTGCGCCGTTCCTTAACGATTCCAAGACCGATTTAATACCTATCGTTCGAACGCAGCGCCGCACCGCATACCACGGCATAGAAAAAAAACCCGCCGAAGCGGGTTTTTTGTTTTAGCCGACCGAGATTACTGGAAGAGTTTTTCGACTGATTGCGCGTTGTTATTCGACTGCAGCAAGACCGACGTACCGACGGAGATGAGAATCTGATCGGCCGTATACTTCGTGGTCTCCGCGCTGACGTTGAGATCGCGAATATTCGACTCCGACGCCTGCAGATTCGTAGCAGCGACGCTATCGTTGGTCGAGTTCTCTTGCAGACGTACCGTTACCGCGCCCAGATTTGCGCGTTCGGTAAGTAAGCTTACCAGAGCGTTATCGATCTGACCGATTGCATCTTCGGCGCCGATCGAACTTCCGGTACTCGTCGTGACGAGTAAATTGATGTTGGAGATGCGCAGCGATGCGCTGTTGGTCGATTGAATCCCGAAGGTGATCGTCGAGCCTTCGGCTGCGCCGGATTGGAAGCTAAAGGCTGCCGTCGTCGGATTCGTCACGGCCGCAACGTTCTGTGAAACCTTGATGTACGACGTAACACCGACGTCGGCCGTCGTGAAGTTGCCCAGCGTGACGGCAACGTTGTCGAATAGCGTACTGGTCTGACCGTTGGCCAGCAATTCGGTTGCAATCGACGCGCCGAAGACGGCATAGTTCGACGATACGAACGTCTCTTGAACGGCTATCGACGTTCCGGTATTGATCACGACGAGCTGAATCGTACCGTCGATGGAACCGCCCGAACCGCCCACACTGGCCAAGCCGGCGGCCGACGTCGCCACCGAGTAAAACCCGCTTGTCGCCGTCGACGTGTTTGCGCCGACTCCGATCACCGAGGCCGCCAATAGACCGCTATTTACGCCGGTACCGAGATTGGTTGCATTCGATGCCGCCGCAAGAGCGCCGTTGGCGGTAATGGTCGTGAACGCGCCTACCGCCGATTGATAACCGGAATGACTGCCGTCCAAAAGCGCCGAGCCGTTGAAATTCGTGTTTTGCGAGATCGTGTTGACTTCTTGCAGAAGTTGCGTTACTTCCGTTTGAAGGTTCGCTTTATCCGATTGCGTGTTGGTATCGGAGCTTGCTTCGACGGCCAAGTTGCGAATGCGCTGCAAAATGTCCGTGGTCGTCTGAAGTGCACCGTCGGCAACGGTCGTCGCATTCGTTGCGTCTTGAATGTTGGCAATGGCTTGGTCGAAGCCGTTGACCTGGGACTGCAGTTTTTCCGCAATGGCTAAGCCTGACGGATCATCCGCTGCAGTATTGATGCGCAAACCACTCGAGAGTTTGCTGACCGAGCCTTGTAGCGACGATTGATTCTTATTGAGGTTAAGCGCTACCTGATTGGCTAAGAGATTATTGGCAAGACTAATTGACATTGCGGTCGTTCCTCCGTGAACGATTACGCTGATGCGTAACCGGATATGGAACCGTCTTGGCTCCTATATCTGGTATCGGTTGCACGGAGTCGCTAAATTAGTCCCTACGACGAGTTCGTTTGCGAGCGCTTAAGATCGCCGGCGCGACGCCGGCTGCCGCAGGTTCGACATTCGGCGGCGGCTCGGCAATGCCGGCCGCTTCGCGATTCGTGCGCTGAATTTCCTCGAACACTTCCGATCGGTGAACGGGGATTTCGCGCGGTGCGTCGATGCCTAATTTTACTTGATCGCGATCGACGGATACAACGACGATGCGGATATTGTCACCGACCATGATCGCTTGATTGAGTTTCCGTGACAACACGAGCATTACGCGGCACCCTCCATGGCAGACCCGGCTGTTAAACCGGGGAAGCACGTGCTGCCGTCGTTCGCTCAGATACCTCGCGCCGCCCTCTTTATTATGACGCGCCGTTCGTTCCGTGCGAGCGCGATATCGGCGTCCGAACGCTATAGCGTTGATTCTCCAACGTTATCTGACGTCCGACACGCGATTCGAGATTGATAATGATCGGGGCGAGTAAATTTATCGTCGTCGATCCGGAACCGGGCGCGGCGACTAAAACGCAAAGCACGCAGAAACTTTCCGGCGTAACGATATCGAGCGATTGCATTGCGTATAAAGGCAAGGGCGCCTCGTAGTCATCAAAGATCGACCATGGATCGCATAGCGGGATCGCGACCTCGAGATCGTCGAGGCTCTGCAACCAAAGATAGCCGTCGTCGGCAGACATGGCGAGGATGAGAAAATTGCGGAAACTCGGGAATCCCGGTAAACCCCACGGGAAACGTATGACTTCACCGTCGGCATAGGTGCATTCACCGAAGCGCGGCAGCTCGATCGTGACGGTTTTCTGCGGCGGTAATTGCGCCGCTACTTCGACTAACGTTTCCATGAAAAGTCCCCTTTATTCGGTGTGGAGCGCCATCGATGCCGCGCTGCGCGACGTCGAGCAGGCGTTAGAGGTAATCGAAGAGATCCTTGGATTCAAGCCGTGACGTAACGCTGTACGATGCCGTTAGTGCGACTTGGGTCGCGGTCAGTTGCGTCGTTGCTTTGGCAACGTCCGTATCTTCGATGCCGCTGGTTACCGCCGTTCCGTCGGCGACGCTGTTGGTCACTTGTGTATTGACCTGCGCGAGTGCGTTGATCCGCGAACCGACGAGTGCCCGAGCGTTGAGTGCGACGTCCAAAACATGATCGATATCACCTAATTGCGTCGAAACCGTTTGCGGTAAGGTGGCATTACCGCTAAGTCCGAGTGCGAGAAGGAAGTTCGATGTGTCGGCCGGCCCGGTCGCACCCGGCGAGGCTTCATTGGTAACGCTGAACGCGCCCCCGCCGGCACTCGTGAGGACCAGCCGCTGCGTTTGAGCGTCAAATGTCGCGGTTAAACCCGTTGCATTCGTTCCGGTATTATTTGCATTGATGAGTTCCGTGATACTCGTACCTGCGGTCCCATCGATCGGCGTCGTCGCCGAGAATGAATAGACATTGACGTGCTGCTTGCCGTTCGCGTCCGCGTTATTGATCGAGATCGTGTAATGACCGGTGCTGTCGGGCGCCGGCACGATCGCAAACGGCGATGGGGTCGCGCCCAGCGTCGTTTGTAAAGCGACCGGAGAAGCGCTGCCGTAGATGACTTGACCGGGATGATTGACGGGTTGTGCGCTTTGATCCGTCACCAGACCCTTGGCAAGCGTGTCACGCAATGTCGTTAGGACGCCGAATACCGAGGGCGAACCGTCGGTTGCATTATAGTTGAACGCTTGTTGCAGCGTCGGCGACAGCGCAAAGTTTTGTCCGCTCAAGAGCATCGGCGTCTGCGGCTGCTCGTTGCCGCTGAAGTGAATCGTCGAAACGGGCGAACCGGACGTCGTGACCGGCGCCGTTGCCGATTGACCGCTGCCGGCGAAGACGTACGTTCCGCCATACTGTGTATTGGCGACGCCCAGGACTTGCTGCAACTGCTGATCGACTTGGTCGGCGACATTCTTTCTGTCGTCGGCCGAGAGTCCGTCGCTCGCGCCGCGCGTTGCCAACTCGCGCGCGCTTTGCAGCACCGACGTCAGATTTGCCAACGCGTTATCGGTCGACGTCAGTTGTCCCGTCGCTGCTTGAATGTTGACGGCTTGCTGATTGTCGACCGCGATTGCGGTGTGTATGTTGAGATCCAGCCCGATCTGCGTCGGATCGTCGGACGGCGCATCGAGCGTTTTGCCCGTCGATAAGTTGAGCGCTTGGGTTTGATACTGCGCTTGCAAATTGTCGATGGCGCCGGCCTGCTGCGTGTAGAGCGTCGAAGTAGCGATTCGCATTGTCGTCTTTCGTTTCGAGGCTAGCCGCCGGTAATGAGACCCAGCGTCGTTTGCATCATCGTGTTGAGCGTACTCAACGTTTTCGCGGCCGCCGTGTAGGCGCTCTGAAATTTAATTAAATTTTGCGTCTCTTCATCGACGTTGATGCCGTCGACGCTTTGCCGGGCTTGCTCGATGTTTGCCGCCAGCGCCCCTTGCGTGCTCGTGCCGACCTTAGCCGTACTCATGTCAAGGCCCATCTGCGTGACCAGACCCTGATAGGCTGCACCGAGGGTCTGCGCTTGAACCGTCGAGATCGGATCGTTGACGGCGATCGGCGCGGACGCATCGACGGTGATCGTTCCGGTGGTTCGATCGATTGCCGTAATCGGTACGTTTTGCTGCGTTCCGGTGGCCGCATTGAGCACCGTCACCACTTGACCGACGCCCAATGACGCGAATGCGCCCGGCACTCCCGCCGGTTGCGTGATCGTGACCGGACCGGGTCCGGCGGTCGAGACGGCGGCTGCCGACGTCTGTAAAGCGCCGACACCAACGTTCTGTCCGAACAGTTTCAAGAGCGCATTAGCCGCGCCGTTGTCCGAACTGCCGAACGCATTCGCCGGCGTTTGCGCGATGCCGTTGATGTTGGTGGCGCCCAGCGCTTGCAGTAAGCCGGTTGCCGGCGTTCCTTGCGGGCTTGCCGCAGCCGGCGGCGTCGTACCGGCCGGTCCCAGCGAATCGGTGATCGTAAAACTCGGCGTCGGTGCGTTCTGTCCTTGCACGCCGCGATGAATGACATCGATGTTGTTCGGATCGCGCGTGAAGGCAATACGCTGCGTCGAAGTATCGAAACTGACCGTCACGCCGAGATGCTTTGCATTGAAGCTCGTCATGAAGTCGCCGACCGTGCCGGCGTTGCCGCCCGGGGCCGTAGAATACGTAAAGGTCTGGCTCACGCCGTCGACCCCGACGCTCAGCGTTCCGCTCAGGGCCGTCGCCGGCGGGTTGAGAAGTTCGGCATCGCCATCAATGGCATCCGACGTCGAGATCGTGTTATTGGCCGAATTGAGGGGCTGGGTAAGGTTACCCGCGGCAGTCGACACGAGCCCGACGGGGATCGCCGTCGGATCGTCGATTGCAACCGAGATGTTCGCTGCGGTGACGGCTTGCCCGCCGGGCGGCCCGGCGAAGAGTTGCGTACCGCCGTCGCCGTTCAGGTCGACGGCGGCTTGGGTGATCCGGTTGATCTCCGACGCAGCGGAACTCGCAAAATTATCGAGCTGCTGCCCGTACGGTGCGAGTTTGTTATTGTAAACATCGGCAAACGCCCCAAGTTGCCCGCTGCCGAGCGCGACGGGAGCCGGATTGTTCGGATCGAGATCGTCCGCCATCCCGACCACGAACGGCCGCGTACCATCGCCGGCGGTACCGATCACGGGCGGCGCGAGATGGTAGGCAATCGTGTCGTTGACGAGCGGCGAGCCGTTGACACTCACGAGCGACGATCCGTTGGCTTGCAGCGACGTCGTCGTCGATATCAATCCTGAAAGCTGATCGATGGCGTAGTCGCGCTGATCGAGGTACGTGTTCGGATTGTCGCCGGTGGCTCGCAGCGCGCGAATCTGGCCGTTCAACGAAGCGATCGTGTCGAGCAAGCCGTTGACTTTGGTAACCGTGCCGGCTGCCTGCTGCAATATCGTGCTCTTTTGCAGCGCGATTGCGGCACTTGCGGAATTTAGCGTCGTTACGAAGGTCTGCGCTTGTGCGAGCACCGTCTGGCGAACCGCAACGGATGTGGGAGCGGTCGCGACGTTCGAGATTGCCGTTTGTAAGGCGGCGTAGGCCGAATTGACGCCGTTGTTCGGCTCGCCGAACGCGCTCTGCAACGACCCGAGTTGCTGCCCTTCCGTCGTGTAATAGTACTGCGATGACGACGCACCGCGAAACAGCGTATCGTAGCTGTCTTGATGGATACGCTCGATCTCATTGACGACGGCGCCTTCGCCGCGCGTGCCCGGCCCCCCGACGTGCGAACTATAGTACGGCGAGCCGGATATCGGAATTGCTTCGCTGATCGTCGCGGATTGGCGCGACGCGCCGGGCGTCGCTACGTTAGCGATATTGTCCGAGGTAACGTTCGTTGCTTGCTGATAGGCATCAACGGCATTTCCGATGATGTTGAAAGTGAAAAAGCTCATGCTTTGCGGCTCACGATCAAGCTTCCGTTCGAAGGCGTTACGGTACCGCGCCGGCGATACGTCCCGACTTGTCCGGGTACGTTCTTCTGCATGACGGCAATCGTGTTGGTGATTCGCTTGAGTCCCGCATTGATGAGTGCCTTATTGTTACCGACCGTGATGCGTAAAGCGATGCCGCGTGTGCGCAGTTCGCGTAACGCGGTATAAACCGAACGCCGCAGCGGACGCGGTGCATAGCTGCAAACCTGCTGCAGCGTTAGATCGCCGAAGCCGCGCTGCATCATCAGCGTGCGGCGCAAGTGCGCTTGTGCGTGGATGACACGCTTGAGTTCGACGTCGCGCTCGGCACGCTCGATGTCGGCGGCGGTTCCCAGCACCAACACCGTCGTCATTGCCAGCGCTGCTGCGCCTAGTTCGCCCAGCGCGCGGTTTTCATCGCTCAAGCTGTCGGCGAAGGTTTGCCACGAACCGGCGCTCATCGCGCATCACCGTTGCGCGATGCGAGCGGAGTTACGCGGGCAGCGCGGCCGCCGTCAAGCGACCCAAGAGCTGCTCGGCAATTTCGTCCGCCGCCGTCTCGTACGTTCCGGCATCGATCCGGCGCTGCAACCGCATGACGAGGAGCAGCCGGTAAACCGGCCGGGCCCGAACCTGATCTGCACAACCGCAGATGAAATCGGCATCCGCGGCGTTCGGCGCGGCCTCGGCCGACGTCAGGCACGAAATACGCCCGCGGGAATGGCGCAGTGCTCGCGACGCCGCCGCGATCTCCACGCGACTCATGATCATACCGCCCGACTCCGTTTCCAGCACGCGCGGTGCTATTACTGGTTTCGGGCGTCCCGGCGCGCTTATTTAGCGCGATCGAGCAAGCGTTCACAGCACGCCCTCGGGCGCGATCCGCGCCTTGGCGGCCTGGGCGGGTTGAGCCAGAACCGAAGCTTTGAGCTGATCTTCGAGAATTTTTGCGATACCGAACGAACCGGTCTCGGCAATTGCATCGGAGCGTTTCTGATCGAGCATCTCGCTAAAAGTCGTCTCGGCCGGCGACGGCTTTCCGCCGCTGATCGAGGTGAGCGGCGCCGTCGAACGCATTGATTTGAAAAGCATGTTGACGAACACCGATTCAAATTGCTGCGCCGCGGCATGCAAGTGTTTGAGCGCCGTCCGCTGGTCGCTGGTCAGCGCCGTCGCGGTCGCCGCCGGTGCGCCGTCGATCGTATGAATCGGCATCACATTATATCCAAGTCGGCTTGCAGAGAACCCGATTCGCGCAATGCCTGCACGATCGAGATGAGGTCGCGCGGAGTTACGCCGATCGTGTTGAGCGCCCGTACCACTTGGGCCAGCGACGGCGCGCCGCTGATGTAAATTAACTTCCGGCCGCCCTCGGTTGCTTTGACCGTGGTGTTTGTTTGGGTGGCCGGCTGCGCGTTGGTGAAGGCACCAGGCGGAACGACGACGTTACTTTGCGTGATCGTCAACGTTAAATTGCCGTGTGCGATGGCGACCGGTGCCAGCGTGATGTCGCCGCCGAAGACGATCGTGCCGGTGCGCTCGTTGATGACGACCTTCGCGGTCTGGCCGGCGTTGAGCGATAATTCACCGGCATCGGCAAGAAAGGACACCGGATCGCCGGCATACCGGGGCGGCAAATTCACCCGCACGGTTTCGGCATCGAGTGCCCGAGCCGTACCGCCGCCGAAGCGTGCATTGAGAACGCCGGCCGTGCGCGCCGCCGTCCGGTAGTCGGGGGTCGTGAGGGCGTATGAGAAACCCGCGCGATCTTGCTCGATATTCGTCGCCATTTCGCGCGCGATGATACCGCCTTGCGGCACGCGACCCGCAGCCGTGTGATTCTTGGTGACGCTGCTGCCGTCCTGACCGGCCGAAAAGCCGCCTACCGAGACCGAGCCTTGCGCCGTGGCGTAAACGAAGTTGTTTGCGCCGCGCAACTCGCTTAAAATCAGCGTGCCGCCTTGCAAGCTCGTTGCGTCGCCCAGCGACGACACGGTGACATCGATATTGTCACCGGAATGCGCGAACGGCGGCAGCGACGCGGTCACGATGACCGCTGCGACGTTCTTAGTCTTTACATCGTTGGTCAACGTCGACACGCCGAAGCTTTGCAACAGGTTCTGCACCGTTTTGCTCGTGAAGGTGAGCGAATCGCCCGTTCCGCCAAGCCCGGTGACGAGCCCGTAGCCGACAAGCTGATTGGCCGTCACCCCTTGAACGTGCGCGATGTCCTTGATGTGGACGTCCTGCGCATCGGCGGCCGGACCGCTTAGCCCGATTGCAGCGAACAGCGCCGCGGCGGCTCGCCACCGAACGTTCGCGCGCATTAAAATAGCAGGTCCAAAATTTTGTGCAAGATACCGCTATGGTCTTTGCGTTGATCGCCGGCGTAATCGGCGTGGACGTTGGCCAAGCGCGTCGAAGGGATCGTATCGGTATTATCGATATCTTCGGGCCGGGCGTATCCGACGACGTGCAACTTTTGATTTACGCCGTTGATGATGACGTTTTGATAACCTTCGATCTGCAGCGCGCCCGACGGAAGCACGTCCGTCACCGTAGCCATCATCGAAGAGTTGAACGCCGACGTATCGCTTTTCGAGTCGGAGGCGTTCGCCGACGATGAGCCGGTGATGCTGCCGCCGAGTTTTGCAAACGGCAAGTTAAAGAGACCGGTGCCGATACCCTGACCCAGGTTGTAGCCTTTGGCGGTCGTCGACGTATACGCGCGTTGAGTGGTCGTGGTGAAGTTGAACAGCACGGCCACCAGATCGCCGAGCTGCGTCGCTTTGCGATCGAGGACCAAACGCAGCGGATGACCCGGTGCAACGGGCGGAGGTGCGGCCACGTACAAGGTATCGGCACGAACGGGCAGTGCTATAGCCGTGCATACGACGACGAGCAGAACGGACAGAGATCGCATCTAATTTGCTCCCGGCAGCGTCAGCTCGACGGTATTAGGCGCGGTCACGATCCCGGACAGCGCTTTTTGCGTTTGCGGATTGAAGATCGTAACGAATTCACCAAGCCCGCCGCTGGTGCGCGCGACCACGTCGGCAGCGAGCGAGACGGGACCGTCATGCACGATGAGCACGGCCGGCATACCGGCCAGCACGATCTCATTTACGACGGTCTGCTCGGGATACAGCAGCGCTCCACGCGCGATCGCCGCACGCACCTTGCGCCCGACGAAGGCGGCTTTGTCCAATGCCGCCCGCCCGCTGAACGGTACGCGAGCAACACCCAAGTCATCGGCTCCCAGCACGGCATCGGGCGCAAGGTCGTGCGCAGCGCAAATCGCAGCGATAAACGTCGTGATGCGGTAACCGGCATACACCGTGCGCGCGATGCGGCCGTCGACCGTAATGACCACCGGAACGCTCACATACGTTGGATTCACTTGCGCGTGACCGGACTGGATTTCCACCAGACCACGCGGCACCGTCTGATCGACGATGAGAAATGCCGGTGCCAGCGCCCGTTGCACGTCGTCCACTGCGGACCGTGCGCCGAACTGCGCGACCGCGCTGATCCGCGCGGCAGCGATCACCTGAAAGGCATCGGGCTGCGCGAACGTGCGTCCGGGGACGGCCGCGGCAATGACTGCGAGCATTGCGGCGGCCGCGCGGCGGATCGTCATCAGCGTTTGGTGTTCACCGCGGTTTGCAGCATCTCGTCGGCGGTCGTAACAGCTTTGGAGTTTGCTTCAAATGCGCGTTGAGCGGTGATCATGCCGACCATCTGATCGACGACGGAGACGTTGCTATTTTCGATGTAGCCGCCTTGCAGCGAGCCCGCACCGTTGATACCGGGCTGCGAAACGACGGGCGAGCCGGACGCACCCGTTTGCCCGAACAAGTTTTGCCCTTCGGGTGCCAGACCGGCGGCATTGGTGAAGCGCGCAATCTGAATTTGTCCGAGTTGCTGCGGTTGCGATTGACCGGGCAAGACCGCGGTAACCGCGCCGTCGGTACCCACGCCGATTTGCAACGCGGCTTGCGGTACGGTTACTTGCGGATTGAGAAAGTAGCCGTCGGCGGTCACGAGCGAACCGTTTGCATCGCGCTTGAACGAACCGTCGCGAGTATACGCAAGCGAACCATCGGGCTTGGTTATTTGGAAAAAGCCGTCGCCTTCGATAGCGACGTCGAGCGGATTACCGGTTTGCTGGATCGTCCCTTGCGTGAAGATCTTTTCCGATGAACCGATCTTGACGCCTAAACCGACCTCTTGTGCCACCGGCACGACCGATGCGCCGACCGGTGTCCCCGCCGCCCGCAGTTGTTGATAAATGAGATCCTGAAAACGTGCCTGATTGCTGCGAAAGCCCGCCGTGTTGACGTTGGCAATGTTGTTCGAGATCGTATCGATGTTGAATTGCTGCGCCGCCATTCCGGCTGCGGCAGTGTACAGTGCGCGCATCATAGCGAGGAAACTCCTAACGCGGTCAGCATCACGCAGCCGCCGTCTTTCCGACCGTCGTGATCGCTTGCGCGAGCTCGTCGTCTTGCGTTTGAATCATCTTTTGATTTGCATCGAACCAGCGCTCGTTGGCAATGAGATTTACCATCGCGGGCACGACCTGCGCGTTACTTTTTTCTTGCGCGCCCTGCAGCACCGTGGTTTGCGTTGCAAGTTGCGGAGCGCGGCCGCTGTTGACGAATTTGTCGGCGCCTTCGGGGCGCAGACTCAGCCGGTCCGAAAACTCGAATACCGCAAGCCGGCCGCTCGGTGCACCGTTGGACAACAGCTCGCCTTGCGAAGTAATTTTCAACGTTTGTCCGGGCGGAATTTTCGCGGGCTGACCGTCCGGACCTAACACCGTATCGCCGCCGTTGGTAACGAGTTCGTTGCGTGCGTTCTGCGTTAGCGAACCGCCGCGGGTATAGCGAATTGCGCCGGCTCCATCGCGAACCGCGAGAAAGCCCGGGCCGCTTAACGCAACGTCCAGCGCGTTACCGGTCTGCTCGATCGGGCCTTGCTCGAAGACCGTCGGCGTATCGTAAATGCGCACGCCGAATCCGAGCGTCCCGATCGGCGTGTGCGTCGCGACGCCGCCGGTGCGATTGCCCGACGCACGACCGGGTTCGATTTGATCCCGGAACAGCGCCGTCTGCGGCGCTGCTTGAGCCTGCAAGAGACTGCGCTTGAAGCCCGCCGTGTTCACGTTGGCGAGATTGTTGGCAATGACGTCGACGTTGGCTTGCGCAACGAGCGCGCCGGTCGCCGCCGTGTAAAGTCCGCGGACCAATGTATCCTCCGCACCGTGTCCGCCGTGCAGTCTGCAAGACGAGATGCTTCACCATCAATCGATCCGGTGGAGCCCCGGCATCACCCGTGCGAAGGTGTCCAGCCGTACCCTTACCTCATCGGCCGCTTACCTTTGAACTTTAGCTCAGGTGTAGCCCAAACGCCCTTCGCGTAAGCGTTCGGCGAGCTGCCACAATTCGTCACCGAGCGCAACGGCGTCGGCTTCGCGACGGTTTGGATCGGGCACCAACAATCCGTTAACGATCTCGGCGAGTTCGGCATCGATCGCGCCGTCCGTAATACGCCCGCCCGGCGCCGGCATGTCGCCGGTAAGCATCTGATACATCGTGGCACCGAGCGCGTAACAATCGGAAGCAGCGGACCACAGCCCGTCTTCAAGTTGCTCGGGAGCGACGTATCTCACGCTGCCCACGAAGGATCCATCGGCGGTCAATTGCGCGGCCAAGCCGTCGGCGGCGCGTTCGCCGTCGGCGCGGACCAAGCCGAAGTCCGTGAGTTTGGCGATATCGCCGTCGGCAACGAGGATGTTGGCCGGCTTGACGTCCCGATGCACGAAGCCTAACGCATGCGCGGCGCCCAGCGCTTGGGCGATACCGGCGGCCAGACCGGCGGCGCGTTCTTGCGCAAGCGGCCCATCGCGCAGCATCTGCGCGATCGTCGGCCCGTCGACGTACTCGAGCACCATGAACGGCCGGTCGTCGTTGCCTTCCCCGATGTCGTAGATCGCAACGACGTTGGCATGCACGATCTTCGCCGCGGCGAGTGCTTCGCGGCGAAATCGGGCCACGAGGACCGGCTCGCCGAGCAGATGCGTTTGAAAATATTTGATCGCGACCCGTCGCTCGAGGACGGTATCGAACGCTTCATAGACGACGGCCATACCACCGTGTCCGGCGATATGCTCGAGCCGATACCGGCCGGCGAGGAGTTCGTCTTCCACGTCACACGTTTACCCGGCTATTACGCAACCTTCACGTTGACGCAGCCGTTCGCGCCGGCTAAACGGCCAGACGTTCGATCTCGCTGTACGCGTCGAGCAGTTTGGTTCGAATGGCCATCGTGTATTGCAATGCGAGGTTCGCTTCTTCGACCGACGTGACGACTTTATTGATGTTATTCGTCTTGCCCGCTGCCAGATCGCGCGTGTTCTGGTCGCTCGTCGTGAGCCGGTCGTTGACGTCGCCCAGCATTTGCTTCACGGTATCTTTGAAGCTCGTTACACCGCCAACCGCATCCGCCGCGCTCGGGACATTGGGCGTTGTCAGGCCGGGGATGGCCGAAATCGCCGGCGTCTCCGCGGCGTTCATGTCCGGGACGAAACTGCCGGGAATGACGTTGGCCATGATCGTTGCGATGTTCACGCGTGCAGAATCCCCATCGTTGCAGTGCCGATCGTACGCGATTCGGTGATTGCCGTGACATTGGCTTCGTAGGCGCGCGATGCGGCCATCATGTCGACCATTTCCTTCACGACTTCGATGTTGGGCATGTGCACGTAGCCTTGCGGGTCGGCGTCGGGATGCGCCGGATCGTATACGAGTTTGTCGGGACTCGTATCGTTCGTAATGCCGACCGCTTCAACGCCGGCGTGCGACTGCGCCGGATCGGCCGGGCCATCGAGTGAATCGGTCGCCCCGGCTGGTTCGGTCTTCTGAGCGAACACCACGAGTTGCCGCTTAAACGGTCCGCCTTCGGCGGTGCGCGTCGTATTGACGTTCGCAAGATTGTTGGCAATGACGTCCATCGCCAGGCGTTGAGCCGAGAGTCCCGATGCCGAGACTTCGATCGACGTGTACAAACCCACTATGCAGCATGCTCCAGGATGGCTTGTTTGATGCGGGTAAATGCGTTGGTCGTCAGTTGCGCCATCGTCTGCGCGTAGCTCGAGTTAATCGAGAGCTTCGCCATCTCGGCATCGACGTCGACGTTACTGCCGTCGACGCGCATCTGCTGCGAATCATCGACGGCCGTCGTAATCGAAAAGGGTTCGGCCGCGGAAGGGCCGCCGATCGCTATCTGCCGAGCGTCGTTCGTCGTTACGGCAAGATCGTCGCTATCACCGCCGGCGGTCGCCTCGCTGCGCGCCAGCGCTTCTTTGAACGAAACGTCGGTGCGGCGAAAATTCGGCGTATTCACGTTCGCGACGTTGTTGGCGATCGACGCATGCGCGGCAGCGGCGCCGTCGAGCGCGTTTTCAAGCATGCCGACCGTCGGGCCGAAGCTGATACCACTCATGATACCCCGTTCGGCGTTCCGGGGATGAAAGATTAGCCCGAGCGCGCGAACTGCGTCGCGTGCAAGGTTGCATACGCGCCGCCCGCGGCCATGAGCGCATCGTGCGTCCCGACCTCACGCACGCGGCCCGCTTCGATGTACAGAATTTTTGACGCGCGGCGGATCGTCGATAACCGATGCGCGATGATGAGCGTCGTGCGGCCGACGAGCACGCGGTCCAACGCATCTTCGATGAGCGCTTCGGAGTGGGAATCGAGCGCGCTCGTCGCCTCGTCGAGAATTAAAATGCGCGGATCGCGTAAGATCGCCCGCGCGATGGCAATGCGCTGGCGCTGGCCGCCCGAGAGCCGAATGCCACGCTCGCCCACGACGGTCGCGTAACCATCGGCGAGTTTAGCAATAAATTCCTCGGCGTTCGCTTCAGCGGCCGCTAATTGGATCTCGGCCACGGTCGCATCGAGCCGGCCGTAGCGGATGTTGTCGGCGATCGAACCGTTGAAGAGTTGCGTTTCCTGCGGCACGATCGCGATTGCATCGCGTAGATTCGCCAGCCGCAGATCGGCGATGTCGACACCGTCGAGCGTAATGCGGCCGGACTGCGGCGTGAAGAAGCGCGGCACGAGATTGACGATCGTCGATTTGCCGGCGCCGGACGGTCCGACGAGTGCGACGGTTTCACCGTGACGCATCTCGGCGCTAAAATCGTCGAGCACCGGCGGACCGTCGAAGCTGTAAGCAAACGTCACCCGTTCGAAGGTAATGTCGCCGGCGATCTTCGCCAAGTGCAGCGCGCCCGGCGGATCTTCGCGCTCGATCGGCAGATCGAGGATCTCGAATACCCGGCCGGCTCCGACGAGTGCACGCGAAAAATCGCCCAAGAAGATCGAGAAGCGGTTCATCGGGTTGATCATCAAGGCGACCGCACCGAAAAACGCGATCGCCTCCTCCGGCTTGATCCGTCCAAGATAGATCTCGCGCACGATCGTTACGACGACGGCGATGATCGCCAGCGACACGATCGTTGCGATCACCGGCGCCTGCGTCTGGTTGAGCTGCGTAACTTTCATGTTCGCGCCGAAAAAGCGCTCGTTGGCGTCGGCAAAACGGTCGCGCTCGAAGTCTTCACGCCGGAACGCTTTGACCACGCGCTCGTTGTTGAGCACCTCGGTTAAATTGCTGGAAAGGTCGGCGATCCGTTCTTGTGCGCGGCGCGTGCTGATGATCACGAGCTTATTAAAGCGCCCGATGACGATCGAAACAAACGGCGTGCAAACCAGCAGCACCAGTGCCAGAAACCAATCGATCTTGAGCATGTACACCAGCGCGCAGACGAACGTTACCGTCACTTGGATCATTTGCGGCAGCGAGATGCTGACCGCATCGGTCATCAGTGCCAAGTCGCTGGAGAATCGCGCGATGAACTCGCCCGGCCGCCACTTGTCGAACTCGAGCAGCGGCAGCCGGTTGACGCGGTCGAAAAGACGTCCGCGCAGCGAGGCGATCATGCGCTGTCCCGACCACGCGGTTAAATAACTTTGGCCGTAACCCGCGACGTTACCGGCGACTTGCGACACGAAGATGATCCCGCACACGAGCCAAAGTGCGACCCAGTCGACGCTCGTTCCGTAGTTGACGCCGCCCGACTCGTGGGCGTACGAGATGACCCGCGTCATGAGTAACGACGGTAATTGGATGAGCGCGAGCGGTGCAAGGCCGGCAACGACGCCGAGCAGCATTGCGACGACGAGCCGGCTATAGAAGGGGCGCGCTTCACGCGCCAACCGGCGCAAGATGTCGCGGTTCACCACTTCGCCTTTGCGCGTCGGCGGACGAAACCTTCGCGCCGCCCCGCCGGTAACTGCGGCGTACGTACCCGTCAGGAGGTTCGAGGATGGACTGCTATTTTCACAACGCTGTGCCGTCGGTCGCCGCATGCGTCGGTTGTCACGAGCCGATTTGCGCAACGTGCCGTTCGGCCGAAGGCAACTGCCCCGGGTGCCGGCTAGCGGCACGTATCGAAGCGGCGCACGTTGCGGGCGAATTGCCCGGTCAGGTGCCGCCGCGCCGTACTATGTCTGCTCCGCCGCCGATGCCTCCGCCGCTGTACGAACGTCCACCGGTGCGCCGTAGCTCGGCCGCTATGACCGTCCGTGCCGAATCACGCGCACTCGTCGCGCTGAGTTACCCGTTCTGGCCGCTCGCGCTACTGGCGTTGCTCGACGGATCGCATTCCGCATTCGTCCGGCGCCAAGCCGTTCAAGCGCTCGGCTTCAATCTCGGCATGTACGGCATTTGGGTGGCGCTCTGCGCGATCGCCGCAATTCCGGTCATCGGTTTTTCGGCGTGGCCGCTGTTACCGCTAGTGGTGCCCGTCGCCGTCGTGGCCAGCGTCGTTTACGGTCTCAAAACATGGAACGGCGAGGAAGTGCGCGTGCCGATCGTCAGCGACTTTATCGACGCGCGTTCGACGGCGGCGCACTAGCTGCGCCGCCGCCTCACTTCTTCTTGAGCGAACCCGGCTTGTGCGCCGCTTCGGCACCGGTTTTGTCGCTTGCGACGAGATATTCGGGGTTATCGGTCGATGCCGCGACGTGATGGCCTTTGATATCCGTGGGCTTGGTTAATTTTTTCTTGACCGTTCCGCTGATCTCACCCTGCGATGATTTCCATTCAACATTATCGCCGGGCTTAAATGTTTTGTCGCTCATTGCACGCCTATACCCGGCTTGAAAAATACTACGCCGGGCCGGCACCAACTTCACGCTGATAGCGTTCGAGAAACCGCCGTGCGGCAACGCGATGATCGAGTACCGGCGCCGGGTACGTTCGCGGTCCGAACAAATCGAAACGCATTTGCCGTTCGGCCGGCCGCATTTCGGGCGCGAGAATGGCATCATCGTCCGCCAGCGCTAGTTCGGGGATCCAGCGCCGGATATACGTTGCGGCAGGGTCGAAGCGGCGCGCCGCCTTGCGCGGATTATAGATGCGCGGATAGGCCGCGAAATCGGCACCGACGCCGGCGCTCCATTGCCAATTTGCGGTGGCCAAGACCGGTGAATCGGCGATAAGCCAGCGGTCCCATTCATCGCGACCGACGCGCCAATCGACGCCCAGATCAAAACACAGAAAGGACGCGGCGATCGCTTGAACGCGCGGGTGCATCCAGCCCGTGGCGTGCAGTTCGCGGACGCCGGCATCGACGATCGGGAAGCCCGTGCGCCCTTCGCGCCAGGCCGTGAGATGGCGATGACGGCGGGCAAAGGCGAACGCGCGCATCTTCGGCTGAAGCGGCGTATCGCCGAGGGTCTCGGTATGCCACGCCAACTGCAAAAAGAAGTCGCGCAGTGCGAACGCGCGCAGAAACAGGCGCAGCGATATTTTTTCCTCGGTCAAAAGAAACGGATCGCGAGCACGGGCACGGACGGCGCGCACGATCGTGCGGGCGGCAATGGTGCCGAAAGCGAGATCGGCCGATAATCGCGAGGTACCGTGCACCGCCGGCACGTTCCGGCCGGCGGCATAGCCCAGGACGCCGAATTCGAGGTACCGGCTAAGTGCCGTCGCGGCGCGTTCCTCCGAGACATCCGGCATGCCCGCAGCGGAGTCGAACTCGGCCGGCTGCGGCAACGCTTCACTTTCAACACCGCCGGCGAAATCGATCGCCGGCACCCGTTCTTGCGCCGGATCGATCGAACGCCAGCGGGCGTAATACGGTGCGAACGCGCGATATCCGTCGCCGCGCGCGTTAACGGCGCTTTCATCTTCGGGCGCAACAACCGGCGCATCGTGAACGACGATCGCGCGTAGGCCCGCCTCTTCGAGCACCGACTGCAAGTCGCGAGCGCCAAGCAACGAGTCGGCATCGTAATCGTAGGTCCAAACGGCGGTGCCGGCCGCGAAGCGGCGCGCAAGACGCAGCAACATCGGGCCGGCCGGTCCGCGCGCAACAATTAAGCGCGAGCCGCGCGCACGTAAATCCCGGTCAAGCGCCGCGACTGCCGCGCAATAAAACGCCGCCCGGCGCGCGCAACGCCGTAGCCGGCCCGCGGCGGCCGGATCGACGATCAACACCGGATAGACGGTACCGAAACGCGCGGCAGCAGCCAGACCCGCATGATCGCCGAGACGCAGGTCCCGCGTGAAGACGAACAGCGAGCGGTTCGGGCGCGCGCCGGAGGCCGTCATGGAGCGCGATTCCGCCCGATCGCGCCCCTGTACCTGTTCTAGCGTCTAACGATTAAAGCGATTCGACGTACGCCGCCACATCGCTAACATCTTTTTCGGAAAGCGGCGCCGGGTAGAGCTTGGGCATCGGTGCCTGCGGGTTCTTGATCCAAGCGATCGCAGCAGCCATATCCTTGCGGCTCTTCTCACCCTTAAGTGACGGACCGATACCGCCGCCGGCGCCGTTGGCTCCGTGACAGCTCGCGCAGTTCGCGCTGAAGATCGTGCCGCCGTGGGTTGCGTCGCCGCTCGCTACGGAGACCGCCGCGCTATGAGCTTGCGAATCTGCCGTGGTAGATGATGCACCGGGCGACGATGTCGTCATTGCAGTTCCGCTCGATGCATCGCTGCTCGCCGCGGGCGCAGCCGACGCCGTCGTCGATGACGACACATTCGAGCCCGTCGTATCGCCCTTCGCGCAACCGGTCACGAGCAGCGCGGCGAGCGCAGCCGTGCTCAGCAACAAACGTGATGTAATCATAAGTCGTTCCTCATTCTCCCTCGGCGAGACTTACCCACATTCCGTCGGCCGCGCAGGGTACAGGGTGCGGCCTCGTTCGCTTGAAACGTAGCCGCGTGAGTCGCATGCAAACCGATCGGCGGCGCCCGCGATGAGTGCGGCGGCACCGCGCCAAACATCGCGAGCTGTGCGGCTGGGCGTCCGCTCCTTGCGCATGGTCGAGCGGGTGATCTTCTTCATCATCGGCGCGATGCTGTTCGCCGCGGCCTTTGCCTTGCTCGCGCGCGCGCTCGTCGTGTTGTGGGCGCTGGCGATCAGTCCGAGCGGCGAAACGATGGCAGCGGGCGCGGCGTTCCTCGACGTCGTTCTGCTCGTGCTCATGGTCGTCGAACTTGCCTATACCGTGATGCTCTCGTTGCGCGGCGTGGTTCTGTCCGCCGAACCATTTCTCATCGTGGGACTCATCGCGGTCATCCGGCGCATCCTGGTCATAACCGTCGGTGAAGTGCAGGGCCCGAAAGCATCGTCGAATTTGAGTCAGAACTCGTCGGTCGAGCTGGCGATTCTCACCGGCGTCGTGCTGGCTTTCGTCCTTTCAATCACAATGCTGCGCTCGCGTTCGCGGACCGAAGATCTGAGCGGTATCCACGATGACGAATAGACGCCGCGCCGGTATGTTTAGCCGCCGATTTCACTAAGTGCGCGCATCGCGCTCGCGGGCCGGCCGAGGTCGAGATGATGCCGCTCGGGCTTCACGAACATCGCGCCGCGGAAGATGGCGGCGAGATCTTCGCGCGAAGCGCCCGCGCGCAGCGGCGTCCGCAAGTCGATTGCATTGTCGCCGAACAGACATAACCGCAAGCGGCCGTCGGCCGCCAGTCGCACCCGATTGCATGTCTGGCAATACTCATGCGATAACGGCGATATGACGCCGACTGCGCCGGCGGCATCGCGAAATGCAAAATACCGTGCCGGTCCGTTGCCGCCCGGTCCGGCGACGGGGAGCAACGCACTCCGTTCGCCGATCCGCGTTAAAATTTCGCTTGCCGATACATATGCGTCGCGTTGCAGCACCGCATTATCGACAACCGGCATCATTTCGATGAACCGGACGTAGACCGCGCGGCGTCGCGTTAATTCGGCGAACGCAAGCACTTCGTCGTCGTTTTGCCCGCGCATGACCACGCAGTTCAGTTTGAGCGGTGCCAGTCCGGCGGCAAGCGCAGCGTCGATGCCGGCGAGGACGCGCTCCAAACCCGGGCGCCGGGCAATCGCCGTAAACCGTTCTGCACGTAACGTATCGAGCGAGACGTTTACCCGGCGCAAACCGGCCGCGCGTAAGGGAGCGGCCAGGTCGGCCAGCAACAAGCCGTTCGTCGAGAGAGCGATATCGTCGATGCCGGGAATTGCGTGCAGACGCGCGACGAGTTCGGTGATACCGCGCCGAACCAGCGGTTCGCCTCCGGTCAGCCGGATGCTGCGTACCCCGACGAATGCAGCGGCCCGCACGATCGCCTCGATCTCCTCGAAGCTCAAAATGTCCGGCTTAGTGATCCACGGCAAACCGGCCTCGGGCATGCAATAAACGCAGCGCAAATTGCAGCGGTCGGTGACCGAAATACGCAGATACGTTATCGGCCGATTGAACTGATCCGCCAGCGGCGCGAGCCGCTCCACCAGGTCGATCATACGCAGAAGATTCCCGCCCGGCATGAGCCCGCCTGTGAGGTTCCCAACCGCGGCCGGCAACGCTGCGCGCGAGCGTTACGGATCAAAGACCGTATCGGGCACGGCGACGTTGAGCTCGTAATGCGAAAACGTCGACGTCACATCGGCATTGTAATGCGGGATGTCGACTTTGCCGCTTTGCTGCTTGACGACATAGTCGTCGCCGACTCGATCGTAGGATTGCGCAAACGCGATCGTCCCGCCGTTGTCGCGATAAAAATAGACCATCGCCGTAACGGTCGCCGTTTTATCGTCGACTTTAACGTCGACGTGATCGATCCGGCCGGCCTTTTTGCGGACTAGCCGGAAGTTTGCCGTCGTACCGTCATCGGAAACCGGCGTAACATCGTAGAGTTGCGGCCATTGGGCGGGCGGCTCGAGTTGTGCGACGACATGTTTTGCTTGTTGTGCGATAAACGGAACGGTATCGAATACCACCGCATTTTTATCGGGCTTTTTATAATAGACTTTGCCTTGCAAGGTCGGGCTGATGAACGGTGGACCATGGGTGAGGATCGCCACGGTAACGTCCGCCTGGTACGAGCCGAGATTGGTGTTGACGCGCTGCATGCGCGCGTAAACGTCGTTTACGGCGGACGGAGCGGTGTCGTCGGCAAGCGACGGCGCGGCGCTCAACGCGAGGGCGACGGCGAGCGAAAGGCACGTGCGGCGAATGATCATCACGTGCTACAACGCGGGCACGATCGTTGCCGGTTCCAGTGCCGCCGCAATCTCAGACTGCACCCAGGAATCCGTCTCGCGTTCGCGCGCGCCGGCAAGCAGCACTCGGGCCTGCGGCGAGCCGATGCGGCCGAGCGCCCAAGCCGCGTGGCCGCGCACGCCGGCGTTGACGTCGTCGCTGAGCGCAACGCCCAGCGCCGGCACGTCGGCCCGGTCAAGCCCGTTGCCAAGCGCAACCGCCGCGTTGCGGCGTAGCGTCGCTGCGCCGCGCCAACCCATCGCGGTGCGCGCGTAGCGCCGTCTAAAATCCGCACTGCGCAAACTCAAGAGCGTCGCCAGAGGCGGCGCGGCGGCTTCTTGGTCGAGCGGTGCGAAATCAGCCGATCCGAAACGCCCGCGGCGTGTCGGCGGGCAGACGTCTTGGCATAGGTCGCAGCCCCACACCCAGTCGCCGCACATCGCGCGTAAGGCGCGCGGGATCGGATCTTTGCGTTGCGTCAAGTCGGAGATGCAGCGCGTTGCATCGATCGTGTAATCACCGCGCAACGCGCCGGTCGGACACGCGTCGACGCAGCGCCGGCAGGCGCCGCACGTCTTGCGCAGCGGCGCGTCCGGCGCGAGGCTCAGCGACGTCACCACCTCGCCTAAGAAAACGAACGAGCCGATGCCCGGCGCGATCAGGTTGGTATGTTTGCCGATCCAGCCGAGTCCCGCGCGCTCGGCAAACGCCCGTTCGGCAATCGGCGCGGTATCGCAGGCGACCGCCGTCACCGGCTCGCCGGCCAGTGCATCGATCGCTGCGGCAATCTGCCCGAGTACCGCGCGCAGCTTGCGATGATAATCGGCCGACCAGGCATAGTTCGAGACGCGGCCGCGCCCGCGCGCCGGAGATCGCGCAGCCGGCGTCGCGTACGCAACAGCGATGCAGATAACGCTGCGGGCATCCGCCAGCAGCGTTCGCGGGTCGGCCGCGCGCGAAGCATACGCCGCGTCGTACGGCCATGTCGCAAGATCGCCGCGCGCGAACGCCGCGCTCAGCGCGTCACGCGTCGGCAGGAGCGCATCGGCCGGCGCGATGCGGACGGCATCGGCACCGGCGCTACGCGCTGCGGCGATGACCGCCGCGCGATCGAGGTTCAAAGCGACGGTAGTCCACCGCGGCGCCGATGCACCGGAAACGCAGCGTCGATTGCCGCAATTTGAGCGGCATCGAGCGCAACGTTCGCGGCCCGCGCATTTTCCTCGACGTGCGCTACCGACGCCGCTTTGGGGATGCTGAACGTAAGCGGATCGCGGGTCAGAAACGCGAGAATAACCCCGCGCACGGTCGCACCGTGCTGCTGGGCGATCGCTTCGAGGACGCTGAAGCCGGGCCGATCTTCATAGTCGCCGCGGCCGAACGGTGTGTAGGCGACGACGGCGATGTCGTTGGCGCGGCAAAACTCGATTTCGTGCGCTTCGATCGTGCGCTCGCCGAGATGATAAAGCACTTGATTGCAGGCCAGCACTTCACGTTCGAGCGCAGCCTGCGCTTCACGCAGATCGTCGACGTCGAAGTTGCTGACACCCAGCGCACGGATCTTGCCGTCCGCAACGAGCCGTTCCATCGCGCGCATCGTTTCGCGCAGCGGAACGCTGCCGCGCCAATGCAACAAATACGCATCGAGATAGTCGCAACCCAAGCGCTTGAGTGAGGCTTCGCAGGCCGCGATCGTTCCGCCGTAGGTTGCATTCGACGGCAATACTTTTGAGACGATGAACAGCGCTTCGCGCGGCAGGCCGCTGATCGCCTCGCCGATCAGCCGCTCGGAGCCGCCGTCACCGTACATTTCAGCCGTATCGATGTGCGTCATCCCGAGTTCGACGCCGCGTTGAAGGGCGCGTTTGGCGTCTTGTGCAGCCGTCCCGCGCAAGGGCGTATTCCAGCTTCCTTGGCCGAACGCAGCGACCGGCACGTTCGCTGCGCCGAAGCGTTTAACAATCATGGTAGTGCATCGAGCGGGACGGCGGCATCTTTGGCCGACAAACGCGGCTCGCCGACGAGCGGCCATTCGATACCGACCCGTGGATTGCGCCAACTGACGGCACCTTCGCTGGCCGGATCGTAGGCTACGCTATTTTTATAGTGCACGACGACTTCATCATCGAGGGCGATGAAGCCGTGGCCGAAGCCCGGCGGAACGTAGAGCTGACGGTGGTTGCTCGCCGACAAAAGAAAGCCTTGCCAGTTGAGATACGTGCGCGAATCGCGTTGCAAATCGACGATGACGTCGAAGATACGGCCATGCAGGCACTGCACGAGTTTGGCCATGCGAAAATCATAGTGAATGCCGCGAATGACGTTGCGCGTCGACCACGATGACGAATCTTGCTCCCAGTGCGTGGTCGCGATGCCGAGCGCCGCGTACTTGGGCGTTGAAAACGTTTCTTTGAAATACCCGCGGTCGTCGTCGTACACGTCGGGAACGAAAATTTTCGCAGCCGCGAACTTCGTATCGAATGCTTGTAACACGCTTGCTTTCGGAGGATGCGCGCGTCGCGCGGCAGTGGAGTTCGGCGTTAGTAAATGTCGAACGCAGCGTCGAGCGCAGCGTATGCCAACAGGCCGTCGCGGAGGTGAAAAAGTTTGCGAAAACCCGCGTCGTGCAACCGTTCGGCAGCCCAACGCGACTTTGCTCCGACGCGACAGGCAAGCACATAGGTTCGCGCGCTATCGAGTTCCGCTAATCGCGCGTCGAGTTCGGCGACGGGGATTTCAATCGCACCGGGAACGGCTCCCAGTATGCGCTCGTGGACGTCGCGTACGTCGAGCACGCGGATGGCGTTATCAGTGGCCAGCAATGCATCGAGGTGCGCCGCGTCGACTTCGGCGACGCGCTGCGGAGCAGGCGCCGGCGTCAGCAGTTCGCCCGGTTCCCGGATCGACGGGTTCGTTCCACAGACCGGACAGCCGGGATCTTTGGCGATCCGCACGTCCCGGATGCGTGCGTCGAGTGCATCGATCAGTAAGAGCCGGCCGACGAGCGGTGTACCGATGCCCAAAAGCAGTTTGAGCGCCTCCGATGCTTGCCACGTGCCGACGATGCCGGCGAGCACGCCGAGGACGCCGCCTTCGGCGCACGTCGGGACGAGATGCGCGGGCGGCGGTTGCGGATACAGACAGCGGTAGCACGGCCCCTCCGGAGCGCCGAAAATCGAGACTTGCCCGTCGAACCGAAAGATCGCTCCGTAGACGTCCGGCTTGGCTTCAAGCACGCAAGCATCGTTGATGAGGTACCGCGACTCGAACGTATCGGTGCCGTCGACGACGACGTCATAGAGACGTACGAGTTCGCGCGCATTGTGCGCATCAAAACGCACGCCGATCGGGTCGATCGAAATCTGCGGGTTCAGCGCTCGTAGCCGTTCGGCCGCAGTAGCGGCTTTGGGTGCTCCGATATCGCCCGTCGTATACAAGATCTGGCGCTGCAGGTTGGTGACGTCGACCCGATCGTCGTCGACGATGCCGATCCGTCCGACGCCGGCGGCGGCGAGGTAGGCGAGAACCGGCGAGCCGAGTCCGCCGGCTCCAATGCACAGCACGCGGGCTGCGCTCAGTTTCTCTTGCCCGGCCAAACCGACTTCGGGGATGAGCAGATGCCGGCTGTAGCGGCGTAACTCGGCGCGGCCGGCCAGCGACGTCACGCGCCGACAGCCTTGGGATCCGCAGCGGTCCGTGCACGCGGATGAAGATTGTTGAGCCAGTCCAGCACGGCCGCGCGCGCGTTTTCCCCGGCGAAGGTATGGTTGCCGCTGATAACGGCAAATGATTTCGGCTCGGCGGCTCGCTCGAACAGATTGCGGACGCTCGCCTCGGTCACCATGGCGTCGGCTTGCGCTGCAACGAAAATTACCGGCCGGCCCGCGATCTGTGCCGGCGCCCGTTCGAGCAGCGGCTCCCATTGCACCGCAATCTCGGGTAGCGTCAAGCCGTCGACATAAGACGAACGCAAATCGATGACGCCCCGCCCCGCCAGCGCCGCAAGCGCACGCGGCCGGCCATCACCGGTGGCAATCGAGATAACGCCGGCGATTTGCCGGTCGGCGGCCGCGGCACAGAGCGCCGCTACCGCGCCCATGCTATGGCCCAGCGAATAGACCGTGGAAGCACCGCGATGCCGGGCCAATCGGACGACCGCGGCGAACGCATCGACGAGGTCGTCGACCGATCGCAACCGCCCGCCGCTGGCACCGAGCTTATGGCCGGGAAAGTCGAGCGCGTACACCTCGAAGCCGTGGGAGGCAAGAAACGCACACAAGCCGTCGAGATTCTGTTTCGAGCTCGAATACCCGTGCCCGGCGACCAGCGTTATCCCGCGCGGCCGGCGCGCTTGGTAAGCCAGCACCGCAATCTCGCCGGCCGCCGCCGGTGCGCGCAGCAATTCGACGTTCATTGTCGGACTTACCGGCCGGTCGCGCTTAGCGCGGCACGGCGGGTGGGTTATCCCGCCAGGCGCTTCGGCCGTCCGCGAAGACTTCTTGCTTCCAAACCGCGGCGTGCAGCTTGATCTCATCGATGATGAATTCGCAGGCATCGAAGGCAGCGTCGCGATGCGCTGCGGCCACGGCGATCGCGATGCTGGCTTCGCCTAACGCAACTTCGCCGGTACGCTGAACGATCGCAATTTCGAGTGGACCGAAGCGGTGAACCGCCTGCGCTGCGATTGCCCCCATCTGCGCTTCGGCCAGCGCCGCATACGCTTCATAACGAATGCTTGTGACCCGCCGCGAGTCGCCGGCAGACGACTCGCGAACGACACCAAAGAACGTTACGATCGCGCCGCAGGCATCCGTCCGAACGCTTTGGACGAGTTGCCCGAGGTCGATCGGGGCTGCAACGAGCGCGAGCATCACCCGCCGCCGACCGGCGGCATCAAAGCGACTTCATCGCCGTCGCGCAATGCGACGGAACCGTCGGCCAACGCGCCGTTGCGCGCAAACCGGGTCGAAGGGCGCAACGCTCGGGCGTCGGGCGCGTCGGCGGCAAGCTGCAGCCAAAGCGCTTCGAGCGTAGCGTCGGCCGTTACCTCGACGTCTCGCTGCGTAAAACCGAAGACTTCGCGTAAGCGCGCAAATGCAAGCACGCTCACCCGCACGGACGGCCGTCACTTTGCAGAACGGCAAGGCGGTCGTTCGCGCAGCGCGCACCGCTCCGTCGGCATGCGCGCAGGCGACGCGGCGATCGAAGCAGCGCGCGGTACGTTGAGACGATCGGTCGATTCAAGTCACGCCTCCGTACCGGCAATATGCGAACGCGCGGGCGCGGCGCGCAGACCTTCGCCGCTGCGTTTAGCGAACATCGCCGCGCATGACCCGCCCACGCCGGCCGAGTGTCGGCGTCATGTCGCTGCGCGGCGTCAAAATCCGCCGAGATCCGTCGTGTAGCCGCGACCTTCGAGCCAGGCCCGGCTATCCGCATGATGCGCCAGCAAGTCAAACCGGTTGACGGTAAGTTTGTGCATGAGCACTTCCCAAAAATGCTGATCTTGGGCGTAGACGTCATCGGGAATGTCATTGCGTTCGCGCGAGAATTCGCGTAACGCCCGCCAATCGCGTTGCGCGAGCACGGTGCGTAACGCACCTTCGTAATCAGGTGAAGGCTGTGCCGGGACGACGCTCATCAAGCGCTCTTTTTGGGTTGAAGGCGCGTCGAGGTCAAAGCAAATTTCTCAATTGCCAAAGCGACGCCGTCGCGTTCGTTGCTCGCGGTCACGAAGCGCACCGCGTGGCGCACTTCGGGCAGCGCGTTTCCCATCGCGACGCCGATACCGGCCCACTGCATCATCGGAACGTCGTTGCGCGAGTCGCCGACGGCAAGGACGCGGTCGGCCGGAACTCCGAAATCGGCGCACAAGCGGGCTAACGCCGTTTGCTTCGAGGCTTCACGACTAAGCACCGCACACTCGACAAAATCGTTCCATGTTTCGTGCCGGAACGCGAGCGGAAAGTCGCCGAATTCACGCTGCATGGCGGCGACCGATTCGGCACCCAGGAAGCGAATGAACGTCGGCGCGGCATGCAGCACCTCTTCGAACGAACGCGCCTCACGCCAAGCCGGGCCGGTCATATCTTGCATGTAGATATGCGAGCCTTCAAGCCGGTAAAAATACTCATCGACGTACACCGCCAGCGCAAGTCCCGAACGCTCGGCGTATTCGATCATCGGCCGCGCGTACTGCATGGGCACCGGAATGTGAACGAGCGTCCGGTTGGCGCCGAAATCTTTCGTCAGTGCGCCGTGACAGCAGATCACCGGTAAATTCAAGCCGAGGTCGCGCGAAACACGAATCGGCGTATCGACGCCGCGCCCGGTGACGAGCACCACCCGTATGCCGGCGTCCAGCGCCCCGGCGATTGCCGTTCGGTTGGCAACCGAGATGCTTTCATCTGCGGCGAGAAGCGTTCCGTCGAGGTCGAGCGCGATGAGTTCGATGTCGGGCATGGTTTCCTATCGGTTGTTCGGCATGCGGCGATAACTCCATGTGCAACGCCCGTCTGCTGCCGGCCGTTTAGCGATCGATGGTGTTGCCGCGGTTCGCGATCGGTTTGGGTCTTGCGCTCGGCTGCCTTCAGCCGGTGAACGCGCAATCGCCGCATTGCACTCACGACAGCTTTGCGCTCAATGGAACCGGCGTCACGGCGATGTTTTGCATTCCCGCCGGAGCCGGCGCACCCGGCGTAACCGTCAGCCAAACGTTTGTCTCCGGAGGCAGAACGCTCGCGCGATCCATTACGTTCGCGGTTGTCGCCGGTGCGGCGATTTCGCATACGATCGACGACGTCGATTTGGGTCCGCTGGGGATTCGGCGTACGTTGCATATGACGCTGGCGTATCGGCGTGGATTCGTCGGCCTCGAGCATGCGCTGGCATTGCCCGGAGCAACGCCGGTAAAGTAGAGCTTGGCCGATGCGCGGCAGCGCGCAACCGCTCGGCGGCAGCCAGGTTTGGAATCCACGACATGGCGTGTAAGAGATAGCCGATGGGCTGTACGGCGATTGCCCCCGACCTCACCTCGACCGAGCGCGGGCGGTATCTCGTCGAACATTTGCCGTCAGGCCTGTTTCGTACCGTCGATGCCGTGCCGGGCGAAGTGCAAAGCGGGGTTGCCTGGCGCGTCGCGACCGAACCATTCCGGCTGGCGCCGGCAACGATCGAACGGATCGCCAGCCTCGGTCCTCCGCTGCTCGCCTTTTACCGCGCCTTGTCGGCGTTGTATGCGCGCAGCGCGCGCGGCAGCGCACCGGCATTCATTGCAGAATATCTCGATCAAGGCAAACCCGAAGCGATCGTCAAGCTGGCGCGCCAGAATCGCTTCAAATCGGACGTTCCGCAAGTTATCCGGCCCGATCTCATTCTCACCGAAGACGGCGGTTACATCGCAAGCGAACTCGATAGCGTACCGGGCGGCATGGGCTTCGTCGGGGCAATGGCGCAAACATACTGTCAGCTTGGTTTCGACACCGTCGGCGAGACCGACGGGATGGCGGACGGTTTCGCTGCGATGCTGGCATCGACGGCGCAAAAGCCGCGGCCGGTCGTGGCGATCGTCGTTTCCGAGGAATCGGCCGATTATCGCAATGAACTGCGCTGGCTGGCGGACGCGATGCGCGTGCGCGGCGTTGCCGACGCCTACGTCGTTCTGCCGCAGGCCGTCATCTTCACGGAAGATGCGTTATTCGCCCGGCTCGATGACGGCCGCGAAGAGAAGATCGATGTGCTCTACCGCAATTTCGAGCTCTTCGATCTGCTCAATGTTCCCAAGCAAGAACTCATGCTGTATGCAGCGCGGCATAATCGCGTTCGGATGACGCCGCCGCCGAAGGCACAGCTCGAAGAAAAGTCCGCCTTTGCCCTGCTGCACCACCCGCAACTCGCGGCGCTCTGGACCAAAGAACTCGGCGCCGCCGTATTCTCCCGGTTGCTTTCGATCTTTCCGCAAACATGGGTGATGGATCCGCGGCCGCTACCACCGCATGCCGCAATCATGGGTTTGACGGCGGCCGGCCAGCCGGCACGCGATTGGATGAACCTCGAGTCGCTGGGCAAGAGCGAGCGCGACTACGTCGTGAAGCCGTCCGGTTTTAGCGAACTTGCGTGGGGTTCGCGCGGCGTGCGGGTAGCCAACGATTTAACCAAAGAGGAGTGGCACGAAGCGCTGACCTCGGCACTAGCGATGTATTCACGAACACCGCATATCCTCCAGCGCTTTCACAAAGGCCGCCGGGTGACCGTCGATTATTACGATCGCGGCAGCGATTCGGTGCGCACGATGGATGGGCGCGTGCGTCTCTGTCCGTACTATTTCGTTGTCGGAGACGATACGCGCCTGGGCGGCATCCTCGCGACCGTGGCACCGGCCGATAAACGGCTCATCCATGGTATGAGCGATGCGATCATGGCGCCGTGTGCTAGCCATGAGGCCGGCGCATAAGTACGGCGGTTCGCCGGGCCCGGTTCATGATCCGGACGCCGTGGCGCGGTCGATTCATCGGTTTTAGTGCGGCCGCTGCAACGGCGTTGGCCGTCATTTTTTTTGCGCCGCGTTGGATCGGCGGCGCGACCCGCGGCGTTGCCGCCTACGATGCCGCAGGACTCGTCCTCATCGGCATTTTTTGGTTTTTGGCGATGCACAGCAATCCGGACAATACCGCGTGCCGCGCCGCCGTTGAAGACCCGGGACGCAACGTGGTGCTTGCACTCGTGCTGGGGAGCGTCTGCACGGGACTCGCTTCGGCCGTCATCATTTTAGGCCGGGGTCCGCATGTCTCGAATATAAACGAAAAGTATTTTTTGTACGGAATCGGTTTGCTCGCCGTCATCGTCGGTTGGCTGTTAATTCACACGATGTTTCTTTTTCGTTACGCGCATCTTTATTATTTTGACTCCGATGACGATGGTTCCGCGCAGCGAGGTCTAACGTTTCCCGGTACGACCGAACCGAACGACTACGACTTCGCTTACTTTTCGTTTGTCATCGGCATGACGTTTCAAGTTTCGGATGTTTCGATTACCGACAGCGGCCTACGCCGCGTTGCACTCGTCCATGCGCTAATCTCATTTGCATACAACACCGCGATCGTCGCGCTCGTCATCAACATTCTCTCCGGACTTTTTCACTAGCCGGCGCACGGCAGCGACTGCACGTGCACGTACGGTTCCGTCGAGCGTGCAGTGAATGCATTGAGGACGTGACCGACCGATCGTGCTGTACTGCGTACGACGATTTGGCGACAATGACGTGTTTTCGTCAACCCACATTCGAAGCTGGTGCTGCGCCGTTATTACGTCAACACATCGGACCTGCAAGGTGGTAAGTGGCGCATATAGCGATTCACGCAAGCGGTGAAAACGCTCGACCTCACCCGATCTGTATCGATTTGACGCGTGCAGTCTAGCCGTCGCACGGTAATGCTTCGCTAGTTCGACAAAAAGTCTCGTAGCGGTGCTGCTTCGCTGGAACGTAGGCGTATCGCTCGATTACGGTCGTCGTGAAGTTGTCGCAAAGGATATGCTGCGATGCCCGATCGCACATCGTGCGGCGGCGCTTGACAAGAACGTCGACTTGGCCGATACTGAACCAGATGGTTGAGTATTTGCCGGCGAACTTAGACCGCGTTTTCGCGGCGCTTGCCGATCCGACGCGACGCTCGATCGTCGCGCGCCTTGTCACGGGCGACGCGTCGGTCGGCGAGATTGCACGCGCCTATCCCGTTACGCTGCAAGCCGTCATCAAGCACCTCGACGTCCTTGAAAGCGCCGCGCTCGTCACCCGGACGAAACGCGGCCGCACCGTCGGCTGTACGCTCGCCGGCGAGCGGCTCGGGCTCGCAAGCGACTGGATCGCCGAGCAGACACGAGCCTGGAACGGCCGCCTCGACCGCCTCGAAACATATCTGCGCGAATTGCAGACTGGAGATTGCGATGAACGATAGCGTCCCTGCGGCAACGACCTTTTCCGTTACCCGGGTACTCGACGCGCCCCGATCTCTGGTTTGGAAAGTCTGGACTGACCCGGCGCACGTTTCGCGCTGGTGGGGTCCTCACGGTTGCACGGTGTCGCTGGACGAGGCCGACCGCCGGCCCGGCGGCCGTTTCCGGCGCGAAATGCGGACGCCGGGCGGCGGCCTCGTCGTCGTCAGCGGAACGTTCGAGGAAGTCGTTCCGGAGCAACGCCTCGTTTCCGCCGGCGTACTTGAACGGCCGGGAAGCCCTGCACTGAAGATACGCATGACCGTCACGTTTGAAGACCGAGGCGAAAAGACTGAGCTGACGATCGTGCAAAGCTCGGCGGACTTTGAAGCAGACTACGTCGCCAACGCGAACATCGGCTGGGCAGAAACATTCGAAAAGCTCGAAGCGCATCTCGCCTCAGAACAGAGCCGCGCCGGCCGAGCAATGACGGCGAACGACTGACGTCGAGAGCGACTGCGAGTTGCGCATTGCGCTAAGATTGATGCGCTAAGTAGTAAACGGCGCGGCTCGCACAAACCGGCTCCATTTTGGCGAGGCACTTTGCGAGCGGGCCGACTATTTACAAGGCGAACTCGCGAGTCGTCACCGACGAATTGCGATCGCAATCAGGAATGGAGTACGTGCAATTGCCTTAAGCGGTTATCGCAGCGATGAGTTCGCCGAAGGCTTCAATCTCCGCAAAGCTATTGTAGCCGTGCGGTGAAACGCGAATGCCGCTCGCTCGATTCGTCGTCACGAAACCGGAGCGCGCAACGACCTTGCCGAGTTCGAGCGGATCGACTCCGGGCTTTGCGAACCGGACGATGCCGCTGCGCTCAGCCGCGTTGCGAACGCTCGAAATCGTACAGCCGGCAGCCTGCAATTCTTCGCACAAGTAATCGGTGAGCGCTAAAACGTGCGCGCCAATGCAGTCCGTGCCCGCTTGTGCGAGCAGCCGAATCGACGTCGCCAGCGAAAGCGCCCCGGCGAAATTCGGTGTACCGCCTTCGTAACGCGTTGCATCCTTTGCCCAGGCCTGATCGTAATCGAGAAAATTCCACATGTCCGCGACGCTCCGCCAGCTCGGCAAGTTCAGCGCGATGCGTTCGATTAGGTCTGCGCGTACGTAGAGAAAGCTCACGCCTTGCAAAGCCATCAGCCACTTTGCGCCGCCGGCATAACACGCGTCGATCCCCATCGCTCGCACGTCGAACGGGAATGCGCCGAGACCTTGAATTGCATCGACGAAGAACAGTGCACCGGCGCGATGCGTTACTTCCGCTAAAGCTGCGAGATCGTGCCGGTAACCATCATCGAACGAAACCCACGACACCGCAACGGCTTTGGTGCGCGGTCCAATTTCGCGCGCTAGTACGTCGGGCGTCATACGCTCGCGCGGCGCATCGATGAAGCGCACCGTCACTCCGCGTTTGCCGAGCGCCAGCCACGGATACGCGTTCGAGCCGAACTCGTTACGGTTGATGATGATCTCATCGCCGGTTTGCAGCTCGAGGCCCTGGGCCAAAATCGTCGCGCCGTCACCGGTGTTGCGCAACAACGCGATCTCCGTACCGCTCGCGCCGATAAAGCGGCCCACGGCGGCGCGAAAGGCCGGCATGTTCAGCTCGGTGGCGACGACGCCGAGCACACCGCGGGCGGCATGATCGTCGACGAACGCCTTGAGTGCATCGCGCGTAACGATCGGTAAAACGCCGACGGCGGCGTGATTGAGGTATGTGATCGACGGGTCGAGCGCAAAGTGTTCGCGAGCGAGCGGCGCAACGTGCGCCGCCATCCGCCTCTCGATCATCGCTCGTAGATGTCCTTGGTATGCCAGGCAATGTTTTGCGCACGATCGCCGACTCGCTCGATGATCGAGATGACGAAGAGCAGCAGCGTACCGGCCGGGACGACTTGCGGATCGCTCTGCATCTCGCGCTGCAACGCGGCGATGCCGTCGCGGTACAGTTCGTCGACCTGATCGTCGCGTTCGATGACCGCATCGCAGAGATCGTTGTCGGCTTCGCGATACGCGCGCATGACATCGGAAAGCATCGCTTGTGCCAAAGCGGCAATTCGCCCTGTTTCAACCGTCGCCGGACGGACGGCCACGTCGGCGAGCTTAATTGCATTCTTCGAGATGTCGACGGCGTAATCGCCGATGCGCTCAAGATCCGTGACGATCTGCAACATTCCCGCAATCGAACGCAGCTCGCCCGCGACGGGTTGCTGCTTCCAAATCAGCTCGATGCAAGACGCCTCGACGGAGCGTCGCATCTCATCGATCTCGTCGTCACCGGCAATGACGCGTCCGGCCAGTGTGACGTCCCGCCGTTCGAGTGCTTGAGCCGCCGAATGAATCGCGTCCTCCGCTAACGCGCCGAGCCGCACGACGTCGAGCCGCGTATTTTCCAAAGACTGATGATAGGCGGTACGCATATAGCTGTTATACCAAAAAACGTTGCGGCTGTCCGTGCACCGCGTAAAAAGGGCTGATGCGATGACCGACCAAAGCCGAACGGCGATGAATGAATTGCTCGCCGTTCACATGCAGAACGGCATCGTGACGTTGACCATCGATCGGCCGGCGGTACGCAATGCGCTCAACGCGCGCGTATTCGACGAACTTTCCGCCGCACTTACCACGATCGAAGCGGACGCAGCCGTACGCGCGGTCATTCTCACCGGCGCGGGCGACAGAGCGTTTGCTGCCGGAGCAGATATCACCGAATTGGGTGCATTGCACGACGGCGCCGAAGGTCTGCATCTCGCGCGCTTGGGACAATCGATTACGCGCCGGATGGAACGGTTGCACGCGCCGGTCATCGCAGCGGTTAACGGATACGCGCTCGGCGGTGGATGCGAACTTGCATTAGCCGCCGACATTCGTATCGCAAGCGAGTCGGCTCGTTTCGGACAGCCCGAAGTTAATTTAGGCTTAATACCGGGCTACGGCGGGACGCAGCGTTTAGCTCGGCTCGTCGGCCGCGGAATGGCGATGTACTTGTGCCTTTCCGGCGAGCCGATCGATGCCGCCGAAGCGTTACGCATCGGTTTGGTGCAACGCGTCGTTCCGGGCGCTGCGTTGATGGACGAAGCACGCCGCATTGCCGAGTTGATTGCAGCGAAAGCTCCGCTTGCAATCACGGCGGCGAAAGCAGCGATCGATGACGGCGCCGAACGACGGCTCGACGATGCGCTCGCGATTGAGGCTCGGCACTTTGCCGGCCTGATCGATACGGCGGATTTTCGCGAAGGCACGCAAGCGTTTAGCGCTAAGCGCGCACCGCTTTTCCGCGCGCGATAACGGCGCGACCGGTGCGTGACCGGGCGCCCGTTACGGAGTCGTGCCGAATTGCCATGCATTCCAGAAATCGCGGCCCAGTACGTTCGGCCGGAAGCCCAGCAAGCGGACATTGACGGCGTAGGTGCGGCGCTCGAATCCCAGCGGCAACATCGGTAACGCTGCAACGAGCCGGTTTCCGGCGTCACGGTAAAAGGCGGCACGCACGAGCGGATCGTACGTGCGTGCCCCCAAGCGTTCATCGCGATCGTACGCGCGATCGCAGAAATACATCGAATTGCCGCCGCCCGGCGGCGTTGCCGCGCAACCGAAAAGATACGAGCGATCCGGATCGAGACCCGGCGACCACGACGTCAGTGCAAGATCGTAACGGCCGTTTTCAAGGATGCCGCCGGCTTCTTTCGCGCCCCAAAACGCCGCTTCCGAATAGCCGCGAATCGTCGGCAAAAAGCCGGCGTTCGTCAACTCGGCGGCAATAGCAACCGCGGCGCCCGCACTATTGCGCCAGTCCGACGCAATTGCAAAATCGAGCGCGCGCGGCGCGCCGCCCGATGCGGCCGGACGAACGCCGGGCGCAGGTCCGGGGATGCGGCGCGTCGCCCCATAACGCGAATCGCTCTGAACGCCGTCGGTCGGAACGAGCGTCGACCGGTAGACCTCGGCTGCCAAGCGTCGCCGGTCGATCGCGCGAGCGACGGCAAGCCGTGCGCTCGGATCGCGAAAGACCGGAGAGCGCAAATTGAGCTGAATGTAATCGACGATGTTGGTGGTCACGGCCGCGATCCGGATGGCGGTAACGCACGCGCAGCGTCGACCATTGCGCCGGGCAGATCGACGGCATCAGCCTCGCCGGTCCGCACGAGCAGCAGCCGGGTTGCCGCGTTGGGCTCGACGAGCACCCGGATGGCGGGACTGCGCGCTGGTCCACGCCAGAAATACGGATTGCGCTCGAACCGCAGCCGCTCGCCACGGCGCCACTGCGTCAGCCGAAACGGACCCAAGCCGATCGGCTCGGTGTCGAGCGAACTGCGGTCAAGCGAGGCATAAGCCGCCGCGATGTGACGCGGCAAAATGCTAAACGGATCGCTGGCACCTTCGCTGAGAAACGAGGTCACGAACGGTGCCGATGGTGTCTTGAGGTGCACGACGAGCGTCCGCGCATCGGGAATCTGATAGGACCCGATCGCCGCAACCGACGACGTATCGGGCACCGCCGTTTTCGGATTGCGTAGCGCATCGATGGTGAAGCCGACGTCGTGCGCATCGAACGGCCGGCCGTCGGACCAGCGGCCGACACGGATACGATACGTGATCGTCCGGCCATCGGCGGAAATACCTCCGTTGCGTACCGAGGGGACGGCGAGCGCGCGATCCGGGACGAGCGCTCCTCGGTCGTTGACGAGGAAGAGATAGCCTTGGGTAAGCGGTCCGAGCGCCCAGCCAAAAGGTGTATTGCGAATCGTATCGAGGGTATTGGGATCGTCTTCGATGACGAATGTCGGCGGTTTCGGCGGCGCGGCGGCGCCGAGTTCAGCGGCACCCGCGGGTACGCTTCCGAACGGCCCGACGGCCGCCGAGCGGCGTTTGTAGCGCGTACGCGCATCGGCCATCGCAAGTTCGATCGCCGGATTGAACCCGCTCCATTTGGCGCGAATCGTACCGGCCGGATCGACGACGATCATCGTCGGAAAGCCATCTACACCGTAGGCGTGCGCTGCGATTTCATCCGCGTCGAGCACGACGTTGCGCAATTGATGCTCGCGAGCAAAGCCGGCGGCCGTCGACGTAGCTTCCGCGACGTCCACGGCGACGACGTCGACGTCGGGATGATTGCGTGCGTAGTGCTCGACGAGCGGCAGCGACTCTCGACACGGTTGGCACCAGGAGGCCCAAAAATCGAGGAACACGACCCGGCCGCGATGGGCAGCTAAGGTAAAACGTCCGCCGTTGAGCTGTGGTAGCGCAATCGGCGGAGCCGGGATCGCAACCGCCGGCTGCAGACGCGGCGCAACAAAGAAATGATACAGCGCAAACGCGATTACGAGAATCGCCAGACCATCGAGCCCGCGCGCGACCCGGCGGCGAAGATTGGGCATGGCAGCCGAATTTCGAGCCGCAGGGAATGCCTACCCGTTGAGGCGCATCTAAGCAGGTGATGGCCACCGTCCGAGCACCGGCGATCTCGATTGACGCACGCGCTCTTCCAGCGACGAATCGCAGCGCCAAAATTTTCGAGGCCTTCGACCGGCTAGGCGTCGGTGCGGTGCTCGAGTTGAACGAAGAAGCCGATCCGCGGTCGTTACGCAACGAGTTTGCGCAATACCGGCCGGGACGCTTTTCCTGGGACGCCCGCAATCGCGGCTCGGGCCGCTGGACCATCCGGCTCGAACGCATCGACGAGCGTGCCGATGCCGCGACGTTCCTATCGCACTGCGCGCCCTTTGCCACCGCCAAGGCCGGCACGATTTCGGATCTCGCTCAAACGGCGACCGAGCGCAACTACCGCCAAAGCGACACCATTTTCGACGAAGGCGAAGTCTGGCCGTATCTCGCCTTCGTGCGCAGCGGCAAAGTCGTCTATACGCTGCTTTCGCCGGACGGCAAAACGCATTCGCTGGGCGAGCGTCTGACGCACGATCCGCTCAACGAATCGGGCACTTTCGACGGCGGCGGAGCGACGACCCGAGCCGAAGCGCTGACCGATACGACCATCGTCATGATTCCAGCCGAAGCCGTCATCCACGCCGTTCGCAACGATAGCGAACTTGCTATGGGCTTTCTTGCCGCGGCTTCACAAGCGCGGCGGCGTTCGATCGATACGATCGCCGATCTCGCCTTCGCGCATGTTTTGCAACGCGTGGCGAAATTTCTCATGTCGTACGCGCCGGCGACGACCGGGATGGCCGCCGGCTTGCCCGGCGTCGAGAACCTTTCGCAAGCGCAGATTGCAGCCGCTGCCGGGACCGTGCGCGACATGGCGGCACGCGCCCTGCTGCGGCTCAAGAATGCCAACGCCGTCGAACTCGATCGCGGGCGGGTCCGGGCGATCGACCGCGCGCTCCTCGAAGCGTTCGCGCACGGAGTGCAAGCTCCACCCGTGTAGCTGCCGCGACCGCGTTCTTAGCGGGCGCTTACGTTCGTTCGAATACACCGGCGACGAGACCGGCAGCAAGAATAGCAATGAAAATTGCACCGATCGCGGCGGCCAGTTGCGGCGATGCGCGGAGCAGCACGGCCGCGACGCCGATGGCGACGGCGACGGCGAGCGGCGCACACTTCGAGTCGCCGGCCACAAACGTCCAAACGGCACGCAGCTTCACGCAACGGGCCGCATCGCGG
The DNA here is from genome assembly GCA_965214935.1 of Candidatus Velthaea sp. Lineage (GTDB taxonomy): Bacteria > Vulcanimicrobiota > Vulcanimicrobiia > Vulcanimicrobiales > Vulcanimicrobiaceae > Velthaea. The sequence goes on along the minus strand of CBDCCS010000011.1, from coordinate 107,981 downwards.
GCGTACGCCGGGCGGCCGCGATCGTAAGCGCAGAGACGCCCAAATACACCCCGACAATTGGACCGATCGAGAGATCGTCGCGCCACCACACGATCCCGATCCCTTCGCCGCACCAGAACGTTCCGAATGACGTCAACATGATTCCGACCGTGAACTTGAGTGCATTCTCCGGCACGCGGCTAAACGGTTTGCGCAGCACGATGCCGGCGGCGGTGACGATAGCGACGGCGGCTGCCGCACCGGCAGCCGCCCAGCGCAGTCCGGCCGCCGATGCAGCGCCGAACGTGACCACGATGACGGCGACTTCGAGCCCTTCGAGAAGTACCGCGTTATACGCCGTGAAAAATGCGAGCCGGTCGAATCCCGAGCGAGCCGGGACATCGAGCAGGGACTTCGTCCGGCGTGCGTAGACGGCGGTTTCGTCGTGCAGCGCCTTGCGGCCGCTGTAGCGTAAGATGGCTTTGCGCAGCCAGGCCATCCCGAACACCAGCAAAAATGTACCGACGATCGCTTTGAGTGCGCCGAGCGGTACGAAGGTGACGATCGCCGGCCCGAAGACGGCGACGACACCAGCCAACGTTGCCAGCGCCCAAGCCGCCCCGCTAAGTGCCGAACGCCACGAACGAGTGACGCCGACGGCCAGGACGATCGTCAGCGCTTCAACAGCTTCGACCGACGAGGCCAAAAACGCCGTCCCGGCCGGCAGCCAGCCCGTCAGCGGTCAGTACCCGCGCGAGCAGATCGCGCCGCAGCGAACCCGGCTAGCTGACGTGCACCGACTCCAATTGCGCGGTGTCGCGCAAATGTTGCTCGTGCTGCGTATCGAACGCAACGCGTTTGGATTTGGCGGCGGCTTCGGCGAGCGGTACGGCAGCCGGCGCGTTACGCCCGCCGGCGAGTGCCTCGACGCCCTTCTTGACCGAACCCAGCGCGGTCGTCAAACGGTTGTCGAGGTCGTTCAAAACGTGTGCGGCATACACATCGGCGCCGTTACGGATTCGCACGGCATGCTCTTCGGCGGCGTTGAGAACGGCTTCGGCCGCACGTTGCGCCTGGCGAACGATTTCGTGTTCGTCGATCATTGCGGCATGTGCCGTCGACGCTTCGGTAACGATCGACTGCGCTTTCTCTTGCGCCTCGCGTAAGACGCGATCTTTGTCGCGCGCGATCAGCTTCGCCCGGCCGACTTCCTCGGGCAACGTCGAACGCATTTTCTCGATGAACTCAATAAGGCGTTCTTCGCTCAACACCCGATACTTGAGCGGCAGCGCCGTGCCGTCTTTGATGTATGCTTCAAGTTTATCGATCACCCGGTAAATTGACAAGTCGACTCCTTCGATCTGAACTTCGCGCGGCTACGCCGGCCGAAGGACGGCGCGCTTCTGATGTAAGGTACGCAAGACCGGAGACGGGACATACTGCTCGATATCACCGCCCAAGAAGAACACTTCTTTGACCAAGCTCGAGCTCAAGAACGAATACCGCGGATCGCTGGGCAGAAATACCGTTTCAACGTTCGATAACGAGCGATTCATCAGCGCGGTCGACATCTCACTCTCGAAATCGGATACGACGCGCAAGCCTTTGACGATGACGTCGATCTCTTGCGCTTTGACAAAGTGTGCCAGGAGCCCCCGAAAATCGGTGACCTCGACGTTCGTCACATGATGCAACGATTCGGCAATCATCCCTTTGCGTTCCTCACGTGAAAAAAGCGGTTCGCGTTTTTGCGGATTGACCACGACGGCAACGAGTACGCGTTCGAAAATGGCCGCTGCGCGTTCGATCACGTCGACATGTCCGACGGTGAGCGGATCGAACGAACCGGGGTAAATCGCCCGGACTCCGAGACGGCGGGCGGCCATCACGCCGCAACTCGCAGGAACGTTAGTGCGACCGAACCGTATCGGGCGGTGCGGGTGACGACGAAACGCGGGTCGTCGGGCGCGCCGGCCGCCGAACTATGCTCGTACACGACTAAGCTCAGCGTGTCGATGTTGCCGCGCTCCGCTAAGCGCGCAAAAACCGCTGCCGGAAAAGCCAGCGCATACGGCGGATCGGCAAAAACCAGATCGAATCGACCGCTCAGCGTCTCCGTCGCGCGTTCGGCGGGAACCGCGATAACGCGCATCCGCTCGGCAACACCCAACGCGCCGGCCGTTCGCTCCAGCGAACGAGCGGTCGGGCGGTGCGATTCAACGAAGGTGACGTGTGCGGCACCGCGTGAAAGCGCCTCGAATCCAAGTGCGCCGCTGCCGGAAAACAAATCCAAAACCGCCGCATCGCCTATCCGGCTTGCGATGATAGAAAAAAGCGCCTCTTTGACGCGCGCAGGGGTCGGGCGAACGTTGCGTCCGCTCGGCGCAGATACGCTTCGGCTACGCAGCGTACCGCCGGTTACTTTAAGCGTGCCCATCGAACTAGGCCCAGCCGTTCTCGTTCTAAATCACCGAGCCCCGCAGCACGTCGAGCAGCTCGTTGAGATGCCGAATATGAAACTCGGGATGCGGCGCGTCGGCCGGATAGGCGAGATTCTCCCAATCGAACCAGACGCCGTGCATGCCGGCGGCTTGGGCGCCCAAGATATCCGTGGTCGGGTTGTCGCCGACGAACCAGATCCGTTCGGGTGCCACGCCCAGCGTATCGACGAGCGCCGCGAACGCTGCGGGGTGCGGCTTGAGTACGCCGATCGAGTCGCTGACTAAAATCGTGCCGGAGTAATCGAGTGCACGTGCGATTTTAAGCGATTGCAGCGGACTCCAGCCGTTGGTCAAAATCGCCGTCGGAATGTCGCGCTGGGCCAACGCTGCGACGATCTCGTGCGCGCCGTCGATCGGCGTGACGAGTTCGTCGACGAGCGAGTAACAAATCTCACGGTACTGCGTGCCGCAATCTTTGGGCGAGTCGAGTTCGAGCCGCGTGACGAACCGCGCAACCGCGTCGTCGAGGGTAATGAGACCGGCGCGAAACTCGTGCAATGCCGCGGCGATCGTACTTGACCACTCGGTATCGCGTTCGCTTAACGAATGGCCCAGCGCCGCGCCTAAACGGTAAAATGCCGTCGTCTCCAGACCGTTGTCCAAGCCTAGCGTATGATCGAAGTCGAAGCCGACCGCAAGCGTCCCGCTCATGACGTCACCAGCATCGCGCGTGCAGCGGCGACCGAGTCGACAAGCACCGGTAGCCGGCGATTTTCAGGCGCCTGGAAGTCGGGATCTCGGGCAACGATTGCATCGGCCTCCGCTTTCGCTTGCATGTACAGCTCGAAGTCGGCGACGATGCTGCCGACCGTCCCGAGCCCCGCTCCGGCTTGCGCCGTTCCCGCAAATTCGCCTTCACGGCGCAACCGCAGATCTTCTTGCGCGATGATAAATCCATCGGTCGTTCCGGCGACGATCTCGAGCCGTTCGATTGCATCGGAATCGTCGGGTGCGATCAGCAGACAATACGAGCGCTCGACACCGCGTCCGACACGACCGCGCAGCTGATGCAACTGTGCAAGTCCGTAACGGTGCGCATCGAGGATAACCATCACGCTCGCATTCGGAACGTCGACGCCGACTTCGACGACCGTCGTTGCAACGAGCACGTCGATTTCTCCGTCGTTGAAGCGTCGCATCACGGCGGCTTTGGTTTGCGCCGGCAGCTTACCGTGCAACACGTCGACGTGCAACTCGGGAAAGACGTCGCGAGCGACGCGCTGCGCTTCGCCAAGTGCACCGGTCAATGCCGTTTCACTTGCGTCGATCGCCGGTGCGACGATATACGCTTGCCGTCCGAGCGCAACGTTTTTACGCACGAATTCATAGGCTTGCGCCGTGCGGGTGGCACGTAGAACGTACGTCTCGATTGCCGTCCGGCCGGGCGGCAATTCATCGATGACCGACAGATCGAGATCCGCGTAGCGCGTTTGAGCGAGCGTGCGCGGAATCGGCGTCGCCGTCATGTACAACGTATGCGGAGCGATTGCTTTGCCCCGCAGGCGCGCGCGCTGCGCGACGCCGAAACGATGCTGCTCGTCGATAACGACAAAGCCCAGGCGGGCAAACTTGACGCTGTCGGTGAGCAAGGCATGCGTTCCGACGGCCAACGCAGCTTCGCCCGAGCGGATTCGATCGTTCGCCTGCCGCCGTTCGCGCGCGCCGAGACTGCCGAAGACCGCCTCGACGGCGATGCCGAACGGCTGCAGCAGCGGTGCGAGTTTCGCTGCATGTTGCGCGGCAAGAATCTCGGTCGGCGCCATCAGAGCGCTTTGCATTCCGCCGCTATGGGCAAGCACGATCGCCGCGGCCGCCACGAGCGTCTTGCCGCTCCCTACATCACCTTGCAATAAGCGGTTCATCGGTGCGGAACGCGCCATGTCGCTCCAGATGGCGTCGATGACGCGCTGCTGCGCATGCGTCGGCGCAAACGGAAGCTGCGCGCGGAACTCCGGCCACAAGTCCGGTGCCGCCGGGAGCGGCGGTGCGCCGCCGGCAGCTTCGCGCCGAGCGCGCTTGAGCGCTGCCGCGAGCGCGATGCCGAAAAACTCCTCGAACACGATGCGGCGCCGGCCACCGGCCACGTCGTCGGGCGTCCGCGGTGCGTGAACGGCCTGCCACGCTTGCGCTAACGGCGGAAAATCAAGGCGCTGCGCGAGCGCCGCGGGCAGCGCGTCGGTCCGGCGCGCAACGAGCGTAGCGAAGTTCTTCGCGATAACGGTGCGAATCTGGCGCGACGTCAAGTCCTTGGTCGCGCCGTAGACCGGCACCATCTCGCCGCGATAGGCTTCGCCTTCGGCCAGAATGCGATGCTCGCTGACGTTGAGTTCCAGCGCACGTCCGGCCCAAGCAACGCGGCCGGCGACGAAGATCCGCTCGCCGGCGGAGAATTTACCAAATAGATGGCGCCGGCCGAACCACTTGGCGGCGATGCTTCCACTGCCGTCCGCAACATCGACGGAGATCAGCGGTGCCCGGCCCGGACGTTCGCGTACCTGCACGATCGTACCGACCACGAGCGCCTCGCCCGGCTCGAGCGTCGCGATCGGCGCGGGCACGCGCCAATCGCGATACGCACGCGGCAAGTATCCCAACAGATCGTCGACCGTTTCGATATCGAGTTCGGCAAATCGGCGCGCGAGTTCGGGCCCGACTCCGGCCAGTGACGTTAGGTCGCCGGCGCTGCGCGTCGCGCTAATTCGGCGCCGACCTCATCGAGTGCGATGTCGCGTTGCGCCAGCATGACGAGCGTATGATACAGCAGATCCGCGGTCTCCCAGATCAGTTCGCGACGATCGGTGTTTTTGGCGGCAATCACAACCTCGGTTGCTTCTTCACCGATTTTTTTCCCGATGCGGTCGACTCCGCCGGCAAAGAGCGATGCCGTGTAGCTCCCGGCGACCGGTTCGCGCTTGCGTTGCGCGATCACCGCCGCAAGTTCGCCAAGCACGGTAGCAAAGCTCGCGCTGCGCGTCGCAGCCTCGCCCTCGAAGCGAACGGCCGGCGCGAAGCACGCCTGCGCGCCGGTGTGACAAGCCGGACCATTCGGAACGACTCGATACATGAGCGTGTCGCCGTCGCAGTCGATATCGACGGTAACGACGCGCTGCGTGTTACCGGACGTTGCGCCCTTATTCCAGAGTTTGTTTCGCGACCGGCTAAAGAGCCAGGTCGAGCGTGTCGTCAACGTTCGCTCGAGCGCCTCGCGATCGGTATACGCCAAGGTGAGGACCGCGCCGCTGCGATCGTCGACGATGATGACGGGCAAGAGCCCTGCGGACGGCCACTGCAAAGCCGAGAGCTGCGTCACGTGTGCATCGGGGCGACGCACTCGCGGCGTACGTGGATGCCGCGATCGGCCAGTCCGTCTTTGAGCGTTGCGATGCGAAGTTCTCCGAAGTGAAAAAGCGAAGCCGCTAACGCTGCATCCGCTTCAGCCAGAATGAAGACGTCGGCAAAGTCGGCAATCGATCCGGCGCCGCCCGATGCAACGATCGGCAAATCGACCGCATCTCGCACGGCGCGGACGAGGGCGAGATCGAATCCCGCACGCGTACCGTCGCGATCGATGCTCGTCAGAAGCAGTTCGCCGGCACCGAGGTCTTGCACGCTACGCGCCCATTCCACGGCGTCACGGCCCGTCGGCGTCCGGCCGCCGTCGACGACGACCTCGAACCCATCGCCGGCCGCCCGCGCGTCGATCGCAACGACGATGCACTGGTTGCCGAAGATCCGAGCGGCCTCGGCGATGAGTTCGGGCCGCCGCAATGCCGCCGAATTGACGCTCACCTTATCGCACCCGGCGCGCAAGAGTGCGTTGATGTCGGCAACGCTCTGCACGCCGCCGCCGACCGCGAACGGAATCGTCAACTCGGCCGCGACAGCTCGCACGACGGCAAGCGTCGCTCCGCGGCCTTCGACCGTGGCCGTGATATCGAGAAACACGAGTTCATCGGCGCCGGCCGCTTCGTAGCCGCGAGCAAGTTCGACCGGATCTCCTGCATCGGCGAGTCCGACAAAACGGACGCCTTTGACGACGCGTCCGTTTTTTATGTCCAAACACGGCACGATCCGCTTGGCAAGCATTGTGCGCTGCGTTCTGCGCAACACTTGCGGGCTCATCGTTCAGTGCAACGGCACGGCGACGCCGGTCCGCCGCGGAACCGAATTTGGAGGCGACACCCAGATTCGAACTGGGGATGGAGCTTTTGCAGAGCTCTGCCTTACCACTTGGCTATGTCGCCCCGGTCTTCGGAGTCTGGAGCGGGTGGCGGGAATCGAACCCGCGCATCAACCTTGGGAAGGTCGCAGGCTACCATTACATCACACCCGCGCTACCGGCGTCCGACGCTTTCGTTTCGCTTGCAAAGCCATCCTGTGCCGGGCGCGCGGCCGAAATTTTCGACGCCGTGCCAACGTTGTAACGGCGTGAACATCATCGCGCAGATTCAAGCGCAATTGCGACAATGCACGCGACCGGTCGCGGCCGGGCTGCTAACGGCGGTGCTCGTTCTAACGACGAGTGCCGTTCGCGCTGCAGCCGATAGCGACCAGGAAACACAAATCGGACGCCAAGTGTACAGCGAGTTGTCCGGTAAGGGCGAAATCATTCCGGCGTCGCGTTATTACGGCATCCTCAATCCGATTGCGCGCCAAATTAAAGCGATCGCGGATCCTCAGTACACGTTTCCGTTTCACTTCATCCTCGTGCACGAAGCACAACCGAACGCCTTTGCCGTACCGGGCGGAAACGTGTACGTGACGGATTCCTTGATGAAGTTCGTCAAGAATCGCGACGAACTTGCCGGCGTGCTATGTCACGAGACATCGCACGATATCCATCACGACGTCGTTAACAACATGGCCAAAGCTCAGCGCGCGCAAACGACCGCTCAAATCGGCGCACTTGCCGCACAACTATTGCTGGGCGCACGCGCGGATTCGATCATAAATCCGTTAGCGAGCATCGGTCTCACCGCGGTAACGCAAGGGTATTCGCGCGAAGTTGAGAGCGCTGCCGATCGTAAAGGCGCGCAAACATGCGCGCAGGCCGGCTCAAACCCGTACGGGATGATTTGGCTCTTCGAGCAATTCGAGAAAGCGGACACCGGCGGCCAGATGGAAATGCTGTCGGACCATCCGACCGATAGTCATCGGATTGAAGATTTGCAGTCGCTCTTTGCCTCGGCGCCCGGCTTATTCGGCCGGTTCTCTGCAAACGAAGCGAAAGCGGTAGCGTTGCCGGCGGCCAGCCGGTATTCCACGCAAACAACTGCTCTGCGCTGAGCCGCTACGCGGCCCGCATCCGAGCGGTCCGACGCGCTTAGCGACCGGTGCCGGTTGCCGAGGGAACTACCAAAACGGTTAGGTCGTCAGTAAAAGCGCTTGAGCGCTGCTTTAAGAAGCCTATCATCCAATGACCGGACGGTTCGTTCATCGGCCGACGGCGGCCTTACGGAAAATTTACACTCCTCGGTCGTTCGTCAGGTGAAGACAGGCTGCTGTGTCGAGTGGGATTCAACGACGAAAAACGTAAAGACGAAGCGCATACAACAGAATGGATATGGACGATGCCGGAACGTTCGGCGTCGACAAAACGCCAATTCCGTCGGCGTCGCGTGAGTTTACTTGCCGGCCGAATCGAACTGCGAGCGCTCGCGGCGAGTGAGGCCGATGCAATCGTTGCGTGCAGCACCGGTCATATTGCTGCGAAACGTCCGTTCATCGTTGATTCGTTCGGCCGGCGCAACGTTGTAGGGGCGTTTTGCGACGGATCGATGGCCGGCTACATGATCTGGGATCGGGCGTTTTTCGCCCGGCCGTTCGTGTGGCTGCTGGGCGTCAAGCCGGCGTTTCGGCGGCGTGGTATCGCGTCTTGGTTGCTCCGCGCATTCGCCGGCGCCTGTCCCGGCGAAGCGCTGTTCACCTCGACCAATGAGTCGAATACCGCAATGCACGCGTTGCTGCGGGATTGCGGTTACGTGCGCAGCGGTAAAGTTGAGAATCTCGATCCGGGCGATCCGGAGATTTTCTTTTACAAAGCGCCGGCTGCAGCCTAATGCATCCGGCTTACGTCGGCGTCGAACCGTTAGCCGTCCGAACTGCGACGCGTGCGATGTCGCTGCGTCGCGAACGCGTGGCCACACTCGTGCGGTCGGCGTTGAAGAGCGGCGCCGTGTCGCTGCTCATTGCACCGCCCGGTTACGGGAAAACGATCGGCCTGCGCGATACGATCGATGACGATCCGTCGTTCCGCTGGATCGAACTGCCGGCATCTGCTCGCTTAGAAGACCTCGTCCGTTTGCTGACGGTCGCCGCGGTTCCGGATCATATCGCATCGGTTCCGGCGCTTTTCGACGGATCGGGTGCGCCGAAAAATTTCGAGCACGTCATTGAATGGATGGCGCGTCGCCTGCGGCTTTTCGACGGCACGATCGTTATCGATGATTTGCACCGCAGCTTCGGCGATCCGCAAGCCATTGCGTTCCTCGCCCGCATCATCGAATTGACTGCAACGTACGTGCGCTGGATCGCCGCTAGCCGAGAGGTCCCCGCGCTGCCGATCGGCACGTGGATCGCACGCGGGACGATGGCCCTGCCGATCACCGACGACGATCTCGCATTTACGCTCGATGAAGCCGTTGGTCTGGCCGTCGCGCGCGGGGTCAATATCGAGCGCGATATGTTGCGCTTGATCGTTGCCGACTCCGGCGGCTGGCCGATGGCCATCCATCTCGCGCTCCAATTATGGGATCGCACGCGTTCGATAGCACCGCTGCAAATCCGGACGCGCGAAGTGCTCTTTTCTCAAATCGAACTCGAGCTGTGGCCGCACGTTGCCGACGAAATTCGGGAAACGATCTTTGCCTGCGCGCTCTTACCGGTGACAAATTCGGACGTGCTGAGTGCCGCCGGGTTCGTCGGCGCCGAAATGTTGCTCGAACGCGCGCACAATGCTATTCCGTTCGTGCAACGCACGCTCGAAGGCGGGTATGCGTTGCACGATCTGTTCGCCGAATTCATTCATAAGACAATCCGGCGCCAGCCGGCGAAGCTCGCTGCTTTACGCGAACGGCTCGCGACGGGCCTGATTTTGCACGGCCGGCAAGCTGAGGCATTGCAAGTGCTCATCGCCGGCGGCGACGACCAGCGCGTCATCGGTCTCCTTGCCGGCGCCGGATTTCCGCTGATCGAACGCGGTCATCGCGCAGTCGTTGCCCGAGCGCTGCAATTTTTAAGCGAGAAAGGTCTGGGCAATCATCCCGCTGTCATGGCGTTGCGCGGCGTTCTCAGTTATGCCGACGGAAACACGAGCAACGCCGAGGCGCTATTCATTTACGCGCACGAGCGCGGATTGCCACCCGCGATGCGGATCGAAACCGGCCGCCGTTTAGCGACCGCGTATCTCAATCGCGGCGAGGGCGACCTCGCGGTTTCGATCCTCGAGCCGCTCGTCGCCGATCCGGCCGTTCCGTTCGCCGACCGGATCGAGCTTCGCTCGAGTCTAGCGGCGGCATTGGCGACCGCATTGCGTGCCGACGCCGCACGCCAGATGATCGAAGGGATTCTGGCGGATCTTGGTACGGTCGAACCGGCGGCGCGCGCGCGAATTCAGCAACGGCTGAGCTTCACTGCCTACTATCTGGGCGATCTGCGGTCGGCGGCCGCGTTCGCTCGCGACGCAGCACAACTCGCCACCGAACTCAACATGTGGTATTACGCCGCAGCGGCACACAGCGTGCTCTACAGCGTTACTTCGCTGACCGAAATCGACTCGCGCATCGCTCTAAGTCACGCGCGAATGACCTTTCTCAACGGCGATCGCGCGGGCGATAACGGTCTGACGGCGTACGGATTGCGCGGCGAGTATGTTTTGCACGCATATCGCGGCGATGCGTTCGCGTTCGATACCGCCGACGCGCAGCTCAACCGCTTTCACGATGTGCGCACGTTCCGCACATCGTTTCCGGCGCGTAACGCTCGCGCGCTCGCTCAAGCAATCCGCGGTCAACTCGCCAAAGCCATCAGCACGCTGTCGGTCATCGACATCGCCGAGCTAAGCGGAGCCGAACGTGCGTTACGCGAGTCGATGCTCGCGCTGCTGTTATTTTTAGCCGATCGGCGCGACGAGAGCCTCGCCATGCTCAAGTCACCGCTGCTTTTCGAGGCGACGGGCGATTTCGTGAGCCGTCGCTACCTCAATCTTGCGCGTGTTACGCGCGGGATCGCACTTTGGTGTCACGATCGCAACGCGCAGGCGCGACGTATGCACCGTTTCGACGAAGGCGCGGTCGCCGAAAACGATCGCATCTTGTTCGCCGCGGCGATCGAGATCTGTTCGCATCAACGGCACCTTACGCCACCGGCCGTCTTGCGCGCGTCGCTGGCGAGTCTCGAGACGTACGGCTGGGGCGGTTACGGCCGTTTGTTCGAGATGATCGTCGGCAAAGGTACGACGGTCGGCGGCTTGACGCCCGCGGAAATTCGAACGCTGCGTGCTTTTCGCAACGGCGCAAATACGCTCGCGGTCGCGGGCTATCTCGGCAAATCGCCGCACACCATCGAAGCGCAGTTGAAATCGATCTATAAAAAGCTCGGTTGTGTCAGTCGCGCCGAAGCGTTGGTGTATGCACGCACCCATGGATGGCTCGAAGAAAAACGCTGCGACGAACGTATCGACGCGTAGTCCGCAGTATCGCTTTTTTCGGCTAACCGTCCGCCCGCGCATCGGCAAATAACCGGGTTTACCCGGCTCAATCGTTAAGCGCTTTGTAAGCGCCGGCCGGTTCGTGACGAGATGCGACCTGCGTCCACCTTCACACCCGGGTTTACCTGAAAGCCGGTATGTAGAGTTTTGGTAAAACCGCTTAAGATATGTGTAAGGAATCGCTCGACGGCCTTTCCGCCACACGTAAACGATAGGACGGTTATTATGGAACTGCTCATGCATATCGCCAACATCGTCGCGATCGCCATGCATCTGCCGCCCGCCTGCGGCTAACCTCGGCGAACGTCCGGCTCAGCCCAATACGGCGTTACGACGTTCTCACTTTTCACTCAAGGACGGCGACAATGGAATTGCTCGTGCACGTTGCAAACATCATCGCGATCGCCATGCATTTGCCGCCGGCCTGCGGCTAACTTAGAAGCTGCTTTTCGGTTCCGCTAGCGGCTGTAAAGAGAGCACAGACATGTTTTCTAATGTACGACCGGTGCGGGCAGGTTTACACTCCGTCGATACGGCTGCGACCGATGCTCTAACGCGTATTCCGACGGCGCACTTCCATTCGATGGACTGGGCGCGCAAGACCGTCGCAATCTGTCTGGCCGTCATCGACGCTGCGGTCGTCGGTAACCGGGCCTATGCACGCGAATGGCTGCATTCCATCGCACGTGCGCCGGATGCGGCATCGACGATGAGCGTTTTCTCAGCAGCTTGCGAAGCAGTCGTCGCACATGCATTTCGCAGTAAACAAGACGTTGCGGTAATGACGCAATTCGTCCTCGATCTCGAACGCGACGTGCGCGCCGAGTTTTCCGCTCACCGTGCCAGTAAGGACATCGACGCTATGAACGATTCCGATATCGCGGAGCTTGCCGCGGGCCTTGTTCGCGTCGTTGGGATGCATGATCGGGATACGGCCATTCACCTCGATGCAACGGCCGCTCTCGCGCGGCGAATTGCCCTTGCGATGGACCTGCCGGACGTACAGGTCGTCACTATCGAGCTGGCGGCGCGCTTACACGATATCGGGAAAGTGGGCGTCCGCAAAGACGTGCTGAGTAAGCCCGGAGCACTCACTGCCGATGAGTGGCATGAGATGCGCCTGCATGCCGAGCTTGGAGCAGCGGCATTACTCGATATCTCGAAACTTGCGCATCTCGCACCGATCGTCCGTGCACATCACGAGCGAATGGACGGTGACGGATATCCCGATCGCCTTGCCTCGCACGAGATACCGCCCGAAGCACGCGTTATTGCCGTTGCCGATGCCTTTCACGCTATGACCACCGAGCGATCGTACCGGCGCGCAATGCTTCCGAACGACGCGCTTGAAACACTAGCAGAAAATGCTGGTCCGCAATTCGACGCGGACGTCGTTGCTGCAATCTTCGAGTTGTTCCGCTATACGCGCCGTTCGCATCGTTCGATCGCGTAAATACCGGGAAGCTTACGCTTCCTGGCACGGCCGCTGCCGAGCGAAGCTTACTTGATGTCCACTTTCGCACCGGCATCTTCAAGTTTCTTCTTGATCGTCTCGGCTTCGTCTTTGGTGATGCCTTCCTTGACGGCCTTGGGCGCGCTTTCGACGAACGATTTCGCTTCGGTCAATCCAAGCGACGTGATCTCGCGAACGGCCTTGATGACCTTGATTTTCTCAGCGCCGAAATCGGTCAGGATGACGTCGAATTCGGTCTTCTCCGCAACCGGAGCAGCGGCGGCGGCCGCCGGCGCTGCGGCAGCGGCCGGAGCGGCGGCGCTTACGCCGTATTTTTCCTCGAGCTGTTTGACGAGATCGGAAAGTTCAAGAACCGTGAGTTTATCGATTTGTTCGATGAGCTCGGCAAGTGCCATGATGTCGTACTCCTAGAAGCTTAGGCTGCGGTCTCGGCGGCAGCCTTCTGCTCGCGGATCGCGTTGAGTGCGCGGACTAAGCCGCTTTGATTTCCGGACAGGACATAAACGAGCCCGAAGAGCGGACTCTTGAGCGAACCGACGAGCCGGCTCAAGAGCTCGATCTTCGGCGGCAATGACGCGAGAATACCGACTTGCGCTGCATCGACGACTTTGCCGTCGATCCAAGCCGCTTTTATTTCGAGCGGCTTCGTGCTGTCGGAGAATGTCTTAAGTGCCTTGGCCGGCGCAACCGGATCGGCACCGGCAAAGACGACGCCGGTCGGACCGGCGAGGAACGATTCGAGCGGCTTCGCGACCTCTTCGCCCGCGGCGATCGAGAACAGCGTGTTCTTGATGATGGCGTACGTATCGCCGCTCTTGCGCAGTTCGCTCCGAAGTTTTGTTACTTCGGCAACCGTCAATCCGGCATAATTGGTGAAGAACAGATTTTTCGCTGCCGCAATTCGCTCGCGGAGTTCTTCGATCGTCGCTTCTTTTTTGGCGGTCGGCATCGAATTCTCGTTTCTTGAAATGAAAACGCCTCCGCCGACAATCGACGAGGCGCGAAACGAACAATCAACGCACATTCGGCGTTACTGAGATCGAAGCGCATCCTCGGCTGGCGTCGTCGGGTTTGACGACATTATCCGGAGCGTCTACCGGACCAACGGTCATTGGAGCCAATGAAGGTTTTATCACAGAAGCGGGTAGCGGGTCAAGGATGGGACTTGTAACGGTCGACGCGATGCGTGCCGAACGTGCCGAAGCGGCGTATTGGGCGACATACGCGCGCAACATTCCGACAACGGACGATACACGCGACACCGGAGCGGTCCCGGTGGCCGGCGGTTATGCGATCTGTCTGCAAGGGTCGTCGATCGAGTACGGCCTGGGCGTCGGCAGCTCGCGGCCGCTGCGCGAAGACGATTTACGCATCGTCGACGAGTTTTATGGGAGTCGGCAGCTGCCGTCGCAACTTGAATTGCATCCGCTGGTGGCCGAACGCGATGCGCGGCTGCTCGCGCGCTGGGACTATCGTGCCGGACGGACGACGGTGATGCTCGAGCGCGAGATCGGTTCCGATGGCGAAATTCCGGAACGCTTCTCAATCGAAACCTTGACCTCGCGGCGCATTGAGTGGACCGACTTAGTCGTCGCCGGGCTAAGCGATTCAGTCGATGCGGCTCAAGCCGAGCGGACTCGGCGGACGACGTATCTTTGCGCAACGGCCGCGAGCTCGCTCGTTGCCGTGCGCCTCGACGGGAAACTCGCGGGCGGCGGGGCGCTCGGCGTGACGGGCGACGTCGCGTTTCTCTTTTGTTCCTCCACCTTGCCGGCGTTTCGGGGCCGCGGTGTTGAAGCGGCACTCACGACGGCGCGTTTAGCACTCGGGCGTTCGCGCGGGGCAACCTTCGCTTGCATGGCGGCAGCGCCGGGATCCGAAGAGGTAGCCGGCGCTGATGCGACCGGCTGGCGAGCCGCCTACGTGCGGCGGCGCTTCACGCGACGCTGACGCCGCGTCCGTACGCACGAGAAAGGCCTCGCGCCGTCGCAACGGCATCGAGGCCTTCTCGTAGTCATCGGCCGCCGGCAGCTTAAGCTGTAGCGGCAGTCGTCCGGATCCGGCTTGGATCGACCTTCACTCCCGGACCCATCGTGCTCGTGAGCGAAATCGAGCGCAGATACGTCCCTTTGGCCGCAGCCGGTTTCGCACGTACGATCGCGTCGAGCAGCGTCGCGACGTTTTCCGAAAGCTGGCTCTGCTCGAAACTGGCTTTACCGACGATTGCATGAATGATTCCGGTCTTATCAAGACGGTATTCGACCTTACCGGCCTTGATGTCGCGCACGGCGGCGGCCGGATTCGGCGTTACCGTTCCGGACTTTGGATTCGGCATTTTCTGAGCGAGGATACGGCCGAGTTCCTTACCGATTTGCGCCATCATGTCCGGCGTCGCAACGGCAACGTCGAATTCCGTGAAACCGCCCTTCACCCGCTCGATAAGATCCGCTTCACCGACGATATCGGCGCCGGCAGCTTCCGCTGCACGGGCGTTGTCGCCCTTGGCAAACACGATCACGCGCACCGTGCGCCCGGTCCCGTGCGGCAAGTTCACGACGCCGCGCACGTTTTGGTCCGACTTCTTGGGGTCGACACCAAGCCGGACGTGAATCTCGATCGTTTCGTTGAATTTGGCATTCGCGTTTTGCTTGACTAAGCCGGTCGCTTCGACCGCATCGTACAGACGCTCGCGATCGAACGACGCCGCAACGGCTTTGAGCCGCTTACCGTACTCGCGTGCCATTACGAAGCGACCTCCACACCCATCGAACGCGCCGTGCCGGCGATGATGTTCATTGCCATGTCGATGTCATTGGCATTGAGATCCGGCATTTTGGTGGTGGCAATCTCGCGAATTTGCGCGGCGGTAAGCTTACCGACCTTGTTGCGATTCGGCTCCTTTGAACCCGACTGGATCCCCAGCGCGCGCTTGATCAGAAACGACGCCGGCGGCGTCTTGGTGATGAACGTGAACGTCCGATCGTCGAAGACCGTGATTTCGACCGGGATGATCATCCCGACTTGGCTCTGCGTACGCTCGTTGTACTGTTTGCAGAAATCCATAATATTGAGCGAATACGGCCCTAGTGCCGGGCCGACCGGCGGCGCGGGCGTCGCCTTGCCGGCGTTGAGCGCGAGACCGATTTTACCAACGACTTTTTTTGCCATGAGTTACCTTTCGACGGCACGCTCGAGCGTGCGGGTCTGCCCCCGTTCCAAAGAGTCGGGCGAACTGGGGTCCGGTTCGCCCGACGCAGACGGCTTGCGCCGCGTGACGCGTAATTATATCAAGACCGCCGTCCACTGACAACCCGGCACGGCTTTCGGCTCGACCAGGCCGGACGCCGTGGCTTCTTACGGCCCGCAACCCGGCTCAAATCTTGAGCTGGATGTTGAGGTAAGCTTGGAACGGAATCTTCGTCCCGACGAAGGTTGTGTTGTTGTTGCCTTGCTGAACCGAATAAGGATAGCGTAGATTCGGATCGGTGGCCGCCGAAACCGGGGCGTTGAACGCTGCTCCGAACGGCAACGTCGAATAAGCGCAGATCCCGGCCCGATCCCAAGCGTAGCCGCGCTGGACGCACGTATCGGTGAGACTCGTTAACGTCAACGTCGCATGAACGCGCGGCGACAGTACATAGCCGAACTGCAGGTTGCTCGTTAGGCGCCAGGGCTGCGAGAAGGCGCCCATGTTGTCGAATTGCCCGGTATACGGGTTCGGCACGATGATCGACCCGCCGGTCGCCGGATCCACGCCGGCAGTCGATAACGGCGAGCCATAGTCCGAACCTGAAGAAAACGTCAGACTCGGCGTCAGCGTAAACCGGCTTTTCTTATAGTTGAGCAACAGCGTCGCGACCTCGGGTGCGCCGAAGCCGTTTCCACCTAAGAACGGCTGATCGGGGATTGCATCGTACGGCAGGTACTCCGCATTCGGATCGAACAAATGCTGCGGCGCTAAGCCGAAGTAAGGATTCGATACCGCGCCGGGCGTGCCGCAAGCGACGGCGGCGCCCGCAGGGCTGTAGCACGGCGCAGCGGGGGCGCCGGTCGTCGTGCTTCCGCACAAGCCGGCGGCCGGATTTGCAGCGCACGCCGCGGTGTATGCGTTGTACGTTTTAAGATTGTTGTTGATGAGATCGATCACGCTATTACCGCTCGCGAATTTGGAATAGCGAAAGCGGCTGTAGTCGTACGTAAACGACAACTGGGCGGCAAAGCCGTCGCGTGCAAAACTACCCTTGGTGAATGCGAACTCGACCCCGAACGAGCGCTCGCGTCCGATGTTGATCCCCGATTCCGCACCACCGGAATTCAAGAAAATGTTTTCGAATTGATCCATGGTGCCGCGGTAATACGGCGAAAGCTTGAAGCTCAGATCGGTGCCGTGCAGATGCTGTTCGTACGACACATCAAAATTGTGCGACGTGTCGGGCCGTAGATCGTGAGCCGGACTCGTGAAGCCGTACTGACTGTAAAAGCGCGACCCGATGTAACTGGCCAGATCTTGCTGAGTCACGCCGTATTGCACCCACGACGCATTGGGCGGCCGCGCATACGTGCCGTACGACGCGCGCACGACGCGATCCGGACTGAGGCTCAACGTCGCGCCGACGCGCGGTTCAAAAACCGAGTTCGATTCATTTTTCGGCGAATTCAAAGACAGGTTCACCGGATTGGTTCCGCTCGGGCATGGCAAACGCAAGCCGGTTCCCGGGTCGACACCTGCGTTGACCGGCGCGCTAAGCGCAGGACCCGAACAGTATTCGCTGTTGTATGCGTTCACCCAGAACGGACGTGCCGGATAGCCGGCAGCTTCATCGATGAAGCGATCGAGATAACGTTCGATTCGCACGCCGGCGTTGATCGTTAAACGGTCCGTCGGATTCCATTGATCGCTGATCGACGCTGCGTAGAGAATCGGATCGACTTGATTTAGGTTGCCGTTCGTTCCGTTTTCCGTTGCGATCCACTGGGCGCCGTTGAGCGCCGCAGCCGAACCCGCCGGTGCCGTCATGTACGGCGCGAATAGGCCGGTATAAGAATCAAACGTTGCTTGCGACGCTGAGCCGAAGCACGAGGCGTAGACGCCGCTGGTCTGGTCGTAGCAATGCCCCGCAGCGTCTTTGTAACTGCCGGCAAGAACCGAATAGGCACCGGCTCGCGGATTGAGCGTATTCGGGTCGCCGTTGTTGCCCGAGAAGTTTCCGGTGGGATAATAGCGCGATTCATGGGTCGAAGCGATCGAACCGGAAAGCGTCAGCAGATTTTTATCGTTTACTTGATCGGCGAACAGCGCGTTGTAGCCGAAGGTATGATTCGGTAATACGTAGTTGTTGATGAACGGAGCGGAGACCGGTCCGTGAATGAACCAATTCGAATACGAACCATACGTCGCAAAGCGCACGTATGCACGATCGCCGATCGCGTGCTGGTATTGCAATTTTTCAACGCTGTAGCCGTTGTCCGCGACTTGGCGCACGTTCGGCCCGATCGGACTTTGAAAGGCACGCTGCACGTCGGGCGTGTTCGGAAAAAGATACTGGCTCGTCGCCGCTTGTAACGGCGCGCCGACGGGTCCGCTATAGACGTACTGATCCGGATACAACAGCGTGGCACCACCGAACGCCGGCGCACCGCCCAGATCGTTGTACGAGCTATACGAGTCCGTGTAGAGCTCTTGCGTGATGTAAAGCAACTGCACGTCGTCTTTAGCGTTGCCGCTCTTATGCGGCAAGCCGTAGTGAAGATTCACCACGTTCTCACGATCGCGGGTATGTGCCGCCCCGGCCGTGTAACCGGGCAGGTCGCCGAATCCGCCGCCCGTGCCGTCATAGGCGCCGGGCAAATAACCGTAACTCGGAATGAAGTAACCGTTGTTGTTTTGGAACGCACCGTTGTTTTGATCGTAGAAACGATAACTCTGGTCGACCACCGCCGCCGCGGCGTAATAACTCAACCGGCCCGCCGTGCCGCCGATCTCAAAGGTGCCCTTTTGATAACTCGTGGGTGAACCCAAACCGTAATCGATCGCGGCAAAACCCGGACTGGTGCCGCTCTTTACGACCGAATTGATATAACCCGAGATGCCTTGTCCGTCCGATGACGCGCTCGCGCCGCCGGTGTACACTTGCAGCTCCTGCGTTCCGACGTTTGATAGCAGCGACATCGGCGCGTTGTCGTACGAACGATTTGCCGGAATGCCGTCGAGTTCGTAGCCGATCTGATCTTGATCGCCGCCGCGAATGTAAATCGGCTGGTACCAACCCTGTTGACCTTGCGGAACGTAAACGCCCGGGACGAGCGCAAGCGCACTATACGCTTGATCGACGCCGCCGGGTCCGCCCAAAGCGGCTCCCGCCTGTGCCGTTGCCGGACTGACCGAATAGGTATCGCTCGTCATGCCCGGTTTGACGAGGTCCGTCAGCGCTCGAGACGCCGTCCGTCCGATCGTCGTAAGGACTCTACCGATGGTAAAGCCCAGTACCTGCGTTTGGTCCGCTTGCACGGTAATGCCGGCCTGAGAAATGGTTTGATAGCCGGCAAGCTCCACGCTGAGCGTATAGGTATCGGGCGCCAGCGAAAGCAACGCGTATGCACCTTGAGCGTTCGTCGTCGCACTTGCGCTACCCGACGGCGATACGGCGGAGACGTTCGCGCCGCTTACCGGTAGACGGGTCTGCGCGTCGACGACGCGGCCGTTGAGTCCACCGGTCGTTCCGGCCTTCGCCGGCAGACTGCCGATGCTCCACAGTAGCAAAAGCGCTACGGCTAAAAGCCGGCGAGAATAGTGCACGACGAACCTCTATCGGACGTGTTTCGCTCGCACGCACGCACGCACGTGCGGCGGCTGGCGTTCATCATACGGTTCACGGACCGTCAAGCGTATGGACAAATGCACGAGGAGCGAGCGTTAAATGAAAGCTGCATTAACGATCGGTCCAATGCCGGTACGATTAAGGTTGACTGCGCGCTGAACGCGAGGAAGAGTATGCACCCATTGCGGCGTCCAATGGGCGCTAGAAGTTACGTTTTCCGGAGCATTCAAACGTGAGACCGTTCATCCGCCTAGTCGCTGCCGTCGTGACGCTGACGCTCGTGCCGCTCGTTCCGGTCAGCGCACAACCCGCCGCGTCGGGCGCCGTCGGCGTTACCCGTGCCACGCTCAAGAACGGCTTGCAGGTTGTGGTCTTGCGCGATCCGCTGGCCAAAGTTGTTTCGACCTGGCTCAATTACAAAGCCGGAGCGGACGACGAGTCGATCACGGGTCTTGCGCACGCTCAAGAGCACATGCTTTTTCGCGGCAGCGACTCCATTAGTGCTTCGCAGTTTTCCGAGACGACCGCGATTACGGGCGGCACGTTCAACGCCGATACGCAGAACGAAATGACACAGTACTTCTTTGAGATGCCGGCACAATATCTGGATATCGCCTTGCATCTCGAAGCATCGCGCGCGCAGAACGTTCTCGATTCACAGGCGCTCTGGGATCAGGAGCGCGGCGCAATCACGCAAGAAGTCACGCGCGACAATAGCGATGCGTCGTTTCGCCTGTATGAAAAGATGGTCACGCACGTTTTGGCCGGTACCCCGTATGCGGATCCCGGGCTCGGCACCGTCGCGAGCTTCAAGCAAATACAAGCGCCCGATCTCAAAGCTTTTTATGCTCGCTGGTATCATCCGAACAATGCGATCTACGTCATTGCCGGTGACGTGGATCCGCAAGCAACGATCGCGAAGGTGCGCGCGCTTTTCGAGCCGATTCCCGCGCAGGCAGTTCCGGTCCGGCCGGCGGTAACGCTCGGGCCGCTGACACCGACGACGTATACGGACGATAGCGATCAGCCGATCACGCTGGCCTATGTCGGTTACCGTGTGCCGGGCTATGCCGATCCGGATTACTTCGCTTCCGAAATCCTCAACGACGTACTCAACAGTCAACGCGGCGCGCTTTTCGATTTGGCGGCCAGCGGTAAGGCGCTGCAAACGTTCGCGCAAGCGCAAACTTTTCCGATGGCCGGCTTGTCACTCGTCGGCTCGGCGGTACCGGTCAGTACCCCCGGCACGACCGCGGTCAGCGATATCAAAGCCGTGATCGACGGTTACAAAAAAACCGGCTTACCCGCCGAGCTCGTCGAGGTTGCAAAACAGCGCGAAGTCGCTCAAGCCGAGTTTTCACGTAACTCCGTTCAGGGTCTCGCAACGCTATGGAGCCAGACGCTCACGGTTGAAAATCGCACGCCGGATGACGATCTTGCCGGCTTACAGCGCGTCAGCGTTGCAGACGTCAATCGCGTGCTGCGCACGTACTACGATAATAGAACCGCGACCGTTGCGATCGCCACACCGAAATCCGCCAACGGCGGCGGCGGCGGTGGCCGGGTGGGTGAAGATAACACGATCGTTCCGAGCGAGCATGCCGAGTTGCCCGCCTTTGCGCGCGACGTCTTGGCAAGTTTGCGCGTACCGGAATCAAAAGTTGCGCCGGTCGTGTCGATGCTGCCGAACGGTATTCGGCTCATCGTTCAACCCGAAGCAATTTCCCATACGATCGTCGTGCGCGGGCAAATCGGGATGAACCCGGGCGTCCAAGAACCGGTCGGAAAAGACGGCGTCGGCGGTATGCTCAGTGCCCTCTTACCGTACGGAACCACGACGTACAATCGTTTGAGCTATCAAGCCGAACTCGACAAGATTGCCGCCGACGTCTCGAACGGTCCAAGCTTTTCGCTCGATGTCCTTACGCAGAATTTCGATCGCGGGATGCAACTGCTGGCCGACGACGAGTTGCATCCGGCCCTGCCGGCCGACGCCTTTGCAATCGTCAAGCAACAAACGGTCGGCGAATTGACCGGTAGCGTGAAGAGCCCGGACTTTCTCGCCCGCCAAGCTCTAGTCAAGGCCCTGTATCCGCCCGGCGATCCGTCGCGGCGAACCGAAACGCCGGCAACCGCCGCGAACGTTAGTCTCGACGACGTCAAGCACGCCTTTACGACCACGTACCGTCCCGACTTGACGACCATCGTGGTCATCGGCGATATCTCGCCCGACGCCGCACGCACGACGGTTGAAAAGTACTTCGGACAGTGGCAAGCTGCAGGCCCGAAACCGGATTTGTTTCCGCCGAAGGTTCCGTTGAACCGGGCACAAACCGCCACGATTCCGGCAACCGGACGAATCCAATCCGAGGTCGAGCTATCGGAAATTATGCCGCTGACGTACAACGACAGCGACTATCCGGTCTTGCGTTTAGCAAATGCCGTTCTGAGCGGCGGATTTTACGCCTCGCTGCTCTTCCACGACCTGCGCGAACTGCACGGTTATGTTTACAGCGTATCGTCGTCGCTCAATCCGGGCCGCAATCGATCGACCTTTACGGTCGGCTACGGCGCGGATCCGCAAAATGTCGGACGGGCCGAACGACTTGTGGTCGACGACTTGACCGCGTTACAAAAGACGCCGATCGATCCGGACCGCCTGACACGTGCGAAGGCGCTCGAACTCGGGGAGCTGCCGGTGTCGGTGGAGTCGTATGACGGAATCGCGTCGCAGTTCCTGACGCTCGCGGTCCGCGACCAGCCGCTTGATGAGTACACGCGCGAGGCAGCGGCAATGCTCGCAGCTTCACCTGCTACCGTCCAAGCCGCGATTGCCAAGTGGATACGGCCGAAGGACTTCGTTCGGATCGTCACCGGGCCGGCCGGAAACTAAGGGCGCGACGCGCGGGCGTGGTGTTGGCGGAACGTCAGATTGATGCGCTCCTGCGCCACGCGAGGCTCCTTGGGGATGCGATGCTCGTAATAGTGTTGAGTCTCGCCCTGCATGACGACAAGATCGCCGTCGCTCAACGCGACGGCGATCTTGCCGTAGTTGAGACCGCTGGCGCGTAAGGGCCGGATCTCAAAGGTTCGCGTCGCACCGAGGCTGAGCGATGCAATGACGCGCCGCGGGTCGGCCTCCGCATCATCATCGTTATGCCAAGCCACGCTGTCGGCGCCCGTACGGTACCGGTTGATGAACACGTAATCGAACGGCGTTCCGAGATAGTGCTCGAGCCGCCGGCGCACATCGAGCAGCGCCGGCGTCCAAGGCTGTATGGAATCGGCACCCCGCGCTGCCGTCTCGCGCGGTACCAGCACGCGCCGGCCGTACATCATGCGCGAATCGGCCCGCCAAGTCGTCGAGCGGTGCAAGTCGGCAAACAGTTCACGTCCGGTCTGGGGCTCGAGAAACCCCGGAACCAAGCGAATGTCGCCATGATCGGCAACCAGGATCGTCGGCGCTTCGGTCGTCTGAAAAAGCCCAAGCTGGCGCATCTACGAACGTACGTTCGCTCCACGACACCGTCTCTCTTGCCGTACGTCGACCGTGCCGATCGCGCCGTGCGATCGTACCGGATTTGAACCCCGAATGGCTCGCTTTTTCAGAAGCCCATGCGAGCGCCGAATCCGTTCCTCACGAGCTTTGGGATGCAGGCCTGGGTAGAACGCTGGAATGAGCGATTTCTTACGACCGACGGACGTCCCTGAGCCGACGCCGGCCGACGAACTTCAACCCGCAGCTTCGTTTCCGTCCGGCGCTGCCGAGCCGGAGCCGATCCCTGCCGGCGATCTTCAAAGCGCCGTCATCGCTGCCGATGATACCGGTATGATTCGCAGCGTCCAAATCTCCGTGCAAACCGAGATCGGCAACGAACTCGGAGCGGAACGCTAGGCCTCCAGCGCTTGGACGGCACGTTCCCAGACGCTCATCGCCTGCTCACTTTCGGATCTGATTCGATCGAGGTCTCGTTGCAGCGCGACGACGGTGCTCGGGTCGTCGTAGACGTTGGGCGCCGCAAAACGGCGTTCGATTTCGGCCCGCTGAGTCTCGAGATCCGAGACGCGCTGCTCGGCCTCCGAGACAGCGCGCTTACGCCGGCCGACATCGAGCTTTGTCTGGTGCGACGGTTTGCGATCCATCTTCGGCGTCTCGGATTTCGCCGCAGCTTTCGCCACCGGCGAACTCTTGCGCGCCGCGTGCTCGATGCGCTCGTACGTAGCATAATCGCCGTCGACGATCGTCGCTACACCGTCGCCGATCGCGATGACGCGCTCGGCGAGTCTCTTGAGCAAGTAGCGATCGTGCGAGACGACGAAGAGCGCACCTTCGTACGAAGCGAGAACATCCTCGAGCGCTTCGCGGCTTGGGATATCCAAATCGTTCGTCGGCTCATCGAGGAATAAACAATCCGCGCGTTGCGCCATCAGGCGCGCGAGCATGATGCGTCGCCGTTCGCCACCCGAAAATGCTTCGACCGGTTTATCACCGGAGTCTCCGCCCAAATTGAGACGGCCCAACAAGCCGCGCGCTTCTTCGTCGGTAACCCCTAAGCGCATCACCGATTCTGCCGCCGTATCACCCGCAGCGAGATCGTCGACGCTGCCCTGCGAATACGAGGCGGTCGTTAAACCGATGCCGTAGCGCACGCTTCCCGCATCGGGCTGCAATTCGCCGTTGATGATTCGCAGAAACGTCGATTTTCCCGCACCGTTGGGCCCGACGATGGCAACCCGGTCGCCGCGTGCAAAAAAAGCCGTAACACCGCTAAAAAGTGGCTCGTCATACGCTTTGGCGAGGCCGGTTACCTCGAGCGCCATGCCGTTGGTCGCCCGCCGTGCCGCGCTAAAGGCAACGCCGATTTGGCGCCGTTCCGAACGCGGTGCTTCGACGGCGTTGACGCGCGCAAATGCTTTTTCGCGGCTGCGCACGTGACTGTAGTTATGCGAGCCGTGCGTCTTGAGCTCTTCGATGACGGCGCGCTGACGTTTTCGCTCGCTTTGCGCCGCGTCATATTCGCGCTTTTGTTGAGCGCGCCGCAGTTCGCGCTGCTCGAGAAAGTCGGTGTATGCCCGGCCTGGCTTGACGTCGAAGATGGCAAGTTCGCCGCGGTCCAACTCCCATACTTGCGTTGCGACCGTTTCAAGAAAGAAACGATCGTGCGATACGATGACGTACGCGCGGTTATCGGCAGCAACGAAGGTTTCGAGCCAGCGCACCGTCTCGAGATCGAGATGGTTCGTCGGTTCATCGAGCAATAGCCAGTCCGGATTTTCCAGTAGCGTCCGAGCTAAGAGTGCGCGCGTCCGTTGTCCGCCGGAAAACTCATTGAGCGGGCGCTCGAAATCCGACTCGGCAAAGCCAAATCGATTGATTGTCGCGCGCATTTCCCATTCATGCGCTTGTCCGCGTCCGAGAGCTTCCTCAAATGCAGCACCGAGCGTGATCGTTCCGCCCTCGGCGGCATCTTGCGCAAGGTAACCGTAGCGTGAATCCTTGGCCCGAATGAGCGTTCCGCCATCGGGTTGATCGGCACCGACGAGCAATCGCACGAGCGATGATTTCCCGGCCCCATTGGGGCCGACAAGCGCGATCTTATCGCCGTCGCGGACAACGCCCGACAGATCGTTAAAAACGTCGTTGGCACCATAGTGACGGGCAAGGCCGGTAAAACGTAGTAATTCCATATAGTTATCGAGTCGACGTTACCAGGCAGTGTACACCGTCCGGCGTAACCTCGAACTCACTGTGAATTCAGCGATCCGTAACGCGCGAGCCGGACTTTGGGAAAAAGCAATAGAGCTACCCGAGGCTCGCGCTACAGACTTCTTCGGCACGAACCGTCCTCCGTCCGGGGTTGCAGCGGAATATCTCAAGATTATTACCGACACCTCGTTGCGAACGCGACTGATCGAGACCGGCATCGCGCAAGGCTTACAATCACCCAAAGGCCCGCAGAAGATCCCCTCGATCATTCGCTTATATCCCGAATTCGACGCGCCCGGCAAAGAAGTTCCCGCCCGCAACGGCCGTGCTCCCGAAACGGCGCGCAATGCATACGGTCTGCCGACCGTCGAAGAACTCGACGCACTGCTCGCGCGCATCCACGCAGCGGAAGTGCAAATTAGCTCGGAATTGCAACAGAAGGTCAATGCCGAAATCGCACGGCTTAAGCGCGAGATCGGTGAACTCGAGGGCGATGAATTCGAGCGGGCGTTCTACGAACTCGATCGCGCTTTGGCTCGCCGCAGGCAGCTCGCCGGTCAGGTTCGCGAAGAAGCCTTCAAACGGGTGGAAGCGGACGCTGCCTTCGAGCCGCGGCGATATCTGCGCTTGATCGCCCGCGAAGCCAAGGGATAGCACCCGCCAGCGCGCCGCCGGCAGCGCCGCACGCAACGTCGATCGCATTCCAAAACAACGGCTCGCGCACGTAAATGATATGCTGGCCGACCTCGATGAGTCCACTATAGACAGCGATTGCAACGGCGGTCGCTCGAAGCGAAGCGTTCGAGGCCCAAATCATCGCCGACCCGACGACGGCAAAGGCAACGATGCTGTAAAACTTGCGCAGTAGCACGTGCAGACCAAAGGCCGGCGGTGAGGTTAAATTGTAGACGTCATTGCTCAAAGCCGCCACAAAAAGCACGACTGCGATTGCGGCAAACAACGTCCAGCGCACACTTGGCGAGCCCGCCTTCATCCAGCGCAAACCGGACAATGTCTGTCGCCAATCGGAGGTTGTCCGCAGAGAGAAAGACGACTCGTGCCGTCCGGCACGAGTCGTCTTTGCGTTCGACCTATCTTAGTAATCGTCGTCGGTTGAATGCGCGAGCGGACCGTCGTCTTCGTCTTCCTCTTCGGTATACTCTTCGTCTTCGTCTTCAAGGACGTAACCCTGATCTTCTTCCTCGTCCTCGACGACCGCCGGCAATTCCTCATCGACGACTTCATCGACGATGATTTCGCCGTCATCCGTCATCGTGGCCCGCAGCCCGCCCAGCGGACTCGACGGAACGATATCGTCGTCATCGCCGCGCTTCGACGCGTTGGTGACGAGCGGTGCGGAGTCGTCGACTTCCTCTTCGGGCTCTTCCTCTTCTTCGATCTCAACGACGCCGTCGGCAACTCCGGCATCAGCGTCGATTGCGGCGCCGCCGATCGCGTCGGCTAAGCCGGCCGGCGCTGAGAGACGTTCGCGTTCCGCCTCACGCTCGGCAAGTTGCGTCTGCGACAGTCGCGGATCTTCGTCGCCCATGAGCAGACCGATCTCTTGCGCCCGTTCCGACATATCGTCGTCCTGGATTTTGATCTCGATCTCTTCACGCTGTTCGGTCAAGACCTTGACGTCGAGTGCAAGCGATTGCAGTTCTTTGATCAAAACCTTGAACGATTCCGGAACGCCCGGTTCGAGCACGTTCTCGCCTTTGACGATCGCCTCGTATGTTTTTACGCGTCCGACAACGTCATCCGATTTCACGGTCAGCAACTCTTGCAGGGTGTAGGCGGCACCGTATGCTTCGAGCGCCCAGACTTCCATCTCACCGAAGCGCTGTCCGCCGAACTGTGCCTTGCCGCCCAGCGGCTGTTGCGTGATCATCGAGTACGGGCCGGTCGAACGCGCATGGATCTTATCGTCGACCAAGTGCGCGAGTTTGAGCATGTAGATATAACCGACGGTGATCGGCCGGCCGAAGCGATCGCCGGAACGGCCGTCACGTAGCCATGTTTTGCCGTCCGCCGGTAAACCGGCATCTTGCAGCCACTCGGCGATGTCCTCGGCATGAGCACCGTCGAAGACGGGCGTTGCAATCGTCAAGCCGAGCATCGAAGCGGCCCAGCCGAGATGCGTCTCCATGATCTGACCGAGATTCATGCGCGACGGCACGCCCAGCGGGTTCAGAACGATATCGACCGGCGTGCCGTCGTCGGTATACGGCATATCTTCTTCGGGCAGCACTTTGGCGATGACGCCTTTATTGCCGTGCCGGCCGGCCATCTTGTCGCCTTGCAGAATTTTGCGTTTCTGTGCGACGTAGACGCGAACGAGATGATTGACGCCGGGCGACAATTCATCGCCGTTTTCGCGCGAAAAACGCTTCACGTCGATGATCTTGCCTTTTTCACCATGCGGAACTTTGAGCGACGTGTCGCGGACTTCGCGCGACTTCTCACCAAAGATTGCGCGCAGCAGCCGTTCCTCGGCGGTCAGCTCGGTCTCGCCTTTAGGCGTGACTTTGCCGACGAGAATGTCCTCCGGACGCACCTCGGCGCCGATGCGAACGATTCCGTTTTCATCGAGGTCTTTGAGCGAGTCTTCGCCGACGTTCGGAATATCGCGCGTGATCTCTTCAGGTCCGAGCTTCGTATCGCGCGCTTCGCATTCGTATTCCTCGATGTGAATCGAAGTGAAGCGATCGTCTTTGACCATCCGCTCGCTGATGAGAATCGCGTCTTCGTAGTTGTAGCCTTCCCAGGGCATGAACGCGACGAGCACGTTTTGACCCAGGGCCAACTCGCCTTGCTCCGACGATGGTCCATCGGCCAAGATTTGACCGCGCATCACTTGCTCGCCGACGGTGACGATCGGCTTCTGATTGATGCACGTCCCGGCGTTGGACCGGGTGAACTTCAAGAGATCGTATTGATGGTCGAGCCCGTCATCGTCGTGCTTGAGCGTGATTGCCTTGGCGTCCACGCCGACGATTTGACCCGACTGACGAGCCAAAACGCAACCGCCCGAATCCTTGGCGGCGCGATACTCCATGCCGGTGCCGACGATCGGAGCTTGCGGACGCAATAGCGGCACGGCTTGACGCTGCATGTTCGCGCCCATGAGCGCGCGGTTCGCATCGTCGTGCTCGAGAAACGGAATAAGCGCGGTGGCAACCGAGACGATTTGCTTCGGCGAAACGTCCATGAGCTGCACCTTGTCGGGCGGCTCCTCGACGTATTCTTCGGCATAGCGGGCGACGACGGAATTCGACGTAATCCGTCCGTTGTCGTCGACGGGTGTATTGGCTTGAGCGACGATGTATTCGTCTTCACGGTCTGCCGTGAAGTATTTGATCTCATCGGTCACGATACCGTCGTAAACCACCCGATACGGCGTTTCAATAAAGCCGAACCGGTTGACGCGGGCGTATGTTGCGAGCGAACCGATCAACCCGATGTTCGGACCTTCGGGTGTCTCGATCGGACAAATGCGCCCGTAATGGCTATGGTGAACGTCGCGAACCTCGAACCCCGCGCGTTCGCGCGATAATCCGCCCGGCCCGAGCGCCGACAAGCGCCGCTTGTGCGTGAGCTCCGCCAACGAATTTGTTTGATCCATGAACTGCGACAGCTGCGAAGAACCGAAGAACTCTTTGATCGCCGCAACGACCGGGCGGATATTGATCAGTGCTTGCGGCGTGACCGTTTCAATATCTTGAACCGTCATGCGCTCGCGTACGACACGCTCGAGGCGCAGCAGGCCGACTCGGAATTGATTTTGGAGCAATTCTCCAACCGAGCGAATCCGGCGATTACCCAAATGATCGATGTCGTCTTTGTTGACTTGCTTCGTTGCAACTTTAATGAGACGGCGAACGACGGCGATCATGTCCTCGCGAGTCAGCGCCTTCTTCGCAATGCTCGGGATTGCTAAACCGGCAGCCGGATACTCGCGCTCGAGTTTCCCACTCAACTTATAACGACCGACACCCGCGAGGTCGTACCGCTTCTCGTCAAAGAACAGCGACTCGAGTAGCTTCTCGGCGTTCTCGGCGTTCTCAGGTTCGCCCGGCCGCAGCTTCTTGTAAATTTCCTTGAGCGCGTCTTCCTTGGTCTTGATGTCCTTGTCTTTTTCAAGACAATTTGCAATGAGCGGCGAGTGATCGAAGAGGCCTAAGATAGCCTCATCGTCTTCCCACGCAAAACCGAGATCCGGACGCGACAACGCCCGGACAAACGTCGTCGCATAGATTTTGCGATTTTTGTCGATCCGGACGCCGATCGTCCCCTCGGTTTCGTCGTTCTTGGTGCCGTTATCGGTTTCGAATTCGATCCAGGCGCCGCGGTTCGGGATGATCGTGGCGTTGTATGTCGGCCGGCTGTTGGTGTCGCTGTCCTGCAACAAATAGACGCCGGGAGAACGAACGAGCTGGCTCACGATCACGCGCTCGGCGCCGTTGATCATGAACGTTCCCTTGTCGGTCATGAGCGGAAAATCGCCCATGAAAATTTCCTGGTCGGGAATACCCTTGATTTCGCCCGACTCCGCCGTGATCAAGCGAACGCGCACGCGCAACGGTGCGCTGTAGGTCATGTCGCGCTCGCGGCATTCCTCGACCGAATACTTCGGCTCGCCTAGCGAATGCTCGCCGAACTCCAGCACGAGGTTGCCGGTGAAATCCTTGATCGGCGAGATCGACTCAAACGCTTCCTTGAGGCCATCGTTGATGAACCATTTAAACGAAGCTTTCTGAAGCTCGATGAGATCGGGGATCGCGAGTGCGCTGGTGATCTTGGCGAACGTGTGGCGTGCGCGCTTGGGACCCGGATCATCGTAGGCCTCAACGGTAAAGGCCTCGGCTGGGACTTCAAAGGTCGCAGTCGCGATATTGTTCTGCCGAATTGCGTTGCCGTTCGCGCCCGTGCTGCTCGCCTCGGGCTTAGCGGCCGGAGGCCTCTTCCGCGGCGCGGGTTTCGGCTTTTCCGCCTTGTCGACGGTTGTCTTTGTAGCTGCCATTCTTACGTTGTAACCACTCTCGCGAAGCGTCGTGCCGGTCTATAACCCTGGTAAATACAAAAAAAGACAAGGTCCTCTCGCATCGGAGAGAGGTCACCTCGCTCGAAACACAATCTTATCCACCAAGGGACATAGGCGACGATGGTACCACTACAGTCAAACCCCGTCAAGACCGATACCTCGCTGCAGCGGCCAGCCGTCGTTGCTCGCTCGGCTAAGCGCCGAGAAATCGCCCGAACCGGCCTCGGCTCGTCGCACGGTCGCTTTCGGCCCGTTAGCGCACATCTGCCGGCTTGACGGCCGCAGTTTTTGCCGGCGCGCATTGACTTGCGTCCTCGCCGGGCCTGCGACGGAATACGCTACTTCTCGACCCTGCGGCGCGCTGTGACATTCATTCAACTCAACCACTCAGAACACGCACGCTTCGGCGACCCGCGTTGTCGATTGACGCAGGCATCGAATGTCAGCCTGACCGCTGTACCGTGAGTCTTTCAATAGCGTTGTTCCGCACTCCATGTCGCAGTCGAAGCAGACGACCTACCGCGCCGGCACTCGAACAGTTACGTTGGCCGACAAACGCACGGGACGTTCAGGTCGATTCATTCAACGATACGGAGTCTACCAGGTAGGGAAATCAACGCCATATTGATTAGCGCTGATTCGATCGAGCCGACAGTCAACGCAAGGTGCACGATCACGACACGCACCACGAACGTTGCAAAGTAACATTCGTCGAACATTTCCGCCCGACGTGAGTGAATCGAGACGTACTGCCACTCCCCGCAACAGCGTGGAACATCGATGTGGCTGAAAACAAGTGCTCGTGCCACACGGGCACGTATGTCCGTCCGAGAGCGTTCAAACGGTCGGATCGTTCGTAACGCAAGTTCGTTCGAACTCATCACTCGAGATCACTCGCACGTGAAAGCTTTCTCAGCGGTGCACTCGTTACATTCGGAATCGAACATATCCGAGTCATGCCATTGTTGACGAACGGTATTCGAGACGCTTGATATTCCGGATCGATTGCATTCCAGCGTTTGAAGCAAGCACGCCTCACCTCGATCGTGCAGCGTAATCTTCACGTTCGGTATCATTTACATTCGACTTCCCATTCGGACGGAATCGGCGCGTAACGATCGACACCTGAAATCGTTTCCTCACGATCGCTCGGCATCGAGCGTTCGCAGCAAAACGCGCACGTACGAATCGTCGATCGCGAACGTTGTTTTCAACCTTCGAGATTATTCCGTTCGTAACGATGCGACGAATAAGATCGCAGCGTTTTACATCGTCTGCATTCAGCGTTCGCAGCAAGAAGTGCACATCGAGATCGTGCATCGCAACGCCGCTACGCGCGCAACGCGCGCAACGCCGCCAGTTGTGCGTTGCGCGCAGGACTCGAAGCAGCCGTCCATCGGACGAAGGTAGCCAAAACCGTATGTGCTGTATCTGTTACGGTATGTATTTGCTCGTCGTAGATCTTCCTTACGAAGCAGCAAACTCGGATACGTCGGTCGGAAGCAACACAGGCACATCGAATGACCGACCGCCGCTGCGGTCGTTACGGCTCCAATGTATCTCCATCGTATGCCCTTTGGTTCTTTCACTTACGTGTGCGCCGAATCGGTGTCGACCGAGAACGTTACGGTGACGAAGCCGGTCTAAGTCTTCGTGTGCCGTTTGCCACCGGCAGTTGACCTTTGCAGTATCGCGTAGCCGTGCGCTAACGACGTTGCTCGCCGGTGCATCCGCCCGGCCCAAAACGTTGCCGGACACATCTAAGCTGCACGACCGTTCGTTCATCTACCGAACCTCCAAGCTACTCGTCGCAAATTCTTTAGGAGCTACTCTCAATGAAAATTAGCAAGATCGCTGCGGCCGCAGCAATGAGCGCCATGTGTCTCTCGCTGACGCCGGCGTTTGCCGCCGACACGATGGGTGATTCGATGAGCGGAATGGCAATGCATAAGGATCCGATGGTCGGCGGACACGCAATGTATGCGAACAAAACGATCGTCGCGAATGCCGTTAATTCGGCCGATCATAAGACGCTTGTTGCGGCCGTCAAAGCCGCCGCTCTCGTCGACACGCTCAACAGCCCCGGGCCGTTCACTGTTTTCGCACCGACCGACGAAGCGTTCGCGAAATTGCCGGCCGGAACGGTCGATACGCTCGTGAAGCCGGAAAATAAAGATACGCTCACCAAGATCCTGACGTACCATGTTGTTGCCGGACGCCTCGACTCGAAGGCGATTGCTGCGCAGATCGCTGCGGGCGGCGGCAAAGCCATGCTCAAGACCGTTCAAGGTGAAGACCTGACGGCATCGATGGACGGCCAGACCCTCGTTCTTACCGACTCCAAGGGTGGGATGTCGCGCGTAACGATCGGTGACGTCTACCAATCGAACGGCGTGATTCACGTCGTCGACACGGTATTAATGCCTTAATACAAAGTCGGAACGGCTTTGCAAAGGCCCCGAGCGATCGGGGCCTTTGCTATTTTAGGGCAGCGAGCCTCGCGCGCGCATCGTCGGCCTGTGTCGCCGAGAAGTGCGGATTGAGTGCCAATGCGCGACCGAACCGGCGTTTAGCTTCGGCGTCATCACCGAAATGCGCGGCGATTACGCCGGCATGATACTGCATTCGCGGATCCTCGGTATCGAATCGTAGCGCTTTGCGTTCGGCAATCCGGGCGACGTCCCAGCGGCCGGCGGCGGCCGCGCACCAAGCTAACGTATCTTCGGCATAAATGTCATCGCGAATGCCGATCTCTCGACGGGCAATTACATAGGCATCGTCGACACGTTGCCGATGATCGGCGAGGTAGACGGCGATGAGCCGGTCGTTCACGTGTTCGGCGTTGCCGATTTTCTCCACGGCGTCAATTTGCGCTCGAGAAGCGGCCGCCGAAACCGTTTTCCCCAGCTGTGCTTGTGCGTCGGCAAGGATGCCGAGCGTCTCGGGCGATGGAACGATCGCAACTGCTTGCGTCGCAGCGCTTTCCGCCGCAGCGTAATCGTTGATGGCAAGTTCGACGCGCGCCAGCGCACCAAGTGCGAGAAAGTCATCGGGGTACAAGTCGAGCGCATGATGTTCTTCGGCAACGGCGCCGTCGTTGTCACCGTGAAGAAACTTTAGCTCGCCGAGCCGGAAGTGGAACCACGCGCGCCGTTCCGCCGGAACGCTAAAAATCGAGTCTGCGTAGTGCGCCGAGCGATCGACGAGCCGCTGTGCTTGGGTAAGACGTCCGCTAATTTCGTACCAGCGGGCGAGAACGACGGCTGCCGCGGGATCGTGCTCGATACTGCCGGTCTCGAGCAGCCGTCGTGCCGGCATATATTCGCCGAGTTCGAGATCGATCGCCGCCAACGCCGAATCGCTACCGGAGTTCGCGCCGATCTTGTCACGCGCCGTTAGCAGCGCACGCTTTGCTTCTCGAAAGCGGTGCAATGTGAGCTCGGCGGATGCAAGCGCACTATCACCCAACGGATTGCGGGCGGCGGGTAGCACGCTCAACGATGTCTGGGCGGCAGCTTCGGCACGCAGTACATCACCGATGTCGCCATGCTCGCGGTAGCGTTGCAGATATTCAGATGACAAGCGTGCCGGCGTGAGCATGTCGGCCGCGTCTTTCTTGTAGCGCGACTCGAGGAAAGCAATGCTCTTATCGCGCCCGACATAATCATGTTCGACCGGAGCCGGCGATAGCAGCATGACCGGATCGGCCGGAGCCGATTCGGTCATGCGTGCGTGCAAGAAAAAGGGCCAAGCGGCAAGCGCAAGAAATGCGCTTGCCGCAATCAGCCGCGGGGTTCGGCTAGGCAGTCGAACTAGTGCGGCGCGCCGACGTACGGGAAGCCGCCGGTGATGTTATCGGTTGCTTGTCCCTGCGCGGCCGAAACGTTGTCGGTCGTCAAGCACGGCAGCGCGTGATGATCGTCCGGCACTAAACCAAGATCGCTGAGCGCCGTCCCGAACACCGCATACAGATCGATATCGATGACGTCGTCGGACAAACCGCGACCACCGAAATGGCTGCCGGTAAAGCCACCCGTCTCGACACCAAGGTACGATGCATGGGCGTCGGGCTTGCTGAGATCGGCCGTTAGTTCATCCGGCACGAGGATCGCTACGAGCGTCGTTGCGTGCGCTTCATCCCGCCCGACGAATTTCGCGAAGTCGTGAATCGACCCGGCCAACACGCTGTCGGTCGTCGCGCTTTCCGGTGAAACGGTATTGGTAATCGCGTGATTTGCGAACGACTCCGTGGCTTCTTTGATTGCCGGTCGCGCCAGCCGCTCGACTTGATGGTAACCCGCGGTGCCGGCGACGGCCGGCGGCGTAGGAGCCGGAGCGTTGCTCGTGCTGTTACAGCTTGCCGCTCCGATGACCAAGGCATAAATCGCTACGAACGAGAGCAGAGTTTGCTTCATGTTGGACTAGCTCCCCGTCGCCGTGGACGTCGTCGTCCACAAGTGAATCGTTTGCTTCGTTGGGTCCGGGGCAATCAAAGCGCGCGGTGCTTCGACCACGATTGAAACCACGTTCCCATGGTTCGCCGAGAGAAAGTCGACTGCCGGAGTCGTATCGCAAGCAGTTGCGTGTGCTGCGTTAAACGCCGCGGTAAAGCCGCGGAAGCCCGTTGCTTGCGTTAGCGGCGGCGGCGGGTTGGGCTGATTACCGACATTGCGATCGGGCAGAATTTTGAAGAACTGCGCGAGGTCGAAGAAGAACGGGTCGGCACGCTCACCGACAAAAACGCGCATTCCGTTGGCAAGCACGGTACCGCTTGAAGCCGCGCCGGGAGCGCTAAACGGAACCGAGCCGCTCAGCGCGCCCGATACGCTAACCGGTCCGGTCGCGGACGGCGCGAACGGACCGTATACGTTGACCGTCTGGCCGGCGCCGTTGCCCTGCGGCAGTAATTGAATGACCATGTCTTCGGCGCCGCCGGCACCACCGGTAGCGCTATGCGCGATTTTAAATTGATACAAGACGCCCGGATCGAGTTGAGTGAGATTTGCCGACGGCGACAGCGACGTGTCCAGATCCATTTGCAGCACGACTTTCGCCGGATCCGTGCTGGGATAAAGGAAAACATCGGTAATATCGGCTGCCGGACGTGCGAATGTCAATACTGAGTCTTGGTGGTCGGAACCGCGGACGGGAAGCGTATTGTAAGCGACGGCCGTAACGACCAGCGCAGCAATCGCCGCAACCCCGCCCAGCGCACCTGAGCGTAGTTTCATGGACCTTCTCCTGTTGTGGTTGCCGCTAATTGCGGCTCGGGTAACGACGTGAGCGGATGCTTACGTGTCTGATAGAAAACGTAAACAAAGACCAGAGCCAGCGCAGTTACCAGCGAACCGCTCACCACTAAATCGGAAAACGGTGGTTGCCAACCGCAAATCTGCGCAAGCTCGTAAAGTGCGATAACAAGAGCGAAAACGGTGACCGAGACGATCCAAACGCGCATGATGCGCGGCAGCCGGTCGGAACGAAATGAGATTAACCGGTGTACCACGACACTGTCGAGCGTATCGGTGACGATCATACCAAAACAAAACATCGCACCGATAACAACTGCGCCCCAAACGCCGGAGTCCGCTCCGAACGCAACGGCGTACGTTGCGACTTGGCTCGAGGTCTCGAACCCGAAGCCGAACAGAAGGCCGATCGGAATCGCGAGCAATGCGCTGTTGCCGTTGCGCAACGCCCGCGGCAGCAAACGCGTCTTCGCGCCGACGATTCGACTTGCATCACCTTGCCGCAATTGCCACAGATTTGCAGCGGCAATGAGAAACAGCACGACGATGCTGACCCACGTTCCGATCGTTTCGATCAGCGCACCGTGCGCCGAGAAACGCTGACCCAGCAAACCCACGAGGGCCGAGAGTGCAAGCACCATGATCGAGTGGCCGCCGGCAAACATCGTACCGACGAAACGGCTGAGAAACGGCGTCTTTGCGTATGCATTGCGCGTAACGTTATCGATGGCGGCAAGATGATCGGGATCCGCACCGTGGCGCAGGCCGATCACAAAAACCGTCACGGCGCTCAAGCCGATCATGCACTGCTCGATTCAAGCGCGCGATGCCGATGCGGAACGCCGAATGCGTAACCGACGATCGCTAAGAACGTCAGGCCGGCCAGGATCGGGACCGATGCCGGAACACCCTGGGCGACGAGTCCTTCGCCGACCATCGCCGCACCGACCAGCGCGATTGCACCGGCCGAGGCAAACGGCGCCCAGCGCGCCGCTTTATCGAATTGCGGACGGCGCGACAACCAGGCAGCACCGCGCACGACGGCAATGCCGAGCACCGTCAACGTTGCCGCCAGCCCGAAGCTGAAAGCGACGATGAGCGTCATGCCGAGGGCAATTCGGTGCAGCGCGATCGCAGCGAGCAGCACGACGAGGGCGGCCGGACACGGAGCAAGGTTGCCGCTGGCAGCGGCCAACACGGCCGTTCGAAACGTCAGCGGCGCCGACCCCGGAACCGCATGCGCGCGCGCGTGAGCGTCGTCGCTAAGGCTCGTGTGGTCGTGCTCGTCGACCCCTAAGCCGTGAGCGTGGTCGTGAGCGTGCGGATGCGCGTGCGGATGCGCGTGAACGTGAATGTGGGCGATCGGCCGGCGCCGACGCATTTCCGCCGCAAGTGCCCGCGCACCGAGGCCGGCGACAAGCAAGCCCGAGCCGAGCGTAATCCAGGGATAAATTTGTTCGGGCACGATCCAGCGCGTCGCAAACATCACGATCGCTCCCAGCGCGATGACGCCGATCGTATGCGCGAACGTCAGCGATCCAGCCAAGATGAACGCCTGCCGTACCGTCGCCCGCGCCCCGACGAGTGAAACGGCCAACAGCGTCTTACCGTGGCCCGGTTCAAGCGCATGGAGTGCACCTAAACCAACCGCCAAGAGCAGCGCTCCAAGGATGAACGCCGGACCGCTATCGTCGTGTTTGAGAATATCCGAAAGCGCGTCCATCCGCCCGACCGACGGCGCATTGACGACCGGAACATCGTCCGGCGCATCCGCGATTTGATGCGGGACGCCGCGTCTGTCGATTGCCGCTGCAAGTGCCAGCCGCGTGCGCGGCGAGCCGACGAGGGCGCTTGGATAGACGCGGAGTTCGTGCGTCGGCTCGATTTCCGGCGTTAGCACGACGTCTTTCCAGCCGAGCCGTCCCGGCTCCGACCGATCGTGATAAACGAAATTCTTCGTACCGCTGGGGACGTCAGCGCCGAACCGAGCGCGCAGATAGACCGTCGGTAATCCGGCGGCACCGGCGCGAGTCACAACCGACGTGTCGAGGGCCTGCAGTTCAACCCGCTGTCCGTCGGCGAGTAATTCGAGCTGCGGTCTAATTGCGGCTGCGTGCGCAGTGCCCCAGGCGGCGTATTGACGCGCGCTGGGATGACCGTCATCGGCCAGCATTCGATCGAGCGCGACGGTCGGAATCTCGGCCATATCGAGCACGTAGAGCACGCCGACTTTGCCGTGCGCGACGGAAAGGCGCGTCAGGTGGTTTGTCGTGAAATTTCCCAGCGGATGTGCTTGTACCAACGACGGCGCGGCGGCGAGCGTCAATCCGAGGACAATAACCGACGCACACCAGGCCCAAAGCCGACTGCACGTCATTAATCGGGCGTTCATCTCTAACGCACTAACGCAGGGTCGTGCGTGGTAGATTGCCGACATTGCATGCCTTCTACCATTTGCTGAAAGAAATTTCCCTGCACGGCAATGCACGCTCGATCGGACTTGGCCGTCGCTTAACGCTGATCTTCGATTCGTTCAAGGCCTGCATCCGAACGGATCATCCGTTCGACGGCTCCTCACGCGCGGCGAAGATTCGTAAACTCGGTGCTGACCTATACTGCCTTGTCGCCGCACAGCGGCGGAGTTGATGCCGACCGATGATCGTCCTTGAACTTGCGCTGATCGTTTTATCGATCGTTTTTTTTGCGCTGCTCGACCGTTACGCAGCCGGATGCGAACGGATATGAATGCAGATTTGCTCGTGGGCCTCGTGCTCGCAGCAGGAGCACTCGTGT
Organism: Candidatus Velthaea sp.; assembly: GCA_965214935.1. GTDB lineage: Bacteria > Vulcanimicrobiota > Vulcanimicrobiia > Vulcanimicrobiales > Vulcanimicrobiaceae > Velthaea. Next base: position 69,709 of record CBDCCS010000011.1, on the reverse strand, counting down.
ATCTGACCTACGCAATGCTTCGGCCGGAGAAATTTTGATGACGGCCGTCGGCTGGTTCGAGGCCAGCGTGACCTTTGCGCTCGTTTTAGCGTGCGTCAAGCCCTTAGGGCTCTACATGTACCGGGTGTTCGCCGGAGAGCGCGTTTTCTTGTCGCCGGTACTCGCGCCGGTCGAAAGCATCCTATATCGAGTCTGCCGGATTACACCCGAGCGCGAGATGGGGTGGCGTTCGTATGTCTTGGCACTCTTCGGCTTTAGCCTGGTCGGCTTCGTCTATTTGTACGTGCTGTTACGCACGCAAGCAGCGCTGCCGCTCAATCCGCAGCACTTCGGAAACTTTTCGCCCGATCTTGCCTGGAATACCGCTATCAGCTTTCTGACCAACACGAATTGGCAATTTTATTCCGGTGAGTCGTCGATGAGCTACCTATCGCAGATGATCGGTTTGGCGTGGCACAACTTCGTTTCGGCGGCAGCCGGTATCGCGCTGTCGATCGCGTTCATGCGCGGGATCGTCCGAACCGATCGGAAGACGCTCGGTAATTTCTGGGTGGACATGACGCGCTCGATCTTATACGTGCTTCTACCGCTATCGATCCTCGGTGCGCTACTGCTGCTTTGGCAGGGCGTCCCGCAAAATTTTGCGGCTTACACCGACGTCAAGGGTCTCGAGGGCGTCACCCAAACGATCACCGGCGGGCCGATGGCCTCGCAAGAAATCATCAAAGAATTAGGCACGAACGGCGGCGGTTTCGTCGGCGCCAACTCGATCTCGCCGAACGAAAATCCGACCCCGGGTTCGAACCTGCTCGAAATGGTGTGTATTTTCCTCATCGCCGGCGCGCTCACGTATACGTTCGGGCGCTTTGCGAAAGATCAGCGGCAGGGCTGGGCGATCTTCATCGCAATGACGATCGTGTTCGTCGCCGGTTTTGCCGCAACATACGGCGCGGAGTCCGGCGGCAATCCGATCGTTGCGCAACTGGGCGTTCACGGTCCGAACCTCGAAGGCAAAGATACGCGCTTCGGAGTCGCCGCATCGACGCTGTTCGCCACCATGACGACCGATACGTCGTGCGGCGCGGTCAACGCACAGCACGACTCATTCACGCCGCTGGGCGGTTTAGTCCCGCTGCTTAACATCCAACTCGGCGAGATCATTTTCGGCGGCGTCGGCAGCGGATTCTACGGCATGATTCTCTTCGTTGTGCTCACCGTGTTTTTAGCCGGGCTCATGGTCGGCCGGACGCCCGAGTATCTCGGTAAGAAAATCGAACGTCGCGAAGTCCAGTTGGCGATTCTCGCGCTGCTCGTCGTACCGCTGTTTTCGCTCGTTCCCACCGCAATCGCAGCCGTTAGCAAAGACGGCTTGGCGACGCTGGGCAACACCGGATCGCACGGGTTCTCCGAAATACTCTACGCGTTCTCGTCGTCGACGGGCAACAACGGTTCGGCGTTCGGCGGTTTAACGAGCAATACGTTCTACAACATCTTAACCGGCACCGCGATGTTCTTCGGACGCTTTGCTATCGTTGTGCCGATGATCGCGCTGGCCGGTGCGCTGGCCGGTAAAAAAGCCGTCCCGGTAACCGCCGGAACGTTCACCACGACGTCGCCCGTCTTCGTTGCGCTACTGCTGAGCGTCATCGTCATCGTCGGATTGCTGACGTTCCTTCCCGCGGACGCTTTAGGTCCGATCGTCGAGCATCTCCAGATGCTCAAAGGACAAACGTTTTGATGGTTTCGCGTCAACGTCCGCTGTTCGATCGCGAGATTATCGCTCCGGCGATCGTCGAGTCGTTCAAAAAGCTCGATCCGCGCTGGCAACTGCGTAACCCCGTCATGTTCATCGTCGAAGTCGGCGCGCTCGTTTCGGCAATCTTCGCTATCCGCGACTATATGCACGCCGACGGACAGGGCAGTTTCGACGTCGCAATTTCGTTGTGGCTCTGGTTCACCGTCGTCTTCGCCAATTTCGCCGAAGCCGTTGCCGAAGGCCGGGGTAAAGCGCAAGCCGACTTCCTGCGCCGCACGAAATCCGACACATCGGCCAAACGCATCGTCGAAGGCAAACTCGAAACCGTTAGCGCGACGTTGCTGCGTAAAGGCGATCGCATCCGCGTCGATGCCGGTGAACTCATCCCCGCCGACGGTGAAGTCGTGCTCGGTGCGGCAACCGTCGATGAGTCGGCGATCACGGGTGAATCCGCACCGGTCATTCGCGAAGCCGGCGGCGACCGCAGTTCGGTTACCGGTGGAACGCGCGTGCTGTCCGATCAAATCGAACTCATCGTCGGCGCAAATCCGGGCGAATCGTTTCTGGACCGGATGATCTCGCTCGTCGAAGGCGCGCAACGTCAGAAGACGCCCAACGAGATCGCGCTGTCGATTTTACTGGCCGGTTTAACGATCGTCTTTCTCATCGCCGTTGCAACGCTCGCACCGTTTTCGATTTACGCCGGGGCGGTGCCGAGCATCGTGGTGCTCATTGCGCTGCTCGTCTGTTTGATTCCGACGACCATCGGCGGTTTGCTTTCGGCGATCGGTATCGCCGGGATGGATCGCGTGCTGCAGCGCAACGTGCTGGCGATGAGCGGCCGTGCCGTGGAGGCGGCGGGCGACGTGGACACGTTGCTGCTCGATAAAACCGGTACGATCACGCTGGGGAACCGGCAGGCGACGGAGATCGTGGTCGTGCCCGGTTTGAACGTACAAGAGGTCTATCGCGCGGCCTATCTGTCGTCGCTGGCAGACGAAACGCCCGAAGGGCGCTCGATCGTTCTACTCGCGGCCCCGCAAGCCGGCTTAGGCAATGCCGGGGATCCGGCATCGCGCGTGCCGGACGGTGCGGAATTCGTCCCGTTCAGCGCCTATACGCGCATGAGCGGGCTCGACTTCGCCGACGGCTCCAAAGTGCGCAAGGGTGCGCCGGATTCCGTTAAGGCGTGGGTGCGCGAACAGCGCGGCGCATCGACGGACTTTGCCTTAGACGGCGATGTCGAACGCATCGCACGCGCCGGCGGTACGCCGCTGCTGCTTGCGAGCGAACGCGGCATTCTCGGAGTCATCTATCTCAAGGACATCCTCAAGCCGAACATGCGCGAGCGTTTCTCGCGACTGCGCGCGATGGGCATTCGCACCATCATGATCACCGGCGACAATCCGCTCACGGCGAGCGCGATCGCGACCGAAGCCGGCGTGGACGACTTCCTCGCCGAGGCGACGCCCGAAACGAAAATGGCACTGATCCGCCGCGAACAAGGTTCGGGCCGGCTTGTTGCAATGACCGGCGACGGCACGAACGATGCGCCGGCGCTCGCTCAAGCCGACGTCGGCGTCGCCATGAACTCCGGGACGCAGGCCGCAAAAGAGGCCGGCAACATGGTCGATCTTGATTCGGATCCGACGAAGCTCATCGAAGTCGTCGAAGTCGGTAAACAGCTGCTTATGACGCGCGGTGCACTCACCACATTTTCGATCGCCAACGACGTCGCTAAATATTTCGCCATTCTGCCGGCGATGTTCGCTACGGCCTATCCGGTCATGAGCGGGCTCAATATCATGCGCCTATCGACGCCGCAAAGCGCGATTTTGTCCGCGATCATTTTCAATGCGCTCATCATCATCGCGCTCATCCCGCTAGCACTGCGCGGGGTCGCGTACAAGCCGCGCGGAGCGGACGCCGTACTGCGCGAGAATGCGCTCATTTACGGGCTCGGCGGCATTATCGTGCCGTTCGTCGGCATTAAAATCATCGACGTTTTGCTGACCGCCTTACACCTCACATGAGGGATCGCGGACTCCATTACGTCCCATCAGGTTCTTCGGCGACACCGTCTTGGGGAGTATCAATGAGTACCATCGTTCAAGCATCGAAAAACGCGACCGCAACGGCAGCGGTTCCGCCGGCCGAACCCGCGCAACCGTCGAACAAGGGTGAATCCAGCCTGTCGCATATCGTCACGTCGATCGTGTACACCGTCGTTACGGTCGTTGCGCTCGGGATCGTGTATCCGCTCGCGATCACGGTCATCGGCTCGCTGCTTTTTCCGCATCAAGCCGGGGGTTCGATGGTGATGCAGGCCGGTAAACCGATCGGGTCTGAGATCATCGGCCAGCTCTTCACCAAGCCGCAATATTTTGCCGGCCGGCCGTCGGCCGCCGGTAAGAACGGCTACGATCCGACCTCGACGGGCGGCACGAATCTCGGACCGACGAGTAAGAAACTCATCGACGCCACGCGGGCAACGATTGCCGCACTGCGCAAAGCAAACCCCGATGCAATCGGCGAGCCGCCGATAAATCTCGTGACGTCGAGCGGCAGTGGAATCGATCCCGATATCTCGCCCGAAGGCGCCGAGTATCAAGCTGCACGCGTAGCCAAAGCGCGGCATATACCCCTCGACGCCGTACGTACGCTCGTTGCGGCGCACGTCCGCGGCCGGACGTTCGGCTTTCTCGGTGAACCGCGCGTCAATGTGTTCGAGCTCAATCGCGCACTCGATGCAACCCGTTAGCGGCCGGGCGCCGCTCGCGGTCGAAAGACGCTTGAATGAAGCTCGTTATCGAATTGGTCCTGTCGGCGATTCTGCACCCGATTGCCGTCATTCTCATGTGGATCAATTTGGCCGGACGCACCGATCTCGGACGCACCAAGAAGATCCTTTGGGCGCTGCTCGGCCTCATCTGGGGCATCGGACCGATTTTGTACGTGCTGGTCGGCGACGGCGTATTGTGGTAGCGTCGCCCGCTGCCGATCAGCGAACGGCTTAACGCGGCGCGAGTACCAGCAACTCGTCGGCACCGGCCCGAACGACTTTCGCTGCAAATGAGGCGGGTCCGAATAACCGCTGCTTGACGCGCGGCGATTCTACAACCACGACGTCGAGCTCGTTCGCCGCCGCGCAGAGCGCCGCGGCCGGATCGCTGTTGACCTCGAGCCGCCACTTGCCTTTCGCCGCGCGGGTCGCTTTGGCGAGCAGGTCGATGATCGCCGGCGCCGGTTCTTTACCGGGCAGCGCGATATGCAAGACCAGCAGATCGACGTCGAGCCGCGCGGCTAAGCGCGCCATACGTTCGATCAGCACCACATCGCGTTCGCGCGCCGCGACACCCAGCACGATGCGCAAAAACGGCGGCGCGGCGCGCCGGCCGCCGCGGGCGTGCATGAGTTCGCGAACCGTTAATTCGCGCAGCGCGGCGAGGTTTTCGGCTCGAAAAAAGTTTGAAAGCGCGGCATCGATGCGTTCAGCCGGATATATCTTGCCCTGCCGCAACCGGTCGCGCAAAACGTCCGGCGTAACGTCGATGAAGATGACGTCATCGGCGAGTTCGAGGATCGAGTCGGGTAACGTTTCGCGCACGTGCATCCCGGTCAGCCGTTCGACCGCATCGCCCAGACCGCTGAGATGTTGCACGTTTAGCGTGGTCGTCACCGAGATGCCGTCGCGCAAGATATTGATGACGTCGTCGTAGCGTTTGGGATACGTGCTGCCCGGTGCATTGGTATGCGCCAGCTCATCGATCAGCACGACGCCCGGCCGCCGCCGCAACACCGCGTCGCGGTCGAGTTCTCCGTTTGCTAAACGCTCGACCATTTCGATCCCGGTCATTTGCTTCGCCGTATCGACCCGTCCGTGCGTCTCGATCAAGGCGGCCACGACATCGACGCCTTCGTCCATGAGCTGATGCGCGCGGTCCAGCATGGCGAACGTCTTACCGCTACCGGCGACGGAACCTAAGTAGATCGTTAAGCGGCCATAGCCGATGCGCAGCCGGTCGCCGGCGCTTTGTCCGTACGGATGACGCGCACCGTCGGCGCCGCGCGTCAGCGGCAGTCGTGCCGGGTCGATAACATAGAGATCGCGGTCGATCGGGCGCGCCAGAATCTTGTTCGCGCGGTCGCCGCTCGGCACGCTGACGAACGCCGCGCGGACGTCGGTCAGATCGCCTTTGAGCAGCTGCTCGGGAGCCGCGATGAGCACGCCGTCGACGGCGCGCGCGGCTTCCACGATTTCTGCGCTCGACTCACAGCCAAGCACCGTTACTTCGAGCGCGAGATCGAGTGCTTCGGCCAACGCACCGATACGCCGCAGATACGGCCGCGGGTCGCCGGTGCCCGTTACGATCGCCAACGCCGTCGATGTTTTGGCCGGACTCATTACCGGCACCGTCAATGCGTCGACCGTGCGCAACAGCAATTCGCGCAGCAATTGCAGATTCTGCGGTTTGAACAAGCCCATCGCCGCCCGATCGACATCGTCGATGCGCACGATGCGTCCGCTGCGCAACCGTGACTCGAGCACCGTCACCGACACGTCCAGAGCGATCACGCCGTCGGCATCACGCAGAAACGACAGCGGCACGATTTCGCGGATCGGATGACCGATGATGCGTTCGGCGACCGGCGCGACCGTTTCGAGGTGCTGCACGTTGAAAGCGCCGAGGACCGATTTCCCGGCGGCGCGCAGCGCCAGCGCGTCTTGCCAGCGTTTCGCATGCGGGGCACCTTCGGGATTCGCATGCGCGAGTTCGTCGAGAACGATCGTTTCGGCATTGCCGGCAATGGCGGCTTCGAGATCGAAGTCTTCGAACGTCGCGCCGCCGGCGCGAAATAAGCGCGGCGGGATGCGCGGAATGCCGGCGGCTAGTTCATCGAGATCCGGCCGGCCCTTGGTCTCGATCCAACCGATTGCAACTCGGCGTCCGGCTTGCATTTGGAATGCCGCATCGCTCAAAATACGGTGGGTTTTACCGGCGCCCGGAGCGCTTGCGAGATAAATGGTGAGCCGCGGTTCGTAGCCGAGCTCCGCCAGCAGCGCTTGGGCGCTAGGCCGGTCGACGCGATCCATACACGGCGTCGTTCGCCGAAGGGCGCTCACGTGCATTGCGTGAAGGCGAATCGGTGCGATCTGCGCTGATCCCGACGGTGTGCATCGTCGCGCTCGTTGCGGCTTTCATTACCGATTTGCTTACACCGCAGTTCTTCGTCACCGCGATCTTGCTCGATGCGCCGATCGTTTTAAGTTCGCTCACTCGCAGCAGCCGCTTCACCTACTGGCTCGTCATAGCCGCGCTCAGCGCGAACATCACCGCCGGTTACTTCAATGGTTTGGGCGACCTGCATCATTGGGATTCGCTCGCGATCGGCGATCGCGTGTTAGCCGGTCTGTCGATCGTCTTCGTCGGGTACTTGAGCACCGCCGTGCAACAAACCGCGCAACGCGCAGGCCGCCTCGAAGCACAGCAACTTCGGACGCAGCGCGAGACGCTATTGAGTGCAGCGATCGAACGGGTTCGCTCGTCGCTGTCGCTCGATCTCGTCTTGCGCGCGGTCGCCCGCGAGACGACGACACTGCTGGACGCCGATCGTGCGCGCTTTGTCTTGAGCGATCGGGCCAACGGCTTGACGCTCGTGGCGCGCCGTGGCGCCGATGAGGTCGGCCTCGATGAGAGCCGGCCGTCACCCGAAGCGGCTTCGATCGTGCAGCGGGCTCTGGACGACGGCGATGTGATCGTGGTCAGCCGCTCCGACGCGTTCGGCCGCCTGTTACTCGATCACCTCGAAGCACCAGCGGCACTCGTGCTGCCGATCGTCGACGGCCGTCGGCGCTTCGGCGCGGTCCTGGCGCTCGGCCGGGGCGAGCATAGTTTCGCCGATGTCATCGGACTTGCGCGCGCCTACGCACAGCTCGCCGCCGGCGCGCTGGCGCAAGCCCGGTTATTCAACGAATTGGCCGAACGCAACGAAGCCCTTGAAGAGCGCGGCGCCGTCATCCGCGATCTGGTGTATGCACTGTCGCATGATTTGCGCACGCCGCTCGCGGCGTTGGGAATGACGATGCGGCAGGCGCAAAGCGGCGCTTACGGTGACTTACCTCCTGCGTATGTCGGGATTCTTGAGCGCAGCATCACGGCAACCGACGACGTCGGCCGGCTCGCCGAAACGCTGCTGCTCGTCGCGCGCTTCGAGAGCGGCGACCGGCGGCCCGAGCGCGATATTGTCGACGTCGCCGAACTCGCCGTGCAAATCGCCGGCGAACTCGATGCGCTTGCGAGCGTGCACGGCATGCGCATCAGCGTCGACGCGCCGCGGCCGGTTTTCACGATCGGCGACCGCGACGACCTCCGTCGCGCGCTCACGAACTTAGCCGCCAACGCCTTACAGCACGGCTTTGACGGTGCGTCGGTGGCCATCGATGTCAAACGGGTCGAGCAAGTCGTTCAGATCAGCGTTGCCGACGACGGATTCGGCGTCGCTGAAGCTGCCCGGCCGACGCTCTTTACGCGCTTTGCACGCGGCGACGGCCGGCGCGGAGCCGGTTCGGGTTTGGGCTTGTATATCGTCAAACGCGTCGCGGCAGAGTTCGGCGGAAGCGTCACCTATGCGCCGCGCGAACCCCGCGGCAGTATCTTTCTGCTTACGCTGCCCGCCACGAGCAACGCATGAACGGACCGATCAGCGTCGTTCTGATCGAAGATCATGCGCTCACGCGCGCCGGTTTGCGCACCGCGCTCGAAGCCGGCGGCGACATGCGCGTCGTAGCCGAAGCGGCCGACGGCATCAGCGGCGAAGCCGCGGTCATACGCGAATTACCGGCGGTCGCGGTAATCGACATCGGCTTACCCGGCAAAGACGGAATCGCGGTGACCAGCGGCATCAAGACGGCGGCTCCCGGGGTACGCGTCGTGATTCTTACGATGCACGATCTCGACGATGAGGTGCTGGCGGCACTATCGGCCGGTGCCGATGCTTACTGCGTGAAATCGTCGGATGCGACGACGGTCATCGATGCCGTCCGGATCGTCGCGGGCGGCGGTGCCTATTTCGATCCGCAGATCGCGCACGTCGTGTTGCGGCGCTTGAGTTCGCGTTCTCCCGTTCAGGCCGAGCGCTCGCCGCTCACCCCGCGCGAACTCGACGTTCTGCGCCTGATCGCCGACGGAGTCGGGAATGCGGAGATCGCCGACCGGCTGCACCTCGGGTTAGGCACGGTAAAAGGCCACATTCGCGAGATTCTCGAGAAGCTTTCCGCCGCCGACCGGACACAGGCCGCAGTCAATGCGCTGCGGCGCGGACTGCTGTAACCCGCGCCAAGCACGTCGAGCGGATTCACGCTTGAATCGCCTGACCGGTTAAGTCACGCCGCTCGACTGACGATACGGTAACTAGGAAAGCTTACGAGCTAGCCGTTATAACTCCGGTAGCCGTTCCCATGGAAGGGGACCCCCGTGGCGTATGAAGTTATTAAGCGTGTCGGCGGACGCGCGTACCGATACCGCGTTGAAAGTTATCGCGACCCGGAAACGCGCCGGGTGCGCGGTAAGTGGACGTACTTGGGCCGGGTCGAAGGCGAAGGCACGCTCTCACCGGAGCGGCAAGCGCGGCCGAGTTCGCGGACGCGGCTGCTCAACGCACTCGAAGCGCTCTTGGAAATGCGCGATCTGTCGGCGCTGACGACCGGCATCATCGCAAGTCACGCCGGTTTGGCGTACGGCACGTTTTATCGCTATTTCAAAGACGTCAATCACATCGTGCGCGAAGCGATGTTGCGCTATAGCGCTACGCACGACAAGTTGCGCGAAGAGCTGTTTTCCAACGCGACGAACGGGCCCGTCGAGCGCGAACGCATCGGTGCCTGGCTGGCCCAAATGATCGCCGACGCGCAAGCGCAACGCGGTCTCATCCGGGCCTGGCACGTTGCCTCGAATGCCGACGCGGCGCTTATCCTCGAACGGCAGCAACGCTTCGATTCATCGGTCTCCGGCTTCGCGCGCTATATCGAACGGCTCAATGCGGATCGCATCATCAGCGTACGCAGCCCGGCCTTCAATGCCTACGCGCTCGAAGCGCTGTGCACGGCAATCGTGCGTGAATGCGCGGTCGAGTCGCCGTTCATTCCGGCGAAAGTCGCCGGCTTGCGTGACGTCATTCTGGACCTGCTCGGCTTCGAGGTCGACGCGGCACACCTGCACGCCGCCGCCGCCGTCGGTATCGCCGTCGCTTCCTGACGGCAAGCCGCAGCGGCGGCCCCCTGCGCATGTCGAACGCGATGCCGATGACGTGGCGCCGCATCCATTTGTGCACCGGGATACTGGAACGGGCCGGCCGGATTCTCCTGGTCGCCAGCCGGTATCCGAGTCTCGCCGAACCGCTTTGGAACCTGCCCGGCGGACGTCAAGAAGTGCTCGAAACGGTCGCTGCTGCAGTCGTGCGTGAATTCGCCGAAGAAACACAGCTCGTGGCACTCGTGCGCGATCTTGCGTACGTCGCCGAATCATTCGATCGCACGACCTCGACGCACTTTACAAATTTTGCCTTTCACGTCGACGCGACCGGGGAACCGCAGGTGCCGCCCGGTGATGCACACGCCGTAGCGTGCGAGTGGGTCGCGATCGGCGCGCTGTCCGCGCGCCTCAGCGTCGGCGTCGTCCGCGATCCGCTCGTCGGTTATCTGGCCGACCGCAATCGCCGTTACTTCGGCTACACCGACGCCGGCATTACCATCGAGTTCGCCGATTGACTACGCGTGTTTGGTGCGCAACACGTCGTTCTGGCGGCTGCGCGTCCAACCGGCGCGATGGTACGAATACAGCACGACATCGACGTGCCGGCCGCGAATCATCGCTCCGCCGCGCAACAGCCGGACTTCGGCGAAGCCGGTGCGGTCGAGCACCGCTCGCGACGCGCGATTTTCCGGCATGCAACAAGCTTGCAACTCCGCTAAATCGCTGTTGCCGAACGACTCGTCGACGACCGCGCCGAGGGCCTCGGTGGCGTATCCGCGGCCGCGCGCCGCTTCGATCAAGCTGTAGCCGATTTCACCGACGTCCGGCGCCCGTTCGTTGACCCGCAACGAGACCCAGCCGATCGCCTCAGGCGGCTCACCGGCGCGTAGCAGCCACTCAAAGCGGCCGGTGACGTTGGGTTGCAACAGCCGTGGACGCGAACGCACTTGACGCTCGAATTCCTCGGCGCGCAGGCGCGGAATATCTTGAAACCGGCGCAGATCGGGCGCGCCCAAAATGCGCCAAAGCTCGCGTGCGTTGCGCGGATCGACCGGTTCGAGGGACAGACGTTCGGAGCGAAGCAGCTTCATCGCGCAATCGAATCATCGTGCAAATCGCGGGCCGAAAGCAAGCCGCTCGCATCGGGAGTCGCGCGAAAGCGGATCCGGTCGCCGGGACGGGCGAGAAAGACGTTCGGGTCGCCGCCATCGGGGATCATGAAGATCCCGCGTTTGCCCCGCAACGTGAAATAAATGCGGCCGGCCGTGTCGGCAAAGCGGTCGATGATGCCGGCGGTCGGTTGCGGCTGCGTTCCGCCCAGCGCCGTCTGATCGCCGAGATACGTTCGGTATTCGAGCAGTGCGGCGTCGGCGGGCGACGGTGCGGCGGTATTGCCGACGACGACATGACCGCCGCCGGCTTGCACCAGTGCGAGCGTCTGATACTTGCCGTTGTCGGAAACAATCGGCACGACCCATGTGTTCGCGCGAAACGCATTGTATAAAATCGGTTGTGTCGGGATGAGCCGCGCTTGCCGCACGATCGGATTCGCCGCGACCGATCGCTCCGCAGCCGATGAATTGAACTGCCCGCCCGATGACGTATAGTAGGTCATCGCACCGGTTCGCGAATCGGTATAGGTGAAGCCGGTCATCGAATCGTCGGTTGCGTTGGGCGACGTGTGGTCGACGAACCAAACGAAGCGCGACGGCTCGACGAGCATGCCGAACACTTCGTCGCGCGCCGGTAAGTGAACGTCGCGTTTTGCTATTTGGGCGTTCCACCAGCCGTGCACGAAACGTCCGAACCAATCGTTGTAGTCCAGCACGAGATCCGGCGGATACACGCGGCTAATCCAGGCCGGCAGCGTGGCGAAATCGGACCGGTCGACGCGTTGCATCGCGCCGCTCACCGGATCGACAATCACCACGCCGGTCACCCGATACGCCGTCCAGCCGATCGTCGGCCGGCCGAGCGTACACAGATATTGCGCGTTGCCGCCGGCATCGAGTTGCAACGTCGTTTCGAGGATCGCTTCAGTCCCGAAGCGCCCGTACACATGGCGCTCGACGTTTTCGTTCAGTAACGCGGAGGGGATGTAGCGCAGCGGCGCATGCTGGCGCAGTTCTGCGGGAGCATCGGGATTCTCCGCGCTCACGACGATAACGCCCGGACTTGCGCGGCGCGCGAGCCATTGAATCGGGCCTTGAAAATCGAGCGGCGCAACCCAGACCAGACGCCCGTTTTCAGCTTGAATCGTGTACGTGCCGACTTGATAGTATGCGCCGAGTTGACCGACGACTTTGTTTCCGGCAAAGATTGCCGATTCTTCGGGAACGACGCGCACGTGCGCGATCTCGGCACTTGGCGCCGGAAGATCGGAGGTCGTCGCGCCGGCAAGATCGCGCAAGCCGTTCGCATCGATTACGGGTGCGATGAATAGCGCGAGCGCGTACAGTCCGAGCGCCGCGCAGCCGCCCAAATACGGCCAAAATGGTGCGCGGCGGAGCGAAACGATGCGCCGCGAGGCCACGAAGCTACGCGCCGATAACAGCAGCGAATAGACCGCATTTGGTACGAACGTCAACAGCAGCAGCGTGACGGCTTGGGGAAAAACCAGCGGCGGCAGCGTGACGTAGACGTACGCAAAAACGATTGGAATGCCGACGGCGAAGCGCAACCATTGGCCCCGCCACCAGCCGCGCGAAAAATCGAGATTGATGAGACCGAGCGCGAGAAAGCCGGTTGCAAACAGAACGACCACGGATCGAACGCGCTACGTCGGCGCCGCCGGGCTTACCTCCACTTGCCCGCTGCGTTACGCATGCGCCCGCCGGTCGAGCTGCGACACCGTTACGAAACGGTAACCCTGAGCTTTGAGCCGCGCAATGATGGTACCGAGCGCCGCTGATTCGTACATCCGGCCGCCCGCGCCGCGCCGGCCCTGGTCGCCGTCGTGGATGACGATGATCGCGCCGTCATGCACTTGACGCAGCAAGTCGATCGCCAGCTTTGCGCTCGTCGTGGCGGGCGATTCGGCGCCGAGCATCGCCGTCCACATCACCACCCGCAAACCATGCCGCCGCGCGGTGTCGATCGCCGCAAAGTCGCGCGCGCCGAACGGCGGACGCAAGTACAATGCACGCCGCCCGGTGGCGGCAACGATCGCGGCCTGCGTCGAATCAATTTCCCGCCCGATCGCCCGGCCGCTCAACAAAAAGTTCAGATGCACGTGGCTTTGCGTGTGGTTGCCGATCTCATCACCGTCACGCACCATCCGGCGCAACAGTCGCCCGTGGCCGGCGACGGCCCGCCCGACGACAAAGAACGTGGCGTGAACACGATCGCGTTCGAGCGCGTCGAGGATCTGCGGCGTTGTCGCATCGTTGGGGCCGTCGTCGAACGTAAGGGCAACGACATGCCCGGCCCCCTGAACGAGCGTGCGGCCGAAGACCTGCGTGCCCGGTCCCTCGATCGTTTCGTACAGCTCGAAGAAGCCCGCACCGGCTACGAGCAACGCGAGTAACGCGCGAACGACGCGCTTCACGAACGCAGCAGTTTGGCCCGCGCCGAAGCGACGGTCCGATGGAACGCCGGCGACCCGAACGTCTCGAAATCGGCGACGATCTTTGCGTATCGCGGCTCGGCCACCGAAGTTGACTCGAGTTGCAGCAAGTCGGCCGCGGTCGGAGTCTTGGCTTTCGGATCGAGCGTAATGTGATATTGCCGGCCGGCCGCGACCGCCCAGTAGCTCGGGTCGGTAAATGAAAACGTGCGCCGTCCGCTTTGCGTTTGCGCCGTTTGTTCGATCGTAACGGTGTAGCGGCGTTCGCCGGCGGCCCGCGGTTGCTTCGAATCAAGTTGCCAGATGCCGTCTTGCACCAGCTTATCGAAGGCGAAGGTCACGTCATAGCCGCGGATCGCCTCGTCGAACGTCGCGACCGTGCCTTTGCGATCGCCGACCGCGTAGGTCGCACGCGATTTGCCGTTATCGTTCACGAGCGTGTACTGTTCGGTGGCGATCGGGCCGCTGGGCGAAACGACGCGCATCGTCAGGCGAAAAAATGTATCGGACTGACGGACGGCATCAACGGCCCGGAAGCGTTCGGTCTCCTGACGCGCATAAAGTTGCCAGCCGGTAACGACGAAAACAAGAGCGAGAATGGCAATGAGGGCGTTTATCGGTAAGCGGCGCATGTGTGTCCGTCGGGAAAAGATCTAGCCGAATTGAAAGCGTGGAGCGGCTATGCTCTCGACGCAGTGGTCGTCGGCGGCCTGGTCTATGGCTCGGTTTTCGCTGTCCGGCCGCAGCCTCACTTCCTGGCGCGCACGCTCGTCGCCGCCGCGACCCTGGGAGCGGCCGTAAGAATCGCGTTGCATGCTCGCCGTCCTGCCCCGGCGGCTCCCGGACCGGCGACGATCAGTCCGCTCGTTGCGATCGTCGCGCACGAGATTCGTGCGCCCTTAGCAGCGATTCGCGGCGCGGTCGCGTTACTCGACGAGCATCAAGCCGCGCTCGAACCGGTCCGGCGCAGCGAACTCTTCGGCGTGGCGCTTGAAGCGACCAAACAACTCGGGCATCTCGCCGACGATCTCTTGCTGATCTCGCGCATATCGGCCGGCCGGCTCCGCGTCGAGCGCATCCTCATCGATGTGGTGGCGGTCGTCTATGAAGCCGCCAACGCGGAGATCTGGCACACCGTCAGCGTCGTCGAACAGAGCGGCGTTCCGTACGTTTACGGTGACGCGATGCGCGTGCGCCAAGTCGTGACAAATCTCTTGAGCAATGCGGTTGCCAATGCAATCGAATCTTCGATCGTTTTGGTATCGATCACGACCCAAGCCGACAGCGTTCGCGTAACGATCTACAACGAGGGGCGAGGCATACCACCCGAAGAGCAATCGCGGCTCTTTCTTCCGTTCGCATCGCTGGGCGAACGGCGGGTCGATTCGACCGGCCTGGGCTTGTATATTGCAAAGGAGCTCGTCAATGCCATGGACGGCACGATCGGTTTCGATACCCAACCCGGACGCAACGCGGCGTTTTGGTTCAGTCTCAAAAGCGAGCCCGGCGGCTAACTGCGCGCATCAAGGACGGCGTTGACGACGGCGTCCGCAGCAGCATTGGCTTTGCGCGGGACATGCGCGATGTCGACCGCCGCGAATCGGCGCAGCAGCGTCGTTGCTCGAGCGTGCAATGGAATCATGTTCGGATGTTTGACGCGATAGACGCCCGATAGTTGCTTGACGACCAGCTCGCTATCCATGCGCACCGCTATCTCGGTCGCACCGAGTTCGAGCGCTGCTTCAAGTCCGGTGATGAGCGCGGTCCACTCCGCAACGTTGTTCGTCGTCCGACCCAAGAAGGTACCGACCTCGCGCACCACGCTGCCGCTTTCATCGGTAATGACCGCGCCGGAAGCGGCCGGCCCAGGGTTACCGCGCGAACCGCCGTCGGCAAAGATCGTGAATTTCAAGCATCGCCCTTTCGCGTTCGGCCGGCTACGCGCGGATAAATTAGCCCGAGCTTTACAATTCGGGCGCAGGCTACCGTGCACACGGGCCTGTCGTCAGCCGAGTACCTAGGATGTATTATGCGTATTTTACGAATCGGCATTCCGACGCTCGTGACGCTGGCCCTCACGGCGTGCGGCGCGAACGGTATTCTCGGGCTCAATCCGCGGCCGGCAGGTGATATCGTGGTCACCAATGCGGTATCCGGCGCGACATTGCAGACGACGTTTGCGCAGCCGTTTTTAGTCAGCGGCGGCGTGTTCTCGATCGGCATCGCCGAGAAGCTCTTTTCCGGTCCGTATAAGATTACCGTCACGACCTGGACGGCGCCGTTCAACATCCCCTGCTTCGTGCCGCATTACGTGACATCGAGCACCCAGGTAAACGTCGTTCAATTTACCGCCGACAACGCGTCACCGGTAACTGCATTGACGACGCCGAGTCCATGCAATCCATTTACCGCTAGCGGTTTCCAACAGACCGATGAAGAGACCGTTGAAATCCTCGATACCGACGGTCACTCCGTGAACTTCTTCTACAAGATTATTTAAGGCGTTGCGGCGCTGTTGCACATCGCAATGACCTAAACGAAAACAACCTCGCTAGCGAGGTTGTCGTCGTATTGGTCGGGCAGACAGGATTTGAACCTGCGACCCCCAGTCCCCCAGACTGATGCGCTACCAAGCTGCGCTACTGCCCGCGACCGCTAAACGTCGTTGCGCGCGAGACGGGTCATACCTGCCGGCGAAAGTCAGCGTTTCTTGGCAACCTTCTTTGCGCCGGCTTTCGACGAGCTTTTCTTTTTTGCGCCGCCGCCGACGGCGTCACGCAACGATTTGCCGGCCGAAAACGCCGGGACACGGCGCGCTGCAATCATGAGCTTCTCGCCGGTCTTGGGGTTGCGTCCTTCGCGTTTCTTGCGGTCGCGAACGACGAAGCTGCCGAAGGGCGTGAGCTGAACCTTATCGCCCGACTGTAAGGCACCCTTGATTTCGTTGAGCAGCATGTCGATCATTTCGCCGACTTGTCGCTTCGAGAGTTCGAACTCGTTGGCTAACGAGTCGATCAAATCTGCTTTCGTCATTGAACTTCCTCAAAGTCAGGTCGAAACGGCTGCAAACATCAATAGATCTAACGTGCCGCTCGCAACGGGGTATACGCAGAGGGGCATTGCCCTCCTCCCGTCATAAACGCAGAACCGCCGTCGTGCAACGCGTATTCGCGCAATTGGTTTTACGCCTACGAGATGCAGGATCGATTAGTTACGGCAAGTGCGGCGAATGGAACCGTGTCGCTCGTCGCGGGCATAACAACCCGCGTGGTGCGCGAAGCGCAAGTGCGTCATACGCTAGCACCGACCGCGAGCGCTGCCGTCGGCCGCCTGATTAGCGGCGCAGCGCTGTTAGGCGCAAGCCTCGGCCCGCGCGAACGCTTAACGCTGCAAATAAACGGCGACGGCCCGATCGGTCAAATCGTCGCCGATAGCTGGAGCGGCGGTGCCGGTCGCGTCGCCGCCCGGGCATACGCGCGCTTTCCGGCCGCGGATCTGCCGCTGAACGACCGTGGGAAATTCGATGTCTCGGGCGTCGTCGGACACGGGCGATTGCAAGTTACGAAGAGCTACGAAGTGGGGCAGCCGTACAACGGCATCGTACCGCTTGAAACCGGCGAAATCGGCGACGATATCGCCGCGTACTTGGCGAACTCGCAGCAAATCCCAAGCGTCGTGGCCCTAGGCGTGTTGGCGAATCCGGCCGGGATCATTGCCGCCGGCGGCATTATCGCTCAACTCATGCCGGGCGCGGACGACGCGACGATCGCGACGCTGGAACGTAATGCGCAAAGCATGCCGCCGGTCACGCAGCAAATCGTCGACGGTGCCGACGGCGACGCATTGTTGCGTGCGATCACAGCGACGCTGGAACTCAAAATCTTCAGCGAGTTCGCGTTGGAATTCGGTTGCCGCTGCACGCGTGAAAAAGTCGAGTCGGCGTTGCTTGGTTTAGGCCGCGACGAGTTGACGA
Organism: Candidatus Velthaea sp.; assembly: GCA_965214935.1. Taxonomy (GTDB): domain Bacteria; phylum Vulcanimicrobiota; class Vulcanimicrobiia; order Vulcanimicrobiales; family Vulcanimicrobiaceae; genus Velthaea. The sequence continues at coordinate 52,163 of CBDCCS010000011.1, read as the reverse complement.
AGATGGCGACCGAACAGCCGCAGACGGAAGCCGTCTGCGAGTTTTGTAAACGGCACTACGTGCTGTCGGCCAGCGAGGTGAACGATCTTGCGGCCCGGCTCGACATGCACGGTTAAAGCGCGCGGCCGCGCACGCACCGTTAGCCGCCGATTCGCGGTTTGTATTCTTCGCGAAAGCGGCCGTGGCCAATGTTGTAATACCACCAGCCGCATTCGCAGCGGATCGGTTTGCCGTGATCGGTGGGATACGCATAGACCCGGCGGCAACGCGTACAGGTAAACGTCGGTCCGCTCAACTGCGGAGCGGCGCTATATGTTATAGCAGCCATATCTTACCTTTCGTTCGTGATGACGCGGATGAAGCGCCGCGGGCCGACTTGTAGGACCGCGGCCGGCCCGGACGGCCAGATCGCCCCCGCATCGGCGACGACCCGGCCGTCGATCCGAACCGCTCCTTCACCGATAAGCCGTTGCGCAGCGCGTTTACTGGCCGCGAATCCGGCGGCCGTCAGGACATCGGTAAGCTTGGGTGCCGCAGTCAAGCGCAGTTCGGGCATCTCTTCGGGCCGCTCGCGGCGCACCACCGTCCGCTCGAAGAACTCGCGCGCGTCACGCCCGGCTTGGGCGCCGTGATAACGCCGGACGATCGCTTCGGCAAGTGCTTTCTTTTCGTCGTTGGCGCTGCGCGAACCATCGGCGAGTTCGCGCGCGAGCAGCGCCGACTCGGCTTTTGAACGAAAATCCGCAAGTCGCGCCCAACGTGCGATAAGTTCGTCCGGGATGCTCATCGTTTTGCCGAACTGGTCGTTGGGTGACTCGCTCAGACCGATGTAATTGCCCTTCGACTTGCCCATGCGCACTTTGCCGTCGGTGCCTTCGAGAATCGGCAACGTCATACAGATCTGCGCCGGCTGACCCGCATTGTGCTGATACGTCCGGGCCAGCAAAAAATTAAACAGCTGATCGTCGCCGCCGAGTTCGACATCGCAAGTTAACGCGACGGAGTCATATGCCTGAGCAACCGGGTAGAGGAATTCATGCAGCGCAATGGGGGTTTGACCGACATACCGGTTGCGGAAGTCTTCGCGCGATAACATCTGCGCGACCGTCGTTTGCGACAGCAAGCGAATCAGATCGGCCAAGTCGAGCGGTGCCAGCCACTCCGAATTATGCCGAACGGTCACCCGTTCCAAATCGAGAATCGTTCCGGCTTGCGCCGTATACGTCCGCATGTTCTCGGCAATCGCTTCACGTGTAAGATGCGGCCGTGAATCGTTGCGGCCGCTGGGGTCGCCGATGAGTGCGGTAAAGTCGCCGATGAGTAACGTTACATCGTGACCGGCGGCGACGAACTGCTGCATCTTGTGCAGCACGACGGCATGCCCGAGATGAAGTTCCGAGCCGGTCGGATCGACGCCGAATTTCACGCGCAGCGGCCGCTCGCGCAGCAGCCGCGCGCGTAATTCGGCCGGCGTTTCGACATGCGCGCAGCCGTCGACGAGCTCGTCGACGGCTTTGGGGTCAGCGTTCACAACCTAGCGCAGTTCAAAAACCGTCACACCCGAGCCTCCCTCGTCGGCGTTACCGTAGCGAACGCCGCTGACGGCCGGATGCGCGCGTAGATACTCTTGTAACCCGCGGCCCAATAAGCCCGTTCCCTTGCCGTGCACGAGCCGCAACGGTGAATACCCCATGAGCGCCGCGCGGTCGATCCACCGGTCGACGTTGGGTTCGGCTTCGACATAGCGCTGCCCGCGGACGTCGAGCTGCGTTTGGGCGTTGGTCGCCGCAGCGAGTTGCGCTTCGCCCGCGGCACGTTCGCGCTTGGGTCGCGACAGCGGCCCGCCGCGCCGCCGCAAATCCGACTTCGCCACCGTCATGCGCATCGAACCGATCGTTACGAGCGCGTCGTCACCGAGGTCTTCGGCGACGATCGCCTCTTGATCGAGCGTATCGACGATTACCCGGTCGCCGACGGCGATGGGTTGCGGCAACTGACGTCCGCTGCGCGGTGTGCGAACGAGACCTAAATCACGCCGCATTTCATCGAGCGTCCGGGACAGCAGATCGCTCTGGCCGGGCGTAACTTTAGCCCGGCTGCGGTTGCCGTTGCCGGCCGCGCGCCGCTCGAGTTCGGCGGTAAAGTTGCGCAGTGCATCCGCCAGCCGCGTTTCCGCCCGGGCGGCAAGCTCGCGCCGTTCGCGCTCGGCCGTTTCGGCTTTGCGCCGGGCAACCTCTTGCAGCGTGTGGAGTTGCACGCGCTCGCGGTCGAGCCGTTCGCGTTCGTGCGCGGTCCGCGTGCGTTCTTGCGCTAATTCAGCCAACGCCCGATCGTAATCGCGTTCGGCGCTCGAGAGCAGATCCTCCGCTCGCCCGACGACCGCCGGATCGAGTTGCATCGTACGCGCCAGCGCAAAGGCGAGTGACTGACCGGGCGAACCGATGTCGAGCTGATAGGTCGGAACGTACGTGGTGGGATCGAACCGCACGCTGGCGTTGCGCACGTGCGCGTTTTCGGCGCCGAAAAGTTTAAGCTCGGTTGCATGCGTCGTTGCAATGCAGCGCGCGCCGACCGCGATGAAACGTTCGAGTACGGCCACGGCAAGCGCAGCGCCGGCACCCGGCTCGGTGCCCGCGCCGATCTCGTCGATGAGAATGAGCGAACGATCGCCGGCGGCATCGACGATCGCGGCGAGCCGACGCAAATGAGCCGAAAACGTCGATGCATTCTGGACGATCGATTGCTCGTCGCCGATGTCGGTAAAGATGGCGGTGAACCGCCCGAGCGTCGCTTCAACCGCCGGCACGTGCATGCCGCAAGCGGCCATCGTTACGAACAAACCCACCATCTTGAGCGCGACGGTTTTGCCGCCCATATTGGGCCCGCTAACGAGCAGTAGGCGGCTGTCATCGTCGAGCCGTAGCGATTGCGGAACCGCCCGTTCATCGAGCAGCGGATGCCGGCCGTTGTCGATGTCGACGATCGCTTCGTCGACGAGTTGCGGTGCAACGGCGTTCATGCGTTCGGCGAGGACCGCCCGCGCGCACGCCAGATCGAGGTCGATATACAGCGCGATGTCGAGTGCGATTTGCTCGGCCTGCCCGCCGCACAGCGCGCTGAGTTCGGCGAGCACGCGCGCGGTCTCGTGCTCCTCTTGCACGCGCAGCGCACGCAGCCGGTTATTGGTCTCGAGAGCTTCGAGCGGTTCGATGAAGAGTGTCGCACCGCTCGAACTCGCATCGTGAACGATCCCGGGCACTTCGCCGCCGAATTCAGCTTTGATCGGAACCACGAACCGGCCGTCGCGTACCGTGACGATCTGGTCTTGAACGGCGCGCGAATATTTGGCCGAGCGGAGGATTGCCGTTGCTCGGTCGCGTGCGTCGTCTTGCGCTTGCGCGATGCCGCGCCGGATGCGCGCCAGCGCCGGCGACGCGCGGTCGAGCACGTTGCCGCGTTCGTCGATCGCGTCGAAGATACGCGCAACGACGTTCGGCAGCGCGACGAAGGCGCCGATCCGTTCGCGCAACAGCGGCGCCGAATCACTTTCGCGAATCGATCGTGCGGCGTGCGCCGCTGCCGCGAGCGCGTCGGCGATTGCGCGCAGATCGAGCGCCGCGATCGGGACGCCGCGCGCCGCAACGGCAAGCGCGGCATCGACGTCGGCGATCTGCGCTAATCCGAAACCGGATTGCCGGACCAGCTCGCGCATTTCAGCCGTCTCGGCGATCAGCCGCCGCACTTCGGCAAAGTCCGTCGACGGCTCGAGTTGCGCCGCGCGCCCGAACGCCTGTGCGGCGTGAGTGAGTGCGGCCAGACGTTCGCGAATGCGCCCGAAGTCAAGCACCTCGCAGCCGCGTGCGTCGATCAAACTCACTGCATGCGTTCGCGCAGCAACGTTTCGACCAACATCGGGTTCGCCGTACCGCGACTGACTTTAATGACTTGACCCTTGAGGAAGTTGAGCGCATTTTGTTTGCCGGCGCGGAAATCATCGACCGACTTTGCATTCGCCGCTAAAACGCCGTCGATGTAAGCGCCGACGGCCGCCGGATCGGAGATCTGCGCCAACCCGTCGGCGGCGACGATCGCCTTGGCCGATCCGCCGTCATTCCAGAGCCGCACGAGCACGGACTTCGCGACTTTTGAATTGATCGTTTTTGCTTCGACGAGCAGCACGAGTTCGGCGAGTGCCTCCGGCGTTACTTTGGCGCGCGTGACGTCGATGCCGTGCTCGTTTGCCAAGCGGGAAAGGTCGCCTAAAACGAAATTCAGTACCCCCGCCGCACTGCCCGACGCCCGGACGGCACGATCGAAATAGTCGGCCAAGGCGATGTTGTCGACGAGTTGCGTGGCTTGCGCAACACTGACGCCGTAATCGTCGACATACCGCTTGTAACGCGCGATCGGCAACTCGGGCAAGGTCGCACGTAACCGCTCGACCGTCGCGCGATCGGTCCCCATCGGTGTGAGGTCGGGGTCGGGAAAATACCGGTAATCGTGGGCTTTCTCTTTCGAGCGCATCGCGTGCGAGAGGCCCGCTGCTTCGTCCCAGCCGCGCGTTTCTTGAGTGACGCGTCCGCCCGCTTCGAGTAACGCGATCTGGCGGTCGATCTCGCTTTCGATCGCGCGATGCACGCTGCGAAACGAATTCATGTTTTTGATTTCGGTTTTCGTGCCGTATTCGGCCGCACCGTGCAAGCGCACCGAGACGTTGGCATCGCAGCGCAGCGAGCCTTCTTCCATTTTGACATCGGACACGCCGAGTTGCATGAACGTGCGTTTGAGCGCATCGAGATAGGCGACGGCTTCGTCGGCAGACCGGATATCGGGATCCGACACGCACTCCATGAGCGGAACGCCGGCGCGATTGAAATCAACCAGTGAATACGTCGACCCGGCGATGCGCCCGTCAGCGCTACCGGCGTGGGTCGATTTGCCGGTGTCTTCCTCGAGATGAATGCGCGTCAGTTTACATTCGCGACGGGTTCCGTCAGCCAGCCAGTACTGCACGACGCCGCCTTGCGTTATCGGCATGTCGTACTGCGAAATCTGATAATCTTTGGGCATGTCCGGATAGAAATAGTTCTTCCGATCGAATTTTGAGAACGCCGGAATCGCTGCATCGAACGCCAAGCCCGCGCGAATCATATGCTCGATTGCCGCGCTATTCGGAACCGGCAATGCACCGGGCAGCGCCAAACATACCGGACACACGTTGGTATTCGGTTCGCCGCCGAACTCGTTGGGACAACCGCAAAACATCTTCGAGCGAGTCTTGAGTTCGACGTGGCACTCGATACCGATCACCGCTTCGTATTTCGTGCGGGCCGGCGCTTGCATTACCGTCATGGTGCGTCCTAAGTAACCGTCTGCGGAAGAGAAAGTTTACCGGCATGCTGCGTCGCCCGTTCGTACGCGTGAGCGGCGCCGAGCAGCAGCCGTTCTTCAAACAAAGGCGCGGCGAGTTGCAGCCCCAGCGGCATCGGCAACGAACCGCCGGCCGGGACGACCGCTCCGCACGGCACCGACAGCGACGGCAAGCCCGCCAGCGAGACCGGAATCGTATAGTAATCCATCAAGTACATCGCTACGGGGTCGGACTTGGCATTGAATGAAAAGGCGGGCGCTGACGCAGCCGGCGAGGCGATCAAATCGCAGGCGGCAAATGCCCGGTTGAAGTCGGCCGCGATCGCCGTCCGCGCTTTCTGCGCTTTGACGTAGTAGGCGTCGTAATAGCCGCTCGACAGCGCGTACGTGCCGATCAAGATGCGGCGCTTGACTTCCGGCCCGAAGCCCGCGGAACGCGTGCGTTCGTACATCTCGCCGACATCGGTGCCGTCGACGCGCAAACCATACCGTACGCCGTCGAAGCGCGCGAGGTTCGACGAACATTCAGCCGGAGCGATCAGATAGTAGGTGGCTAAGCCGTACTTCGCGGTCGGCAATTCAACCTCGACGAGTTCGGCACCAAGGGCTTCGAGATCGGCATACGCGCGCCGATACGTTGCATCGATATCGGAACCGAGTTCGGCGGTCGCAAACTCGCGCACGATACCGACACGCAAACCGCGCAAATCGGTGCGTAAGTGGCCGGCGGCCGATTCGAGCGGCCGGTCGACGCTCGTGGCGTCGAGCGGATCGTGTCCGGCGATCGCATCGTAGACGAGCGCAGCATCTTCGACCGTACGCGCAAACGGACCGATTTGATCGAGACTTGAGGCAAACGCGATGAGCCCGTAACGCGAGACCCGTCCGTACGTGGGTTTGAAGCCGACGACATTGCAAAAAGCAGCCGGCTCGCGGATCGAGCCGCCGGTATCGCTGCCGAGCGAAACGACCGCGAGCTGTCCGCCGACGGCGGCCGCGCTGCCGCCCGACGAACCACCCGGGACGCGGTCCAGGTCGAACGGATTGCGCGTCACACCGAGCGCACTGTTCTCGCACGAGCTCCCCATGGCGAACTCGTCCATATTCGTCTTACCGATCGGCAAAGCACCGGCGTCGAGTAAACGCGTGACGGCGGTGCCGCTATACGGCGCGATCCACGTTTCGAGCATTTTGGAGCCGCAGGTCGTACGCGTGCCGCGCAGACACATGTTGTCTTTGACCGCGGCCGGGACGCCCGCAAGCGGCAACGTCTCACCCCCGGCAATCCGCTCGTCCGTGCGCCGCGCTTGCTCGCGCATGAGTTCGGGCGTAAAGCTCAGATACGCACCGAGTTCGCGATCGCGTGCCGGCAGCGTTGCGATAACGCTTTCGGCGAGGTCGACCGCCCGCACTTCCCGCGCGTTAACCGCCCGCGCTATCTCGCGCGCCGTGCGGGTCAAAATATCGCTGTTGTCCGGCATCGGTCTCAATCGGCCGCCGCAATAATTTTGGGCACGCGAAAGAAACCATGTTGCGCTTGTGGAGCTCCGGCGAGCACTTCGTCGCGCGCCAGACACGGCGCTACGGCATCCGCGCGCGCGACATTGCGCGATTCGATGACTTGTGCGGTCGCAGCAATGTGTTCGGTGTCGAGTTCGCGCAGCTCGTCGACGAAGGTCAGCAGACTCCCGAGCTGCGCGCCGTACAGCGTAACCTCCGCGTCGCTGAGCGCGAGCCGAGCAAGTTTTGCGACGTGCCGGACGTCGATTCGATCCGATGGCATAACGTGGCTGACTTCGACGGCCGCGCCAAGGCTTCTTACAGCCGCGCTAGCTTGCAAACAACGGAACGAGGAGCAACAATCCGCCGGCAACGACGGCCAGAGCGCCCGAAATGCGGTAAAAATCCGTTAGACCGCGTGTATAACGAGCGCCGTCGCCGGAGGACCGCGCTACGGGCAGCGCCCGCCGCGCAGCGAGCAGCGGGGCCCGAACGATACGCAACACGCCGACAACGACGACGAGAGCGCCGAGCATCTGCACCGCAAGCGCAACCCAGTGGTACACCGCCGGTCTAGACGTCAGCGGCGTCGGCAGCGAACCGGTCGTCGCTCGGCCACACCGGCAGCGTGTCGTGCCACACACCGGCCGGCGCTCGCGGCAAGTCGATACGCTCGCGACCGGCACGGTGCAAAGTGACGAATGTCTCGACATGACCCGTTTGCGGAAACATGTCGAACGGTTGAACGATGCCCGGTTCGTAGCCTTGCGTTTGTAAGAAGAGCAAATCGCGCGCGAGCGTAGCCGGATTGCACGATAAATACCAGACATTGCCGACACCGGCAGCTGCAATTGCAGCCAGAGTCGGCTCGTCCGAGCCTTTGCGCGGCGGATCGAGGAAAACAATATCGGCAGCGTTCAATGCAGCGCGGCCGGCCGGGTTCACCACGGTGCCTTCGACGCGCCCGGCAATAAAGCGCGCGCGACGAGCGACCGCATTGAGTTCGGCGTTGAGATTCGCCTCGCGAATTGCCGCCGGATTCTCCTCGATGCCGACCACCTGCGCACCGCGCGTGGCAAAGAAGATCGCAAACGTACCGGCGCCGCAGTAAAGGTCGACGACCTTGCGCGAGGCGGCGCGTATTCCCGGCTCCATAAAGCGAAAGATCTTGCCGACCATCTCGCTGTTGACTTGAAAAAAAGACGCCGGCGAAACCCGGAAACGGACGCCCTCGATCCGTTCCTCCATCTCGCGCGCGCCCCACACAAAAGCCATTTTACGCCCCATGACCGCATTGGCGTTACGCAGCTCGAAAGAATTGGAGATGCCGACGACGCCGGGGACCTTGCGCGCCAGCGCCGGTGCGGTCGCGGCAATGTCGTCCGAGTGTCGCTCGGTGGTCAGCGATAACACGGCTTGACCGGAAGCCGTTCCGACCCGCATCACCGCGTGCTTCACCCCGTTAAAGGCGATCCCGGTCGAGCGATCGGCGGCGGCGGCATGCAGCCCGGCAATCGCCGTGTCGAGCGGCGGAACTACGACCGGACACGCGTCGATCGGCACGAGCTCGTGCGAGCGAGCTTGATAGAAACCAAGTTGGGTTGAATCGCCGTGCCGTTCGACGACGAGCGACATCTTATTGCGGTAGGCGCGCGGCTGGGCCATCGCTACCGGCGGCTCGACGTTGACGTTCGTGAAACCGCCTATCCGGCGCAACGCATTGCGGACGATCTGCTGCTTCCATGCGAGTTGCGCCGGATAGATCAAATGTTGTACCTGACATCCGCCGCACGTTCCGAACACCGGGCAGAACGGTTCCGCTCGCAACTCGGACGTTGCGTGGTACGACACGACTTCTCCGACCGCGTACTTTGCCTTGACGCTCGTTATTTGCACGCCGGCCGTTTCGCCCGGCAGCGGGCCGCTCACAAAGATAACGAAGCCGTCGACACGTCCGACGGCTTGACCGTTCGCTAAGAGGTCGCTAAAGGTAACGTCGAAACGGGCGCCCGGTTGTAGAGCGGCTTCGCGCGGCTTAAGCGTGTTTTTTCTCGTCGAGCGTTCGCAGCAAACGATTTGCTTCATCGATGAGCGATTGAATGCGCTCGCTCGTCTCGTCGACCGGCGCGCGCCGCATCGCATTGCGCACGAAAAAGAATGTAACTCCGGCCGATACGGCGGCAATTAAAACACCGACGAGCGAGCGTTGTACGACGATATTGCTCAGCAGCGGCGGCGACACGGTACCGTTATCGGAGCCTGATACGTTCGTCTCGGTGTTCGTCACGCGAACGACTTCGCCGGACGTCCCCGCCTGCCCCGGTTGCGGCTGCGGCACGAGCTCCGTCAGCCGCGCTCGTACGCTTGCTGCAGCGCCGCAATCTCTAATTTCTCCATTTGCAGCATCGCGTGCATGACGCGCTCCGAACGCTGCTCATCAGCGTCGCCGAGCAAGTCGCCCAGAATGCGCGGAACGATCTGCCACGAAACGCCGAATTTGTCGGTCAGCCAACCGCAGCGTCCGGGCGCTCCGCCCGCGCCCAACCGGCGCCATACATCGTCGATCTCCGCCTGCGTTTCGCAGCTGACGAAAAGCGAGATGGCCGGTGTAAACGCGAAGTGCGGGCCGCCGTTGAACGCAATAAATTTTTGAGCATCAAGCCAGAACGTTACCGCGGTCGGCGCCGCGGCACCGTCGTCCGACGCTTCGGGATCCGGCGTTTCGATGCGTGAGCGTGGAAAGATCGAGGTGTAGAAGCGCGCCGCTTCGAACGCGCGCCCGTCGAACCAGAGAAACGGAACGATCTCCATGCGTCGGCCTTTCCGCGCACCGATCGCCCGTTCCGCGCCGCGCGCGCTTTAGGCCGCGTCGAGCTTTTGCAGATCCAGCTTTTCGGAACCGGAGATCACGCGGCCCAGATCGAGCATGATGATGAGCCGGTCGCCCATCTTGCCGACGCCGCGAATGTATTCGGTATCGACGCCCGCGACGAGATCGGGGGCATCTTCAATTTGTTCGACCGGGATGCGCAAAACTTCGGATACCGAATCGACGACCATGCCGATGCGCTTCGAGCCGATTTCGGTAACGACGATGCGCGTGTTCTTCGTACGCTCGGCGCGCGCCATGCCGAAGCGCGTGCGCAGATCGATGATCGGAATGAGCTGCCCGCGCAGATTGATCACGCCTTCCATGAATTGAGGCGCACGCGGGACATGCGTGATCGTTACCATGCGATTGATTTCTTGAACTTGCGCGATGTCGACGCCGTACTCTTCGCTCTCGAGCGCGAACGTAACGACTTGCAGCGTCTTGCCGGAAAGTTGCGTCTTGATATTGTCGTCGAGCGTTGCCATGGCGAACCTTTCATTAAGTTGTTGTTGATGATCGACGCCGCGGCTTCGGCAAAGCCGAAACGCCAAGGACTGGGCGCAGCGAATCCTGCTAAGCGACGCCGCTTAATGCGCGAGCCGAATTGCGGGCATTGTACGCAGTCGAAACAAGCGAGTGGACGTCGAGGATAAGCGAGATCGAACCGTTGCCCAAGATCGTCGCGCCGGAGATGCCCGGAATCGCGCCGATCACGTCGGAAAGCGGCTTGATGACGATCTCTTGTTCGCCTTGAAACGAGTCGACGACTAAGCCGACTTGGCGGCCTTGTAAACCCACGATGACGATCATGACTTTGTCGGAATCGCGCGGATTACCGAGCTCGAAGAATTCGCCGACGCGGATGAGCGGGACGACTTGACCGCGCAGCGTGATGACTTCACCGCCGTGAACGGTGCGAACGTCGCCGGCGCCGATGCGTTGCGACTCGATGACCGAATCGAGCGGAATCGAGTACAGCTCGTCGGCGACGCGCACGAGCAGCGCTTGAATGATTGCCAGCGTCAAAGGCAACTTGATGGTGAACTTGGTGCCGCGCCCGAGCGCAGTGTCAACCTCGAATGCACCGTTGAGGCGCGTGATATTTTTCTTGACGATCTCCATCCCGACGCCGCGGCCGCTGATATCGGTGACCTGATCCGCAGTCGAAAAACCCGGCGCAAAAATGAAGTCGACGATCTCGCGATCGGTCGGACGGTCGGCTTCACCGATCAAACCTTGTTTGACCGCTTTGGCGCGCACCTTGTCCAGCGCAATGCCGCCGCCGTCATCGACGATCTCGATGATGACTTGATTGCCTTCGTGATACGCATTGAGTTGCAAGGTTCCGCTGCGTGCTTTGCCCGCCGCTTCCCGCACATCGGGCGGCTCGATTCCGTGATCGACGCAATTGCGCACGAGGTGCATGAGCGGTTCGCCGACTTCATCGACGATCGTCTTGTCGAGATCGGTCTCGCCGCCGTTGATCTCGAGCACCACTTCTTTGTTCCGAGTCTTTGCCAGGTCGCGTACCATCCGCGGGAAACGCTCGAAGACGCCGCCGATCGGCACCATCCGAACTTTCATGATCGATTCTTGAATCTCGTTGGTGGTGCGGGCCAGCAACGCCGACGATTCGGCGAGATCTTTGGCCAGACCGCCGACATCGGCCTGACTGCTCGCATCGTTGACGTTGCGCGCGAGGGTGGCGGCAATATCGGAAATGCGGGTTCGGTTGATGACGAGTTCACCGACCAGATTGAGCAATGAATCGAGCCGTTCGATGTCGACCCGGATCGTCTGATTCTTGACCGCCGGCGTAGCGGCTTTGACGACCGGCGCGGCGGCGACGGCAACCGGTAGCGGCGCCGCGACGGGTTCCGCGGCCGCCGGCGAAGCTGTTGCGGCAGCCGGCGTTTGGGCAGCGGCTAACAGCCGCGCGACTTCGGCCTCAAAGGCATCGACTTGCGCTGCGTCGACGGCAGCGCGCGCTTCTCGATCGTCGGCATTTGCGTCGGGACGTTGACCTTCGATCGCGACGTTCGTGCTTTCGTAGACTTGAGCGAACTCGTCGAGCCGCGCGACGAACATCGCCACGCCGACCGGCGCATCGCCGTCACCGACCGCTGCGTGAACGAGATCCGTGAGGATATCACGCCCCTCGAACAATAGGTTGATGCAGCCTTCCGAGAGCGGCATGCGGTCTTTGCGCAGCAAGTCGAAGATGTTTTCAAGCTTGTGCGCGACTTCTTGAACGTCTTTGAAGTCGAGCATGCCGGCGCTGCCCTTGACGGTATGCAGGCCGCGAAAGAGCGCGTTGACGATTTCAACGTCCATCGTGCCGCCGACAAATTGTTCGAGCCGCAACAGATCGGAATCGATCGTTTGCAGCAGCTCTTCAGTCTCGTCCCGAAAGTACTGGATGAACTCCGTACGATCGAAGAAGTCGTCAGTTGTTGACATAAGTATTCTCTTAGTGATTCGGTCGCGACCGCGGCCGGCTTAAGCCGGAGCACGGTGCGCGCACGGTAGTCGGCTTTGAGTTGCTCTAATCGACGCCGAACGCCGCCAGCAGCGCGTGAAGCGAGCCGGTTTCCGGGATGAGAATGAAGCGGCCGCAGACACCGCGCTCCTTATCCAAAAACGACGACTCGATGACGAAGACGTCTTGATCCGGCAAGATCGAGAGCAAGCTCCGAAAAGCGGCATGCACGGTGCCGTACGATAGCATCGGCACGGACGGCACGAGTGCGACGCCCGTCAGCGATGAAAGCGCGGTCAGATAGGCGCCGGCCATAAAGTTGCCGAGTTGTTTGAGCGTCGTATCGACGATCGAATCAAAGATGCGAATGTTGCCGATGATACGGGTGATGAAGCTCCGGACGTAGCCCAGGGCCTGCTCGCGATCGATAAGCACGATGATTTGCCCGGGTGCTTCGCCGCGCACGTACATGTGCAGCGCGGCTACCAGCCGTTTCTCGGCGGCGAAACGCAGCGAAAGGTCGCGAAACTTTAAAATGTCGATCGACGGCTCGCTCAGCGCAATGGTGGTGTTGAGTAACTGCGAAAGCGACGTTGCCGCATGACCGGCACCGATGTTGCCGACTTCTTTGAGCGCGTCTTTTTGTAAATCGCTGAGATGCAGGACGCTCACGTCGCTAAACGACTCCGCGATCGCGCCGCATGAGCTGATGCTCGCGAATGAACGTATTGATCTGATCTTCATGCGACCGGGAAAGGTCGACGAAGCGAATTGCTGCGGAGCTTTTGCCGGATTTAGCGATCTTAACCGAGCGCAGAACTTGGCCCAGGGCGACGATCGGCGGCGACGCCGGCTCTAAAGAAAATCGAACTTCGAGGTAGGCACCGTTCTTAACGTCGCGTGCAAGCGTAAGCGCTGCGCCGCCCCGGCTGATGTCGCACATGGCGCCCTTCTCGAATTCGCCGTTGCCCTTACCGTCGGGTGCGAAGCGCCACTGGGCCGGCAGCACGAGCTCGAAGCGCACCGAACTGCGCTTGCCGCCGAATGAAGACAGCGTCCGCACTTCGAGCGGCGTCTCGAAATGGGCTTGGCGCGTGTCGAGGCGGCAGCAGACGGTCGTAAAGCGAAACCGGCCGGCCGGCGTGGTGTAGACGAAATCGGCACTCGTGCCGACATCCAGGCCGGGCAGCAGCCGCATCGAGAACGTTTGCGCGTCAATCGCGTCAACGGGTATGGATTGACGCCGGCGTGCATCCCCGCCGACGGCCACTTCAACGAACGCGTTGACTTCCGGCAATTGCTCGCGCGCAACGCGCGATCCCGACGCAACGCGCGGACTGCCGCCGAAGACCTTAAATAGCTTCACGCCGCCACACCGGACGTCACGGCATCGTCGGTCGTGGAGATTTGCCCGATCGACTCGACACGCAGTCCGGGCGCGATCTCGCTGTACGACAGAACCACGAGCTGCGGGGCCGCACGTTCGGTCAGGCGTTTGAGAGCCAGCCGGACGGACGGCGACGATAGAACGATCGGCGCCAATCCGTTTTGTTGCGCGATCTGCATTTGTTTAGTCAGCGAACCGTAGATGCGGGCGACGGTCGACGGATCGAGCAGCGCGTACGCATCTTCACCGCGCCGCACCGCTTCGCCCAGCAACGTCTCGAGCCGCGGATCGACGGTGATGACCGAAAGCAAACCATCTTCGGCGTACTCCGCGCAGATATGCCGGCCCATGGCGACCCGCACGCGCTCGGTGAGAAAGTCGATGTCTTTCGAGAGCCGGGCGCCGTCGGCAAGATTTTCGAGGATCAGCAACAGATTGCGAATCGGAATCCGTTCGCGCAGCAGATTTTGTAAAACGCGCTGAACTTCACCCACCGTCAGCAATCCGGGGACGAGTTCATCGACGACCACGGGGTAATGCCCCTTGACGTTGTCGAGCAGCGCCGACGTCTCTTGGCGCCCGAGCAGGTCCGGCGCATGCGCTTTGATGACTTCGGTGATGTGCGTTGCAATCACGCTGGTCGGATCGATCACGGTATAGCCGGCGATCTCGGCGTCGCCGCGTGCGCTTTCCGAGATCCACAAGGCGGGCAGATTGAATGCCGGTTCGGTCGTGGGAATGCCGTCGATGTCGCTCGTCGCAGTACCGGGATTCATCGCCAGCAAACGCGAGACCATGATTTCGGACCGCGCCACTTCCAGGCCGTAAATTTTTACGATGTACGTCGACGGCGTCAGTTGCAGATTGTCGCGCACGCGGATCGGCGGCACGACGATACCGATTTCGCGCGCCGCATGACGGCGGATCATCGTAATCCGCTCGAGCAAGTCGCCGCCTTGACTGACGTCGACGAGCGGTATAAGGCCGAAGCCGATTTCGAGTTCCATTGGATCGTACGCCAAGAGCGGCACCACCGACTCGGCGGGTTTGACCGCGGGCACGGTTGACGTGCCCGCCACCCCGCCGCCGGCGGTTGCCAACGTCGAGGGCTTGCCGCTCGTCAACTGCAGCTTGCGCTGCCGGAAAAACAGGCCGATCATGATCGCCGCCATCGTGAACATAAAGAGCGGCGGCAGACCGAAAAGGCCGAACAAAATCAGCAGACCGGCAGCTATTGCCAGCGCCTTGGGCTGCTGAACGAGTTGGCTTGTCAGTTCGAGGCCGAACGAGCCTTCGGCAGCCGCGCGGGTCACGATGATGCCGGTCGCCGTCGAGATCAAGAGCGCCGGAATCTGCGTGACGATACCTTCACCGATCGTCAGCAACGTGTAGCGCTGCAGCGCCACGAGCAGCGGCAGCCCTTGCTGAAAGATGCCGATGACGAACCCGCCGATGATGTTGACGAAGACGATGATGATCGCGGCGACCGCATCGCCGCGCACGAATTTCGATGCACCGTCCATCGCGCCGTAGAAGTCGGCCGACCGCTGAATATCTTTACGCCGTTGACGCGCGTCGGCTTCGGTGATGAGCCCGGCGTTGAGATCGGCGTCGATCGCGAGCTGTTTACCCGGCATCGCATCGAGCGTGAAGCGCGCCGCGACTTCCGCAACGCGGCCGGCACCCGAGGTGATCACCATAAATTGGATGATCAACAAGATCGCAAAGATCACCATACCGACGGCGTAATTTCCGCCGACGACATAATTACCGAACGACTCGATAACTTCGCCGGCATAGCCGTGCAGCAGAATCGAGCGCGTACCGGTGATATTGAGCGAAAGCCGGAAGAGCGTGATGATGAGCAGCAGCGTCGGAAAGACGCTGAAGGCGAGCGCGTTTTCGGTGTAAAGCGTCGTTAACAAAATAACGAGTGCCAGCGCGATGTTCACCGAAAGCAGCAGGTCGAGCACCCACGGCGAGACCGGCACGATCATTAATATGACAAGCAGAACGGATGCAGCGGCGACCCAGATCTGCGCCGAGCCGGCGATCAGATCGACGATGCCTTTACGCGGTGTGGATGCGGCGGTCACCGCCAATGTGATTTGCTCTGCATGACGTTACCGGTGATATCGGCATACCACGAGTCGTTCTTAGGCAACGGTTCGATTCTTGAGCTTGTAAACGAACGCGATGACCTGCGCGACGGCGGCGTATAGATTCGGCGGGACCGGCGAGTCGAGCGGTACTTTGTCGTACAGGGTGCGCGCGAGCGGCGGGTTTTCCATGATCGGAATGCGATGCTCGGCAGCAGTCTCACGAATGCGCTTCGCCATGAGATCGGCACCCTTCGCGACCAGCACGGGCGCTGCCATCGTCAACTCGTCCCATTCCAACGCGACGGCGAAATGCGTCGGGTTGGTGACGACGACGGTGGCGCGCGGAACGGCTGCCATCATTCGGCGCCGGGCCGAAGCGCGCTGACGCGACTTGACCGCGCCCTTCGCTTCCGGACTGCCTTCGGATTGCTTGGCTTCTTCTTTCACTTCGGTTTTGCTCATCTTGAGCGACTCGGCGAGACGATGACGTTCCCACGCATAGTCGGCGCATCCGAGAACGAGCAGCAGCATGCCGAAGCGGACGCCGATGTTGAACGTCACGTCTTCGACCGTCGTCAACACGTCCATCGGCGAGCCGTGAGCGAGCATGTAAAACGAGCCCAGCCGGTCGTTGACTTGCCAATAGACGATTGCAACAACGACGCCGAGCTTGGCAAGCTGTTTGAGCAGCTGGATTGCGGTCTGCGGCGAAATCAAGATGCGCTGGAAGCCGCTGATCGGATTGAGCTTCGAGAGTTTGGGCTTGAGCATTTGTGGTGCAAACAGAAAACCGAATTGCGCCACGTTCGCACCGACGCCGATGACGACGGCGAAGCCGAAGGTCAACGCGAAAACCGAAATGTACGGAACGAGGTTGCGCGCGGCTTCAACCCAGACGCTGTGCACCGAAAGCTCGTGATGAACGCCGATGTGCTCGAAGGCGATCGTGAACGCTTGCACCGCCGAAGCCACCGTTGCGTTAAAAGCAATATGCAGAGCGATAACGATTCCCAGGAAAACCGCCGCGGCGGCGATGTCCGGCGACTTTGCGACTTGGCCTTTCTCGCGCGCGTCCGACTTGCGTTTGGGTGTCGCCTTCTCGGTTTGCCCCGGCTTCGCCATACCTTACCGCGTTCGCAACGCGCCCGGCGCAGCGACCGGTTGCAAGTGACGCAGCACGGTGTCCAGCTGAGCGGGCGTTTCGGCAAAGATCTCGGGCAGAACCGCACCGAGCAGCGGCATCGTAATGATGATCATCGTCAATGCGACAAGCGACTGCAGCGGCAAGCCGACGGAAAAGACGTTCATTTGCGGCGCGACGCGCGACATCAGGCCGAGCGCAACGTTCGTCAGGAACAGCGTGATTACGACCGGGCCGGCGATCCGCAGCACGATAAAAAGCGCTTGCGCAAAAAAGGCCATGACGGTTCGCTCGAGCATGGCGTCGGGCGCCGCCCACGGTAAGGGCAGCAGCCGAAACGACCCGCTGATGCCTTCGAGCAGCAAGTAGTGCGAGTTCGTCCCCAGATACAAAAGGTACGCGAGCGCTAATTCGAATTCGCTCAAAATCGTCACTTGCTGCTGCGTGGTCGGATTGAGCACGCTAACGGCACCGAATCCGGCTTGCATATCGAGGATCGCACCGGCGAACTGAATGCCGGTAAAAACGAGGAAGGCCGTGAAGCCGAAGACGAGACCGATGAACGCCTGAGTGATGACGGCTGCGACAAAGGGACCGAGCTGCAAGGCCACCGTTAATGTCGGCACGGTTTGCGCGATGACGAACGTCAGTAAAAAGCCGAGGCCGATGCGCACGCCGATCGGAATCTGCGTACCGGAAAAGAACGGTACGAGCGCGAGCATGAGCGTAATGCGGATGACGATGAGCAGCAGCGTCTCGAAACGCGCTTCGCTCAGCCCGAACAGATCGAAAGCTCCGGCACCGCTCATGCGCGCTTATTTCAAATATTGCGGAATGTTGGTAAAGACGCGCGACGTGAACGAGGTCAGCATCGCGAGCATGAACGGACCGAAAAACAGCAGCGCCAGCGCGGAGATCAATATCTTTGGAATAAACGTCAACGTTTGTTCTTGAATCTGCGTCACGGCTTGAAAGATCGAAACGACCAAGCCGGTGACCAAACCTAGTACGAGCATCGGCGCGGCTACGATGAGTGCGGTAAAGATTGCTTCACGGCCCAAAGAAAGCGCGGCGGCATAAGTCATCGCACGTCGACCTTCACGGTGTGAACCATGCCTTTACACCCATGTCTTCAATGGAAGCTTGCGAACAGCGCGTTCACGGTGAGATTCCAGCCGTCGACGAGCAGAAAAATCAAGATTTTGAACGGTAACGAAATGGTGACCGGCGGGATCATCATCATTCCCATCGAGAGTAAGATCGACGCGACCACCATATCGATAACGATGAACGGAATGTAAATTGCAAAGCCGATCTCAAAGGCTGTTTTAAGTTCGCTAATCACGAACGCGGGCACGAGCAGATAGGTCGGCACATCGGCCGGTTTTACGGGACGCGCTTCTTTGGAGAGCGTGTAGAATAAGGCGATGTCTTTCTCGCGCGTTTGGCGGAACATAAACGTGCGCAACGGTTGCGTCGCGCGCTCGAGAGCGGCCGGCTGCGACAGATGATTGGCAAGATACGGTTGCAACGCGTTCTTGTTGATATCGTTGATGACGGGATTCATGACGAAGAACGTCAAGAGCAACGCCAAACCGACGAGAACTTGGGTCGGCGGAACTTGCTGCGTTCCTAACGCCGTACGAACGAACGACAGGACGATCACGATTCGCGTGAATGACGTAACGAGGACGAGCAGGGTCGGCGCGAGCGTCAGGACCGTCAGCAACAGCAGGATCTGCAGCGACAGCGCGACGTCGGACGGCTTGGTCGCCGGCGAGACGCCAAAATTGATCTTCGGTATCGGAATGCTCGGGGCGGCGGGGCCGGCGATACTCTGCGCCCACGCCGGATGCGCGAAGCACAGAAGTCCGAGCACGAGCGCAAGCGAAGCGGTCGCGACCGAGCGGCGCATCATGGCGTTCGGAAACGGCTTATCAGCCGCATCACTGCGTCACGCTGCCCCGTTAAGCTCAGCCGCTGCTCGTCGAGCCACGTTTGCGCGAAGTCGACCGGAACGTCGTCGATTTTTGTTAAGCCCGCCGAACCGCCGCCGAGTAGATAGAATCGCTCGCCGACCTTGACGACGTGCAAGGTGACGTTTTGAGCAAGCGATGTCGATTCGACGATGGTGACGATCTTGCGATTCGCCGAAACGACGAGCCGGCTGCGCGACAACGCACGCACGATATAACTTAGTGCGACAAGTAATAATGCGACGAGCGCAAACGCCCAGACGACTTTTAAGACAAAGGCGATATCCATTGCGGTATCATGCAAGTTCGGCAACGTACCACGTCGCGAACTTCAATTCTACGCGCGCTGCCGAATTCTTTACACCTTATCGACGACCGGATTGAGTTCGCTGATCTTAACGGCGAACTTCTCATCGACGACGACGACCTCGCCGCGCGCGATCAAGATGTTGTTGACATAAAGATCGATCGGATCCGTCGACAGCTTATCGAGTTCGAGCACGCTGCCGTTCTGCAATGCGACAACATCGCGCAGCGACATCGCCGTCTGACCGAGCACCGCCGAAATTTCAAGCGGAATATCGTGAACGAGGTCGAGATTCGATTGACCCGGCGGCGCGGCGCGAATCGGGGTCGGCGCCATCGGCGAAAAACCCGCCGGCTGACTCGGCGGTGCCGGTGCCGCCGGACGCGGGGCCGGTCGCGCCGGTGCTGCCGGCGGTTCCATCGCTGCTAAAGCCACGCCGTCGAACGCCAGCGTTAATGCGAGCGTGAACTCGCCGGCAATATCGAGCGTTGCCTCGAACGCCGTGAACGGCGGCGGCGGGAAAGCCGACGCTTCGGTCGGTACCTCCGAGGTGATGTTCGAGGAGGCAACTTTGAGCTCTTGGGTGAGCCGCTCGGCCATCGCGCTTGAAATTTGGGCGACTGTTTCAGACACGATCGACAGTTGCATTGCGTCCATCTCGCCGTCGCCTGCGGGCGTGCCGAGCATGACCTCGACGACTTGTGCCAGTGCACGTTTCTCGTATTGCGAGATGAACGATACGCCGGCGGACGGAATGTGACTGATCGTCGCGACGGTCTGCGGTTCGACTCGAATCGACGCTTCGCTCGCCGCCGTTGCCGACGGCCCCGGCGTGACCGTTCGGTCGACGAGCGCGCCGAGAACCTCGGCCGCCGAGGCGAACATGACGTCCGCGCGCGTTCGATCCACCGCGCTACTCCTCGCCCTTGACGATCTCGACGACTTGCACGGTCAGCTTATCGCGATTCGTTCCCGCGTACACCTTGAATTTCTCGAGCTCGTTCACCCGGGCGCTCAGCGGCAGCGTCGTGAGTTTATCGAACAGCACGATATCGCCCGGCTGCAATGCGATCAAATCGCGCAGCGAAACGATCGTGCGGCCGAGTTCGACGGAAAAATCGATCTCGGCGCGTTCGACGTTGCGAACGAGTTGCGCGATGTCGTCTTCGGTCGTGCCGCGGCCGGAGATGACGGACGGCGACCATTGGAAATCCGAGAGCTGCGCGCCGATCGATTGCAGCACGACATACGGCAGACAAAAGTTCATCGTACCCGTACGGTCGCCGATTTTCAGTTCGCAGGTAACGTAAGCGACGATTTGATCGAGCGAAATGATGCGCGGAATGTACTGCGGATTCGAGTCGAGCGCCTCGATCTTGAGCGACAGCGTCAACAGGTAATTCCACGATTCGCGATAGCTGTTGAGCATCCGCGCGATGAACCGCTGCATCAACGTACGTTCGATGTCGGTCAAATCGCGCAACTTGGCCGGGAACCAGCCGGGACCACCCAATAGCCGGTCGATGATCGAGAACGCGAGGTTCAGCTCGATCTGAATGATCGCGGAGCCGGGCAGCGGGTCCATCGAGGAAACAAGCAAAATCGACGGCGCGTCGATGGAGGCGATGAAATCGCCGTAGCTGATCTGCTCGATCGACACGACGGTCGCTTCGACGCGCGTCCGCAAATACAGCGAAAGCGCATTATTCAGCAACCGGGTGAAGTTGTCGTGCAGAGTGCGCAGCGTTTGCAGCTGATTGTTCGAGAACTTGTCTGTTTTACGGTTGAATCGGAAGTCGAACGGTTTGATCTTCCGGGTCTCGAGCGCGGTGTTCTGCGCGCTCGGCGAGCCGAGGTTGTGAACCAGCGCGTCGATCTCTTCTTGCGAAAGCATCGACACTACGGCTGAACCGCCCGATCGGCGTTGGTCGTTGCGGCATTGAGAATCACGATGTCGACACGCCGGTTCCGGCGCCGGTTCCCTGGCGAATTATTGACCTTGAGCGGACGGTATTCACCGTATCCGGCCAGCGAAACGCGTAAGGGCGACAGCCCTTTCTGCTCGACGAGGTAACGCGTGACGCCCGTTGCGCGCGCCGCCGAAAGCTCCCAATTCGTCGGGTAGATCGACGTTTGGATCGGCACGTTATCGGTGTTACCTTCGATGCGTAAATGACTGTTCGTCGGGACAAACACGGCGTCGATTTCATCGAGCAATTGTTTTGTTTTCGGCGGCAGATCGACACTCCCACTGGAGTACAGCGCCTTATCGGCAAGTAAGCTAATGACCAGTCCACGGCGTTCGATATGCGTCGAAACTTCGGTGTCGAGCGAGTTCATCCAAATATACGATTGCAATTGTGCATTGATGCGCTCGAGCTCCGAGTCGCTCGTAGCCGATCCGGGCTGCTGTCCGACGGCTCCGCCGTTAGGCGGATTGTTGATCGCATCTTCATTATGAAAGCCGCCCGAAATATCATGCACCAGCCGCTGCACTTTAACCCGGTCGACCGTGGATACGGAAAACAAAATGATAAACAGCGCCAGCAGCAACGTTATCATGTCGGCATAGGTGAGCAGCCAGCGCATCATACCGGCGGCTTCCGGTCCGTCGTTGTGCGCCGCCTGACGTAATCGGTTTACCTGACGGTCGTTCCGCAGCGTCGTCACATCCTATGCGCTTACCCAGCTCGTTTGGGTAACCGCTCGCACCACCGATTCATCCGCATCCAAATCGCGCGGATCGAGAAACGCATGCAGCTTTTCTTCGAGTAGCGCGGGGTTGTCGCCGGCGTGAATCGAGAGAATACCCTCGATCATGATTTCGCGCAACAGGAGCAGCTGCTTGTTTCGCTCTTTAATTTTCGAGGCGATCGGTAACCATAATAAGTTTGCAAGAAGAATGCCGAAAAAGGTTGCGACGAAGGCTTGCGCGGTCGCAGCGCCGATCGAACCGGTTAGATTGCCCGCACCGGCCGTGCTTGCACTGCCCAGCCCCTTGAGCATCGCGATGAGACCGAGAACCGTGCCGATGATCCCCAGCGTCGGCGAGTAGCCGCCGAGGGTCAGGAAAATCGCTTCAGCTTTTGTATTTCGTTCTTGAACGAATAAGGCTTCGGTTTCGAGAATTTTGCGCACGATCTCGGTATCGCGACCGTCGATGACGAGTTGCAGGCCTTTGCGCATAAACCCGTCGCCGAGTTGCGCCGAATCCTCCTCAAGGGCAAGCAGCCCTTGGCGCCGGGCTTTATCGGCGAAACCCACCATCACTGCGATGACATCGGCCTCGTGGTAAGCGGGTTCGGTGAATGCCGTGCGCAAGCCGCCGGCGATTCCGCGCATGAACGTCTTGAGCGGAAACGAGATGAGCGTCGCGCCGATCGTACCGCCCAACACGAGAATGAACGCTTCATAGCGCTCGTACAAGATGCTTAGATCGACGCCGCCGATTCCGGCCGACAGCGCAACTGCGCCGAATGCCACCAGAATACCGACCACGGTCGCAACGTCCAAGCAACAAACCTTTCAGAAGACGGTTGCCGCACTCGTAGGCGCCGTCTTGTATAGTATCGGCGTTGCCGTTGTCGATGTTACGCGACGGAACGCGGCGTCGACCTTCGAATGTAATAAAAAGTTGTGCGCGCACTGCGTCGCCGGCAATCACTCAGCCGTGACGTGAATGCGCCGCTTGTACGCGATGATTTTGGTTTGAATCTCGGCCGGACTGTCGCGCACAATGAGCTTATTGCCCGACGTTAAGGTGACGACGGTATCGGGCGTCGACTCCAAGGTTTCGATAAGATCGGCATTGACCATGATCGGCTGATTGTTCAAACGATTGAGGGCTATCATCGTTCGTTAAAATACGTGATGCTCAACCCGTTTGCCCGCAGGCTCGAACGTTGTATTAGGAGCCGGGCAACGTCAGACATCGCCGGAATGCTTGCCGCGGCATGCACGAGCGCGCGCGATGCGGCGGCATCGCCGCAGCTGACCGCCCGCTCGATGGTAAGCTGCGCACGCTCGGTAGCACCGGCGCGTGAGTGGGCGGCTGCAGCTGCAGCCAACAGAACCGGCCGGCAGCTCGACGAGACATGCGGCAACGCCGATTCAATTGCATCGATTGCCGGCAGCAAACGATCTCGGCGCAGCAAGAAATTGATCCAGGCGATCGCTGAGGTTTCGTTACAGTCCGCCCTGAACGCGGCGCCGAACAGCGCCTCGGCCGCAACGTTATCGCCGAGCGCTTCATGACACTTGGCACGATTGAGCAGCAGCGGCTGCGCTGCAGGCCGGGCGCTCGCCGCCAACTCGAACCATGCCAACGCTTCACGATACCGCTCCTCGAGCATTAGCGTCGCGCCGATCTCGCTGTGCGCTTTCCAAATCGCTATTTCATTATCGACCACGAATTGCTCGCCGTCATGCGCGCCGGCTGCAATCGCGCGGCCGAACGCGTCGCGGGCGGCGAAGAGATCGTTCGTGCGTACGAGCAGTTTGCCCAGCACGAAGTGAGCGTTCGAGTAGTTCGGTACCAGCTGCAATGCTTCGTGAACGAATGCGAGCGCCGCTGCAATATCATCATCGTCGGCCGTAAGTTCCGCCAGCACGACGAGTGCATGCAGGCAGTAACCGCGCGGCGTCTGGCGCGTCAGCGACCGCACCGTACGCAAGGCCGCAATCGCTCCGCTACGATCGTCGCCGAGCAACAGCGCCATGCCGTAATTGTAGTGTGCGAATGGATCGTGCGGTGCGTGCGCCGCTGCCGTGCGCGACATACGCAGGTTGCGTTCGGCTTTGTTGCGCTCGGCGCTAACGTCGCTTAGATAACCGTGGTGAACGATCTCGATGGAGGTCGGATCGGCGGCTAACCCGCGATCGCTGCCGTCCCGACTGACGAACTCGTGGATCGCGTTGCGGTACCGCAGATGTGGATCGTTCGGAAAGATGCGCACGAGCGCATTCGTCATCGCCCCCGAACCGGGGTGCGTGTCGGTAAGATTGCGGCAAGCGATCCACTTGCCGCGTCCGGCCGGACGCGTTGCTCCGATCGCCGCAAGCGCCGCCCGTGAACCGCTCGCCAGACGCTCGTCGGCGTCAAGCACGAAGATCCAGCGCCGGGTGGCCAGCGCCAGCGCTGCATTGCGCGCACGGGCGAAATCGTCGTGCCATTCCGATCGTACGACGTGCGCGCGGTGCGCGTGCGCGATCTCGATCGTACGATCGGTCGAACCGGTATCGACGATACAAATCTCGTCGACGACTCCGGCGACGCTGTGCAAAGCCTCGTCGAGGAACCGTTCTTCGTCCCTCACGATCATACACAGCGAGACGCCGGCGCGCATCATTCATCCACCCGGCGATCGGCGTTCGGCGGAGTTGTCAGCGAATGAGTCCGATGACGGTTTGATCGTCTTGATTGGCGGTCGTGATGCTCTTACTATTCGCCGTAAACGCATTTTGCGCCGTAATCAACTTGGTGAATTGATCGGCGATCGACACGTTGGACAATTCGAGCGAATCACCGACGACGGCACCGAAGCGTCCGCTGTTGCCCGTTCCGATTTGCGGCGCGCCCGAATTCGCCGATGCCGTGTATTGGCTGCTACCGATGCGGGTCAGTCCTTGTTCGTTCTGAAACGTCGCCAACGCGACACGCGCCAGCGTTTGTGATTGACCGTTGGTAAACGCACCGGTGATCGTACCGTCTTGGCCGACCGAAATGTTGGACAGCGTCCCGGGTGCGAATCCGTTTTGGTGCAGCGGATTGACTTGACTGTCAAGCGCGGTGCTCGATATCCCGGACAGATCGAGGCCGATCGGCCCGGGCGTCGGCGTTTGCGTCGTACCGTTGTTCGCACCGCCGGGTGAGGCCCACTTCGTAATGGTAACCTGGTCACCGGCCGCTGCGGACGGCAGAGCGCCGGCTTGATGGACGTTCGCACCGCCCAGCACCGAACCGGCGGCGGCCGGAGCAGCGACCGAAGAGGTGTTGATGAATTGACCCGCTTGGTCGAAGAACGCGTATTGCGTGGCCGACGTCGGCGAATTCGTCGTTGCGCCGTTTTGGAAGTTCATGCCCGGATCGCTCGACGAGAGCGTATACGACCACTCGGTGGCCGCCGTCACGGCGGCACCCGATGCATTGGTCACTGCGAACGGTAAGGCCACGCCGCCGTTCGAAAGCTGCGGCGAGAACGTTGCGGTGACGAGATGCGGCGCTCCCAGCGAATCGTAAATGGTGATACCGACCGGTGCCTGCATGGCGGGCGTGACGCCGCCGTTCGAGACGGCCGCGGCATACTGCCGTGAGTCCAGACTTCCACCGTACTGCACGTCGTAGACGGTATCGCCGGTCGGTCCGAGCTTCGTTCCATAGCCGGTTCCGGTGGCTTGCGTTTTCAAGCCGATCGGTATTTGGATCGGGCCGGGTGCGCCGGACGACGTAACGTTGCCGGTCGAGTCTGCGGTGAAGCCCATGACGCCCAAGCCGCTCGTGGGATCGTACAGCAAACCATCCTGATTGAGCGAGAAATCTCCGTTGCGCGTGTATTTCGCTGCGCCGGTACCATCGGAGTTATTGAGTATGAAGTAGCCGTCGCCGTTAATCATCATGTTCGTGTTGACGCCGGTCGTTTGAACGCCGCCCTGACTCGTGTCGGTGTCGGTGGCACCGACTTTGACGCCGATGCCGACTTGCTGGTTGTCGACGCCGCCGTTTGTTTTCGTCGGCGCCGAAGCCGGTTGCTGGGTTTGATACAGCAAATCCTGAAACGTTAAATTCTGGCCTTTATACGCGACGGTGCCGACGTTCGCAATGTTATTCGAGATAACGTCGATCTGAGCTTGATAGGCGTCCATTCCGCTAACGCCGATGTTCATTGAATCGGAGGGCATGTTATCGACCTTTCATAGGTAGTCCGCGCCGCGTCGTTCTATCGGCGGCACGGTCGAAGCCCCTCGATGTGAGGTCCGCTTCGCGAGTGTTGTGTGTACTTCAGTGGCAGTGCGAATTACTTAATAATTGCAGCTGAATCGATATTGGTGAAGACGTTCTCTTTCATCGAATCGTGATCGACTGCCGTGATGACCGTCCGGTTCTTGATCGACACCACCATCGCAACGTCGTTCATTAGAAACAGCGACTGTTTCGAGCCCTTCGCCGCCGCGCGATCGGCCATGGAGTTCATCCGCGCAACGTCGTCGGTCGTTAATTTGATATTCCGTGATTCAAGCCGCGCCAGGGCATGCGCGCTGAACTTGAGCGGCGCTCCGGCGGCCGGAGCGCTGACCGAATCGCGCAGGACATCGCGAAACGGTGCGGCGCCCGGCGGCGGTAGCGTAACCGGAATACCGGCGGGACGCGCAGCGCCGATCGGCGGCGGCGCAATACGATTGAGATCGATCGGTTCAGCCACCGGCTATTTCCCGATTGCAACGATTTGCGAGGTCCCGAACTGCAGCGCAGTTCCATTTGCATCGACGATCGATTTACCGCTCGCATCGACCATCGTAAACTGCGGTGCACCATTGATGACTTGGATCGACTTCACCGTACCCGAGATTGTCGAAGCGTTGCCGCTTGCATCAGCGGTCGAGACGGTCACGCTGTCACCGAGCAAACCGCTGGCCTGCTCGACCGAGAAGTTCGATTCGAACGCAGCGAAATTATTCGACAGACTCGTCGTTGCTTGCAGCGCTGAAAATTGCGCGAGTTGGGCGACCGACTGCGTGCTGTCGACCGGGTTGAGCGGATCTTGATTCTTGAGTTCCGTCGTGAGCAGCGCGAGAAAGTCCGTTGCAGTCGGCGCCGAGCCGTTCGTTGCGGCGGTCGTTTGCGCCGGCACTGCAGTGACGCCGTCGAGCAAATTGTTGCTCGGAACGGCAATAGACGTAAGGGCCATGATGATGCTCCCGCTTTAAGCTAAGTAATTATAATCGCCGGCGCCCGACGTCGAAGGGGCGAATGACGGAATCGCGTCGAGCGTCGCATCGTCGCTGTCGTTATCGTGAGCGGCGCGGGCGACCGCTGCGGCTTGCTCGCCGTCACGGTGCGCCCGATCGTTGTCATGTTGCGAGAAGCCGGCAAAGCCGTTGCCGGACAAGTCGACGGTCAGAGCGTCGAGCTTGAGACCCGCGTCGGCCAGCGACTTGGTGAGCTGCGGTTGTGCGGCAACGAGCGCATCCCGCACTTCGGGCGTATCGGCGATGACATGCGCTGTGACATTGCCGGCCGTGACGGTAAGTTTCACGTTGACATCCCCGAGCGACTCGGGTTTGAGTGACAGCCGCATTTCCGACGATGCACCCGTCGAGCGCATCGCGATGCCGCGCAGAACTTGATCGGCAATCGCCGTTGAATCGGCGGCCGGCGTATGCGCGGCACCGGCGCCGGCCGCAGCCGGCATGACCGGCTCGATGCGGAACGGTGCTACCGCGGGTGCAAATGCCGGCGCCGGCGGGACGGCCGCGGCGGCCGCCGGGGCGCCATCGCCTACCGGCGTAACCGCCGCCTCGAATGCCTTGACGAACGCCGCGACGGCCGCATCGCCCAGCTGCGGTTTCGCCGAGCCGGTTGAATTCGCGGACGAACGCGCCGCCGTTGCGACGGCGAAGCTGACGGCTTGACGAGCGTCGGCAGCGAGTGCCGCTCGCGTCAAGACGCGCCCCAAGACCGTGTCGCCGTTACCGGCGACGGCCGAAGCCGGATCGATCGTCACGCGGCGTCCGTCGCCCGCCGTAATTTGCGTCGGAACGTTTGCGACCGCTCCCGGTTTGCTTGCCGGTGCTTCCGCCGGCAAGCCGGTGAGTGCGGCGCTCGCAGCAACCGGCGCGGGCGCCGCGATGGCCGGTACCGGTATCGCCGTGGATGCCGTTTCAACCGCCGGCGCAAAGGCGTGCACTGCCGGGATTTCGGCCGACGCTGCGGCATCGGCGGCCGGTGCTGCGGCGGCTTGCGCGCCGGATTCTCGACGGTGGGCAGCCGATGAGCGATCGGTTCCCGTCGCGTTCGGAACTTGAGCCGGGACCGGGGTTTCTTTCGCCGAGCCGGCGTCCAAGAAAGTCCCCGCGAGTTGATTCAGCTGTCCCGGGTCGGCTGCAGCGACCGCGTCTGCAAGCTTTTCGATCTTCCGAAAACGTTGCGCGAGTGCGCGCGCGCTTTCGGCGATCGATTGCGCACCGCCGCCGTCGGCGGGTGGCGCAAGCGCTCGAGCGAAGACCGCTTGCAGTTGCTGGCGCGCATGTGCGCTGCTATCACCGAGTTTTGCGGCGACCGTCGCGGCCAGGCCGGCGGCCAGTTTGGCAACGATCTCGGTTTGCGAGGCACCGCTTACGAGCAGTTTCTCGATCTTTGCTTCGAGCTTGGTTGCACTCAGCGCGACGGCCGGCAGCGACGGTTGCACCGCTTTGGCCGGAGCCGTCTGAAGCTTCGCGGCGAGCAGGGTACCGAAGGCGTCCGCCGTCGCGGCCGGATCCGGCAGCCCATCGGGCGCTTTGTTGGCCGTACCCTTGACGAGCGCGGCATCTAGATTGAGGATGACGGGACTCACTCTCACCTCGTTTCGAATGCCGAAGTGCGGCATGTACCGAGTTGTCGGCAATTCCGGCACGAAGTTGAGCGCAAGGTAAAAAGCGAACATACCGGCGTGACTGATTTGCCGGCGCCGGCTGACCACAGCAGATTGATCGTAACGGGCTCGTCAGCCGGCGGAATCGAGGCGTTGACTCGGGTACTGGGCGCCTTGCCGGCCAACTTTCCGGCGCCCGTCGTCGTCGCGCAACATCTCGACCCGCGGGTGCCGAGCAATCTCGCCTCGATTTTGAGCCGGCGGACCGCGATGCACGTCGTCGGCGTGACGCGCAGCACGTCGCTCGAACCGGGAAGCGTCTATGTCATACCGGCCGACCGGCATGCTGAAATAACCGATCATTCGGTCTCGATCAGTGTCGGCGAAACGCACGACCGTCCGAAGCCGTCGGTCGACCTGCTGTTCCTCAGCGCGGCGCAAATCTTCGGCGACCGGCTGATCGCGGTGGTCTTGAGCGGTCTTGGTTCGGACGGCACGGACGGCGCGCGCTCGGTAAAGGAGCACGGCGGCACGGTCATCATCGAAGATCCGATGACGGCCGCGTTTCCGTCGATGCCCGCGTCGCTCGACGCAACCACCGTCGATTTGATCGTCCCGGCCGAGCGGATCGGCAGCGAACTCGTGCGACTCGTCAATGAAGCGATCGAACTCCCGGACGACCTCCCGGCGCTGCACGACCTGCTCGACCGGGTCAAAGCCGCCAGCGGCATCGATTTCTCGCATTACAAGCCCGCCACCATCCGGCGCCGGCTGGCACAACAGATCGGCGCCGTGGGCTGCCGAACCATTCCGGCGTATCTCGATTACCTCGACGCGACACCGGGCGAACTGCAGCGGCTCGTGCGCACGTTTTTGATCAAGGTTACCGAATTTTTTCGCGATGCCGAGCTGTTCGAGGCATTGCGCAAGACGATCGTTCCGGATTTGATCGCTCAGGTGCAAAGCACCGGCGGACGCGAGCTACGGCTGTGGTCGGCGGGCTGTGCCACCGGCGAAGAAGCGTATTCGCTGGCGATGGTCGTCCGCGAGACGCTGCGCGATATCGCCGACCCGATCAACGTTCGGATTTTTGCGACCGACATCGATGAAACCGCGATTTCGTTTGCGCGCCGCGGCATCTATCCGCATGATAGCATCGCACACCTCGAACCGCATTTGGTCGAGACGTACTTCACCGCCGTCGACGACGGTTGGGAAGTGAACAAGACCATTCGTCTGATGACGGTATTCGGGCAGCACGACCTCGGCCAGCGCGCGCCGTTCCCACGGATGGACCTGGCGCTTTGCCGGAACGTACTCATCTACTTCTCGAAAGACTTGCAGCTGCGCACGCTGCAAATTCTGGCGTTCAGCTTGCGCAACGGCGGTTATCTCATTCTCGGTAAAGCCGAGACCAGCAATCCGCTCGAACAATTCTTTAGCGCCGTCGATCCCGCTTTGCGTATTTTCCGCCGCTATGGTGAACGCGTTATGATTCCACCCGCTCAAATTCACCGGCCGTTTACCGCCACGCGCGAGCTCGAACGGCCGCGCCGGCCGTTTCCCGCCTTCGAACCGGCGCGCGACGCGCGCGTCACGATCAATGAAAAGCTCGGCGCATTCCTCACTAACTCGTCGATCGGCGTGGTCCTCGTCGATCGACGTTACGATATTTTGGCCATCAACGCCAGCGCTCGCGAGATGTTCACCATTCACGGCGTCGCGGTCGGCGCCGATTTCGTCCATCTGATCGCGCCGGACTCGGCGTTTGCCGTTCGGACGTTACTCGACGCCGCGCTGCGCAATCAAGAGCCGGCGATCGGCGGCGAAGAAATCGCCCTCGCCGGCGGCGACTCCGTTCGGTACGTGACGGTTTCATGCTATCCCGAAGTCGCCGAAGGCAAAGGCGACGTGTCGGGTGCCGTGATCCTTGCCGTCGACGTCACCGAACTTTCAGCGGCGCGGCGGACGTCCGAGCAGACGATCGTCACGCAATCGGCGGAACTGCAGAAATTACGCGGCGCGCAAGCGTTGACGCGCGATCGGCAACGCAGCCTGGTCGAAGCGAACCGTCAACTCGCCGTCGTGAATTCCGAACTACGCGCGCAAAACGATGCGCTGGTCATCAATACCGAAGAAGCCGCGGCGGCCACCGAAGAAGTCGAGACGCTCAACGAAGAGATGCAAGCAACGAACGAAGAGCTTGAAACGCTCAACGAAGAGCTTCAAGCAACGATCGAAGAGCTGAACACCGCGAACGCCGATCATGCGGCACGTACCACCGATCTCGAAGAGCAGCGAGCGATCGGCGAGACCGCAAAGGTGGCGGCGGAAAGCGCGGCCGCCGCGCTCGCGGCAATCGTCGACGAGCTGCCTAAAGCCATTGCCGCGGTCGACGCGCACGGCGCGGTCGTGGCGGCCAATGCCGGCTTTCGAGCGATCTACAGCGGTTCGACGGAAACCTCCGTTCAGATCGCCGATGACACCGGCGCGACGCTTTCACTCCTGGTCGTGTTGCGCCGGGCCGGCCAAGGCGAATCGTTTCGCTTCACATACCGCGCGATCTCCGCCGATCAATCGCTCAGCGTGTACGACGGCCGTGTGCGACCGATCGCCGGCGGCGCAGCACACGGCTGCAGCATCGTGGAAATCGAGCCTGCGCCTTAGGGCGGATCGGCACCGCCGTCGGCGGTGATTTTAGCGGCAACCTTCGGCGGCATGACGTTCATTATTTCCGCTACGGCATCGGGCGGCATTTGACTGAAGACGGCTTTGACGTACGAATCCGGGAGGTGCTTGGCGATCTCGGCGGCTTTGTCGGGATCCATGCCGGCCCAGTAGGCGGCCGTGTTTTTCACGGCTGCCGGAACGGCTGTCGGCGACGGTTTGGGCGTCGTTGCGGGACGTTCGACAGCCGGCGGCGAGGGCACGGCTTGCAGCTGCGTAACCTGCGTTTGTAAGGCGCTGATGCGTGCATCTTTCTGCGCTTGTGCTTTGCGGTCGCTTTCGAGCTCGTCGTTCAAGCGTTTGATTTGAACGCTCGGGTCAGCGGCGACCGCTTTTGCGCCGCCGGGTGTAGCCGACGCGGCAAGTCCAAGCTTCGCCAGCAGCGGAGCGAGCGGACTTTTGAGCAAGAGCGCATGTGTCGCCGGCAAGCTGAACGCCAAGACGAGCGCGGCGACGACGGCGACCGGAACCAGCACGAGAACGATGGGGAAGCCTTTTTTCCGGGCCGGAGCAGCGGTCGTACTCATGTGTCGTTCCCTTCGGGCTTGAGGATGCGGACGTAGCGGCGGGCGTTTTGATCGTCGACGTCGCGCTGCTCGAGCTGCGCTTCGTCGGCGCGGTGCGCCTCGAATCGCCGTGCTTTGAGCGTCTCGAGAACTTTACGGTCGGTATTCGCAGCGACCAGTTCGTGTTGCGCGCGCGCGAGTTCCGCGCTGCACGCGGCGCGGCGAACCGCGTGATCGGCGATCGACCGATCCAGGTACGCAAGATGTGCGTACGTTGCGCGCAACGCATCGACGTCGATTCGCGTATGATCGCGCGTCAAGGCAGCGCGTTGCTTCTCGCGCTCCGCCTCGAGCGCCGCAGCCGTTGCTTCCGCCTCGGCGACGTCGCGTTGCTTCTGCGCAAAAACGCGTTGACGCTCGTCGAGAATGCGCTCGCGGTGTTCGAGCACCGGTTGGAGACGAAAACGAAACCGGGATGTCATCCCAGACCAACCATCGCCGTTTCGGCGTCGCCAAACGTCGATTGATCGTTGACGCCTTGGCGCAGAAACGCGCGTATATCTTCGTAGCGCGCGAGCGCCAGATCGACGCGCGGATTCGACCCGGCCACGTACGCTCCGATGTTGATGAGATCTTCGGCTTCACGGTAGGTTGCCATGAGATCGCGGACGGCGGACGCCGCGGCGCCGTGCGCGGGTGAAACGACGTCGGACATGACGCGGCTGATGCTTGCCAGCACGTCGATCGCCGGATAGTGATTGGCGGCGGCAAGTTTGCGCGACAGCACGATATGTCCATCGAGAATCGAGCGCACCGCGTCGGCGACGGGCTCGTTCATGTCGTCGCCGTCGACGAGAACCGTATAGAGCCCGGTAATCGTTCCGGTCTCCGAGGTGCCGGCACGTTCGAGCAATTTCGGGAGTAATGCGAAAACCGACGGCGTGTAGCCACGCGTCGTCGTCGGTTCGCCGATCGCTAAACCCACCTCGCGCTGGGCCATCGCAAAACGCGTGACGCTGTCCATCATCAACATCACATCGAGCCCGGCGTCACGGAAGTATTCGGCAATTCGCGTCGCCACGAACGCCGCCTTGATTCGCACCAGCGCGGGTTGGTCGCTCGTTGCAACCACGACGACGGACCGCCGCAAGCCCGCTTCGCCGAGATCGCGTTCGACGAAATCCCGCACTTCTTTGCCGCGTTCGCCGACGAGCGCGATGACGTTGACGTCAGCTTCGGTATTACGCGCGATCATGCCCAACACCGTCGACTTGCCGACGCCGCTGCCGGCGAAGATGCCGACGCGCTGACCGCGTCCGCAGGTCAGCAATCCGTCGATCGCGCGCACGCCGAGCGAAAGCGGTGAGTCGACGCGCCGGCGCGTTAATGCGTTGGGCGGCGTGCCGGTAATTTGCGAGTGAACGGCATCCACGATGCGGCCCTTGCCGTCGAGCGGCCGTCCCATGCCGTCCAGAACGCGGCCCAGCAGTCCGTTCGACAAGCCGACTTGGAGCGGTTTTCCGAGCGAAACGACGTCGGAGCCGGCGCTAATGCCGCCGAGTTCGCCCAAAGGCATCAGCAGCACGTTGCGGTCTCGAAAGCCGACCGCTTCGGCGAGCACCGGAGCCGCATTGCGCTTGTAGATGATGTTTGCCGTCTCGCCGATCGACATCGACGGGCCGTTCGATTCAACGACCACGCCGATAACTTGCCGGACTTTGCCGTTATGGCGAATGAGATCGCCGGAGCGCAAATCGGTGAGATACCGGTCGGCGCGAAACACCGCCGGTCGCGACTCGTGCTGCGCCATCCGTTACGACGCTCGGGCTTCGCTCATGACGTCATCGACGATCGGCAAAGGCGCCGGTTCGACAATGATATCATCGACAATGTGCAAGATCTTTCGCACTTCGCTGAGTTGCGTCGAGATTTTCGCATCGATGCTGCCGGCGTCGGTTTCGATGATGACGCCGCCGCGATCGACCCGCTGATCTTCGATCACCCGCATCGTTTTTACGTCGCCCAGGGCGAGCAATTGTTCGCGATGTTCGCGCATGCGCTCGACGTCGGCCGGATTCACCCGAACGGTTATTTTCTCGCGGTCGACGATCCGTGCGATCGCGGCTTTCGCCATCTCGACCACCACGCCGCGATCGAGTGCAATTTGCTGATGTAACACCCGCTCGGCGATCGCAACGGCGAGCCGCACGAGTTCGGGTTCGGCCGAATCGATGAGCGCGTGCCGTTCGGCGGCGCCGGCTTCGAGCAGATCGCGCAGCGCATCCAACATGTCGTTCATCTCGTCGTGCGCCGACTGCACGCCCGCAGCGTAACCGGCCGCCTCGCCCGCGCGACGCGCATCGTCGCTGATTTTCACGGCTTGGGCGTTGGCTTCGTCGACGATGACACGGGCCGTTGACGTTGCTTCATCGACCGAAGTCTGCGCGTCGCGCGCGGCATCGTCGATGAGTGCTTGCGCTTGCGCGTTGACGGCGTCGAGATCGAAGGGCGGCGCGGCCGGCTCCAAGAGCGCCGAGTCGAGTGCAAAAGCCGAATCAAAGTCGGGCACACCATTGGGGTCACCTTCCGGAACTTCGTACGCGCGCGGCGGCGGGACGAACACCGGAATGGCAACGGTGTAGCGCTCCGGATTTGCCGGAGAGCCTTTGATGACTTTGCCCATGGCGCGCCGTTAGACCAAGGCTTCTTCGTTCGAACCGCGCGCAATGACGATTTGGCCGCTTTCCTCGAGCGTGCGAATGACGTCGACGACATTTTGCTGTGCTTTGCCGACTTCGGACATCCGCTTGGCACCCAAAATTTCGATCTCTTCTTTGAGTGTCGCGGCGGCTCGCGTCGACATGTTCTTGTAGATGTGTTCGAGCAGTTCGGGTACGGCGGTTTTGAGCGCAAGCGCGAGATCTTTGCTGTCGACGTCTTTGAGCACGCGCTGCACCGCACGATCGTCCATCTTGATGATGTCTTCGAACACGAAGAGCAAGCTCTTCACTTCTTCGGCGATCACCGGATCGCGTTTGATGAGACCGTCGAGAATGTTCCGTTCGGTCGCGCGATCGACATAGCCCATGACCGTCGCGAGCGACTGCACGCCGCCCGCTTTGGTTGAATCCGCACCGCTTACCAGTAACCGGCGGCCTAGCAATTCATCGAGCTGTTCTAAGATTTCCGGCGCCGTTTTTTGCAGGATTGCGATCCGCATTGCGACTTCGCCCTGTAATTCGGGGTCGAGCGCGGAGATCACCACGCCGGCCGATTCGGCCGCCATATACACGCAGATCAAAGCGATCGTCTGAGGATGTTCTTCTTTGATGAATTCAAGGAGTTGCGCCGGTTCGGTTTTCTTGACGAGTTCGAGCGGACTGTCATGTTTGAGCGCGGCAAACAGGCGCGTCGTAACGTCGTCGGCTTGACCGGCGCCGAACGAACGCTCGAGAATCTCTTTGGCATATTCGATGCCGCCTTCGTTGATGTACTTAAGCGCGATCGCGCGTTGATACGCTTCTTGAATGACCGCGTCGCGCTTTTCGATGGAGACCGTCGAAATTTTCGCGATCTCGAGCACGACGAGTTCGACTTCGTCTTGACGCAAAAATTTAAAGAGCTTCGCCGAAAGATCGATGCCCAGCGTGATCATCAAGATCGCTGCTTTTTCGGGACCGGCCATCTCACGGCTGACCGGTGCGTTTACCGTTGCCAACGGCGCACGCGGCACGATGAGGTCGAAGCTGCCCGGATTACCGATCGGACCATCGCTGATCATGGACATGGCGCCTCTACTCCGCAAGCCAGAGCTTGACAAGTTTTGCGATACTGTCGGGATTCTCGTTGGCGACCCCGGTAACGTATTCGATCATTTGTTCGCGCGTGAGATCGGCGGCCGAACGGATCGGTAGAGAAAGATCTGCCGAGCCTTCGAGCATCGGATGATCGGCGAATGACGGCAGTTGCTCGGCAAGCGACGAGTCGAACGACGGCAACTGGGCCGCTGCATCGGCGCCGGCCGGACGCCGGCGCATGCGCAGTGCCATGAAGCCCGCAAGTCCCAACAGCGTCACCAGACCGACCGCCACAAGCACCGACACGGGCAGGCCGAAGACGGTTTGCACGCGTTCGACGACGGGCTCGGGCAGCGGTGCGAACGGAATCGCTTCGACCGAAATTTGGTCGCCGCGGGTCGGATCGATGCCGGCGGCGGCAGCGACGACATTTTTTATTTTGATGATGTCGGCGGCGGCGAGCGTATATTGCGGCAACGCGCTGATCGCTGCCGTACCGGCGGCACCGGCGACCGCCGTTGCTGCCGGCGCACCCGGAACGTTGACGAGTACCGCGACACTTTCACGGGTGAGTTTACCCGGTGCATCGACGTGTTTGTTGTTTTGTTCCGTAATGTCGTAGTTGACCGTTGCTTTGGACTTTTTGTAGTTTCCCGAGGACGTACCGGACTGCGCACCTTGATAACTCGGCACGCTATTGGACGACGTACCGGGGACACCGCCGGCGCCGCCCTTGGGCGGCGTACCGGCATACTGTTCTTTTTCCGTCTGTTGCGATAGGACGGTGCCTTGCGGTGCATACGTTTTCGATTCGCTCTCGTTTGCATCGAAATTCATATCGGTCGCAACGCGCACCGCGGACCGATGCGGGCCGATTACGGCGTCGAGCAGTCCTTGGATATTTTCTTGCAGGTTCGTCTCGAAGTGCTGTTTGGCAACGAGCTGCTCTTGCGTTAATTTCAGGGCGCCGGCTTGCGCTGCAACTGCCGGATCGCTCGGATCGCCGGCTGACGGCACGAGCACGTTTCCGTCCTGATTGACGATGGTCACGTTGTCGGCTTTGAGACCTTCGACGGAATTGGCGACGAGCTGCGTGATACCGCGTACTTCACTTGGTCCCAATTGCATGCCGGGTTTGGTTTTGATCGCAACCGAAGCCGTCGTCGGTTCTTGCACCGAGCTGTACAGCGATGCTTCGGGCGAAGCGAGATGAACGCGCGCCGATTCGACAGGCGTGAGTCCGGCGATCGTGCGTTGAAGTTCGCCTTCGGTCGCCCGCTGTTTTGCGATCTTCTCTTGAAAATCGGTCATGCCGAAATTCATCTTGTCGAACAGCTCGTAACCGGAACCGCCGCCTTTGACGGTGCCCTCACCGGCAAGCAGCACGCGCTCTTCATAGACGCTTTCTTGCGGTACTAAAATCGTCGTGCCGCCGTTACTCAAGGTATACGGAATCTTGCCGTCCTTGAGTTTCGTCACGACGGCGCTCGCGTCGTCAGGTCCTAAATTTGCAAATAATACGCCGTAGTCGGGACCGCGCATGCGCATGAACGCGAAAATAGCAACGCCGACCACAAGCGCTCCGCCGACCATTCCCATAAGAATTCGGACGCTGCGGTTCTGAGCGCCCCACAGGTCCCGCAATCGCTGCGTCATATCCGCCAACGACGACGTATAGCTATCCAAATGCGACCTTGTGCGAGCTCTCGAGGAGACTCGCCGGCGGGCCTGCCATGGCCGTGATCACCGGACATCCGAGTCCGATATCTCATCTATCGGCTCGATATGCAGCAACCTTACGTCATTGACGGCGTGTCGCACGTCCTTGGCAGATTCGCGACACGCGCATTCGAGCGCCGACCTTTACAGTACTTGAGCGAACGCGGCGCGCTCGGGGCCGACGGAAACGAGGGCAATTGGAACGGCCGCCGGCGTCCACGTAGTCGTGCCCCAGCGCTTCGACCACGATCGCGTGGTCGGCCCGCGCCGGCGTTGGCCGACGGGCGGGCAGCCGGCCGGGCCGGTCGGCCAGCAACTGCCGCGTGTACGGGCTGTGCGGGGCGGCGATCACGTCGGCGGTGCGGCCCTGCTCCTGGATCCGGCCGTGCCGCATCACCACCAGCCGGTCGGCGCGGTCGGCGGCGACACCCAAATCGTGCGTCACCAGCAGCATCGCCGTCCCGTCTTGCCGCCGCAGTTCGTCGATCAAGTCCAGAATGTGACGCTGCACGGTGACGTCGAGCGCGCTGGTCGGCTCGTCGGCGACGATCAGCGCCGGGCGCAGCGCCACCGCGATCGCGATCAGCACGCGCTGTTTCATGCCGCCGGACAGCTGGTGCGGATACTGCCCCGCGCGCCGCGCCGGCTCCGGCAGGCCGACGCGGGCCAGCAACTCGACAACCTGGGACTCGATCGCCCGCCGCCCGCCGCGGCGATGGATTTCGAGGATCTCGGCGACTTGACGGCCGATGGTGCGCACCGGGTCGAGCGCGCCGCCGGGATCCTGCGGGATCAGGCTGATCCGGGCCCCGCGCACCGCGTCCAGCCGGCGTTGCGGCCAGTGCGCGATGTCGGTGCCGTCGAGCCGCACCGCGCCCCCGTCGATCCGGCCGCCCTCGGCCAGCAACCCGAGGATCGCCTGCGCCG
Source organism: Candidatus Velthaea sp. (assembly GCA_965214935.1). Taxonomy (GTDB): domain Bacteria; phylum Vulcanimicrobiota; class Vulcanimicrobiia; order Vulcanimicrobiales; family Vulcanimicrobiaceae; genus Velthaea. Next base: position 13,784 of record CBDCCS010000011.1, on the reverse strand, counting down.
TGGTCGTCTTGCCGGAGCCGGACTCGCCCACCAGCGCCACCGTCTCGCCCGCGCCCACGTGCAACGACAAATCGTGGACCACGCGCTGCCGCGTGTCGGCGTCGCGGTAGGAGACCGACAGCCCCTCCACCTCCAGCACGGGCGGGGTCAAGCGGCCCGCACCGACTGGCTGATGCGGTTGGCCGCCAGCACCACCAGCACCACCACCACGCCGGGGAAGGTGGTCAGCCACCACGCGGTCGAGATGTAGTTGCGGCCCTCGGCGATCAGCAGCCCCCACTCGGGCGTCGGCGGCGGCGCGCCGTAGCCGAGGAAGCCCAGCGTCGAGATCGACAGGATGGCGCTGCCGAACTGCAACGCCGCGAACGCCACCACCGGGGTCAGCGAGTTCGGCAGCACGTGCCGCCACAACACGGCGCGAACCGTGCCACCGCTGCCATAGGCCGCCTCGACATAGTCGAGCCCGCGCACCCGCACCACCTCGGAGCGCACCAGCCGGGCGAAGCTGGCGATCGCGCCGATGCCGACGGCGATCGCCGCGTGGACCGTGCCGAACCCCAGCAGCACGATGATCGACAGCGACAGCAGCAGGCTCGGGATCGACAGCAGCACGTCCACCGCCCGCATCACGGCGGCGTCCACCACACCCCCCAGCGCGCCCGCGACCACGCCGAGCGTGGTGCCGACCGCCAACCCCACCGCCACCGCCACCACCGCGCCGGCGAGCGAGTTGACCGCGCCATACACGATCCGGGCGAACACGTCGCGGCCAAGCTGGTCGGTGCCGAGGAAGTGGGCGGCCGAGGGCGCCCGCAGCTGTTGGCCCGCCACGCCGTCGGTGCCGCTGTAGCCGGTGAACAGGCCCGGAGCCACCGCCCAGAGCGCGACCACCGCCACCACCAGCCACGCCAGCACCAGCCCGGGCCGAACCCGGCCGAGCCGCCGGCGCGCGCCGGGCGTCGCGGTGGGGGCCGCCACCGCCTGGATGGCCTGCAGCCCGCTCAAGCCGCCACCCTCCGGCGGGCGAGCCGCGGGTCGAGCACCGGGTAGAGCAGGTCCACCACCAGGTTGATCGCGACGAACCCGCAGGCCGCCAGCACCACGACCGCCTGCAGGACGGAGGTGTCCTGGTTGGCGACCGCCTGTTGCGTCAGCGTGCCGAGGCCGTTCAGGCCGAACACCGTCTCGGTGATCACGGCGCCGGCCACCAGTTCGCCCAGCAGGATGCCGGCGATGGTGAGCGGCGGCAGGATCGCGTTGGGCACCACGTAGCGCCACAGCGCCCGCCCGCGCGACGCCCCCTTCGCGCGCGCCACCGCGACGTACGGCTGGGCCAGCGCGTCGTCCATGCTGCGGATCAGGATTTGCGCCAGTGGTGCGGAAATCGGCACCGCGACCGTCACCACCGGCAGCACCAGCCCCTGCCAGAACCCGGGGCTGATGACCGGGATCAGTTTGAGGCGGAACGACACCACCTGGATTAGCACGATGCCGAGCCAGAACGTCGGCAGCGAGACGAACAGCGACGGCAGGGCCCGCGCCGCCCCCCTCAGCCATCGTGGCGCCAGGCTCGACAGCGCCGCCACGCCCGCCGCCAGCGCCGCCGCGAGCAGGAAGCCGAGCCCGGCCAGTCGCGCGGTCGCGGGCAGGGCGGTCCGCAGCAACTCGGCGACCGGCACGCCGTCCTGGACCGAGTATCCGAAGTCGCCGCGCAGGGTGTGGCCGATGCTATGCGCGTAACGCAGCAGCATGGGATCGTCGGCGCTGTAGGAGGCGCGGATGTCGGCGATCTGCTCGGCGCTGAGACCCATGTCGGGGTTTTGGAACTTGATCAGCAGCGCGTCGCCCGGGAGCGCCTGCAGCAGCACGAAGGCCACCGTGTACGCGGCCCACAGCACCAGGATGGCCTGACCCAACCGCCCGACAAGATGCCTCGTCACTCCACCTTCCCTCAGTGCGGCGCGAGCCAAACGCCGTAGAAGCTCGGCCGCCCCACCGCCTCGAACGCGACGCCGCGCACGTAGGGCGCGCCCGCGAACACCTGCGGCTCCTCGAAGATGGGCACGACGTAGGCCTGGTCCAGCAGGTAGGCCTGCGCGTCGATCGCGTCTTGCAAGCGGCGGGCCGGGTCGGTCTCGGCCGCGATCGCCTCGAGCTTGGCGTTCAGCGTGGGGTCCAGGAAGCCCTGCACCTTGCTGCTCAGCCCGCCCTTCTGCAGCAGGGCGTCGCGGTTGGCGAAGTGGAACTGGCTCTTGATCACGTCGGGATCCGCGCGGCCGACCTCGGCCACCACCACCGGCGTCTTCTGCGGGTCGAGGTTGTCGGTGATGGTGACGCCGGCCGAGCCTTGCAGGATGGTGAACCGGACGCCGACCTTGGCCCATTGCTGCCCCAGCAGCTGCAGCACCGCGCGGTTCTGCGGCTGCGGCGGCGACTCGTGCGCGGCGAGCGCCAGGGTCTCGCCGTCCTTGTGCCGCACGCCGTCGGAACCCACCGCCCACCCCGCCTCGTCGAGCAGCTTGCGGGCAAGCGCCGGGTCGTGCGCGAGCGTGCCCGACAGGTCCGCATAACCCAGCGCCACCGAGGAGATCACGGAGGTCGCCTGCGGATAGTTGGCCGAGAACAGCGTGCTAACGATCTCATGCGCGTCGGTGGCGTGCAGCAGCGCCTGGCGCACCCGCACGTCGGACACCAGCTTGTTGTCGGGCCGGAACGCGACGCTGTCGTTCACGCCGCGCGTCGGGGCCGCGTAGATCGGGAAGCTCTGCGCCGACACCTGCTTCTCGTCGTACGCCTGCAGCTGCCGGATGAAGTCCGCCTGTCCCGCGAGCAGCGAGCCGATGCGGACGCTGTCCTCGGGCGTCACCACGACCTTGATCGCGTCGAGGTAGGCGCGGCCCTGGTGGGCGGCGGCCTTCGGTCCCCAGGCGTAGTCGGGGCGGACGGCGAGGTCGACCTCGCGCCCCAGCGTCTCGCCGCTGACCACGAACGGGCCGGAGCCGATGATGGCCGCCGCACCGCCCAGCTCGTCCAGCCGGCGCCGCAGCGTGGCCGGCGCCACCAGCCCGGAGCCGATCACCGAGGTGCCCTGCAGGAAGCCGGGGGACGGCTTCTTGAAAAAGAACTTCACCGTGTGCGGGTCGAGCACCTCGCTGTGGTCGTAGTTGTTGATCACCTCGGACACCGGCAGGTGCAGCGCGGTGTTGCCGCGACCGTAGGTGTCATAGTTTAGCGCCACGGCGGCGGCGTCGAGCGGCGTGCCGTCGGAGAAGGTCACGCCGTCGCGGATCTTGAAGGTGTACTCGCGGTCGTCCGGGCTGACGGTCCAGGACTCCGCGATCCAGGGCCCGATCTTCAGCGTCGCGGGGTCCTGGTAGGTCAGCTTGTCGGTGATCTGGTTCAGCACGCCGCCGTTCGGGTAGAAGCCGCCCGCCGGTGGGTACAGCGCGGTGTGCGCCTGCTGTTCCAGATACACGAGCGTGCCGCCCGTCACCGGGGCGGGGTCGGCGGCGCGGGCGGCGCCCGGCACGAGGGCGGCCAACACGCCCCACGTCAGCAAGCCATGAACACGCGACATCCGAACTCCTTTGCACGCCGCCAACAATCTACATGGGGCGATACGAATGGCAAGCTATTTCACGAGTTTTGGAAGTGGAAATCAAGCCGGGAGCCGACGTCGAACTAAGGGTCAGGACCACGCGAGTGAGGCGGGGCAACGCCGGCACCAGCCGAAACAGCATTGGACACGGCTGGTAAATTGGTATTACCTCTGCGGAACGAGGCAGGCGACAGACCTGTCCACCACCGTTGGAGGGATTGGCCATGAAGATCGGGTTTTTAGCCGGGCTGCTCGCGACCGTCGCCGTTGTCGGCACCCACGCCGCGCGGGCGGACGACTTCCACGGCTTCGACCCGGCCACCTTCAGCGGAGCCGCGCTGGACGCCGGCCAGCTCAAGGCGATGGTCGCCGACGCCATGGGCAAGACCAAGCCGCGCAACGGCAAGCAATACGTGGTCGCGTTCGCCAACCTGCAGCGCGACATCTCGTTCGGCATCAAGGTCGAAGGCGCGATCAAGACCAACGCCGACGCCGCCGGGATCGACCTGATCATCGCCGACAATCGCCTGAACGGCCCGACCGCGCTCGCCAACGCGCAAAGCTTCACCCGCCGCGACGTGGACTTCGTGATCGAGTTCCAAACCGACGCGGCGTTCGGCCCGACCGTGATGAAGGAGTTCGACGACGCCGGGGTGAAGGTGGTCGCGATCGACATCCCGATGCCGGGGGCCACGTTCTTCGGCGCCAACAACCCGAAGTCGGGTTTCATGGGCGGCTCGTACCTCGGCCAGGCGGCGGTCGCCCAGTTCGGCGCCGACAAGGTCAAGACCGGCTACGTGGTGATCGGCGAGCTGCCGCAGTCTGGCGCCATCCCGGCGATGCGGACCGGCGGCCAGGTCGCGGGCTTCATGGCCGCCGTGCCCGGCTTCCCCGCCGACCACCTGCTCAAGATCGACACCAAGAACACGCTGCAATACTCGTTCACGCAAATGAGCGACGTGCTGGGCCGCATCCCGACCGGCGTGCCGATCATGATGACCGCGATCAACGACCAAGCCGCCACGGGGATGTTGCGCGCCACCCAGCAGGCCGGGCGCGAGGCCGACGCGATCGTGGTCGGCAACGGGGCCGACGAGGTCGAGACGCTGGTGAAGGAGCCGAAGCTGGTGGCCTCGGTCGGATACTTCCCAGAGCGCTACGGCAACTACCTGATCCCGATCGGCCTGGCCACGCTGGCCAAGCAGGCGTTGCCGCCGGCGGTGCTGGTCAACCACGTGATGGTGACCAAGGAGAACGTCTGCAAATACTACGACACCGCCAAGTGCGGCCCGGCCGCGACGTTCACCTACACCTTCCCGCAGGCGGCGTTCGAGGCGCATCTCGCGAGCCTCGCGACACAACCCGAGCTGGCCGACTACAAGCAGCTCATCCCGACCCACTGATGGACACCCCCGCGCTGCTGGAGATGGGCGGCATCGGCAAGAGCTTCGGCGGCGTGCCGGTGCTGAGTGCCGTGTCCCTGACGCTGCGCGCGGGGGAGGTGGTGGCGCTGCTCGGGGCCAACGGCGCCGGAAAGTCGACGTTGATGAAGATCCTCTGCGGAGCGTACCCGCGCGACGCCGGCACCATCACGCTGGGGTCGGAGGCGGTGCGCTTCGACCGGCCGGAGGACGCCATCGCGCACGGGGTCCGCTTGCTGCCGCAGGAGGTTTCGGTGATGCCGAACCTCACCGTCGCCGAGAACATCTTCATGGGCGACCTGCCGATGCGGCGCGGGCCGCTCGGCATCCCGGTGGTGGACCGGCGGCGGATGGCGGCGGAGGCGGGTGCGTTGCTGGCCCAGCTTGGATTGAGTTTGCCGCCCGACCTGCTGGTGTCGGCGCTGTCGATCCCCGAGCGCCGCGTGGTGGAGATCGCGCGCGCGTTGGCCGGGCAGGCGAGGGTGCTGGTGATGGACGAGCCGACTGCGGCCCTGACCGAACCGGAGGCGCGGCTGCTGTTCGACGTGATCGCCAAGCTGCGGGCTCAGAACGTCGGGGTGATCTACATCTCGCACTACCTCGACGAGGTGTTCGAGATTTCCGACGCGATCGTGGTGCTGCGCGACGGCCGCAACGCGGGGCGGTTCGTGACCTCCGAGGCGTCGCGCGAGGAGGTGCTGTTCGCGATGCTCGGGCAGCAGATGGAGGGGCTCTACCCGCCCGTCGGCGGCGAGGCCGGCGCCGTGGTGCTGGACGTGCGGGGCATGTCGCTCGGCGGCCGGCTCGACGGCGTCACGTTCGACGTTCGCGCGGGCGAGGTGCTTGGCATCTTCGGGTTGATCGGGTCGGGCATCGAGGTCGTGGGTCGCGCGCTATACGGCGCGCTCGGGCCGCTCGACGGCGGCGACGTGGACCTCGACGGAAAGTCCTACTCGCCGAGTACGCCGGAGGCCGCGAAGGCGGCCGGGATCGGGTTAGTCGCCGCCGAACGCAAACACGAGGGCATCGTGCCGGACCTCAGCGTGCGCGAGAACATGACGCTCCCGTTTCTCGACCGCTTTCAGAGCCGTGCGCGCATGGACGTGCCCGGCGAGCGGGCGCACGCGCAACGCTGGATCGAGCAACTCGGCATTCGCGCGAAGGGGCCGGAGCAGGCGATCCGGTTCCTCTCCGGCGGCAACCAGCAGAAGGTGTGCCTCGCGCGCTGGCTGGTCGACGGCATCCGGCTGCTGGTGCTGGAGGAGCCCACGCGCGGCGTCGACGTCGGCGCGCGGCGCGAAATCTACGCGACGCTGCGGCGGTTGTCCGAGCGCGGGCTGGCGACGATCGTGGTGTCGTCGGACTCCGAGGAGGTCGCCGGCCTCTGCGACCGCGTGCTGGTGCTGGACCGGGGCCGCGTCGTCAGCCGGTTCGGCGCAGGCGTCACCGCCGCCGCCTTGATCGACGCCGCCAGTGGGATGCCCGCATGAGCCAAGCCGTCGCACGCGCGACACCTCGCGCATTCAACGTTCGTGGCCTGCTCGGGCGGAGTTGGGCCGGCGTTGCCATGCTGCTGGCGTTCTACGTGCTGGTGCTGCTGGCGTTCAGCGTGATGTCGCCGTGGTTCCTGTCGTTCCGGAACTTCATGTCGATCGGCTCCAACATGGCGTTCATCGGCCTGATGGCGGCGGCACAGACCCCGCTGATCATCGCCGGCGGCCTCGACCTGTCGGTGGCCGCGACGGCGGGGATGGCGGGCGTGATCGTGGCGTTCTTGCACGGCCAGGGCTTTGGCGTGTGGCCCGGCGCGGTGGTGGCGCTGCTGGTCGGCGCGCTGATCGGCGCCGTCAACGGCGTATTCACCACGCGGCTGAAGCTGAACCCGCTGATCGTGACGCTGGGGATGATGAGCGTCGTCACCGGCCTAGCGTTGGTGCTGACGGGGGGGCTGACCCGGCCGCTGATGGTTGCGGGGTTCAACTGGATCGGTAGCGGACGGCTGTTCGGGATGGTGCCGGTGCCGCTGGTGCTGGCGCTGCTCGCGTATCTCGCCCTCGGCTGGGTGCTGGCGAACACCAAGTTCGGCCGCTTCGTCTACGCCGCCGGTGGCAACCCGGAGGCGAGCCGGCTGATCGGCGTCCCGGTCGAGCGCACGCTGATGACGCTCTACATCCTGTCCGGCGTTACCGGCGCGTTCTCGGGCCTGATCCTGGCCGCGATGCTGGGGGCGAGTGCCCCGGACGCGGCGGGGCAGGACTTGCTGACCATCATCGCGGCCGTCGTGCTGGGCGGCACCAGCCTGTTCGGCGGGCGCGGCTCGGTGTGGGGCACGCTGCTCGCCGTGCTGATCCTGGGCACGCTGAACAACGGCCTGACCCTGATGGACGTGTCGAGCTTCTGGCAGAACGTGGCGCGCGGCGTCGTGTTGCTGCTGGCGGTGAGCCTCGACCAGATCCGGACCCGTGCGCTCGGTGACTGACGGGGTCGCCGAACTGGCGCGGTTCCGCCCGATCGAGCGCGAGAACGCGGCCGAGCAGGTCGCGCGGCGCATCCTGGCGTTGGTGCAGTCGGGCAGCCTGCGCGCCGGCGACCAGTTGCCGGCGGAGCGTGACCTCGCGTTGATGCTGGGCGTGTCGCGGCCGGTGGTGCGCGAGGCCTTGCGCGGGTTGTCGATCCTGGGCGTGGTGCGGGTGCGCCAAGGCGACGGCGTGTTCATCAGCCCGCTCAACGCGGTGGACCTGCTGGCGCCGCTGCAGTTCTTCATCACCCTGGACAGCTACACCGTGGACGCGCTGTACGACGCGCGCGCGTTGATCGAGGGTGGCGTCGTGCGCCGCGCGGCCGAGCGGATCACTGACGCGCAGCTGGCCAAGCTGGCCGAGATCGCCGGGCCGCAGGGCGGGTTGGTCGGCGACCCGATCGGCTTCAGGGTGTCCGACCTCGCGTTCCACCAGGCGTTGCTCGACGCGGCGGCCAACCCGTTCCTTGAGCGGGTGGCGCACAGCCTCAACGTGCTGGGCATGGAGTTCCGCAGGCGAGCCTCCGAAGACCCCGAGGTGCTGGACCAGAGTGTCCGCGACCACCACGAAATCCTGCGCGCGATGCAGGCGCGCGACCCGGTGGCGGCGGCCGAAGCGATGGAGCGTCACATGCGAAACATCCGCGTCTCGACCGAGCGGGCGATGGGGTTGGGGCGTTGAAGCTGTCCCTGACCTCGTGGTCGCTGCGCGGCTGCACGCTTGACGAGGCGGTGGCGATCGCGCGGGTATTGCGCTTTGACGGCGTCGACCTCGGCTTTTTTTACGGGCCGGCGCTGGACAAACAGGCGTTGCTCGCCGACCCGGAGGCGACGGCGGCGCGGGTGCGCGCGTTAGAATTGCCGGTGCCGTGCTTCTACCACTTGTTCGGGGCCACGCCGGCCGATCGGCACCTCGCGCGCGCGGCCGACCTGGACCGCAACGTGGCCGACTTTTCGCGGGTGGTGGCGTTCTGCGAGGCCGCCGAAATCGCCACCGTGTTCGTGCTGCCCGGCGTGCTCGACGCGGGGGTGGGCCGGAACGCCGCGATCGAAGTTTCGGCCGCGTCGCTGCGGGCGTTGCTACCGATCGCGACGGCGGCGGGAGTGACGCTGACGATTGAACCGCACGTCCACTCGATCCTGGAATCACCGGCGACCACGTTGCGGTTGCTCGAGGCGGTGCCGGGGCTAAAACTCACGCTCGACTACGCGCACTTCGTTTGTGCGGGCTGGCGTCAGGAGGAGGTTGACGCGCTCGCCCCGCACGCGGCGCACGTCCACCTGCGCCAAGCCCGCCCCGGCGCGCTGCAAACCCCGATGCACCAGGGCACGATCAACATGCACGACCAGTTGGCGACGTTGCGCGACGCAGGTTTCGCGGGCCACGTCGCGGTGGAGTACGTCCACCAGGACTACATGGACACGCGATACGAGGACGTGCTGACCGAGACCGTCGCCGCCCGCGACCTGGTTCGCGCCTGGGCCGCCCCATGACCGCGCACGCCTGGGTGCTCGAAGTCCGGCCGGGTTACGAAGACGAGTACAAGCGCCGCCACGACGAGATCTGGCCGGAGATGGTGGAGGCACTTCATCAAGCCGGCCTCCGAAACTATTCGATCTTCAAGCTCGGCCTGACGCTGTTCGGCTACTTCGAGTGCGACGACCTGACCGCGACCGTCGCGGCACTTCGGGCGTCCGACGTAAACCGAAGGTGGGCCGAGTGGATGGCCCCGATCATGCGCGTGGAAGTCGATCCCAGAACCGGCTTTCCGTATCTGCTGCCGCTGCAATGGCACATGGCGTGACGCTGGCCGGCAAGGTGGCGCTCGTCACCGGCGGCTCGCGCGGGATCGGTCTGGCCGCAGCGAAGTGTCTGGCGCGCGAGGGGGCGAGGGTCGCCATAAACTACCACCGGGGCGGCGACGCCGACGCCGACGACACCGCCGCGACCGACGCGCTCGGGGTTGTCGCGGGCGCCATCGCGATCGAGGGCGACGTCGCCGCGTCCGGCACGGCGGCCCGGCTGGTGGACTCGGTGGTGGCCCGGTTCGGCCGGCTCGACGTCGTGGTGCTGAACGCCGGCATTTGCACCTTCCACGACATGCTCGACATGCCCGAGGCGCTGCTGCGGCGCACGGTCGAGGTCAACCTGACCGGGGCGTATCTGGTGGCCCAGGCGGCGGCGAAGCGGATGGTGGCGCAAGGCGAGGGTGGTGCGATGGTCGCAACCAGCTCCATCAGCGCGTTGGTGGGCGGCGCGGGGCAGACCCACTACACGCCGACCAAGGCCGGGCTGCATTCGATGATGCAGTCGATGGCGGTCGCCCTCGGCCCGCACGGCATCCGCTGCAACTCGGTGCTGCCGGGCGCGATCTTGACCGACATGAACCGCGCCGACCTCGCCGACCCGGAGAAGCGCGCGTATTTCGACCGCCGCATCCCGCTTGGGCGGCTTGGCACGCCGGAGGACGTGGGCGACGTGATCGCGTTCCTCGCGTCCGACGGCGCGCGCTACGTCACCGGGGCTTCGCTGCTGGTGGACGGCGGCATGTTTGTGAACCTGCAATGAGGATCGGCGACGTTCGGGCGTGGGTAATCGCCGGGCAAGGCGTCGGCGGCGACTACCACGACCGCGCCGGCGGGCACTGGCTGATCGACACGCTGATCTCGAACCCGATGTCCGGCTACCCCGAATACAAGGCGTCGCGCACCAGTTGGGGCATCGCCGTGCTCGGCGGCGTGGTGGTCGAGGTGGAGTGCGACGACGGCACCGTGGGCGTCGCCACCGGCCTCGGCGGTCCGCCCGCGTGCTTCCTGATTGAGCGCCACTTCCGCCGCTTCCTCGTCGGCTCGGACCCGCGCGACATCAACCGCATGTGGGACCAAATGTATCGCGCCAGCCTGCCGTACGGGCGCAAGGGGCTGCCGGTCGCGGCGTTGAGCGTGGTCGACCTCGCGTTGTGGGACTTGCTCGGGCGGCTGCGCGGCGAGCCCGTCTACCGCCTAATCGGCGGTGCCACGCGCGACGCGCTGACGCTGTACTGCACCGGCCCCCGCCCCGACATCTACCGCGACCAGGGGTTCTGGGGTGGCAAGGTGCCGTTGCCCGAGGGGCCGGAGGCGGGGCCGGCCGGACTGCGCCGCAACGTCGCGTTCATCGCCGCCCACCGCGAAAAGGTCGGCGTCGACTTCCCGTTGATGGTCGACTGCTACATGTCGCTCACGCTCCAATACGCGCTCGACCTGGCCGAGGCGCTGCGCCCGCTCGGCGTCTACTGGATCGAGGAGGCGCTGTCCCCCGACGACGTCGACGGCCACCGGGTGCTAAAATCGCGCGCGCCGTGGATGCGGTGGACCACCGGCGAGCACGAGTACACCCGCTACGGCTTCCGCGCCCTCATCGAGAGCCGCGCGGTGGACGTCCTGCAGCCGGACGTGATGTGGATGGGCGGCCTAACCGAGGCGCTGCGCGTCAGCGCCATGGCCGCCGCGTACGACATCCCGGTGGTGCCGCATGGCAGCGGGCCGTACAGCTACCACTTCGTCACCAGCCAGCCGCACATCCCGTTCGGCGAATACGTCAACACCAGCCCGGCGGGCGACGCCGGTCGCCTCGGTGTTCGGCGCGCTGTTCACCGGCGAGACGGTGCCGGCGGACGGCGTCGTGCGGGTGTCCGACGCGCCCGGGTTCGGGATGGAGCTGCAACGCGACGCGGTGGCGTTGGAGCGGCCGTACCCGTCAGCGTAGGAACTCCCGCACGTCGGCGACGATGTCGGCCAGCCCGGCGCGGACCACCTCGACCCCTGGCGGAAACGCGCTGAGCAGCCGGTTTGGCGTCTGCCGGTCCAGAAGCACGAACGCGCCCCGGTCGCCGGCCGCGCGGATCAATCTGCCGAACGCCTGCCGAAGCCGGTGACGCACGACGCGGTCGTCGTACGCCTTGGGATCGCCGCCGGACAGGTGGACGCGGCGCTCGCGGTGCAGGATGTCGGGGCGGGGCCACGGCACTCGCTCGAACACGACGAGGCGCAACGCCCGGCCGGGCACGTCGACGCCGTCGCGCATGGCGTCGGTGCCGAGCAGGCAGCTTTCGGTCTCGGTGCGAAACACGTCCACCAGCGTCGCGTTGTCCATCGCGTCGACGTGCTGGGCCAGCAGCGCGATGCCCTCCGCCTCCAGCGGGCCGGCGATGCGCGCGTGGACGGCGCGCAGCCGGGCGATGGCGGTGAATAGGCCGAGCGCCCCGCCGCCGGACGCCAGGAACAACGCCCGGTAGGCACCCGCCAACGCGCCGATGTCGTACGGTGCGACGTCGGTGGCGACGTAACACTTGGTCTGGGCCGGGTAGTCGAACGGGCTGGCCACCGCGACCCGGATGGCCGGAGTCGCCAGATGCGTGGCCCCAACCCGCGCCTCGGCCCCCGCCCAGGCCGCCTCGGGTGCCTCGCCCGGGTCTCGCAAGGTGGCCGAGGTGACCAGCACCCCGTGCGCCGGGCGGGCGAGGCTGGCGACGAACGGGATGGTCGGGTCGAGCCAGTGCCGCAGCAGAGCCACGTCGCGGTCGCCCGCCTCCCGCCGGTCGAGTCGCAGGAACTGCACATGGGCCGGACGCACGCCCGGCTCAGGAGCGGGAGCGGCCACCTCGTTCAGCATCGCCTGCCACGCCACCACGCTGTCGAGCGCGCGGCGGCGCAGGCTGCGGGCCACCGCCGCGATGCGGTCGCGGAGGTCGGCGTCCATCTCCTCCGCCTCGTCCTCCAGCCGTTGCACCAGCCGGTCGGCCAGCGTGCGAACCGGTTGCTCAAGCCGCGCCAGCGCCCGCGCGAGCGCGGCGGCGGCCTCGGGCAGGTCGGGGCCGACCGGACGCAAGTCGGCCTCGTACGACCCCGGACCCGGGGGTGTGTCGCCGGGCAGCCGGGCCAGGACTTGGCGGCGCAACGCCCGCAGCACCGCCTCGGTCGGGTTTTCGCGGCCCGGTTCCAGGCCGCCGACCTCCGGCGCGTCCTCGGGCAGCCGCATCGCCCAGCCCGGACCCGGCAGCGCGCGGGCGGCCTGCAACAGCGCCGCCAACGGCGCTTCGAGTTCCGGGCGGCCCGCCACCAGATCCTCGACCCGGCGGCGGATGCCGCGCGCCCGCGACCGCGCCCCCTCGGCCCCCAGCAGCCACCGGCGCAACTCGGCCGTTTCCACCCCCGACAACTCGGCGGAGAACGCGCTGTCGGCGGCGTCGAACAGGTGGTGTCCCTCGTCAAACACGTAGCGGGTCGGGGCTTTCATGCCGTCGATCCCGTCACCGTCGCTGAAGGCGTGGCCGGCCTGGCTCATCACCAGGGCGTGGTTGGCGACTACCAACTCGGCCTCGCGGGCGCGGCGGACGGTGTGTTCGACGAAGCAGCGCCGCCAGTGCGGGCAGGCGGAGTGGATGCACTCGCCGCGCCGGTCCGCGAGGCCGCTGGCGACGCCCGAGCCGAACAGCTCGGCGAACCAGCCGGGCAGGTCGCCGCCGGACACGTCGCCGTCCACCGTCGCGGTAGCCCAGCGCGCGACCAGCCCAAGCGGCACGATCGCGGCGTGCGCGCCGCCGGACGCGGCGACGTTGACCGCGTCCTCGTAGTTCAACAGGCAGAGGTAGTTTTCGCGCCCCTTGCGGACCACGACGCGTTTGCGCCGCTCCGCCGCGTTGGGCACCAGCCGCACCAGTTCGGCGTCGATCTGGCGTTGCAGGTGGCGGGTGTAGGTCGACACCCAGACGGTGCCCCGGTTGCGCTCCGCCCAAAGGCTCGCCGGGGCGACGTAGGCCAGCGTCTTGCCGGTTCCGGTCCCAGCCTCGGCCAGCACGACGGTCGGCTCTCCCCGCGTCTCGCGCGGGTCGAACGCCACGGCCACGGCGGCGGCGTAGTCGGCCTGACCAGGCCTCTGCTCCGCCCCCGGACCCAGCAAGGCCGCGAGCCGGGTCCGCGCCTCGGCTCCCGACACTCCGGTGGCGGCGGGCGGTGGTGGCGGCGGTTGCTCCTCCCACTCGGGCAGCCTTTGCCACACCTTGTATGGTCCCATGCCCGCAGTCGCCGCCGGCCGGTCGAGCGCCGCCAGCACCGCGCGCGCCCACGGCCACCCCGCCTGCCCCATGCGCGCCGCCAGCGTCGCCAAGTCGCGCGCCGCCGGCAGCTCGGCCATCTGCCGCAACCGGCCCAGCAGCAGGCTCGCCAGCTCCGGCAGCACCGCCGCGGCGTCGGCCGGTTGGACGGC
>CBDCCS010000010.1:0-298104 GCA_965214935.1 Candidatus Velthaea sp. | reverse complement strand
TAGAAGTCGTCGTCGTTCGTTTTGGTAACAATTGTTCGCTCCACTTGGCGGTGGTCGCTCGGATTCGGCGGGCCGCTTCAAGGCACCGGCAGGGCGCACGTGCCGGAGTGCAGGACGATCGCAAAGGTATTCGCGGCACAGAGCGACATGCTCGATGCGGTGATCTACCGGTTTGTCGTCTTAACGTTCTCGGCGTTATTACTGCTGGTCGCTCCGGCGCCGGCTGCGAGCCAGCGAGCCCCAAAAACGACAATCGTCGCCGGCGCTTTAGCCGAATTCCAAACCGAAGCCGCCGCGCAACGACACTGCCCGAAGGACAGCGTCGTATGGCTGAACACAAACAGTGGCATCTACCACGAAAAGGGGATGCGCTGGTACGGACGCACGCGCCAAGGCGCTTATGTTTGCCGGGCCGAGGCTGACGCCGGCGGCGATCGCGATACGCGGAACGGGCAATAGCGATGGTGACGACTATGGTCCGCGCACGCACATGCAGGCAAATCTTTATCGAGGTTCGTCTTGGTGAACCGCAGGTCGGCATGCTGATGGGAAATGACAGCCGGCCGCTGCCGACGACCGCCGCGAGTCGATCCTACGGCCGGCCGCTGTCTTCGTTTATCAGAGAATGTGCGGCGTTATATAGAAAACGACTTCATCACGGGTGTGCGAGTGCTGGCGGTTGCGAAAGACGCTGCCGAGCACGGGGATGTCGCCGAGAAACGGTAGCTTCGTTACGGTGTCGGAGTCAATGTCGGAAAAAAGTCCACCCAGCACGATCGTCTGTCCGTCTTGAACGCGTAGCGTTGAGTCGACTTTGCGATTTGCAACGATCGGGAAGGCGTTGTTGAAGCCCATGATCTGGCTGTATTCCGGATGGAGTTCGGCCGTGATCGATCCGTCGTCGCCGATCGTCGGGGTCAGGCGTAATTTCACGCCGATGTCAACGTTGGTGACCGTCGGATAACCGGTCTGCAAGTTGGTCGTGACGACCGGATACGTTTCTCCGACGAGTAACGTCGCCTCTTTATTGTTCAGCGTTGCGATGCGCGGTTGCGCGAGAATCGAAGCGTGACCGTTCTGCACTAGAGCGTTTAACTGGGCGTTGATCACAAGCGAGCTGCGCGTGAGCAGATACGGTATTTGCGCGAGCGCGCCCGAGCCGTATCCCGATCCGCCGACCTGGATGCCGACGTTGCTCGAATCGATCTGCGGCGCGACGTCCGCAACGCGGACCTCGAACATCACTTGCTTACCGGGACTGTCGATACTTTCCAGCAGTGCACGGGCCGTCGTCTGCACTTCATCATTCCCCGTAACGATGACGACATTTTGCCGGTCGTCGGCAACGAGAACGTTGTCGGGTATCGAGCCCTTGAGTGATTTAAGCGCGTCGCTGGCCCGAACGTTCTTCAAATGAAATGCCTTGGACAACGTCGAGCCGCCGTTTCCATATGACGGAGCATCGAGTGCAACGATAAGCCGGCGCGCGCGTTCGATCGTCGTCGCGTTCCCACTGACGATGATCGCGCCGGTGCGCTTGTCCGCAACGACGACCGTTCCGGCCGGAAGCGCGTCGATCATCGAGGCCTTGATTTCGTCGGGTTTGGCATGACCGAGCGGAAAAACGGCCGTCCGCGTTCCCGACGCGAGTGATTCATCGGGGTAGCGGCGATTCATCGCCGCCGCATCGCCGACGATAATGATGCGGCCGTCGCGATGGGCCTGTAAGCCGTAGGCTTGCGTCAGCGTCGATAGCGCTTCGTCGAACGTTACGTCGCGCAGGCGGAGCGTAACGCGCGTTGGTTTGATCGAGCCGTCCGCAATGAGATTTGTGCCCGACTGTACGGCAAGCAGCCGAACGACGTCGCCCAAGTCGATGTCGCGCGCATCCATGGACAGACGCGGCGACTCGGCCCTTACCGGAGCGCTTATAAGCAGCGATGCGCACATCAGCGCGGCCAAATACCGTCTCACCGCGCGGCGTCTCCCGTCCCGACGCTCAGGCGCTCGCCGCCTTCCAGCGTAACACCGTCGAGGTCGATTTTAACGATCGGCCGGCCGTCGACGCGGTCACCGAGGCCTTTGATTTGATGCTCACCCGCCGTGTCGAGCATCGCGTATGGATGACTGCCGGTAACGACGGCCGTTACGCGCACCGTCTGACGCTGCGCACCTTGCGGCAGCGCTGGAATGGTAGTAGTCGAAAGATTGGCCGGCAACACTTGGGTAGCGAACTGCAGCGAACGTACCTCGGCCGGACGTTCGCGCTGCACGATCACGGCCGGCCGATCGGCGAACGGATCGCGTACGATGTCGATCGCGGAAGCAACGCTTAGCGGCGCTACACGGCTCGGCGTTTGCGCGATGTCGCGGTGTTCGTCCGAACTGCGGGCGCGTAGCGGCGAGAGCGTAACCACCCCTAGGATGCAGAGTGCCGACAATGCGCATAATACACCGCGGCTATAAGGATCGAGCATGAAGCATCTCCGAAGGTGCGGCGTCAACCGGCAGCGTGATTGTATGGGAGAGAAGGCGCACGAGCGTCACGTGTAGATGCGCGACGAGGGCGGGCTGCAGTGTGTTTGCATCGTTAAACGTACCGCGTTCGATCGCCGCGACGTCGACGCTCGTCGCAACTGGCGCTTCAATGAAGTCGCGGATTGCAAGCAACAGATCCCGGTATGAGCCGCTCAACGTAATGTCGATCGGTATCTTTTCAAGGTCAACGTCGTCGGGGGCGAGTGTTGCCGGCGGCAAAAGAGCGGGATCCGCCCGACGTTCGTCGATCTGAACGACTCGAGTATGGTGCAGAAGCGCGATGCGCGCGCAAGCCGTGATTAAATGCGCGACGATCGTCGGATGATCGGCACGCAGGTACACCTTCTGCAACTGCTGGTCGAGCTCGAAGGCTACGCGCTCGAGCTGCGGACGTTGCGCGACAATGCGCGCATCGGCGGCAACGCTTGCGACCGACTGACGTTCGTCGCTCTTGGTCGCAGCAATGCGCATTTCAAATCGAATGCACGCAACGTAGAAGCCGGCGCATAGCGCGACGATACATACCAGCCAAAGGAAGTTGCGGTCGTTGATGCGCGCGTTGGGCGTGCGGCTCTTCACGGCGCTTGCTCCAAGCGTAGCGTATACTCAATGCGAGCGGTGGCGTCGTTGCGATCGTCGCGTATCGAAACGAGCTGTGGCATACCGGTACGGTCGTCGACATGCAAAGCGAGCATAGCGTTGCCGACGGCGGCCATTCGAGCGGCCGTACCGTCGAGCGAATACGTGCCGTTTTCGTAGCGCAGCGAGCGCAGCCACGTGTCGTGCGGAAGGTGATTGCCGACCCACGCTATCCGCGCGACATTGTTCAGACTCTCGCTACGTAGATCGTTCAGCCGCCGTGCCAGTCGCGCCTCGACGTCCACGTGCCGTTGCAATGTCCGAATCGATGCGACGTTGCGTTCGCTTACGGCAAGCCGCCTTGCGCAGACCGCATAGGCGTCTTGCGCTGCATGCAGGCGTGCAAGTTGTATTGCAGCGATCGTTGCGGTCAACGCGACGGTCGCTGCGAGCGCGCTAAGCGGACCGCGAATTCGATCGTCGACGGCAAGCCTAGCGTGAAGGCGGCGTCTCGTTGCGAACGTGCGGCTGCCGAGGTAATTAAAGCGCTTCATGCCGCGGCCCAAAGCGCCAGACCGTAGGCAAGACACCAATCGGGTGCCGCCGCACGAAGCACATCGGGCGGAAGCGTGCTCGAAACAGTCGCAGACAGGCTTGCGACGTGCACGTCGACGGCGGTTGCCTCTTGAATTGTCCGATCGAGACCGCTGATACGAGCACTATTACCGACGATTGTTAGCCGTCGCACGTCGTGATAACCGCTCGAACGACAGTCGATGAGTGCGTTCGCAACTGCGTCGGTCAGACGTCCGCGCACGTCCTCTCCGCCGCCGGCGATGCCGTGACCCAGCTTTCGCCGTTCGGCCGTTGCCGTATCGGTACCCAAAGCGCGTGCGATGGCCTGAGTGAAATCGTGTCCACCGATGGCAATGCGCTGCATGCGCGGGACGCCTTCACTATAGATCGACAAGTGCGAAGCGTTCGTGCCGATGTCGAGAATGGCGTCCGTTTGCAGCAATGCGCGACGTAGTCCGAACGAGTGGTTATCGATAGCGGTAAGCCGAAGCTTTGCGCCTGCAGCGAGCGAACGCAGATCGGCCATGCCGGCTTTACGAATAACGCCGACGGCGGTTTCGCCGGCACGAAGTGGATGCACGGATACATGCGCTTCATCGATCGGATAGTCGATAAGACGGCTCGCCTCGAAGCGTGCGGCACGTTCGAGCTCCGTTCTGCGCATCAGCGGAAAGCGCAGTGAGCGTAGGATCGCGGCTGGTGCAGCCGCGGCAAACACGCATCGCTTTTCGTGCGTCTTTAATTCGTCGACCGCATCGGCGATCGTCGAAGCCAGGTCACCGCTGCCCGCGCGGGCCCGAGTTGCGACCGCAATAAGATCGGGCGTACCGTCCGATTGCTGTTGCGTCAGTGCGACGCGGATGCTTGTTTCACCGACATCGATGCCCAGCGGAAAGGTCCGCTTCGCGCGCGAGCCGCTCACGAGCCGAACCGCAGCGCGTCGAACGCTAAGGCCAACGTTGCTCCGCCGGCGAGGAACGGACCGAAACGTACGGCATCAGCTCGTCGCGCTCGTCGTAATGCAAGTAGCCCGATGCCATATATCGCGCCGAGAATGAACGCACAGCCCACGGCGACGGCGCCACGTTCGAGACCGAAGCCCAAACCAAGGACGACGGCTAACTTTACATCGCCGAGACCGAAGCCGCGGCGGCCGGTCACAAGGTACAGCGCAAACATCGCTCCGCCGACGACGAGCGCGCCGATCGCGCTCTGGCCGGCTCGTCCCGCGCCCACGGACAGGATTACCGCTACGCAAAACATCAGCCCCGTCAGGACGTCGAAGATGAAGCCCGTCCGCGCATCCACAACGGCGCAAATGATGGTCCCGACGAGCGTTGCAGTGTAAAGCGCGGCTATCAAAACTGGATACCGCTGCTCGACGAGCGCTGCGCTAACGCCGCAGAAGACGATCGCTACCGCCGGCGACGTGCCGAGGATCAAAGCGCGGATTCGGGCAATGTATTCGGCCGTCAGCCATAATAGCGCGGCGTACGTCGAGCCGATGCTCGCTGCGAGGATCATCGTAAGTTCGCCAGTGCGACGCGCGCCGGATCGAACGCGCGATCGTGCGACAACGCCCGCTCGAACAGGCGCCGCGCCTCGTCGCGGTGCCCGCGAGCAAGCGCAATGCGGGCAGCGAAGTGATCGTACCGCGCGTCGTTGCCGGCTTCCGCCGCTCGGGTGAAATCCGCTTGCGCCGCGAGCCGGCGTCCGAGCAATTGTTCGGCTAAGCCACGGTCTGCAAGTAATGCCGCGTCGGCTGCATGAAAGATTAGCGCATCGGATGCAACGTCGATCGCCGCTCGCGCGTCAGCCGCAGTTCGACGCATAGCGAGATAAAATGCAAGCCGATCGGCCGCGACCGTCGAGCGCGCATCGAGAGCGAGTGCCCGGCGATAATAGCGAATGCCGGCAACACGGTCGCCGCTGCGTAGCGCATCGTCGCCGCGTAAGATCAAGGCGCCGGCAAGCTGCGCATGAAACAGCACCGCCGCGACGCAAAGCGATAGAGCCGCAATTGCAAAGCGGCGCCAAAGCGGAATCGTCACGCCAGCATCCCGTAATAGGCGCCGAGCGCCAGCATCAGCACGCCGGAGACGATCGGCGCCGCTTGGCCGTGGATGCGCAATTTCTCGATCCGACGTAACCGCGCGGTAAAGCTGCCGCCGACGAGCAGCGGCAAAGCATGCCCGATGGTGAAGCTTGTAAGTAAAGCGACGCCAACGACCGGCTTCCCGATTGCCGCGGACGTTGCTGCAATTGCCGTGACAACAGGCGTACAGCATGGCGAAACGATCAGTGCGCTCGCAGCACCGAACAGAAAAATGCCGCCCAGCGATCGTTGCGCGATCCGACCGGCCGGCCGTTGTAGCGGCGCGGCGCAGCAACGTGCCGACGACGCTGCCGGCGGGTCGGCTCGAACGAGCGAATAGCAACCACCGAGCACAAGGGCAGTCGCGAGTAAGGCATACACCGAGCCGGCCGAGATCCACAGCGCACCGACCGCTCCCGCACCGAATCCCAACGTCATGAATGCGCCGAGCATGCCGGCCACAAATGCGAGCGTCGGTACGGTCGGATTGCGATAAGTGCTTGCCAGCGTCGCGAGAGCGAGGTAACGCGGCGCGACGCATGGGCCGACACTGGTACATAGGCCGGCGGCAAACACCGCGGCGGCGGACGCGGGCGACCCCGAACGTACCGCTGCAAGCCCGGCGGCGAGCGGATCGATCACTTCGCGATCAAGCCTGCGCCCGAGCCGTACTCGATTGTTTTTGCGCAGCCGGCGCTGCCGCACAATTCGGCCGATGCTTTGCCCGTGCCGTCATCTTTATTGAATTTCGCCAACGTCGAAGCGGCGTGCGTTCCGGGACATGTAATTAAGTAGCTTTGGCCGTCGCCCGTTGGTTGCGTGAAGCTATATTTGGTAGGCGTTACACCCGCATCGGCCGGGTCGCGCGGGGTGTTATTGAGGTACGTTACGGCCGTTGCATTGAGTGCATCGGGGATCGCACCGGCATCGGGATAGCGCTGATGATCCGAGTAGTAAAGCTCCATTGCCGTTGCGATCGCGCGCAGGTTCGACTCACACGCCGATGTTTGTGCCTGCGCGCGCGCATTGACGAAATTCGGTATGAGGATGCCGGCAAGAATTGCGATTATTGCGACGACGATCATTAATTCGATGAGCGTGAAGCCGCGTTCGGCGGCGTAGCGGTCGGTGCTCGGACGCAAAATAATACCCAACATAAAGCGGCTGTGAGTGACGTGCGCAGTACCCGGCGAGCGTGTTTTCATGCAACTTGGCGCTGCATTTTGATCAGCGCTTTCTTGATGAGTTTGGAGACTTGACTCTGCGATAAGCCTAGACGTTCACCCAGCTCGGCTTGCGATAAACCGGCAGCGAACGAACCGAGGACAATCGTGCGTTCGCGCTCGGCAAGTTTCTCAATCGCGATGCGCAGCGTCAACGTTTCATCGAGTGAGAGTCCTCGCGCGATTGCGCGCGGTTCGGCGGTCGGCGACCCGAGCACGGATTCAAGCGAGACTGCGCCGCCGCGACGCAGCAGCCGTAATTCATCGACGATCTTCACGTCGACGTCGAGTTCCAGCGCGATTTCGCGTGCAGACGGTGTCCGGCCAAGACGCGCCCCTAGGCGTTCATCGGCACGCAGATACGGCTTTTCGAGCGCGCGTAGCCAGCGCGGAATACGCACGATGCGTTCGTGGTCGCGCACGTAATGCATGAGCTCGCCCACGATGAGCAGCCAGGCATATGCCTCGAACGGCGTCCGCAATTGCGGCTTGAAGTTCTCGACTGCCTTGATGAGACCGATGGCGGCAACTTGTAGCAAGTCGGCGCGGTCGACGCCGGCACGCTGAAATTTTCTTGCTCCGCGATTGCAGAGGTACCAATACGATGCAATGAGATCGTCACGATGTTGCTGGGTCCGCTCGTCGATAAATTTTGCCAGCGCCGAACCGGTAGTCACTTTGAGACGCTTCCAATCAAAGAGTAAAGGGGGATGAAGATCGAGCAAACGATGAAACCGACGATCGTGCCGAGGATGAGGATGAGCGCGGGCTCGAGTACGGCGCCAAGTGTTGCGATGGTCGCCTCGACGTCCGATTCGAAATGTTGCGCGACGTTGAGGAGCATCTCGTCGAGCAACCCGGTCTCTTCACCGACGCGCACGAGCGCAAGCAGAAGGGAGTCGAAGAGCTTTGCGTTCGTCAGCGATCGCGTGACCGACGATCCTTCGCGCAGTTCCGCGTTGACGTTGCGGAATGCCCGAGCGTACGTCGCGCTGCCCGCGACGGCGGCGACGGCATCGATTGCGCTCATGAGTTCGACGCCCGAACCAAGCAGTGTCCCGAGCGTACGTGCGACGCGTGCGCCGATGGTTTTGCGCAGAAGCGGCCCGACGACCGGTAAATGCAGGCGCGCACGGTCGAGCAGGAGCGAGCCGCCCGCAGTGCGAGACAGGCGGACACAACCGAACGCGCCGGCTAAACCGCCCGCGGCAATCATCGACCAAACCGCTGGTGATTGCAGCGCGTCAGCGATTGATAGCAAAAATTGCGTAGCCGGCGGCAGATCGATATGAAACGCCCGGAAGATGTCGGCAAACATCGGAACGATCTTGGCGAGCATGAACACGATCAGTAGCGACGCTGCGATGAGAACAACCGTTGGGTATGCGAGCGCCGTCTGCAGCTTTTTGCGCAGCGTTGCATCGCGTTCGAGGTAAACGGCAAGCCGCTCGAGCACGTCGTCGAGAATACCGCCGGTTTCGCCGGCACGAATCATCGCGACGTGCAACGGAGCAAAGTCACTGGGCCGGCGCGCTAACGCGTCGCTCATGGCCGTTCCGTACTCGACATCCGCTAGGATCGATCGTAACGCCTCGGCAAGGCGCTCGTTCGCGCAGCGCTCGATCGTCACGCGCAATGCATCGCCGATCGACACGCCGGCTCGAATGAGCGTTGCAAAAGCGCGAAAGAAACCGAGCATCGCCGCACGCGGAATTCGCCGGGTTACAATTGCGTGCACGATCTGTCGGCTGACGTCGGAGCTCGGATCGACGGCCGTCACGAATAGCGAACGTGTCCGCAGCAGGTCGATCACCGCCGCCACGTTCACCGCCTGCATGGCACCGCGTACGACGGCGCCCTCGGCAGTTCGCGCGGTGTAACGATAATTACATACGGCCATCAGTTGGCCGGCCGATCTGCCGTGCGAACGTCACCCGGCCGTCCGCAAACAGCTCGAGCCGCCGCGAGGGAGATTTCGGCGCGCTCGACGAGCAGACTCAGATGCGTCTCGAGCGTTTGCATTCCGATGTCGCGCCCGGTAACAATTGCGTTGCGGAGCTGGTGGGTTTTGCCGTCACGGATCGTATTGCGAATGCCGTCGGTTGCAATCATGACTTCCGCTGCGGCGCGTCGTCCGGCACCCGCCGCGCGGGGCACCAGTCGTAGACCGACGACGCCGATGAGAACGGCAGCGAGCTGCGAACGCAGCTGGTTTTGCGCTTCGCTCGGAAACGAATCGATGATGCGATCGATCGTTTGTGCGCTATCGTTGGTATGCAACGTCGCAAAGACGAGATGGCCGGTTTCGGCAGCAGTCATCGCCGCTGCCATCGTCTCGCGGTCGCGCATTTCGCCGATCAAGATGACGTCCGGATCGGCGCGCATCATCCCGCGCAGCGCTTCGGCATAGCTGTTAACGTCACGGCCGAGCTCACATTGCGTGACGATCGAGCGCTGCGATCGATGGATGTATTCAATCGGATCTTCGACGGTAATGATGTGCCGCTCGCTGCTGCGATTTATTCGATCGAGCAGGGCTGCCAGCGCGGTCGTTTTGCCGCTGCCGGTCGGACCGGTAAAAAGCACGAGACCCATCGGGCGGTTCGCAAAGGTGGCGATGACCGGCGGCAATTCGAGGTCTTCGAAGCGCGGAATGTCGCGTGCGAGGAGCCGGACGACGACGCGTACGCCGGTGCTTTGACGATATGCATGGATACGGCACGTGCCGCCGTCCGTCGCGCGCTGCGCACCGTCCGCAGTACCGAACTCGGTAAAGCGATCGAATTGGAGCGGTGTTAGCGCGGACTCGAGATATGCCGTCAGTGCGCTTTGCGGGATTGGTTCAGCCGCGAGAATAACGAGCTTGCCGTCGATACGCATCGCCGGCCGGTCGTCACCGCCGAAGTGGACGTCCGACGCTTTCCGCACGCGCGCGTTGTGTAAGAGTTCGCTAATGCGGACTGCGCCCAGCTCCGGGCTCATCGGGAGGTCGATCATCGTTCGATCCGCGGACCGACGATCCGCAGTAACTCTGTGTAACTCGTTTTACCGTCGAGCACTTTAATGAGGCCGTCATCGAACATCGGACGATAGCCGTTGTGCTCGCCGAGTGCGGCCAGCTCGACGCTCGAGGCACCGTTACCGATGGCAATGCGGAGTGCATCGTCGACCGGCAGCAGTTCGTACACGCCGAGGCGCCCGCTGTAACCCGAATGCGCGCATGCCGGGCACCCGCCCGCTACCCACCAATGGTGTTGCGCGATGTCGTGTTCCACGCGTATGTCGTCCGGTATAGCGCACAGAACGCGGCAGCGATCGCACAACCGGCGAACCAGCCGTTGTGCGAGTATCGCGGTCAAACCCGCCGCGAGCGATTGGCGGGCGACGCCTAATTCCGCAAGCCGTTCGATCGTGCGCGGGGCGTCGTTACTATGCAATGTTGTAAGAACGAGCTGGCCGGCAAGTGAGGCCGAGATGGCGACTGCGGCGGTCTCGGCGTCGCGCAGCTCACCGACCATGATAACGTTCGGGTCCTGGCGCATGAAACTTCGTAAGGCGCTGGCAAAGGTTAAGCCGGCACGCGGATTTACGCCGACTTGCGTCACGCCGGCGACGCGCATTTCAACCGGGTCTTCGACGGTACAAATGTTCTTGGCCGAACGATCGAGTTGTGCAAGCGAAGAGTACAGCGTCGTCGTCTTTCCGCTTCCCGTCGGACCGGTTACCACGATGAAGCCCCAGGGCAGCGTTAACAGCTGCGTGTACCGAGCGAGGATATCGGACGGCATATCGAGTGCGTCGAGAGCGCATGTTTGAGCGTGCAGGTCCAACAACCGGACGACGAGTTTTTCGCCGTCGATCGTCGGCATCGAAGATACGCGTGCGTCGATTTGACGGCCATCGTGTTCGAGCGTATACCGGCCGTCTTGCGGCTGACGCTTATCGGCGATATCCATTCCGGCGGTAAGTTTGATACGCGAAACGAACGCCGGATAAATTTCGCCGGCAATTGCTTCCAAGTCGACGAGGACGCCGTCGATCCGCAAACGGATGAAGCCGCTTGTGTTTCGAGGTTCGACATGCACGTCGCTGGCATGCGCGGCAACCGCGCGCCGAAAGGTCGCATCGACGGCCTGCACCGCAGGTGCGTCTGCATTTCGCTGCTCGGCTAACCCCAGCTGCGATACACCGGAGCTGTAGGCGGTCTGCAGTTGTTGCCGGATACGCTCGCGCGGCATTGCGATCGCCGTAACCCGAAGCCGCGTGGCCTGACGTAACCGATCGAGTAGTGCCGGATCCGAGTCATCGGGCACGCCGACGCTGAGCACGCCGTCGCGCAAGCTCAGCGGCAACACATCGTAGCGAAATGCGAGTGCCCGAGAAACGCGCGCGACCGCATCCGGCTGGACGGCGTCAGCGCCGGCCGGCCGATCGAAGCTCGCAGCGCTAACGCTCGCAGGAAAATTCGCCAAAGGTTCGTCCTATGCTCGGTAGAGCGTAGCGCTAAAAATGCAGCGACGATCGTGATGACGTTTTGTTAGCCGGCATCGTCGTTGCGTATCGATAGTACCGTAGCCGGTACAACGCCCATACGGCGGTAATGCGCAACGCGCGTGTGACTTAGGTATGGTTTGACGACGGATGCGCGCCCGTGCGGATCAAAGCGCGTACAAGCGCTAACAGGTACGCGTGAACCGTAATGTGTATGAACCTTACCAGCGTGTAACTGCTCGCAGATAAACGACGCGATGCAACGATGAAGCGGGTTGCCGGCGTTGAAAAGATTTACACTATCGCTACCATCGAATACAAGCAAATTTATGAAAGCAGCGATGACGCTGCTTTTTTAACGCTGGTTTACGGCTGCCGCGATCGTTGCAGCTGCCATGCAATAGTCGAACCGGCGGCAATGGTCTGGTGCGACGTATGCAGGACCAGTGACCGCTACGCGCTTTGCTCGATGCCGCTCAAGAAACCGCGCACCGCCGCGTTGAACGCCGCAGGTTCTTCAAGGTGCGGCGTATGCGAGCTGTGTTCGAACAAGACCCATTCGGCATGCGGAACGCGCGTCTGGATCGCACTGACGATTGCCGGAGTCGCTTCGTCGTAACGCCCGCTCAGTAATAACATGGGCGCCGCAATCTCGTGCAGCCGGTCGAGAATGGACCACGTCTTGAGCTTGCCGACGACATGGAATTCGCTCGGTCCGTTCATGACATTATAGACCAAAGCATCGTTGGCCAGTGCTTCGGCCGTCCGGGCAAACGGTTCGGGCCACGGGTCGAGCCGGCAAACGTGACGGCGATAGAACACATTGACGGCCTCGGCGTATTGGGCGCTCGTCGTCGATCCGGCGGCTTCGTGCTCGCTAAGTGCCCGAGCCGTTTCGGGCGGCAATTCCGCCCGCAGTCGATTTGCTTCACTCACCCATTGCATCATGTCGGCCGGCGAATCGGCGACCACGATGCCGGCGAGGCCCGCCGGACGGCCGATCGCATATTGCATGGCAAGCATTCCGCCCCATGATTGACCGAGCAGATGTACGTGCTCTAATCCCAATGCAGAACGCAGCGCAGCGAGTTCTTCGACAAAAAGTTCAGCGGAGAAAAAATCCGGGTCGGTCGGCCGCCCGGAACGTCCGCAGCCGATTTGATCGTAGAAGATAATGCGCCGTCCGCTGCTCGCCAGCGCCGACAGCGGTTCGAGATATTGGTGCGTCGCGCCGGGTCCGCCGTGCACGATGAGCAGCGGCAAGCGCCCCGGCGCCTCGCGCTCACCGACGATGCGAAACCAAACGTCATAGCCGCGAAACGGAAACGTCCCTTCGCGTACGCCTGAAACCTCCGTCGTCGCCATCATTTTGCACTTACGCGAACGGCTCGCGCAGTCATCCCGGCGCGGAGCGGCCGGTCCACCCGCGTGCCGGCACGAACGCTCGACCGATGGAAACGATCGCTTACACGGAATACTTGACGTTGCGCACGGATAAGCGCTACGAGATCATCGACATTACCGAAACAGTCGAACGCGTGCGGTCCGCGGCACGCTTACATGACGGCTACGTTCTGGTTTCGACCATGCACATCACGTCGAGCATTTTCGTCAACGATCATGAAGCCGGTTTATGGAGCGACATCATGACATGGGTGGAGCAACTCGCGCCGGCCGGTCTCGACTATCGGCACCACTTGACTGGTGAGGATAATGCCGACGCACATCTCAAGCGAATGCTGCTCGGACATCAAGTGCTGGTGCCGGTGACGAACGGTGCGCTCGACCTGGGTCCGTGGGAACGGATACACTACGGCGAGTTCGACGGCCGGCGCCGCAAGCGCGTGTTACTCAAAGCGCTCGGCGTCGCGGCGGAGTAAATCCGGCGTCTTATTCCTTACGGCTTGATCGCGACCGCTAAGACATCAGCCGCGGCGTGATCGGCAAAACGCTTGAAATTCTCAAAGAATAATCCCGCTAGTTTCTTCGCCTGAGCGTCGTACGCAGCAGTGTCGGACCATGCACCTCGCGGGTCGAGTACCTCGGACGGAACGTCCGGCGCGCTCAGCGGTATGAACAAGCCGAAGAATGGTTCGGCTTTGAATTCAACATCGTCGAGCCGGCCTTCAATGGCAGCATTGACCATTGCGCGCGTATAGGCGAGCTTCATGCGCTTACCGACACCCGGCGGGCCGCCCGTCCAGCCGGTATTGACCAGCCAACACGTAACGTCGTGCTTGGCGATACGCTCGCCCAGCAGTTTTGCATACACCGTCGGGTGGTGCACCATGAACGGCGCTCCGAAGCAAGTCGAGAATGTCGCGGTCGTTCCGGTTACGCCCTTTTCGGTTCCGGCTGTTTTCGCCGTGTAACCGGATAGAAAATGGTACATCGCTTGCGGACCCGAGAGCTTCGAGATCGGCGGCAGGACACCGAATGCATCGGCTGTCAGCATGACGATTGTGTTCGGGTGGCCGGCCTTCGAGCCCGGAACGGTGTTCGGGATCGCCGTCAACGCGTAAGCCGAACGCGTATTCTCCGTCAGCGCCTGCGACTCGAGGTCGAGCTTGCGCGTGACCGGGTCGATGACGACGTTTTCGACGATCGTTCCGAATCTGTGCGAGGCGGCCCAAATCTCCGGCTCTTGCTCGGCGCTGAGCCGAATGACTTTGGCATAACAGCCGCCTTCAAAATTGAAGACACCGTCGTTCGACCAGCCGTGTTCGTCGTCGCCGACGAGCGGCCGATGCGGATCGGCCGACAGCGTCGTTTTGCCCGTGCCGGATAAGCCGAAAAAAATAGCGACGTCGCCGGCCCGGCCGACGTTGGCCGAACAGTGCATCGACAGCACGTCACGCAGCGGCATCAAGTAGTTCATCAACGTGAAGATCGATTTCTTGATCTCCCCGGCATAGCGGGTGCCGCCGATGAGAACGATCTTGCGCGCGAAATTAATGAGAATGAATGTCGACGATGCAGTGCCGTCGCGCGCCGGTTCGGCATCGAACATCGCCGCGTCAAGGACGGTAAACTCCGGTGAAAATGATTCGTCGGCGTCGGCGGTATCGATGAGCAAATCGCGCGCAAAGATATTCTGCCAAGCGTATTCGGTAACGACGCGAATCGGCGTGCGATAACGTGCATCGGCGCCGACATAGCAATCGAGCGAAAAAAGCTCCTTGCCCGCCAAATATGCCGCGACACGATCGAACAACTCCGTAAAAACCGCCGGCTCGATCGGCTTGTTCGTTGCGCCCCAATCGATGTGATGTTCGCTACCCGGTTCGCGCACGAAGAATTTGTCGTTCGGCGATCGTCCGGTGTGTTTACCGGTTTCGACCACGAGCTGACCGTCAAGGCCGAGCGTCCCCTCATGGCGGCGCAGCGCGTGTTCGTATAATTGTGGAACCGTTAAATTGCGGTGAACCGTCGTTACACCGGCCAAGCCCAAAGCAGTAAATTCGGCCTCGAATGCCGCTGATGAACGTGGTAAGGTCAGAATCGGCGGGCTCCTTTTCGGGACATCAGCCGGCTTCGCCGGAATGGTCGGGCCGGGGCGGCTGTACGGTCATTCCCAAGCTAGTATGCGCGGCAACGGCAGTCAAGGGCTTTGGTCGTCCGGGAATTCCTTTTCGGCTAGCACCAGGGTAAGCGCGCAAGCTCCGCGACTAGCTTGCGTATGAACGCACGCGATCGCGCGCTTTTGCTGCTGCTGGGTTTTCTGCTTGCCGGAGCGTCGCCGGTGCGCGTCGGGACGTTGCCGAGCGGCCCAAACGACGGCATCACCGACGTGCCCGGCGTACGGGTGGCGCACGTAACGCTGATCGAAGGGAAGAACGTGCGGACCGGCGCGACCGGTATCATTGCCACTACTGATCCGTGGAATACCCGGGTCGCCGCGGCGACGAGCGATCTCAACGGTAACGGCGAACTGACCGGCGCGCATTGGGTCGACCAAGCAGGCTTCCTCGAAACGCCCATCGTTCTCACCGACTCGCTGGATATCGGCCGGGCCGATGACGGCGTCGTGAGTTGGATGATCGAGCACAACCCGATGATCGGCGTCCGCGACGATGTGCCGCTGCCGGTCGTCGCCGAATGCGATGACCAAGGCCTTAACGATATCGCCGGCCGGCACGTTCATGCCGCGGACGTCACGGCGCTGCTCGATCGAGCGCACGGCGGCAACTTTCCGCGAGGCAGCGTAGGCGCCGGCACCGGCATGCATGCGTTCGGATTCAAAGGCGGGATCGGCTCGGCATCCCGGTTGTTGCCCAAAGCGCTCGGTGGTTATACCGTCGGCGTCTTGGTCAACGTTAACACCGGTACACGCAGCGAACTGCTGGTCAACGGCGTGCATGTCGGCGAAGCTCTGCGCGACGTGCTGTTGCCGATCTATCCAAGTTCGTTTGTGCCGCCGCCGCAACGCGGGCGCGCCGCGGACGGCAGTATCATCATCGTTGTTGCCACCGATGCTCCGCTCGATGCGCTGCGCTTGCGCGACCTGACGAAGCGCTCCGCGCTCGGCCTGGCACGCACCGGTGCAACCTCGCATGTTTCGAGCGGCGATCTGATGATCGCGTTAAGCACGAGCCATACGTATCCGCGCGCCGGCGGCGTCGCCGGTCCGCCGCTCGAGACCGATGAAGATCGAATCGACGCGCTATTTTCAGCGACCGTCGATGCAACGCAGGCAGCGATCTACGATGCGCTTTTTAGCGCAACGACGGTGCGGGGACAATACGGTATTACGCTTTACGGCTTGCCGTTCGCGCGGGTTGCTCCATTGTTACCGCCAAATACACATTAATCCGGAAGCACGATTGACCGGTTCACGTCCGCCGGCTTTCGCCCGGCGTTAGATGAAAGGCAGCCGTTAATTGAATGAAAGTTCGGTGATGAAAGCGTTCTGCGTCCGAATAACACTGTAGACTCCGGTCATAAATCGCTTTACTACTGGAGGCCTACAATGCTCAAACAATTAGCACTTTCGGCAACCGCTTTATGCATCGCAATCATTCCGCTCGCGGCGAGCGCCGGCGAGGTCGACAATCGTATCCATCACGAACAGGCACGCATCAATCAAGGCGTTCGCAGCGGGCAGCTCACACGCAACGAGTACAATCACGTCGACGCCCGGCTCGACCGGATCAACGCCGCGCGGCGGCACGATCTGGCTGTGAACGGCGGTCATCTAACCTCTGCCGAGTACCGCAATCTCAATCGGCGTGAAAACGCACTCTCCGACGGTATCTACTTCGATAAACATAACCGGCAAACGCAGCCCGGTACACCACCGCGCTGATCGAACGCCGGTAATGATCTGACGTTGGGGCTACGGGCACGCCGCATTGACGGCGGCCCGTAGTTGCGGCCCCAACCCGAAGCGTAGCCGCAAATCGACACTGGGCGGTGGACCGTACCGGTCGATGCTCGACAGATAATGCGTCCCGCTCAAGTTCGTTCCTTCGAGCGTGAGCGCGGCGCCGTCCCCGAGCGGCCGGGTAACGTGCGCTCCGAGTATGAGCGCCGCCGGCAACACCTGCGTATTACGGTCGTCGGCAAACGTTACGCCGGCATATCCCACATCGGCACCGTAGCCGAATGCGCGGCTTCCGGAATCAACGGCGACGTCCGCCGAACGCGACGGGACGTATTGCAGCCGGTTACCGATATCACCGGCCGGTCCATTCACGATTCGTCCGTATTGCGTCGTGGCATAGGCACGCAGACGCGTGCAGCCCGAGAACGCCGCCGTATAGGTGAGGGTCGTGCCGTCGGTCTGCGTTCGTGCAACGTTGCTGCGAATTTGCGAGTTCGGCGCGGTCGTCACGAATTCGATTGCGTTATTGACCGCCGTGCTTGCGATATCGAGCGCAAGCCGCCCGGAGCCCACGATTGCATCGGCGCCGAAGCCGTAACTTCTACTGCGTTCCGGCGTGAGATTCGGATTGGGAGTGTATACCGCGTTGCCGATCCGGTATCCGCGTAAGAGTTCGTTGAGAAACGGTTCGCGGAATCCGCCGCCGGTCGAAGCGCGCAAGGCAAGGGATCGCGTCAGATCGTAACGCGCTGCAAGCCGCGGCGATAAGACGCGGTCATCGCGGGTGGGCGCGCGAACGAATGCCGGCGTCCGTAACGCGCCGTCGCTAAAGGTCACGAGGTCGGCGCGCAAACCACCGATGAGTTGGAAGCGACCGCGTTCGAAGGTGTCTTCGAGGGCTGCTCCGGCGTATTGTTGCCGGCCGCTGCCCGAACTTTGCAGCAACCCCGCCGGCCCGGTTTGCGTGCTGATGCCTGAAACAAAACGCTCGTCGGCGCGCAGTGCAACTTCGTTATACGCTCCGCTCGAAAACCAGGTCGCAGCGACGCCGCTTTCTTGGGTCGGAATCCGCTGCACGTAGCGCAAAACGCCGGGGGCCGCCGGCGCTTGATCGTTCGTGTTTACGATCGTCGTATTGCGGTCGTAGGCACTCACGCCGATCGACGTCCGGCCGGCGCTTGCCGCAAAGTGAATGTCGGTCTGACTCAACGCGCGTGCGAACGTGTAACTCGGGCGGCCCTCGAATTGGGCGTCGTTTGCAAACAACGTTCCGAGGTCGATCGACGATCGGCCGAAAGCGTAGCGCACCTGCGCGCGTGTCGCAGAACTCGAAGCGGTCGCTTCGCGATCGGCGGCACTCGCATAGCCCGGCGGCAAGTCGTAATAGGCTTGGTGTCCGGTCTGCGTCGTTAGCGCGGCGGTGACGTTAGGCGCGAGCGTGAAGCGGTAATTCGCAGCAGCGTTCGTTCGATGCGGCGTTCCATCGCTGAGGTCGAGCGAGCCGCCCGGCAACGCGCGCCAATCCGAAGCCGGCGCAAAGGTTCGCAACTGCAGAACGCCGCCGATGGCGTTTGCACCGTAAAGCGCCGCACCCGGCCCGCGCAAGAGTTCGACGGAGTCGAGTCCCGCGGGCGGATAGGCGAGCCAATCGACTTGTCCGCCGAAACCGTCCTGGGCGGGCACGTCATCGGCGAAAACCAAGCCGCGATCTTCGCCGGCGCCCGAAAATGAGACGCGCAGATTGCCGTAATTGGTGAACGCGCTATTGCTGCGCACGAAGTCGAAGCCGGGTAACGCTCGCAGGACTGTGTCGGTGGCGTAGGCGGGGGTGGCCGCAAGTGCGGTGCGGTCGAGTGTCGCCGCCGGTACGGCGAGCCGGTGCAAGTTGCGCGCCGACCCCGTCGCAACCCGCACGCTGCCGATGACGACCGGCGCCCGCTGCAGAACGATCGGTATGCTTGCAACATCTGCGCTCAGGTTCATCGCGGTAAACCCGCTCGCGCGGATGCGCAGCGTCGCTGCAGCAAATCCCTCCGGTGCAACGGCGTCGCCTCCGGAGTTCGTTACGGCGGTTGCTTCCGCTCCGCTAGCCGACCGAAAGACGATCACGGCACCGGCGATCGGCGCTCCGCCGTCGTCGACGAGATGCACGTGCAGGCCTCCGGCGGCAACCAGCAATGCAGCGAAAAGAGTAGCAAACATCAGCGAAATCTTCGACATCGCGGACGCGCGGCATTGCCGGCGTCATAGCCGGAATGCCGGTCGCTCGGCGCGAATGGATCGCGGCCGCGGAGAGGTGGCAGAGTGGTCGAATGCACTCGCTTGGAAAGCGAGCATACCGCAAGGTATCGGGAGTTCGAATCTCCCCCTCTCCGAATGTGGTGCCCGGACTTAGATGCGATTCGGTTGCCACGTTGTTTTGATCTCGGTAAAGGCCAAAACGCGCGCTAAATCGTCGTACTGCTCGGCGAACCATTCAGCTCCGTCCGACGCCGCCTCGAAGCGCGTGCGCTTGACGTTTTCGGCTGCCAGTTCGGTCAACGCGCGTTCGTCGTCGCCGGGCAAACCGGCGGCGGCGAAGCTGTTGACGTCCATATGTCCGGCCAGCATCGGAAGCACGTCGGCCCGCACCCCGGTCAAGATGTTGCACGCGCCGGCCGGTAGATCGCTCGTGGCGACACACTCGGCGAAGACGATCGCCGTGCGCGGATCCCGTTCCGAAGCGAATGCGACAACGGCGTTCCCGCTTACCAGCGGCGGGATCACCGTCGTTACCAGCCCTAGTAACGCCGGCCGGTCGGGTGCGCTGGCGGCAACGACCCCGGCCGGCTCGGCGGTCGAGACGCTCAGATACGGACCGGCCACCGGGTTGTGTGAAGACGCCAATGCTAAGTATTTGTCGCACCAGCCGGCATACCAGACGGTGCGATCGATGGCGGCATGGACCTCGCGCCGGGCCGCTTGGGCATCGCAGGTTCCGCCGCGCACCAGCGATGCCGCAAGTTCGGCTGCGCGCGCTTCGAGCATCTCGGCCAAACGGTATAGCACCAGCCCGCGCAGCGCCGGCGCTTGCGAGCGCCATCTCTCGAAAGCCGAACGTGCGGCAACGACCGCGTCGCGGCCGTCTTTGCGGGAAGCGCGCGCAACGTTTTCGCCCTCGACGACGTCGCTGCGAGCCGACTCCGACCGGACGAAAGCGCCGCCGATGAAGAGCTTATACATTTTGCGTATGCCGAGTCGTTGCTCACCGCTCATGCCCCGGCTTTCGCAGCCCCGCCGGCGCTTTCCCCACGCCGCGAGCCGATGCTGACCGGGCCGCGCTTCATCGGCCTTGACCTGGCTTGGTCCGAGCGCAATCCGTCGGGTGCCGCCGCCTTGGACGCAGCCGGACGGCTTATCGACGTTCGGGCCGATCTGCGCGACGATGCGGCGCTGCTGGCTTGGACGCGCGGACAGCTCGGTGATTGCGGCGTCATCGGCATCGACATGCCGACGATCGTCCGCAATGCCACCGGCATGCGGGCCTGCGAACGCGAGCTTGCCGCCGTCTTCCGGGTCCATCATGCTGCGCCGCACCCGGCGAATCTCATCCGGTTTCCCGACGGTGGCCGAGCACGCCGGATTCTCGATGCATTGCAGCCCGACGGCGTTGTCGAAGCGCTCGACGTTCGGCCTCACGATGCGCGAACGGTTGCACTCGAGGTATTCCCGCATCCCGCCCATGTGCGGTTGTTCGGACGGCAACGCATTTTCCGTTCCAAGAAGAAAGCGCGTGATTGGCCCGGCGTGCTCGATGAATGGTCCGACTATCGCGCGGCGCTCGGGCTGCTGCAAAGGGCGGATCCGCCGCTCGTGCTCGACGCGCGAATCCCGGCTGCCGTTCAGG
Source organism: Candidatus Velthaea sp. (assembly GCA_965214935.1). Taxonomy (GTDB): domain Bacteria; phylum Vulcanimicrobiota; class Vulcanimicrobiia; order Vulcanimicrobiales; family Vulcanimicrobiaceae; genus Velthaea. Next base: position 277,393 of record CBDCCS010000010.1, on the reverse strand, counting down.
CACGAGGATACAAACGCTGGGACGATACGCTCGATGCAATCAGTTGCGCGTATATCGCAGCGTTCATTTGGCGTTGGGGAATCGCTCCGCCGAACAATCGCGTCTTCGGTGATCTCAACGATGGTTATATCGTCGTGCCGGATTGTGTTTGGAAAGAAAGGCAGCCGGGTAACGTTTTCAAGTGACTGTAACGACGAATTCCACCACGCCCGCTCAGCCGTTTCTAACCGACGTCGAAGAGCTGCGACGCCGGGCGCGTGCCCATCTCGAGAGTGGTAACATTACCGAGACGTACGGTGGCGACGTCAACTTGGCAATCGAAATTCTGCAAAATGTTCTCGCCACTGAAATCGTTTGCGTACTGCGCTATACCATGCATGCAGTTTCGGCGACCGGAATCTCGAGCGACAGCGTTCGCGAAGAATTTGCGGAGCATGCTAAAGAAGAACAAGAACACATGATGCTGGCGGCCGAGCGCATCAATCAGCTCGGCGGCAAACCGAACTTCAATCCGGAAGGTCTGGCGTCGCGTTCGGCGTCACAATATGCCGAGGGCAACAATCTCGTCGATATGATTAAAGAGAATTATATTGCCGAGCGCATTGCAGTCGATCATTATCGCGAATTGATTCGGTACTTCGGCGACAAAGATCCGACGACGCGCATCATGCTCGAGGGAATTCTTGCAACCGAGGAAGAGCATACCAACGACATGCATGATTTACTGGTTGCTCACGAAGGCAAGCCGATGCTGGAGTCGGACTAGAACTTCGTCACTATCGTTCAAGCGACATGGTGAACGCCGGCCGATCGAGCCGGCGTTTTCATAGGCGGTCATCGACATGGATTTGGTTTGCGTTCGGCATGGCCGTACTGCCTGGAATGCGGCTCGGCGGTTTCAAGGCCGGACGGACGTTCCTCTCGATGCCGAAGGGCACGCGCAGGCGGCAGCGTTGGCGCTGCATCTGCGGCACGAGCGTTTCGATGTTGCCGTTGCCTCCGATTTGACACGCGCGGCGCAGACGGCCGCCGCGATCGGGGCTGCATGCGGCATTGCGATCGAACCCGAACCGCGGCTACGGGAAATGCGCTTCGGCAGTTGGGAAGGTCTGACGTGGGACGAAATCGTCGCGCGGACGCCGGAGCTGGCAGATCGCTCGCGGACGTCTCCGGCTTCATACGTACCGGAGGACGGCGAGTCGTTCGATGAAGTCAGCGCTCGCATAGCGCCGATTTTCGGCGAACTTGCCGCTCGGCTCAAACCGCACGGGCGCGCGCTTATCGTTTCCCATGCCGGCGTCATGCATGCTATGTTGCGAGTGGCACTCGGCGAGCCGAATGAATCAGCCCTCGGCATTTCATTTTTGCCCGCGAGCATCATGCGGCTAAGCGGCGCGGGCAGCATTCCTTGGCACCTTGCTTGCGTCAACGAAATCGCTCCTGCTCTCGCGGATTCGGCAACTTTCGCGCCGTAGAAGACGGTATGGATCCAAACGAGTTCCGCGCGGCGATCGTGCCGATCGATGGTGACGCCGGCGTGCGTGCGCGCGAGCGCATCGACGGGTTGATCAAACCCGTCGGAAGTCTCGGTCGCATCGAAGAGTTGGCGGTTCAGCTTGCGGCCATCGCCGGCGGGACGCCCGCGCACAATTACGAGCGGCGCACGATACTCGTCGGCGCCGGCGATCACGGTGTCGCCGCCGACGGCGTGAGCGCATATCCGCCGGAGGTCACCGCCCAGATGGTTGGTGGATTTCTGGCCGGTTTTGCGGCGATAAATGCCTTTGCGCGCACGGCTCGCGCCGAGGTCTTCGTTGCGAATTTCGGCGTGCGCGAGGCGCTCGGCGTTCACCCGCGCCTCTTTGACGTCAACGTCGGCTACGGCACGGCGAATCTTGCGCGCCGGCCGGCGATTCGACGGGACGATGTCGGTTATACGATCGCCGCGGGCATTGCGGCGTTCGATGCCGCAGTTGCTGCGGCTCCGTGCGATGTGATTGCTCTGGGCGAAATGGGCATCGGCAACACGACGAGCGCCGCTGCGATCGTTGCCGCTTTTACCGGGCGTCCGGCGCGCGAGGTCGTCGGACGCGGAACGGGGATCGACGACGAACGGTACGAGCGAAAAGTGCGTGCCGTTGAAAAGTCGCTCGCGCGCTGCGAGGACTTCACCTGGGAGGAGATCGCTAGTGAAATGGGCGGCTACGAGATCGTCGGTTTAGCCGGTGTGATTCTGTGTGCCGCGCGGGCACGCATGCCGATCGTGCTCGATGGTTTCATCGTTGCGGCGGCCGCCTTGATCGCCGGTGCGATCGCACCCAATGCGCTGCAATACTGCATCGCTGCACACCGTTCGCAAGAAACCGGTCACGCACTGGCGCTCGAAGCGCTCGGATTACGGCCGCTCTTCAATCTCGATCTGCGGTTGGGTGAAGCGAGCGGTGCTGCACTGGCACTGCCGCTCATCGAGTCGGCGGCGCGTATGATACGTGAGATGAAAACGTTCGCCGAGGCGGGTGTCGCAACCGCGCCCGGCCCGGTCGGCGTCCGGTAGCGGCGATCGTCGCCATTCGCGCCGCATTTTCAAACTTCTCAATCTTGCCTGTCGGAAGCGGCACGGCGTCGCCGCAAGCAAGAACCTTCGTGTATTTGCCGCTGGTGGGCGCCGTCACCGGCGGCCTTGCCGGAACGGGCGGGTGGGCCATGTCGCTCGTTGCACCGCATGTCTTTGTCGTCGCGACGGCTTTCGCGCTTTCGATCGTCCTGACGGGCGCCATCCACATCGACGGTTTTCTCGATTCGTGTGACGCCGTCTTTGCCAGCGTCGTACCGGAGCGCCGGCTTGCAATCATGGACGACCCGCGCCACGGCACGTTCGCCGTCGCATACTTTGCGGTTCTGTGCACGATTTGGCTCGCAGCCTTGTGGTGCATCGACCCGGTGCGCTTGCCGCTCGCCTTGGCGTTTGCTGCGGCCACTGCGCGCTGGGCAGCCGTTTCGGTCGCTCGGGTGTTTCCGTATGGGCCGCGTCGCGAGCGGCCGCCGGCGCTCGCTCACGCCGTTATGGCGGTGCTCACCATTGCGCTCGGCTGGAGTTACTGGGGACATGCAGCCTGGCTCATCGCGTTGGGCGCCGGTACGTTCGGAGCGGCGTTCGCCATTGCACCGCGACTCGGCGGACGGCTCAACGGCGACGTGTACGGCTTTCTCATCGCTTGTACGGAAGCTGCCATCCTCGCCGGTCTACGTTTTACGTCACCCTAATTAGAGTAATTAATTTGTTTGATTTCGACCCGGGCCTCCGTCGACCACCTGTGAGGTATCGTCCGCGTAATACACCGGCGCAGCGAGAGTGCAACGGCGAACGCGTTAACTTGCGTGCGATCGCATTGATGATTGTGCCGCACGTAAGTTTCGTGCTTGGAATTTTGTTGCGCGGCACGATATGTCCGGTTAAGCGCAAGGGCATCGCTTCGATACGCGGAAGGCGGGCGGTGTGACTCTCGATGTGCGACAGAATCGCCTTTTACTGCCGGTCGGCGACCGTGCGCCGGACGAAATCAATGTGATCGTAGAAATTCCGTCCGGTTCTCGTAATAAATATGAATATGATAAAGCGCTCGACATCTTCACGCTCGACCGGGCGCTGCATTCGGCGATCTTTTATCCGGGTGACTACGGCTTCGTTCCGCGAACGCTCGCACTGGATGACGATCCGCTCGACGTCCTCATCCTCGTTTCGGAAGCGACCTTTAGCGGATGTTTAGTTACGGCACGTCCGATCGGCTTACTTAAAATGGTCGACGGCGGAAAAGAAGACGACAAAGTTCTCGCCGTACCGGTCGGTGAGCCCGACTTCGCCGACATCCATAATTACACGCAAATTTTTTCGCACCAGCTGCGCAAGATCTCGCATTTCTTCGAGACGTATAAAGCACTGGAAGGGAAAGAAACGCAAACCGGTCCGTGGAGCGATGCTGCCGACGCGCGCCGGATCATCAACGAGTCGATGCAACGCTTTAATGCGGGATCGAACGCAAACTAAGCGCCTCGATCGCGCCGGCCGGTAGCGGCGTTCCGCCGATCGCGGCAGCAAAGATTTCCGCTGTGTCTAACAGGCGTGGACCGGGCCGATTGACGTACGCATTGCCGTCCATGGCGAATGCGCGATTCGTCCGTACCGCACGGAGCGTGCGCCAAATCGGATTGACGTCGAGCTCTCGGACGGCTTGGCGTGCGGCTGCTAGATCGTAGCCGCACGGCGCAACAATAACGACGTCCGGATCGGCGGCAACGATAGCCGTCCATTCGATGCGCACCGAGTTCTTAAGCGGATTCGCCAACACGGGCCTACCGCCGCCAAGTTCGACGAGTTCCGGCGTCCAGTGGCCGCCGCTCATCGGCGGGTCGGTCCACTCGAGCACGAGCACGCGGCAGCGTTCGGAAACCGGTCGCCGGCGTAAGCGATCCTCGCGACGACGCAGCTCCGTTACGAGCGCCTGAGCACCGGCCTCGGCATCGCTGTAGGTGCCGACGCTTAGGATCGTTGCATAGACATCTTCGAGCGACGACGGTTCGAGCGATAGTACCGCCGGACTACCGGCGGCAACGCGCATCTGCTTCACTGCACGCGCAACGCTGTCGTACGAAACGGCGCACACCTTACAGAGTTCTTGGGTGATGATAAGGTCCGGCGCGAGTTGCGCCAAAAGCGGAGCGTCGAGCGCGTAGAGACTCGAACCGCTGTGAACGCTCGCGCGAACGTGCCGATCGATTTGGGCTGCGCGTCCGTTCGCGGCGTCGCCGGCAGCCGGTTCGTGCAAAGCGGGCGGCAACAGCGATGCGGTAAGTACCGGAAGAGATCGTGCCGCAAGCGGAAAATCGCATTCGTGCGTTACGCCGACGACACGATCGCCCGCACCGACGGCAAATAGGATCTCCGTTACGCTAGGCAGCAAGCTCACGATGCGCATCGGTCCGACGTTGTTGCACGGCAGGCGCATTTCCCGTTTGGCCCGGCGCTTTGCAGCAGGCCTTTTCCAAGCGTCTTCAAAGCGCGGACGTGCACCTCGGAGCTTGACGAAAGACGAATCGGCTTGTCGAAGATTAGCGTAAAAAATCCGGTCGTCGAGGTCGACGGCGATGAGATGACCCGGATCATTTGGCAATTCATTAAAGCAAAGCTTATTTTGCCGTACCTGGCGATCGATTTGCGCTATTACGATCTCGGTATCGAACATCGCGACGCGACAAACGATCGCGTAACACTCGATGCGGCGCGCGCGATCAAAGAGTTCGGAGTCGGCGTGAAATGTGCGACGATCACTCCGGATGAGGACCGGGTCAAGGAGTTTGGACTTAAACAGATGTGGCGCTCGCCCAACGGCACGATTCGTAACGAACTCGACGGAACGGTTTTTCGCGAACCGATCATTTGTCGGAACATTCCAAAGTTGGTACCGGGCTGGACCGATCCGATCGTCATCGGCCGGCACGCGTTCGGCGACCAGTACCGGGCGACCGACTTCATCGTGCCGGGTGCCGGAAAGCTCGTGCTGACGTTCACGCCGGAGGATGGCGGAGCGCCGATCGCGCGCGATGTGTTCAGCTTCACGAGTCCGGGTGTCGCGCTTTCGATGTATAACGTCGATGAATCGATTCGCGGCTTTGCACGCGCTTGTCTTAACTACGGCTTGCTGCGGAAGTGGCCGGTCTATCTATCAACGAAAAATACGATTCTCAAAGCCTACGACGGGCGCTTCAAAGACATCTTCGCTGAGATCTATGCAAGCGAATTCCAAGCGCGGTTCGGCGCTGCCGGCCTCACGTACGAACATCGGCTGATCGACGATATGGTCGCAGCGGCGCTCAAGTGGTCGGGCAATTTCGTCTGGGCCTGCAAAAATTACGATGGCGACGTGCAGTCCGACACCGTCGCACAAGGCTTCGGCTCGCTCGGGCTCATGTCGTCGGTGCTCATGACGCCGGATGGAGCGACTATCGAAGCCGAAGCGGCTCATGGGACGGTCACCCGTCATTATCGCGAACATTGTAAAGGCCGCGCCACGTCGACCAATCCAATCGCGTCGATCTTCGCTTGGACGCGCGGTTTGGAACATCGCGGCAAGGTCGACGACACACCCGACGTCGTCACCTTCGCTCAAACGCTCGAACGCGTTTGTGTCGATACGGTCGAAAGCGGTGTAATGACCAAAGATCTTGCGCTGCTCGTCGGTCACGATCAGCCGTATCTCGACACGCAGGCGTTCCTCGATGCGCTCGACACGCAACTCGCACGCCGTATGCGGACGGTCGTTTCGGCCGGTTGACGAATATTTGCCCGGTGTTCTTTCGTTTTGTAAGCGCGCTTCGGTACGTGCTCGTTGTTGCTGCACTGCTGTTGACGGGCATCGGGCCGCAGCGTGAACTGCGCATCGGCTTGCCGGTCGCACCCAATACGCTCGATCCGATCGTGTCGACGCAGTACATCGAGAACTACATTGAAGAAGCACTATTTAGCGGGTTGACCGTCGTAGACGACCACGGTGATCTGCAGCCGGATCTAGCGCAGGTGGTTCCGACGAAAGCCAACGGCGGCATAAGCGCGGACGGTAAGACGCTAACGTATCACTTACGGCACAACGTTCGGTGGCAAGACGGCGTCCCGTTCAGCGCGCGAGACGTCGTCTTTACGTTCGAGAAAATCCGCGATCCGCGCGTTCCCTTCGCGCTCGGCAGCTGGTTCTCAATTATCAAAGATCTGCGCGCGCCCGATCCTTACACCGTCGTCATTACGCTGCATGCGGCGTCGGCGGACGCGACGTGGCAGCTGTTCGTTAACGGCGAGTTCGGCATGATTATTCCCGAGCATCTGCTGCGCAACGTCACCGATCTGCGTTCGGCACCGTTCGGCGGCATGCCGATCGGCACGGGACCATATCGCGTCGAGCGTTGGGACCGCGGTTACGGCCTCGAGCTGCGCGCCAATCCGGCGTATTTTCGCGGCGCGCCGCATATCGACCACATCCATATCGCCTTCGTTCCCGATCAGAACACCTTGGCGTTGCAAAAGCGTACGGGCGAACTCGACTTCGTACAGAGCCTGCCGCTCACCCAACGTTCGGCATTCGTTAACTCGTCCGCGTTGACGGTGCGGCTGGTTCCGGCGTACTACCTCGATTACGTCGTTGCAAACATACACGCCGCACCATTCGATGATGTCCGAGTCCGGCGCGCATTCGGACTAGCGATCGACCGGCGGTCGTTAGCGGACAATACCTATCACGGCGCCGCGGTCGTCGCCGACGCTTTCGTTCCGCCGTGGTCGCGATTCTATTCCCCGCCGACCGGCACCCAAAATGATCTCGCTGCAGCGCGCCGTTTACTCGATGCCGCCGGCTGGCACGCCGGCCGTGACGGTATGCGCAGCAAAAGCGGCGTTCCGCTTTCCTTTGCGCTCACGACCGTTGCTGGGCAGACCGTGCTGGTCAACGCCGCGATCGCCTTGCAGGCGACATGGCGCGCGATCGGCGGGAACGTTGAATTACGGCCGGTGCAATCAACGGTTATCTTCGCGCCGGGCGGGATTCTGCAAAGCGGCAATTTTGCACTGGCCTTCGTGAACTATGGTGAACTTGCACGGCCCGACATTGCCGATAACATTGCAACCACCGCCTTGCCGCCGCGTGGATCGAATTATTCGCGCTTTAGCGATCCGGACGTCGATCGTTGGCTGAGCGAGTCGCGCGCCGCCGACAACGTCGCGCTCCGGCGGCGCATCGTGGCAAAAATGCAGGACCGCTTGACGCAGCAGGCGCCGATGATACCGGTGCTTTGGGAACGGTTTCTCTATGCGTGGAGCGGCGATTTGCGCGGCGTAAAACCGGAGACCGTCAACTCCGACCTTTGGAATGTTTACACGTGGCAATGGAAATGAACGCAGCGGTGCGGCTGTTGCTTAAGCCCGATGCAGTGTTCACCGGGCATGGCGATGCGCAACGCGGCTGGTGGGTGCTCGTCGACGGAGAGCTGATCGCCGCTCTCGGACCGGCCGCAACGTTGCCGCCGTGCGCCGATGCTCGCAGCGTCGAACTGTCCGGATCGACACTCGTGCCGGGCCTGATCGATCTGCACTCGCACGTGCTCTTGACGCCGTACGATCGCGTCGCCTGGAACGACCAAGTGTTGCACGAGCCGCTTGGCTTGCGCATCGCGCGCGCGACAACTGCGTTGCGAGCAACCCTGGTTGCCGGTTTCACCACGCTGCGCGACCTCGGCACCGAAGGTGCGGGTTTTGCCGACGTCGGTCTCCGTGCGGCCGTCGAGCAAGCCATCATCCCCGGCCCGCGCTTGCGCGTAACGACAAAAGCAATCGTCGCAACCGGTTCCTACGGGCCGAAAGGCTTCGCTCCCGAGTGCGCGTGTCCGATGCTTGGTGCCGAGGAAGCCGACGGCGTCGATACGTTGTCGCGTGTCGTGCGGGACCAAATCGGACATGGCGCCGATTGGATCAAGATCTATGCCGATACACGCTGGGGACCGCGCGGCGAAGCGTATCCGACCTTCACGCCGGCCGAGCTGGAACTCGTCGTTGCGATCGCGGAGTCATCCGGCCGCCATGTCGCGGCTCACTGTGCGAGCGCCGAAGGCATGCGGCGCGCCGCACTCGCGGGAGTTCGCACGATCGAACACGGCGATGCCGGGACGCCGGCGGTCTTCGCACTGATGGCCGAACGTGGAGTCGCGTTGTGTCCGACGATTTCGGCACATGAAGCAGTCAGCGCGTACGGCTTGGGCAGCATGGATCTGCAAGCGAAGCGCGCTTCGTTTCAAGCCGCCGTCGACGCCGGCGTAACGATTGCGAACGGCAGCGACGTCGGTGTTTTCGCCCACGGTGATAACGTGCGTGAACTTGAGGCGTTGGTTCGTTACGGGCGCACGCCGCGCGAGGCGCTCGAAAGCGCAACGGCGATTGCGGCGCGCGTCGGCGACCTGCCCGACAGCGGTACGATTGCGCCCGGAATGCGAGCCGATCTCGTTGCCGTGACGGGCGATCCGCTCGACGACATCTCGGCTTTGCGCAACGTGCGGCTCGTCGTGCAAGCCGGCGCAATTGCATTTGCCGCGGCCGGCACCGTTGCTTGAACGTGCCGTCGTACGCCGTGCTTGCGAAACTGCGCGAACTTGATTAGCCAGCTGGCCATAGACAGTGATAATTTGCTTCGCTTAGCGTAGTCGTCAATGGCGATCGTTCGTGAGCGGATACATTTATTGACGCACTCGTTCGTCATGCAGCGGTGCATGCACGATTGCATCGGCTCGCCGCTGACGCCACGCTTGCGTCGTGCACCAAGGAAGAGCGATCGAATGCAACGCTCGACCGGTTGCGCGCACAGCGCGCACGTTGCTTGAGCCATTGCTGCACTTGACCTAAGCCGAGATTTCAAGGCTTCGGCGCGCGGCAAGCGCGCTTGACTACGATTGGTTTGTTCGAGCGTGACGGCGCACGACGCTGCTGCACCCGTTCAGGCATGCAGCGAGGGTTTGTCGATCGCTCGTCACGCAATCGCGCATCGTGTTCCTCGCATCCATAAAAGGAGTTTGTTGGTGTTCGATTGCTACGGTCGAGCGTTTATCGCCGCCGGTTTGCCGATTTCCCGCGGTCTGTTAGCGGCGGTGCTGTGCGCGTTTATGTTGCTTGCTTCAACGCGACCGGCGTTTGCCGTCGGCGGTCAAACCGGTAACATCAACGGCCGCGTGCTCGACGATACGGGCAAGCCGATTGCCGGTGTAATGGTGCGGCTCCTTTCCGCGCAGAGCAGCTATACGGTTAAAACCGACGCGGCGGGTTACTTCAATCTGCTAGGTGTGCTGTCCGATACGTACACGATCGGAATCGACGTGCCGGGCTTTGCACTATTGACGCAAGCGGGCGTAACGGTGCCGGGTGGCGATACGACGTCGCTGGGATCGGTACGTTTGCAACGCGCGCTTAAACGGATCGGGAACGTCACCGCGCGGTCCGTATCGAGTGCGTTCACGCCGAACCAAACAGTACCGCAATTCACCATCGGCGGTCAGCAACTCGAAGCGGCACAAGGCAAAACGTCGAATCCCGATCTTTCTTCCGCGCTGCTTGCCGCACCGGGTTTTCAGCAAGACACGTATGGCAATCTGGTGCTTCAAGGAAGTCAGGCAAACCAGATCGGTTACCAGCTCGACGGCATCGACCTCACCGAGCCGCAATACGGGAACAGCATTGCACCGAACTTCGCCAATGGTGTTCGCGCGATACAAGTCGTTCCGGGTGCCGGCGACCCGAGTCAGGGCAACGCCGGCGCCGGCGTCGTCAATCTGCTCATCAAACGCGGCACCTATCCGGCTACCGGGACGCTCGATCTCGAAGCCGTTGGACGACCGTTCGATCACCAGTTTAATTTTGAGTACGGCGCGGCAACCCGCGACGGGCGCTTTTCAGATTACGTCTCATTCATCGGCGACCGCTACGATTTGCAGGTCGGGCCATGGGGATCGACCGCCGCGTCGAACAACGCGCTTTACGGCAGCAACGCTTTAGCGGGCGGCGGTTCCTATCGTGCAACGAACGACTTCATCAACAACTTCGTGTTTCGCTTCGGCCATACCAAAAATGAATCGCTGCAGGTCCTTTACGAGAATCATTACGATCTCGAGCAGGGTAATCTTGGTGGACTCAAGCTCTACTATCCATCGAACGCGCCGGACTTGCTGGCGGCCGTTCAACCCTTTACGATCAACGCGACGGTTGCACCCAATGGGTTGACGATACCGCAAATTCAAAGCATCCTCGGCTTTGAGAAAACGCAAACGTCGGTCACGCAACAGCTTATCAACCCGACGGTTTTCAATAACAACTCGAACATCATGAAGGTCGAGTACGATAACGCGCTAGATTCGACGACGAACCTTGCCGTGCGGTATTTCCACACCAGCAATTACGAATACAATTATCCCGATGGCGCTACGTCGCAGGGTATTGCTGCAATCAATTCACAGGCATCGGAAATCGGCGGTTCGCGTACCGGTGGAAGCTTCGAGCTTGACAAACAGCTGGACCGCCGCAACTTACTGACACTCTCGGGCAGCTTCGACTTCGACCGTCCGGTTTTTTCGTTCGAGTCGCCCTACGAAGGTCTGCAGGCGATCGGTCCCAATGCCGTCGACTTCTTGCGGCCCGCCGATCCCAATGCGCCGGTCAGTGCAACCAATCCGTGTCCGGTGGCCGGCGGCTGTTATCTCCAACAGTTCTTCTACAGCAAAGGTGGAACGCCGACGGTCCCGCCGCTCGATCTCGCTCAAGCGCGGTTGCTCAATCGCTACGGCCTCGGCTTTCGCGATCAATTCCAACTTAACAGCCGGCTACGTTTGGACGTTGGCGCGCATTACGACCTCATCAATCAGGGCTACGGCAATACGCTGTTCAATCAGGACGAAAACATTCAACCCGTGCCCGGATCGCCGCTTACCTATTACGTGCCGAATTATGCGTTCATCGAGACGCCGCATTATCTCGAACCGCGCTACGGTGCGTCGTACCTGCTCTCGAGATCCGATAGTATCAGCTTGAGCTACGGCCGTTCGATCATTTACAACTGCTGTTCGAGTCCAAATTCGCGCGAAGCGTTTCAACCGTTCAGCAGCGTTCCGCTCAATCCGAATTTTATTCCGACGAGCGATCCGGCGACCGGCGCATCGGTGCCGGTCGGCAACGCCAACTGCTACCCGTACGTACCGTTTCCGCGCGGTGCGACAGCCGGATCGAAACCATCGTACAACGGTTCGGTCGGCTCGACACTGCAACTCGGCAAGCCGTGCAACAATTACGCCGACCTGTTGTATTTCGTGAACGACTCGTTTTTTCCCGAAATCGTGCCGACGCATCCGGGCGTCTACGATAATATCGATTTCAGTTACGGGCACCAGTTTCACAACGGTTCGGCCGTCAAGATAGCGCCGTATGTAAAACAAGGTTACGGCATCAATGCCACCACGGCGCCGCTGGTGTTCAATCCGACAACCGGTGTTTTTCAAACCGGGTCGTTCGTCTACTTAAATATCGGACGCAGCACGACGACAGGCGTCGATCTGCAATATACGCTTCCGGAACGCCGCTATGGTTTCGGCGGTTTCGTCAGCGTGTCGTACGTCAACGAGTTCACGACCACTCCGCCCGACAGCGCGAATCCGACGCCACAAGACGGCAATGCGCTCATCCCTGCACCGGCCTTCGCGCTGGGCAGCATCTATCGGGCGGGTTTCATCAGTCCGCTGACGACGCGCGTCGGCGTTTCCTACAAGGCACGTAACGGGTTGCGCATCAACCCCGTCCTCAATCTCAATGTCGGTTATCCCTTTGGCTCCGGCTTGATCACGCCGGCATTCATCAATGGTGCAGCCGTCAACGTGCCGACCACGAATATCACCGACCAATTTGCGCCGGGCGCAACGTCACAGTACATCGATCCGGCGAATCCCGGCAGCGTCTTTGCACCGAATATCGCAGCGACGCGCGGTAACAAGGAATCGGCTTCGGCCGGCGGACAACTGTCGCGCCCGCAAATCACCGGTAATCTGACGATCGAATATCAACCGCAAGGTTCGCGCACGACGCTCGGCCTGCAAGTGCTCAATATCTTCAACAACGAGCAATACGGAACGCCGCTGGTCAGCAACAACTACTATCCGGTCTTGACCGGCATCGGCGGACCGTTGACCGGCCAAAACCCGCAAGCCGTCGCGTTTCCGGGATACTATCCGGCAGTGACGACAAATTGGAATCCTTACTCGGCGTTTTACGTTCCGACCGTCGGGCAATACGGCGCGCTGGGTTCACCGACGACGTTCCGCTTGTACGTGCAGTATGCGCTTTAGATTGCGTAGCGCTGCACTGACCGCGACGGCGTTGCTGGCGTCATGTTCGGGTTCCGCGACGCAGCAAAGCCTCGAACCCTCAATCGCGACGCCGGTCAATCCGGCAACGCAAACGACGCTGACGTTTGCCGTCGGCACCGCGAACATTGCCGGTACGCATGGCTTTAACGCGCTCGAGACCTTTCGACAGAGCGTCGGCGCAAGCACCGGTGCCAGCGTTTTGCTCAATGCGCCCACGATTAGCGGGCCGCCCGGCTTCATCGTTCCGGCAACGGCCGATGCCGGCGCAGACGCAGGCAAAGCTACGTTGAGCGGAACGATAGAAACGAGTCTCAACAGTCCGCCACCCGCGTCGACGTTCAACCAAACCGGCGCCGCGCCGTCGATTGCATCGGCGTACGGCTTTTTGCCGTCGGCAAGTACGAACTCAAATTCGGTACCAAATCTCATTCCCGCACCGATGCCGTACTTTGCGACCGCAACGGGCGCCGCGCAACTTGAATACATCGGTGGTCCGCCGGCATTTTCGCCGCCGGGCCACACCTCGACGCAGGACGGTACGTTCAATGCCGCGCCGAACACCGGCCCCGGGTCGTATCCGGGTTACACGCTGGGCTTCAATGACTTCGACGTTGCGCCGGTTGCCGGGCCGTACGCTCTTGCCGTTGTCGTGCCCACCGGTATAAATACCAGCGGCCAATCCGGTTCCACGACGGTACGTGCGGCCACGACGCTGGCGCTGACGTTTTTGCCGGCGTGGACGACCCCGCCGGTCTTCACGCCCGACGGCACCGGCGGCGGCACCATCGTGCCCGGGTTCGCTAGCGGCGGCGGCGTGACCGAAGAGTATGTCGAACTTGTCAACACAGGGCCGGCAGCGTGTTCGACGTCCGGCAAAGCGCCGTACTATTACACCTTCAAAGTAACGCCCGGCCAGGCGAGTGTCGTGGTGCCGGACACGATCGGAGCAGCCGTGCCGGGTGCAGCCCAACCGCATACGCTGTGCACGAGCGCCGAAAACATGGCGGCTTTGGGTGCAGCGACCTCCGGCGACGGCTACAAAGCCTACGGATTTGCCGTCGATTATCCGTTGAGTGAATCGGCCTTTCCGGCTTCGACCGGCGTCGTCGCACCGGCGATCGCCGGTGCCGCAGGACAAGCCGATGTCACGACGTCGGCGGCGACGACCGGCAATGCGCCCTGATCGCGCCGGCGCCCCGCGTGCAATGCGCATGACGGGCGGCGTTTGCCTCGAACCTTCGGCGTCAGGCGGACAGCCGTTCAAGCGCACAGGGAAGAAGACGACCATTCAATGACGAGCGGAACTCAAAACGCGAGCGTTGCTCCGAAACTTGGACAAGTGCCGTTTTCCAGTTCCCGTGCCGTGAAGCGAATACTAGCGTCATCATTGCGGCCTTCGCTGGCGAGCGATCCGAGCGTCGTGTCGCTGGCGATGGGTGAACCGGACTTCGATACTCCGCCCGAGATCGTCGAAGCGGCGGTCACTGCGCTGCGTACCGGTTATACACGCTATACGGATCCGGTCGGCGCGACTGAATTGCGTGAAGCGGTGGCGGGCCTCGTCAGCACGACGGCCGGCGCGACTTTTACCCGCGAACAGATCCTCATTACGCATGGTTCGAGCGCCGGTTTAGCCGCGGCAATCGTTGCGATCGTGGATCCGGGCGACCGTGTCGTCATCCCCGAGCCGTCGTATTCGCTCTACGCCGACCTCGTGCACATGGCCGGCGGCGTGCCGGTTTTCGTGGCACTCGAACCGGATTTTCATCTCAACTTCGAGCGGCTTGCCGCAGCGCTGCCCGGTGCTCGGCTGCTGATCCTTTGCAGTCCCGGGAATCCGACGGGGGCGGTGTATCGCGCGAGCGAGTGGGAGCAGCTAAGCCGGCTCCTCGCCGGCACGCCGACGCTGGTGCTCACCGATGAAGCGTACTATTCGATCGTTTACGACGGCGCGACGTTTACATCGGGGTTGCAGCAACCTGAACTGCGCGACCGGCTTGTCTGCGCACAAACCTTCTCGAAGGCGTATGCGATGACGGGTTGGCGCATCGGATATTTGGCCGGTCCGCGCGACATCGTTCGAGCTGCGGGCGTCATCCATCGTGCCTTTAACGGCACGAACAACGCCTTCGTACAACGCGCGGCGTTGATGGCGATCGCCGGCGGTTTACCGCATGCCGACGCATGGCTGGGCGCGTTTGCCGCGCGGCGCCGCTTTGCCGTCGAGCAACTGCGCGCGATCGGTGGAATGACGGTGCATGCACCCGAGGGCGGATTCTATATTTTCGCGCGGTACGCAGCACCGGTCGCATCGACGGAAATCGCGCAGCGTCTGCATGCAGCGGGCGTTGCGGTGCGGTCGGGCCTTGAATACGGCCCGAGCGGCGAGCATCATTTCCGGATCTCATTTGCAACGAGCATCGAAAACTTAACGCTCGGCATCGAGCGCATCGGCGCGACCTTTGCCTCACTCGCATCGTCAGCGCGCTGACCTGCGTGCAGCGCACACTCGCAGCTGCGTTGATCGCGCTCGTCGTTATGACCGGGTGCACGCGGGTCGGCGACGCTCCGGCGTACGGCGCGCGGCATGCTTGGACGCGTCCGGGCGTGTTGCGCATTGCGAGCGTGTCCGATCCCGACACGCTCAGTCCGATGGTCGGGAATTTTCAAATCGATTTCGATCTGGCGATGTTTTGGGGCGGCTTTCTCTTTAACTATGACGACCATAACCGGTTGTTGCCGGAACTCGCGATGGTCGAGCCGACCCTTGCGAACGGCGGAATTTCACATGACGGCCGCGCGATCACCTATCATTTACGGCGCGGCGTGCGCTGGCACGACGGCGCGCCGTTCAGTGCCGACGACGTAATCTTCACCTGGCGTGCAATCATGAATCCGCGCAACAACGTCGGCGATCGCACCGTGTACGAGCGCATCACGCGGATTGATAAGCGCGACGCCGCGACGATCGTCGTGCATCTCGACCGGCCGTACGCGCCGTTCATCGACACGTTTCTCACTCAAGGCGAGATCCCGATCCCCGTCTATCCCAAGCACTTGCTCGCGCGCGAACCGGATCTCAATCGCGTGCCGTTCAACAGCGCACCGGTCGGCACCGGACCGTTCAAGGTGTTGACCTGGCACCGCGGCGAGAAGATCCGCATGGTCGCCAACGCCGATTACTGGCGTGGGCCGCCGCAGCTCAAAGAAGTCGATTACTCGGCGATCGCCGACGAACAAACCATCGTCACGCAATTGCAAACGCACGAGATCGACCTCTGGTATAATGCCGATTCGGCGCTATACCCGAGCGCTAAAGATATTGCCGATACGCACGTGTTCCTCACGCCGTTCGTGTGGTTCAGCCAAGTCGGGTTCAACACTGCGCACGCTCCGCTCAACGATGTTCGCGTGCGCCAAGCACTGGTCTATGCGACGAATCGCGCGCAGATCGTTACGGCAACGTCGTTCGGCGTCAATACGCTGGGTGAAGGCGATCAGCCGACCGGATCGTGGGCGAACGATCCGGACATCCGCGGACGTCCATTCGATCTCGCACGCGCAAACAAGATCTTCGACGCAGCCGGCTGGAAACGCGGTGTCGACGGAATTCGCGTAAAGAACGGCAAGCGACTGACGTTAGCGCTTGCAACGTTGGCCAGCCGCGCTACCGATTCACGCGTCGGCGTTCTACTGCAATCGCAATGGCGCGCGGCCGGCGTCGATCTTATCGTCAAAACATACGCGTCGAGTTTGATGTACGCGACCGCCGGTGCGGGCGGAATCGTGCAAGGCGGCAAGATGGATTTGGCGTTGACGAGTTGGCTCAATGGTGTCGATCCGGACGATTCGATGATCGTGACATGCGGCGCGCGTGCACCGGTCGCGCAGAATTATTACCGGTTCTGCGATCCGGCGATCGATCGCTACGAACGCGTTGCGTTGAGTTCGTACGATGTCGGCGTACGCAAGGCAGCCTACGCGCATGTTCAGCAACTCGTCGTTGCCGATTCACCGTTTATCACGCTCTGGTTCGATCGTTTTTTCAACGTCGCGAGCGTCGACTTGCACGGCTTCCGTCCGGCGCACGCCGTCACCGGATTTTGGAACACCTGGGAATACAAGATCTAAACCGGCAGCAACCGCACTCGATCGTGCGGAGTTCGAGGCACTATGAAAGCAGCTGTATATCATGGACCGCGCGATATTCGTGTCGAGAGCGTGGCGGATCCGAAGATCAAAGATGCCACGGATGCAATCGTGCGGGTCGTCAACGCCGCGATTTGCGGGTCGGATCTGTGGCCGTACCGCGGCATTGCGGATTGGAAAGCCGGTTCGCGCATCGGTCACGAGTTCATCGGTGTGATCGAAGAAGCCGGCAGCGGCGTCCGTGAGTTTCAACGCGGAGCGGTCGTTGCGGCGCCGTTTAGCTACAGCGACAATGCTTGCGACTATTGCCATGCGGGCATTTACACGTCGTGCCGTCACGGCGGCTTCTGGGGCGGTCTCGACGAGGACGGCGGTCAAGGCGAGTTCGTGCGGGTTCCGTTCGCCGACGGAACGCTGCGGCCGATTCCCGACGCGGTTGCGCACGATGCAAATAAACGCGCGTCCGCGCTGACGTTGACCGACGTCATGTCGACGGGTCACCACGGTTGCGTGCGGGCCGGCGTGACGGCGGGCAGCAGCGTCGCGATCATTGGTGACGGCGCCGTCGGCCTGTGCGCCGTTATTTCGGCAAAGCGCTCGAACGCCGCACGCATCTATGCGATCGGCCACCATGCCGGGCGGCTCGAACTTGCCCGCCGCTTCGGTGCGACCGACATCGTCGATTCCAAAGATCCCGACGCCGTGCAGAAGATCCTCGATGCGACCGACGGCGGCGTCTCGTGCGTCGTCGAAGCGGTCGGTTCGCAAGCAACGATGGACATGGCCGTCGCTATTGCACGACCCGGTGCGACCGTTTCGTACGTCGGCGTACCGTACGGTGTATCAACATTCGACGCGCGCAAGTTGTTCGTCAGCAACGTCAGTATCGCCGGTGCGCTTGCGCCGACGCGCGCGTACATCGATGAACTCATGGCCGATGTCGTCGCCGGTACGATCGATCCGGGCGCCGTCCTGACGCTGCGCTTAGGGCTCGATGATGCACCCCGAGGCTACCGTGCGATGGACGACCGCTCGACCATCAAAGTCATGCTCGAGATATCAAACGTGTAAGCGGCCCGTAACGCCGAGCCGGACGCGTCAATGGGCCGGCTCGGCATTCGCTAAACCGCCGACACCGAGATAGCGGCGTTGAGCGGCTTCGTCGGCAAGTAAGTCGTCGGCACTCGTTTCGAGCACGATGCGTCCGGTCAGCATCACCGCCAAATGCTTCGCTGCAGCGGTCGCGACCGCGAGTTTCTGCTCGACGATCAACAACCCGATGCCTTCGGCCGACAAACGGTGCAGCGTTTCGATGACGTGCGCAACGATGACGGGTGCTAAACCTTCGGAAGGTTCGTCCATCACGAGCAAGCGCGGATTGAGCAGCAGCGCGCGTCCGATCGCGAGCATTTGCTGTTCGCCGCCCGAAAGCGCCGCGGCACCGTTTCGCTTACGTTCGGCTAAGCGGGGAAACGTTTCGTAAACGCGCGCTGCGGTCCAGCCGCCCGCCGGCGGCCGCTTCTGTTCCATCAAGCGCAAATGTTCGTCGACGCTCAGCGACGGAAAAATGCGCCGCCCTTGCGGAACGTAGCCGATGCCGAGCTTCGCAATTTCGTGCGGCTTGAGGCCCCGAAGCGAGACGCCGCCGAATCGAATTTCACCGGACGCGAGCGGAACGAGACCGAGCAGCGCTTGGCACAGCGTTGTTTTCCCCATTCCATTGCGGCCGAGAAGTGCGACCGGCGCCGCTCCGACACGGAGCGAAACGCCTTGCAGCACTTGGGCCCGGCCGTACGCGACGTGTACGTCGGCAATCTCAAGTCCAGCGCCAG
Source organism: Candidatus Velthaea sp. (assembly GCA_965214935.1). Taxonomy (GTDB): domain Bacteria; phylum Vulcanimicrobiota; class Vulcanimicrobiia; order Vulcanimicrobiales; family Vulcanimicrobiaceae; genus Velthaea. The sequence continues at coordinate 258,482 of CBDCCS010000010.1, read as the reverse complement.
CGTCAGACAACGGCAGAACCCAAATAGAGGTCGTGCACGACGGTGCTGCTGCGGATCTCATCGGGCGTTCCGGTTACCAGCATCATGCCGTCGTGCATGACCGTGACGATGTCGGCGATGCGTAATGCGATGTCCATATCGTGCTCGATGATCAGGATTGTCATGGCGGGATCGAGTGCCAACAGCAGCTCGGTCAAGCGTGACCGCTCGCCGGGCGAAAGCCCCGCGGCGGGTTCGTCGAGCATCAGCAGCTGAGGTCGCCCGGCAAGCGCCATTCCAAGTTCGAGTTGTCGCTGTTCGCCGTGCGACAGCGTCGCAACGGGTGTATCGACGGCATGCATGAGCCCGACGTCCGACGCTAATGTTTGCGCATGTGCAAGTTGTTCGCTGGCCGCCGGCGGCCGGCGGAAACTCATACGTCCGGGCCGCGTGCCGCCGGCGGCGAGAAAGAGATTGTCGCGCACGCTTAGTCCGCCAAAACAATGCGCGGCCTGATACGTCCGGCTCAAACCGCGCCGCGCGCGGCGATGCGGCGGCACGTGCGTGATCTCTTCACCGTGAAAGGTGACCGTGCCCGAGGTTGGGCGCAAGTCGCCGGCAATCACGTTGAAGAGCGTCGTTTTACCGGCGCCGTTGGGGCCTAGTACCGCCCGGCGTTCGCCCGGCGCGACATCGAAACTAATCGACTGCACCGCACGAACGCCGCCGAAGCGCCGCCCGACGTCGCGTAAGGCGAGCGCCGCTGCGCTCATTACGGACAAGCCGGCGGTGTATTACGGCCGAGTTTTCCGCGTTTCATGTACGTGTCCATCGGAATGCCCAGCGTCTCATCGACTTGATGCGTGACGCGTACGAGCTTGTTGACCAGGACGCCGTCGGCACGTTTTGCAACGACCGTCAGATAGATATCACCGATCGCCTGGCGTTTTGAATCGAGATGAACGGGCCCCGTCGGGCTGTTCCACTGCAACTTTGCCAACGCCGATTTAAAGGCCATTTGATTGTTGCTTAAGTCGCCGTGAACTTTGTTGAGGGCGAGCAGCGCGGCTTTGGTATTGAGGTAATACGAGTGCGCAAAAAGCGACGGCGACGGTAGCGCGCCGGGCTGTTTTTTGTATTCGTCGACAAACGCTTTCCAAGCCGGCGACGGATCGTCGTCGGCAATGGGTCCGGCACCCGATACACCTAAAACGTGTTCGTACAGATTTCCCTTAGTGCTCAGCACCGATTGATCGATCGTGATCGAACCGCCGATGAGCGCGGCTTTACCCCCGAATTGCACGTACTGTTTGAGGAAGTTCAAGCTATCCGAACCGCCTAACGCGACATACACGGCGTCGACGTTTTGCGGAATCGAGGAGATGACCGAACTGAAATCTTTGGTGCCGAGCGGTACCCACAAATGGCTGAGCACATGGCCGCCGACCTTGCAGAACTCGGTGGTGAACCCGCCGACTTGGCTGTAGGGAAACGAGTAGTCTTCACCGAGGGTCACGACGCGATTGTAATGCCGGTCGCGATGCGCGTACGTCCCTAAACCCGCCATCCACTGAACGCCGTCGGTGTTCCAGCGGAAGAAATTCGCTGCCGGATCGAACAGCGTCGTATCTTCGGCGCCGGACGAGCCGTTGAGAAATGTTTTTGCCGGCACCGACTTGGCGTAGTCGCGCACGGCGATGCCTTCGTCGCCGGAGAGCGGACCGACCATGAAGTCGACGCCGTCCTGCTCGATCAATTTGCGCGCGGCATCGCGTGCAACGTTGGGCGTCGCATCCGAACTCTCTTTGACGACGTCGATTTTTCTGCCGCCGGCCTGACCGTTGAACTCATCGACGGCGGTCATGGCACCGCGCATCCCGTCAGCGCCAAGTTGTGCGAACGGCCCGGTCAAGGTTGCCAGCAAGCCCATCTTGATCGATCCCGACGAATCGGCGGCAGCCGACGCCCCCGTGCTCGGCCCCAGCGTCGTGCCGAGCATTGCGAGTAGCGCGGCAGTCGATAACATCCGCGTCCGAAACAGCATATCCGTGTGTCCTCCTTAACGTACGACGATGTGAATTATTGCGGTGCCGCCGAGATATCGGGCGTAATGCCGGCGGCAGGTGCGGCGGCGGACTCGCGTCGGCGTTGTCCGCCGCGCAGCGCGAGCCCGAGTATGCCCTGCGGTGAGAAAAGTGCAATGAGCAGAAACGCGAGTCCGATAACGGTGTTGAACCGATTGGTAAACGAACTGGCAAAATTCGTGATGAGCGTAAAGAAGACGGCGCCGACGAAGGCACCCTCGAAATAAGCTAAACCTCCGACGACTGCAATAACGAGCAGATTGATCGTACGTGTCAGATCGATCGTACCGGGTGAAATGGCGCCGTTGTACCAGACGCCGAGCACGCCGCCGATACCGGCAACGAGTCCGGCGAGTGCGAACGCTGCGATTCGATGCGCCTCGACAAAATAGCCGAGCGAGCGCATTCGCTGCGGATCGTCGCGAATGCCTTGCAGCGCGAGACCAAACGGCGTGCGAACTAAGTACCGCAGTCCGCCGTAGGCCGCCGCCGCGATTGTCAACGCGAGAAAATAGTAGCCGACGGGGTGCGCGGTGATCGGTCCGAACGGCGGAACGACACCGTTAATCCCCGTGTGGCCGTTCGTGAAAACGCGGTCTTGTTCGGCGTAGAAATACAGCAGCATCGCCATCGCCAGCGTGATCATCAAGAAGTAAATGCCCTGCGTGCGAATCGATACGAATGCGAACAGAAACGCAACGAGCGTGCTGAGCGCGAGCCCGCCGGCGACGCCGGCATACCACGGCCAACCGTAGCTGACGGTCAACACTGCGAGCGTGTAACCGCTCACGCCGTAAAACGCAAACTGCGCCAACGACACCATCCCGCCGTATTGCGCGAGAAAAATAAGGCTCAGCGCCGTCGTTGCGAGAAATAACGACTGAAACCCGATCTGCACCGTTAAGAACGGTGTCGCGACGAACGGAAATGCAACGAGCACGACCGCCGCGACGGCGATGGCGATCAAGCCGCGCCGGTTGCCGTTCATGCCGCGCGCCCGAGCAGCCCTTGCGGTCGGAATGCCAAAACCACGATCATGACTGCGAATGTCATGAGGTATGAATACGTCGGCGCGTACGCCAAGCCGAATTGTTCGACTAAGCCGATTGCCACCGCACCGATCGCGGTGCCGACGATGCTGCCCATCCCGCCGACGATGACGACGATGAGCGAATTCAAGAGATACGTGCCGTCATCGCCGGGTCCGATCGAGTTGATCGTGCCGCCGATGACGCCGCCGATCCCGGCCAGCAGAGCACCCAGTGCGAACACGAGCGCGAACGACCGCTGCACGTTGATGCCGAGCGCCGAAACCATCGCCCGGTCGTCGATCCCCGCCCGGATCACCAAGCCGATCCGCGTGCGGCGCAGCATATACCAAAGCAACGCGCCGACCGCGAGGGCAACGGCGAGGGCGAAGAGCCGCAACGTTGGATACATGACGCCGCCGGCATGCAGATTGAATGCGCCCGACAACACGTCGGGCGCGCTAATGTCCTTAAAGTCACCGCCGAAATACGCCAAGAGCAAGTCGGCGGCAACGATCGAAACGCCGATCGTTACCAGCGCTTCGCGCAAATCCTGACCCGCGATTCGCCGCAACAAACCTTGCTGTAAAGCAAAGCCGAAGATTCCCGTGACGATTGCGGCAATCGCTGCACCCAGCCACCAATTGCCGGTTGCATCCGCGATCGCCCATGCCGTGTAGCCGCCGATCGCGTAGAGCGTTCCGTGCGCTAAGTTGACCACCCGCATCAAACCAAAAATCAACGTGAAACCGACGGCGACCATAAAGTACACCGAACCGAGGGTCACGCCGTTGAGTGTCGTCGTTAGTACGTTGAGCATCGTGCTAAAGTCGTTTCAGCGAACGCGTTCCCACGGCACGAGTTCGCCGGGCGCGAGTTCGTGGTAATCAGGCAACCCGATCAGCGCGTCTTCGGCGCCGGCCGGATTGTACGTCGCCAGCAGCCGCAGCGGTTCCCAGCCGGTATTGACCGTCGAATGATACGCGGCCGTCGGGATATAGATCGTGTCGCCCGGTTTAATTGCGAACGGTGCAGCGTCTTCGACCATTTGTTCGCCTTCGCCGGACAGCACGTACAAAATCTCCTCGGAGGTCGGATGATTGTGACGCGCGTGGCCTTTGCCGGGCAGCAAGATGACTTCGCCGAACGTCATCGCGGCGTGCTCGCGGTCGGGCGTCACGAACCATTTGATCGCGCCCCAATCGAAGGTCATCGTCGGCCGGTCGTGGGGCGAACAGCAGCTCATGCCCGTACCTCGTTGCGGCCGATCGCTTTGAAGCGCCGCATATTTTGCGTTAAAGCCGTTTCGGCCGGCAGCCGTTCCATACTCGACGCGCCGAAGAATCCGGCGATGCCCGTCGTGCGGTCGAGCACGTACGCCGCATCGTCGGGCTCGGCGATCGGACCGCCGTGGCACAGCACGATAACGTCCGGTTTGATCGCTACAGCGGCGTCGCGAATCGCTTGAATCCGAGCCGGCGTCGCTTCGAGCGGTAAGGCAGTTGTTGCCCCGATCGTGCCTTTGGTCGTGAGGCCCATGTGTGCCACGAGCACGTCCGCTCCGGCCTGCGCCATCGCGCGAGCCTCGTCGACGTTGAACACGTACGGACTCGTAAGCAAATCGAGCCGCCGCGCTTCGGCGATCATCTCGACTTCGAGCGCATATCCCATCCCGGTTTCCTCGATATTCTGACGAAACGTACCGTCGAATAAACCGACGGTCGGAAAATTCTGTACGCCGGTAAAACCCATCTCGCGCAGCTGCTTGAGAAATACCGGCATGAGCCGGAATGGATCGGTGCCGCAAACACCAGCGAGTACCGGCGTGTTTCGAGCGACGGGCAGAACCTCGGCGGCCATTTCGACGACGATCGCGTTCGCATCGCCGTACGGCAGCATGCCCGCGAGCGATCCACGTCCGGCCATCCGATAGCGCCCCGAATTATAGATGATGATCAAATCGGCGCCGCCCGCTTCTGCACACTTTGCCGACAGCCCGGTGCCGGCACCCGCGCCGATAATGGGCCGCCCGGCATTCATTTGCTCGTGCAAGCGCGCGAGCGCGTCGGCGCGCGTCACGGCGCGGCGCTTTGCAGCGTGCGCGCGGTATACAATTCATGCACTTCTTCGGCCAGCGCCAAACCAAAGGCCGGATCGTTGATATCGGTGTCGATCTCGCGTAAGTTGACGTTCGCCCCGATATTTGCGCGCAGCGCAGCAAAGAGTGCCGCGTCGGCCGCGGGATCGTAAAACGGCCGGCCGGGAAGATCGATGCCCGATACGCCGCCGAGCGGAATGAAGAGCGTTACCGGGCCGCTGGCTGCACTGAGTTTGCGCGCGATCGTGCGGCCGAGCTCGGCGTTTTCAGCGGGCGTCGTACGCATGAGCGTAACGGTCGCGTTGTGCTTGAGGAACGTCCGCCCGTCGAAGCGCGCCGGGATGGTCTCGGGCGCGCCGAAATTGACCATATCGAGCGCGCCCAGCGAAACCACTTGCGGCACCCCGAGTTGCCCGGCGATCTCGAGCCGGTTCGGCCCGGCGGAGAAGACGCCGCCGCCAAGTTCGTCGGCCAGCTCCGTCGTCGTAGCGTCGAGCACCGCATCGATGAACCCGCTGCGGACGAGCGCTTCCATCGCTTGTCCACCCGTACCGGTCGCATGAAAAACGAGCACTTCGTAACCGAGTTCTTCGAGCCGTTCGCGGGCGGTGGTGACGCACGGCGTCGTCAAGCCGAACATCGTAGCGCCGACGAGCGGCTTCTTAGCACCGGCGACGGGACGCGGTGCCGTCGCCATGCCGGCAATTGCGGCCGCAGCGTTGGCGAGAATGCGTGCCGAAGCCGAATTGATACCGGCAATATCAACCACTGAATACATCATCGTCACGTCGCTGGCACCGACGTATGGCCGCGTGTCGCCCGCAGCGACCGTCGAGACCATCAATTTCGGCACGCCGACGGGCAACGCGCGCATCGCACGCGTGATTAGCGAGGATCCGCCCGATCCGCCGAGTCCGAGCATGCCGTCGAGCCGGCCTTGCGCGTGCAGACCGGTAACGATCTGAACGAGTCCGGCGGCCATCGTTTCGACCGCCGTGCCGCGATCGCCGCCGGTTCGAAGCGCCGCGGTCGTCGTGCCCGCAGCCCGCGCTACCTCATCCCGCGAAATATCCGCCGCCGGATCGGCAGTGCCGAGAATACCGACGTCGACGAGGATCGTATCGACGCGATGAATCTCGCGTAACCGCTCGCGGACGTACGCATACTCATTGCCCTTGGTATCGAGCGTACCGGCTAAAACGACGGTTGGCACGCGACGTTATTCGGCGACGACGCGATTGCGCAGCACTCCGATGCCTTCAATCTCGACTTCCATGAGGTCGCCCGGTTTGATGGCACCGACGCCGACGGGCGTGCCGGTGAATAACACGTCGCCCGGTTCGAGCGTCATCACCTGCGAAGCCCAGCTCACCAGTTTAGCGGGTGAATGAATGAGCAGACTCGTCGTACTATTCTGGCGCACTTCGCCGTTGAGCCGGGACTCGATATGCAGGTTGTCGGCATCGATCCCCGTTGCGATACACGGTCCGAGCGGTCCGAAGGTATCGAACGACTTTGCCCGTGCGTATTGCACGTCGCGTTTTTGCAAATCACGATCGGTGATATCGTTGCCGCATGTATAGCCGAGGATGTAGTGCGCAGCTTCCCGCGCACCGATCCGCCGGCATCGCCGGCCGATGACGACGACGAGTTCACCTTCGTAGCTCACGTTTTGAGCGTCGCGCGGATAAATGACATCGGCGCCGTCGGAGACGATCGCGCTTGGTGCTTTAAGAAAAATCAGCGGATCTTGGGGCTGCTGTTTGCTGAGTTCTTGCGCGTGACCGGCATAGTTATAACCCGTGAGAATAACCTTACCGGGGACGACGGGGGCCAACAGTCGCGCATCGCGCAAATCGCCGAGAGCGGGACCGCGTTCGAACGTTGAATACAGGTCGCCCTGCAGTTCGTAGAGTGTCGCGTCTTCGAGCAACGCATGGCGCGCGACGTCGCCGATTTGCACGCGGACGATTTTGGCGGTCGCAACCGTCGTCGAGTTGTCCATCAGCGGGCGGCGCCGGCATGGTCGCTCACGAATGCCGAAATCAGTTCGGCGAAGACGGGCGCGTTCTCAAACGGCGCGTTGTGTCCGCTGTCTTGAATTTCATGGTAGCGGCCGTCGCCAAAGGCTGCTGCGAGCGCTTCGGCGGCTTCGCGCGCAACGCCGCCGTCCTGATCGCCGCGCAGCACCAACACGGGTTTGGCAAACGCCGCTGCGGAATCGAGCAGATCGAGTGCGCTTGCGGCACGGCAGCTTGCGGCATACGGCTTTGGCGGCGATGCGAGAAGCGACTGGCGGAAGCGTTCGACGAGTTCAGGATAGCGCTCTTTGGCTTGGCTGCCGATGCCGTTTTTAAGAACGCCGTCGACGATTGCCGCCGTGCCGCCGGCTTCAACGGTCGCCGCACGTTGCTCGAAACCGGCGCGGCCGGCAGCGTTGAGCGTGCCCGGACAATCTGCGAGCACCAGCGACAGCGCGGCTTCGGGAAAGTCGACGGCAAATTGCTGCGCGATCATTCCGCCCAGCGAATGCCCGACGATATGCGCTTGCTCCCAGCCGACACTGCGCATAAGTTCGCGTGTATCGCGAGCGAAGTCGCTCAACATGTAACGCCCATCGGGTTTATCGCTGCCGCCGACACCGCGATTGTCGAACGTCAGCACACGAAAACCGGTCAAGCGCTCCGTTACGGCTGCATACGTCGCTTCGGCGCTTCCGCCCAAACCGTGAATGAGGACGAGCGGCGCACCGGCAGCGCCGTCGAGCCGATATGAAAGTCGCAGACCGTTCGCGCGAGAATCTTGCACGCTGTTCTCCGAATGCATGGAAGCCGGTCAATGGAAGCCGATCGCATGTACGCCGTCCGATTCAGCAGCGGCGCGCCGCTGCCGGCCGGCCTCGCTGCGACGCCGGAAACGCCGACTTACATCGAACCTTTGTGAACCAATAGGTACCAATACGCGCCAGGTCGAGCATACTTCTGCAAGAAATGTAAGTCAAGAGAAGTTTCTTCCGGAAACAAACGCTCGACAGCACCCTGTAAATCGCTATAATTGGTTCACATTGGCTTGGCACATTGCGGGCACCGGCGATCATCCGGCGGCCGACGAAGCGCGTATCGTTGCGCTCATCGCCGACGGTATCGCAACCGGTCGCTATCGTTCCGGGACGCGCTTGCCGGCCGAACGCGATTTAGCTGCCGGTTTAGCGGTGTCACGGACGGCCGTGCGGCGCGGACTTGCCGTACTTGAAGCGCAGGGCCGGATTACCCGGCATGTCGGGCGCGGCACGTTCGTCAACGCCGCTGAAAGCGTCACGCCGATAGCGCGCGCAACGAGTCCCGCGGAGATCATGGACGTCCGGTTGATGCTCGAGCCGCAAATTGCCGCGCTTGCCGCACGTTGCGCGACGAGTACCGAACTCGAGCGCATGCAGCACTGTCTCGCCGCGGCCGAATCGGCCGTTACCACCGAAGAATTCGAGCGCTGGGACGGCAGCCTGCATCAAACGATCGCGGTTGCGACCCACAACGAATTTTTACTGCGCATCTTTCACGTCGTGCATGCCGTGCGTGACGAACCGTTGTGGGGCAGTCTCAAACAGCGCAGCTTCACTCCAGCGCGCCGGCTCGATTATCAGGCCGATCACCGGCACATCGTGGAAGCCTTAGCTCAGCGCGACACCGAAGAAGCGCACCGCACGATGCGCGAACACATCGTACGGGTGCGCGCAAATTTGCTCGGCCTCGCCTAGCGCTAATTCCAGGCGCAGCGAAACGTCGCATACATGTACGGATAGTCGCGCCGGTACCAATTGCGAAAACTGCGCCGAACGAGATTGCGCGACGTCACCGGCGAAGCGCCTTTTATCACGTAATGTTCGCCGTCGAAAAAGTCGGCGGAATACGGCGGATACGATGCCATCGGCGCAAAGCCCGCGAACGGCGCGAACGCTGTCGACGTCCATTCCCACCCGTTTCCGATCAAATCGTTGATGCCCCAGGCGCTCGCGCCGTCCGGATACGAGCCGACCGGTTCGGGATCAAAACGCTTGAAATCGAAATTTCCGTACGCCGGATCGGCGGCTGCGCCGCCCCATGGCTGCCGGCGTTCATCGCCGCCGGGCGTGCCGTATGCGGCACGATGGTACTCGGGCTCGGTCAGAAGTCGCGCGCCGCACCAGCGTGTATACGCTGCCGCTTGCGCGTTGGTACAGTAAACCGGCCACGAAAGCGGTAGCGGAATGACATCGTCGAGCGTCCGGAGATTCCAACCGGCACCGTCCGCCAGCCAAAACGGCGGCGGCGGCCCGCCGGCTTGCACGAACGCGAGATACTCGCCGTTGGTAACATTATCGATATCGCAGCCGAAGGCCGGAACCTCGACGGTATGTTCGCCGAACTCGTTGTCCCAGGCGAACGGCACCGCATCGCGGGCCACGCCGAGGGTTGCCGTCCCGGCCGGGATGGCTACCGGCTCGCGTTTACGCGCCGCCACATCGCGATGCGCACCGGCGGCAAAGTGTTTTGCAGCGGGCGGCAACCGGTGAACGATATAAAGCAGTGTCTCGTGATGCATCTCTTCGTGTTCAAGAATCGTAAACGCCGCTTGCGCACGGTCTAATTGAGGATTCGCCGGATGGTCTAGCCGAGCGTGTTCGTAGGCGGCAAGGACGCGCTGGTCGCAGGCAGCGGCAAAGGCGGCGACAGCGTCGCGCGCCGGCCAATCGGCACGCTGATGATTGCGTGCCGCTTCAAGCGAATCCGGATCGATCCCGCGGTTGAAGAGATCTTCGAGCCGGCGGTCGATCGACGCTTCACCAAGCGCGTTGCGCAACAGCGTGATAAACGAAAACGCCGGGAAATGGCCCGCGTAGAAAACGAACGGATGGCGTAAGGGGATCGGCGCGTCGTAAAACACGGCGGGATCGATGGCGGCAAACAACCGAGCCGAACGCCGGCGGTTCGCCCGGTACCAGGTCGCCAATCCCGGCCGATCGAGTTGCACTTGTTCGAGCATCTGCACGTTGCGTTTTCCCCCGTGTAGGTCCCTAGCGAATCAGGCCGCCCGGTCGCCTTACGTCTTAGACGACCCCTGGCTTTGGGGCGGTTGCGAAGTCAAATACGGTTCGAGTCCTGCGACGCCGCCTTCACGACCAAATCCGCTTTCACGGTAGCCGCCGAATGCTGCAGCCGGATCGAATTGATTGAACGTCGAGCACCAGACGACGCCGGCCCGCAGACGCGCGGCGACGTACGCGCTTTGCGCAGCGGAATCGGTCCACACGCCGGCCGCCAGGCCGTAACGCGTGTTGTTCGCGCGTTCGATCGCTTCGTCGGCGGTGCGGAACGTCGAAATTGCGAGCACCGGCCCGAAGATCTCTTCGGTCGCAATCTGCTGTGCGGCATAAACGCCGGTGAAAAACGACGCGCGATGGTAATAGCCGCGTGCGGGCAACGCGCAAGACTGGGTGACCAGCTCGGCACCTTCGTCGATCCCGCTCTGCACCAGCGCCTCGATCTTTGCCAGCTGCGCGGCCGAGTTGATCGCGCCGATGTCGGTATTTTTATCGAGCGGAGGGCCGACTTTGAGCGTTTCGATTCGCTGGCGTAAGCGCGCGACGACTTCGTCATGAATGCTTTCGGCGACAAACAAGCGCGAACCGGCGCAGCACACATGACCCTGGTTAAAATAGATGCCGTTGACGACGCCTTCGATGGCTTGATCCAGCGGCGCATCGGCCAGTACGATATTTGCCGATTTACCGCCGAGTTCGAGCGTTAAGCGCTTCGCCGTTCCGGCCAACTTGCGTCGCAGCGTTTTGCCGACCGCAGTCGAACCGGTAAAAGCAACTTTGTCGATGCCCGGATGCGACGCCAGCGCCGCACCGGTCGTGCCGTTGCCGGTAACGACGTTGACGACGCCGGGCGGCAAGTCAGCGGCCTGGCAAATTTGCGCCAGCAGCAGTGCCGTCAGAGGCGTCGTTTCGGCGGGTTTGAGGACGATTGTATTCCCGCAAGCGATCGCCGGCGCGATTTTCCAGGCGGCCATGAGCAACGGGAAATTCCACGGAACGATCGCGCCGACGACACCGAGCGGTTCGGGTTGCCGGCCGGCGCGTAATGCCCAGGCGAGTTTATCCGCCCAACCCGCATAATAAAAGAAGTGCGCGGCGGCTTGCGGGATGTCGAAATCACGGGACTCTTTAATCGGCTTGCCGCCGTCCATGGTCTCGACGACGGCGAGTTCGCGCGACCGCTCGGTGATCGCGCGAGCGATGCGATAGATATACTTGGCGCGGTCGGCGGGGCGCAGCGGGCGCCAATAGCGCTCGTAGGCCGCGCGGGCAGCGCGAACCGCGCGGTCCACATCCGCCGCCGATCCCTGGGCGATCTGCGCCAGCGGTTCTTCGGACGATGGATCGATCGTCGCAAACATCCCGCCGTCCGCCGATGCCTGCCACTCGCCGCCGATGAAGTGCCCGTAGCTTTCGTCGATGCGAACCGGTGTCGATTCGAGCGCCGGCGCGTAGCGAAGACGCGAGGCAAGCCGCAAACCGGATAGATTTACTGCTGCATCGGAAAGTGAATTCGCCATCTCAGTCCTTTGCAATATAGTCGAACGAACCGTAGCGGCCGCTGCCCATCTTCGCGCGCTGCAAAAGCAGATCGTCGAGCAGTGCCGAAGCGCCGACGCGAAACAGCGCCGGATCGAGCCACGCGCCGCCGAGCACTTCGTCGATTAAAACCAAGTACGGTAAGACCGCCTTGGTCGTGCGCACACCGCCGGCGATCTTGAGCCCGCGCCGCCGTCCGGTGCGAGTGAAATAGGCGCGTAGCGACTCGGACATCGCCAGCGCCGTCGCCAATGTTGCCGAGGTGCCGATTTTTCCGGTCGAGGTTTTAATAACGTCGGCGCCGGCCTCGAGCGCGAGGTCACCGGCTCGGCGCGTTGCGCCGTACGAACCTAATTCGCCGGTTTCGAGAATGACTTTGAGATGCACGTCGCCGCACACGGCTTTGACCGCGGCGATCTCATCGAACACGCGCCGCTCGTCGCCGGCAAGAAATGCACCGCGATCGATGACCATGTCGATTTCGTCGGCGCCGGCTCTCAAGGCGTATTCGGTGTCGCGCAGCTTCACGTCGAGCGACGACAATCCGCTGGGAAAGGCCGTTGCGACCGAGGCCGTCAGCACGCCCGTTCCGGCCAGCGCCGCCTTGGCGACGGCGACGAAATTGGGATACACGCAAACGGCGGCGACCTGCGGAGCACCGGGTGCCGGCGCAGCGGCTTTGGCGCACAGCGAGCGGATGCGCCCGGGTGTATCGCGACCTTCGAGTGCCGTTAAGTCGATGCAGCGAATTGCCAGATCGATCGCTTCACGTTTCGCTTCGTTTTTCAACGAACGTTTCGCAAAACCGGCCGCACGCGCTTCGAGCATCACGGCATCGACCGACGGGGAGGATGCAAGCATCATCGGCCGCTCTTCGCGGCCGGCCGGGACGAAAACTTTGTCGGGCTAGCTCACGCCGTCCCACATGAGGCTCAGCCGCGTCACGAGCGCCTCGTCGCGCGGCTGTAACCCGTTACCGCGGCAGATGCGGCACGCTTGGTCGCCGCAGGCATCGCACGCGCCGCTGCCGCCGCAGTGCCGGCACAGATCTTCGGGCGTCCGGCGCCGACGGCGTTTACGTGGTAACGCCCAGCGGGCGGCCGCGATGCGCCGGCGTTCGGTGTAAGCGGCATCCGCATCGCGCAAAACGGCATAAAATCCGAGCAGCGATATGCAGGCCAGCGCGCCGACCATAAAGTCGGCGAACGAGCGATCTTTCATGCTTGCATTATCGGATCGCGTCGCGCAAAGTGAACCCGTCGTTGCACAATGCTAACGCCCGCACGCGGCACGCCGTCAACCCGGTTTGCGTAGCGTTACCGGCATGCGGCGCGCAAGCTCTGCTTCGACGACGGGCAGCGCTTGCGCGGCGATTTGCGCGTGTCCGCTATCCGAAGGATGGAACCGGTCGGCCGAAAGAAAGACGGCCGGGTCGCGAACGCGTCGCGTGAAGTTGAACAAATCGACGTAAGCGGCACCGGCCGCATTCGCGGCGGTCCGCGCCGCCTCATCATCGGCCTGCGCGAGGCGGCGGACGGCGACAGCATGGTCGGCAAATAACGGACTGATCGAGACGTCGGGAACGCCGACGGCGACGAGTGCCGCGGCCGGCGCCGTGCGCCGAATGACACTCAATAAGCCGCGATACTCCCGTGCGAACACTGCCGTCGGCGTGCCGCGAACGACGTCGTTCCCGCCCACGCACAGCAGCACCAAATCGAAGCGCCGCTCGTGCAGACGGCCGGTTTGCAGTCGCAGCACATCGGCGGCCGTACTGCCGCCGATCGCGGTGTTCGTGATCTCACTGCCCGGCCGCGCGAGCGCGAGCGACCGGTAGATGCGAAAGGCAAACCCGCCCGACGAATCGCCGGCCCCGGTGCCGAACGCCAAGCTGTCGCCCAGAACGGCAAGTTGCACCGCCGGAGCCACCGGCGCTGCTGCCGATACGCTGTGCCGCGCGGCGGTGCACGCCCCAAGCGCGGCGGCAATGACGGCCGACGCCGCCAGCGTTACCGTCGCGCGGCGCCTACGCGACAAGTGCACCGTCGGCAATGCGAATGACGCGTTGTGCGCGCTGCCAGACCGACTCGCTGTGCGTAACGACGACGAGCGTATGGCCGGCGCTCGTGTTGACGCGTTCGAGTAAGCTCAGCACCGTCTCGCTCGTGCGCCGGTCCAGTTCGCCCGTCGGTTCGTCGGCGAGAATGAGCGCCGGTTCGTTGACGAGCGCGCGCGCGATCGCGACTCGCTGTTGCTGTCCGCCCGAAAGCTGCGCCGGCCGATGCTGCATGCGGTCGGCCAAGCCGACGTCGGCAAGTAATCGGCGCGCGCGTTGCCGCGCATGCAGCGGCGAAACTCCGGCATAACGCGCCGGCAGCATGACGTTCTCGAGCGCGTCGAGCGACGCGATCAGATTGAAGCCTTGAAAGACGAAACCGATTCTCGTCGCGCGCAGCAGCTTGAGCGTTGTGCGACCGGCGTGCGTGATGTCGACGCCGTCGATGACGACGCTGCCGCTCGTGGGCCGGTCGAGCGCACCGAGGATATGCATGAGCGTGGTTTTGCCGCTGCCGCTTTCACCAACGATCGCCACGTGCGCACCACGCTCGATATCAAACGAAACGCCGGCTAGCGCACGCACCTGCGTCGCGGTTCCGCCGGCGTGAATTTTAACGACGTCGCGCAATGCGACGACCGCGTCGCTCAGCGCATCGACGCTTGGGGCGCGATTCCAAGCTCGGCGTAAAACGCCGCCGGATTCATCGCCCGCCCAAGGAACGCCGATACCTCGGCATCCGGCTCGTACGTCCGCGCCGGCGCTAAGATGTCGTCGCGATAGCGCCGCCCGATTCCGGGATCTTCCAACCCGGCCGTCCGGAATGCAGTAAACATATCTTGGGCGTAAACTTTCGACCACAAGTAACCGTAATAGCCGGCGTCATAACCGCCCATGAGATGACCGAATGCCGCCTGCGGATGCGTTCCGTCGACGAATTGATTGGGCGTCCGTTCGCTCACGGTGCGCTTCCAAATTGCCGTCGTATCGACGTTTTGACCGGCAGTGTGATACGCCATGTCGACCGACGCATACAGAATCTGTTGCGACGTTGCATATGCATAATCGACGTACCGCGCGGCGATCATCTTTGCGATCAATGCGTCGGGCAACGGCGCACCGGTCGTAACGTTGGACGAAATCGCTTTGAGAATGCCCGGGTCCCAAACCCAATTCTCAAGCATCTGCGAAGGCGCTTCAATGAAATCGGCGCGGAAACCGGAGTTGAGCGTTTCGTACGGCTCGTCGGCGAGCATCGCTGCCATATTGTGGCCGAATTCATGGAAGAACGTTTCGACTTCGTCGTGCGAAAGCAGAGCCGGCCGGCCGGCCGCCGGACGCGACCAGTTTCCGACGATTGCAGCGATCGGTGCGCGCACGCTGCCGTCGGGCAGCACGCGGCGCGGCACGATCGGAAAGCTCGCGAAATGATCGTACTTACCGGGTCGCGGAAACAGATCGAGATAGAACTTACCGAGCAGCACGCCGCTGGGACCATCGTGCACTTCATATGCGAGAACTTCAGGGTTGTAAATCTGCGGCGCAACGATCGGCTTGAATGAAACGCTCAGCAGTTCGGCATACACCGCGAGGACCGCGTCGACGGTGTGCTGTACCGGAAAGTATTGTTTAATCGCGGTTTGATCGACGCTATATTTCTGCTTACGCAATTGCGTTTCGTAAAATGCGGTGTCCCAGTTCTCGAACGAGCCGCCGCCTTTGAGCGCGGCGAGCGCGGCCCGTTCCGCGCGTGCCTTGGGCAAGATGGCGGCATCGATGTTCGCGAGGAACGCATCGACACGTTGCGGCGTTTGGGCCATCTTGTCGGCTAACACATATGCCGCCCAACTTGGATAACCGAAAAGATGGCCGAGCCGGTCGCGAATGCCGATTGCTTGTTCGAGTAATGCGACATTCTTGCTGCCGCCGCGATTGTAGTAAGCGAGGTAGTACGCTCTGCGAGCCGATTCGTCGGTCGCATTCTGCATGAACGGCGTAACGGTGCTTTCGTTGACCGGTACGACGAAGCTAGCGCCGGACTTTGTAAAGGTCGCGCTGAGATCGGCCGGCAGCCCGGCGAGTTGCGCCGCCGTCAAAGCAATCGTCGTCGCATCGTTGCCGAGATTCGATTCAAATTGGTTCTGTAAGCCGCTCAATTGCGCGCTGAGCTTCACGAATTCGTCATGCTGCTGCTGCGGCAGACCCGCGCCGGCGCGCGTGCTTGCCGTCAGCCAGAGATCGGTCAATTTCCGTTGCGCATCGCTGCTCGCGGTGTTGGATGTCTTCGCTGCTTTCAGGGCGGCGAAGAGCGCCGGACGAGCCGTGACTTCGCCGGCAAACGCGGCCTGGGCGGAGTTGCATGCGAGCGACGCGTCGCGCACGGCTTTGTCGGTCGAAACATTGGTGAGAAATTGTTCGGCCGCGGTGTCGTCGTTGAGATCGGCAAAAATGGTTTCGAGCGGCTGTACGACCGTTGCAAACGTACGATTCGATCGCAGTGCGGTCAGCGCCGTCACGCGTTGTTGAGCGCGGCCGATCTCGGCATTGCACGTCGCGCTGACTTGGGCGGGCCCGCGATTCCAATCGATCGTTAACGGAACCGCCGCAACGGCCGCTCCGGGGATCGCGCCGGGCGCGCTGCCGGCCGTCGCTCCGATGAGCGCAAGACAGGTGAGGTAACGAGTGATGCGCACGGCGGTGGACGTCTCCTGGAGGGGCGAAACAGGCGAAAGTTCAAGCGTTTCGGCGTAAAGCCTCCGTTGGATCGAGCCGAGCGGCGCGCAGCGCGGGCAGCAGCCCGGCAACGACACTGAGCACGACGGCGAAGGCAAAGGATCCGACGATCAGACGCGGGGTGACGGCAAAGAGTTCGAGACTGCCGACCGCGGCATTGCGCGCGTTCACGTAGTCGACGACGAGGGCGCCGGTCGCGATCCCCGCGACGGCGCCGAGAGCCCCGATCACGGCGGCTTCGAGCATGAACTCGCGCAAAATGTCCCCGTCGCCCGCGCCGATTGCTTTCCGAATGCCGATCTCGCGCGTGCGTTCCGTTACGGCGATCGTCATCGTGTTGACGATCGAAAATGCGCCGACGACAAGTGCGATGAGCGCCGCCCCGAAGATAATGGCATCGAAGATCGACGTCACGGATGCGAAGTTCGCGGCGGTTGCTTTCGGATCGCGCGCTTGCAAACCGGTCATGAGGTTGATGCGTCGCGCCAGCAAGGCGGTATCGGTGCCGGGCGCAACGACCACCATGAGCGCCGTGGCCGGCGCGTGCGGCAAGCGCGGCGCTGCGGGCGTAACGTCTTGAAGCATCAGTAATTGCGCTTGTGCGAACGGCACGACGATCGCGGCATCGAAAAGCGTAAACGATTTTTCAATGATGCCGACAACGTGAAACGAGTTGCCGTAGACGGCGATCGTCGAACCGACTCGCGCGTCGGCGGAAGCCGCAAAATCCGCACCGATCACGGCCGAGCGGACGTCGTCCGAACGTAAGTCGCGGCCGTCGGCAACGCGCGGCGCGGATCGCTGGTAGGCGCGTGCGGCCGGCGGGAAACCGAACACCAGCGCCGGCGGACCGAACCGGCCGGGATCCGCTCCGGCGCCCGCCACCGCGTACGGCACGATCACCTCGGCAACGACGTCGCGAACGCCGCCGAAATGCCGGATCGTACCGGCCGCACGCGCCAGCTGGCCGGCCTGCGACGCACTGTCGCCGCGATCGAAACCGGTCGCCACGGCAAACAGCGAGCCGGTGTTGAGCGCGAGCGACCGCCCGACGATTGTTTGTAGCCGTTCGGCGAGCGAACCGACAACGACGAGGGCCAGAATGCCGACGGCAATGCCGCCGACGGTCAACGCCGTCCGCAGCGCACGATTAGCTAAATTCGCAAGGACAGCCGCTATCATGCTCGTACGTTCCCTTATGCTCCGATCGCTCGTTCGTTTGACTGCAACGGTCGCGTTCGCGATGCTGTTGCCCGCCGTTCCGCATGCAGCTTCGACCGGGCTGCAGTACGATGAAATCGACCGCGTCATCAGCGGCGCAACCCCGCCCCCGCCGGGAAATTTCAGCGCCGACGCGGCCGCCATCAGTTCGCCGGCGCCCGTCGCGGCATCGGCAGCCCCGCGCCGGCATGGTTTTAACCTCGGCGCGTTGGCCGGAGGCTTGATGAACGGCAATGTCGCCGGAGCAGTGGCCGGCGGCGCGACCGATGCGCTCGTCGGTAATGCTCTCGACGCCCAAGTCGACCGGGTGATGGCGCAAACAGGCGGCGCACTGGCCGGCATGCTGCACGGTCTGCTGCAAGGCCGTATCGAGCGGCATAGCTTCTATTTGGGCTGGGAACGCGTCGATGACCTTGCGGCTTCGACGGCGACGATTACGAAGTGCGACTTGCACCAAATCATCCGGCTCGATCTCACCAAGAAGACCTACAGCATGATCGATACGGCCGACCGCAGCGCTCTCGCCGAGACAACCGCCGAACCGCCGAAACGCCACACCCGCGTGCGCGATACCGTGCCGCCCGAGGCACCGGGAACGGCTGTTGCAAGCTTTACCAACGTCGTTAAACCGCTCGGTGCCAAGCGGCTCGAAGGTCTCGATACCGCCGGTTTTGATAACACTTCGACATTTGCACTTTCGCAAGCCACGGGCAGCTGCCGCAACGGCAACTTTGCGTTCCACTCCAAGGCCTATTTTACGCGCTTTCCGGCTCCCGGCGTAAGCTGCCCGATGACCGCGGTACCTGCGGTTCATTCGTACCCGCGCGAACCGCTGAACTTCGTCGCCTCGGGCGGCTGCCGCCCGACGTTTGTCGCGCATGCGTCGGGCCCGGCCGTACCGGCGCAGAATCTTTCGCTGTATCAGACGATCGGCGTCAGCGGTGCCGCTGGTTCGCCTTCGCCCCAAGCGTCACCGGCACCAGGATTCGTCTTCTTGACCGAACGCGGAAACGTTCACTCGCTGACCTCCGCCAACGCCGGACTGTTCGAGATTCCGCCCGACTTCGTTAAAGACGGCGGACGCTGACGCGCAGCGGCGCGTCACTTGCAGCCGTGCGTCAGCGCTGCTGCAAGGGTCGGATCGCAGCCATGTGCTATCATAGGCGAAGCCTCGACGAGGGTTGGGCTCCGCGCAACGCAAACCCGTGAACTCCGCCAGATTCGGAAGGAAGCAACGGTAAGCGGGCCATTTCGTGTGCCGCGGATTACCTAGCTCTCGTCTTGGCCTTTATGGTAAGGTGCCGGCGGAGCGGCCCCTTCTCTAGCGTTGGAGTTTCGTGCAGAACCTTAGCTCGACCGTGCTCGTTGCACTCGGCGGTGCGCTTGTCATGTTCGGCACGTATCACGTGCTGGTCGTCGCGCCGCGCCTGCGCAAATTAACCGCGGCGCTCGACAGCCACGCGGCCATTCTCGGTGACGGCAGCGGCCTGCCGACAGATCGGGTTGCCGCGTTGCAAGCCTCGACGCGCGAACTCACCGGGCGCGTCCACACAATCGAAACGGTCGTGCAGGCGGTTCCCCACATCGGCTTCGTGCGCTACAACGCCTTCGAGAACACCGGCGCGGATCTGTCGTATGCTCTGGCGCTGGTGTCCAAGAGCGGCGACGGTGTGGTCATTTCAAGTATTTGGTCGCGCGAAGAAACGCGCACGTACGGCAAAGCCGTGACCGCCTTTGCCTCCGTGCAGGAGAGCTCGAACGAAGAGGTCGCGGCGATTGCAAAAGCGCGGGCAGCGGCGGCGGCCCGGTGAAGTGCGGTTTTCTCCTTAAGTTTTTGCGACTGGCGGGTTCCGCGTTCTACCGCATCCACGTTCGGGGCGTCCACGTCATGCTGCTCGCCGGGCTCTTCACGCTGGTAATCGGCGGTTTGTTGAGCGTGGATTTCGCGCAGCTTCGCGTCGCGGCGGCCGACGCCGGACGGCTCGAAGCACAGCGTCGCGACGAGCAGGGAAAGCTCGATGCGATGGAGCGCCAAGCGCAGACCTTGCAGCGCCAGAATGCCGAAAGCGAGCGCCGGATCGAAGCGATCGGCCGCGCACTCGGCACGCGCGTCAAGTCACCCGCGGCCCGGGTCGAGGAGCATGCGATGCTCGAACGCGACCGCTCGAGCGTCGCCGGTCTCGGCCGGCATTTGGAGCGGCTGGCCGGGCTTTCGGCCCGAACGCGCTTGCGAACTGCGCGGCTGTCGCGCCTCGCCGGCCGCGTGCTCAACCTCCGTCACCTCGCATCGATCGCGCGCTATCGCATGCTCGCGGCGATTCCGTCGCTCAATCCGGTCGGCGGCGCAATCAATGCGGCGTTCGGCTACCGGACGAATCCGTTTCCGGAGTTTCACAAAGGCCTCGATTTAGCGGCTGCGTACGGTGCGCCCGTGCATGCCGCAGCAGCCGGCGTCGTCGCGTCGTCCGGTTGGGACGGCGGCTTCGGCATCAAGGTCGATATCGATCACGGCAACGGATACCACACCTGGTACTGTCATCTGTCGCGGGCATCGGTCCGGCCCGGTGATGCAATCCGCAAAGGCGACGAGATTGCCGCGGTCGGTTCGACCGGTGAATCGACTGGTGCGCACTTGCATTATCAGCTCATGCATGACGGGGTCGCCGTCGATCCGCTGCCGTTTCTCAACGGAATCCCGGCCAACGTGCTCGCGACACTTCCGGCCGATTCGAGCGTACAGTAGTCTATGGATCCCCTTTGCCACGTCTACGGCGCCATTCACGTCATTCTCAACGTCTATCTCCTGCTGATGCTGATCTACGCACTGCTGTCTTGGGTGCCGAGTTTGCGCGGCCGCTGGAGCGACGTCATTACGCGGCTCGTCGAGCCGGTGCTCGTTCCGGTGCGACGCATCATCCCGCCCATCGGCGGACTGGACTTGTCGTTCTTCGTCGTCATTTTGATCATTCAGTACGTCAACAACACGATTGTTGCGCAGTACAGTTGTTCTGTATTCTAAAGAAACGCCGCCATCGTGATTGAGCCCAAACCTCTCATCATGCCCGTCAAGGGCCCCGTCAACGTTCGGAATTTTTGCATCATCGCGCATATCGATCATGGCAAGACGACGCTGTCCGACCGGCTGCTCGAGGTGACGCGGACGATCGAACAGCGTCAGATCGGCGAGCAAATGCTCGATGCGATGGATCTCGAACGCGAGCGCGGGATCACGATCAAGATGCATCCCGTGACGCTGTCGTATATTGCCAACGACGGGCAAACATACGAATTGAATTTCATCGATACGCCCGGACACGTCGATTTCAGTTCCGAAGTGTCGCGCTCGCTCAAAGCCTGTGAAGGCGCGCTGCTCGTCATCGATGCCGCGCAAGGGATCGAAGCGCAAACGCTGGCCAATTACCATCTCGCTCTCGAGAACAATCTCACGATCATCCCCGTGATCAATAAGATCGATTTGCCGGCGGCCGATCCCGAGCGCGTAAAGAAAGAGATCGAAGAACTGCTCATTATCGAAGCCAGCGATGCAATTTTGTGCAGCGCAAAAGAAGGCATCGGTATCACCGAGATCCTCGAAGCGATCGTCAAACGCATTCCGTCGCCGACCGGGAAAGTCGAACAGTTGCGCGGGCTGGTCTTCGATGCGCAGTTCGATCCGTATCGCGGCGTCGTTGCGTACGTGCGTATCGTCGACGGGGCGCTCAAAGCCGGCTCGAAGTTCATGTCGATGGCGCACAAGCGCGTGTATGAGGCGACCGAAGTCGGCGTGTTCAAACCGGGCATGGTCAAGACGGGTGAACTCGAGATCGGTAACGTGGGCTATGTCATTGCCAACATCAAGTCGCTGGGCGAAATGGATGTCGGCGATACGATTACCGAAGCGGCGAATCCGGCGCTCGA
Organism: Candidatus Velthaea sp.; assembly: GCA_965214935.1. GTDB lineage: Bacteria > Vulcanimicrobiota > Vulcanimicrobiia > Vulcanimicrobiales > Vulcanimicrobiaceae > Velthaea. The sequence goes on along the minus strand of CBDCCS010000010.1, from coordinate 236,749 downwards.
GGCGTTGCCGGGCTACAAACCGATCGTGCCGATGGTGTATTGCGGTTTGTATCCCAACGAAGGCGTCGAGGTCGGCGACCTGCGCGATGCGCTCGAGAAGCTGGCACTCAACGACTCGGCGCTGCACTTCGAGCCCGAATCGTCGATCGCGCTGGGCTTCGGCTTTCGTTGCGGTTTCTTGGGGCTGCTGCACATGGAGATCGTGCAAGAGCGGTTAGAACGAAACTACAATCTCGACTTGATCGCAACGTCGCCGTCGGTCGTATTCCGAGTTACGCTGACCGACGGTGGCGTGATGCTCATCGACAACCCGGCGAAAATGCCGGTGCGCGATAAAATCGAGATCATGGAAGAGCCGTACGTCAAGTCGACCGTGATCACGCCGCCCGAGTACGTCGGGGCGATCATGGAACTTACCCAGAATCGGCGCGGCACGCTGGGCAATATGGAGTATCTCATCGACGGGCGCGTCATCCTCACGTACGAGATGCCGCTCATCGAAGTCATCATCGATTATTTCGACCAACTCAAATCGCGTACCAAAGGCTATGCGTCGCTCGATTACGAGTTGATCGGCTATCGCGAAGGCGATCTGGTAAAACTGGAGATACTGCTTAACGGCGAGCCGGTCGACGCGTTGTCGTTCATCGTTGCGCGCGAAAAAGCGCCGGTGCGCGGGCGGCTGTTGACCGACAAGCTCAAAGAGCTCATTCCGCGCCAGATGTTCGACGTCCCAATCCAAGCGGCGATCGGCGGCAAAGTCGTCGCGCGCGAGACCGTTGGGGCCTTGCGCAAAAACGTGCTGGCAAAGTGCTACGGCGGCGATATTTCGCGCAAGCGCAAGCTGCTGGAAAAACAAAAGGCCGGTAAGGAACGAATGAAGCGTGTCGGGCGCGTCGATCTGCCGCAGGAAGCTTTCATGGCGGTGTTGCGGCTCGACGAGGAGTGAATCCGGTTGCGTCGGCGGCGACCGATCCACGGACGTGCGGCATCATCGTCGCCACGAGTAACGCCGGCAAATTGCGCGAGATGCGTGCGTTGTTCGCGGCGCGCGGCATTGCCGTCGGGCCGTCGTCCGCTTACGTCAGCCCGCTCGAAGGCGACCGCAGCTATGCCGATAATGCCGCGCTTAAAGCGCGTGCGCTGCACGAGCGCTTAGCCGGCCCCGGGCGCACGCAAGGCGTCCTCGCCGATGACTCCGGACTCGAAGTTTTTGCCTTGGCCGGGCGGCCGGGCGTCGCGACCGCGGAGTACGGCGGAGCCGAAGCGAGCTGGCCGCAGCGCCGCGCCCTCTTGCTCGCCGAAATTGGTACGCTGACGGGTGCCGAACGGCGCGCGCGCTTTGTGTGCGCGCTGCACTATATCGGAGCCGATGGCCGCGAGTTCGCGTCGTTCGGCACCATTGACGGCGAGATTGCGCTCGCCGAACGCGGCGAACTTGGCTTTTCGTTCGATCCGATCTTTTGGTATCCGCCGGCGCGTAAGACGTTCGGCGAATTGAGCGACGAGCAGAAGAATCGCGTCAGTCACCGTGCCATCGCCGTCGCCGGGATCGTCGCTTCGATCGATGCGGCCGCTTTGCAATTGCGCGCCGGATAAGCGTCCGGGCGAGGCACGCGCGGCCGTTGAGGGGAAGAAGCAGCGCACACGGGACGTAGCTCAGCTTGGTAGAGCGCTGCGTTTGGGACGCAGAAGTCGCAGGTTCAAATCCTGTCGTCCCGACGTTTTGTCTCGAGTGCATCGAGCGAGCGCCGGAAGGGTCGTCGTCGGCATGGTAATCGGAACCGTCGCGGGGCTTTGGCGTTACCCCGTTAAGGCACTCGCTCCCCAGGCACTGGCGCAAGCAACGGTCGAAGCAGGCGGTTTTGCGGGCGATCGAGCCGCAGCGCTGATGGTCACGAGTCGTGACCATGCTCGTTACGGCCGGCCCTTCCGCGGCAAAGAACATCATTTGCTGCATACGGTCGCGACGACGCAAGAAGCGCAGGCGATCGCCGGCGATGCCGGAGTCGACATCGAAGCGCAAAGCGGAGCCGGACACTATTTTGATGCCCGGCCGGTCTCGCTCGTGTTCGACACCTGGCTTGACGACGTCGAAAAGCTGGCCGGCTTGCGGCTCGATCCCTTACGCTACCGGCCGAACATCTACGCTCGCGCCGCGCCGGATTTCACCGCCCGTGAAGCGACATTGAGTGGTGCAATGTTGATGCTGGGCGACACACGGCTGCACGTCGTCGAACCGATCCGCCGTTGCGTGACGACGACGTACGACGTCCTGACCGGAGCAAGTACCGCCGGCGTCCTGCGTGCCGTCGCGCAGGAGCGTGCGAATATCGTAGGCGTTTACTGCGTCGTCGAACGTTCCGGCACGATCGCGGCACACGATGCGATCGTGCGGGTCCGATGATGCGATGCTGCGCCGCGCGAAACGTGCAGGGCAAAGACGTCCGCCGGAGGTAGCGATCTTGACGCCTGCCACGCGCCGTTGCAATAGCCGGCGAATGACTGGCGCTGCTGCGCGATGCGCCCGTGGTCTAATGGATAAGGCACGAACCTTCTAAGTTCGAAGATGGCGGTTCGACTCCGTCCGGGCGCGCAATCGACATCATATCCGGCGCTAGGTTTCGCGGCGTTCGGCGCGAATCGTTGGCGGTCGCGGTGTGGTGACTGTAGCTCAGTTTGGTTAGAGCGCTGGTTTGTGGAGCCGGAGGTCGCGGGTTCGAGACCCGTCAGTCACCCCAATCCGCCGATAGATGCCGGAATCGAGCGGCCGATGCGCGCGGATCGACTGCGATGGACGTTCGGCGCGAAGCGGTCGTCAAACACTTCGGCACGAGATGCGTGGCGTATGCGCCTTTAGCTCAGTTGGTAGAGCATCGGACTTTTAATCCGTTGGTCCCGGGTTCGAGTCCCGGAGGGCGCAGAATCATTTGAAAACGATTGCTTCGTTGCACGGCGGTACGTTCGGCTTGACGTCGTGCAGCATCGCGCGCTACCATTACGGCTGGTTTGCACCGCTAGCTCAATGGTAGAGCAGTTGACTCTTAATCAATTGGTTGAAGGTTCGAGTCCTTCGCGGTGCACCATTCGAACGACGTTGATGGGCGCGTGGCGGAACTGGCAGACGCGCTGGATTTAGGTTCCAGTGGGGAGACCCATCAGAGTTCGAGTCTCTGCGTGCCCATACGTTGATTGCTTTGAGCGGCAGCCTGTCGAACGCGTAGCGGACGTTAGTGATGTCTCGATCGGCGTGTGCGTCGCGCTGCGGCGATTCGGCGCCGCGCCATGTTTTTCCGAGGGTTGAAGTCTTGCATGCCGAACGGTAGTCGGTCCCCTTTGCGGAAGTAGCTCAGCGGTAGAGCATCGCCTTGCCAAGGCGAGGGTCGCGAGTTCAAATCTCGTCTTCCGCTCCATTACAGTTTTCCGACTCGTTCGACATTATCAGCAAGTGCATATACGGCGGGCGCGAGGCTCGCCGTTGTGCCGTCCGGAGGTCTACGCCGCGTGTCTGCCACGACTCTGAAGCAACTCGATCCGACGCAAGTCGAACTCGAGATCAGCATCTCGCCGGAGGAGTTCAGCGCTGCGACCGACGCGGCGTTCAAGCAACTCGCCCGCACGGCCAAAGTCCCCGGATTCCGGCCCGGAAAAGTACCGCGCAAAATTTTCGAGCAGCAATATGGCACGGCACGCATCGTCGACCGGGCACTCGAAGAACTCGTTCCCGAAAAATATTCGCAAGCTGTCGACGAATATAAGCTCGAACCGCTGGCCCGGCCGGAAATGCAGCTGATGCCCGAGGCCGACGGTCTGCCGTTGCGCTTTCGCGCCGTCGTCGCCGTCCGCCCGGCCATTAACGTGAAGGACTACACGGGAATCGAGTTACAAGCGCAGGCCGCGGGGGCGACCGATGACGAGCTGACTTCCGCGCTCGACGCGATGCGCAAGGATGCAGCGACGCTCGTGCCCGTCGATCGGCCGGTGCAGCTCGGCGATACGGTCAGCCTCGACTACGAAGGCAAAATCGACGGCGTGCCGTTCGATGGCGGAACGGCAACCGGCGAGCAAACCGAAGTCGACGAGTCGCGGTTCGTTCCCGGTTTCGCGGCCGGCATCGTCGGTATGCATGCCGGTGAAACAAAAGACGTTACGGTTACCTTTCCGGCCGACTACGGTGCGCCCGAGCTCGCGAGCAAAGAAGCCGTCTTCACGATGACCGTTCACGAAGTGAAGGAACCGGAGCTGCCGGTTCTCGATGACGCTTTCGCGCAACGCGTTTCGAAAGCCGAATCGATCGAGGCGCTGCGCGGCGACGTGCGCGCCCGGCTCGATGCTTCAACGCTGAGCCGCGGCCGGCGGGCGATGATTGAGGAACTATTCGCCAAGCTGATCGAAACGCATGATGTGCCCGTACCGCACGTTATGGTCGAACGCGAGACCGACGCCTTAATCAACGAGTCGAAGCAATACGTCGCTCGCTACGGCACAAGTTGGGACGATTATCTGACGGCGATCGGTAAAACCGAAGCGGAGTTTCGCTCGGAGTTTGCGCCCGAGGCGCAGAAGCGCGTGAAGACGACGTTGCTCATTGAAGCAATTGCAAAGGCGGAAGCGATCGAAGCATTGCCGGCCGACGTTGAAGCCGAGCTCGACGTGCTTGCGCGGCAATACAACCAGCCGCGCGAAAAGATCGTTGAACTGATGGGCGCGAATCTTTCAGCGCTCGTCGATGGCGTCGTTCGCACGAAGACCGTTGATTTTCTTATTGCGAACGCCAAGATCGTCGCGGAAGCAACTAAACCGGTTCTTGCGTAGTCTCTTCTGAATACAGGTTTGGGCGCATGCAGCGCTCGCGGATTATACAGCGGCTCTGCGCCGCGGATGGATAGGAGAGCGTCTTGGGTCACTTAGTTCCAATGGTCGTCGAGCAGTCGGCCCGTGGCGAACGTGCGTATGACATCTACTCGCGGTTGCTTAAAGAACGGATCGTCTTCGTACACGGTCCCATTGATGACGGCATGGCAAGCGTCATCATGGCTCAATTGCTGTTTCTCGAAAAAGAAGATCCCGATAAAGACATCGACATGTACATCAACAGCCCGGGCGGCTCGGTGACCGCGGGTCTGGCGATTTATGACACGATGCAAACGATTAAACCGGACGTTGCGACGTTGTGTGCCGGGATGGCGGCTTCAATGGCGTCGATCCTGCTTACCGGCGGCGCGCAAGGGAAGCGCTTCGTGCTCCCCTATGCTAAAATTCTGATCCACCAGCCGTGGGTTCAGCAAGTGGGTGGCCAAGCCACCGACATTGAAATCCACGCTCGCGACCTTATTGCCACGCGGCGCGCCTTGGCGGGGATCTACGAAGAGACGACCAAGAAGCCGATCGATCAAATTCTCAAGGATATCGAGCGCGATTTTTATATGACGGCGCAAGAGGCGCTCGATTATGGAATCGTCGATCAGATCATTAAGAAAGACAACCGCGTCGTTACACCCAACACAACGAGTCTCTAACGCTCACCGCCGTTATCGCTTACCGCAGGGCCTGCAATGTTTCGTTTCGGGGATGAAAAAGGTCAGTTGAAATGCAGTTTCTGCGGTAAGTCGCAGGAGCAAGTTCGTAAACTCATCGCCGGTCCGGGTGTGTATATTTGCGATGAGTGCATCGAGCTTTGCAACGAGATAATTGAAGAAGAATTGTACAAAAACGTGGATGAAAATTTACGTTTGCGTAACATTCCGAAGCCCAAGGAAATCAATCACATCCTCAATCAGTATGTGATCGGGCAGGAGCGCGCCAAGAAATCGCTCGCCGTTGCGGTTTACAATCACTATAAGCGCGTGAACGCCGGCGGAACGGCGGACGACGTCGAACTGCAGAAATCAAACATACTGCTGGTCGGTCCGACCGGCAGCGGGAAAACGTATCTCGCGCAGACGCTGGCGAAAATTCTCGACGTGCCGCTCGCGATGGCCGATGCGACGTCGCTGACCGAAGCCGGTTATGTCGGCGAAGACGTCGAGAACATTTTGCTCAAGCTCATTCAAGCCGCCGACTACGATGTGAAGCGGGCGGAAAAGGGCATCGTCTATATCGACGAGATCGATAAGATTGCGCGCAAGAGTGAGAATCCGTCGATCACACGCGACGTTTCGGGTGAAGGCGTCCAGCAAGCCTTGCTCAAGATTCTTGAAGGTACAACCGCAAACGTGCCGCCTCAGGGCGGGCGCAAACACCCGCATCAAGAGTTCATTCAAATCGACACTACCAACGTGTTGTTTATTTGCGGCGGCGCGTTTGACGGCTTAGAGAAGATCATCGAAGGCCGAGTCAGCTCGAACTCACTGGGTTTTCGCTCGAATCCCGAAGGTAAAAAAGAGCTGCGGAACGGCAAACTTTTGCAGCAACTCATGCCCGAAGACTTGTTGAAGTTCGGCTTGATTCCGGAATTCATCGGACGTTTGCCGATCGTCGTTACGCTTGATGCGCTCGATGAATTGGCGCTACGACGAATCCTCGTCGAACCGCGCAATGCGCTCGTCCGGCAGTTTCAAAAGATCATGGGCATGGACGGCGTCGAGTTGACGTTCAGCAAAGAAGCGCTGATCGCTATCGCCGTCCGGGCGCAATCGCGTAAGACCGGTGCCCGCGGCTTGCGTTCGATTCTCGAAGAGGTCATGCTCGACGTCATGTACGATCTGCCGTCGCTACAAGGCGTGAAGAAGTGCGTCATTAACAAGGAAGTCATTGAGAAGCGCGAGCAGCCGACGTTGATTTACGCCGAACGTCCGAAAGATCAGTCCGCCTGATCGAGGCCGGCTGGCGCTATGTTAAGACGATGACATAGCGCAAGGGTAGCTTCTCGACATCTTGAACTGTATCGTGAATCACATGCGTACGTCCGAAATTGTCGACTTACAGAACGAGCGACGGCTTAGTGCCGTCCTTGATTTCACGTCGGCCGGCGGTGAGTTATTGATTCTCAACGGCGGATCGCGTGCTCAAGAGCTTGTCGTCATTATCGAGACGGGTTTGCCCCTGGTGTCCGAGGTTCGCTCGGCTTACTGTGTCGATTCCGGTACGAGTTTACAGCTGTTCATTCCGGTCGAACCGCTCATAACGCCGGACGCAATCACGTTGCGGATCGTCGGCGACCACGGCGAAATGGTACTCGGACCGCCGCGCAAGCGGGTGCCGCGTTCATTCGGCCTCAAGCGAGCCGCAGTCGGTCTGCTCGCCGCCACGCTTTCGTTGCTCTTCGCCGCCGGACGAGTCGACTCGCCGTCGTTGCGCGCGAGTGCCGACCCCGAACCGGCAAGCGTCGAGGCGCCGCTCGTACGTCCGGCATTATCCTTACACGTACCGGCGTTACTGCCGCGAGTCGATCGCGCGCCCATTCGCCATGTTACGATAGCAGCCCGGTCGGCACGGACGTCCGACCGGCATTTGCCTGCCGCGGTCGCACTTGCCACCGTTCCGACGGTTAAAGCGATCCAACCCGAAACGCCCGCACCGATGATGACCGACTTGCGCGTACCCACCACGGCAAAGTCGGGTGATTTCATTCCCGTTTCGTTCGGTGCAGTCGCGCGCCAAGTAAAGATCGTTGCAAGTATCGGACCGACAATCGTTTCAAAGACGATCATCGGCGCGCAGCGCGGTGTCATTGCCATTCGTTCACCGAAAAGCGATCTCGACAGCCGCGTCATGACCGTGCGGGCCTACGCTCAAGACGGAAAGCGCAGTTCGACGTTGCAAGCGATGGTCATACTCGTCCGTCCCTAGTCTGCCCCCTGCGGGCCGTTAGGCGGCTTGAAACCGGAGTGCGATACCGTTCATGCAATAGCGTTCGCCCGTCGGTCGTGGACCATCATCGAACACATGGCCCAAATGTCCCGAGCAGCGCCGGCAGTGAACTTCGGTTCGTGCAAAGCCGAGTTCGTTGTCTGCGGACGTCGCGACCGCATTGTGAATCGGTGCCCAGAAGCTCGGCCATCCCGTGCCGCTATCGAATTTCGTCAACGATGAAAACAGCGCAAGATCGCAGCCCGCGCAATAATACGTGCCTTTGCGGTTTTCGTTCTCGAGCGCGCTCGAGCCGGCCGGTTCGGTACCGTGCTGACGTAATACATCATATGCAGCCGGACCCAGCTTCTTTCGCCACTCTTCGTCGCTGTAAGCCGAAGCGATCGACGGCACGGCGGCCCAGGCACCGATGAACGAGAGTGCGACGAAGCGTGAAATCATCATAGTACGTCTAAGATAACGCATTGTGCGGCGGACGGGATGTCGGCTCGCCTACGTTTCGGCCGGTTCTTTACGAAGTGCGCGCAGCTGCACCGCCGGTAACGCCGGCGAGAGCGGGTGGCGCATATGCTGCTTGCGCTTGTACGAGCGCGTCGATGAGTCCGCGCCGCTGTGTCTCGATTCGATCGAGTGCCGGTCCGCGAGCGCCCGGATCCGCGGAACGCAGTGCTCGAACGTAGGTCTCGAGCGCTGCGCCGATGGGCGCGCAGCCCGTATTCGCACACGGCATCAGGGCCAAGCTGAACGTTAGAAGTCGGCCGTCGCTTGATGCTTGGCGAAGAACATCGAGCAGTTGCTGCGCGTGCATTCGACTGAAGGCGACGCTTAAATACGCCCGATCCGGCCAAGGTGTGCCGGCGCCGCCCGCCGGTTCGCCGCCGGCGATAACCGCCTCGAACAGACCGACCGTCGGTGCAACTGTTGCCGAAAGGACGTGCCGGTCGTGGCGGTCGCCGCCCGGCATGCGAAGGTGAAGTGCTAAGCGCTCCAACGCCGTCTCGTGAGCGTCGCACGCGGTTCGGAGCAGCGCTTGAAGGTTCGCGTCGCCGTTGCGCGCTGCGGCCGGAAGAAACGCGCGTAGCGCGCAAACATGCCCCGCGATCGTTGCCGGGATCGACGCTCGCAACAGCTGCAAACAGCGTTCGATCCGAGCGGCATCGAGCGCCAAAACGAAGCGCACGCTTGCCGCCGAATGCACGCGTTTCGGTCCAAATGTTGCCGGCTCAGCGCTCGAAGCCGTCGCCGCGACGGCTAGAGGACCGGCCCATTCCGGCGTTTCGTCGGATATCGTGGACGGCCGAACGCAAATCAACCAGTCTCTGCGCGCTACTTCGCGGCACGCGTCGCGCACGACGAATGCGACCGCTAGCCGCTGCGCCGTCGAACGTCGGGATACGCTAAGGTGTGCTCGAACGCTGAGCCGATCGCCCGCCGCAATGCAAAATTCTTCGCCCGCCGGTACGAGATTGCCGGCGGCGTGAAACTCGGCGCGAGCACCTTCGACGTCAAGGGTGACGCGGACGTGGCGGTCGCCGGTATTGGCGAGCTCGAGTTCGATCGATGACGGTCGTGCAGCGGCGGCGCAATCGGTCTCACCGGTAATGCGCAGTGCGACGTCCGCCGGCGTCGCCCAGCGAACGTCGGCTTGCGCGTGCACGATCGTCCGTCCGGCGTGCAGGGCGACTTCGACCGGACCATCGGTTGCACCGGACTGCGGGTACAGATCGAAATCAAGCTCGTATGCGGCACCTGCATCGATCGCGGCAACGATGACGGTCGCACGACCCGGCTCGACCTCTGCCCGGACAAACGCTTGCAGCCGGTCGAAGCGTCCGACCGATGCTGCGTTGTATTGCAGCGATGCAACGTTGCATTCGAACTCGTGCGGCCATTGCAAAGCAAACATTACGTCGCGTGCGGCGCCCCAGCCGTCGTTAGTTCCGCGAATCTGCACGTGGAATCGCCGGCGATCCTGGCTTAGCGTTATAAGCGGCTGTACGAACGCCGCGTCGAGTTGCAGAGATGCCGGCGGCAGCCCGACGCATCGGCCCGATGCATCGGACAACGCGGCATCCGAAACATGAAGGTCCAGGCCGTCGGCCGTCACGATCGACGCAACGTAACGGATTGTTTGCAATTCACCTGGTGCAATGCGCCCGAACGTCCGCGCGGTCGCCGTCGCCGCATCGGCAACGTGCGTCCCGTTCGGCGGCGGCACGTCGAGCGTTATGTTTTGCGCTGCGCCGTCGCCGTGATTGTAAAGCTGCGCGATGATGTCGACCTCGCGCGCATTGCCGGTCGGCTCGATCCGTACGAACGTCCGTGCGCCGCTTAATTGTGCTCGGCGGCGAACGTCCAACGTCACGACATTCGAGCGCGCAAGAAGTCCGCCGCAGTCAGCGATGACGGCCTGAAAACGGAGCGTGCAATCATCATCTTCGGTGTGAATGCGAACGACACGTTCGATTCCCAGAGTGCTGCCAGGAACGAGCGCAGCGAGTCTCGTTGCGGCTGGATCGTCCGATGCAACAACGGCTTCGGACGGTAAAACGAATCGGAGATACGCTACGCTGTGTGCGTCAATGGGTGTATCGGCAGCGCATCCCACGAAGCAATGTAACGTCACCGTCCGGTCGAGCCGATGGTATGGATCGGCGCTTAACGTTAGCGTAATGCCGTTGCCGGACGGTTCGTAAACGATCGCCATGGCGGCGACGGTACCCGCTCGTCGTCGCAATCATGACGTTCGTATCAATTTGCTATCGGCCGTTCGAACATCACAAGGGCGGTTGCGGGCAAATGACCAAATCGTACGCCATGGTAGATGCGACCAGCCTGCGCCGCGTGCCGCTCTTCCGCGAATTTGAAGAAGCGGAGCTTTCGCTCGTCGCTTCGGCCGTGACGAATCGTCAATACGGCAAACATCAATTTATCGTTCGTGAATCGGAAGCCGGCGATACGTTTTACATTGTCGTCAGCGGTTCTGTCTCCGTGTGCCGGATTGCACCCGACGGACGCGAGACGATTCTCAAAATTCTTAAAGACGGCGATTACTTCGGCGAAATGTCGATGTTCGATTCGTCACTTCGCTCGGCATCGATTAAAACGTTGACCGATGTCGAGGTCGGCGTCGTGCATCGCGACGACTTTCTCGATTTGCTGGATCGTAATCCGAAAATCGGCCGCCTGCTCGTGATCGAATTGTCCGAACGCTTGCGCGCCGCCAACGCTTTGATCGCGGCAACAACGTCGCAAGATATTCGTGCGCGTTTAGCTACGTTATTACTGAATCTTTCCGATCAATTCGGTGAAAGCGTCGCAAACGGAACGCGCATCACGCTGCGCTTGACCAATCAAGAGATGGCCAACATGATCGGAACGACGCGTGAAACCGTGAATCGTACCCTTAACCGGTTCTGGGACGAGCAACTCGTCGACATGCGCACCTCGCATGTCGTCGTCGTTGAGCCCGATCGGTTGCGCTCGCTCATTCCGTGACAAGGGTGTGATCGTGCCGGCCGGATCGCTCGCGCTCATTGCGAGCGCCGGAGTCGCGTTCGGCATTACGGGCTGGTCGAGCGCGCTTTACGCTCGGGCGCAAGCCCGCCGCTACCGTCGCGCTGCGCAGGACGCCGCGCAGCGCGAATTGTCGTTCGTTGCGGCCGCTCGGCGCTTGTCGGATGCGTCACGCGACTCCATTGTTGCCGTCCGCGAAGAAATCGATCGAGCCGTCCGCGGGCTTGAACCTGCAATCGATAGCGTTCTGTTCTTCGAAGAGGTCGATGCGCACTTAACCTGCGTCGCTGCCAGCGGTGCGCGCGCCACCTATTTCAACGGCAGCGGCTTTGCGCTCGATGACGAAGGCTCGATACTCGTAAGCGCCTTGCGCGCCGGGCACCGCGTGACATCTGCCGACGGCTCGGCCGTCAAGCTTTTACATCCGGGCGATGCATTCGGGGCCGCCATTCCGCTCGTCCTCGATGCCGGCCGGCGTTGCGTGCTGTATGTCGCAAGTGCCCGCGTCGCCCCGGCAACCGTTGCCGACGGTATCGTGCGGCTGATCGATCAAGCCACGCCGGCGTACCGCATTGCACTCGAACGAGCCGACGATCGCACGAGCGCCCGGTACGACGGCTTGACCGGACTGCTGAGCGCACGTGCGTTTCGGACACAACTGGCGCAGCTTACCGAAGCCGTACGGCACCGTCCGGGCGGGCGCTACGCGTTACTTTTCATCGACACCGACCGCTTCAAACAATGGAACGATCATTACGGTCATGCCAGCGGCGATGCATTGTTGCGCGAACTCGCTCAATTGCTGCGCGCAGCTCTCGCCGACCCGGCCGATATCGCTGCTCGCAATGGAGGCGATGAGTTCTGCATCATCTTTGCCGGTTGCGAAAAGTCGGCTGCCGTCGAGCGCGCCGAACGCTTGCGTGCAGCTATTGCGACGGCTGATTTTTCGCCGCTGCACCCCCACGGCGTTCGCGCGAATGTCCGAATCAGCGCATCGATCGGCATCGCATGCTTTCCGATGGACGCCCGCTCGTCGAACGCTATTTTGGAAAAAGCCGACGAAGCGATGTATCACAGCAAAAAGACCGGCCGTGATGCCGTTGCGTATTTTAGCGTCGACGGAACGCTCGTGCGCGCGGGTGCCGAACGATTGCTGCCGGCCGAGTCGGACCGGCGGCTCGATCGGCGTTAACACGGCAGTCAGCGCCGGGCGCGCTTGAACGGTCGGCGCCGGCTCGCCGTTCGCACCTTGAGTCGGGTAGAGCTGTCCCGAGTCGATGGTGCGGCGCATGACGGCGACGAGCGTGCCGTATCTTCGAACTCAACGCTGGGCCAAATTTCCGTAGGAAGCGTTCGCTCGGGAATGTAAGTTGCGGCACAACCGATCCGTTGTTAAGGGGAGCGAATGATAAGACGCTTTGGAAATCCGTTTGCGCTGGGCGCTGTCGTCACCGCCGTGCTGTTGACGGCGGCCGGGGCGGCAACGCTGCGAGCCTCGGCTGCAGCGCAGCAAATCGCCGCCGCGACGCATGCGCCACCGTATAAAATCGCCCTGAGCAATTCGTATATCGGCAACACGTGGCGTGTTGAGATGGTCAACGAATTCAAGGCGGCGTGTGCGATGGAGCCGCTCAAGTCGATCGCGACATGTACGGAATACAGCTCGGGCAACGACGTTTCCAAGCAGACGGCACAGATCGACGACCTCATTTCCTCGCACGTCGACGCGATCGTGCTCAACGCTGCTTCGCCGACGGGGCTCAACGGCGTCATCACGCAAGCGTGCAATGCCGGAATTCTCGTCGTTTCGTTCGATGCCGTCGTAAGCAACCCGTGCGCACTCAAGGTCAATACCGATCAGATTGCCTTCGGCGGCAAGATGGCGCAATTCGTTGCCGACCAGCTGCACGGCAAGGGCAATATCATCGAGGTTACCGGGGTCGCCGGCACCGGTGTCGATCAGGATCGCAATAAGGGCGCGGATGCCGTCTTCGCAAAATATCCCGATATTAAAGTGGTTGCCAAATACTCCGGGCAGTGGGCGTCGGACGTCGCACAGCGCGCCACGGTGCAACAGCTGCCGTCGCTGGGCAAGATCGACGGGATCTGGTGTCAAGGCGGCACCGACGGCGTGATTCGCGCGCTCATCGACGCCAAACGGCCCTTTCCGATTCCGGTCGCCGGCGAAGCCGAAAATGCGTTCCGCCAGTACATGATCAGCTATCGCGACAAGGGTTTTAAGGCGCTGTCGATCGGTCAGCCGCCGTTTTTAGGGATCATCTCGCTGTATCTTGCAACCGAAGTGCTGCAAGGCAAACATCCCAAGAGCGACGTCACGATTCCGTTCCCGTTCGTGACGCAAGATACGGTCAAAGAAGGTCTGACGACGTTCAAGGATCTGCCGGGCAGCTACTTCGTCGACTTCACCGACAGCGGACCGAAAGCCAGCGTCATCGTCTGCAAAGATGCCGTCCTGCACGGAACGCCGTGCCCGGGTAAGCTCGTCGTGCGTCTCCCGTAGCGGAGCCGCGCATGCACGCGATCGAAGGGATCGCGCTCTCGAAGTCCTTCGGTGCCGTCGTCGCACTGCGCAGCGCGTCGTTTAGCGCCGATGCCGGCGAAGTGCATGCACTCGTCGGTGAAAACGGCGCGGGAAAGAGCACGCTCATCAAACTTTTGAGCGGACTCTACCCGCCCGACGGCGGTGAGATTCGCGTGAACGGCGAGCCGGTCGCCTTCACGCGGCCGCAGCATGCGCTGGGCTGCGGCATCGGAACGGTCTTCCAGGAACTCACACTACTGCCGTACATGACGGTCGCCGAAAACCTGTTGCTCGGGCGCGAGCCGCGTAACGGGCCGTTTATCGACGCGCGCCGGCTGCTGGAACGCGCGCACGAACTTTTCGCCGCCGCTGGTATCAGCGGCATCGAACCGCTCGAACTCGTTGCCAACCTGCCCCTGGCCCAGCAGCAGATCGTCGAGATCGTCAAAGCCGTCTCGCGTAAGCCGCGCATCATCTTTATGGATGAACCCACGTCGGCGCTGGCCGAGCACAGCGTTAAGTGGCTCTTCGGTTTGATCGGCCGGTTACGCGCCGAGGGCGCGTGCATCGTCTTTACTTCGCACCGGTGGAATGAAATAAAAGGCATCGCCGACCGGATCACGGTGTTCCGCAATGCCGAGTGGGTTGCAACTTCGCGCGCCCACGACCTGAGTGAAGACGACGCGGTCGAGCAGATGACCGGCCAGCGGCTCGACGTATTGTTTCCCAAGCCCGTGCCGCTGACGGCATCGACCTGTACGCTCGCCGTCGACCGGCTCTCCGCCAAAGGGCTGCCCGAGATATCGCTGCAGGCGCAGCGCGGTGAAGTACTGGGTATCGGCGGCCTGGCGGGCCAGGGTCAGCGCGAGCTGTTTGCCGCACTGTTCGGCATGGCCGCGCGCTCCGGCGGAACGATCGCCGTCGACGGCCGCGACATGACCGCGCGTTCACCGCAAGCCGCGATCCGGGCCGGAATCGCGCTCATCCCCGAAGACCGGAAAACCGAAGGCCTGCTGCTGCCGCTTTCGGTGCGCCAAAATCTCGCGTTGGCGATCTTGACCCGTCTCTCACGGTGGGGCTTCGTGCGGCGGGCGGCCGAGAATCGGCTCGTCGACGGCATGGTGCGCGGCCTCGCGATCAAAACGCCGACGCCCGGACAACGGGTCGGCGCGTTGTCGGGCGGCAATCAGCAGAAGGTTTTGATCGGGCGCTGGCTGCTGACCGACGCGCGCGTGCTGCTGCTCTACGATATCACGCGCGGTGTCGATGTCGGGACGAAGCGTGATATTTACGCCCTGATTCGGCGGCTGAGCGATGAAGGCCGCACCATTCTTTTCTATTCGACGGATACCGAGGAGATCGCGCATCTCTGCCACCGCGTCCTGATCATGCGCGAGGGCCGCATCGTAAGCGAATTGCGCGATACACTGACGCCCGAAGCGATCGTCGCCGCCGCGATCCGCGTCCCTATCGCTTCGTGATCGGCACGCCCGCCCGGCGCCGGCTGCGCTACTTCGCGCTGCAGAACGTCCCGCTGCTGCTCAGTCTCGGAACGTTCATCGCGATGGTCGTGCTGTACATCGTGCTCTTCACGCTCAAGCAAAGCCGGTTGCCGGGCAGCTTCGAGTTGCTCACCACGGTCAACAATACGCTTAGCGTCGGCCTCGCGGCCATCGGTCAAACCTTCGTCGTGCTGACCGGCGGCATCGATCTCTCGGTGGGCGGGATCGTCGACGTCACCAACAGCGTTGCGGCGCGCTACATGAGCGATAGTCCGCTTTCGATCGCCGGCGTTTCCCTACTCGTGCTCGCCGTCGGCGCGTTTGCCGGATTCGTCAACGGCGCACTCGTCGTCTACGGACGATTGCAACCGATCATCGTGACGCTCGCAACGCTCGCAATTTGGGAAGGTGTCGCGCTGCTGGTTCTGCCGCAGCAAGGCGGCACGATTCCACCGGTCCTCACCGCGCTGCTGGCCGGCACGTTGCCGTTTTTGAGCTGGCTGCCGAATAGCGCGCTCATCGTCGTGCTGCTCTGCGCCGCCTGGCCGCTTTTGCGCCGGACCCGGTTCCTCAACGCCGTGTACGCCGTCGGTAACGACGAGCGTGCCGCGCGCGCAAACGGTCTGTCCGTGGCGCGCGCAAAACTCGGCGCGTACACGCTTGCAGGACTGTGCGCCGGCGCCGCCGGCTTGTATTTCGCCGCGGCGAATACCTCGGGTGATGCCACCAGCGGGACGCCGTTCACGCTGACGTCGATTGCGGCGGTGGTGCTCGGCGGCGTGAGCCTTTTCGGTGGCCGCGGAAGCGCCGTCGGAAGCTTGGCCGGTGCCTTCATCCTCACGCTGCTGCTCAACGTGCTGTTCTTCGCCGGCGTCAATACGCAACTGCAAGAGTTCTTCCAAGGCGTCTTTCTGATTCTGGCCGTCGTCGCGAGCACGCTCGTGCGCCGCTCGCTGCAGCGCGCAAGATGATCGCAACGTTACGCGCCGAACGCGGCACGCTCTTTGCGTTTGCGGCGGCAATTGCGCTCGTGATCGTCGGCGGCATTTATCGGCCGAGCTTCATCGAGCCGGGAAATCTGGCGACGCTGCTGCTGCTGGCGTCGTTCATCGGGATTGCGGCTGCCGGCCAAACCTTCGTCGTGCTCATCGGCGGAATCGATCTATCGGTGCCGTGGGTGCTCAACGCGATTGCAATCCTGCTCACGACGATGTCGCTGGGCCAGAACGTCCGCGCCTGGTG
Organism: Candidatus Velthaea sp.; assembly: GCA_965214935.1. GTDB lineage: Bacteria > Vulcanimicrobiota > Vulcanimicrobiia > Vulcanimicrobiales > Vulcanimicrobiaceae > Velthaea. The sequence goes on along the minus strand of CBDCCS010000010.1, from coordinate 220,135 downwards.
GGCGGTCCCGCTTGCACTTGCCGCCGGCGCCGGCGCGGGCGCCGTCAACGGCCTGGGCATCGTGCTCTTCGATATTCCACCCGTCGTCATGACGCTGGCGATGAACGGAATCATGGAAGGGCTGGTGCTGGGCTTTACCGGCGGATTCACTTGCGCGGCCTGCAATTCGTATGCCCCGCCGGCCGTCGTCGCGGCATTCACCGCGCAACTCGTGCCGGGCGTCGCGAACGGCCTGCTGGTGTGGGCGCTCATTGCCGTCGGGGTCGGCGTTATTTTGAGTTTGACGCTGCTCGGCCGCCGGATTTATGCGTTGGGCAACAATGCGCTTGCGGCGTATCTTTCGGGCGTCGACACACGCGCCGTTACCGTCATCGTGTACGCGCTGAGCGGATTCTTTGCCGGGGTCGCCGGTTTCGGTCTGGCGGCGTTCGGCCAACAAGCGACGCTCGGCATGGGCGACCCGTTCCTCTTCGACAGTATCGCCGCAGTCGTTATCGGCGGAGCCTCGATTCTGGGTGGCCGCGGCAATTATTGGGGCAGCGTTGCCGGAGCGATTTTTCTCATCGTGTTACGTTCGGTGTTACAGGAGTACAGCATCGGCGAGGCCGGCCGCAGCATCGCGTCCGGCGTGGTCATCCTCGTCGCGTTGCTGCTGTACGGACGCCAGCGCAACGAAGACTGAGCGCCGCACTCGCGGCTGCTTTGAAACGGGCGCCAATGATGCGCGCGTATTAACGCGAAGCAGTGCGGATGATTCCTCGCGCCGGCGCGGCCTTTCCAATTGCAACACGCGACGTTCCGGGCTGCCTGCAATGACCTCGAACGCCCCGGAACTCGCACGACTGGCGCGCGAGGCCGGCAACGGGCGATTTATCACGTTTTGCGATCCGGGCGCGGCGAGTATGGGCCGGCGCTTCGCTCGCCAGCCGGGCGCTTTGGGCGTGTCCGTCGTCGATCCACGCGGAACGACGCTCGCGGTCGTTGATGCGATGCATGCCGTGCTCAAGCGACGCGGTGCGGGCCCGGGAACGATCGTTGTTGCGTGCGGCGCCGGGCCGATGCTCGACGCTGCTCGACTGGCCGGAGCCTTATATGCCGGGGGCTTACGTACGATGCTCGTGGCGACGACGCTGGGCGCCGCGATCGATCGCGGTGTCGATCCGATTGCCCGCCGCGGTTCGACTGCGCTTGCCGTGCCGCCGTTCGCTTTAAACGTTGACTACGACTCGGTGCCGCGCAGCACGCGCGACGGACTCGGCACGCTCGTCCGCGATGCGTTCATCGAAGGCCACGATTTTTTTGACGGACTTGAAACGTTATCGCCGCATCCGTTGCGCAAATGGCCGTGGGAATCGGTGATCGACGATGCACTTCGCGTCGATCGCATGCACGCCGGAGACGAGCGGCGCGTGCTCGATCTGGGTTTGCCGTTTGCGCACGCACTTGCCGCAACGCATAGCGTTGCGCCGCAAGTCGCGCTTGCGCTCGGCATCCGCGCGGCGTGCTTGACGGCCCGGCGCGTCGCGGACTTCGGCGAACGCGATCACTTACGCGTGCTTGCGGTTCTCGCGTTGCTGGGCTTTTCATTGCATGACGAGCGCATCGAGGCCGATGCGGTGCTCGCAAAAATTCCCGCCCAGACGCGGTTCACGTTACCGCACGCCATCGGTGATGTTGAAGCGAACATCGCCGTGCCGCGCCCGATGCTGCGCCGTTCGATCGCACGGCTGACTACGACGCCGGGGTCGGCCGAATTTCGCTGATCCGCGTTGTCGACGTCCTCGCGCAGATGAAAACCGCCCGCTTCGATCGCCCGCTTACATATCTCATCCCCGCGGCACTCGACGTCACACTCGGCGATACCGTTCGGGTTCCGCTCGGACCGCGCGAAGTGTTCGGTTTCGTCGTCTCCGAGCCGCGCCCGCTTAGCGAGTCGGCGCCGGCTTTACGCGAGATCGCAGCGCTTACGCAGGCACCGCGCGCCTTCGATGTAGCCGGTCTCGAACTTGCCGGCTGGATCGCGCAGACCTATCTTTGCTCGCTCGGTGCAGCCTTGAGCGCTTTGACGCTCAACGCGGCCTTGCCGCGTGCGATCGACCGCTTCTATCCGATCGAACGGCGTCCACCGGCCGAACGCTTCAGTCGCGTCCCGGCGCGGCTCATCGCTTTCATTTGGGACGACTTGCACCAAGGTTTCACGCTTGAAGCCTTCGTACGGCATCCCGAAGTGCGCCGCATCGGCGACCGGGCGATCGTCTTGGGCTACTTGCGAACGCTGACCGGCGGTGCGGCAATCGAGCGCCGCCGAACGTTCGAGTTTGCCCGTCTGACCGATCGATCGACCCGCTTCTTAGCCGCGGCGGATGTCCCTATTGCTGGAAAAAAAGCCGCCGCACTCGTGGCTTTCGTGCGCGAACGCGGGGAGGTGCGCCGCAGCGAAGCGCTGCTGGCAGGGTTCTCCGACGCGATGATCCGGCGCCTGAGCGGTGCCGGCGCGCTGATTGAAACGCAACGCGTGGTGCATGCCGAACGCAGTGCGCGTACGACGCTGCCCGACGTTACGCCGACCGCCGAACAGCTCGCGGCCATCGCGGCCATCGATGAACTTGTCGCGGCCGCCGCGTTCGGTCAAGTGCTCGTGCACGGCGTCACCGGCAGCGGCAAAACGTACGTCTATCTCGCGGCCATCGCGCATGTCATCGCAGCCGGCGGACGCGCGATCGTCCTCGTGCCGGAAATCGCACTCACCCCGCAAACGGCGCGCCGATTCACCGACGCCTTCGGAGAGCGCGTCGCGATCTTACATTCCGCATTGTCCGACCGCGAACGCTTCGATGTTTGGCAGGCCGCGGCGCGGGGGGAAATTGCCGTTATCGTCGGCGCGCGCAGCGCCGTCTTCGCGCCCTTACCGGACGTCCGTCTCATCGTCGTTGACGAAGCGCACGAATCGTCATACAAACAAGATTCCGTGCCGCGTTACAATGCCGTCGACGTTGCACGCGAGCGCATGCGCCGGGCCGGCGGCGCCGTCGTCCTCGGCAGTGCGACACCGGCGCTCGAAGATTACGCGCGTGCCCGCGCCGGCCGTTTTCAGCTCGTGCGCATGTCGGAGCGCGCCACCGGACAGCCGTTGCCGGCAACGCGCATCATCGACATGAGCGCCGAATTCGACGCCGGTAATCGGCGCATCTTCAGCACGGCGCTGCTCGAAGCGCTGGGCGCGCGGCTACAACGCGGCGAGAAGACGGTACTGTTCGTCAACCGGCGAGGCAGTGCGCGTTTCGTGCTGTGCCGCGCGTGCGGTCACGTGCCGCAATGTGCCCGCTGTTCGGTCTCGCTAACCGCGCATCACGCCCACGCCGTGCTGCGTTGTCATTATTGCGATGCACAGCGCGCGTTGCCCGAGCGCTGCACGAACTGCGGCAACGGCCCGATTCGCGAGTTCGGCGTCGGCACGCAACGCGTCGTGCAAGAACTCGAATCGCTCTATCCGGCCGCCGTTATCGTGCGCATGGATTCCGACACGACGACGCGTACGGGCGATCACGCGCGGCTGCTCGATCGGTTCGCCGCGGCCGGCGACGTTCTCGTCGGAACGCAGATGGTTGCCAAAGGACTCGATTTTCCCAGCGTTACGCTCGTCGGTGCAATTGCCGCCGATCTTGATTTGCACGTCGCCGACTTTCGTGCCGCCGAGCGAACCTTTAGCCTCATCGCGCAAGTGTGCGGGCGCAGCGGCCGGGCACGGGCGGGCGAGGCGTTCATTCAAACGTACAGCCCCGGGCATCCGGCGATCCGCTTTGCCGCGGCCCACGACTACGACGGTTTTGCCGCCGCCGAATTACGCGACCGGCGTGCGTCCCAGTGGCCGCCGTACACGCAATTGGTCTATCTCGGGGTCATCGGCCGGAACGAGGCGGCGGTGCAGTGCGCGATCGACACGTATGCCGCGGCGCTTGGCGGTGACGAACGGTGGACTGTTCTCGGTCCGGCGCCCTATCCCGTCGCCCGGCTCAACGACGAGTGGCGCTACCGGCTTGCGATTAAAACGCGCGATAAGCCGGCGCTCGCGGCGGCGCTGCGCGCGAACGTCATCGCTCCGGCGCAAACGCAACGGGAGACCCGGATCGTCATCAACGTCGATCCGTGAACGGCCCGGCGAGCAGACCGGTGCGGCGCACCGGCCGGCGCTACTTTTTCTTTGCGCTGCCCTTGGCACGCGCCGCTTTCGGCGGTGCAGCAGCCGCAGCGGCGGTAGCGGCAGCCGCAACGCGCACGGCTTTGACTAAACGTGATTTCTTACGCGCGGCTTTATTCGGATGAATGATGCCTTTTTGCGCGGCTTTGTCGAACTGCGATTCGACTGAAGATGCCTCGGCCGTTCCGGCTTTCGCCTTTTTGAACAGCGTCTTGAGGCGAGTTTTCACATCCAGATTTCGCTTCGTCCGCTTTTGCGTCTGCAGCGTCCACTTTATTGCGGCTTTGATATTCGGCAAGGCTAGGCTCCGTGGCGGTCGAGGTCGCTACCCGGGCGTTCCGCCGCGGGGCACAAAGCTCAGACTACCACAGATGCGCGCGGTGCGCCAGCCGGACGACCGCGCGCGCGACGGTCTTACTTTGATGAATCGTCGGTGTCGGCGCTCGGACTGCCGACATCGGGGATCGGGACGTCTTTGATCGGCTGGCCGGCGGCCGCTGCGTCCGAACTCACCGAGTCCGCTGAAGAACCAAGGCCTTTAACGTCATTGGGGTCGAAATGGCCCGCTTTGAGGCTGGTGCCGACCGCGGCGAACGTCGCAGCTAAGCCGACGAGTTTGCCGTCGAGCTTGTGCAGGATCGGACTATTGCTGTTGCGGGCAATCTTCTCGGACACTTTGACTTCATGCACGGCAAAAAGCAATGCGGCGCCGCCTTTGACGATCGATGCGGTTCGATGCGGCGCGCCGTTGGCGAAAGCGCCGTGCTGTACCGGCCCGAGAACCCAATGATGGAAGCAAAAATATGCAACGCCGAGATGAGCGGCGAAGCGCGTCTTATCGAGAAACGCATTCGACGGCCGGGCGAAGCCGCTTACGAGTGCAATGACAAGCGCCGCGCAGAGCGCAAACCGGTTGAACGAACGTATTTTCATAAATCCTCCACAAAATAATTTGCAACGCTCGTGTAACGGAGCGCTTTTCCCGGCTAGCTTACCCAAAATATGGCCCCCACGTAATGTAGCATACCGGCTCCATCCGGATCGAGCGAGCGCGGCATGCCCTTGATGCTAAGCGGGCGATTCACCGCTAAGAATTTCGCGGTAGCTGGCGTAGCGGCTGGGCGCGATCGTTCCGGCGGCTACTGCGGCTCGGATGTTGCAGCCCGGCTCGCACAAATGCGCGCAATCGGAAAAGCGGCACGTCCGCCCCGGTTCGCGCATCTCGACGAACAGCGCGGCCAACTCGATCGCCGGCAACGCTTCGAGCGTGAATTCGCCGATACCGGGGCTGTCGATGAGGAAGCCGTCACCCATTCGAAACAGCCGCGCCGACGTTGTCGTTTGGCGTCCGCGACCGAACCGGGTCAGATCGCCGACGATCCCGCTCCCGCCGAGGGCACGGAAGATCGAGCTTTTGCCGACGCCCGACTGACCGATGAGCATCACGGCGCGAGCCGCAACGAGCGCCTGCAGATCGGCGATGCCGCGACCGGCTTTGGGCACGAGGAGAAGCACCGGTACGCCGATGGCAACGTAGATGCCGGCGATCTGCCGAGCGAAAGTTTCACCGGCTAAGTCGGCTTTCGTCAGTAGCAGCACCGGCTCGAGGCCATGCAAAACGGCAAATGCAACGAGCCGGTCAATGAGCGATAGCCGCAGCGGCGGATCGATCAACGCAGCAACGATGGCGAGCGTGTTGATGTTGGCGGCCATCGTCTTGAGCCGTCCGCCCGACGTTCGCCGTTCGAGTGCAAACGTACGCGGGACGACCGCATCGATGACGATGTGGTCCGCTTCAAGGTCGGGCGCCGCTTCGATCATGTCGCCGGGTACGACCATCGGATGACGTGCTTTCTTGCGAAAATTAACTAAACGCGGCTCGATCTCATCGCTGAAAACAACCCAAGCAGCGTTGCGTCCGACGGCGATGACGCGAGCCCGGCGGACTTCACTCACTCCGTTGCGAACGTCGCGTAAACCGTGATTACCGTCCGAACCGTCGTTGTCGCCGAAGCATCCGCGCGCGCTAACATGATGGAGACCCTCGGCGGCCGTGGTGCGCCGGCGGGCGTCGTTTCTTGCTTGCAACGCGGTACGACCGTTTGCATTACGTTCGATGATGAACGCACCGCGAGCCGGTTGATCGACTTGCTGATCGCGGTCTCCCGGTCGTTCGTTCCGCAAGCCGCAGCGCCGCTCGACGATGCCGAACTGGTTTCGATTGCGGCGCGCGGTTTGGCTGAACCGGCACTAAGCGCCGCGCATGTTATCGAAACGTATCTGCCGTGATCCCCGCCGGCTTGACGTCGATTCCGTTCGGTATCAGCGATGCGGCCGATATTCTCGCGACGTCGGTCCTGGCGTATTACTTGTTGCTCCTCATTCGTGGCACGCGGGCGGTTCAAATCATGCTCGGGCTCTTCGTGCTCGTCGTTATTTTAGCGCTGTCGAATGTGTTCCACTTGCTCGTGCTGGCGACCGTCATGCAGTACCTGCTCTTAGGTACCGCCGTGACGCTACCCGTCGTGTTCCAGCCCGAATTACGGCGCGGTCTCGAGCAACTCGGGCGCGGCCGGCTTTTTTCTCGTCCGGCCGGTGAGACCGATGACGAGATCGCCGCTCGTCAAGTAACGGTCGTCGCACAGGCGGCATTCGTGCTTGCGCAACAGCGCGTCGGGGCACTCATCGTTATCGAACAGCAGACCGGTTTACGCGAATACGTCGAAAGCGGAACGGCACTCGACGCCCGGCTTTCTCTCGAGTTGCTCGTAGCAATCTTCAACAAGACGTCGCCGCTGCACGACGGCGCTGCAATCGTTCGCAATACGACCATCGAAGGTGCCGCGTGTTTTTTACCGCTATCCGAAAATAAAGTTAGCGCCGAACGTCATACCGGGACGCGACATCGCGCCGCAATCGGCGTTACCGAGCAAACCGACGCGGTGGTCGTCGTCGTGTCCGAGGAGACCGGTGCAGTTTCCGTCGCCCGCGCCGGCCGTCTGTCGGTCCGCATCGACGGCGAGGAGCGGCTGACCAAAGTGCTCGGCGCCATCGTTCGTCCGCCGCGACGCCCGCGCCAGGCGGTAAGTCCGCTCTTGGCCAATCTGCTCAATCGAATTCCACGTGCTGTCGATCGTTCGCCGAAACTTCCCACTTAAAGCATTCGCTTTCGTTCTCGCCGTTGCTGCTTGGGCCTATTTCCGGTTTTCCGCAAGTCCGATCATCAGCGCGCGTTTCGATCAGCAGTTGAGTGTGCCGATCGTCGTTACCGGTCTACGGCCCGGCTACGTTGCGCATTACACCGATAAGTTTGCCGTGGTGACCATCGATACGACGCGCAACGCAACGCCGGTCCGGCCCGACCAAGTCGGCGCGGTGTTGAATCTCGGCGCCAATCCGGATCCCGGCGTCTTCAACGTGCCGGTGCAAATCATTGCGCCCGATTTGCAGATCCGGTCGCTCACTCCGGCCTCGGTTACCCTGAGCCTCGACCGGCTTGAAGAGCGAACGGTGCCGGTCGGCATAGCGTACGGCGGCGACGCTCGCGGCATCGTCGTCGAGTCGGCCGGAGTCGATCCGTCGCTCGTAACGTTGCGCGGCATTGCAACCGATTTGGCTCGAGTCAACGCCGTACGCGTCGGCATTCTCTTACCGCCCAAGCCGGCCAATCTCGATGCGATGATTCGACCGGTCGCCACGACGGCAGCGGGCGAAGACGTCACCGCCGTTCAAATTTCACCGAATCTCGTTCGCGTCCGCGCTCGGTTCGTGCCTTCGACGGGCAAAGCAAACTAAGCGGTGGCCCGACTTTTCGGAACGGACGGCGTGCGCGGCGTTGCCAATGCCGGGCTCACGCCCGAACTTGCTTTCGATATCGGACGCGCCGGCGCGGCGGTCGTCGCGCGCGAACGCGCAGCAACCGAACCGATCGTCGTCGGCCGCGATACACGCGTTTCAGGGACGATGCTCGAAGCGGCCATCGTCGCGGGGATCACGTCGACGGGTCGCGATGTCGTGCAAGCCGGGGTAATACCGACGCCGGGTGTTGCCGCGTTGACTACACTGCTCGGCGCCGCCGCCGGCGTCATGATTTCCGCGTCGCACAATCCGGTCGAAGATAACGGGATTAAGTTCTTCGGAGCGGACGGATTCAAGCTATCGGATTCGGTCGAAGACGCAATCGAAGCGCAGTTGAACGAACCGCGCGAGATACCGCGCCCGACGCATACCGGCGTCGGGCGAGCGTACGCGCGTCCGGAATTGATCGAGCGTTACTTTACGACGCTCGTCGAAGCAGGCAGCGATCTGAGCGGAATGACGATCGTCGTCGATACGGCATTCGGTGCCGCCTGGGATGTCGGACCGCGCGCTCTCGCGCGGCTCGGCGCCGACGTCATCGCAATCAACGCCGAAGATGACGGCACGCGCATCAACGTTCGCTGCGGTGCAACCCATTTGACGACCGTCGCGCAAGCCGTGAAAGCGCAAGCGGCACGACACACCGGTCCCGTCGTCGGCGTTGCTTTCGACGGCGATGCGGATCGCGCGCTGTTCGTCGATGAAAGCGGCGCGTTATTAAGCGGCGATCATACGATGCTCGTCATCGCTGCCGATCTTAAATCGCGCGAAGCACTGCCCGGCGATACCGTTGTCGGAACGGTCATGAGCAACATCGGCCTCGAACGCGCGCTTGCCGCGAAAAACATCGCGCTCGTGCGCGCGGCCGTCGGCGATCGCTACGTCCTCGAACTTTTACGCCGCGGCGGTCTGCGCTTCGGCGGCGAGCAATCCGGTCACATCATCGACCTGATGCACAACTCGACGGGCGACGGTCCGATGACGGCGGTCATGCTTTTCTCGATCGTCGCTCGCGAACGCACCACCTTGCGCGAACTAGCCGCCGGATTAACCGTCTTTCCGCAAATCCTCATTAACGTGCGCGTCGATCGCAAGGACGCGCTGGAATCGAGCGAACGCATTCGCGCAGCGGTCAGTGCAGCGGAAGCAGAGTTGCGCGGAGCGGGTCGCGTGCTGGTACGCGCATCAGGCACCGAGCCGTTGATTCGCGTGATGATCGAGGGCGCCCACGAACCGACCGTTATTTATTTAGCCGAACGGATTGCAGCAGTTATTCGGGCCGAAACCAGCGTCGCACAACGATCGATGCACGATGTTTCGTTTGTTCGAACTTCGTCAAGCGCCTTACAGGAGAAGACCGAAGAACCGACATAAGTAGGTGGCCGTGAGGCTTACCTCATGACGACGGCGGTTGTTTCAACTGCCGGACGTCGGACGTTTCTGTTATTTGTCACCGAGTTCGGTTGCAGAACCGGAGCGGGGGAACCAGGTCGTAGCGCGTTGCTGGGCACGCCTGCGTGGGGTGAACGGGCCGGTCGGTCCGAGGGCGATTCTTTCCGTCCTAATCCGTCAACTAACCCCGTAGGTGTTGGGAAGAGGAGCAGTTCGTGCATCGTTCCATACTCACTGGTTTTTTTGCATTTTCTCTAACGCTCGGCAGTTGGACCATTGCTTTCGCCGGCGATCCGGCTCTCCCCAATAGCGATCAAGCTGCGGGTACCGCGGCGCAGTCGGCCGGAACGCAAGCCGGATTGACGCCGGACGTTTCGAGCAGCGCCGGTGATGCGGGCGCTGCGGTTCCGATTGCGGCGACGGCAGCCGATTCGGCCGGCAGACCGGCGGATATGACCTTGGGCGCTGCATTCGTCCCGGTGATCGCACCGCTACGATCGACGCTGATCCCGGCCAACGCCGACCGTAAGCCGTTAAGCCGGCTGCGCCGGTTTGCCGGCAGCATTGCCAGCCGCACTTCGGCGATCGCTTCGAGCTTGACGCGCAGCGCAATGCGTTTCATCGGCGTGCCGTATGTGTTCGGCGGTACGCGCGCTACGGGCTTCGACTGCTCGGGCTACGTCCAGCACGTTTTCGCTCTGCACGGACTGCACTTACCGCGGACGGCCGATGCGCAGTTCGACGTTGCACGTCGCATCCGGTCGCCGTTGACGGCGGGCGATCTGGTGTTTTTTCATACCTATGCGCCGGGCGTTTCGCATGTCGGCATTTATCTCGGACACAGCCGCTTCATCCACGCTTCGTCGAGCCGCGGAGTCGCCGTTTCGAGCCTGCATGACAGATATTGGGCGCCGCGATACGTGGGAGCAAAACGCGTCGTCGGTTCGTAATCCGCTCGAAGATCAGCGACGTGCAGCGACCGGCTACTTACTGTGGCCGCTTGCCGCTGCAAATTTGATTCGCGAAACTGATTCGGAATCAATTTGGACGCGTCTCCATGCGCGCCAAGCTCTCGTTTTCGGTTCGCTCGGATCGCTTATCTTCGTGTGCGTCCTGGCCGTGCCGCTCATCGCCGTCATCGGTTTTCCGGCGCTCTCGTCGCAAGTGACGATCGACATATACGGCGTTGCCTTAAGCGTCGATATCGCTGCTGCAATCGGGTTCGTCGTGTGCGCCGCGCGCTATGCGGCGCGCGCGGCGCGCGGCGAACTCTTCAGCATTCCGCTCGTTACGCCGTTGGTCGACGCGCTGTTCCGTTTGCGCGCACCATAAGGCCGGTTTCGAGGAACGGGCCGCGGGGACGCGAATCGTCTTGCGTTGGTCCAATCGCTATGGATCGGCCGTTGGGGCGTCGCCAAGTTGGTAAGGCACCAGACTTTGACTCTGGCATGCGTTGGTTCGAGTCCAGCCGCCCCAGCATATCTATTGCCGGTCGGCGTACGAAAGTACGTTGCCGATGACGAACGTGCCGCCGGATCGCCGCGACGTTTTGCGCGGACTTATCGATGCTTGGCGCAGCGGTGATGCGTGGCGTGCCGCCGCTTATTTTAGCGAGACCGGTAGTTACCGCGAGGCCGGCGGCACCGCACTTGCCGGCCGGGACGCGTTAGTCGCGCACTTTACCAGATTTTTTCGTGACGGTCCGCGCTGGCGGTTCGAGCTCGACGAGACGATCGTCGAGCAGCAAACGGCCTGTATTGTCTACCGTTTTGCGCTCGAAGGCGCAGGGGGCGTTTGGCGCGAACGCGCCGGATGCGCTATAGTGACGTTCGAGCCCAGCGGTGCCATCGCCCGATGGCGGGAATACGAAGGATAACATCGGCTATGAATCTCCATCATGAAGACCTTTCGATTCACGTTCACGTGCATGGCGGAATGAGCGTATTCGATTTAACCGGCAGCCTCGATATTGCTACGTCGCCGACGGTTCGCGCATCGCTCGTCGAAGCGTCCGAACGCGGCGATCATAAATTAATCGTGGATTTGATGAAAGTCGATTTCCTCGATTCGACCGGACTCGGTGCGCTCATCGGCGCACAGCGGCGCGCCAAAGAATTCGGCGGCGACGTTCGGCTTGTCGTCAAAGAAGGTCAAATTCTACGCTTGCTGCGCATCACCGGATTGTTGAAAGTTTTGTCGGTGTATCCGACCCTCGATGACGCCGTCGTTGACGGTGCTCGGGTCGGCGACCTGTAGCTCGCAGTCGTAGAAATCACGGCGTTGTTCCGACCGCATCGCTCGGATACGGCTCGAACGAATCGCCTGCACCGAGGTAAAGACCCGTCGAGGGTCCGCTGACGGCATAGCGTTCGCCGCCCCTCAGCGTTGCAAGCGCGGCTTGCGAGACAACCATCGACTCGAGATGCAACGTGTTTTTTATTCGTGCGACGCGCGCATCGGAGATCCGTTCGACACCGGCGGCGACGAGCGCGTGGTGAACGGCTTCGCGATCCGTTCCGCAGACGACCGGCAGCCGCGCACTCGCCGGCTGGGCGGCAGTGAGCGCATTAAGATACGTGGCTTGCCAATCTATTTTGTCGGCGAGCCGGCGCAGGCAAAAGTCCGCTAAGCCCACTCCATTCGCGTTGCCGTGCGATTGTTCGCTCAAATCGCGCACGAATAACTGCCGAATCAACGGCGCCGGCACTTTTTGGGTCCGTCCGTCGACGGCGCGCGCCGTCACGTTTGTATCCATGCCGGCGCCCGACAGGTTCTTGCCCATTTCATCGACGACGAGCAGATCGAGTTCGGCAAACGGCAGCACGCACAGCAGTTGGCGTGCACGTTGCAGCAGCCGTTCTTCATTGACGACGATCTGGGCGGCGGGAAACGCCTCGACGGCGTGCGTGTTACCGCGATGGTCTTCGACGATACCGACGCCGGCCACGATCGGCAGCCGGGCAAACTGGACGGCCGCCACTTCGCGGATGATCTTCTCGTAACCGAGCTGTAAGAACGCCGCGTGATAGGCCGCCGCCCCGACGGCTTTGCCTAGACCGATGGCCGCCATTTTGAGTATTCCACTCTCGATTGCGCCGCTGAAGTCCGTGTGCGGCTTGACTCGCCCGGCGATCACGATTGCATCGGCTCGCGCTGCAACGGCATCGCAATACACGCGGATCCCGCTGACCGTCGTGCCGACTTCGAGGACGTCCATTTCACTCTCGATCGGCGCGCCTGCCGTCGCTTCGGTCACGCCGAGTCCGGCCAGCATTGCCCGCTGTCCGGCGCCGGTGCCGCCGCCGTGCGATCCCATCGCCGCGACGAAAAACGGCTCGCCGCCGGCGTCGCGGACAGCGTCCGCCAAACCGCGCAGCAACAGCGCGATATTTGCAATTCCGCGACTGCCCGCGGTGATCGCAACGCGCGCGCCGCGCGCGATACGGCCGTCGATGACCGGCGCAAGAGCCGCGTGCGCGGCCAGCCGGGGATCGGCCAGCGCCGGAGCAACGAGCATATCGCGTACGATCTGTGCTTCGAACATGCGGCATCTTCCTTAAACGAAGCTTTGCAAATAGCGCCGGCGCTTCATCCGTCGGGCGGGTGTCTTACACGCTCATTACAACGTAGACGCCCGTTCCGCCTCACTTTTTGCGCACCGTTCTCCGACGCTTTTAGGTGCCCGCGTTTTACGCCCGGTCACCGCTTCGGAGAAGAGCATGTCACGTTGGTTTCCATTCGGCCGTCGAGCGTCTTTGCAAACCGAGCTCGAAGCAGCACTCGTCCGTTTCGATTTGGTCAATCGAAGCTCGAGCGACGGCCTCTGGGATATGATCTATCCCGCGGATGGAAAAATCGGCGCGCAAACGCCGTTCATGTGGTCGGAGCGCTTCCGCGAGATGCTCGGCTACCGCGATGAAAACGATTTTCCGAATGTGTTGGGCAGCTGGGCGTCGCTGCTGCATCCGGATCACGAAGCAGTCACGCTCGAGCGCTTTGCCAAACATTTAAGCGATCACACCGGCAAAACGCCCTACGACGTCGAGTATCAGCTGCGGACGCGCTCGGGCGCATATCGCTGGTTTCGCGCCCGCGGTACGACGTTACGGGATGCGACCGGCAATCCGTTGCGCGTCGCCGGATCTCTCACCGACATCACCGATCAAAAGATTCGTTCCGACGAGCTCGAGACCGCACTGATCCGCTTCAAGCTCGTCAACGAAAGCTCGACTGAAGGTCTCTGGGATATGGTCTACCCGGCCAACGGCGAGATATTGCCCGACACGCCGTTCTGGTGGTCCGACCGCTTCCGCACGATGCTGGGATACTCGTCGACGAGCGATTTCCCCAACGTCCTCAAAAGCTGGGCGTCGCTTCTGCACCCCGATCATGAAGCGGCGACACTGGCGGCGTTTTCGGCTCATTTGATGGATCGCACCGGCCGGACGCCGTACGATGTCGAGTATCAGCTCAAAACGCGCACGGCGGGTTATCGCTGGTTCCGCGCCTGCGGCACGACGTTGCGCGACGGCTCCGGCAACCCGCTACGCGTTGCCGGCTCGCTCAAAGATATCGACGATGACGTCCGGCGCAAACGTGAACTGCAACAGACGCTCGCGCAGCGCGTCGCCGCATTCGACGCGATTGCCGCCGGCGTCGAGACACTGCTGGACGCGGCCCGTCAGATGGATCGCGTGAGTTCGACGCTCGCCGCGAATTCGCGCGAAAGTTCGCAAGCCTGCGCGACGACCGGCGGCTACTCGGATCAGATCGTGCAAAATGCACAGCGCGTCGCTACGGCAATCGATGAAATGACGTCGACGATTAACGAGATCGGCAAGAGCGTCGCACACGCGACCAAAGTTGCCGACGGTGCCGTTGCCATCGCCCAGGAAACGAACGCAACGATCGAACAGCTGGACGCCGGCAGCCGGCAAGTCGGCGAAATCGTTCGGGTTATCGAATCGATCGCCGATCAAACGAACCTGCTTGCGCTCAACGCTGCCATTGAAGCCGCGCGCGCCGGCGAACATGGCCGCGGCTTTGCCGTCGTCGCCGACGAAGTGCGCAAACTTGCAACCGATTCGCAGCGCGCGATCAAAGATATCAGCGCCAAAGTGCAAGTTATCGTGACCGGCACGAGCGCGTCGATATCGGCGATCACGCGCATTAGTTCGGTCATCAATCAAATCAGCGGCATACAAACCTCGATCGCCAGTGCCGTCGAGCAGCAAGCGACGATGACCCGCGCGATTGCGGGTAGTTCGTCGCAAACCGCACAAGGCAGCGTCCAGATCGCCAGGAGTGTCGCCGCCGTCATCGCCATGGCGGATCAATCGCTGAATTTGTCGTCGAGCGTTCAACAGTGTTCGAGTCAATTATCCACCATCTCCAAAGAATTGCAGCTGATCGCTAAAGACTAAGCCGGCCGGGTCGCCGCAAACGCAGCGGCAGGGTGTGGGCGCCGTCCACCGACAACAAGAGATCATCGGCAACGCACTGACAAAGCTGGAGATTTCGAGTGAACGGGCAGAACGGCGCATCAACCGGCGCAAACCTCAAATGGAACAGCGGTACGATCACGAGCGGACGCGATCGGGCGGGCGCGCGGGCGATGTTCAAAGCAATCGGATTCACGGACGAAGACCTCGCGAAACCCTTGGTCGGAATAGCGCATACGTGGATCGAAACGATGCCGTGCGGTTACAATTTGCGCGAACTCGTCGAGCACGTCAAACGCGGCGTGCGTGAAGCCGGCGGTACGCCGATGGAATTTAATACCATCGCAATTAGTGACGGTATCACGATGGGCACCGAGGGGATGAAAGCGTCGCTGGTCAGCCGCGAGGTGATCGCCGATTCGATCGAACTCGTCGGACGTGGTTACATGTTCGATGCCATCGTCGGCTTGTTTGCCTGCGATAAGACCGGTCCGGGCACCGCGATGGCGCTCATGCGGCTCAACGCACCCGCCGTTATGCTCTACGGTGGAACGATTGCGCCCGGCCGCTTCAACGGGGTTGACTTGACCGTCGGCGATGTCTACGAAGCGATCG
This sequence comes from Candidatus Velthaea sp., assembly GCA_965214935.1. Classification (GTDB taxonomy): domain Bacteria; phylum Vulcanimicrobiota; class Vulcanimicrobiia; order Vulcanimicrobiales; family Vulcanimicrobiaceae; genus Velthaea. Next base: position 204,631 of record CBDCCS010000010.1, on the reverse strand, counting down.
GCGCGCACTCGGCAGGCAAGATCAGCGACCGCGAACTGCTCGATATCGAAAATCATGCGTGTCCCGGCGCCGGCGCCTGTGGCGGTCAGTTCACGGCGAATACTATGGCGACCGTGTTTGAATTTCTCGGTCTGTCGCCGGTCGGCAGCGCCAGTCCGCCGGCGCTCGATGCGCGCAAAGCCGACGAGGCCTACCGGGCCGGCAAGATCGTAATGGATCTGCTCGCGCGCAACGTCCGGCCGCTCGACCTTGCGACCCGCGCCGCGTTTGAGAACGGGATCGCGGCTGCGGCCGGAACGGGCGGATCGACCAACGTTGTGCTGCATCTGATGGCGCTCGCGCGCGAAGCCGGCGTCCCGCTGACGCTCGACGATTTCGACTCGATCTCGCGCCGGACGCCGATCTTGGCGGATCTGCGTCCCGGCGGCAAGTACGTCGCAACCGACGTCGATGCTGCAGGCGGCATCCAGCTCATTGCGCGACGAATGGTTGAAGCGAATCTCGTTCACGGCGAAACGATGACGCCCACGGGCCGCACGCTGGCGCAGGAGTCGGCGCTGGCGGTTGAATCGCCGGGCCAGCTCGTCGTCACGACCGCCGATCGTCCGTTCAAGACCAGCGGCGGCATCGTGATCATGCGCGGCGACGTCGCTCCGGAGGGCGGCGTGGTCAAGGTTGCCGGCCACGAGCGGTCGTATCATCGCGGACCGGCGCGCGTGTTCAATCGGGAAGAAGATGCAATGGCGGCAATCGACGCACGCCGGATCGTCGCGGGCGACGTTGTGGTCATTCGCTACGAAGGGCCTAAAGGCGGTCCCGGCATGCGTGAAATGCTGGGGATAACCGGGGCGATCGTCGGCCAAGGGCTGGGCGAGAGCGTCGCGCTGTTGACCGACGGGCGTTTCAGCGGCGCGACTCGCGGTCTCATGATCGGTCATATTTCGCCCGAAGCCGCGGTCGGCGGTCCGATTGCGGCGCTGCACGACGGCGATATCGTAACGATCGACATCGACAATCGCCGGATCGATGTTGAATTGAGCGCCGCCGAACGCGACCGGCGCATGGCCGCCTGGAAAAAGCCGCCGCCGAATTATACCAGCGGCGTGTTTGCGAAATATGCCGCGCAGGTAACGTCGGCGTCCGAAGGCGCAATCACCCGGCCGAACTAGGAGACGCGGACGTGACGCTTGTGTGTAGCGACTGCGGTACGCCGGCCGGTGACGATGCACTATTTTGTGCAGCGTGCGGCGGGCTGTTGGTCTTCGAGCTGCGGCAGGCACCGGTCGACGGCGCGGCGCTACGTACGTTGTTGAGCGAACGCCGCCGGTCGAACGACCACCGCGATCGCAGCGGGGTCTGGCGTTTTCGCGAACTGCTGCCTGAGCTCGACGCCGAGCGGATCGTGACGTTGCGCGAAAACGACGTGCCGCTGTATGCCGCTCCGGGCGGCGCATCGTATGCCGGTGTCGACGGCGCGGCATACCTGCACCTGGGCATGAATCCGACCGGTTCCTTTAAGGACGCCGGGATGACCGTCGCGCTTACGCACGCCGTCCAGCGCGGCGCGCAGCTCGCGATTTGTGCCAGCACCGGCAATACCGCCGCGTCGATGGCGGCATATGCCGCGCGTGCCGGTATCGGCGCGGTCGTGCTCGTGCCCTCGACGGGCATCAGCGAATCGAAAGTCGCCCAAACCCTCGATTACGGCGCAACCGTCCTCGGCATCGACGGTGATTTCGACGCAGCGCTGGCACTCGTTCGGCAGCTCGATCCGCGTCGAGTTGCGATTGTCAACAGCGTCAACCCGTATCGGATCGAGGGTCAGAAAACCGCCGCGCTGGTGATGCTCGAACAGCGTCAATGGCGCGTCCCCGACTGGCTGATCTTACCGGGCGGCAATCTCGGCAATTCGAGCGCGTTCGGTAAAGGTTTTCGAGAAGCGCTCGAACTGGGCCTGATCGACCGGTTACCGCGTATCGCGGTCGTGCAAGCGGCCGGAGCGGCGCCGTTCGCGCACGTCTTTGCCGGCGGCGGGGATCTCGTGCCGGTAAAAGCGCAAACCACCGCAACGGCGATCAAGATCGGTGCGCCGGCATCGTGGAAGAAAGCCTTGCGCGAAGTCCGCGGCTCCGACGGGACCGTGCTTGCAGTCGACGATGCGGCGATCGCCGATGCGCGTGCGGTGATCGGACGCGACGGCATCGGCTGCGAGCCCGCATCGGCGGCGTCCTTGGCCGGACTCAAAGTACTCGTGACCAGCGGTCTCATCGGCCGTGCAGCCGACGTCGTGCTGGTGCTCACGGGCCACGTCCTAAAAGATACGGCGTACGCGGCGGCTTATCACGGCAGTTCGGCCGCCTACGCCAATCGAATCGTGCACACTCAATCGGCCGGCGAGCTATTTGCACGCATCGACGAACTGGCCGCGTCACGCGCCGGTGTATGAGGCGTTTCGCCTTTCGGTTCCGGCTTCCAGCGCGAATCTCGGCCCCGGTTTCGACTCGGTCGGGCTGGCGCTCGAATTGCGAATCAGCGCCCGGGTTACCGTACTCAGCGGCGGCGAGACGCCGCGCTGGACCTTCGACGGCGAATATCCGCCGACGCACGACGGTCTGCGCGATGAGATCGCGCGCGGCATCGCGCGCATCGCCGGTGCACGCATGCTGCCGCCGCTCGACATCGCGGTCACCAACGATATTCCACTGGGCAAAGGGCTCGGCGGGAGTGCCGCAGCCGCGGTGCTCGGTGTGGCGATCGGCGCCCGGTTGCGCGGCAGCCACGCCGATGAAGAAGAACTCGCGCAAACGATCGCCGACATCGAGGGCCATCCCGATAACGGCATCCCGGCGCTGCTGGGCGGTATCGTCGTCGCCGCGCAAGCACCGGGTGAAGTGCCGGCCTACATTCGGTTTCCGGCTCCGGCCGAAATGCGGGCCGTGGTCGTGGTACCGCAAATCGAGATGCCGACCGTGCAAGCGCGGGCGATCCTGCCCACGAGTTATAGCCGTCGCGACGCCGTCTACAACATCGGCCGGGCCGCACTGCTGGCTGCGGCGCTTGCCTCGGGCCGCTACGACCTTTTGCACGCGGCGATGCGCGACCGCATCCATCAGCCATACCGCGCCGGCTTCGTGCCGGGCCTTTCGGATATGATCGCACTCGACGGACCGGATCTTTACGGCATCGCCCTTTCGGGCGCCGGACCGTCGGTCATCGCGCTCGTTCGCACGGTGGATTCCCCGATCGGCGCAGCCATCGCCGAAGTTTTTACCCGCAACGCGATCAGCAGTCGCACGTTCGATCTGGCGATCGCGCAGCGCGGTTTGATCGGCGCTTGAGCGCACGCATCGTCGCCGCAACCGACAGAGGGGCACGTGGTGGTCACGCGAACGCTGCACGACAATGATTCATGTGAACGTCGGTAGCCCGGCCGGCATGTGCACGGTGGCGAACACGTCGTTCTATCGGTATGTCTTGCGGTTGGGCGATTCGGAAATCGCCGTGAGCGCCGACGATCGGGTGCAGCTCGACATGCTCGCTGCCATTCCGCACGCCTTCACCGACGAGAGCATGAATTCCGGTGACGGCTGGCGCATCGTCCCGGCCGCTTCGTACGAAGATTGGCCGGTCCTCGAAGCATCGCCGCAACGATTGCGAGCAGCCTTTCAAACCGCGCGGCGCGTGCTATGGCGCAACGCAGCGCCGGTCGGCATCAGCGCCGGTGAGATCGTCGCGATCGATGCCGATATCGATAACGTCTTAGGCGTCTTGCAGCAGGCGGAAGCCGTCGGTTACAGCGTTAACGTAAGTTACGTTTCGTAATCTGCAGCGCTAGCAAGCCGCGCTCGACGTCGTTGCCGACCTAAGCGCCCGACGCTTCCGGTTCGGCTGTTTCGAGCAAACGCCGCAGCAACAGAAATCCGCCGATACCGATAACGGCAAAGATACCGGCCCCAACGGCCAGCCCGGTTAGCCAGGCATTCGAGGGCGGGACGGCGATGACGCTGAGCGTGACGGGAAGTGTTTGGGTCTGCGTTGCGCCCAGCCGCGACGTCAACCGTACCTGCCAGGCGCCGGGATCGCCGAGCGTAACGGTGCCGCCGAACGAACCATCGTCGGCTCGCGTGAGATCGGCGACAACCGACTCGCCCTGCGGACCGGAAGCGGCGACACTGACGGCGTCGGCATGCTGTCCGCCCGAATCACGCACGCTGACGACGATCGGCGCCGCCGCGTCATATTGCGGCAATTGTGTCGCGCGCGCGCCGTCGCCATGCACCACGATTTCAAGCCGCTGCGTCTGTGCGGCGCCGGCGCTCGCGCCGAGGGCGGCCGTCAGCAGGAGCAGCGATGCGAACGCAACCTTCATCATACGCCGCTATACCCCGTGACCGGCCGGCTCGGCCGGCGCCCGCACCACACCGGGCGAACGTGTCGAGGAGCCGATGTCGGGTACGAACGCTGTCGATGGAGAACGAACTCGAAAGCACGGCAAATACGCGCGAACGAATGGCCGACCGGCCGCCGCTCGAGCCGCCGGACTCGAACGCCGCCGGCAGCACGGCCGTCGATGATACGGAGTCGCTTGGCGGCGCCGGCATGCCGATCGACGACGTTTAGGCGCGCTACTCGTCGGCCTCGCGCGCGACGGCTTCGCGTGCCGATGTCGCGGAGCCCAATGCGCCGGTCATCAGGCTCACGGCCTGCTCCATCGTCGATGTCTTCGGATCGAGCGTACCGACGCGCGATCCATGCCGCAGGACGATCATCCGGTCCGCGGCTTCGAAAACGTGCGGTAAGTTGTGGCTGATGAGGACGACCGGTGTTCCGGCATCGCGCACGCGTTTGATCAAGCCGAGCACGAGCGCGGCTTGAGCGACGCTGAGCGCCGCGGTCGGTTCGTCCATGATAACGACGTCGCGACCCCAAAAAACGGACCGCGATACGGCGACGGATTGGCGCTGGCCGCCCGATAACGTGTCGACTCGCTGGTCGATCGATTTAATTTTTACGCCGAGCCCGTCGAGATGCGCTTGCGCGCGATTGCGCATGGCACGAATGTCGAGCACATCGAATATCCCGAGCAGTCCGCTGCGCTTGATTTCGCGGCCGAGGAAGAGATTGGCCGGAACGTCGAGGTCCGGCGCAAGTGCCAGGTCCTGATAGACCGTTTCAATGCCGGCTTCGCGCGCGTCGCGCGGCCCGCCGAACGTGACGGGATTGCCGCGCAAGAGCAGCGTTCCGCTGTCGGGCGCGAGCGTTCCGGACAAGATTTTTATGAGCGTCGATTTACCCGCGCCGTTGTCGCCGATGAGCGCGAGAATCTCGCCCGGATAAAGCTCGAAATCGATGTGTTGCAAGGCGATGACGTTGCCGAAGCGCTTTGAAATGTCGCGCGCGGCGAGCACCGGTACGGCGGCGGGTGATGCGAGCTGCTGCGTCATGCCGTTGCTAAACGGCGCTTACGCCAGTGATCGATGTACACGAATAAAATAAGCAGCGCACCTTCAACGATACGGGCGACTTGCGGATCGAAGTTGAGTAAGTTAAGCCCATTGGTGAGAATTTGCACGAGCAGTACGCCTAAAAATGTGCCGAGGATCGAGCCGCGCGCGCCAAGCAAACTCGCACCGCCGAGGACCGCAGCGGCGATCGCATCGAGTTCGTAACCCGTACCGGCATTGGGATCGCCTTGTGCTTGGCGTGCCGTGAGCAGCAGTCCGGCGATACCGGCCAGCAATCCGCTCACGGCATAGACCAGAAACGTCATGCCCCGAACGTTGATGCCGGAGCGCCGCGCGCCCTCGACGTTGCTGCCGATGGCGTAGACATGCCGGCCACGCCCGGTCAGATGCAGTACGTATGCTGCAACGAGCGCCAACACGACGAGTACCCAGAAGAGTTTCGGTACGCCCAGAAAGTTGTCGGCGGCGAAATCCGTATACGCCGACGGCGGAAAACCGACTTGCTGACCGTTGCCAAAAATCTGCGTGAAACCGCGCAGGATGCCGAGCATGCCGAGCGTTACGATGAACGGCGGCAGCGCTGCGGTATCGATGAGCACGCCGTTGAACAGACCGAGCAGCGTCGCGATGGCGATGACCGTGACGAGCGCGAGCGGAATGGCGATCCCGTGACCGAGTGCGAGCGCCATGAGAATGCCGCTGAAACCGAGCATCGATCCGACCGATAGATCGATTCCCGCAGTGATGATGACGAACGTTTCACCGATCGCCAAAATGCCGATGACCGCCATTTGACGTTCGTTGTTCTCAAGATTTTGCGCGCTGAGAAAACCCGGCGCGGTAATTGTGAAGACAATCGCGAGAACGATGACGATGCCGAGCAAACCAAGCCGCAGCGCAACGTCCCAACTAAGCTTGGGGCGCGCGGAGCTCGAAGCCGGCGGAGCGACGCTAACGGCTTGCGACACGATGCGTTCGCGCGCTTAAGCCGTCCCGAAACCGAAATGGCGCTGCGTCATGGGATTGAGCAGTGCTTGGGTCAAGCTCGAGTTCGCATTGTCGGGCGTCGCTGCCGTTACACCCGTGTTGAGAAACTTGGGAACGTTGATTCCGGCCGCTGCGACGATGCCGTACATCACGCCGCCGAAGCCCATTTGATACGGGTCTTGCAAGATGATTCCATCGACGGTCCCGGCTTTGAGATCGGCGACGAGCTTGGTCGACGGATCGAAACCGACCAGCGATACTTTTTTCGGATCGGCATGGTTCTCGCGAAATGCCGTCGCGGCGCCTTCGAGGGTCGGCAAATTATCGGCAAACAAGCCGACGAGTTTGGGAAACCGGGTGAGTAAGTCGGATACGATGCCGATCGGTTTCTGCGACTGGTCGCCGCCGGCGTCTTGATGGCCGACGACGGTCAGACCCGGATAGGCCTTGAGCCCATCGAGAAAGCCTTGGTCGCGTTGCATGAGCGAGCCGACGCCGCTCAAAAACGTCACGTATGCAACTTGGCCTGATGCCTGGCCCGTCTTTTTCTTGATAGCTTCCGCGAGCGTCTTCGCCGCGAGCATGCCGCCGGCATGATTGTCGGTTGCTAAAAACGCATCGAAGTTCTGCGTGTTGGCGCTCGAATCGATCAAAATCGTTTTAATGCCGGACTTCACGACTTTGTCGATCGTGGCATCGAGCGCGTTGGCGCTCGTCGGCGCAAGCACCAGGAAGTCGGGCTTCTTTGCAAGTGCGTCTTCAACGAGTGCGATCTGGCCTTGAATGTTCGCTTCGGAGTTCGCACCCGAAAACTGCAGCGCTTTAAGTCCGAGCTGATCGGCGGCAGCTTTGCCGCCGGCGATACATGTTTGCCAGTAATCGGAATTAACGGTTTTGACGATAAAGAGAAACTTGAGTTGCGACATCGACCGGCCGGCTGCACTTGCCGCGCCGGTCGTACCGAGAAGCGTCGCCCCGGTGGCCGCAGCCGCGCCCAGCGCCGAACCGAGGCCGATAAAGCCGCCGCGGTTAAGAGTGCTATTTCGATCGGTCATACGCGTCCTCCAAGTGGCGAACGATGGGCGAGAGAACATTTTCTCATCAACAAACCCGTCGCACACAAATGCTTACTGCGACGTTAGCGGCACTAGCGAATATTTGTCAAGATAGCGCTCGTTGAGGGATATGCCAAGGGTCCTTGTCGGAGCTGACTCCGTCCGTTCGGCGGCCGCGCGAATCGCGTCCGGAATTATTCGCACGCCGACCACGTATTCACGTGCGCTGTCGGCGTCGACCGGCGCCGCCGTGTATTTCAAAGCCGAAACACGTCAGACGACCGGTTCATATAAGGAGCGCGGCGCGCTCAACGCACTGCTCATGCTCGACGGCGCGCAACGCGAGCGCGGTGTCGTGACAATGTCGGCCGGCAATCACGCGCAAGCCGTGGCCTATCACGGCGCGCGGCTCGGTATTGCAACAACGGTCGTCATGCCGCAGACGACGCCGTTCCTCAAGATCCGTCGAACGCGTGACTTTGGTGCCGCAGTCGTGCTGACCGGCGACACCTTCGACGAAGCCGCGGAATACGCGCGCGACCTCGCGGCGGAAACCGGAGCAACGATCGTTCATCCGTATGACGATCCGAACGTCATTGCCGGGCAGGGTACGGCAACGCTCGAGCTGCTTGAAGATGCCGGCACCGACCTCGACGTCTTGCTCGTACCGGTCGGCGGCGGCGGATTGATCGCGGGCGCGACGCTTGCGTTGCTGGCCGCCGAGTCGAACGCCCAAATCATCGGCGTCCAGTCGGCTTTCTATCCAAGCATCTTGACCGCGCGCAGCGGCATTGCCGACGGCGCCGGCGGTCCGACCATCGCCGAAGGCATTGCCGTCAAGCGGCTCGGCGTCTTACCGTTTGAATTGATCGCCGGCGTCGTCCGCGACGTTATCACCGTTTCGGAAGCGGCGATCGAAACGGCGATCGTCACGCTGATCGAAGAAGAGAAGCTGGTGAGCGAGGGCGCCGGCGCGGCCGGCGTGGCCGCACTGCTCGCCGAACCGCAGCGGTTCGCCGGCCGGCGGGTCGGAACGTTGCTATGCGGCGGAAACATCGATCCGGGGATGCTTGCATCGGTGATCGTGCGCCATCGAATGCGTTCCGGCCGCGTGATCCGCATTCGGGTGCACATGGTCGACAAACCCGGCGAACTCGCCAGCGTCGCGACTGCAATTAGCGAAGTACGCGCAAACGTTTTAGATGTTGCGCATCATCGCGTCTTCGGCAGTATCTCGGCCAAGCACGCCGAGCTCGATCTGACCGTCGAAGTCGAGCGTCCCGAGGACGTCGATGCGATCATGCTGGCGCTCAAGCGCTCAGGCTTCGATGCGGACGTCGTTACCGAATAACGCGGCCGGTCATTCGATCGAGCGCGCGTATTCGACGCCGAACGCATACACGAGGTGGGACACCAGCGCGTTCGACCGCTCGCTCATACTGTAACGTGCCCACGGCCGCCCGAGCCGGAAGACCGGGATGAGGATGCGATCGCTCAGCAACCACAGGAGCGTTCCGAACGTCGCGGCACGCACGCTCGCCGGCTTGCGATTCGGCAGCACGTACACGTATGCGGCGGCAAAACCGATCCCGAACAAATAGTGGATCACATGGCCGATCGTTTTTGCACCGCGGGCCGGAAATACGCCGGGTGCAAAGCGCGTGAGGTAACCGACGACCGAGGTGATCGCTTCGGTTTCTTCATCTTGAACGTCGGGCGAGCGGTCGCGTTCGAGCACCTTCGACCACGCCGCCTGTGCGATATCCATGCCCAGTGAACCGGCAATTCCGCCGACGATTGCCGTTGCAACGAAGCGCTGTTGAGGCGTCATGCGACGTAGACGACGGAAGTTCGGCCGGCGTTGCGCGCGGCGCCCGTCAGTCGCTTGCCGGCCGGCGAAACATCTCACGCACGGCGTTGTCACGAACGCCGTCGACTTTGGTGTAAACGCTGATCATCCGGTCGTCTTTCCAACCGCCTTGTTCGCGAATAAGCGCTCGCCGAACGCCCGCGGCATCGGCCGATGTAACGAACCCGCGACGCAGCGAATGTGCCGCGAACTTCGCTTCGTCGACGCCCGCGCTCACGGCAATACGCTTGACGGCGCGCGCGACATCGCGGCCGTCGATGCCGTTCGCAGTCAGCTTCCGGGTTTTCGGATTCGGGTCCAATGCGAAGGTGCGAAATAACGGACCGCTCGTGGCGAACGACGCGAGCAGCCATGCTTCGACAGCCCGCACCGCGCATAACGGATGTGCGTCGGGCAATTCGGTCACGATGACACGCCGTCCGCGTCCTTCTTGATCGGTTTTACTTTTTTGCACGAAGATTTCAAGATACCGTTGTCCGTCCAGCGCATCGGTTAAAATTCTTACATCGTCGACCTGTAACGCGGCGATGTTCGAGCGGCGTAACGCGCTGCACCAGGCCAGCGTAAAGATCGCGCGATCGCGGATCTCACCGAGCGAACTCGCGGACGACCATCGAACGAGCATCGCCGTCGCCTCTTCGCGAACGAGTGCTTCGCGCTTCTGGCGCGGCTTTTCAACTTGACGGCGCAAGCCGCGAATTTGCCGGTACAGATCGCCGGTTTTTAGCGGCGACGGTTCGGCGGCGAGCTCGTGCGCGTACGCGATGGCGGCCAGCCGACCGAGTATCGTTTGCTTGGCCAAACCATGCGTTCGCAGGGTCCCGATATAGAGCCCGATGAGTGCGGGATGCGCCGGCAGCGCCGGATATTCGGGATACGTGCCGGCGACCCAGCCGACATACATCGCCCAGTCTTTGCAATACCGGCGCCGCGTACTTTCGGCGCGCGATTCTTCCATGAGCCGGCGCGCTTCGGCAAAAGCCGCCGACTGGGCATCGCCGCCGCCGCCGTACTGCGGCCATGGCGCATATGCTCCCTGGGCAAAGGGTGCGTGAGCCGTTGCCGCCGCGGCGCCGGTCGATAACGCGAACGGTGTTGCAGCACCCGGAACGGCGGCCACCTGCAACGTTGACCGGTTTTCTCGCACGCTCGATCAATTACGACGGCACGGGTGTGAACCTGCCGTCTGCGTCTTCGCGGCCGGCGGGCTTAGATTCGCGCTTGTCCCCGGTAGATGGCAATGATGCCGAAGAAGATCACCGGTAAAACCGCGCCGAATAACAAGGCCGAAATTTCCATGTCCGTGATGCTCCTGTGCTATCCGTATCGTCGGCACGACGGCAGTAGCTGAGTCGCGAACCGGATCGAACCAGGAGATTACAAAGTGCTTTTGTCGGTCCACGGGGCGGCATTCGCAGCGGCCCGGCGCTTCCAAGCAATGCCGGCCAGCAGCTCGAAGATCACCCGGTGCGCGTTGTTGATGGTTTGTTCCGTTAGGTCGTAGGGCGGTGAAACTTCGACGACATCGAGCGCAACGACGTTGGCGGTGGTCGCTAAAAGCCGCACGGCGCGCAGTAAGTCGGCCGGCGTCATTCCGCCCGGCTCGGGCGTTCCGGTCCCCGGCGCAAACCCGGGATCGAGTACATCGATGTCGACGCTGACGTACAACGCATCGCAGCCGTCCATTGCTTCGCTCAGCGCCGTATGCATGACCGCCGCGCTGCCGCGTTCCCAGATCTCCTGCATGAGATGCCAGCGCATGCCTTGCGCTTTCATCCAGGCGAACACGTCGGCCCCGGGCCAGTAGCCACGCAACCCGACTTGAACGAAATTGCGCCCAAGCACCGCGCCGCTTTCGATGAGCCGGCGCATCGGCGTCCCGTGTGAGGCAAAATTACCGTCGATCTCGTCGGCCGTATCGGCATGCGCATCGAAGTGCACGATGCCGATCTTGCCCCAACCGAAGTGGTCGGCAACGGCGGTTGCCGACGGCGCCGTAATCGAATGATCGCCGCCGATGACAACGGGGATGATGCCGTTACGTGCGACGGCGCCGACGTGCGCGCGGATGTTGGCATGACTGACGTCGGTCAGGCCGTGCGGACAATGCGCGTCGCCGAAGTCGACGACTTTGAGCGAATCGAAGATTTCGATTTCTAAGTCGAGATGGTACGTCCCGGGGTTGTACGCTTGAGCGCGCAATGCGCGCGGTCCGAACCGCGCGCCGGGCCGATGGGTCGTCGAGATGTCGAACGGTGCGCCGACGACCGCGACGTCGGGGCGCGCCGCGACCAGCGCATCGAGATCGGCAACGTACGGACGTTGGGCGAACGTCGCGAGGCCTTCGTAGGAGCTCAGGCCACCACCGCAACCGCGGCGGTCGTCAGCGCATAAGCCAATCGGCTATATTGCTGCACCATACGCTGCGTATTGAAGAACGAACCGTTCGTCCCGATCGAATCGCGCATGAGTTGAGCGTACGCGTATGGCGAGCCGGCGATCTGCCGTGCGGCGCGTTCGATCCCTTCGTAGATGCTGTCATCGCGCCGGTCGTCGATCGACCAGCCGGTGCGATCTTCGAGGCAGCCTTCGACCCACCAGCCGTCGAGCACGCTCAGACTCGGAATGCCGTTGAGCGCCGCCTTCATGCCGCTCGTTCCCGACGCCTCGAGCGGCGGCTGCGGATTGTTGAGCCAGATGTCGACGCCCGAGATGATGTATTTGGCCAGGCTCATGTCGTAGTTCGGCACGTAGACGACGTCGAGCACGTCGCCGAGCGCCGCGCGCGCTTCGTGGACGCGCTTGATACCGGCTTTGCCCGGCTCATCGTGCGGATGTGCTTTGCCGCCGTAAACGATCTGGATGCGTCCGATCCGGCCGCAGAGTTCGCGTAAGCGTTCGGGATTGTGAAATAGCCAGTCGGCGCGCTTGTACGAAGTGGCCCGTCGCGCAAAACCGAGGGTCAAAACGTCGGTCCGTAAAGTCACCCCGGTCCGCGCGGCGATTTCGGCGATCAGCGCCGCTTTGGCTTCGATATGGGCGGCTTGCAGATCGGCCAGATCGATGCCGGCGGCATGACGTAATTGGTACGCGTCGCGCCGCCACTCGGGCATTTGCGCGTCGAACAAGCGCGCGAAGGCCGGGGCGACCCAGGTCGGTGCATGCACGCCGTTGGTAATCGCCGAAATGGCGTAACCCGGGAACATCTCGCGCGAAACTTCCGCGTGGCGCATGGCAACGGCGTTCGTGAAGCGCGACGCGCGCAAGGCCAAGTGGGTCATGTTGAGCATTCCGGCTTCGATAAGACCCAAACGTTCGAGCCGATCCGTCCAGCTCCGGCCGAGGACTCGCTCGAGCAAAGCTTCATCGAATCGATCGTGTCCGGCGGGGATCGGCGTATGCGTCGTAAAAACGCACTGCGGCCGCACGGCGTGTAATGTATCCCGTTCGGCCGCCGGCCGGCGCTCGAGCAGTTCGAGTGCGACGAGGGCGGCATGACCCTCGTTCATGTGGTACGTGTCGAGCGAACGATAACCGAGCGCATCGAGCATCCGGCCCCCGCCGACGCCCAGCACGATCTCTTGCATGAGGCGGTAGCGCGCATCGCCGCCGTACAGGGTCGCGGTGATCGAGCGATCCTGCGGCGTGTTCTCGGGCAGATCGGTGTCGAGCAAGTACGCCGGCACGATGTCGCCGTTCACGCCGACGACGTCGTAACGCCAAGCCGCAATTGCGACGTCACGATCTTCAATTTTGACGCTCACGCGCGCCATCGCTGCAGCAAGTTCGGCTGCCGGCGACCACGTATCGGGCAGTTCATCTTGCGTGCCGTCCGGCGCGAGGCGCTGGCGGAAGTATCCATTGGGATAAGCAAGGGTCACGGCAACCATCGGAACGCCGAGATCGGCCGCCGAACGTAACGTATCTCCGGCAAGAATACCCAAGCCGCCGCTATAAGTGGAGAAACTTTCGTTCAGTGCGATCTCCATCGAGAAATACGCGATTCTTACTGGTGTCATAGCCTCATTCATAAATAGCAGACGGCGAGAACCGTTACATGCCCGATGCACTTCACGTTATTTACTTTTACTCTTGCCGGTATAACGTAAACACGGGCCAAACGTCGCGCGCATCGATGCTAAAGACCGTGCCGGTACGAGGTAGAAAGATTTTCGCTTAGCGGTTAAAGGCGAACTTGCCCGCGCTTACGCTGCGCAGGCCGCATAGACGCCGCGTTGTAAATGCGAGCGGTGATCAGACAACGACTGGCGGTACCGGATGTAACGCCGCGGCCTCAGCCGGGCTTGCGCGGGTTCGCAATCGTTCTATGCGCCGTTACCGCAATAATCGTCGATCAAACCTCGACCACCATCATCAACACCGGATTGCCGTATCTGCAAGCGATCGTCAACGCCACGCCGGATCAGGCATCTTGGATTATAACGACGTTTAACGCCGCATACTACGCATTCATTTTGCTCAGTCCGTGGAGCATGGCCCGGATCGGACGCAAGCGGCTCATGGTATCGGCCTTACTCGGCTTTTCATTAACGTCACTCGTGTTGACGGTAACGACTGATTTTGCGCCCTTTATCATTTTGCGCTTCGTACAAGGTGCGACGCTGGGTTGTATCTTTGTACCGGCAGCGATCTTGCTCTTCACGTCGCTGAGCCCGGCGCAACTAAAATTCGCGCCGCCCGCATTCGTGTTCGTCGCGCTTAGCGGTTCGACGCTCGGCACGGTCATCGGCGGCTTCCTCGCCGATGCCTACGGCGGCAGTTCGGTTTTCTGGCCGGGCTGCATTTCAACGCTGGCAACGTCGATCCTCATTTATTTTTCAGTGCAAACGAAAGACCAGCCGCAACCGGATTTACATTTCGATCTGCCCGGCGTCGTCTTGTCCGCTGTCGTCTTCGGCGCCATGCAGTTTCTCGCAAACGAAGGCGAGCGCCGAAACTGGTTTGACGATGGTACGATCGTTTGGGGCGCAGCGGTGCTATGTCTTGCGCTGCCGGCATTCGTCATCTACGAGTTGCGAACGGCCGAGCCGCACGTCGATTTTCGCATGTTCGGCGCCCATCGCAATCTTTCGGTCGGAGCGACGATCAACGTCGCGATCGGATCGGTAGGCTACTCGGTTACCATTCTCGTCGGTTACATGCAAACGGCGATCGGCCCGACCGCGACGCTCGCGGGCGCACTCGTGCTCGTGCGGCTCGTCACGTACGTCGTCGGCGTACCGGCCGCATTTGCACTCATCACGTCGCGGTTACTGGACTTGCGCGTGGTCATCATCGTCGGCGTGCTGGGCTCGTCGTCCGCGCTGCTGCTTTTTTCGCAGCTCATGACGACGACGGCGGAAGCGGCAACGTTTATCGGTGTTTCGCTGCTCTTCGGTCTATTCTTCGGCATGCTCAATCAACCGATGGGAGCGCTGGTGATCGGCAGCATGCCGTTGTCGCTGCTTGCCTCAGGCGTATCGATCTATAAATTATCATCACCGGTCGGCCTGATGATTGCGACCGGTGGTATGCAGACGCTGCTCGATCATCGAATCGCAGGCTTCTCTTCGCAGCTTGCCGGAACGGTGGCCTTAAGCAATACCGCCGTCTTTGAGTACGTACGGCAGCATCATGGGCCGGCGGGGCTTGCCGCAATCGTGAGCGCGCAAGCGCAGACCCTCGCCTACGCTAGCTTGATGGTGGTTTTTGCGCTGATTTTGCTCGTCGTCATTCCGATCGTTTTTCTAGCGAAGGTCGCTAAACCGGCGCCCGTGGCTAGCGATGTTTGAGCGCATCGTCGTCATCGTCGACGGATCGCCGACGGCGCAGTACGCAATCGGCGCGAGCATTACGATTTCGCGTGAAGATTGCAGTCCGATCAGCTTCTGCATGTCGATCGATCCGGCATTAGGCGAAGACGGCGCCGGCGGCATGTGCTTTGCCGAGCTTGCGACGCAGATGAGTCAACAGTTGCTTGACGATGCACTTGTTGCGGCGCACGATTCGCAAGCTTACGGTGCCAGCGGGAAAATTCTTGTCGACGATCCGGTCCGGGGGGTCGTCGCCTTTGCCCGCGAGCAACGCGCCGGACTCATCGTGCTCGGCATCAAACCGCGCATCGGCTTACTGCGCCCGTTCATTCGAAGCTTGGCGCAAGAAGTATTGCGTGAAACAATGATCCCGCTGTGCGTCGTGCGCCGGCCGGCTCGCGGCCGGCTTGCACGCCGGTTTCTCGTGCCGATCGTAAACGACGATGTCTCGGAGATCGCCGTTCGCTATGCCGTCGCGCTCGCGCAGAATTTTCGCGCGACGCTCTATTTTTGCACCGCCCAGACGTCCGGCGGCGAAACCTTCGATATGCGTGCCCTCGATCGCGCAAAGTCGGTAGCCGCAGCGGGCGGCGTCACGGCCGAAGAACTGATCTTGCCGCTGGCCGATGGCATACCGAACGCGATCGTGCGCAGCGCCGACGTCCACGCGTGCGATGCCATCGTCATGGCGAGTCACGTGCGCGAGGGCCTGCCGCGGCTCATTAAAGGAAGTGTTACCGAAGCGGTTATTTACTCGAGCGACGTACCGGTAATCATCGTGCGCGGCGTTCCGGCCGCCGTGCGTTGAGCCGAACCAAGCCGGCCCCCACGAAGCGAGACGAAGACCTTGAAATACCGCGAATTGCGCGATCTGCTCACCGCCATGCCCGAAGATCAACTGCAGTATACGGCGACTGCCTATTGCAAGACGCCCGAAGGTGAAGTCATGTTTCCGATCTCCGGCATGCGGCTAACCGATGCCGGCATGCTCGGCGAAAGCCGCGGCACATTGAAATTGACCGGTGAAGACTATCCCTTGCTCGTCGGCAATACGCGGCTGCGCGTATGAACTGCGGCCGCTCAAGCCAAGATCAGGGTAGCCGTTCGGACGTCGAAGGCGGCGCAATGCCCGTTTCGGCGGCCATCGTCGGCGATTCACTGCGGCCGGCGGCATTGGCTAAAGCGTAATACAAAACGGCGAAGTCACGCTGTGCGAGGCCCTGACCGCGCGCCGCCGACAGCATCTCCCGGCTCACCGCCGTGGCCATGAGCGGTACGCCGAGTTCCTTGCCGAGCGCTAGAGCTAAATCGCAATCTTTCTGCATCATATCGACGTCGAACCAGGCTTTGGCGGGCATCGCTTCGATGAACGGCGCGCGGTACGACAGCATTGGTGAAGCAATTGCTCCGGCGAGCATGACCTCGAGAGCGACTTCGCGCGGGATACCGCTTTTTACGGCAAGTAACAACCCTTCGCTGAGCGCCAGAATTTGGGCCGGTAGATTTAAGTTTAGCGCGATCTTCATTGTCTTGGCTTTTCCGAGTTCACCCATGCCGACGACGCGCGGACCGATATCGAGTAGCACCGGTCGCGCGGCCTCGATCGCGGCTTGGTCGCCCGCGGTCATGATGACGAGCTTCCCTTGACGCACGGTGAGCGTACTTCCAAGAACCGCCGCATCGACGAGCCGTCCCCCTGCGTCGCCCACGCGCTCGCCGAGTGCGACGATCGCCGCCGGTTCGCAAGTCGTCGTTTCGACCAGCGTCTTGCCGCGGATCGCTGCTAATAGGCCGCGTTCGCCGCCGACCACCGCTTCGAGTGCGGCGGCGTCGGTGACCATGACGATCGTGACGTCGGCGCTACGCGCGACCTCGGCCGGTGATGCCGCCCAGCGCATGCCGCGCTCGACGAGCGGTGCGGCTTTGGCTTGCGAGCGATTCCAACCGGTGACGGTTCGGCCCGCGGCAAGGAGCCGCTCCACGAAAGCGCCGCCCATCTCGCCCAGCCCGACCACCCCGACCGTCGTAGACATCAAGCTTTTCTTTCCGCCGGACGAACGCCGCTTGCGGCGCTCGCGCCGTCACGCCAAGTGAATGACCCGGTCCGCGCGCGAACGCGTGGCGTCGATGAGTTGCGCGTTCGGTTCGTCGGTCCGGCTTACCCAGTCGCGCGCATCGAGTTCGGAGCGGCCGAAGTGCATGTGTCGCGCGATCAAACGCTCGAGCCGCAGCCGCGGATCGACGTCGACAAACCATATTTGGTCGGCGATCGCGCGCACCGCCGCCCAGTGGCCGCTATCGAGCAGCAGATAGTTGCCCTCCGTCACGACGACTTGGTGCGCGGGCAAGACCGGGATCGCGCTACCGACCGGTTCTTCGATCTCGCGCCGGAATTCGGGTGCGTAGACAATCTCGTCGGCGCTCTGACTGCGGATCCGTTGCAGCAGCGCAACGTAACCGCCGCTGTCGAAGGTGTCCTGAGCGCCTTTACGGCCGTGCCGTTCGAGTCGCCGCAACTCGGCGTTCGCTAAGTGAAACCCATCCATCGGAACGCTCACCGCGCATGCTCCTAAACGCGCGACGAGCGCTTGAGCCAACGTCGACTTGCCGGCGCCCGGTGAACCGACAATGCCCAAGATGATGCGCCCGCCGGCCGCCCGCAAGGCAGCGACGGAAGCTGCGAGTTCTTCGAGCGAATCGGGCATGATCGGCAATACTTAGCGCGCACGGCGGCTAATGCTTTCCGGCGTGACCTTGCGGCCGAACAAGATCGATTCGCACCAGCATTATTGGGATCCGGAGCGCGCGCATTATCCGTGGCTGACCGCCGCGCTCGAACCGATCCGGCGCGCGTTCGAACCAGCCGATCTCGCGCCGCACCTTGCGGCGACCGGCATCGCCCGTACGATCCTTGTCCAGACGCGCGCCGACATTGCCGAAACGCGCGAGTTCCTGGCCCTCGCCGAACGAACCGTGTCGATTGCCGGCGTCGTCGGCTGGGCCGATCTCACGAGCGAAACGCTCGGCGCCGACATAGCCGCGCTGCGCGCCGGGCCGGGCGGTTCCGCGCTCGTCGGCATTCGCCATCAAGTGCATGATGAAGCTGACGCCGCGTGGCTCGTACGGGCTGACGTTCGACGGGGTTTGGCAACGATCGAGGCTGCGGATCTCGCCTTCGACTTGCTGGTGCGCGAACGCGAATTACCGGCAGCCGTCGCCGTCGTTCGCGAGTTTACGAATCTTCGATTCGTTCTCGATCACATCGCAAAGCCGAGGATTGCCGGCGCGACGGTGCCCGCCGGCTGGCTCGACGGCATCGCTCAACTCGGCGGCTGCCCCAACGTTTGGTGCAAAATATCGGGTTTGGTCACCGAAGCCGGCCGCACCGGATGGAGCATCGATCGGTTGCAGGTGTATGTCGCGCACATCGTGGCGGCGTTTCGTGCTGATCGCTTGATGTTCGGTTCGGATTGGCCGGTGTGTTTGCTTGCCGCAACGTACGAAGAAGTGGTTGACGTCGCGCAAACGCTGATGCACGCGTTCCTCGACGCGCCGCAAGTCGAAGCGTTCTTCGGCCGAACTGCCGCCGATGCGTATCGCCTCGACGACGCTTAGAGGCCGGTCAGACGCTGCATTCCAAGTGACGCAAACGCAACGGCAAGCCATAAAACCAGACCGAAGACGAGCGGCCGCAGTCCGGCCCGTACGAGCGTTGCCGGGACGGTCTGGAGACCGATCGCGGCAAGCGCAGTACTGATGAGGAACGTAGCGCTTTGAGCGATCGCGCCTTTCGACGCCGCCGGAACGATCCCGATGGTATTGACGAGCGCCGCTGCGAGAAACCACACGATGAACCACGGAACGATCGTGCGCCAAGGAATCGGCTTGCCGGCGGTCCGTTGCGCGCGTGCGCGCAATGCTGCGATGACCGCGACGATCGGCAGGATGAGCGTCGCGCGAGTCAGCTTGACGATCGTCGCCTGCACGCCGGCTTCATGTCCGTACGCAAAGCCGGCCGCAACAACCGACGACGTGTCGTTGATCGCCGTCCCGGCCCAGATGCCGAATTGGCTTTGCGACAGAGCCAAGAGGTGCCCGATGAGCGGAAACGTCACTACCGCGACGATGTTGTAAAAAAAGATCGTTGCCACGGCAAGCGCGACGTCCGCAGTGCTCGCTTCGATGACCGCCGATACGGCCGCGATCGCCGATGCACCGCAGATCGCCGTTCCGATACCGACAAGTTCGCGAATCTGCGGGTCGATCCGCAGGATCCGGCCCGCAAGCGGTGCGAGCGTCAGCGCCACCGCGATGGTTACGAACGTGACCGGCAGCGTTCGCAATCCGGTTTGAAAGATACCGACCAACGAGATGGCAAAACCGGAAACGACGATCGCGCCTTGCAAGACCGTGCGCGCACCGTACGCGACGCCGGGTTGCAACGCCGCAGCGAGCGGTACAAAGGCGCGAATAGCTACACCGAGGACGATCGCGATAACCGGCGCACCAAGAATCGGCGCGAACGGTGCGAGCAGCGTCGCGAGCAGCGCCATACTTGCCGAACACACCAGCCCCGGAACGATTGCCCGTAGCTGCGCGTAATCGATCGCTTTCATTCAGCCATGCCGCGCTTCATTGAAGGTACGGGGCTTTATTGCGGATCGAGGATACGTTGCAGCAGCGCGGCATTACGCGGAGCAAAGCCGCGTTCGTCATTGTTGAAATAGACGAATCCCGCGTCGACGTAGGGCAGCAGCCCGCGGATTGTCGCCGCCCAGCTCTCCAAACGCGCTCGCCGGTACGAACCGGCGTAGGCACGAACCGGCCCGTGCAGCCGGATGTACAGGACGCTGCCGGTCACGACGTGCGGCGTCGCGCTGCCGGCGAGATCGTGAAGACACAGCGAGATGTTGCGCTCGCGCAGTCGTGCATACACCGCGTCGTCATACCACGAAGGATGCCGGAATTCCACGACATAGCGGTACCTGACGGGTAAGCGCTCGAGGAAATGAGATAGTGCCCGATCGTCGCGTGCAAACGTCGGCGGGAATTGCGCGAGCAGGTTGGCGATATGCGGTTCGAGCGGCGCGATGGCTTGCATGTACTTTTCGACGTACCGCAGCGGTTCACCGGGATTTTTGCGATGCGTGATCAAGCGGCTGAGCTTGACGGTGTACACGAAGTTTGCCGGAACGGCCGACCAGCGCACGACGTCGTTGGGTTTCGGCAAGCGATACGTCGTTACGTTCAACTCGACGGTCGAGAAGCGGCCGCTGTAATACGCGAGCCATTCGCGTTGCGGACACGCCGGCGGATAGAAACGCCCGCGCCAGTCGCGATACGTCCAGCCGCTCGTACCGATTCGGAGTTCCGTCATGCTCGACTTATTCTTGGACGGTGCTGCGCCCGCCGCTCAAGGTATCCGGCCGTTCGTGCTGCCAACCTACTATCGCTGCGTACCGGCACCGTCGGCCGCCAGCGATCCGCAGAAGGAGATGCTGCATGGAGCAGCCGCGGCTTATCGGCCTTGATTGGGGAACATCGGCGCTGCGGGCGTACCTGCTGGGCGACGGCGGCATCGTATTGGCCCGGGCAGCGCAGCCGTGGGGCGTCATGTCGCAATTCGGCGGCGATTTTGCGGCGGCATTTGCCGCGGTCGTGCAGGACTGGGATCGCATGTATCCCGGACTGCCGGCTATCGCTGCCGGTATGGTCGGCAGCAGCGAGGGTTGGGTTCGTACACCCTATCGAACCTGTCCGGCCGGAGCGGCCGAACTCGCCGCAGCGCTAGTGCCCGTACCGGTCGCGCGTGCGGGCGCGTTGTACGTTATTCCGGGCGTCGAGCAGCGCGCCCCCGCGCCCAACGTCATGCGCGGCGAGGAAACGCAAATTGCGGGTGCGCTTGCCCTCGACCCGGACCGCTTCTCGGGTGCGGCGACACTCGTGCTGCCCGGAACGCACTCGAAGTGGGTCGAGGTTGACGCCGGCCGAATCGCGCGCTTCGATACCTATATTACCGGCGAGTTGTATGCGTTGCTTGCATCGCAGTCGATCTTGGGGCGGCCCGCCGTCAAAGCGATCGCGCAATCCGGCCCGGCTCCGGGCGCGCTCGACGGCACCGCGTTCGATCGCGGCGTCCGCACGGCGTGCAACGGCGGAGCGCGCGGAATCATGCCGCTGCTGTTCCTCACCCGCTCGCTCGTCCTCGACGGGTCGTTAGATGTTGCGGCAAGCTTGGACTATCTGTCGGGCTTGCTGATCGGGGAAGAAGTCCGCTCGGCGATGCTTACCGGCGCGGCCGAGTGTACGCTCGTCGGCGACCCGCTGCTGTGCGCCCGCTACGCCCGCGCGCTCGCGGCCTACGGCTGCCCGAACGTGCCGATTTTCGACAATAGCGCACCGGCCGGCTTGTGGCGGATCGCCGCGTTAGCCGGTGTGATCGCCGCGCCGGTCAACTACGCGTGAACGCGATGTCTCCGCCGATTCGAACGTATCTCGACCGCAGTCCGCTCGTCGCAATTCTGCGCGGCATAACGCCGGCCGAAATCGAACCGGTCGGCAAGGAACTCATCGCGGCCGGTTTTCGCATTATCGAGATCCCCTTGAACTCACCCGAGCCGCTCGAAAGTATCCGGCGACTAGCGAACGTCGTTCCGGCTGACTGTCTGATCGGCGCCGGCACGGTCACCGATGCCGCGGCAATTGCGCCGATTGCGGCGGCCGGCGGACGGCTCATCGTCATGCCGCATAGCGATCCGGCCGTGGTCTGTGCCGCCAAGGCCGCCGGCTTGTACTGCACGCCGGGCGTCGCGACGCCGACCGAAGCGTTCGCGGCGTTAGCCAACGGCGCCGATGCGCTCAAACTCTTTCCGGCCGAAACGCTCGGTCCGGCGATTTTGCGAGCTTGGCGCAGCGTCTTCCCGGCCGAAACGCTGTTCATCCCCGTCGGCGGAATTACCCCGGGAAGCATGGCACCGTTCCGCGCCGCCGGCGCGGCCGGTTTCGGCCTCGGCTCGGCCTTGTACAAGCCCGGCACGAGCGTCGCCGACGTCGCGCGCAATGCGCGTGCCTTTGTCGACGCTTTAACTGCACCGAGTCCCGCCGAACGTTGACGTCCGATGGCGCAAAGCCGTTTGCGGTGAATTCTCAGCTTTGCCCGTTACGCTGGCTGCGCAAAGTTACCGTTCGCGGGCGAAGCTCCGCGGGAAATTGAGACGATTGCTGCGACTCCATGCGTATTGCACCACGCCGACGCCGCGCGGTGCGGCCGTGATCGTGCGCCGCGGACTCTGTTTTGCACTATGCTGCATGTTGCTGTCGGCGAGCGTTGTGCAGCCGGCGTCGGCGCTCTCGACCGGTCAAGAAGTCGAATTAGGAAAGCAGACCGATAAACAGGTTACCGACGCGACGAACGTGGTCACCGATCCGCTGCTCAATGCGTGGGTCAACGGCATCACGACCAAACTCTGGGCGCAAGTCGCGCGTAAAGACGTACCCTACAACATCAAAATCATGGACGTCGCGGATGTCAACGCGTTTTCGACGTTGGGCGGCTATGTTTACGTGAATCTCGGCACGCTTGATTTCGTTCAATCCGACGACGAGTTGGCCGGGGTGCTCGGTCATGAAACCGGTCACATCGAACGCCGTCACGCCGTGACCACCCAGAATAAAGCCGGCCTGATCAACATCTTGCTTTCGGTCGGGTCGATCTTCTCACCGTTACTCGCGCCGTTCGGCCAATTTCTCGGCGCCGGTGCGATTGCCAAGATCGAAAGGACCGATGAGACGGAAGCCGACCGCTACGGTCTGATGCTCATGTCGCGCGCCGGTTACGATCCGGATGCGATGGTCTCGTTCATGTCGCACTTGGGCGCACTCGAGACGCAGAATCACGAGTCGATCGATACGTATCTTGCCGATCATCCCGGCGTTCCGAACCGGATCGCGCATCTCGTCGGGTATCCGCAACTCGATCCGACGAAGCGAACGGCCGATCAGCGTGAAGCCGCGGCGCTGCACAATATCGACGAAGCGCGGTATGCGGTCGCCGCTCGTGATTTTGCCGCACTCCTGCGTAAGAATGCAACCGACACCGTCGCGATGTATCATCTCGGCGAAGCGCAAATCGCGCTCGGTCAGACCGCGAAAGGCGAGCAGAATTTAGCTCAAGCCGCGGCGACGGGCACCGCCGGAACGCGTACGCTCGCACTGGGGCTCATTCACGGTTTACGCGATACCGAAAAGCGTCTGGACGTCATGCATCCGAATCTGCCGCCGCTACGCGCGGCGGTCGCACAAGCGCAGGCTGCCAATGTATCGAGTGCGGCGCGTGTTTCGGCCCGCCGGGAAGCGACACGCGATGCCCTCAAAGCGCTGACCGGACGCCTCACGGACATTCAGAACGAGATGCCGGATTTAGCGCGAATTTCGCCGCAGCGCGGCGGCCGGCTCGAGGCGATGGTTCGCAGCATCACGACGATCGGCCGGTCCCTCAACGGTGCGATCGGTAAACTGCAGAACACGGTCGCCGGAGTCGGCTCGCTCGAGCATAATAAAGCCGGCGGCGTGTTTCGTGGAAACGATGACATTTACAACGACTTGGCAGCGCCGTTACGGCTCGATTCGCCGCCGCCGCAAGCATCGGCGACATTCGCGTTTTATCCGCGAATCATCGACGGACTGACGCGTAGCGACGCCGATCTTGGGCGCGCCGTCGACGGCGCCAGCGCGTCGACCGCGCTGCTCGAAACGGCGTTGGGCGACCTCGACGAGTTCGTTCGCGAACTCGCGCACGTGCCGTATGATTCGGGCGATATTCCGCCCGCCGACGCCCAGCGCATCGCGCCGGCACTGCGCACGGCGACCGCGTCCATCGATCGCGCAGCGACGGCTGCCGCACAAGCGAACCAATCGTTCATGCTCGCGCGGGCTCGCCAACTCGTGGCCGATATCGACATGCTCGGCGTGGCATCGTCAGCCGATCGCTATGCTACGCTCAAACGCGCACTCGACGTCCGCTTCGGTTCGACCGCGCCATCGTATGAAGCGATGCTGCACGACGACTTGTCGCCCGGGGACGTTGCCGCGGCCGTTATCGCGGGCGCCGATCTCAACGTGACGCCGGCGGTCATCGAGCATGAAGCAGCGTCCGGGCACACCTCGATCGTCGATTCGGCGAGCGCCCGCGGGATGAACGGCGAAGCGCTTGAAATTATGCTGGGGCTCGTGTACCTCGATTACACGGACGATCCGGACGCCGAAGCACACGGGCGCGGGTGAGTCAGCTCACGAGAGGTTCGTCGACCGGCGTCCGCAGCAGATCGAAGCGAACCGTCGGCAGCGCCTCGAATGCCGGCTTGGCAAAGAAGTAGCCCTGAAATAAGTCGATGCCGATTCCGGCTAACCAGCGATATTCCGCGCACGTTTCCACGCCTTCGGCGAGCACGCGAATACCGAGTTCGCGGCACATTTGGACCAGACCGCGGACGATCGCCCGGCGGGCTGGATCGCGATCGACGTCACGCAGCAGCAACATGTCGATTTTGATGATGTCGGGTTGAAACGATGCAAGTGCGGTGAGTTCGCGAAAACCTGAACCGAAATCATCGATAGCCGTCAAAAACCCGAAGCGCTTGTATTCGCTCATGATGTGCGCCAAGCGCGAGGTCTCACGAAGTTCTTCGCTTTCGAGACACTCAAAGATAATTTGCTCGATCGGAAAGCCGTATTTTTCGGCCGCCGCGAACGTCGAGCGAATGCAATTTTCTGGTTCGTAAATCGCGTTCGGCATGAAGTTGATATTGAGATGCGTGCGCATTCCCAAACGTGTTGCCAACTCGATCGCTTGCATGCGGCAAGCTTGATCGAAGCGGTAGCGATTGTCGGCGTTGACCCGCTCCAACACCCAGCCGGCGGATTCACCGTTCGTACCGCGCACGAGTGCCTCATACGAGTAGATTTGCTCGGCACGAACGTCGACGATGGGCTGGAACGCAAACGTAAAATTGAACGAAAGCCGCTCGCTATAGCTGCAATGGTCACACGGACGGCTTTCCGGTTTCAACACGACCGACGAACACCTCGAGGCAACAGCACGACTGCACGAACGGCGCGAGCTGTGACGTTTATATCGGCTTGGCCGGGTCGAAGCTTAGCGCGGTTCAAATCAAGCGAAGCGGACCGCTCGCTCGGCTCATAAATTAACTGAACCAAGCGCGGTGAGCGCTCCGTTGCGCCGCCGTTCAGGTGCACGATTATACGCTAGTCGGTTTGCCGATACGCGCTGCAGCGTAATCGGCATGACTGCGAATCCACCCGACCGGCTCGCGCACGGCAAGCTGTTCGAGCGCTGGGATGGCCGTCGGTTCGTCGATTTCAAGCAGCGCATGCACGGCGCGTAAGCGCGTGGTCGCATCGCGATCGGCGAGCGTCTCGCTGAGCCGCCGGACGATGAGGCTGCGGTCTTCGGGCCGTTCGAGCGCTAACACCGCGAGAGCGCGAATCGCGGATTGCCGCCGAGCGGCGGCGGGCGAGCCCAGCGATTCAAGAAGCGTTGCACGCGCATTCGCTCCGCCGAGTTCAGCGATGCCCAGCAGCGCACCGCCGGCGATCGTGTCGCACCAGCTCGTTCCGTGAATGTAACCGTCGAGCACCGGCGTGAGAGCCGGATCGCGCATACGCCCGAGCGCACGGAGTGCCGCCCCGATCACTTCGACGGCGGGTTCGCTGTCGACGAGCATGCGTAGCGGTTCAATTGCGAGCCGATCGCGCGCGCTGCCAAGCGCCTCGCAGACCGAACGCCGAACGTTTGCATCCGCGTCGCCGAGCGCGTTGCGCAGTGCAGCGCAAGCGCCGGGTCGGGACAAATCGCCGAGCATCTTGGCGATCTCAACGCGCGTGCCCCAAAACGGATCGGTCGCAAGAGCGCTTGCAAGTGCATCGCACGCTTGTGACGACCCGTCGTCGGCAAGCTGCAGAGCCGCGCGAATGCGAGCCACCGGATCGGGATCGTGCGCCAACGCCGCACACGCAAACTCAATACCGACTTCGAGCGTCAGCTCGGCCAAAATAAAAGCGCCCGGATCGATGCGGATCAGCGCCGGCGCCGCGTCGACGTTGAATGTGTGAACGACATCGGCGCCGTCGACGGCAATCGCGACGCGGCTCTCACCCGGCAGCGGCTGCGCGCCGGCCGGCTCGGCAATATCCGGCAGACGGTCGAGCATGCCGACGTTGAGCGTGAAGGCAAACGGCGGGTCAGCCGCGGGCGATTGCTTGCAGCGAATCGCAAGCCGGTTGTGCTGAGCGTCGAAGCTGACCGCGATCGTCAGACGCGGATGTCCGCTGCGGCGCAGCCATTGATCGAAGAAAGCGCGCAAGTTGCAGCCGGTTTCACGCTGGATTGCACGCACGAAATCAAGTGTTTCGACCCGCTCGCCGGCGTTGTCGCGAACGTAGCGCGCGACCGACCGGAAAAATCTTTCGTCGCCGAGTTCGCCACGCAGCATGTGCAAGACAACGCCGGCTTTTTCATAAACATGCTTATCAAACAGATCGATCGGATCGCGGTAATGCTCGGTGACGATCGGCCGTTCGTAACGCTTGTGCGTCTCGTCGATGTACGTTCGAACGTGACGGTATATAGCGTAGCAATAGTCGGGCCAGCCTTTATCGTCTTCATCCCAAATCGCTTCGCAATACGTGGCGAAGCCTTCGTTGAGCCATACGTCGGTCCACTCGCAAGTGGCGAGTAAATTGCCGAACCACTGATGCGCCAACTCATGCACGACGAGTGCCTCGACCGCCGGGCTGGCCAAGGTTCGGGCGCTGCGCAGCCAGTCGTCCATGAAGCTGATCGCGGTCGTATTTTCCATGCCGATGTAAACAAAATCGCGCACCGCGATTTGCGAATAACAAGCATACGGATACGCGATCCCGGCGAACGCTTCGAGCGCGCGAATCATGGCCGGCGTTTTGCCGAACGTACGCAGTCCGTCGTCGATGCGCTCGGGCGGCACGTATGCACGCACCGGCAACCGGCCGCCGTCGCAATCGATTTCGGCAAACGTTCCGACGGTCATCGTAAGTAAATACATCGCATGCGGTTTCGTCTGCTCGTAGCGGTAAACGCTCAGAGCGCGTTCGCGGTCGTCGGTCCGTTCGACAAGCTGACCGTTTGCAAGTGCAAACAGCCCGTACGGCGCTTCGATCGTCGTCGTCGTCGTCGCTCGCTGGTACGGATCGTCGAAGCACGGCAACCAGTAGCGTGCGTTTCCGGCGTGACCGTGCGTCCAGCATTGATCGCTCTGGGCAAGCGCATCCGGAGCGCTGAAAAATAAGCCGCGGCGCGGCTGCTCGACGCGATAAGCAATGCGAAACCAGGTTATTTCGCCGGCATCGAGCGGTGTCCGCAGTGCGATTAGGAGCTTGCCGGCGCGCCGCTCGAAGTGCAGTTCGCCGCGAGCGTCCGTAACTGCATCGATCTGCATGTCGAGCGCATCAAGTTCCACGGCCGAAATCCGTACATCGATTGATTTCACCGTCGTCGTGCACGTTGCGTCCAGCCGTCTGTCGATAAGATCGGGTCGCAACAGCAGCTCGATATGTGTGACGTCGACGACCCGGCTTGCGCCGAATTGACGTCGCGCTCCGGGCAAAGCGAATAAACCGTTGACGACCACGCCACGTCTGTTCAAGCGCGATTGCGCGCGCCCCGCTTCGCCGCAGCGCGTTGCGCAGCCGGCCGAAACGCGAAAGGAAATTCGACGTTCGGTTTAAACTTCGACCCGCTCATGCGCGGACGTACGTTCGTGCGGGAAGAATCGATAACGACGAATGATCTCGCGTTTCACGCACGACACGGCGCTCTTACTCATCGATTGTCAAAACGGTGTCGATGAGCTCGAACACTGGGGTGGTCCGAACGGCCGGCGCAACAATCCGCACGCCGAGACACGCATTAGCGAGCTGCTCGGAGCATGGCGCGAGCGGCGGCTGCCGGTTTATTTTACGACCCACGATTCGCGCGAAGCAGCCTCGCCGCTCAAGTTGGCCGTTCGCGGGGGAGCAATCAAAGCGGATTTCGCGCCGCTAGCCGACGAGACGGTCATTCGCAAAGACGTAAACAGCGCGTTCATCGGAACGGCGCTCGACATCTTGTTACGCCGCCGTCAGGTTAACCGGCTCGTCGTGGCCGGCTTTTTCACCAATATGTGTATCTCGACGACGGTGCGAATGGCCAACAACCTTGCCTTCGACACGTACCTTGTGGATGATGCGTGTGCGTGTACGAATCGCTTAGGCTTCGACGGAGTTGCTTACGAGCCCGATACAATCCACGCCGTAACCGTCGCAAGTCTGCACGGCGAATTCTGCACGGCTTTGCGAACGGGTGATGCGCTGGCTTTACTCGATGCCGATCTCGCGCGGCTCAATCGCGTGCAAGGGAACGAATGAGTACGTTCGGCCGGCGCGTCTGGACGGCGATGATCGCTTGTCTTCTGACGCTTGACCTTACGACGCTGCAAACGGTCGCGCAAACGCCCGTGCCGCCTGCGACGTTGCCGGCGGGCGCGAACGTGCCGGCGGGACCGGCATCCGAAGCGACTGCCGGCGGTTTACAAGGCTCGATCGTCGACGAGCGACAGATTGCAATCGGCGGCGCGCAAATCCGCCTTTCGGGCCGGCGAAGTGCCGTCGCGACGAGCGACGCTGCCGGACATTTTCGCTTTGCGGCAGTGCCGCCCGGTCTCTATACCTTGTTCATCTCGAAGCCCGGTTTCAGCTCGGTTTCGCGCGACGACGTTACGATTCTCGCCGGTCAGCCGACGCTTGCGACGATTCTCCTTCCGGCTGCGTCGTTCTCATCGCTGCGTGAGATCGGCCGGGTAAGCGGATCGCGTGCCGGCGGCGGATCGATCAATACGTCGAGCGCCTCCATCGCGACGCTGAGCGCACAGACGTTCATCGATCAAGGCCAATTGCAACTGCCGGCCGTGCTCAGCGAGATTCCCGGCGTCACCACGAGTTATACGAATTACGATGCCCAAGTCACGACGGCCAACCCCGGTAACGCATTCGGCGTGCCGTCCATTCGCGGCGCGTTGCCGTATGAAAACTCGGTGCTCATCGACGGTCACCCGATCGTCGTGGGCAGCACGGGAACGTACAACCTCGCCTACTTGAGCCCGTACGTTTTGCAAAGCGTCGAAGTGGTCAAGGGTCCGGGATCGGCCGTGCCGGTCATCAACAACGCGATCGGCGGGACACTGAATTTGCGTACGCTCGAACCGACGGCGAAATCTCAGCGTTCCATCGACTACGGTCTCGATAATGAAGTCGGCAGTTTCATCAATCTTCAAGCAACCGGAACGGCCGGTAAGATCGGCTACGCACTGAACTACAACTCGACCGGCTCGCCCGGCGCGTATCGCAATCATGCCGAGCCCGTCGCGCCGCTGTATGCAACGACGATCAACGGTCAGCCGATCGTAACCTCACCGTTCACGCAAGTCGCGGGTAATCCGGCGATCTACCAATCGAACTCCAACGTCGCAACGCTCGCGGGCTGCTGCGTTCCGGTCAACAGCGACTTCCAGCTCCGCTCGGAGCTCGCGAAGGTGCGCGTCAATTTCTCCGAGCAGACCTCGGTGACGCTGTCATATCTCGGCAGCCAAACGCAGACCGATCTCAACGGCCTTGAAAACTATGCTTATCCGACGACGTTTTCGTCGGCGTCGGCGGCCGTCGGCCCGTTTACGTCGGGCCAGGATGTCTCGTGTTGCCAGAACGATCAGTTCCCCCAATTTCTCGATCGTAATTCAAGCAACTTATGGCAAGCCGAAGTACGCAGTGCACTCGGGACGAACACGCTTTTGTTTCAAGGCTTTAGCGGCTCGGTGCACGATCTGCTTTTCGACGGCGGCGAAAACGGCACGACGACGTATTCCGTCCCGCTGTACGGCTCGGTTCTGCTCGGCGACGCACCGGGCACGTTAACGAATTTCAACGGGCAGACGGCAACCGTGACGGCGCCCGGAACGCTTTACACGTACGATCGGATGGACAAAGTCGGCGGTTACTCCTTCGAGCTCGACCACCCGGTTCACGAATCTATTTTCAGCCTGGCGTACAACGCCTCGAAGACGGCGTCGTATTTCGGCGGCATCGCCGGCTTTGGAAACGCGCTGTATGTGCCGTCGGGTTCGTCGCAGACCGAATCGACGCTGCAGGGTCGCGCGCAACTTGCGCTCACGCCGCGCATCAACGCGACCTTGAGCGACTATTATTTTTTGTATACCAATCACAGCACGCAAGATTCAGGGTTGACGTTTGCGGATCACACGCATGCCTTCGAGGGTGCGCGGCTCGGTTTGACCTGGCAGCCGGATCGAAATACATCGCTGCGCTTCGGTGCCGGGTCGTCGATTGCACCACCGTACCTGCAGCTCGTATCGACCGCGCAAGCACCGCCGGTGCCCAACAATAACGGTTTACCGACGTATTGGACGGTGACGCAGAACAGTCCGGACATCAAACCGGAGACCGGTTTCGGATACGACTTGGGCGCCGACAAACGGTTCGGTCATGGGATCACCGCATCGGCTGACGTGTACTTGACCAATTTGCACAATCAGTTCTTACAAACCGAGACGCTTACGGGTAGCTATACCGGCCTGTGCTGCGGTCTCCCGGCGGCGCTGAACTTGCCGCTCTACGGAGTGGCCTCGACCAACCTCGGGACGTCGCGCTACGAAGGGCTCGAATTGAGCGTTCGGCGCGATCCGCAGCGAGGACTTGGTTTTGCCCTCGACGGTGCGCTCATCCGGGCCTACGTGTACAACTTGCCGGCCGGCTTTTACGACACGGTATCGGGTGCGTTCACCCAGAATCTGGGCGTCATCCCGAACGTGAATTTCCAGCCGACCGGTTTAGGTTATAACGGCATGCTGTTCGGACGCGTGCCGTATGCGCAAGGCTACGGCGAACTCAATTACCGCACCGGTGGAGTGTTTTACCGGCTCGGGCTGACGTATTACGGCAACAATAATTCGTACAGCGTGCCGGCGTTCGTGGTGCTCGGCGCGACGGTTCGCGCGCGGCTATCGTCGCGCACGACACTGCAGTTATCGGGTGAAAATCTCGGTGGCGCGCATGCAAACGGCTATCTCGCCAACTGCGTCGGGGGCGTCCCCGTACCGCTCGCCAATCATCTGCTGGGTGCGACGGAATCATACTCGTACGGCCCCGAGACCGTGCGGCTCAAATTCCAATACGCGACCGGATCGACCCATTGATCGGACGACGCGTGTAAGGTTGAAGGCGCCGCCGAGCGTGCGACAATGACGTCGCAGCGCTTTGCGTCCGGTATGCGCGCCGCCGCCCTCGTTGCGATGCTCGTTGTGGCTGCCTGCGGACCGGCGGTAACGCGCGGCACCGGCCGGACGGGGATCGACATCGAGCAGTTAATCGTGAGCGTTCACGGTCAGCCTCCGACGCTCAATCCGTTGCTTTCGAGCGGGCCGGGCGGCCTGGAACCGGATTTCCTTTTCTCATTTCTCACCCGCGTCGATACCGACGGCAACACCGGTCCGGATCTCATTACCGAAGTGCCGACGCTGCAAAACGGCGGGATCGCGCGCGACGGCATGAGTTTGACCTATCACTTGCGACGCAACGTGCGCTGGCACGACGGCCGCCCGCTCACCGCGGCCGACGTTGCATTTACGTTTGCGGCAATGAAAGATCCGCGTAATAATGTTTCACTGCCTGCGCCCTTCGATGACGTGCGCAGCGTGACGCCGATCGACCGCTATAGTTTTCACGTCGCGCTCAAAGCGCCGAATTCACAAGTAACGTCAACGTTTTTCGCTTCGGCGTGGGCATTGCCGATCGTACCGGCGCATGGCTTTCCGGACGGTCCGGGCAGTCTCAATCATGCTGCATTCAACGGTGCGCCGATTGGTTCCGGACCGTACCGGCTCGTCGAGTGGGTGCGCGGCGATCATGTGACGCTCGAAGCGAATCCATACTACTTCAAAGGCGTGCCGCATGTGCGACGCCTGCTCGTTCGTTTTAACGAGTGGGAAACGGCGTTCAATGAGTTCCGCAGCGGCGGACTCGATGCACTGCTCAACGTTCCGGTCAACTATTACACGACCGTTTCCAAACTTTCGAATCAAGCAACGTACAAGACGCCGACGGCCGGCTACAACTTCATCGCTTTCAACATGCGTAATGCGATCACCGCCGATCCGGCCGTGCGGCGGGCGATCGCGCTAAGCATCAACCGACAGTTTTTAGCCAATGGCGCGACGCGCGGCGCGGTCGACGCAAGGACGGCGGTCAAAGGTATTTTCAACGCTTTTTACGATCCGCAAATTACGCCGCCGGCGAACGATTCGGCCGCAGCGGGGCGCCTGCTCGACGGCGCCGGCTGGCGCGCCGGGCCGGACGGCGTACGCCGGAAAGACGGCGTAAAATTGACCCTGCGGATCATTTCGAGTACGGACTTCGTTTCGCAGACCGTCGACATCGTCGTGCAGCAGCAACTGCACGCCGTCGGCATCGACGTAGCAGTAAAGACGTTCGATCTCGGTGCGCTTTTCGACGGAGAAAGCGGGCCGATCGCGCGCGGTAATTTCGAGATGTTTTTCACCTCGTTCTACGCCTTGCCGGCCTATTATCCGGCGTGGTTTTTCACCTGCGATGCGCCGCGCATCTCCGGTAACTACGGCGCGTACTGCGATCCGGATATGGACCGCTGGTATCGTGATTCGCTGCGCCGCTTCGATGTGGCCGGACTGCAGCGCGACTTCACGCTCATGCAGCGGCGATTGTTGGTCGACGTCCCGATTCTTGCGCTCTGGCAATACACGCGGGTCGACGTGTGCCGTACGACGTTCGTCGGGTGCGACACGCGTCAAACGTGGCCGGTTGCCGCGATCGAGCGCTGGCACGGCGTGCGCTCGTGACGTACGACGTAATCATCGTCGGTCTGGGTGCGATGGGCAGTGCCGCCGCGGCGCACGCCGCGCAACGCGGCTTGCGCGTTTTGGGCATCGAACAGTTCGGTCGCGTGCACGATTTGGGGTCGTCGGGCGGCCGTTCGCGCATTATTCGCAAAGCGTACTTCGAACACCCGGCCTACGTTCCGCTCGTCCAGCGCGCGTCCGATTTGTGGAAGAAGTTGGAACGTGTAACGGGCTTGGACATCGTGCGCGATACGGGCGTATTGCTGGCCGGTACCGCCGGCGATCCGGCCCTGTGCAATGCGCGCACGAGTGCCCGGCTGCACGGCATTCCAATCGAGGAGCTTACAGCGGCTGAGATACACTGCCGGTTCCCGCGGCTTGCACCGCGCGCCGGCGAAGAGGCGATTCTCGAGCGCGAGGCGGGTCTGGTGATACCGGAAGCCGCGATCGAGGCGCACCTGCGCGTCGCCGAAGCGGCCGGCGCCGAGTTGTGCTTTAACACCATAGTCGCACGCTGGGAAGCCGGCGCCGACGGCGGCTTGAACGTCGTTGCCGGTGACGGCAGCGTTCATCGCGGGCGGCGACTGGCGATCTGCATGGGCCCATGGTTTGAAGACGTCGCGCGCGAAATCGGCATCCCGCTCGTGGTTGAACGGCGCGTCGCCCACTGGTTTGCCCCGGCAGCGGCAGACTACGGCCCGGCCGAGATTCCTACGTTTCTCATAAGCCGGCCCGAGTGGCCGTCGCTTATGTACGGTTTCCCCGATCTCGGCGACGGCGTCAAAGCGGCGTTTCATACCTTCGGCGCCGTAACGCATGCCGCGGCGGTCGATCGAACGGTGCACTGCGCAGACGTCGAGCCGGTGCGCGCCGCGCTCGAAGACTGGATACCCGGCGCGACGCAGCGCTACCTGGGCGGTAAAGTCTGTCTGTATACGCTCACGCCGGACGAGCACTTCGTGATCGGTCGGCATCCGGGCGACGAACGCATCGTCATCGCCGGTGGTTTTTCGGGTCACGGATTCAAGTTCGCAGCGGCCGTCGGCGAAGTGATTGCCGACTTACTATCTGCCGGCGGTACCGCCCACGACATCGGCTTTCTCTCGCCGCTCCGCTTTGCCACGGCTTGATTGACTTGAAGTATCTTTGCAGGTCGCTGACGGTCCTCAAAGGGTAACGCTGGTGCGTATGGCATCGATTGACGATCGCGACCGGCAGTTCTTCGACACGCTCGCCGGCCGTTACGGCTTCTCGACCCCGGGCGTCGCGTCGATGTGTGCATCGGTCGCGCGCGGCAACGGGCGCATGGCGCAATTCGATAATCCCGACTTCGGGGGCGCCGGTCAATGGATGCACGGCGGCATGACGATGGTCGGAGACACGTTTGATTCAAGCTTGAAAGCGCGTGTCGCCGGCTTGTGCGGCGATTTGGCGCAGGCGCTGGCAGCGGGCGAGGTTACGAACGCGACAGCCGCGGCTGGGCCGGTCGCGGGCATCCCGGAGCATGCCGGTCCGAACGAGCGCAGAGCCGCGCAGCCGTGGTGGCCGCCGGAGTTTGGAGCGCCCGATAGTTCGGGTGCGCAGAACGGACGGCGTTACGCCTATTTTGCAGCGGCGCGCCGGCTTGCCGTCGATGAAGATGGGTGCGTGACGTTGTACGACACGCTCGAACATCGAATCAGCGGCGTCGCGCAGGCAAACACGACGGACACGTCGCTCACATTTTCGACCGGCGTTGGTGTCGTCGACCTTGCCGCATTACCCGTCGTTCCCGGTATATTTGCCAAGCCGGTTGCGCAATCACCTCGTCCGGCTCAACGTGCGACTCCACCGGCGGACCCGTTCTCCGCAATTGAAAAGCTCGCGGAATTGCGCAGCAACGGTATTTTGACCGACGAAGAGTTTGCGGCAAAAAAGGCCGAAGTCTTGCGCCGTATTTAGCGCTTCCTGCTGGCCGGCTTGCGTCGTTGCATGCCGTCGATGAGCGGAGCGATGCAGCCGCGCGCGAGCGCGCGCGCGACATCGGCACTCGGTGCGAGTTCACGATTTGGACCGTCGACGATCAAGGACGCGAGCCCGTGAACCATCGACCAGGCAGCGAGGACGAGCGGCTCGGGATTGCCCGCAACGATCTGCCCGGCGGCCTGACAATCTTTCACCGTCGCAACGAGGATCCGGTATGCTTCGTCGTTATCACGAGCGGCCGCCGGATCGGCGACACCGCACAATTCCGGCCGAAACATGATTTTGAAGTCGGGCGCATTCGTATAGGCAAAATCGACGTAGGCAACACCGATGCGTTCGAGTGCAACGAGCGGATCGGACGTGCTGCCGCGCGCGCGTTGCATCGCTGCGGCAAGGTCGGCGAATGCAGCGTCCACGACGGCTTTCACAAGGCCGGCTTTGTCGCGGAAGTGATTGTACGCCGCGGCGTGACTAACGCCGGCTTGACGCGAAACTTCGCGGAGACTCAGCCCCTCGATGCCGACCCGGGCCAGCA
The DNA here is from genome assembly GCA_965214935.1 of Candidatus Velthaea sp. Classification (GTDB taxonomy): domain Bacteria; phylum Vulcanimicrobiota; class Vulcanimicrobiia; order Vulcanimicrobiales; family Vulcanimicrobiaceae; genus Velthaea. The sequence continues at coordinate 168,966 of CBDCCS010000010.1, read as the reverse complement.
CCAAACGCGTTGTTTCAAGCAGCGCCGCGCGCAAATCGCCGTGATGATAGCGCAATGTTGACATCGGTCATATTATAGCATATGTTTCCAGTGTCTACTTTCGTTTGGAGAATTCGGATGACAGACCCCGTTTTTCCCGGCCGCTATACGGCGGAGACCGCGCACGATCTGATTCTTTTTCGGATCGGCATGCGCTTTAACGGCTGGCGCGGTGTCGTGCCGGCCGTACGCACCGCTTTTGCGATGCCCTTCATGCTGGCCGAACAGCAGACGAACGCGTCGCTCGGCATGCTTTCGACGTCGACGGCGGTGTCGTGGCCGGTTCTCGTTGTCACCCAGTTCTGGCGCTCGTACGAGGATCTTCACCGCTACTCGATGGCCGAAGGCGGGAAACACACGCGGCTCATGCGCTGGTTCAACAAGCTCGGGCGGCGCGGACTCGGGACCGGCATCTGGCATGAAATTTATCGTGTCGCGGCGGGCAGCACCGAATCAACCTACGTCAATATGCCGCGCTATGGACTTGCCGGCGCTGCTACGCACGTTCCGTTGCTGCCGCCGGTACGCCATGTCACCGTGCAGACAGACACCGAACGGCAAACGGCAACGCCGCAACTCAGCGACGAATTCGTTTAAGCCTCTACGCTGCACAATGAAGATTTCGCTATCACGGTAAAGCGAACGACTTGTGCGCTACTTCGGCACGAACGTAAAGATGAACCAGACTGCGGCGCAAACCGCAAGTTTCGTCGGTGCGCTGTCGACGCTTGACGCCGATGGCGTGCAGTTATTCGTCATTCCGCCGTTTACGTCGCTGGCAGGTGCGGTCGCACCGGCGCATGCCGGCGGCATGTGGATCGGCGCGCAAAATCTGCACTGGGCGCCGAGCGGTGAATTTACCGGTGAAGTCTCCGGCTCGATGCTGCGTGGGCTCGATGTCGACCTCGTTCTCATCGGTCACGCCGAACGGCGGCGCCTGTTCGGCGATGACGACGGTACCGTGCAGCGCAAAGTCGAAGCGGCGCTTGCAAACGGCTTGCGCGTGCTGCTCTGCGTCGGCGACAGTGCGGAGGAACGGCGGTGCGGTGCGGCGGCGGATGCGGTGCTGCGCCAATTACGCCTTGCTGTGCATGGTGTGGTCGACCGCTCGCAAATCATCGTTGCGTACGAACCGGTTTGGGCGATCGGTGAAAGCGGTCAAACCGCGCGATCCGACGATGTCGCCGCGGTCGTTACGGCGCTGGCAGATGCACTTGGTGACATACCGCTGCTTTACGGCGGCAGCGTCAATGCGGCGACCGCCGGCGGCTTCGCAGCATTACCCGGCATCGACGGTTTATTCGTCGGGCGCGCGGCGTGGACGCCGCAGGGCTTCAAGAATGTGTTAACGGCCGCGACGCGGTAACGCCGGGTCATGGCAGACACAATGCAAGCCGTCGTAAATCACGGCATCAATGATTTCCGGCTCGAAGAAGTTCCGAAGCCTGCGATTGCTAAGGGCGAGGTACTCATTAAAGTCGAGGCTTGCGGCGTCTGCACGTCGGATGTGAAAACGCTTCACGGTGCTGAACGCTATTGGGGCCGGCCGGGCGGCAAACCGTTCGTGAAGACGCCGGTTATTCCGGGCCATGAGTTCTTCGGCACGGTTGTGGATTGCAGCGACGAACGCGCGGCGAGCAGCGGTTTAGCAATCGGAGACCGGGTCGTTGCCGAGCAAATCGTTCCGTGTGGGCAGTGCCGTTTTTGTCTCAAAGGTTCGTACTGGATGTGCGAGGTTCACAACATTTTCGGTTTTCAGCCCGAGGTCAACGGCGGCATGGCCGACTTCATGAAGTTTACCGCAAAGTCGATCGTGCATAAATTGCCGCCCGACCTGCCGCTCGAACTTGCCGTGCTCATCGAACCCCTCGCCTGTGCTTTTCATGCCGTCGAACGCGCGCGCGTTGAAGAAGGCGATGTCGTCGTCATTGCCGGTGCCGGCACGCTCGGGCTCGGAATGATCGGCCCGGCACTCGCCCAAAAGCCGGCCGCGCTTGTTGTTCTCGATCTCGATCATAAACGGCTCGCGCTCGCCAAGGCTCTTGGTGCAACGATCGTCTACAACCCGCGCGAAGTCGACGTCGCCGCCGAAATCGCGAACTTAACCGGCGGCTACGGCTGCGATGTGTATATCGAAGCGACCGGAACACCCAAGGGCGTCGAGCAGGGTCTGATGCTGCTGCGCAAACTCGGCCGGTTTCTCGAGTACAGCGTTTTCGGCGCACCCGTAACGGTCGACTGGAGCATCATCGGTGAGGAGAAAGAACTCGATGTGCTCGGCGCGCATTTGGGTGCGCGCATGTATCCCGCGGCAATTGCCGGGCTCGCCGACGGCAGCGTAAAAATGGATGGCGTCGTCACCGATCGTTTCACGCTGCCGCAATTTACCGAGGCTTTTGCCAAGATGGAAGGCGGCACCGGCTCGATCAAAGCGATACTTATTCCGTAGCGTCGAGAAACGATCGCGACGAACGCGGACGGTAGCGTGACCCGCTCAACGTCGTGCGTTCGGAGCAAGCCGAAGGTCGACGTTCTTCGGCTTCGCATTGGCGTCGCGCGCGTTTGCTACGGCGCGGCGCAAGTGCCGATCCGGTAATGCTTCGCGCACGCAAGGGGCGACTTTCGTCCCTATCCAGACAAGCGCAGGATTTCGGTTGTACGATGAAAACGTTTACCCGTACAATTCGGAGCCGGAAGATTTATCTTTGAGGCGTCCATCGCTTGCGCGCTCGCACTTCTAGAAGGGGATCGTATGTTCAATTCTCGTCGCGATTTCATCCGTACGGTGACCGCTTCAACCGCGGGTGCCGCCGCGTTCATGGGCGGACTCGGAGTCGATCCGATCATGGCCGCCGACATGATGTCGGCAACGGGCAAATCGACGAAGCCGCTCAAAGCCGCGTTCTCGAACGCCGGTTTGCAAGCCACCTGGTGCGCTCAAGGCAAACAAGCCGCCGAAGCTTGGGGGCGGCTCTACAACGTCGATGTTACGTGGTTCGACGGGCAGCTCAGCGCGACGTCGCAGCGCACGGCGATCGACAACATGGCGTCGCAGAAGTGGGACTTCGTCGCCATCCAGGCGTTCGGTATCGGCACGCTCACGGCTCCGGTCAATAAGATGATCGCCGCCGGTATTCCGGTCATCGACATGGATACGCTCATTGCACCGCTCGACTCGATTCAAGTGCACAGCTTTTTGGCTCCGGATAATGAGTTCATGGGCGCAGCGGTCACCCAAGCGCTCGTCGATGCAATCGGCGGCAAAGGCAACATTACGATGACTCAGGGCGCGCTCGGACATACCGGCGCGCAAGGTCGCGCACGCGGCTTTATGTCGGTCATCAAAAAGTATCCGAACGTAAAAGTGCTCGATACGACGCCGGGCGATTGGGACGTTACCAAAACGGCGCGCATCTGGGAAACGCTCGTTACGAAATATCCCAAGATCGATGCGGCCTATTTTCACAACGACGACATGGCGCTTGCGGCTTATAACGTCATGAAGACGCACGGCAAAACGAGCATTCTCATCGGTGGCTGCGACGCGATGCCGCCGGCACTCGCCGCGGTTAGTGCGGGTCACATGCATGCAACGGTTCGTAACCCGTCGTGCCGCATTCACGGCGGTGCCATCGTTGCCGGTGTCGCGGCTGTGATGAACGGTCAGAAAACCGGACCGGGCGGAATACCGAAAAATATCATAACGGATGGACCCGTCGTGACCAAAGCGAACGCCGCGGGCATGGCGTGGATGGAGCAAAACTTCCTCATCTAAGCGCCCGCCGTCTTTGAAAGTTGGAGCATGACCTTAGCGGACCAGCCGAACGTTCTTGAAATGACGGGAATCGGGAAGACGTTCGGCGGTGTCGTTGCTTTGCGCGATGTTGATTTCACGCTGCAGGCCGGTGAGATCCACGGACTCGTCGGCGAAAACGGCGCCGGTAAGAGCACGCTGATGAAAATCATCGCGGGCGTCCATTCCGAACACGCCGGAACGATGCGCGTTAACGGCCGCAAGGTCACGTTTCGCTCGGCCAGCGACGCGCTCGCCGCCGGTATCGGCATGGTGCATCAGGAACTCAGCGTCGTACCCGAACTGACGGTTGCCGAGAACGTGTTTCTCGGCGTTCAGCCGCTCAATCGGGCCGGCCTCGTGAATTGGTCCGAAATGTTTCGCGAAGCGCGCGCGCAGCTTTCGCGCTTAGGCATCGAAGTCGACGTCCGCGCAACGATGGGCTCGCTGCCGCTCGGCGTGCAGCAACTCATCGAACTCGGCCGCGTCCTGTTTTCCGGGGCCGAGATTATCATTCTCGACGAGCCGACGTCGGCGCTGTCGCCGCCCGAGATCGAGCGCTTGTTCGAGATCCTGCGGCGCTTGCGCGCGAGCGGCAAGAGCATCATTTTCATTTCGCATTTTCTCGACGACGTGCTGGCGATCTGCGACTCCATTACGGTGTTCCGTAACGGACGCAAAATTGCCACGACTCCGGCGGTCAACGTCGATAAACTCTGGATCATCGAGCAGATGATCGGCGCCGGACATGAGGATCTCGAAGAGAGCTACTTGGGTGAACGCCGGCTGACCGAACGCTCCGGGGCAGCCGTCGTCCTCGAATCGCGCGACCTTACCAAGAGTGGGGCGTTTGCAAACGTCTCGCTCAACGTTCACGCGGGCGAAGTTCTCGGAATTTACGGATTCATGGGTTCGGGGCAGCTTGAGTTCGCGCGCGCGTTGTTCGGAAAAATCGCACCCGACGGCGGCTCGATCGTCGTTGACGGGAAGGTGTTGCGCGCGCGTAATACTGCCGGCGCAAAGCGCGCCGGCATCGCACTCGTGCCGGAGAGCCGCCGCAGCATGCTCTTCGCGCTTGAACCGGTGTATAAGAACGTTTCGATCAGTATCCTCGAACGACTGTCGGCGCTCTTGCTGCGACCGATGTCCGAACGCCGCATCGCACAAGAGCATGTCACGCAATTGCACATCCGTCCACCGCGAGTCGATCTGCCGTTAGGGACGCTGTCGGGCGGCAATCAGCAAAAGGTTGCACTCGCGCGTTGGCTTGCGTATCTGCCCAAAGTCTTGGTCTTGTGCGAACCGACCCGCGGCATGGATGTCGGTGCGAAAGACGATGTGGTGAAAATCGTGCGCGGTTTGCGCGACTCGGGTATCGGCGTGATTGTCGTCTCAACCGAACCGGAAACGGTTTTGTCGCTAGCCGACCGCATCGTCGTCATGAAAAAGGGCTCGATCGTGCGCGAGTTCGTCAATGAAGACGTAAGCAAAGACCGCTTGCTGGCCGCAGCGTAGGAGACACATGATCGCCACGGACACCGTCAAGCCGGCCGCGCGCGGCGGCGCGAGAAATTGGCTACGCGGGCAACTGCGGAACATTGCGCCGTTCGCGACGCTGTTGTTCCTCGTGGTTTTCTTTTGCTTGTCGAGTCCGTCGTTCGCGACGTTCGATAATCTCGGTAATATCTTGACGCAGATATCCGTCACCGGCATTATTGCGGTCGGCTTGACGTTCGTCATTCTGTGCGCCGAGATCGACTTGTCGGTTGCAAGCATCGCGAACACCACCGGCGTCGTGTTGGCATTTTTTACCTTGCAAGACGCGAGCACGAACATTGCCAACAAACCGCTATCGGCATTCGCGGCCATCGTGCTGTCGATCGTATCGTGTTTCGCACTTGGTTTGGTCAACGCGTTCGGCGTCACGCGCATCGGCATACCGTCGTTCATCATGACGCTGGCGATGCTGCAGATCGGCAACGGCATCACCGCCTTGCTCGTGCGCGGGCAAATTGCGTACAACGTTCCGCCGATTATCGCCACGCTCGGCAACGGCAGCCTCGGACCGGTGCCGTGGATCGTCATTTGCGCGGCAATTACGCTGCTGATCGGTCATCTGGTTTTGACTTATACGCGCTTCGGGCGGTACGTCTACATGGTCGGCGGCAATCGCGAAGCTGCGGAGTACTCCGGCGTCAACGTCAAACGCATCGTCGGTGGCGTTATGGTAATCTCCGCGGTATGCTCGGGCATCGCCGGGATGCTCGGCGTCGCTCACCTCGGTAGCGGTCAACAGAATGAATTCGACAACTACTTGCTCGATTCGATTTCCGCCGTCGTCGTCGGCGGGACGAGTCTGTTCGGCGGCCAAGGTTCGATCGGAAACACGATCGTCGGCCTGTTTGTGCTCGGCGTGTTGAACAATGGTCTGGATCACATCTCGATCGATAGTTTTCTCAAAGTGCTCATTCGCGGTTTGATCTTACTTGCTGCGCTCATTATCAACGTTTACGCACAGCGCTTGCGCTCGACGCAAACCTCGTCGGCCGCCTGACCCGAAAGCCCCCGAACGCACCACCGGCGCATCGAATCTGTGGCCCTATGACGTGGCTCGCACCGGCGGCGCGAACGGCCAAAAACGATGACGCTCGGCCGATCTTGTTCGAGTTAGTATCGACGGAGCGGCAACGTTGCCTCTAGTCAGCGTGTAGCTCGGCCGGGCCGCTTAACAGCCGTCTTCGGCGCTTGCAGTGAGCCCGCCGGACCATGATCGTAGCGCTTTGCTGCAATCTTTGCCGTACTGCGTTCCGATTTTGCATTCAACGCGCGGCACGCGCTCGACGGTCGCGGACTGGCCGTCACTCCTGTTGAGCGCGCGAGTCATTAGAGCCGTTCGGCTCAGCATCCGACGCCGACGTCGACCGTGCGCTGCGACTTCGTAGAGCGCCATCCCGCTTTTCAACGATGGTGCCGAGGCCGGCATCTCGTTACGCTGTTGCGGCATGCTGGAAGCGCGGTGCCACGGTCACGGCCGCGTCCAGCTTGCCCGAATCCATTTCATCTCGCATGTTCCGTGTCGCTGCGGCCGCGTACCTCGCCAACGTTCTGTGCCGGCCTGCGCCGGCGTAGAGCACTTCGGTTTAGGAAGTCTATGCTAACGTGCAAGTTTCGGTCGTTCATGTACCTCATCGGCCTGAGCACGCTCGGCGGTTGCGTAGCGCAGGCCGCACCGCAGCCGAAAGGCCCGCCACCCGTCAGTGTCGCCACCGCAAAAATTTCGCGCGGTACCATTTCGACGTATGCATCGTTCGACGGGCAAATTACGCCGGTCTTTCAAACCACCTTAAGTACCTCGCAGGCCGGAACCGTCGCTTCGGTCGACGCGACCGAGGGGGATTTCGTGCACCGCGGTCAGGTACTCGCGACGCTCGACACCTCGTAGTTGCGCGCATCGCTCAAAGCAAACGTAGCGACCGTGCGCGAAGAGCAAGCGCAACTCGAGCATAGCAGCGTCGCCGCGCCGATCAATTCGCAGCAGTATAGTTCGGCGGTCTCGACGGCGCAACAGAATGTCGCCGCCGCCGAAAATAGCGTGCGAACCGCACGCGCCGCAGTAACCTCAAATGCGCTAACGCAAAAAGCCGACCGCGACCTGCTGGCCCAAGGGTACGTATCGCGCGAAACGTACGAACAAGTGCGCGCAACGTACGTTTCGTCGCTCGAGACGCTACGCAGCACGCGTCAAGCGGTGCGCGGCCAGGAGGCGGCGCTGCGCACGGCGCTCAGTAACACGCGCCTGCGCAGTGAAGATCAAGCAACGATCGCTCAGAATGCCGCCGGCACCGACGTCGCACGGGCGAATGTCGAATTGCTTGCTGCGCAAATTACGCAGTCGTCGATCGTCGCGCCCTTCGACGGCCAGGTCACGCAACGGCTGCTCGACCCCGGCGCTTACGCCGGCCCCAGCAGCGGCATCTTCGAGCTCGCCCAGGTTTCGCGCGTCTACGTCGTGGCCAACGTTCCCGATGTCGATCTGTCCACGGTCGCGCGCGGCAAAGTCGTTACGTTCACGTCTCTAAGTATCGCCGGACGCTCGTTCCGCGGCCACATCTTCGATATCAATACGACACCGACGGCCGGCACGCTCAGCTACCGCATTCGGTTGTTGCAGCCCAACGCCGACCTCGCGTTGCGCGGGGGGATGTTCGTGACGGTGACGACGCTACGGGCACGTCATGCCGGCGTACTCATCGTGCCGAGCGCGGCGCTCATCGGCACCGGCACGGCGATGACTAGCGTATTTACCACCGTTAAAGGCAAGGTTGAAAGCGTGCGGGTGCGTCCGGGTCTGCAAACGGATTCGGCGGTCGAAATTACCGGACGCGGTCTGCGCGCCGGAACGACGATCGTAACCTCGCCGCCCAGCGGACTTCAAGATGGTTCGGCAATCGTGCTGCCCGGCGCGGCGCCCCCCGCTGCGGGCGCGCCCGCCGGAGCGCACTGATGCTGCGTCTCTTCGTCGAGCGCCCGATTCTCTCAAGCGTCATCGCGGCGCTCATTTTACTCGGCGGGTTGGCATCGATCCCGACGTTGCCGATCGCACAGTATCCGCAGATTACACCGCCGACCGTTACCGTGACGAGCACCTATATCGGTGCCGATGCCGCAACGGTCGAGGCGGCCGTAACGAATCCGCTCGAAGAACAAATCAACGGCGTGCAAGGCCTGCAATACATGTCCTCGACGTCCTCGAACGCCGGCGTGTCGACGATTACCCTGACCTTTGATGCTTCGCGCAGCATCGATGCAGCGGCGGTCGATGTCCAGAATCGCGTTCAGAACGCGCAAGGCGAATTACCCGCGGCAGTTATTCAAACCGGCACGCAGATCACCAAATCGTCGGGCGGTTTCCTCATGGCGATCGCCTTTACGTCGCGCAATGCAAATGAATCGCCGCTCGCGCTAAGCAATTTCCTAGACCGTACGATCAAAGATCCGCTACTGCGCGTGGCCGGCGTGAGCAACGTGCTCATCTTTGGTGAACGCCGCTACGCAATGCGCATTTGGCTCGATCCGCGCAAGCTCCAGTTCTACGGCTTGGGTGCAAGCGACGTCACCTTGGCCGTTGCCAATCAAAACGTCCAGGTTTCGGCGGGCTCGGTGGGCGCGGAACCGGGACCATCGCAGCAAACCAGCACCATCAACGTTCATGTGCCGGGGCAACTTGCCGATGCGGCCTCATTCGGCGCGATCGTCGTCAAGCACGGCCCGAGCGGCTCGATCGTGCGACTCTCGCAGGTCGCCCGCGTCGAGCTTGGGGCGCAAGATTACACGACGACGCTGCAATACGACCGCACGACGGCGCTGGGCATCGGCATCCAACTCAACTCCGGTGCCAACGCCATCGCCGTTGCCGGCGGCGTGCGTGCGACGCTCGACCGCCTCAAGCCGACGTTTCCGGCGGGCGTCGATTACAGCGTTCCTTACGACACCACCCTCTTCGTCAGCGAATCGCTGCGTGAGGTAATCATCACGCTGCTCATCGCAATCGCGCTGGTGGTTGCAACGATTTTTCTGTTTCTCCAAGACTGGCGCACGACGCTCATTCCGGTTATTACCATTCCGATATCGCTGCTCGGCACGTTCATGTTTGTCTGGGCGTTCGGCTTTTCGATCAACACGCTGGTCCTCTTCGGGCTGACGCTCGCGACGGGTCTGGTGGTCGACGACGCAATCGTGGTGATCGAAAACATCGCCCGCGTGATGCGTGAAGCGGACGCTTCACAAAACCGGCGGGAATCGACGGTTAAAGGACTCGATGAGATCGTTGGCGCCGTCATTGCGACGTCGGTCGTGCTGCTCGCGGTCTTCATACCGACAGCGCTCGTGCCCGGTGTAACCGGCGCTATTTATAAGCAGTTCGCCTTGACGATAGCCTTTTCGATTGCACTGTCGGCGATACTCGCTTTAACCTTGACTCCGGCGCTGGCGTCATTGGTCATGGGCGGTGAAGAGCAACCGCGCTTCATCCTCTTCCGCAAATTCAACGACGGACTGGCCTGGCTCACGTCCGCTTACGGCAGCTTGCTGACCGCCGTCGTGCGCTTGCGGTACCTCGTCGCCGGCGGGCTTGCGGTCTTACTCGTGTTGACGTTCGTGCTGTTCAAAGCGACGCCCAGCGGTTTTTTGCCGGACGAGGACCAAGGCGCGATTTTTGCGGCGCTGCAAGCGCCGGACGGTGCTTCGCTCAATGTCACCAACGCTGCTATCACGCAACTCGAAAGCCAAGCATTTCGCAATCCGAACGTCGCGCATGTTTTCGCCGTCGGCGGCTATTCGTTTAACGGTGCGGCAACGAATCAAGCCATCGTTTTCATCCTGCTTAAACCGTGGGGCGAGCGCAAAGGCTCGCCGAACTCCGCGCCAGGCATTATTGAGGCGCTGACTCCCGCGGCAATGCAGATTGCGAAAGCCTCGGTCGTACTGATCAATCCGCCGTCGATTCAAGGTCTTGGAACCAGCGGCGGCTTCGACTTCGAGCTTGAAGATTATCAATCCGGACCACTGAGCGAACTCGGCGCGGCAAGCGGCGCACTCATCGGCGCGGCAAACGGCGATCCGAATCTCGCACGTGTGTACACGACGTTTCGCGCGAACGGTCCGCAGATCAATGCCGTCGTGAACCGCTCCGAAGTCGAACAGCTCGGCGCCAAAATTCCCGACGTCTTCAGCGATCTATCGACAGCGCTGGGCAGCACGTACGTCAATAATTTTACGTACCTGAACCGAACGTATCGCGTGTACGTGCAAAACGATGCGCCGTATCGCAAAGACGCCCTTGATGTCAGCGGCGTCTTCGTCCCGAATCTATCGGCCGGTACGCCGGCGGGCACGCTGCCGCGGTTGCTGGGTTCGAGCACCGCGACCACAACCGCAGCATCGATCGGCTCGGGCGCGGCGACCATACCGCTCGCCAGCCTGGTCAACGTTTCGCGCGGTATCGGCTCGCCCGCGATCACGCACTACAATTTATATCGATCGGTCGAAATTCAGGGAAGTCAGGCGCCGGGAAAAAGCACCGGACAAGCGATTGCGGCGATGGAGAAACTCACGACGCACCTCGACGCATCGCGTTATCACTATGCGTGGACCGGTATCTCGCTCGACGAGACGCAATCGGGGACTGCCGCGCTCTTGATTTTTACGATCGCACTCGTGATCGTGTATCTCGTTCTTGCCGCGCTCTACGAGAATCTGGGCGATCCGTTCGTAATTTTGCTCTCGGTGCCCGCGGCATTGCTCGGAGCCGTCGGCTTTTTGCTGCTCACGCACATCACGAGCGACGTCTACGCGCAGATCGGTTTCGTCATGCTCATCGGGCTGGCCGCCAAGAACGCGATCCTCATCGTCGAGTTTTCCATTCAGCAGCGCACGACGGGCAAGTCGCCTCAGGCGGCGGTCGTTGCCGCGGCGCAGACACGATTGCGTCCGATCCTGATGACCTCGATTGCTTTCATCGCCGGTCTATTGCCGCTGGTTTTCGCCAGCGGGGCGGGGTCCGCCAGCCGTCACTCGTTGGGTACCGCCGTTATCGGCGGCATGCTCGTTTCGACGGTCGTCAACCTCGTGGTCGTGCCCGCCATGTATATCATCATCGATGAGTTCGGGGCGCGATTGCGCCGCTCGTTCGGACGGATCGTCCCGGCTCAAGCAGCGAAACCGGCAGTCGCGGGCACACACCCATAGCCACCCTCTGGCAGAAGGTCACGTCGGCACGCGCTCATCGCCGAACGGCCGGCTTCAATACGCGATCTGCCGGCCTTGATTTCAGCGTTACCCGGCTTGGACCGATCATGTCGCCGAAAGAGGGCGAGCCGCACGAGGCTTGGGGCGTTCTCAATCCCGGCGGCGTGAGCGGTTCGGACGGCTCGATGCATCTCTTTCCGCGACTCGTCGCGGAAGGCAACTATTCGCGTATCGGTCACGCTCGCGTGAACTTTGTCGGAGACACACCCGCGAGCGTCGAGCGGCTGGGCGTTGCGCTCGAACCGCAGGAATCGTACGAAGTTAGCGCCGGCGGCGGCGGCGTTGAAGATGCGCGCGTCGTGTACGTACCGCTCATCGAGCGCTACGTGATGACGTATACCGCCTTTGTTCCCTACGAACCGAAAATCGCGGTCGCCGTATCGACCGATCTACACGCCTGGGAGCGCCTGGGTGTCTTACGCTACGAAATCGAACGCAATGCCCGCGTCCCCGAACTCATCGGTAATAAAGATGCTTCGTTCTTTCCGGCGCCGGTGCTCGATCCGCAAGGCGTTCCGTCGCTTGCGATTTTGCACCGTCCGACCGCCCGCGTGCGTATTCGGCTGGGCAATAAAGAACTGATCATGCCGCCGCGCGGTAACGATACGCGCGAGGCGATCTGGATTTCGTACGTGCCCGTCGACGCCGTCAAAACGAACGTTGCGAATCTCGTGAACGTGCGCCGGCACGAACGGCTGTTGCTTCCGAAGGAGCCGTGGGAAGCTATTAAGTTAGGCGGCGGTGCGCCGCCGGTACGAATTGCGGCCGGCTGGCTGTTGACATATCACGGCGTATCGAACGTCGATGGACAACTCAATTACTCGATGGGCGCTGCCGTGCTCGACGCCGAGCGACCGAATCGCGTGTTGTACCGGACGCCGTTGCCGATTCTCGAGCCGCAGGCTGCTTACGAGCGACTCGGTCTCACGTCGACGGTCGTGTTTCCATCGGCGATCGACGAGCGGCCCGACGGCAAGCTCGATGTCTATTACGGCGCCGCAGACCGGGTCATCGCCGTAGCACGCATCGGCTTGCCGCCGGAATTGCAACCGGCATGACGAACGCCGATGCCCCCTCAGCGCAACGCGGTGACCGTATGATCCATGTCGACCGGCGCGCGTTTCTGGCGCGTGCTGCCGCGCTTGTCGGAACGACGCTGGCTCCGGCGGGCGCAACGACCGGTAACGCTTCGCATATCGCGCCCGACCGGCTCGTGTCGCATGCGCTCGTCCTGAGCGGCGGCGGCGCGCGCGGAGCCTACCAAGGCGGCCTCATCTGCGCGCTGGCTCGACTGGCCGCACGGTCCGACGGCCAGCAACTACTGCCGTATGGGCTCGTTTGTGGAACGTCGATCGGCGCCATCAACGCATGGTTCGTCGCGACGGGGCAGTACGCGGCGTTGCGCAAGGCGTGGGGTACGATCGCCCGTGAAAACGTCTTTGAGATCAAGCGTTCGTACCGGCCGCTCATGCATCCGCGGCAATTCGTGCTCGAACGCGCGTACGCGGCGTCGCGACTGGTCTCCGGTCTGACGACGCACGAGCTCGGCATCGCGCGCAGCGAGCCGATGCTGCGCTGGTTAGCGAAACACATCGATCCGCAGACGCCGGTGCTAACGCCGCTGGTATGGGTCACGACGAATCTAACGACGCAGCGAGCGGAATACTTCTATCGGTTGCCGCCTTCTCTGGCCGGGCGAATTCCGGCGCGGATGGAACGCGCGCTGCGCGTGACGCTGGGTGATAACGTCCAAATTCGTGAAGCTTCGGATGGCCTGCTCCATCGCGCGCTGCTGGCGTCCGCGGCTATCCCGCTCGTGTTCGATCCGGTCACGATGCCGATGGCGGACGGCAGCAGCGGGATGTACGTCGACGGTTCGATTGCAAGTAACGCAATCGTGGAAATCGCACGCACGGTCGCGAGAGCCATCCACATCGTCCTCGTCGATGCACCCAGCAGCCGTACGACTTATGCCAATGCAATCGCCGTCGCCGTCGGCGCATATGCGATCATGCAGCGTGAATACTCGAAGTCGCGATGCGCGATGTGTACGAAGAATCGATAACAAACCGATCCCTGCACGGGCTCAACCTCACCCGCACCATCGTAACGCAGAGCACGTCGTCGGACGTGCGTTCGATCGTGCGCGACCTGCCGATCGTCGAGCTCGCCTACGTGCGGCCGCGAGCGGCATTGCCGCTCGAGCTGACCGCCTTCGAACATCAGCACGAGCTTGACGAAACGTTTTCGATCGGCGAACGCGATGCGGCAAGCGGTTTTACGCCGTACGTGCGGGATACGTTTCGCTTATGACGACGGTAGTTCCGACGTCATGAATGCAACCCGCTCGGTCGCCGAGCGCAGATCTCAAGCCGCGTTCCGGCCGGATCCTCGAAAAAGACCGCCGGATAATCGCTCGACGTCGACCACTCGATATTGCGCGCGCCGCACTGCGTCAGCAGTGCATGGACGGCGGGCAGTGCGCTTTCCTCGTCCAGCCGCAGAGCAATACGGCTCAGCGACGGCATCGACCGCGCCTCGATAAAGCCGATGAACCAGCCCGGCGCACCGGCTTCGACCGGCGTCATGTACTCGATTGCGTTGGGCGGCCGGCGCTCGTCGGCGGGATACCATTCGCCGTCGGCGGCGACATGCGAGCGGACTTTGCGCAAAAGACCCAGCGCGGGCAACAACGCATCGTAAAATGCCTCGACGTCGGCGAGCGAACTCACGCGGATATCGGCGTGATCGAGTCCAAGAAGTCGCATCATCGCCGCCGAAACTTCGGCAATCGCCGTGAAGCTCATCGGAACGTCGGCGCGCGGACGCGTGCGGTACGAACGGCCATTTGCCTTGGAGAAGATCGCACGTCACACTCTGTTTGCCGGACCATCGCAATAGTCGTATCGTTTTTGCTCGGGTGTGCCGGCGAGGCGACCGCCCAAATTATGCCGGGCATGCCGGTGCATCAGTCGCCGGCCCCAAGCACGTCGACGGTGTCACGCGCGCATGGCCGCTTCTCGTACGTTCCGATCGATTTGGGTCCGCCGAATCTCGCGCTGGCGATTGCACTGGTCGCTGCGGGCGGTGGTCCGGCAGCGTTCGACGCCGATACGGCCGTCGGCAATCTGACCGGCAACGGTACCTTCGGCACAAGCGAACGTGCCGCGCTATTAAAGAAATTCGGCGCTGAAAACCTTACATCGTTCAACAAGACCTTTAACTACGTCATTACCGACGCGCTGGCGCAAGCGGCACGAGCCGGTATGACCTTGCCGGCGACGCCGCTGCCCGATCCGCATGACGCAAAAGCGCTGGCCGCTGCGCTTTACAGCGCCGGGATCGAGTCCGGCCGCCGCTACGACGTTGAAGTGATGCTCGATCGGCTCATTTCACATATCGTCCATGTTGCGGTTATGAACGATATCGATGCCTCGGATCTCGGACCCGCGGCCGATGCAAATTATCATCTCGTTCTCAGTCAGCTCATTCGAGATACCGCCAAAGCCTACGGTTTGCAAGCAACGCTACCGCGCGGCAACGACCGGCGACATACCGGCTGAGCGTAGCCGGCGATCGAGTCGCCGCAGGTCGTGATCGCGCAGGTGCGTCCAGTGCTGCCAGAGCCGATCGATTTGCACCATCGCTTGGGCGGCAGCCAGCTCTTGGGGCGCAGTTGGTGCCGCATCGCTGCCTTCCAGGTTCGACTCGATCGACGTAAGCAGCGCGCTCGCCGACGCGAACGCAGCGCGCGGTGCCGGGGTCAACTTTGCCAGCAAGCCGCCGACGTCGCGCCGTAGCGGTGATGGTTGAACCGGCCGCAGTTTTGCAAGCAAGCCGACAAGCGCGTCACGCGCTGCCGCAGACTGCACGTCTCCACGATCGGCACGCGCTAAGCACGTGCCGATGCGCTGCGACAGACGGAGTGAAGCAACTAGCGCGGCGCGCGATAACGCCCTGCGCGGATCGGCGCGAACCAGGAGCGGCGCGCGATATGTCCGGCCGTCAACCCGCAGAACGACCGTGTAGCTTCCGGGCAGCACGAATGCGCCGCCCGGCTGAACCGGTGTGTCCCGGCCGGCGATCGCGGCGATAGAGTACTCGCTGTCGATTGCGGGCGGTCGCGTGTAGCGTAAATTCCAAGTCACGCGGTGAAAGCCCACGGCCCGCGAGAGCGGCACGGCCGGTTGTAACCATGCCGAGCTGAAGTATACGTCGGCGTGCGGCGACGGCGCCGCGTCGCTCGTTAGGCGTTGCACCAATCGTTGTTCGCGGTCGCGAATCTCGATCGCTACGCGATCGCGCGCCGGCGCGGCGAGCGTATAATCGATGATGGCACCGGGGGGCGGATTCTCCCCGGCCGGCTCGTCGGACGGCAGCGGCGTATCGCGATTGTTGTTCGGCCGCACGCGGATCGCCGGCGCCGGTGAGAACAGCCGCGTCGCGCGCAGAGCAGCGGCGCTCGGTAACGCGCGTAGCGGGCGGATATCGTCGAGGACCCAGATGGCCCGGCCTTGCGTTGCGGCGATGAGATCGTCGCCATGCACGAGCAGATCGCGCACCCATGCGAGGGGCAAGTTTTGTTGCAGCGGCGTCCATCGCCGGCCGTCGTCGAACGACGCGAAAACGCCGGTCTCGGTGCCGGCATACAAGAGACCGGCGCGAACCGGATCGGCACGCACGACGCTCACGAAGTGATCGGCGGGCAAATTGCCCGTCGCATTCTGCCAGGTCGTGCCGTAGTCACGCGTTTTGTAGATATACGGTGCCACGTCGTCTTGACGTTGATTATCGACCGCGGCATAGGCCACACCGTCGTGCAGCGCAGACACGTCGATGGTTGCAATCTTCGCCCAGGCCGGTATGCCGCGCGGGGTGACGTTGCGCCAATGCCGGCCCGAATCGCGGCTAAGTTGCACGAGCCCGTCGTCGGTCCCGGCCCAGATCTCACCGGCATGCCGCGGCGACACGGCAAGACTCCAAATGGCCCCGTAGCCGCACGCTTTGGCCGCCGCGATCGCGACGGCTCGCGCCGCGCAATCGCGGGCGCCCGGTTTTTTTCCGGTTAAGTCGGGACTAATCGCCGACCAGTGCCTACCGCGGTCGGTCGAAGCGAACAGCACCTCACCGCCGAGATATAGCGTAGCCGGTCCACGCTGCGATACGGCGATGGGCGTCACCCAAACGAAGTGGTGTTCCGTCGTCGTTTGACGCCGGCCGTAATTCGGCTCGAGATCGGGACCGATGGCGCTGACGTCGCCCGTCCTGCCGTCGAATCGCGTAACCGCACCGCCGAGACCGCTGCCGTAGACGATCGTCGGATCGGCTGGATCGGGGATGTCGTAATCGCGCTCGTCGCCGCCGACGGAATGCCAGTCCCGGTATCCGATCGAGCCGTAGTCACTCCGGCTGCGGATCGCAACGGTTCCGCTATCTTGTTGACCGGCATAAATCGTATAAGGAAATCGCTGGTCGGTGGCCAGATGGTAGAACTGGCCCGTCGGCTGATTGTACCAACTCGACCAGCTACGACCGCCGTCGACGCTAACGGCAGTGCCTTGGTCGCTGACCGTTGCCAGGTGATCGGGGTGCAGCGGATTGATCCAGACGCCGTGATAATCATCGCCGCCGGGCGCGCCTTTGATGATCGTGCAGGCCGCTCCGCCATTCGTGCAGCGGCGAACCGATTGGCCGACCAAGTACACCACGTTTGCGTCGTCCGGTGCGACGCTGACGCGGCTGGCATAATAGTTGGTGAATGACGGATCGGCGTTGACGCGCACCCAATGCATGCCGCCGTCATCGGAGCGGTACAAACCGCCGGCTGCAGCGGCCGAGATAACGGCATAAACGCGCAGACCACCGGCGATCCGTGTTGCAGCGAGGCTGATTCGTCCGAGATCGCCGGTCGGCCAGCCGTTGCCGCTCAGCCGGTTCCAACTCCGGCCGCCGTCGACCGACTTATAGATCCCGCTGCCCGGCCCCGCAATCGGCGTGAAATAACTCTGCCACGGATATTGCCGCGCTTGCCAGGTCGCTGCAAACATCGTCCGTGCGTCGGCGGGATCGGCCGTCAGGTCGACGGCACCGGTTTGCGCCCCGGGATCTAGAACGTGCGTCCACGTTGCGCCGCCGTCGGCGGATCGAAACACGCCGCGCTCCGCATTCGGTCCGAACAAGTGACCTAGCGCCGCAACGACGACGATATTGGGATTTGCCGGGTCGATGAAGATCCGTCCGATGTGCCGCGTGTCGCGCAATCCGAGTGCTTTCCACGTCGTTCCGCCGTCCGTTGTTCGGAAGACGCCGGCGCCGCCCGCGACGTCGTAACGCGGTTCGGGCTGGCCGGTGCCGATGTAAATCGTCGCCGGATCGGACGGCGCAATCGCAATTGCGCCGACCGCCGCCGGACCGGTATTGAAGACCGGCGTCCACGTACGTCCGGCATTGTCCGTGCGCCAAACGCCGCCGCCGGCAGCGCCGAAATAGAAGCGATCCGGCCGGTCGGGTATTCCGGCGACCATCTCGCTCCAGCCGCCGCGGAACGGACCGACGAGACGCCACTGCAGTGCAGCGAACGTCGCCACCGGTGCGGCCGGCGCTGGTACGCTGACCGTTGCGCTCAATGCAATGCAAACGCACGACCATAACAACGTCCATCGGTAAGGCATGAAGCCGCTGCAGTTCGTCGGACGAGCGGCCGACATCCGCTTTCGCACCCTACCGGAACCGTTTGTAACAGCAGACTAAGCGCCGCGTTAGCCGCAGCCGAACTATCAACCAGACGGTGCGGTATACGCATCCGTCATCGCGCGCTGCGACGGGAGAGACCTTGCTTACAACGTTCGGTTTCTACCAACACGCCGCCGTTCGCCGCGAACGGCTCGGAACCGTGTCGTGCCCGCGATAGCCTCCGGTGACGGCTCGGCCGGCGGCGACGCCGCGGTCGAACTGCCGGACCCAACCGTCGATTTAGGTGCAATGCCGGCCGCGGCGAATCAGCGCCGAACTGCCGCGAGCGCCTGCGCAATGTTGGCGATCGTCAGCGTTCTTGCAGCCTGCTTCGGCGCGACAAGCGGGCCGGTCATCAAACCAATCGTCCCGATCACGGCCGCTGTCTGGTCGCTGGCCGATCTGCTCACGGCGGCGATTTTCCTCGTGCATTTTCATTCGAATGGAAAGTCGTCGTTCGTCGTGTTGGCCCTTACCTACGCGTTTTGCGGCTTAACGACGTGGTCGTACCTGGGTTTCTTCCCCGGCGTGTTCATCATGCAGCCGCCGACGATCGCTCAGCAACAAACGGCACTGTATCTCTGGATCACCTGGCACTGCGCTTTTCCGGTCGGCATCGTGACGTCGATGCAGCCGGGCATCGTTGCACGTCGCATTCATCGGAGTCGCGCAATCACCGGAACGACCGTTGTCACCGTTTTCGTCCCGCTGCTTTTCGCCGGCGCCGCGACCGCGGCGCTCGTTGCTACGCGCGAGAGCTTGCCGCATCTCATTGTGAACGGCCAATTTCAGCCGTTACTTCGTACGGCGTTCATTCCGCTCATTGTGTTTCTCAACGCTATCGGTTGCGCGATGTTGCTGGCGAACGGCCGGCGACTGACGACATTGCAGCTCTGGCTTTGCGTTGCAATGTTCGCAGCCGGCCTCGATGCGCTGCTGAATTTTTTCGGCATGCGCTACTCGTATGCTTGGGATACCGGGAAGCTCATCACGGTATTTGCAGCAACGATCGTCCTCATAACGATTTTGTGCGAACAACTTGGTCTGTATCGCGATCAGGTTTCACTTACGGCGCGACTGCGTCAGGATCTTATCGGCCGTCGCCGCGCCGAAGCGGCGCTGCGTGCAAGCGACGAACGCTACCGGCAGATTGAAGAGCATACACCGATCGGCTTGGCGATCGTTGCACTCGACGGCGTGCTGACGCGCGTAAATCCCGCTCTTTGCGATTTGCTCGGTTATACCGCCGACGAGTTGTTATCGCTCGACGGCGAGACGCTCACCCATCCCGACGATATCACGAACGATCGAACGAATATCCGGCGGTTGATCGACGGCACCCGGCTCATCTACGAAACAGAAAAACGCTACGTGCATCGCGACGGGCATTTGGTCTGGGCTCAACTCAACGCGTCGATCGTGCGCGACGAGTCCGGCGCCCCCGAATATATCATTGCCCAAATTCAAGAAATCGGTGCACGCAAAGCCGCCGAGGAAGCAATCGAAACCGCCCAACAACTTGCACTGGCTGCCACCGATGCAAAATCGCGCTTTCTCGCAACGATGAGCCACGAGATTCGAACGCCGATGAACGGGATCATCGGGATGACCGAGCTCTTGTCGCTATCGAGTCTCGATGCGGAGCAAACCGAATACGTCCGAATCGTGCGCGACTCGGGACGCTCATTGCTGCGCGTCCTCAATGACATTCTCGACTACTCGAAGATTGAAGCCGGCAAATTCGAGCTCGAACTCACGAGCTTCAATCTTGAAAGTCAAATTGCATCCGTCATGTCGTTGTTGGGACCACAATTCATCGCAAAACAAGTCGAACTGACTCGCCGCATCGCACCGGATGTGCCTTTCGCGCTGACCGGCGATCCGGGTCGGATCCGCCAGATCCTCGTCAACCTGATCGGAAACGCTCTAAAATTCACACCCGCCGGCGGCAGCGTACATATCGTCGCCGCAGCAGGCGAACGGAGCAATGGAAATGTCCCGATCCGCTGCTCGATCGTCGATACGGGTGTCGGCATTGCACCGGATGTCCAGCACCGGTTGTTTCAACCGTTCTCGCAAGTCGATGGTTCGACGACGCGGAAGTACGGCGGGACCGGGCTGGGCTTGTCGATCTGCCGTCAACTCATCGATCTCATGGGCGGTGAGATCGGTGTCGAGAGTGCAGCCGGTGCCGGCTCGACATTTTGGTTCACGCTGCCCTTGCGGCTCGGCGACGGCATCGATGCCGTTCGCGACCCGGCCGCCTCGGAGATCGAACGCCGCACCACGGTTCGTCCGCGATTTGAGAAGCTGCTGCTGGCCGAGGACAACGAAGTCAACGCGCTTCTCGCCGTGCGTCAGCTCAAGCGTCTGGGATTTGAGGTAACGGTCGTTGCCAACGGAAGACAAGCAGTCGATGCCGTTCAAACCGGCCGGTTTGCGGTCGTCTTCATGGATTGCCATATGCCGGAGATGGACGGACTCGAAGCGACGCGTATCATCCGCGCCTTGAACGGCGATGCGCTCCGGCGCATTCCGATCGTTGCGATGACCGCCAACGTGCAGGTTGAAGACCAAGACGCGTGCCGGGCGGCCGGCATGGACGACTACGTCTCCAAGCCGGCCGCTTTGGCCGATTTGCGCATCATTCTCGAGCGCTGGCTGCCGAACCCGACCGAGCCGTCGAAGCCGGTTACGCGCTCTTCCGCTGGTGGAGGATGAAGCCGTTGCCTTCGGTGTCCTTGGCCATCGCCATGAAGCAGGCGGGAAACTCGTGGACCGCCCCGTCGGCCTCGAACTCAACCCCGGCTTGCTTCAACTGATCGACTGCGGTCCTCACATCGTCGACCGCAAACATAACACCGCTGCTGGGTTGAAATCCGCCTTCGCCGGGATCCCAAAGGCCGAACGTCGCGCCGTCGCCTAACGTAAACTCGGCGCCTTGCGGACCGTAATCGAGCGAGACCGGCATGCCGAGCGTATCGCGATAGAAGGCCTTCGCCCGATCGACGTCTTTGACGAGATAAGCGACGATGTCGATGCCCTTGATCGCCGGCGTAAAACTTACGGCCATAGTCAATCTCCTTTTGTCGACGACCCGACGCAGCGCCGGCGTCGTCACGATGCGATCGTCCGGCAAGCGCCGAGCGGCAGGACTAATCGTACGAACGTCCGTTCGATTTGTCAACGCGGGCCGGCAATCGGGTCCACGGGTTAAGCGGGACGGCGCAGATCCGCAGGCCGCTTCGAGCACGCCGGCGCCGAGCGTTGGGCCGCGGCGGTCGAGGCGACAATGTCGTCGCGTGATGCCGCCGGTCTCGGCACCGGATCGGACCTTACCGTTCCGCGAGCGGTTGCGCGATCGGTGTGAGCAGATCCGGCCGACCGCTCAACGGCACGAGATGCGGATAACGCTCGCCGCCGTGGTACACGATCGAAAGCGTCGCGACGACGCCGAACGAGTCGACCACCAGACTCACGGGCGCATTCCCCGTTGCGGCAGTCGCCTGTAAAGCGGCATGCAGCGCTTCGGGCGTATAGCGCCGGCCGCCGACGGCCAGAAGTTGCATGTACGGTGCTAAGCCTGCTCGTGCGGCCGGGGAGCCGTCGCGCACGTCGATGACGTCACCCTTATCGCTGACGATCGCGCCGATCGAGTACAGCGCGTTCACGTGCTCGAGCAGCTTTTCTTCGTTGCGCAATTGACGCGTCGGTTCGGCCGTATAGGCGATTTGCCAACCGTCGGCAGCGATGCCGCCGGCGGGCGGATGCAGTGCGATATCGTCGACGCGCGTTCGAAAGAACGTAACCCAATCGTACGGCGCAATTGCAGTGAGTTCAGCGATGACGTCGGCGCGCGTGTATGTCACGACACGCGGGTCCGTCGAAGGCGGTCCGACGAACGCGCGTACAAAATCATCGAGCGATCTCATACCGCCGGTCTGCCGGCGAACGATCGAATCCGCCTCGAGCCAAATGAGAATCCCCTCGGGATAGAAGTCGACGGCGCGCCGCATGTGCGCGTATTGCGGCGTGCCGAAATACAGCCAGCCGGCTTGCGTCGCGGTATCGAGCAGCGGTCGCGTCGCGCGTCCGGTCGTCGCATCCATATCGGCATAGACGCTCGCGACGATATCGCGAAACTCTTGCGGGGTGCGCAGGCCGCTACGCGACGCCAGCACGTTACCGAGATACTCGGTCAAGCCTTCGTACACCCACAGCAAATCGGTGCGCTCGGGATCCTGGTAATTGGCGACTTGCAAATCCTGCGGCCGGCGGTACTTGCCGTTCCACGAGTGCGTGAATTCGTGCGCGAGAAGATCGGCGCGAAAGTCGAGCGTTTCCGCATCGGTGACGAAGGTCGCCGGAGCACGATCATCGCTCGACTCGTGATGCTCGATCCCGTTGAATTCGATCGCATCGGACAATACGACCAAGAAGTGATAGTTGCGCCAGTGCCGCGCGCGGTATTCCAGATCGGCTTGGCGGATGAGATTGGTGAACTTTCCGATGGTTTCGTCGCTGGCGGCTAACCGTTCGGGTTCGTCCGCGGCAAGATCGAGTTCCGCGACGCCGTGGGTCCGATCGAGTACGACTTTGCGCAGATATTGCGCGGTCAATACCGGCGAATCAAGCAACGTCTCGAGGCTAACGGGAGCGTAAGCCACCGTCCGTGCTACTCGGCCGCTGGTCTGTAACGCGCTGGCGTCTTGCCAGCCTTCGGGCAGCGTAATACTCGGGATCACGGTGTACGACGTATTGACGGCGCCTTGCGGATACAGCACCGCCGCATACCAATTGATCATCGCCATGCGACTCGTTGAAACGCGCTCTTTCGAGACCATCGTTCCGGCGGCGCCGATCAAGAAGTCGAGCGAAACGTCGAGCGTCGACGCGCCTGCCGGAACGTCGACGCTAAAGGCATACATATCGGTCAGGTCGCGCTTCCACGGTAACGCTTTTCCGCCCGACCGAAAGCGCAGCGTGATAAGCTCGTTGATCGGACCGACCGGGCCGTGCTCGCCCGGAATCCAGCGCGGATAAACGAGCGTTTGCGGACCGCTATGGACCGGGATCGCGAGCGTTGCATGAACGACACCGCGCCCCACGTCGGACGCATCGAGATGCACGCGTTCGGCCACGGGCTGTGCCTTGACAACGGCCGGAAAGAGCGCCGCAACCAACATCATAACGGCGATCGAGTACTTCATCGCGCGACCGTTCGGACCGCTGTCGAACTCCGCCTATGATTGCTGCTCGCCGATCTGCAAGACCACATTACCGATCCCGCCGGCTTCGACGGCTTCATGCGCTTGCACGACGCGCTCGAATGGAAAGCGCCGCATCTCGCCGTAGTCGAACGCGCCCGAACCGACGAGCGCGTCGATGCCGGCAATGGCCGCACGACGCTCGGCCGCGCGCAACTCGTACACGATGAAGAATTCTAAGGTCGTACTCCAGCGAATGAACGCCGCCGGTACTGCGGCGGTCGGACGCCCGCAGCCGTAGACGACGGCTTTACCGTATTGCGCCAACAGGTCGGGATACGATGCGGCGTTCGCCGCAAGATCGACCTCGATGATGCGCTCGACTTGCCGCCCGCCGTTGCACGCAAGCACGCGTGCCGCTCGATCTTCGCGCGTGTAGTCGATGGTATGATCCGCACCGGCGCGTCGCGCATAGGCTGCCTTGGCCGGCGAGCTCACCGTGGCAATAACCGTGGCGCCGGCGGCTTTCGCAAATTGGATGGCGTAAAACCCGACCGCTCCCGCGCCGCCTTGTACGAGTAGCGTGCGGTCGTTCAACGGGCCGTCGAGGTGGATGGCGTGGTACGCCGTAAGGACCGGGATGCCGAACGAAGCACCGGCCTCAAAGGTCGTTGCGTCCGGCAACGGGACGGCGCAGGCCGCCGGAACGACGCAAAATTCCGCCGCCGTGCCGTTCGGCCGCTGCCACTGTGCGTTATAGAGCCAAACGCGTTGACCGATCCGCTGCGGATCGACTTGCGGCCCGACGGCGTCGATCCTACCTGCGCCGTCGCTGTGTGGAATGACTTGCGTGAATTCGAGCGCCGAACCGGGCGGCGATGCGGCGCGACGCTTGACGTCCGAGGGATTGATGCCCGATGTTGCGATTCGTACGCGCACCTCACCGGCTTGCGCTTGCGGCGTCGGCACTTCGCGGATCGAAAGAACGTCGGCGGCGGCACCCGAGCGTTCGGCTATAACGGCTTTCATGCAGCGAACAACGGCAGCATCGCACGTGCCGTTGCGCACGAGCACGCCGCTTAACACACGGCGCCTGGGTAAGAGCGTGCATCATCTTGTGAACTGCATGCGCTGCCGGTACGGGCATGCGCCGAAGGAGTGCAATGGCTACCGCAGACGCAACCGATACCGCAGCGGCTTTCAACGAGCTCGTGAACATGACGCCGCACCAGCTTGAGGCCTGGTTAGAGACCGACGAGTCGCACGAAGTCGGGCAAAAAACGGACGGCGCCGAATCGACCGGCCATCATTCCGGACGTGAGATCGTAAAATTACTGCGTACGAAAAAGCACGATTTGACCGATGCCGACTACCATCAGATGCAGCGCGTCGTCGGTTATATCAAACGTCATCTCGCACAACGTCCGAGCGGCGACGTCGAGCACACGCGCTGGTCGTACAGTTTAAAAAATTGGGGTCATGACGCGCTAAAGACCTAAGCGACCGAAGCGCTCGCTGCAGCGCATCGATCGCAACGCCGCGCGCGGTATGCAGCGTTCGCCGTTGCCTGCGTGCGATGGAGGGCGGATCGACCTGCGCGGAAAGCGAAACATCGCGCATCGTATTCGCGTGCGTTGCCTGCACTAACGCGACGCACCGGTCATCGTCATGTCAAAGGAGCCGCGCTTTTGAGAAAGCTCATCATTCTCGTTTTGCTGTCGTCGTTCGTTGCCGTTCCGTACGCGACGCGGGCGGACGGATTGACGACACCGACGCAAACGGTTATGAGCAAGCTCGCTTGGCGCAACATCGGTCCTTTCATCGGCGGCCGCGTCGTCGCGGTGGCGGGCGTCCCGAGCGATCCCAACGTGTTCTACTTCGGCGGCGTGCAAGGCGGCGTTTGGCGCAGCACCGATTACGGCAACGAATGGGTCAACATCAGCGACGGTAAGCTGCCGCTCACCGCTCAAACGATGGGCGCGCTGGCCGTCGCTCCGTCCAATCCGAACGTCATTTATGCCGGCAGCGGCGAGGGCGACATCCGCAGCGACGTCGATACCGGAGCCGGTATCTACAAGACGGACAACGCGGGAAAAAGCTGGCACTATGCGGGTTTGAGCGATACGCATACGACAACGGCGCTCGCCGTTGCACCGCACGATCCGAATACCGTCTATGCCGCGTCCATGGGACACGTCTTCAAGCCGAATGCCGAACGCGGTGTCTTCAAAACGACCGATGGCGGCAAGACGTGGAAGAACATCTTGTTCGTCGACTCCGGCACCGGAGCCATCGATCTTGTAATGGATCCGAACGATGCGCGCGTTCTGTATGCAACGATGTGGCAGGCGCAGCGCCTGCCGTGGAAACTCACGAGCGGCGGCCCCGGCAGCGCGATCTACAAGACCGTCGACGGCGGTGCGCATTGGGCGGTGATTTCAAAACATCCGGGCTTTGCGCGCGGCTTACTCGGCCGCATGGGGATCGCCGTCGCGCCGAGCGATTCGCGTACGGTTTACGCGATCGTCCAAGCGCACGACGGCGGCGTGTTCCGTTCGAATAACGGCGGAGCATCGTGGCAGCGTGTGAATAGCCAGATGAAGTTGCGCCAGCGCGCCTTTTATTACATGAGCATTTTCGTCGATCCCAAGAACGCGAAGACGGCGTATGCACCCGAAGTCGACGACGTTTTCAAAACGACCGACGGCGGCATAACCTGGAAGCCGTTTTTCTCCGCCGCGAATCATGGCGATCATCACATCATCTGGATCAATCCCCACAATCCGAAAATTATGCTCGAAGGCGACGACGGCGGAGCGGTTGTTTCAAGCGACGGCGGCAAGAGCTGGAGTAGTGAAAACAATCAGCCGACCGGCCAGTACTATCACATCGCGCTCGATCGTCAATTCCCGTACCACGTCTACGGCGCGGCACAGGATGAAGGTGCGTTCGAGGGACCCAGCGCCGCGCCGACCGGCGCGATTTCTCTCGGTGAATGGCACGGCGTAGCATCGGGTGAAAGCACCTTTGTTGCGCCCGAACCCGGCAACCCGAATGTTACCTACGGCGGCGCGTATTACAGCGCGATGTTGCGTCAAGATAACGCAGTCGCGCAGTCGCATAACGTCAGCCCCTGGCCGACATATTTGCCGGGTGCAGCGGCCGGGGAAACGCGTTATCGGTTCGGCTGGACGCATCCGATTTTCTTCTCGCCCGCGAACGATTCCGAACTGCTCGATGCAGCGCAGACCGTCTTTTCGAGCACCGATCGCGGTCAGACGTGGAAAACGATCAGCCCCGATTTAACCCGCGACGATAAGAGCACCGAAGGTCCCAGCGGAGGACCGATCGACCTCGACCAAACCGGCGCCGAAACGTTCCCGGATATTTCCGCATTAGCGGTCTCTCCGCTCAACGGCGATTTGATGTGGGCGGGCTCGGCCGACGGCCTCGTTCACGTGACGACCGATCACGGCGCAAACTGGTCGCTCGTTACGCCGCCGCAACTTGCGCAGTGGGCGAATATCAGCTCGATCGAACCCTCGCACACGGCAGCCGGAACGGCGTACCTGACGGCCTCGCGCTACATGTGGGATGATTTTCATCCGTACGCGTTCGTCACCACCGATTACGGCGCGCATTGGTCGACGATAACCAAAGGTCTACCGGGCGATCAATATGTCTTTGCCGTCCGTCAAGACCCGCGCGAGCCGCGCTTGCTGTTCGCCGGGACTCGCGATTCGATTTACGTGAGTTTCGACGGCGCCGGAACCTGGCAGCCGCTGACGCTTAATCTGCCCGGCGTGCAGGTCCGCGACATCGCGGTCGATGCGCGACAAGGGCAAGTAGCGCTTGCAACGCACGGCCGCGCCTTCTGGATCCTCGACGATCTCGCGTTGTTGGAACAGCTTGCCCGGGACGGTGCGCCGGCCTTGAACGCACCGCACATTTTCGCCCCGGAGACCGCTTGGCTCACGCACGCTTACGGTGCGGCTCCCGAACCGGCTCCGGCCGTCGGAAAAAATCCCGATTACGGAGCAACGATCTTCTTCACGCTTCCGGCCGGGACGAATGCTTCGACGCCAGTCACGCTGACGTTCCAAGATGCACGCGGTGCCGTTGTTCGCAGCTTCGTGCTGCACCCCAAAGCAAAGCACGAGAAGAAGGTTGCGCCTGAGATCCGGTACGAGATGGATGCGAATCACCAGCATGCGCTCGACATTGCTGCAATGACGGCGTACGAGCCCGGTCCGAATCGCTTTGTCTGGGACATGCGCTATGCACCGGCTACCGAAGTCAACGGGTTTAAACCGCCGACCACCGATGATTTCAGCGCCGGCGTCGATGGTCCCACGATCGTTCCCGGCACGTATTCGGTCGTTCTGGAGTACGGCGAGCAGAAGTTTAGCCAACCGCTCGCGTTGCAACTCGATCCGCGTTTGCACGCTACCGCCGACGATTTGGAAGCGCGTCTATCACTCGAACGCGAAATACACGCCACACTCGACAAGCTCGATACGACGATCAACGCTGCGATGGACCAAGCGCGCCGGTTGCCGCAACCCAAGCGCGCACAACTGCAGACGGCGATCGGCGATCTGGTCGGCCGCAACGGTCATGCAAGCGAAGGCGACGTTCTATACGAGACCAAACTGCGCGAGCATCTGTCGTTTCTCGCAAACGAACTCGAGACCGCGTACGAACGGCCGACGCCCGCCGAATTTGCGACCTTCGCCGAGTACCAAGGGCAAGCAGTTGCCGGTGAAGCGCGTTTACAAAGTCTCACGGCGCTGCGCTGACGCCCTGACGGGTACGACGCATTCATGACGACCGACGCCAAAGCGTTCAAACCGTCAGCGGCACCGTACGTGCCGCCGGCGGCGTCGCTTACCGAATTGCGTGCCGCCGCACCGGGTTGCCGAGGTTGCGATCTGTATCGCGACGCGACGCAGGTCGTCTTTGGTAACGGACCACCGAATGCACCGTTGATGTTGATCGGCGAGCAGCCCGGCGATGCGGAAGACCTCGCCGGCCGGCCGTTCGTCGGGCCGGCGGGGAAATTGTTACGCTCGTCGCTCCATGAAGCCGGCATTTTTCCCGACGATGTCTACATTACAAATGCCGTCAAACATTTTAAATTTATCGAACGCGGAAAACGGCGCATCCACGCAACGCCGAAACGCTTTGAAGTCGTTGCTTGCATGCCTTGGCTCGAAGCCGAAATGCAAGCCGTACGTCCGTCGCTTGTCGTCGCGCTTGGAGCAACTGCGGCACAAGCATTGCTCGGACCGGCGTTTCGCTTGACCCAACATCGCGGTGAAGTCATTAGCGCGCCGCTCGCTGCGCATCTGATCGCGACCGTCCATCCATCGTCGATCTTGCGCGCCGTCGACGCCGCGACGCGGGCAGAGCAACTTGCGGGCTTCATCGCCGACTTGCGCATCGCCGCCGCGACCTTATCGGAATTGCAAAGCACCTAGCGTGCTCGGATGCGCACCATGCGCCGTCCGATGAGTGACGGCAGCGACTATACGATCGGACGTTTTCAAGCCGCCGACCGTGCAGCGTGGGACGGCTTGTGGGCCGAGTACTTAACGTTTTACCGAACCGAACTCCACCCGGAAGTAAACGAACGGACGTGGCGGCGCATTCTCTTTGCCGACCGTCTTTTCGCATTCGGGGCCTGGACGCCCGATTGCAAACCGGCGGCTTTGGTACACTATCTCGTACATCCGACAACATGGACGCGCGACGATGTGTGCTATCTCGAAGATCTTTTCGTTACGCCGTCCGAACGTCGACGCGGGCTGGCTCGTCGGCTTATCGAAACCGTGGCCGCGGACGCACGCGCGCGCCACGCGGAAAAGCTGTATTGGCTAACCCACGAGTCAAACGCCGCCGGCCGCAGTCTGTATGACGGCGTCGCACACTTTAACGGCTTTATTCGCTACGATTTTTTGTTACGTACGGACTGACGGTTGGCACGCTGTGGAGCGGTTTGGTTTCGCACGCATTGCCGCGCAGCGCCGATCGCGCTCGTGAAGACGAGCGTACCGGCGGGTGCGCGACGCGTGGCAGGATCCGGCTGAAGATGCACTCATGATAGCTGCGTGCAGCCGTCAGCGTTCGAAGGTGACCTCGAGCGCATACGAGCCCGCGACCGTTCGGCAGTCTTGTATTTCAGGCGTAAATGCGCCGTCGTTCACTGCTTTAAGCGCGGCCTTGTCGAGATACCGGTTACCGGACGACTTCGTGACGTAGACGTTCTGAACGCGGCCGGATTCGTTGAGATCGACGCGTACCAGCGACGTCCCCGTAACGCCCTGAAGTCTGGTGATTGCCGGATACTCGACACTAAGCGGTCGCACCATGCCTGCGTCACGAAATTGTTGCAAGCAGGATGCCGGGTGAGCCGGCGGCGTGCCGGCAGACGCAACGAGCGCCGTCGATACGGCCGCGATGAAGATGTCCAACATGAGGGTTTCGCTTTCCGCCGCGAAGATGTGCGGCATGGGCGTAGTTTCGCAC
Source organism: Candidatus Velthaea sp. (assembly GCA_965214935.1). Lineage (GTDB taxonomy): Bacteria > Vulcanimicrobiota > Vulcanimicrobiia > Vulcanimicrobiales > Vulcanimicrobiaceae > Velthaea. Next base: position 138,861 of record CBDCCS010000010.1, on the reverse strand, counting down.
GCCGCGCAGGCGGCTACCACGCACACCCGGACGGTTAACCCGTACGCTCGGCCGCACACGTCGACCGGCGCGCCTGAAACAAGCGGTTCGGCGGCAGCGTAGTTGACGACGTGATCGACGCGTACATTCTCGAAGCGCTTGCAGCGACCGGTTGCATCGGCCTTGGTTTGGCCGCGCGTCGCCGCTCGGCCAAACCACGCCGCCCGCCGCCGCAGTTGCCGCGTCTAACGGCACAACTGCCGTACCGCCATCGCCGCGAAGCCGGCTCGATCGCCGGCATTGCGCGCGAGCAACTGCAACGTCACCCGCCAGGTTCGCACGCGGCGTTTACGGCTCGCGAAGCATTGCAAACGTATCTCCCGGACACGATCGGCGCGTATTTAGCCGTGCCGCCGGCGCTGCGACGCAGCCGCCAGCCCGGACAACGCAGCCCTGACGACGAGTTGAACGCTCAATTCCGCACGCTGCGCAGCGGTCTGGAACGGTTGCGTGAAGAGGATGCCGCGGCCGGGGCGGCCCGCATGGCTCAGAACGGAGCGTTCTTGCATGACCGCTTCGGTCCGCCGGATCCCGCGCCGCTACACGTCTATGCGCTCGCGACGTTTCGCGAGCTCGTCGATGTTGTCGCGGCCTACCTGCGCAAGCATTAAGCGAAGGGTCGGCTCGCCAGCGGCGAAGGTGTTGCTCGTGAACGTGCGAGCCGAACCGCGCAAACGGACGATCGTTGCTCGCACGCCCGAAGTTCGGTGCGGACGGGCGCGATGAAGGACTTCAAGCGCCTGCGTCAAGCAATCGCTGCCGACGCTGCCGGAAGCGACGGTATCGCGCTGGCAATTATGGTCTGCGACAGCGCACTCTACGCTGCTGCGTTGTTTGGTTTTTGTGCGCTGGCCGGCCCGCTCCGGTTCGTTGCCTTAGCGGTTGGCTCGATCATGGCCGGCGTCTTATTTCTTGTCGGTCACGACGCCTCGCATCGCTCGTTAGCAAAGTCCGGCTGGCTCAATGCATGCATTGCGCGGCTTGCTTTCATGCCGACGTTGCATCCGGAAACGGCCTGGAATATCGGGCACAATCAACGCCATCACGGATTCACGAATCTGCGCGGCGTCGACCACGTTTGGGCGCCTTGGTCGCGGCGGGAATACGATGCCGCGTCGCCGCGGCAGCGTTGGTTCTACCGCTTTTACCGGACCCCGGCGGGGATTTGGTTCTATTATCCAATCGAACTCTGGTGGGGTCATGTTTGGAACAGCGACCCGCTCGATCGTTCGTATGCGGGCAATCACCGCATGTTCGCCGATAAAGTCATTGCCTTAGGCGGGTTTAGCGCCATCTACGCCGGCTGGACAGCGGTCTGCCTGCATCTTGGGCAGTCGGCACTCGTGGCCGATTTCACGGCGCTCACGGCCGTGGTCGTGCCGTTTTTCGTCTATCAGTTCCTCATGAGCGTGTTCATCTTTCTGCATCATACGCACCCGCGAATTCGCTGGTTCACGTCGCGCGAAACATACGATCCGCTCGTCGTCTACATGCAAAACACGATTCATATGCGCTTCCCGAAAGTCGTCGAGATCGTCTTGCATGAGATTTTTCAGCACACCGCGCATCACGTGAATCCGCGCGTACCGCTCTACCGGCTCGAACGCGCGCAGCGCACGATCGAACGCCTTCACGGTGATAAGGTCATCCAAGAAACATTCTCGCCGGCGTTGCTGCTGTGGCTGTTGCGAGAATGTCAACTCTACGATTTTGAAACGAACCGCTGGTTAAAAATCGCAGACGGCGAACAGGTGCGCATGCGGCCGTCCGCCTGAGAAACGAGCGTGCAGCAGTTGCCGGATACCGCGCGCATTGGCGGCATCGTTCACGGTGTCGCCGATACGTCGCAACGAATCCGTTCGGCACGAGCGCACCGCCGCCCGCGACGTTTGTTCTGTGGTCGATCGCCTGGGTCGCGCTCACGCTCGTGTTTGCCGTGTCGAGTTTTGCTCGACGCGACTTGTGAGCGTTTGATGCCGTTTCGTTACGCTTACGGTAGCATGCAAGAAATTGCGGCGCTGGTAAATAAGTACGTCGCGGCTCGGCGTCGGACAATGCTCACGGCCCGCGAGCCGGTCGAAGGAGTTCGTTGATGATTGAGACTGCACCCGAACGGCCGGCCGTCAAAGCGCCGTCGCAACTCGTCGCGAAGTGGTTGACGGATTTCGAGCAAGCCCTCAGCGGCGCGGATATCGACGCTGCTACGCAACTTTTTATCGAAACGAGTTACTGGCGCGATCTGGTGACTTTTACGTGGAACATCACGACCCTTGAAGGGCGCGACGGCATTGCTGCGATGCTCGAAGCGAATCTGGTTCGCGTTGGAGCGCACCGTTTTACGTTGACCGACGAAGCAACGACCGTCGACGGGACAACCGAAGGGCGGTTTACGTTCGAGACCGCGGTCGCGCGCGGAAACGGTCTGCTGCGACTTAAAGACGGCGGCTGTTGGACGTTGCTGACGGCCATGACCGAGTTAAAAGGGTTTGAAGAAAAACGCGGACCGATGCGCGAGCGAGGTGCCGAGCACGGTGCGATTCGCGCGCGTAAGAGCTGGCTGGAGCGCCGATCCGATCGCTTCGGCGAGCTCGGGTATACCGAGCAGCCGTACTGTCTTGTGATCGGGGGCGGACAAGGCGGCATTGCGCTCGGTGCACGCTTGGAACATCTGGGCGTCTCGACGATCGTCATCGACAAGCACGAACGGCCGGGCGATGCATGGCGCAAACGGTACAAGTCGCTGTGTCTACACGACCCGGTATGGTACGACCATCTGCCGTACTTGCCGTTTCCCGAGAGCTGGCCGGTGTACGCTCCCAAAGATCGAATCGGCGATTGGCTCGAGATGTATGTCAAGGTCATGAATCTGCATTACTGGACGTCGACGGAATGCACGAGCGCGACATACGATTCCGAGGCGCAGCAGTGGACGGTTGCGGTGGAGCGCGAAGGCAAAAGCGTAACTCTGCAACCCAAGCAACTCGTGCTGGCGACCGGCATGTCGGGCATACCGCGCATGCCCGAGTATCCGGGTATGGATCGCTTCGCCGGCGTCGCACATCACTCGAGCCGTCATCCGGGCGGCGCCGAGTTTGCCGGCAAAAAATGCGTCATCATCGGTTCGAACAATTCGGCGCACGATATTTGTGCCGATTTGTGGGAGCAGGGCGCCGACGTAACGATGGTCCAGCGGTCATCCACGCTCGTCGTCAAATCCGAGTCCCTCAACGAGATAACAACGGCTCCGCTGTATTCGGAGACTGCCGTGGCGAACGGGATGACCACGGATAAAGCCGACATGCTTTTTGCATCGGTACCGTACCGCATCATGGCCGACATGCAGCGGCCGCTATATGAAGAGATTGCACGACGCGACGCCGATTTTTACACCAGCCTGAATCGAGCCGGTTTTCTGCTCGACTGGGGTGATGACGGTTCCGGCTTATTCATGAAATATCTGCGGCGTGGATCGGGCTATTATATCGACGTCGGCGCCTCCGAACTCATCGCGACCGGCGAAATTAAATTAAAGAGCGGCGTCGATGTTGTCGAAGTGAAAGAACACTCGCTCGTCCTTAGCGACGGTACCGAGTTGCCGGCCGATCTTATCGTTTATGCAACGGGCTACGGTTCGATGAACGGTTGGGCCGCGAAACTAATGTCGCAAGAGATCGCAGACAAAGTCGGTAAATGCTGGGGCCTCGGTTCGGATACAACCAAAGATCCCGGACCGTGGGAAGGCGAGCTGCGCAACATGTGGAAGCCGACGCATCAACCGGCGCTTTGGTTTCAGGGTGGTAATTTACACCAGTCGCGTCATTACTCGCTGTACCTCGCGCTGCAGTTAAAAGCACGCCAGGAAGGCATTCCGACGCCGGTGTACGGGATGGGCCCGGTGCACCACCTGAGTTAAGCGGTTGTCTCGAGCCGTGCGGTTATTAATTCATAAATCGCCGGCCGGATGCAGCGTCATCGATTCGTTTTCGGAACGCCGAGACGGCCGGTGCGTGCCCGGCGGGCATGTCGGGGTCGTCACCCAAGCGTAACCGCCGGCAGTACGAGCGAAGTGCGATCGCGCGATGTGGGAATGGAAGCCGGCGAACGAGGCGTTGTGCGTTCGCCGGCAGCAGCGCGAATAAATAATTTTGTGCGGCCTCATTGACTGCGGAGCGTGCGCACGCGGCATCGAGTATCGTTACCGCTTGTTCGACCGACTCGATGGTCGGCGGCGCGGGCGGCCGGTGGTCGTTTTCGGGCTGTTGGTCGGACATTGAAGGTATCTCACGGGAAGTGCGGCGCCGGGCGGCGACCGTCGAGCGCGAAACCAAGGTCGACTCAGAGGTGGCAGACGCCGATCTCATTTGAGCCTTGCGAGCATGCGGCAACGGCCGGCGTCGCCGGAGCTGTATACGCATGGGCGCCGCTCAACGCGCCGATCACCGGAACCAGAAGGCCGAGAAACGGTAAGGCACTATGACCGGCGACGACGGCCGGAGCAGCAGCGGGCGCGACGGCGACAATCGGCACGGCCGTTTGCGGAACGTCGAAGCTTACCGGAGTTGACGCGACATGCACGGGTGCCGGTGCGACGTAGCTAACGCCGCGAACGGCTGCTCCTTGTCGAGCGATTCGTACGACGTGGCGTTTGGGCGCAACGTGCGCGACGGCGCGGCCGCGATTCATCGATAAATTGCCGCAAATGCGCGGAACGAGAACGGTCGTGCCGTCAGCGAGATTCACTTGCCAGCCCATCGTATCGGTTGGGACGAGGACGTTCTTGAGCGCGTAGACGCGACCGTTGCGCTTGTGTACGCCGGCCATCGCGTCGATCCGGCGCGGTAATCGAACGTAGACGGCGCCTCCCGCAAGCAGCGCTTGCCGGAATTCCACGTACTCACGCGTTGTCAACCCGATCATCGCTGCCGCCTCGGTGTATGCGGACGCGCGGTCTTGGGTCACGGCATAAACGTCGGCTACGCGAACCGGCTGCACAGGGCTCATTCGATCGACATAGAGGTTCACCGGAATGGACATTTCTTGCGCCTCGTTTCGTTAAGAAAGCGTATGCTTGCTTACTTAGTAAAACACGAAACGTTAACGCTGTAAAGTTTCTGGAAGGAATTCGTCGTAGTGACGTCGTGTAAAAGTTATACGAACGTGGGGACCGTGCGACGTGCAACGAGCGACTTTCGGTGTCGACCGCAGAAGGTGCGATCGTTACACGGTACGACCGTTAAGAAAAAGCAAGAATCTCGCGAGCGGCTCGCAGTCCGCTCGTGAGTGCACCGGCGACCGTACCGCCTTCACCGTCGGCGGCGGTGGCTTCACCGGCGAACCACAGCCGCCCGTCGATCGCCGCCGCCAACGCTTCGCGGGCGTTTTCGCCGCCGACGAGTGCATAACTATAAGCGCCCCGCGCGAACGGATCGCGCTGCCAATCATGAACGTACGCTGCTTCCCATTCGCGGTCGGTCTGCGCAGCATCGCCGAAATAGCGCCCGACGCACGCACGCGCAAGCTCGCAACACGTCGCACCGTCGGCGTCGGCAAGCCGCATTGCCGCAAGTCCGCCGGCCCATGCAACGAGTGTATTTGCGCGCACCGGCAGTTGCGTCCAGAGCGTCGGGAAAATATCGTCGCCGTTGAAGTACGCGCCGTCACGATAAGCGCCGTCGGACAGCCGCTCCCAGAACGGGCTGCGAAAGCGCAACACGACTTTGATTACCGGACCCATCGCAATACGTGCGAGTGCGTCGCGCGTAGCCGCCGGCAACGGCGGATCGAAGACGATCGCTCCCCGCGCATCCGGCGCTGCGGTCAATACGCCGAGCGGCACCGTTACGATTACGCGACTCGCGTGTAAGCGAATATCGCGCTGCCCGCTGCGCGCAGCGATCTGCACGCCCGTCGCATCGCGTCTTATCTGCGTTACGACGGTCGCTAACGAAAGTTCGACGCGCTCGGGTTCGAGCGTGCGTGCCAGATGCGCGACAAGCGGCGCATAACCGCCGAGCGGACGCGACTGCGCGCCGTCCGCCGAGGCCGCGCCGCCCCACTCTTGGGCAATCGCTCGCGCTCCGGCGCGCGCCGTGTCCGCGGCGTCGAAACCGGAAACCAAACGCCGAACCCATTCGCCCGCTGCACGCGATTGCTCGTCATGCGTTCGTCGCACGATGAGCGCATCGACACTTTCATCCGCCACGCGTTCCAAAGCAGTTGCGAGCATGTCGCCGGCTGCATCAAACGTATCCCCGGCGGCCGCTTCGAACGCGCCGTCGCGGAAGTTGAAACTGCTTTGGGCGTCGTCAACAACCGTCGCACCGTATTCGCCCAACAGAGCGTAGGTAACGGCCGGCCGGCCGTGCACGAATTCGCCGCCCAACTCGATCGGTGCAAGTGCGCGCGGGTCGACCGCTTCGCGTAGCCGGCCACCGATGCGGTCGCGCGCCTCGAGTATTGCGACGGACCGGCCGGCGCGTCCGAGTGTACGCGCCGCGTTCAGTCCGGCGACGCCGGCCCCGACAATGATGACGTCGTGATAACGCAGCAGAAGCTCCGGGAGAAGCGCTACGCGCTCGAGCTCGCGAATGCGGCATCGAACGCCGTCGCAGGCGGAGTAAAATTGAGCTTACGCAAAAACGCGAGCGCTTCGGGCGCACCAAGTTCGCGGTCCATGCCCGAGTCTTCCCACTCCACGGAAATCGGGCCGTCATAGCCGATGGCATTGAGTTGGCGAAAACAATGCTCCCACGGTACGTCGCCGTGGCCGACCGAGACAAAATCCCAACCGCGGCGCAGATCGCCGAACGGAAGATGCGAGGACAAGCGTCCATTCCGCCCGTCGAAGTGGCGGACCGATTCTTTGCAATCGACATGATAAATGCGGTCCGCGAAATCACGCAAGAAACCGATCGGATCGAGATCTTGCCAGATAAAATGACTGGGATCGAAGTTTAAGCCGAACCCCGGCCGGTTGCCGACCGCTTCGAGTGCACGTTTCGTCGTCCAATAATCGTAGGCAATCTCGGAGGGATGCACCTCATGCGCGAACCGAACGCCGACTGAATCGAAGACGTCGACAATCGGATTCCAGCGATCGGCAAAATCTTTGTAGCCGTCGTCGATCATCTCCGGCGGAACCGGCGGGAAACCCGCCAGCGTAATCCAGATCTTCGAGCCGGTAAAACCAACGACGGTTTTCACGCCGAATTTTGCAGCGGCGCGAGCGGTATCTTTCATCTCCTCGGCGGCGCGCCGCCGAACGCCTTCAGGATCGCCGTCGCCCCAGATCCGTGCCGGCAAGATGTTCTTGTGTCGCAGATCGATCGGATGATCGCAAACTGCTTGGCCGACCAAATGATTTGAGATGATCCAGCAGCCCAAACCGTAGGATTCGAGCAGCCGGCGTTTTTCCGTTACGTACGCATCGTCGGCAAGTGCTTTATCGACCTCGAAATGATCGCCCCAACACGCAAGTTCGAGCCCATCGTAGCCCCAAGCCGCGGCTTTTTCGCACACGACGCGTAGGGGCAGATCGGCCCATTGTCCGGTAAAAAGCGTCATCGGTCTCATCGAGTCGAGCCTCCGGTTAAAACGGCGTCATCGGCGATCGTCGTCCAGGCCGCGTTTGCGCCGGCACTGCGGCCGACCGCGTCGAGCACGCGTTGCACTTGCAATCCGTCGCGAAACGACGGAACGGGATTCGTGTTGTCGGCAATGGCGGTCAGCAGATCGTGAACCTCATGGGTAAAGCTATGCTCGTAGCCGATGAGATGACCGGGCGGCCACCACGCGGCAATATACGGATGCTCGGGTTCGGTGACGAGGATGCGCGTGAAGCCTTGCGCTCCGGTCGGAAGGCCGGCGTCGAAGTGTTGTAATTCGTTGAGTGCTTCCAGATCGAAGCTTAGCGAGCCGCGCTCGCCGTTGATCTCGATCTTTAGACCATTCTTACGACCGGTCGCAAAACGCGTCGCCTCGAACGTCGCAAGTGCCCCGCCGGCGAATCGGGCGAGAAAGATCACCGCGTCGTCAACGGTCACGGTACCGCGCTGTTGCGTGCCTGTCGCTTGCAAACCGCCGGCGGCGCTGCCCGCGGGCAGCGGCCGATCCTTGATGAAGGTTTCGGTCAGCGCGCTTACGCCGGCGATGCGATCGCCCAACAAGAACTGCGTCGCGTCGATGATATGCGCGCCGAGATCGCCGAGTGCACCCGATCCGGCTTGCTCGGCTTGCAAACGCCACACCAGCGGAAACTGCGGGTCGACGATCCAGTCTTGCAGATACACCGCGCGCACGTGCCGGATCGTGCCAAGCTTCCCGCCGGCGATCATTTGACGCGCCAACGCAATGGCCGGAACGCGACGGTAGTTAAACCCCACCATCGAACGAACGCCGCGTTCGGCGGCTGCGTCGGCGGCGCGGCTCATCTCTTCGGCCTCCGCCAGGCTGTTGGCGAGCGGCTTCTCACACAGCACGTGTTTCCCGGCGCGCAGTGCGGCAATTGCGATCGGCGCATGCGATGATCCCGGCGTGCACACGTCGACGAGGTCGACATCCTCGCGCGCGATAAGCCGCTCCCAATCGGTCTCCGTCGAAGCCCAGCCGAAACGCTGCGCCGCGCGTTCGAGTTTCTCGGGATCGCGACCGCCGATGACGGCCATGCGCGGCTGCAGCGGTACGTCGAAGAACCGCCCGACGTTGCGCCACGCTTGCGAGTGCGCGGCGCCCATGAAGGCATAGCCGACCATCGCGACATTGATTTCGCGCTTTTGACTCGCCATCAGATCGTCACCGGCCAACGCACGCTGCGGAGCTAGAAGCCGACGTCGGCATATTGCGCGACATTGTCTTTGGTGACGACGGCGGAATACAAGGTGATCGACGACGGCACGACTTTTTCCGCGGTCTCGGCAAGACCGCGACCCATCCCGATTAGGCGGGCCAAATTAATTGCCGACGCTGCCATCGAGGGCGAATACAATACCGTCGCTTTAATGATTCCGCCGGACCGGATAACATCCATCGCATGCTTCGATCCGGCGCCGCCGACCATAAAAAACTCCGAACGGTGAGCGTTCCGAATCGCGGCTTCGACGCCGATGCCTTGGTCGTCGTCATGATTCCATACCGCGTCGATATGCGGCTGCGCCTGCAGCACGTTTGCCATGACGCGTTCGCCGGTGTCGGGTGTGAAATCGGCAGCTTGCCGCGCAACGACGGTGATGCCGGGGTAGCCTTTGAGCGCGTCGGCAAAACCGGCGCTGCGCTGTTTGGTCAACTGCAACGAATCAAGCCCGGCAATCTCGACGACTTTGCCTTTTTTGAGTGTTTGGCCGATGTAATTACCCGCCGAAACGCCCATGCCGTAATTATCGCCGCCGATCCACGTGCGATAGGCCAGCGGCGAACTGAATATACGATCGAGATTGACGACCGGAATACCGGCGCGCATTGCTTTGGTCGCCACCGCGGTGAGGGCTTGACCCTCTTGCGGTAAGATCACGAGCACGTCGACCTTGCGGTTGATCAACGTTTCAATTTGGCCGATCTGTTCGGCCGATGTCGAATTGCCTTCAGTGAGCGCGAGGTCGACGTCGGGATATTTCGCTGCTTCCGTTTTGGCATTTCTCGTGATTGCCGCCAGCCAGCCGTGATTGGCACCCGGTGCTGAGAAACCGACATGGATCTTTTTACCGGTCTGCGCCGCAGCCATCCCGCTGACGGCGAGCGTGGCCGCTCCGCTAAACGCAATTCCGGCAGCCGCGACCGCAGCACTTTGCACGAGCTCGATTCTTTTCACAATGTGACCTTTCGCTTGATGTTATCTTGAGGAAGCGCTACGGCGCTGCAGCAACACCGCGGCGACGATAATGACGCCTTTGGCGATGCTTTGGATATCGGACGGTAAATTTTCGAGCACGAAGATATTGCTAATGAGCGTGAATATCAACACGCCGACGATAGAACCCGCCAGCGTGCCGCGGCCGCCCGACAACCGTGTTCCGCCGATGATGACTGCGGCGATTGCATCGAGTTCGTACAAGTTGCCCACATCATTGGAACCCGATGTCAATCTTGCGGTCAGCAGCACGCTTGCAATACCGGCGCAGAGCCCGGAGATGACGTAGAGCACGAGCGTTTGGCGCGCGACGTTGATGCCCGCAAGACGGCTCGCTTCGGGATTTCCCCCGATCGCAACGGTGCGCCGGCCAAAGGTCGTGCGATTGAGCGCAACCCAACCGATTGCAACGACGGCGGCAAAGACGAGCACGGGTAGCGGAATTCCGAACACCAGCGCCGACCCGATGTCATTAAAGGTTGGGTCGTTGACGGTTTGCGGAACGCCGCCCGATATATGTTGTGCCAGACCGCGTGCCGCGACGAGCATCGCGAGCGTCGCAATGAACGGTACCATCCGGCCGTACGCGATGAGCACCCCGTTGAGCAGACCGACGACGGCGGCGACGCCGATGCAAATCGCAACCATTGCCAGCCACCCCAGCGACTGGCTGCCGGCGGTTGTCGCGCAGACGCCTGCAAGTGCGACGATCGCCCCGACCGACAAATCGATTCCGCCGGCCAGAATGATGAACGTCATGCCGACCGAAATGACGCCGATCACGGACGCCGTGGTAAGGATCGTCAACGCGTTCGATGCGGTGAGAAAATACGGCGACAGGACGGAACCGGCGGCGACGATCGCGATGAAGGCGCCGATCAAGCCGATGTTGTGCGCTGCAAACAGCCGCTTCCGTAACGAACGCGGCGGTGCGGCGGCCACGATCGGGCTACTCATGCATGCCCGGCCATGATGAGATCGAGTACGCGCGCTTCATCAAGCTGCTCGGCGGGCGTTTCATACATGACGCGTCCTTCGCGCATGACGAGGACGCGATCGGCAAGTCCCAAGACCTCGGGTATCTCGCTAGAGACCAGGAGTATACCAATGCCGTCGGCGGCCAGCCCGCGAACGAGTGCATAAAGATCGGCGCGCGCTCCAACGTCGACGCCGCGCGTCGGTTCGTCGAGCATCAACAGCGCGCAGCCGCGCAACAGCCAGCGTGCGACGACGACCTTCTGTTGATTGCCGCCGGACAGTTCGCGCACGACGCGCCGCGGGTCCGCCGGCCGTACGTCGAGTGAATTCGTCACGGTCGTTACCGCCGCGAGCTCTTGACGGCCGTCGATCAAACCGGCGCGCGCGAAGCGCCGTAACGACGGCAGCGAGACGTTATGAAAGACGCTGTCGTCGAGCAGCAACGCTTGACGTTTGCGTTCTTCGGGTGCCAATCCGACGCCGCGCGCAACCGCCGACTCCGTCGATCCGGCACGCAGCGCCGTCCCGCGAATCCGGACGCTGCCGCTCGTCGGATGCCGCGCACCATAAATGGTCTCGAGCAATTCGGAACGGCCCGAACCGACTAAGCCGGCCAGCCCGACGATCTCGCCTTCCCGCACCGTAAACGAGATGTCGCTGAACGCACCGGCGCACCCGAGCTGCGTTACTTCCAGAACGGCGGATCGCGTGTCGGGCGATGGGACGGGCGGTCGCGCCGGGAACGGATACTCGACGCTGCGTCCGGTCATCAACTGCACGAGCTGTGAAGTCGGGGTCGTGGCCGCCGGTAAGCGTTCGCCGATCGATCGGCCGTCTTTGAGCACGGTCACGACGTTGCCGATTTTGCGAATTTCATCGAGCCGGTGCGAGATGTACACGATGGCAACGCCGTCGGCAGCTAGCTCGCGAATCACGCGAAACAGCGTGTCGACTTCGCCGCGGTCGAGCACGGCGGTCGGCTCGTCCATGATCAAGAGGCGGGCAGAATACGATAACGCCCGCGCAACGCTCACGAGCTGCTGTTGCGCCGCCGAAAGCGTTTCGACGATGGCGTCCGCATCGATGTCCGCACAGCCCAGTCGGGCCAGTAGCGCGCGTGCGCCCGCGACGATCGCACGGCGCTTGGAGAAGCCAAGATGCTGCGGTTCATGCCCTAAAAAAATGTTGTCGGCGACCGACAAGCCGCCGATGAGATCGAGCTCTTGGTAGATCGTTGCGATGCCGCGCGCCAGCGCTGCCGTCGGTTCGCGCAACGTGACGGTCTCGCCACACCAGACGAGCTCGCCGCGATCGGGCGGCTGAGCGCCGGCCAAAATCTTGATAAGCGTGCTTTTACCGGCACCGTTCTGACCGAGCAGACAGTGCACTTCGCCGCGTTCGACCGTGAGGCTCACATCATTGAGCGCTTGCACGCCGGGGAAACCTTTTGAGAGATTGCGCGCTGCCAGCAGCGGTATCGTTTGCGAAACTACGGCTGCGCGATCAACGGCCACAGCGCTCGGTTCACGGTTACGGGAAAACAATTCCTCCGTGCAGCGCAGCTGTCGCCGGTGCCGGCGCTGAAACCGCTCGAACGGTCACTCGATAGTTGCAATCGATATCCTTGCAGCGGGAAACCTGCCGCGGCGGTACTTTGGTCACTTCGGCGGCTTCGACGATTGGTCGATACTCGGGCCATGGCTCTACCGACATCAGCGCTGCACGAGCGCGAGGCAAACGCACGAACGGCGATCGGCCAAAGCATCTTTACCATTATTGCAAAAGCCGATCCGCTGCGTATCGATGCCGCGCGAGCGCAGTTGCAGCGTATCGACGACGCGATCACGCTACGCGCCGCGTTACCCTTCGATTCGTTCGAGATGCTGCACTTTTGCAGTTTTACCATCTTTGACGACGCGTCTTTCGGCCCGATTCTCGTCTTCGAAAGTAACATCGACGGTGCACCCGAAACGTATCTCGATGCACTTTGCACGAGCGCGCTCGCCGGGCCGGTACTGCATTCAATCTACGACTTCTGCATCGAATACCAATCGAACGGCTACGATCCGCAGTATCTTCGGCGGTATATCGGCGATCGCTTTGTAAGCGCAGCGACGGCGTTCGTCGGTAACGTCGGCCGTTCGGCACGTCGCATCCGTGACGAAGCTGCTCTCGTCGAACACGTACAAGACTACCTTGACGCCGTAGTTCCCAACGCAAACACGACGGCCGATACGATCGCCGCCGACGTACGCAGCTTCGTTCGCGGAATGCCGCAATACGATTGGCTCGCGCATCGGGCGCCCCGGCTAACGCCCGAACAACGTCTCTCGCGCTGGACGGCAGCGCTCGGTCTGGTTGCGACCGCGCTTGGCGCAGTCACGATCGCTTGGCTTCCGTTTGCTGTTTTTGTAGCCGTCTTGCGCCGGCACGAGATCCGCGATCCGATCGCGGCTGGGCAGCCGGCAGCGAGCCAATTACGAGCCTTATCCGGACGCGAAGATCAGATCGTACAAAATCATATGGCGAGCTTATGTTACGTCAAACCCTGTGCATTCCGGCGCCGCACGCTCAAGACAATCCTCTCTGCTGCCAATATCGTCGCGCGCATCTCGACCAAGGGCCGGCTGCTCGGACTCGACAGCCTGCACTTCGCGCAGTGGGCGCTGATCGATAACGATACGCGGCTGCTCTTCTTAACGAACTACGATGGTTCGTGGGAAAACTATCTCGATGATTTTATCGAAAAAGCAGCGCTCGGTTTAACGGCAATCTGGAGCAATACGCGCGACTTTCCCCGCACGCGGTATCTCTTTCTCGACGGCGCACGAGACGAGCGCAGCTTCAAGGCAATCGCGCGCAAAACACAAGCATACACCAACGTTTGGTATAGCGCGTACCCGGCTCTGGCGGTAGCGGCGATCGAGAAAAACTCCGCAATCTGCGATGGCCTCCGGCCGTCCGCCGCTCGCTTCGATGCCGCGAAATGGCTGCGGCTCCTCAATTGAAACGCAATGTTGCGCTCAAAGGCAACGTTCCGAGCCGTCTCGAGCGCGCCGACATTCAAGGCATGTTATTAAGTGCGTACGGTCATCTCGACTGGTCGGCTACCATTATCTTGCGCATCGACGATCCGGCGCGAGCCAAAGGCTGGTTGGCCGCGTTGGCCGGGCAAATTACGACGGCAACCGGCAAAGATCATCATCGCGGTACCAATGTCGCGTTCACCTACGCCGGCTTGGAGACGCTCGGCATCGATGGACGGGCCGGCGCGTTTCCGCTCGCGTTCGTTGACGGCATGGCGTCGCAGCGGCGCGCAGCGGTGCTTGGCGACACTGATGAAAGTGCACCCGATCGCTGGACGTGGGGCGCCGGTCCGGGCGCAGTCCATATCGTGCTGATGGTCTTTGCGCCCACGCACACGCTGCTCGATCGCGCCGTCGCAACACAGCGCGAGCGTTTTGCTCCCGGCGGACTGCAGGAGATCATCGATCCGCTGATCGGCGAACGGCATGCCGATGGGCGCGAACATTTCGGATTTTCCGACGGTATCGCGCAACCGGCGATCCGCGACGAGCGTACGAGCGAACCGGCGCGCCGCCGCACGAACGCTGCGAACGACGTAGCAGCCGGCGAATTCATTCTAGGCTACGACAATGAGTACGCAGCTGCGCCGGCGACGCCGCTCGTCGCGGCAGCCAGCGACGTACACCAGGTGTTGCCGGCTGCGGGGCCGGGCGAGCGCGACTTCGGACGAAACGGGACGTATCTGGTTCTGCGTCAACTCGAGCAAGACGTCGCGGGGTTTTGGCAATTTCTCGATGCGTCCACCCGTGGACCGCGCGGCAGCGACGTCCAAGCACGCGAAGGGCTTGCGGCAAAAATCGTCGGGCGCTGGCCCGGCGGCGCACCGCTGGTTCTATCGCCGGATCGAGACGACGCGGCGCTGCACGATGCGAACGCGTTCGGTTATGCCGGCGATCGCGACGGTCTGCGGTGCCCGGTCGGCTCGCATATGCGTCGCGCCAATCCGCGCGACGGCTTCAAGAATGACAGCCCGCGGCAATCGCTGACCCGGTCGAATCGGCATCGCATCTTGCGGCGCGGACGTCCGTACGGTCCGCGGATCGAGAATGTGCTCGTCGACGACCGCCGCTCGCGCGGACTCATTTTCATCTGCTTGAATAGCGACATCGAGCGGCAGTTCGAGTTCATTCATCAGACGTGGCTCAATAACGGCACGTTCGGCGGCTTGTCGAACGAAGTTGACCCGCTCCTGGGTACGCAGAGCGGCTCGGCCGTCTTTACCGTTCCGCGCGAACCGCTACGCAACCGAATCAAAAGCGTGCCGCGCTTTGTTACCACGCGTGGCGGCGCATACTTTTTCTTACCGGGCTTAAAGGCACTTACGTATTTATCGGCGTTACCCTGACGAAAGGCATGCGTGACACCGGTAGAGGTCGCGACGCGCACGACCATCGTCGGTGACTGACGGCAACACTGCGAACGAGTAAAAGCAAAGGACGTATGGATCAGCACGACGCGCATGTGCCGGCCGGCGATTATTGCGAAATCGACCCGGAAATCGGCGAGGAATTGCAGCCGGGCGAAGAAGAACAAGCGCGGCAGATTGCCGCCGTCATCGCGCGCGGCGTCTGCCGGCAGTTCGTTCGAACCGGCGCGCCCGCGCGGCGCGACGTCCATGTCCGGGCTCACGGCTGCGTCGCCGCCGAATTTACCGTCGAACTTGGGCTGCCCGTTCAGCTCGCTCAAGGCGTCTTCGTTCCGGGCAAGACGTACGCAGCTTGGATCCGTTTCTCGAACGCAACCGCCAACGTCGGGCAGCCGGACGGCAAGACCGACGTTCACGCCATGGCCATCAAGCTCGTGGGCCTGGCCGGCGATGCGCCGGGCGGACCGACAACCCAAGACTTTATTTTGCTCGATAGTCCGGTCTTTGCCGCCTCCGACTCGGCCGGCTACCTGCGCTTCGTCAAACGCCAGGCCGATGCGAATCCGTTCGTGCGCTTGACGGCGCCGCTCGCACTTGGGCTTCGCGGATTGCTGATCGGACGCCGGATGGAATCGGCACGCATATCGAATCCGCTTGCGGTTCGCTACTGGTCGGCCGTACCGTACCGGCTAGGGAACGCGCCCTATAAGCAAGCCGTGAAGTATTCGGCGATTCCGCGCACGGTTACGCCGCTCGCGAAGCCGGCGCGCACGGAGCGGCACTATCTGCGCGATGCAATGATTGCGGCGCTCGACGGCACTAGTGTAACGTTCGACTTTCTGGTGCAGCCGCGCAGCTCGGACGCGATGTTGGTTGAAGATTCGCGCGTCGAATGGAAAGAGACCGACGCGCCGTTCGTGAAGGTTGCCACGATCGCGATTCCTCAACAACATTTCGCCTGCCCCGAGCGCGATGCACTCGCCGAGAACTTGGCATTTAATCCATGGCACGGTGCGCCCGAACACCGTCCGATCGGGAACATCAACCGGACCCGGCGCATCGTCTATACGACCGTATCCGAGCTCCGGCGGCACCTCAACGGCATCGCAATCCAAGAACCCTAAAACATGAACGCTCGGGCGGCCTCGATGGCCTCGTCGTCGGATAGGCTCGCGCCCGATTGCATCGATCGTTCGGCCGGCGCAGCGCCGAGTGTGTTGCGCAAGACGTTCGTAACGCGTTCGTACTCGTGTTGTTCGTTGAATTGTCGCGTCGCTTCGAGCGCAGCCATGCGCGCATCGACATAGCCCAGCAAGCGCGCCGCACGCTGCGCTTGCGGTGCACCGTTCGTATCCGTCGTCAGAGCGGCGATCGCTGCGAGGTGCTGAATCGCCCATAGGACTTCAACGACTTGCTCCGTTTCAAGCGCCGAGCGGAGTGCTTCGCGCGCGCGCACTGCCGCGTCGGCCCACTTGTCGCTAGCCGTGTAATACGCTGCAAGCAAGTTAAGTTCCATCGTGACGAACAGCGTTAGATTGAACGAACGCATCGCATCTAGCGCGACCAAACTCATTGCCAAAGCTTGTTCGCAATTACCCGCGCGAAACTCGATACCGGCGGCTGCGCTGTGAACCAGAGCCGAATAGGCGTCCGCGCCGTTGGCATCATAAATCTCGAACGCTTCGGCTAAAAACTCACGTGCCGCTTCGACATTACCGGCAACGCACTTGGCGCGCGCAAGTCCGGCAAGCGCGAGACCTGCAAGCGGCGTATTGTTCAACGTACGTGCAGCGTTGAGCGATGCCACGAGCAGCGGTTCGCCTTCCGCAAGCCGGCCGAGATTCGCTAACGAACGTCCCATGACGAACTGCGCTCGAGCGACGCCCAGCGCATCGCCGAGTTCGCCGAACACCGTCACGAGATGCCGGCTATCGGCCAGCGCGGCCGTATACTCACCGAACATATATGCAACCGTTGCAATTGAATGGCCGATGTTGGCAGCAACGATCGGCGGTGTGCGCTCGTCGATTAATTCTCGCGCCGTGAGCAGCCAGCGGCGGCGTTCGGTGATCGACGAGGCCGGCCACGCGGCCCGCATCGCGCCGGCTAAACGCTGTCCGAGAACCACGTCGCCGCGCTCGACGAGCGACCAGTGCAAAGCAGCACGCCAGTTTTCGTTCTCGAGGTCGGCCAGCGCGAACCAGCGTGCGCTCGGTGCGACGTCGTGCTCGCGTTCCATTCGTTCGGCAAGATCGACGTAAGCCGCTGCATGACGGTGCGCGACGAGCGCCCATTCACCCCGTCGGGCAAGCTTTTCCGCGGCGTACTGACGCGATGATTCGAGCAGCCGGTAGCGTGATTCCGGTACGTCGAGATCTGCCGTCACAAGCGACTTATCGATTAGCGAGGAAAGGATCTCTAAGACGCTCGTGTCGGCGGACAATACATCGGCAACGACGCTCGACATCAGTGACAACGTACAGCCGCCGGCGAAGATCGAGAGCCGCTCGAAGAGCCGCTGTTCGGGCGGCGCGAGCAGATCGTAGCTCCAATCGATGAGCGCGCGCATGGTTTGCTGACGGGGAACCGCCGTCCGGTCTCCGCCGGTCAGGATCGTCAATCGCCGATCGAGTTTCGCGAGCAGGACGTCGAGGGGCAACACGTTTACCCGGGCGGCCGCCAGTTCGATAGCCAGCGGAATACCATCGAGCCGGCGGCAAATCTCTGCGACCACCGGCGCATTACGATCGTCGAGGACGTAGGTATGATCGCTGCGCAGTGCGCGCGCAACGAATAACTTAACGGCCGCGTATTGAGCTGCATCGGCGGCGCTGATGGCGTGCGCGATGTGCGCGGCAGGCACGCGCAACGACGGCAGCCGGTAGAGCCGCTCGCCCGAAATGCGCAGCGATTCGCGGCTCGTCGCAAGGATGTGCAGATTCGGACAGCCTTGCAACAGCGCATCGGCGAGCACCGCTACGTCGCCCACGACATGTTCGCAGTTATCGAGCACGAGCAGCAACGATTTCTCGTTGATATGCGCAAGCAGCGTTTGCAACAGCGGCCGGTTCGGATGCTCGTGGATGTGAAGCGCACGGGCGATCGCTGCAGCTGCGGGCGACGCCGGCGAAATGGGCGCCAATTCGATCAGCCACACACCGGCCGCATAATGCTCGGACAGCTCGTCGGCGGCCGCTAAAGCCGCCCGCGTCTTTCCGATACCGCCGGTTCCCGTGAGGGTCACGAGGCGGTTTGCAAGCACCAGGCGCACGACGGTTTTAATATCGGGCTCGCGGCCGATGAGGCTCGTGCGCTGCAGCGGCAGATTGTGCATCGCACCAGGCGCGCGTTGCGGTTCTTCGGCGGCCACCGGTGTTTGTTCGCTCGGCGGCCGCGGCCGTTGCGCAGCGGCTTGCAATTCACTGCGTTGCGTTTCGGAAAGGCCGAGACCGTCGCTGATCATCCGAACGGTCTCGCGATACGGCGCACGGCGCCGGCCGCGCTCGAGCGCACTTATGCTCTCAACGCTGAGATTGGCGCACTCTGCGAGTTCTTCTTGCGACAGACGCGCCTCGAGGCGCAAGCGCCGCAACACCGGGCCGAACGCCCCCCTGTCGGCAGTCGCTTCACGTTCGGCGATCGAGCTAGGCGACATGCTTAACCAGCCGGGTCCGCAGATGCAATCGTTAGCGGCACGTCACAACTCGTTTGGCCGGGCACATCGATAAAGCGGATACCTGCAAGGTGGGATGCGAAGCGGCGTATCGGGCGCATTTTCCTCGCGCTTGCATTGCCCTTCCGACGTTTATCACAAAGCGCAGTATTTCACGTACGGCGCGTTGCGGCAGTTCGGCTCGCCGGCAACGAGCCAGCTAGTGGGTCGAGCGGCCGCCGGAAATATCGAAGACTGCAGCGGTCGAAAAGGAACAATCGTCGCTGCTTAGCCAGGCAACGAGTGCCGCGATTTCCTCGACGCGTCCGAAGCGTGCCATTGGAATGCGCGAAAGCATATAGGCGATGTGCGCCTCGCTCATCTGAGCGAACATCGGCGTCTCGATGGCGGCCGGCGTGATACAGTTGACGCGCACGTTGGTATCGGCAAGTTCTTTGCCCAATGATTTGGTCAGCGCGATCACGCCGGCCTTGGACGCGCTGTAGGCGGCAGCGTTGGGATTGCCCTCTTTGCCCGCGACCGAAGCGATGTTTACGATGCGCCCGTAACCAGTTGCGAGCATCGGCGGTATCGCTGCACGGCAACAGTGGTACGTTCCGCTGAGATTGACGTCGATAACGTCGCTCCAGGCAGCTAGCGGATAGTCCCAAGCCGTCGCATTCGGACCGGTGATTCCGGCGCTATTGATCAGGATGTCGATACCGCCGAGTGCCGCAATCGTTGCGTCGCGCGCGGCTTCGACGCTGTCATAGCGGCGTACGTCGACGGTTGTCGCGTGCGCGCCTAACTCGTCCGCGACGCTCGCAGCGTTCGAGCCGGCATCCCAAATTGAGACGGCGGCACCGCTGCGAACGAACCGCATGACAATTGCA
Source organism: Candidatus Velthaea sp. (assembly GCA_965214935.1). Classification (GTDB taxonomy): domain Bacteria; phylum Vulcanimicrobiota; class Vulcanimicrobiia; order Vulcanimicrobiales; family Vulcanimicrobiaceae; genus Velthaea. The sequence continues at coordinate 119,005 of CBDCCS010000010.1, read as the reverse complement.
CGGCCGATGCCGGACGCACCGCCGGTAACGACCGCGCGACGTCCCTGCAAATCGATGGTGTTGGCGCCCATACGGCCCTATTGCCGATCGCGAACGCGTTGCCCCGTGCGCTCGACATCCCGATCCGTCTGCTGTTCGGCACCGACAAGCTGCTTATTCGATCCGTCGATATGCTTGAGCAATTCGTCGAGCTTCGCGTTCATGGCGACCGTATCGCGGTGCTGAGAATTATTGAGAATGAACACCATGAGGAACGTAACGATGGTCGTCGTGGTGTTGATCACGAGCTGCCACGTGTCGGTAAAGTGAACGAATGGCCCGGTGATCGCCCAGACGACGATAAGCCCAAAAGCGATTACCGTGCTTAGCGGTCGTGACAAGCCGGTTTCAACGGAACGTGCGAAGCGGCTAAAAAACTCATCCATACCGCCGTTCGTACCCGCGTTCGGCGTGAAACCGCGCATCGCACGAGCTCGAGCCGATGGAAAAGCCGCCGGCAAACAGGAAAGCCGCGTTGTAAGCGCGGCCGTTCCCCGTGTTACGTCGATCGCCGGTTAGCGTGCGGCGGAACCGCGCCGGTAAAACATCTCTTCGTCGAGTTCATCGGCGTCGCGCACGTCGTACGCTTCGGCCGACATGCCGGTTACCGGTTGCACGTACGTCCGGGTCGGACGCACACCAGCGCCGAGTTGGCCGCCGTGCTCTTCGAGTATGGCAACGGCTTCGTCGACCGCCTTGTCCTTTGGGTCGACGATGACGAGCGCCTCACCGGGCGCAATCCGGTCCTCGATCTCGCGCGCCGTGGTGCCTAGAACGCCGCGTGAAACGAACGCATCGACCAAGCTTTGCGTATCGGAAAAGAAACCGCCGCTCTGCGATTCAACCGTCATCGTTTGCTCGCCGCCGGTGGTCGCCGCGACGCTCGTTACACCAAGCCAGGTGTGAGTGAAGTGCGCCTTGTGCAATGCAGCGATCGCTTCGCGCGCTTCGGCGCGTGATGAGAATACCGCAACGCTCGCCCGACCGGGCTGATTCGTGCCGTCGTGTTTAAGTTCGGCCATTGTAAGATCCTTACGACTTCATCGCCGAACGCGTTAAACGCGAGCGCCGCGACCGGTGAGAAGATTGAACACGAAGAGTACCGCTGCAATGACGAGCAGCAGGTGGATCAAGCCGCCACCGAAGTGCAGCGCAAATCCGATAACCCAGAAAACGAAGAGCGCCGTAATGATCGCCCAGAGTATGCCAGCCACAAATAAGCCTTTCGATAAGAATGAAAAGTAAAGTAGCATTCAGCGTGCGCCGCGCGCAGCACGAAAGCTCCGGAACGCGCACCGAAGGTGTCGGCGACGCGCGAGAGTCGATTGATTATCAGGCGCTAAGTGCGTTACGTTGCGCGGCTTCGGCGCCGGATCCGCATCGAGCAGATCGCATTGTAAAGACACGCGAGACAAACAATCGGTCACATCCGCGCGTAAGAAATTAATCGTTCGGGATCGGCGGTAACGACGAACCGCCGACCTCGACGACGGAAGCGGCCAGCAAGCCGTTCGGATAAATGATACGCCGGCCGTCGTCGGTGCGTAAGATCGTACTCATCACGTCGAAGCGCTCGATCGTACCGATTTGCCCTTCGACTCGCACGTGATCGCCGAGCGCTAAATGGCGCTCGACATACCGCGCGGCGATGAGATTCTCGGCAAACGCGCGCGCTCCCCAGCCGCCGGCAATTGCCAACGTCAATGCACAACCGCCGACGAGCACGAGCAACATGTAGAACAGAAACGCGGAGGCAATCGTCAGCTGCTCGAGCGCCATCAACACCGCCAGCACGATGATCGATGTCCGTAACACGCCGCCCACGACGTCGTGATACAGAACGCCGGAGCGCGACATTGCATTCGCGGTGCCACGGCCGAGCGTGTCGCCGACGATGATCCCGACCAAAACCAAAATAGCCGCGAGCACGACGTGCGGCAGATAAATCAGAAACGCATTGAGCGACGCCGAGATCGGCGCAAGTTCCAAACCATTGATCGCCTGCACGAACGAGGCAATGAGAATGACGAATAAAACGATTCGCCCGACCACGCGAGCCGGCGGCAGCGTTATACCGACGCGGGCCAGATCGTCGTCAAGTCCGGTTTGCGAGCCGAGCCGATTGAAACCGGCGCGCGCCAGGCTGCGTGCAACAATCCGCGCTGCCAGCCAGCCGATCAGCGCACCGAGTATGAGGATGATCAGCGCGGCAACGACGTGCGGGAAATAAGCCCACGCAACCCCGCGCTGCAAAAATCCGAACGCATCATCCACGCGCATCATCCTCGTTCGCAGTCCGCGTGCGCGGATCGCCCGGTTCGCCGGCGGCTAAGAGTTGTGCGAATCCGCGCATCAGCGCATAGACGCTATCAAAAAATTCGTTCAGGTTCGTGACGGCATGCCGGCGCAGCCGTAACCGTTTGAGCGCACCCGGGACACTGTCGAAGCGCGGCGCTTGCTCGTAACTTCGTGTGCCGCGCAGCATCGCGCGTAGGTTCGTGAGTTCCGCGCGACGGCGGCGGCAGGCATCGCACGTTTGCAGATGCGCGCTTGCACGCGAGCCGTCGCGAATGCCGTGTTCGACGACGCCGGCCAGTTCATCGTCCGCTAGATGGCCCGCATCGTCAGATCGCATGGGAACCCTCCGCGCCGCGAATCCCCGCCTCGATCACGAGCCGTTTAAGCTGAGCGCGCCCGCGCGTGATTCGCATTTTCGCTGCGGAAAGACCGCAGCGTTGCATCGCGGCAACCTCGGAGACATCGTAATCATAGACGTCGCGTAGCACGACGGCGACGCGCTGATCGACCGGCAAGCGGCGCAGCAGTTCCTCGATCCGGTCGTGCAGGGCAAAGTCGATGACGGCTTCTTCGGGCGTGAGCGCCTGCGGGTCGACGAAGTCGCGCTGCGGCGCGAAAGCATTCGGCGTCGCATTCCCTTCGAGCGGCTCGAAGTGCAGCGCTCCGCGACGGCGCAGCACGTTGAGGCTAAGATTGATTGCAATCTTGCGCAACCAGCCGGCGAAACTTGCGCCGTCGCCAAGGTCGTCGAGCCGCGTGTATGCACGGACGAGTGCATCCTGCGTCACGTCTTGCGCATCGGCCGGCTCCCCGAGTAAACGCAACGCTGCGGTATATGCGCCGTTTTGGTGCCTTTCGAGTAGTACTTGCGTTGCATCCAGATCGCCGTTGCGGGCGCGGGATACGAGGGCAACGTCGTCCAAACGGTGACTTCGCCTCTTACGGGCACCAGCGGTAAAACCGCTCGCTCCCGGATGTTCGCCCTTGCGCCCTCATCTCCGTGACACGCGGGCAGCCCGATCGGTCACATCGCATACGGCAGCCGCGTAATGTAGCGGATTCCGGTCAGCCGTCGCGGCACAAGCTAAAACGAAGCATGAATCAAGGAGCTTGCTATGCCCGTTGTGCTTGCTGCGCCGGTGATCGTAGATAGCGATGATGCGTTAGCACGGCTATCGCGCGACAATCCGGGCTATCGCATTGAACGAGAAGAAGATGGCTCGATTACGATGAGTCCGACGCATACAAGCGGCGGAGAAAAAAGCGCCGAGGCGTTAGGCCAGCTCTATATGTTCGCCAAACGTGTTGGCGGTAAAGCCTACGATTCAAGCACTGGATGTACTGTCGGGCCCGGCAAGAAGACGTTGTCCCCCGACGCGTCGTGGATGAGCGCCGAGCGCATTGCCGCATTGAGGTTGCTTGGAAAGACCGAAAAGTATTGGCCGATCAGCCCCGACGTTACGATCGAGATAAAATCCGACTCCGATGACTGCGCCGATCCGCTGGAAAAAGCCGATTTTCTGCGTAAACGCGGATGTCCTTACGCTGCCGCTGTCGATCCGGATACACGCGAGGTAGTTGAATTGGGAACGCCGCCGGACGGACTGGAGTTTGATTTCGACGCGCTAATCGACGCGTAAGTTCGGCTCCGCGGCGGCTACCGCAGCGACGCGGTCGTTAGCGTTGCCGCAAGCGTCGCTGTTGCAACGATCCAGGCGACGTATTGCCCGGAGTTGCCGTCGTGCACGCGAGCAATCGCAACGAGCATCTTGTTGCGCTGCAATGCCACCCGCAAACGAGCCAAGGGGCGAACGCGCGCGAGCGCAATCCAGGCAACGAGCAATGCGCCCAGCGGAGCGAGGAGCAGGAGCGGTTGCGGCGGCGTCGGCACGTGCACGCCGGCCCGTACACCGCCGGCGCCGAACAGCGCCGCTGCGTACCCCTCGCGATCGGCAAGCCGAAACGCTGCGGTCGTTGCAAGTCGCACCGTCGGGCGTCAGATTGAAAGCGCAAGGGGCAGGACCGTCAACATGAACGCCGGCGCCAGCATAAACCACGGCACTTCGCGCGGCTCGGCAGCCGCGGACCGGCGCTCCACGAAGATCGTATAGAACGCGCGCGCGAAAGCACCGCCGGTCGCCGCCGCGACTACGACGAGCAGCGGCGTCGCAACGGCACGGCCGATGCTCCAGACGCCGGCGATATCGGCCGTTCCAAGCGCGAAGACGGCGGCTGTGAGCGGCAGCCTTTGCCCGCAGCCGGCGAGCCGGCGCAAATCGACGCTGTCCGTGCGTGCGCGAACGATGCCGATTGCCATGAACAGCCCGGCTGCGCCGAGCGCATATCCCGCAATATACAGGGCGGCACCGCCCAGCGCGGCGGCGCTGAACGAGGCAAATGCATAGACCGCGATGCCGCCGTGCGCAACGGTCGAGTACGCGAGCGCCCGTTTGAGGTGCCGCTCGCGCAAGCACATGTACGATCCCACCAGCGCCGAAACAACGCCGATCGTGAACAAACCGGCGCGCAACAGCGGCGACGGCCCGATGACCGCTGCATAGGCCGACCAGTAAAAACGTGCAAAGCCGTAAAGTGCGAGCGGTGCCATTGCTCCGCTCAGGATGGCGCACAGCGGTGCCGGTGCGCTCGCGTGAACTTCGTCGAACCAAAAATGCAGCGGTGCCAGCGCACCGCGCGTGAATAAGCCGATCGTCACGAACGCAAACGAAGTTGCGATCAAAGCGTCGCGAGCATGCTGACCGAGCAGCGAATGACCGATCGCCGCAAGGTTGAGTTCGCCGCTGCGGCCTTCGAGTAAGATGATGCCGAACAAGATAAAGAGTCCGGCCACCGTATTCGTGATCGCGAATTGCAGCGCGCCCTCGTAGGCGCTTTTCAATTCGATTTGATAGGCGGCCAAGGCATAGGCCGCGACGCTGAAGACTTCGTAAAAGACAAACAGATTGAAGGCGTCGGCGGCGAATGCGAACGCCAGCATCGCGCCGAGCATCGACAGCAGCAAGACGTAAAAAATCGTGCCGACGTCATCGAAATACTGACGCGAATAGATTGTCGTTGCGACAACGATCGTCGCAACGAGCGTCGCGACCGCGGCACCGCCAAGATCGACGGCAAATGCAATGCCGAGCCCGACGGTGTTGCCCGGATGCCAGCCGCCGAACCAGACGACGTTCGTCCCGCTCGCACCGATCGTCTTGAGCAGCACGATGCAACCGGCTAGCGCCAGTGCCGCGACAGCAACGCTGATCGCCTCTGCGACGCGTCGTGGAATGCGGTCGAGGACGGCGACGAGGATCGCCGCGACCGCCAACGGCACCGCAACGAGCGACGGCGCAAGCCACGTCACGCCCGTTGATCGGCTCGCTGCTGTGCCGGTTCGACGGTGCCGCCGCTTTCATGGACGCGCAACGCAATCGCCAGCAACAGCGCCGTCGTAGCGGCACTCACCACAACGTCGGTAAGCGCCAAGGCTTGCGCGATCGGATCGACACCGGTCGCTTTACTGGGCGGAGCCGAGAGAAAGATCGGTGGCCCGGCACCATGCCGAAACCCGATGGCCAGCACCAAGATGTACGTCGCCGATTGCGCCACCGAGATGCAGAGAATTTGATGCACGACGTGCCGGCTGGTCATCGTGCCGTAAAGCCCGAGGGCAAATACCGCCACAGCAGCGAGATACGGCAGTGCCGTCACGATGTATCGTCTTGCCCGGCGGCGCGCGTCTCTTTGATGAACTCGGAGAACAGAACGATAAAGCCGCCCGAGATTGCAATGCCCACCACACCGTTGAGGGCATCGATCGTGCCGCCCGAAACAAGCGCACCGGTTACGCTCAGCGGTAGAATATTACGCATGTACGAGCCCGCGACGAGCAGACCCGCGAAACCGAACGCGACATACCCGATTCCGCCGATTGTTTCATACGCCTCGACGGGCGATTTGGGAAACACACGCTCGTAGCCGTCGTAACCGGTTGCAAGGAATACGCCGAGTGCGGCGGTTGCCAAGACGACACCGCCCTGAAAACCGCCGCCCGGCGTAAGCTGCCCGTGAATCACGATGTACAACCCGAAGATGAGTGCAACTGGAATGAAGAGCAAACTTGCGATACGCACGACCGGCTCCCGATCGTGTGGCCGGCGTTCGTCGGCAGCGGCACGCGCCTGCGCTTGAATCTCGCCGCGCCGTTCGCGCAGCAGCAACGAAAACCCGGCGATGGCAACGAGAAAGATAAACTCCTCGCCGAGCGTATCGAAACCGCGCAGATCGAAATTGACGAAGGCGTCGAGATTCGTTGCATGACGGGACTGCACGGCTTGCACCGCGCGTCGCTGCTCGTAAGACCCGCGCGATTCACCAAACGACGGCAGCCGCAGGACGGCAGAGCCGAGCACGGCCGCCAATGCAACGACGAGGAACACCGGTACAATGCGGCCGGCGGCGCGCATTAGCGACGCTCGTTCATACGTGAAAGCGTAACGAGCACGACGAGCGGTACGGCCGCGGATCCGACCGCAATTTCGGAAAGCGCGACGTCGGGCGCCTGATCGGCGAGAAACAGCAGCGAAAGCGCGAAGCCGAAGAAAGAATAGATAAAAATCTGCAGCCGCGGCTCGCGCGTAAAGACGACGGCGGCGGCGCCGGCGACGACCAGCGCGTACAGCGCAAGCTGTAGCGCCATTGCTGAAGGATTGCCTCGTCGGCAGCCGCCGGCGCTCCGGTTTCGCGCGTGCGAATCGCGCGCAAGGTCGCGAACGAAACAATCGGACTCGTAACAACGATCGCAACGGCAACGCTCGCGGCTTTCAGCGCTGCCTGCGAGGTGAAGCCGTCCTCGATGATGACCGCCAGTGCGACGAACGCCGGCGCGATCGTTGTCGCCGGCCCGACGTAATGCAACTGATCGGCGGCGTCGCGCATCGCCAACAACCCGAGCGCGCACAATAACAGGACGACGGCACCCAAGGCAATCGACACGTCGGTAGCCGCCGTCACGATCACAGCCAGCGCCCGTAAAAGCGCGCGTAAATCAAACCGGCGGGGTACGATAAAATCGCCAGCATGAGCGCTGCATCCATGACGCTCGCATTGCCGAAACTCTGTGCGATAAGCAGCATGTCGACCGCGGCGATCGTTCCCGCAAGCTGTAATGCGACGAGCCGCGATGAGACGTCGCCGCGCACGATCGCCACCCCGCAAAGTGCAAGCGCAAACGTTGCGGCGAGCGCCCCGATCGTCCAGGCGCTCAAATCGGATACCGCGGGTGACCGGCCGCCGCTTCACGCCGAGCGACCAGCTGATGCAAATACAGCCGGCCGAGTTCGCCGTCGACCGCGAGCGGGAATGCGTTGGGCGTAATCCCCGATCCGAAAATAACAAGCGCGCGCCGCCCGTAGCCGTCGGCGGCGTTATCCGGTTCGTAACGTAGCGCAATCCACCGTCCGCGTATGCGTTCGCGTCCGACGAGCGCTCGCCACAAGGTCGGACCAAGTACATCGAACGACTCGCGAAAAACCGCCAGCGGTACGCGCATGAAGATGGCGGCAAGCCCGGCCGGCGGCGCGCTCGGCACTCGCTCGACGGCGCGTGTGACGCGTTGCATGAACGCGACTACGATTGCCGAGCAGGCACACGCGGCAATGACTTCATCGCGCGACGGCGCGGCGATGAACCAAAGATAGAGACCTGCAATCGCCACGAACGCGGCGATGTTTCGCACGATCCGCATCGCGCTATTCTCGGGCATCGCAGCGCCGCAACCTGCTCTACGGGGTACCGGCCGTCGTTCGCACCGGTAACTTCCAGCCGGGCCGGATGAAGTGACAGGTATAGCCGCCGGGAACGCGTTCGAGATAATCTTGGTGTTCGGGCTCCGCTTCCCAAAAGTCGCCGGCCGGGGCAACTTCGGTGACGACGGGCCCCGGCCACAAGCCCGACGCCTCGACGTCGGCAATCGTATCGTGCGCTATGCGCTGCTGTTCGTCCGTGGTGTAAAAGATCGCGGAGCGATAGCTGAGTCCACGATCGTTGCCTTGACGGTTGCGCGTCGTCGGATCGTGAATCTGAAAGAAGTACTCGAGCAGGCTGCGATAGCCGATCTTAGCCGGATCGAACACGATCTCGATCGACTCGGCATGCGTCCCGTGCTTGCGGTACGTGGCGTTTGGAACGTCGCCGCCCGAATAGCCGACACGCGTCGAAAGAACGCCCGGATATCGGCGCAGCAAGTCTTGCACGCCCCAGAAACAGCCGCCGGCCAGAATCGCGCGTTGAGATGTTGTGTTCATGACGTTAGTGTTCCCATCTGCGGCTTAGAACGGGAGGGTGCGCCGGCGGTTGCGCGGCGCGCCGGAGACCGGGCGGGTCGCCGCCGGCCGCACGGCAAACTTGTCTGAACGTCCGGTCCCTGTGTTCGATTTCGGCGCACCTGTACCGGCGCGCAAACCGAATGCCGGGGAGCTTATGAGAGTCATCACGATCGCCCTCGCCGGCGCGTCAGTCGTGCTTGTTGCGCTGACGCTGATACCGGCGGCGGGCGGGTCCCATTCAAGCTGGTCGGTCGTCGCGTTGATCGGTGCACTCAGCGTGCTGGCCTTGGACATCATTGCTTGGAGCCGGGAGCGCACGGCGCCGAGCGTCTCGGCACCCGTAACGCAGCGGCTCGCCTCGCCCGCGGTTGCGCGCGAGGCGGAGCTTATTGGTTTCCTCGCGATTCTGCAAGAACGAGGCCGGCTCGTCGATTTTCTGCAAGACGACATCAGCGGCTATACCGATGCACAGGTCGGCGCTGCCGCGCGGGTCGTTCATCAGGGCTGCAAAAGCGTTTTGCACGAGTACGTTGAGATCGTGCCGGTGCGCGCTGAGAACGAAGGCTCGCGCGTCACCGTCGCAGCGGGATACGCAGCGGACGAGTACCGGTTCGTCGGAAAAATCAGCGGACAAGCCCCATTTTCCGGCACCCTGATGCATCGCGGATGGAAGGCCGGCGAGGTGACGCTCCCACGCATTTTAACAGCAGAACGGCAATTGCCGACGATCGCACCCGCCGAGGTAGAGTTGCGCTAAGTGCGCCCGCATGAGTAAAGCATTTAGCCTCGGTATCGATCTCGGAACGACCAATAGCGCGATCGCGGTAACCGACCTCGAGAACGATCGCACCGAGATCGTCGGCATCACGCAAATTCTCGGTCCGAACCACATCGGCGAACGCCCGACCTTGCCCTCGGCGCTTTACATTCCGCACTCCGACGAGTTCCCAGCGAATGCGTTGCGCCTGCCATGGCAGACGGATGCCGATGATACGGCGGTCGCCGGACTCTTCGCCCGCGATCACGGCGCGCTCGTACCCGATCGGGTCATTACATCGGCGAAGTCATGGCTATCGAATCCGCACATCGATGCGCGGCGGAAGACATTGCCGTGGAACTCCGACGTGCCGGATAAACGCTCGGCACTCGAAACATCAAGCCGCTATCTCGAGCATTTACGCGCCGGCTTTCTCTTCGCCGAGCGGATGCAAGGACGCGCGCGCGATCTTGCGGATGGGACCATCGTGGTAGCCGTTCCGGCCTCGTTCGACGAAGTTGCACGTGACCTCACGGCGCAAGCCGCGGTCTCGGCCGGCCTCGGCAACGTAACGTTGCTTGAAGAGCCGCAGGCCGCTTTTTACGCCTGGATTTCGCAAGCCGCAAAAGACTGGCGATCGCAGGTCGCTGCCGGTGACATCGTTCTGGTTTGCGATGTCGGCGGCGGGACGGCTGACTTTAGCTTGATTGCGGTGAGCGAAGACGGCGGAGATCTGGCGCTCGAACGCATCAGCGTCGGCGAGCATATTTTGCTCGGCGGCGACAACATGGATCTCGCGCTTGCCTATCTGCTCGCCGAACAACTAGAAGCGGCTGGAACGTCCGTCGATGATTGGCAACTGCTTGCGCTCGTCCACGCGGCCGCCGATGCGAAGATTCGCCTGTTCAACGACGCAACGCTGGCTGAAGTACCGATCGCGGTGCCGTCGCGCGGATCGAGCCTGTTCGCCCGAACGGTATCGACACAACTTTCCCGGGCCACACTCGAGCGCATCGTGCTCGATGGTTTTTTTCCACTCAGCGACGTACGCGATCTGCCGGCCCAAGGCCGCAACTCGGGATTGCGCGAGTTTGGTCTGCCGTACGCGTCCGATGCTGCCGTCAGCAAGCATCTCGCACGCTTTTTAACACGCAGCCTGGCAAATATCAAAGCAAGTGAGTCGCTGACACGTCTCGCCGGAGCACGCGCCGACGCGCCGACGTATCTTGCACCGACAGCCGTGCTGTTCAACGGGGGCGTCTTCAACGCCGGTGCGTTGCGCAAACGCGTCTGCGATGTTTTGCTCGCCTGGTCGGCGGGCGAACCGGTGCGTGAGTTGCAGGGTGCACAGCTCGATCTCGCGGTTGCCAAAGGCGCCGCTTTGTACGGCCGCAATCGTACGGCCGGCAAGGGCGTGCGGATCAAGGCCGGTACGGCGCGTTCGTATTACATCGGACTCGAATCGTCGATGCCCGCCGTGCCGGGCATCGCGCCGCGCGTCAAGGCCTTGTGCGTCGTTCCGCAAGGCATGGAAGAAGGCTCGCAAACGCTCGTCTCGGGGCGCGAGTTCGGCTTAGTGACCGGCCGGGCCGCAGATTTTCGCTTCTTTTCCTCGGAGACACGCAGCGGTGACACGCCGGGTCAGATTTTACCGAACGCTGAACGGGAACTCGACGAATCATCCAAACTCGAAGTCGCATTGCCGGCCGCCGACGGTTTTCCCGACGGCCAAGCCGTGCCGGTGCAGCTCAACGCGCTGGTGACCGAACTCGGTACGCTCGAACTGTGGATGCAACACGTGAGTTCCGAACAGCGCTGGAAAGTCGAATTCGCCGTCCGCACCGAGTGAAAGCCGGCGCGCGAGCGAACCGTTCCTTATCATTTTGATGAAGGCCGACGACTCTTGACGATACCGGCACTCGCGCATTACAGCATCGGCATCGATCTAGGCACCACGAATACGGTGCTCGCGTTCGTGCCGCTGACCGGCGATGTTGCTTCGCAGGTCTTTGCCATTCCGCAATTAGCATCGGCCATCGCGATTGAAGAGGCGGCGTCGCTGCCGTCGTTTTTGTTTTTGCCCGAAGCCGCCGGACCGGCCGAAACGTCAAGTGTTGATGCAGCGCTGCAGATCGACGAACGGTGGGTTGTCGGGCGTTTCGCGCGCGACAAAGCAGCCGACATCCCGGGCCGCGTCGTCCACTCGGCAAAGTCGTGGTTGACACAGCATAGCGCCGATCGCTCGGCCCGCTTCTTACCCTGGGGTTCCGACGAAGTCGAGCGTGACGATAAGCTATCGCCCGTCGCCGCCTCCGCACTTATTTTGCACCACCTGCGCGAAGCTTGGAACGATCGGTTTTCAGCGGACGGTGACGATGCGACGTTCGACCGCCAAGCGATCACCATTACGGTGCCCGCGTCGTTCGACGCGGCCGCGCAAGATCTCACGCTGCAAGCGGCGCGCGCCGCCGGCTATCCGAACACGGTGCGGCTGCTCGAAGAACCGCAGGCCGCGCTGTATCGCTGGCTCGAATTGCACGAAGCCCCGGCACGCTGCATTCTCGTCGTCGATGTCGGCGGCGGCACGTCGGATTTCAGTTTGTTCAGCGCTGCCGGCACGAGTCGCACGGACGGCCGAATGCAACGGATCGCCGTCAGCGAGCATATTTTGCTCGGCGGCGATAACATGGACTTGGCATTGGCTCACCGGCTCGAGTCACAATTGCCCGACGCCGAGGCATTGTCGAGCCGGCAGTGGGGCTTCGTCGTCGGGCGTTGCCGCGATATGAAAGAAGCCGCTTTGTCGACGGACGGTCCGCCCGGCGAAGCGTTCAGCGTCGCAATCCCCGGCCGCGGATCGAGCCTCATCGCGACGACGCGATCCGCGCAGCTAACTCGCGCGGAGATCGAAGCGCTGGTGCTCGACGGTTTTTTCCCCGCTTGCGGCGCAGACGAATATCCACTTCGTGCCGCCGGGGGTCTGCGCGAGTTCGGTCTGCCGTACGCGCGTGACCCCGCAATCACGCGACATCTGGCCGACTTCTTGCACGAACGCCCGGCCGTCGATGGCGTGCTTTTCAACGGCGGCGTACTGTCTTCGCCACGCATCGCGCAACGCATCAGCGAGCAGATCGGCGCGTGGCAATCGGGCGCCTTACCGACCGTGCTTCAAAATATCGAACCAGAGATCGCGGTCGCACGCGGTGCGGCACGCTTCGGCCGGCTCGTGCACGCGCAAGAGCAACGCATCGAGGCCGGTACGGCGCAGGCGATCTTTCTCGAAGCGCACGCGGCGAGCGCCCGCGGCGGCAGCGCAGGTACGGCGCGTTCGCTCATTTGCGTTCTTCCGCACGGTGCGCAAACCGAGCAAACATTCGCAATCGACGAACTCGCGTTGGAAGTGCGGATCAACCGGCTCGTGCGCTTCGAGACGTATGCATCGGTCCGCCGTACGACGGATCGCGCGGGCGACATCGTGCCTTGGAACGAGCGCGACTTTCGGTTGCTGCCCGCGCTCGAAACGTCGATCGACGCGCCGATTCCGCCCGACGCCGCGCCCCGCGGACAGTCGAGCGGCGAAGCCGTCGACGCGACGATTCCCATTCGTTTGACGGCCCGATCGAGCGAACTCGGCCGGCTGGAAATCGCGTGCGTAAGTACCGATCCGAAGTATCCGGCACGATGGCCGCTGGCCTTCGATCTTCGAACCGGCGATGGTTCGGCGAACGGCGTTCGACGAGCGGATGGCGGGGGCACAGCGGCCGTTCGGGGTCCGAATGTTGCACTGCGAGCACTCGAGTCGGCGCAAGCGCGAATCACGCAGCTATTCGGGCAACCGCTCAACAGCCGCGATCGCTTGCGCGCGACGCGGCTCTTGAAGAGTATCGAAACGATCGTGCAGCTTCCGAAAAGTGAATGGAATATCGTCCTGGTTCGCTCGCTTTGGGCGACCTTAGCTGCATGCATGCCCGACTGCGAGCGGTCGGTCGAACATGAGGAAGCGTGGCTCATCCTGGCCGGCTTTTTTTTGCGGCCGGGCTTCGGTGCTGCGCAGGACGACGCTCGAATCGACCGGCTTTGGACGCTGCACGACACGGGTTTTTTCAGCGCGCAAAGTGTCGCCGTGCAGCGCTACGTCCTCTGGCGTCGGGTCGCCGGCGGATTGTCCGCCGAACGTCAAGAACGCGTGCTGGAGCCCGAACGCGCGCAGCTTCGTGATAACCGAGCGGCGCCTGAACTCGTGCTGCTGGCCGGCTCGCTCGAGCGCATCGGGCTAGCCCAAAAAACGGAGCTGATCGAGCGCTTCAGCGAAGCGGCCGCAGTGCTCGAACGAGAGCGCAAACATAACGCACATTTTCTCACGGCGCTCGGCTACTTACTCAATCGCTCGCCGCTGTACGCCGGTCCGGAAGCAATCGTTCCGGCGGACTGCGTTGCGCGCACGTTCGAGCGCCTCGCGAACTTCGATTGGGATGGACCGCGCCGGCGCGAACTTCAGACGCTGTTTCTGCGAGCGGCGCGCATCGTCGACAATCGCAGCGTCGACCTTGCGCGCTCGCTGCGGAACCGCATTAGCGACAAGCTCGAGCATTCCGGCGTGCCGCCGGCGAAGCTCGCCGCGTTGAAGCAGTACCTGCCGATGCAGCGCGCCGAACGCGCGGGCAGCTTCGGCGAAGCACTTCCGCCCGGCTTCGTTCTGCGCGAGCCGGCACCGGTATAAACGCGTGCGCTCGTGCGTCGTGCCCGTACATGGCGACCGTCTCGAATTAAACGATCGTTCGGCGCCGGCAAAGCGTTTTGCACACTCGTCGTCCGAACGGATCAGTAACGCGCAGCGTGTAACGACATGCGGTAATTTACTGCGCGGTCAGCCGCCCTAAGATTAACCGGAGAGTGCACGAGCGTACAACCGCCGCGCAGGAATGACCGTGCGCGAAAAAAGATTGCTCGAGCGTTATTGACAACCGGCAGACGGTTCTCGATAATCGAACGGAACGAGCAGACTTCGGCAGCATCGCAAACCGCGGCTGCCGGTAGCGGGACGGCGGATCTCGGCGCCCTGTGTTAGCACTAACTAAGGGAGCGTCGAGGATGGCTGAGGCGGCAACTGCATCGGGACTATTCACCGAGAGTTTCGGCACCAAAGGCGATGTTCTCGTAATGGTGCACGGCCTCGGCGGCAGTACGAATACGTGGTATCCGCAAACTCAGATACTCGCCCGCGATCTGCGCGTCACGGCTTACGACCTTGCCGGTTCCGGGCGCAATCCGGTTCGGCAAGAAATTACGCTTGCCACTCATGTTGACGATCTGTTCGAGATCGTGAAGCAAGCCGCCGCCGGCGGCCCGGTTCACTTAGCCGGCCACTCGCTCGGCACGATTATTTGCCAGCATTTTACCGCTCGCTTTCCCGAGCTCGTTGCAAGTCTCGCGCTCGTCGGTGCCTTTCCTCAGCCGCCGCCGGCGGCGCGCAGTGCGCTGCGCGACCGCGCGGCAAAAGCTCGCAGTGAAGGTTTGCGCGCGATCGCCGATGCGACCGTCGCTGCCGGTACGAGTGCAGATACGAAGTCCAACGGACCGGCGATCGCCGCGTTCGTACGCGAAAGCGTGATGGGGCAATCGCCCGAAGGCTATGCCCGCAATTGCGAGGTTGTCGCCGATGCGCACAGCGCGGATCTCGCGCGGATCGCGTGCCCGACGCTGCTCGTGACCGGCGATGAAGATCGAACGGCCCCGCCGGACGTCGGCCGAGCGCTGGCCAGCGCCATCAAAGGCGCCGAATTCCAAGTTCTTGCCGGGTGCGGCCACTGGGCGCCGGTTGAACGGGCCAAGCAGCTTAATTACGCGCTAACCGTTTTTTACGCGCGGCAGCGGCAACGGTCGGCGGTATGAGCGGTAAGATCTTCGTTTGCATCACCTGCGATCGGAACGCCGCGCGTTCGGCGGCCAAGCCGACTCCGGGCGAGCGTTTGGCCAATGCGATTCGCCGGCAAAGCCGAAACGGCGTCACGACCATACGTGCCGTCGAGTGCCTCAACAGTTGTCCGCATCCGTGTGCGGCTGCATTGCGTGCGCCGGGCAAGACGCTCATCCGCTTTAGCGGACTCACTGAAGACGATGCGTCGGCGTTATTGCTCGCTGCATCCGCATACGCCGAGAGTGCCGACGGTAACGTTCCGGTCGATGCATTACCATCCTCGCTGCGCGAGCGAGTCTCCGATCGCGTCAGTATGCAACACGCTTAAAACTCCGAGATCAGCACCGCAACGAAAGGGAACGCGATGTCGAAAATTCTGTTTACAAACGTCATGATTTTCGAGGGAACCGGCAAAGAGCTCGTGCCGGGCGAGGTCTTAGTCGACGGAAACCGGATCGAGACCGTCGCCGGTCCAAGCGAACAATTATCGCGCGAAGGCGTTGAAGTCGTCGATGCCGGCGGCAGTACGCTGATGCCCGGCATGATCAACACGCATTGCCATCTGACGTACATCAACGGCACGACGTTGCCGGAGCTTACGGCGCTTCCGATCGAAGAGCACGTGCTCGTTTCGATGCACAACGCAAAGCGGATGCTCGATATGGGCTTCACGGCAGCGGTCGGTGCCGCCGCTGCCAAGCCGCGCTTGGATATCGTCATTCGCAATGAAATCAATGCCGGCAAAATACCCGGTCCGCGGCTGCTGGCGGGGTCGCCCGAACTCACCGTGACGGGTGGTTTAGCCGACGACGACCAGCTCGATCAAAAGCACCCCTCTGTCTCGATTATTTGCGACGGGCCGCACGAGTTTCGCAAAACCGTGCGCATGTTGATCCGCGAAGGCGTCGATCTCATCAAGTTCAACAACTCGGGTGATAGTTTTTGCTATCCGAAGATGTCGGCCTACGACAACCCGATGACCGACGAAGAGTGCGCCGCCATCTGCGATACGGCAAACAACATCGGCAAGCGGCTCGCAGCGCATGCGCACGCTGATAGTTCGGTACGCCAATGCATGAAACACGGTGTTGAATTCATCTATCATGCAAGCTTCGCAACCGACGAAACGATCGCCGAACTCGCCAAAGTCAAAGATAAACATTACGTGGTACCGGGTTTGGCCGCCCGTTACAACACGACGTATGAAGCCAAAGACTTCGGCATAACGACCGATATCGCGGAAATGATCGGAAATAAGAACGAACTCGAGCAAGGCATCATCACGATGAAAAAGATGCATGCTGCCGGTATTTACGTGCTGCCGTTCGGCGATTACGGCTTTGCGTGGTTACCGCACGGCACCGAAGCACGCGATCTCGAGCACTTCGTGAATCTGCTGGGCTTCGAGCCGTGGGAATCGCTGCGTGCGGCAACCGCCTACGGCGGCATTGCGTGGGCCGGCAAATCGGGTGAGAAGATCGGCCGCATTGCGCCGGGCTACTTGGCCGACATTCTGCTCGTCGACGGTAATCCGTTGCTCGATTTGAGCCTGTTGCAAGACCGCAACAGCTTCTTGGCGATTATGAAAGACGGCGTCTTTTACAAGCCGTTCAGCGGACAGATCTCGTTCGCCGAACCGGTCGCCGCGGTCGCGCAAAGCAGCAACGGTCACACCGCCGGCGTTACGTCTGGTAACGCTCATCGCGGAGCCGTGCAAAACGCTAACGGACATGCAAGCAACGGCGAGAACGGCAATGTCGAGACGAGCACCGTTCTGCACGTCGACGAGCCGGTTCCGGTTTTGCCCGGCGTCAACTAATTCTCGGCGCCGAAAACCGACGATTGCACGACGGTTTAGAGCGGCTCGCAATTGCGGCCGCTCCGAATTCGTTGTGCCGCGCTTACATGCCCGTAACGATCCGATGAGCGATTCGCCGGTACTGGGCTGTATCGCCGATGATTTCACCGGCGCAACGGATTTGGGAAACACGTTCGTGCGTCAAGGTATTCGCACGATCCAGACGATCGGTGTGCCGGCGACGGCTCTTGGCGAGCCGGTCGCTGCCGTGATCGTATCGCTTAAGACGAGAACCGTCCCTGCAGCGGATGCCGTCGAGCAGTCGCTTGAAGCGTTGCGCTGGCTGCGCGAACAAGGCTGCTCGCAGTACTATTTTAAGTATTGCTCGACGTTTGATTCAACCGACGCGGGTAATATCGGGCCGGTCACCGATGCGCTCATGCGCGCGCTGGGGACTCCGCTGACACTTGCGTGCCCCGCGTTTCCGGAAACCGGACGAACGGTATTCCGCGGCCATCTATTCGTCGGCGACCGGCTGCTTAGTGAATCGGGTATGGAACTGCATCCACTGACGCCGATGCGGGATGCGAATCTCGTTCGCGTGTTACAACGGCAGTCCAGCGCACGCGTCGGGCTGCTCCGGTATGCGGACGTTACACGCGGTTACGATGCGTGTCGCGACGCATTGCAAGCGCTACATGCCGCGGGCGATAGCATCGCCGTCGCAGATGCGATCTCCGATGGCGATCTCGACGTCTTAGGGCAAGTTGCCATCGATCTGCGGCTCGCGACCGGTGGTTCGGGGCTCGGCCGCGGTGTGGCACGGGCGTTATGCGACGCGCGTACGATTGAAACGACCGCTCGAGCTGACGTTGAGTCGCCGGCCGGGGAACGAGCCGTCATTCTGGCCGGCAGCTGTTCGCAAGCAACACTTGCCCAAATCGACCGCTGGCGTTCGGACCGGCCGGCCTTTTATGTCGATCCGTTTAAATTAGCCGCTGGGGCGGACGGAATGGCACAGGTCGTCGACGCCGCCCTTACGTTTGCTCACGAAACGCACGCCGGCGAACCGGTGCTCATCTATGCCGGGACCGCCCCGACACAGGTGCAGGCCGTTCAAGCAGCATTGGGCGCTGCTGCAGCCGGAGCACTCGTCGAGTCGGCCCTAGCGGAGATTGCGCGGGCTCTGCATGCGCGAGGCGTCCGGCGCTTCGTCATCGCGGGCGGGGAAACGTCCGGTGCGGTCGTCCAAGCCTTGAACGTCACGGCGCTTCGAATCGGGGAGCAAATCGATCCCGGCGTTCCATGGACGATGACGCCGGGTCCCGACCCGATCGCGCTTGCGCTCAAATCGGGGAATTTCGGATCGCTCGATTTTTTCTCGAAGGCGTTGGCGTTCCACGAGACCGCCGCACATGCCTGATGACGAGGACGCGTTGCGTACCGAAATTTGCCGCGTCGGCATCAGCTTATTTCAACGCGGTTATACCGTGGGTACGTCCGGTAACATCAGCGCGCGTCTGCCGGATGGCTGGCTTATCACCCCGACGGATGCGTGCTTCGGTTACCTCGAGCCGGCGATGCTTGCAAAAGTCGGCCTCGACGGCAGCCGGCTTTCCGGCAACAAACCGTCAAAGACGTTGCACTTGCATCGAGCGATATACGCTACAGATCCGGGCATCGGAGCCGTCGTTCACACGCATTCAACCAGTCTCGTACAACTGACATTGACGGGTGTCTGGCGCGAAACCGACGTATTGCCGCCGATCACACCGTATTTCGTTATGAAGCTCGGTCACGTTCCGCTCGTGCGCTATTATCGGCCGGGCGATCCGCAGGTCGCCGAGCACATCCGCGCTTTGCCCAAGCACGTGCGGGCGGTGCTGCTCGAACGGCTCGGTCCCGTCGTGTGGGGCGAAACGCCGCTCGCTGCGGCATGTGCGCTTGAAGAACTCGAGGAGACCGCCAAGCTTTGGCTGCGCTCGGATCCGAAGCCGGCAGCGCTTGCTGAGCCGGCGCTCGACGAATTGCGAACCGCCTTCGGAACGACGTGGTAACTACGACGGCGAGTCAGAAAAGGAAACGATTATGCGCGTTGGCTTTGTCGGGTTGGGCCTCATGGGAACGCAGATTACAGTTAATCTGTTGAAGGCCGGCTACGACGTTGCGGTTTGGAATCGCACGAAAGAAAAGGCCGAGCCGCTGTTAGCGGCCGGCGCATCGTGGGCCGCTTCGATTCGCGAACTCGCTTTGCACGCGGACGTCATCATGACGATGGTCACCGATGCGGCTGCGGCGGAAGCAGTCATCTGCGGTTCCGACGGCATCCTCGCATCGGCAAAACCCGGTTCGATCGTGATCGACATGAGTTCGATCCCGCCGGAGAGTTCACGTTCGTTCGCTGCTCGCGCGACCGAGCGCGGCGTACGTTTTCTCGACGCCCCGGTTACCGGCAATCCGAAGGTTGCCGCAGCCGCAAAGCTCGGGATCATGATCGGCGGCGACGCCGACACGGTCGAAGCGGTGCGTCCGCTGCTTGAGAAGCTTTCAACGGTCATCGTACACGCCGGACCTTCCGGAACGGGCTCGACGCTCAAGCTCGTAAATAACCTCATCCTCGGCGTGGCCATTCAAGCCGTTGCCGAGGCTCTTGTTCTAGCGCGCAAAGCCGGTATCGATCCGAACTGTCTTCGCGAGATTACGAGCGTCGGTGGTGCGCGGACGGGGGCGATGGAGACTCGCGGCCAGCGTATGATCGATCATGATTTTGCGCCGCACTTTTCGACCAATAACATGCACAAAGATCTGTCGACGGCGGTAGCGCTGGCAAACGCCGTCGGTGCGGCAACGCCGGTTGCATCGGTGGCGCTCGAGGTGCTGCGCGCTGCCAAAGCACAGCACAAGGGAGAGTTGGATTCAGCAATTATCTACACGATCGTCGAACAACTCAGCGGCATCGGACAGCCGGCGGAGGCGAACGGCGGTGCTCGGGTCGAGGCGCGAAGCAGTGCGGCGCGCGAGCCCGTTCCCACGAATTAGCTCTGCGCATACGGAGCCGCAATCGTGATCATTGATGCGCGAACGTATAGCTGCTATCCCGGCAAAGTCGGCGATTTCATGAACGTCTATACAGCCGTTGGTGCACCGATTCAATGGCCGATTCTCGGCGCGCCGGTCGGCGTCTTTACAACCGACGTGGGAACGTTGCATCAAGTGGTTTTTTGGTGGAAGTACGTCGACATGGCGGACCGCGAGCAACGTCGTAGGACGCTCATGTCGGCGCCGGGCTGGCAGGATTATCTCAAGACCGCACTGCCGCTATTTCAAACGCAAAGCAATTGCATTCTGGTGCCGACTGACTTCAGCCCGCTACGCTAGAACTTTGTCGCCCGGCTGTTACGCGAGTTCGCGCGATCGTACGCGTGGATGTGCGCAACGCCGGCAGCGAAAAAGAATTGATGCGCTGCAAACGAGGCAGGCCGATGCGATACGTTGCGGCCAAGTTGTTACGCGTTGGTTCACCCGCATTGCAGCTGTCGGCCGCGGGCGAACGCTACGGCGAACGTAACATCCGTCGACGTGTTCAACGACCGTATCTCGTGGAGGTGTGTATCGTGTCAAGTGTCGCGATGAGCGAACAAATCGCCGGAAAACCCGGCTTTCTTGCCGCCCTCGATCAAAGCGGCGGCTCAACGCCCGGAGCGTTGCGGCTTTACGGAATTCCGGAGAATGCGTACGACGGCGATGCCGAGATGTTCAAGCTCATGCACGAAATGCGCGTGCGCATCATGACGGCGCCGGCGTTTAGCGGCGACAAAGTCATTGCAGCGATTCTCTTCGAGCGCACCATGGACGGTCAAGTCGAGAGCAAACCGGTTCCGGCGTTTTTGTGGGAGGATCGCAGCGTCGTGCCGTTTCTCAAAGTCGATCAAGGATTGCAGCTCGAGACCGACGGCGTAAGCCTCATGAAGCCGATCAGCGGCTTGGATGACTTGCTCGCGCGGGCGGTTCGATTAGGGGTGTACGGCACGAAGATGCGCTCGACGATCGCTCGGGCCAATCCGACCGGAATCGCCGCGATCGTCAAGCAACAATTTGAGATCGGCGCGCAGATTGCAGCGCACGGATTGATGCCGATTTTGGAACCGGAGGTATCAATTAAAAGCCCCGACAAGCCGGCCGCGGAATCGATATTACTTAGCGAGATTACCAAAGGGCTCGATACGTTGCCGACCGGCGGCCGCGTCATGTTGAAGCTCACGATACCCGATGTCCCCGATCTGTATGCGCCGCTGATCGCCGACGAGCGCGTCGAGCGCGTCGTCGCGTTATCGGGCGGTTATTCGCGAGCGGATGCTTGCGCGCGTCTGGCTCGCAATCATGGAATGATCGCGAGCTTTTCGCGTGCTCTGGTCGATGATTTAAAGTCATCGATGAGCGACGCCGAGTTCGACGCCTCGCTCGGCAAAGCAATCGACGAAATCTTTCAAGCTTCTACGGTCAAGGTCTAGGCGCGTAATCAACCCGCACTGAGGTTGATCCACGCCGGAGCATGATCGCTTGCATTCGCCTTCGCGCGGGCGTCGCGGTCGACACCCGCGTCGGTCAGCCGGTCCGCGAGGCTCGCACTAAGAAGCAGATGATCGAGTCGCATCCCGGAGTCACGGCCCCAGCTTTTGCGCAGATAGTCCCAGTACGTATACATCGGTTCGGTCGGATGCAACACGCGGATAGCGTCGGTCCACGATTGCGCGAGAAGTCGCCGGTAGGCAGCCCGGGCGGCAGGGTGCAGTAAGGCATTATCTTGCCACGAGCGCACGCTCCGAACGTCCGCATCGGTTGGTACGACGTTGTAATCGCCCGCAAGTACGGCGGGTATGCCGAGTTGCTGCAGTTCCGCCGCGTGCGCGATCAAGCGCTCGAACCAAGCTAATTTATAATCGAATTTCGGACCGGGCTGTGGGTTACCGTTGGGAAGATACAGGCAACCGACGAGCACTCCGTCGACTGCCGCTTCTAAATAACGCGCTTCACGATCGCTCGAACTTCCCGGCAATCCACGGCGCGTTTCGAGCGGTTCGACGCCACGCGCGAGCACGGCCACACCATGGTGCGGTCCCTGCCCGTGACAGATGCCGTGGTAGCCGACGGCATTGAGCGCGCGATGCGGGAAATCCGCATTCCGGCACTTGATCTCTTGCAGACATGCAACGTCCGGACGCGAAGTTTCAAGCCAATCGAGCAGATTGGCCAGTCGACCGTTTATTCCATTGATGTTGAACGTCGCAATTTTCACAGCTGACACCAATGTTTCGCGCTTTGCGGCTTGGATATTTCCCGCGCAGGGTGAATCGAGGCATACGGTTGTAAGCACCGGCAACCGGCGCATCGAGCGGCACAAGCATGGGCGGCCACGGCGGTCGAGGCTCGAGGACAAGCAGCGCTCGTGAAGCGAAGAAAGGAGCCGGAATGTCTGCGCAGGCGGATCCATTCGATCTCAACCGGTTTATTACGGCACAAAGTGCTGTCTATGAAACGGTCGTATGCGAGCTTCAGGCAAGCCGAAAGCGCACGCATTGGATGTGGTACATTTTTCCGCAGCTTCGCGAGCTGGGCCGGTCGGCGACGGCGCAATTCTTCGGCTTTTCAGCGCTCGAGGAAGCGCAAGCGTTCCTTGTTGATCCAGTTCTCGGCCCACGGCTTTGCGCGTGTACGACACTCGTGCTCGAAAGTAATGCACCGTCACTTTACGCGGTGTTCGGAAACCCCGACGATTTCAAATTTCGCTCGTGCATGACGTTATTCGCGGTTGCCGACGGTGAAGCGAACAGCATCTTCAACCAAGCGTTGCAACGTTACGCGAACGGAGCAGCCGACGACCGCACCTTAGCGTTGTTACAGCTCAAGCTGCCGTAGCGACCGTTCAAGCCTCCGCTATTTAATGGTCGGCGCCGGCGCGACCGCGATGCACTACGGATGCGACGCAGCGCGTTTGTGTTTTATGATGTCGATCGAAGCCCGCGTTGCCAAGCCATCGGTATCCGGCTTTGAACGCGCCGCTCGTTGAGGTTCGTCCATGCGTTCAGGCGTTTCGATCTCTTCCCGGACGCTCACCATCGCCGAGTACGTTCTTGCCCTTGCCGCGTTTTGGGCAATCAGCGCTGGTACGAACGAATTAACGCGCCGGCTTCATGTCCCCGTTCCGAGCAACGCTCTTGCGATGCTCGTTACTTTTGCGCTCTTGACGAGCGGCTGCATTCCGCTCAAATCTCTCGACCGCGGCGCCACGCTGCTCGTACGGCACCTCAGCTTGTTCTTTGTACCGTTCGCCGTCGGCATCATCGCATTGCGCGGAGCGAGCACCTTGCTCGCACCGCTGGCTGCAATCGTACTTCTCAGCGTCGGTGCCGGGATCGCGACTGCCGCCGTTACAGCGAACGCTATTCGCACGCGACAGGTGCAGCATGAATGACGTCGGCGCGTTAGCGCTCACCTTGAGTGCGTATATCATAAGCTTGCACCTGCGCAAACGCTGGACGTCGCCATTCACGACACCGGCGTTAACGTCGGTCATTTTCATTATCATCTTGTTGCAACTAAGCCGCATGTCGTACGCCGATTATGCACTGGGGCAGCAATCGATTACGGTATGGATCGGTCCGGCTTGCGCTGCTCTCGGCGTTATCCTGTACAAGCAACGCTCCGTCTTACGTTGCAACGGGCTCGCCTTCGTGACGGGCTTGGCAAGTGGTACGGCGGCGACAATCGTCGTCAGTGTGTTGTTAGCACACCTCATGCGGCTCGATCGCGGAATAACCGCACTGCTGCTGCTGAAATCCGTCACGGCAGCAGTTGCAATCCAGTATGCCTCGTTCATGCAGATTTCGCCGGCGTTGATCGCCGTCGTCGTCGTCGCGACCGGTATTTGCGGTGCTGTCATCGGTCCGGCGTTGCTCGACTTATTGCGACTGCGCGATGCGCTTTCCCGTGGCCTGGCCCTCGGATGTATCTCGCACGGTATCGGTACGGCGCAAGCCGTAGCGGAGGGCGAAACGAGCGGTGCGGCAGCGTCGCTTGCAATGTGTCTGATGGCTGTCGCGATGTCGGTTGCGGGTGTTCCGCTCGTTAGCGCATTTGCACGTTAGGCAATTGCGCGGAAGCCGGTAACCGAGTTCTTCGCGAGCGAACAGCGCACGTCGTAGACCGCACACAGCAACGCAAAAGCGACGCAGGGAACCGGCGGCAGCACGCTGCACGTACGCGTTGACGTTAAGACGGAGATCGTCCGGAATCAATTATTTCTCCGGAGCGTCTGACGATCTGTGTTTGAGGTCCAGCCCCCCGATTACGATCGTCCGTTACTGTTTTGTCTTCACTATCTGGGCGGCAGCCGGCGAGAATGGGCACCGGTCGGCGCACTCCTTGAACGGTTGCGCTGCGAGGGTCTCGATCTACCGGGCTTCGGCATGGCGGCCGCGGTTGAGGGCTACACGGTGGAAGAGATGGCGGCCACCATCGCACGGGAGATACACTTGCGCGCGCCGCGCCGATGGATGATCGCCGGTCATAGCATGGGTGCAAAAGTAGCTGCGGTGCTGGCGCGCCGCGCCGAAGACGGTGCGACCGGACTCGCCGGCCTCGAAGGGATCATCCTCGTCGCCGGCTCGCCGCCCGGTCCTGAACCGATGGATGAAGCCCAACGGCAAGCGATGCTCGGCTGGTTCGATGGCGATGCATTCTCGAATCGCACCGACGCGCAACGCTATGTCGACGCCAATATCAGCGCTAATTTGGGATTGAAGCTCAACGATTCCGCGGTTAGCGACGTGCTGCGAGCGAACCGCGCCGCTTGGCGCGCGTGGTTGGAAGCCGGCAGTCGCGAAGATTGGACCGATCGGGTGGGCGTTCTGCAAACGCCGGCGTTGATCGTCGCCGGTGCCAACGACGCAAATCTTGGTCCGGCCGCGCAGCGTGTGAAGATGGTGCCGCATTTTGCAAACGCACGCCTGATAACGATCGCCGGCGCAAAACATTTGCTGCCGCTCGAACGTCCACAAGAACTCGCGCGCTCGATCGACGACCACGCGGCAGCAGTGGTTCGTCACCGCGAGCATTTGACGGCGGCGAGTAACGCCTATCGCGACCTCATTGCTTCAAACCGCGTCGGCGAAAAAACACGCGCGGTGCTGCGAGTACGCGAACGGCCCGATGATGCAGACTACGCACCCGCCGCCATGGATCGAGGTGCCTTTGCTGCGCTGCGCGCCGTACTCGATCGCGTCGTACCGCAGACCGGTACCGGACGAATCGATCTTGCAGCGCGCATCGACACCGAACTGGTGCTCGGACCAGGCGACGGGTGGCGCTTCGCCGAGTTGCCGCCCGATGCCCAAGCGTATCGTGCTGCGCTGCTGACCCTCAACGAAGCGGCGCGTCAAGCGTACGGGCACGACTTTGCTGCGCTGCAAGGCGCAGGGCAGGACCAACTGTTAACGCGTATCGCCGGCGACGGCTTGCAACTCGCCGACGCTGCTGCCGATTCGTCCGCTGCATTGAACGCGGCTCAAATGCGCAGGTGGTTCGCGGACGTATGCGCGGACGCCGTCAAACATTATTTGGGGCATCCGCAAACATTGGCGCGCATCGGCTATAGCGGAATCGCGAACGGCGGCGACGGCCGGCCGAAAAGCGGCTTTGCACGCGTCGGCCTCGCGGAACGCGAAGCGTGGGAGCCCGTTGCTGCAGCGGAGTTCAACATATGAACCTCGCCGCAATGAAGCAGTATCGCGACGCTGATAACGTCGACGCCGTTGTTATCGGAACCGGCGCCGGCGGGTCACCGCTGCTGGCGCGTTTGGCAAGCGCCGGCTTGTCGGTAGTAGCTCTCGAAGCCGGGCGAAACTGGACGCCCGAAGACTTTGCCGCCGATGAAATTGCGGCATGCGGTATCTATTGGCTCAACGAGCGCTTGAGCGCAGGCGAGACGCCCAATGTCTTTGGCGCAAATAATAGCGGAACGGGCGTCGGCGGCTCGACATTACACTGGGGTGCATTCTGTCCGCGCGCGGATCAACGCGACTTGCGGATGCATACCGAGTTCGGCGTCGGCGCAGACTGGCCGTTGACGATCGAGGAACTCATTCCGTATTACAAGCGCGTCGAAGCGTTCATCGGCATGTCCGGCCCTCATTCGTATCCGTGGGATGCAGCGCGGCGCTATCCGCTACCGCCCGTAGCGCGCAATGCACCGGCGCAGCTGATGCACGCGGCTTGTACCGCGCTCGGACTGCGGGCGACCGACGCGCCCGTTGCCGTCGTGTCGCGAAATCACGTGCAAACCGACAACCTCGTGCGCCCGGCTTGCATCAATTGCGGCGCGTGCCATCAGGGTTGCCGGATCGGTGCAAAGGCGAGTATGGATGTTACGTATCTTCCATTAGCCGTCGATGCGGGTGCCGAGATTCGTCCGGAATGTACCGTCGTCGGATTCGAATTCAATACGAGCCGCACTATCGACGCGGTCATCTACCGGAGCGGCGGCGGCGAGCGGCGGCAACGCTGTCGTGCGGTATTCTTGTGCGCCGGCGCGATCGAGACGCCGCGCTTACTTTTGCATCTCGGGATCGCGAATTCAAGCGGTCAGGTCGGCCGCAACTACATGGCTCACGTTGCCACACAAGTTTGGGGCACGTTTGAATCCGAGATACGGCCCAACAAAGGTTACCCGTCGTCGCTTATCACCGAGGACTTGGTACGGGCGGCAGACGCGGATTTTGCAGGCGGGTATATCGTGCAAAGTCTCGGCGTCGTTCCGATCACATGGGGCCAAAACGTAACGCGTGGCCGCGGCTTATGGGGTCAATCCTTAGTTGATTATCTTCAGCGCTACAATCACGTTGCGGGCATCGGTATCAACGGGGAGTGCTTGCCGCAAGCCGGCAACTATCTCGAGCTTGCCGATGAGGCCGACCAAACCGGGATGCGCAAACCGCGCGTATACTTCACTGCCGGGCCGAACGAAACGCTCGTAAAGCGGCACGCCGAGAAGCTGATGGGCGAACTTTGGCAGCAAGCTGCGGCAACTGATGTGTGGAGCCTCGATCGCTTCGCTCACACGATCGGCACGTGCCGCATGGGCAACGATCCGCGTACCGCCGTCGTCGACAACGCGGGTCGAAGCTTTGATATCAAGAATTTGTGGATCTGCGATAACTCGGTCTTTCCAAGCTCCTTGTCGGCAAATCCGGCGCTCACGATCATGGCGCTCAGCTTGCGAACGGCCGAGGCGTTTTTGCGTGAATCGAGTTCGGGTTCTCCATCTCGAAACACCGGCGCGATCGCGTAACGGCAACTGATTCCGAATTGTCGCCGCAACCTCACGGCATGAGCTGCCGCTCCTGCCCGCAAGGGTTCTGAATGGACGCCGCACTTCGATGCGGTAGCGTTTGCACGATCGGAGTCGATCGTGCTGCCGGCCGGCAACAACCCGACCGCAACGTGAAGCGGCTCAAACGACCTTAGGGTCCCGACACGTCGATACGCTGGGAGGCGACCAGTGCGCCGTTATCATCCGCGTCGTAGACGTTGAGCGTGAGCGTTCCGGCACGTTCCGGAGTAAAGCGGAAATCGCGCGTTTCACCGATCGTCAGCGCGTGCGTCGCGACGCCGGGGCGCTGCAGCCGAAGCGGCATGTCGCGCCCGTCCTTTGCAATCGGCGACCATTGCAAGACGCGCGCTCCGTCGCAGAGTGAAACAACGAGATTTTGACCGGCCAGCGTCAGGTTCGCAAAGCGCAAGCGTTGCGCCGTGCCGGCATGCGCGACAATTGCGGGCGGCGGTGCAAAGCCGTTGATCGCCAGCGGCGGACGCCCGGCGTTGGAAAAGAATTCGGAGATCATCACAATGTGATCGGTCCGTCCGTCGAACTCTTGTCCGCGCGGCAAAACGATCAATGGCCCGCTGAGTCCACCGGCAAGTTGCCACCCGTCATCAAGATGAGAATGATACGTGAACGTTCCGGCGTCAGGCGGGACGAAGCGCGCGACGAACGTATCGCCCGGTGCAATTGCCGGCGGCATCCGCCCGCTCGACATCGACGCCATCCCCATGCCGGCGCCGCCGTCGAAGTAACTGTTCTCAAGCGCTATTCCATGCCAGTGAATGCTCGTCGATTCCGACATGTGATTCGTCACGGCAATCGCAACCGGTGCACCCTGCGTCAGCACGATCGGCGGTCCAAGCGACCCCGTCGACGACGCGGTGCGCCCGTTTTCAGTCAGCTTGAACGAGTCACGCGATAAGCCGAACTGCGCACCGGGGACAACATCCGAATTAATGTCGAGCGCGAGCGTACGTGCGGGCGAGGCCGCCACCGCTTCGCGACCGTGACTACCGGGTAAAACGCTAACGGCGACGACCATTGAAGCCATCGGCTGATTCGCGAGATGATAGCGCTTGGTAACCGTCAGCTGCGGATCGGGTTTGCGCGCCAGCATAGCGCGTAATGGTGCGTGACGCGTGATGTGATCGTCGATGTGACAATGAAACATCCAATCACCGGCGCGATCCGCTGTCCACGATAGCACCTCAGCATCGCCCGGGTAAAACGGGTGCGTCACCTCGTCGTACGCATCGGGCCGGTCGGTGCGAAAGAAGAAACCGTGCAAGTGCATCGGATGAATTAACGAGCTGGCGTTGTAAACGCCCCAGCGGACGCGGCGGCCGCGCTGATAGACGAGCCGTTCGGTTGCCGGAAACGAGCGGCCGTTAATGGTTTCGAGTAAGTAGATGAAATGCGGCGATCCATCGGGGCGCCGCACGGGCGCATAGACGCCGAGCACGAACACATGGTCGATGCGCGGCACATGCGGCGCGTCGACCACGATCGCTCCGGACAGCTCTGCATCGTCGAAGATACGCGAATCAACCGTTTCGCCGGTCGTACTTGCGTAGTAGCCGAACGTTCCCGGCTTATCGAGTAGGAACGTGACGCGACGGATTGCGCCGCGGCGAACGCGTAAGACACGCGCCGCCGCGCCGGCCGGCGCGCTGAGACCGCGCACGAAAATGTCGTGCGGAAGCTCATTGCGGACACTTGCCTCGACGCGCGTGCCGAGCGGTACCCGGACGAGCGGACCAGGAATTTGAAGCGGCCGCCCGGCTTCGCCGAACGCTTCGATCGGGAGTCCGAGCGTTCCGGGTCCATCGGGACGCCACAGTCCGCGCCGCGCAACGAGCGCGATGCGCAGCCGCCCGTGCTGCAGGCTGCCACCCGGCGCAACGTTTTGGTTGGCGCTGATCGCACCGAGAGCCGGCGCGACCGGGAGAATCCTTGCGGCCACCGGCGTTGCTGCGAGGGTACTTCCCAAGACGGTAGAGCACAGTGCGAAGACCAGACGTCTCAAACGTTCCATCGCACTATTGTAACGGCAAGTCGTACCGGCCGCGTACGTAGTCGGCGACAGGAACACTGCCGTCTTCCTCACCGGTCGTTTACGTCTCGATTCCGGCGCCACAGCCGCTACCTCGAGTTCCGCATTTTGCCGGCGCGTTGCTTAGGCGATTAAATAAAGCTCTGCGAGCAACGCATCCCGTCACCTTTGTTCGTCAGGCCGAATCGCCGGCAAGTCTCGCTTGGAACAGTAGATAGGCCGGTAGCGTTATTGGAGATTCATCGAAGCAAGAGTAGCTCGTTTCCCGAATTTCTACGACAACGCGGTTTCCTGTGTTGATGCGCTGTGACGACGCGCGACGTAGCGTTTCGCGGCCTTTGTCTACTTTCAAGGCGAAAGCATCGCTCGACGTGCTTTCGCTGAACGTATCTAGAGGAGCTTGGCGCCGCACGACGAGCAAAAAAGCGCACCGGCGGCCGCAGCTTTGGCACCGCAGCTGACGCAAAAGCGATGCAGCGGGGGAGTTACAGCGCCCGTCCTTATGCCCGACTGCAGCGCCGGATCGATGCGCGGAACGTGCGCTGTTTCGGCCATCGGATCGACATTTAAGGTATTGATCGCTTCCATGCGGGCAACGTCGACGGCCGACGTCGGTGCCATAATTGAGCCTTGATTATAGGCAAAGGCCGAGAGCCAGCGCCCCAGACGTTCAGCTTCTAATGGAAGTCCGCGGATGGCGACAAGATCGCGATCTTGGTCGGTATTGAATGCCACTGAGTCGAGTTCCGCGACCCACACGCGCAGGGTCATCGATTCCACGCTGATAACTTCGCGCTCGGTGTGAACGCGATCGGTCAACAGCGCGCCGATCTTGGTCGCCGCGCGAGCATAGGTGCCGTTCCAGTCGATCCAGTAAATACGCGACGTAAACTCGAAGCGGCGCCAGAAATCGTTCGCCGAGCGAATCCCGGCCGCACCGACGAGCACAGACGCACCGCCGGCAACGAGCGAATCGTACGAAGTGTACCCGCGCGTTCCCGCACATACGAGCAGCACACCAAGGATCGTTAGCGCCGCACAAACGACGTCGACGATCACTAACGGCCGAGTAGTCGATAAAGCAAACGCGCGCTCGAACGTCATTGGTTGGACGTCGACGGGGATCGGCTGCGTTTCTTCGATTACGTCGGCGCTAAAGGCGCCCTGCCGCGCACTGACGTCCGGTAGACGCCGCATGTACGTCCGGTTCGGAACTTGCTCTTGCCACTGCCGCTGCAGTTCGCGCTTGAGCTCGGTGTAAATCTGCTCGGGGCTCACGTTGACGCTAGGCGTTTCAAGATGCGGCGCGATGGCAATTTGCGTCGGCTTGATGGTGTTTGCAATGCCCGCGCGAAAAAGCAGCAGTGTCACGCTAAATGCCGTAACCAGGATGAGAAACGTGACGGGCACGATGTCGATGTACGGGGCTAAGGTGTAGCCGCGTGGCGGCACGAGCGATGCGAAGATCGCCGGCATGACGATCGCCAGCGCAATAAAACCGACGACGAGGCGTTCCGAGAATTGCACGCGTCTAAGCCGGCCGCCGAAAATCGGCTGCAGCACGACCGCGTTCGTCAGGAAGAAGTAGAACCAGCCGATCCAGCCGATCGCCGCGGCATTACGGATGCCGAGCAGCGACACCGCGAAAAGCAACAGAACGAACGTGATTGCAAGCAAATTTCGGAACTGCGCGCGCACGCGATCTTGCGTCAGCCGCGGCGAGTACACCAAACTACGCACGATCGAATACAAAAAGCTGTCGATCGGACCTTTCGGAATTCGGTACGTTATTGCGTTTTGTTGAAGCGTTTGACGCAGCACTGCCGCATCGCCGATCTGGCGGCCCGAGCCGTCTGCGGGCCGGTAGCCGATTTCATCGCCGCTCAAGCTCGGCACGAGATCGGCGGGCTGACCACGACCGAAGAAGAAGCGCAACTGCTGCATTACCACGTACGCAAACGAGATTGCCAACGCAAGCAAACTCAGCGCGGACACGATCGATTTTGCAAATCGCGCAGGGTCCCGCTCAAAATAGTTGGTTCGCGCTTCGACCAACAGCCAAATGCCCGCGACGAAGCATGCCACGCCGCAGATGCCGATGAACACGTTCTCGATCCGATGCGGATTAGGGATGTCGAATCGAGCGGAGTTCGGATTGTATTCGTATGCCATGTTGCCGGCTCCGGAAAAAGACCGCGAGCGATGCGCTTCGACGCCAAGGGCGACTTCCTCCGCCCGGGCGACGACACGGCAATCGACGGGGACCCTGCCAGGCTTACCGTCGTACGCGCACTTCACATGAAGACGAGCCGATGTGAACGGCATCTGACGATTCTCGTTCAACGATAACCGGGTGCAGTGCCGTTGCGAGTGGCGACTTGCTGCACCTGACGTTTCGCGGCCGACGCCAGATCGCCGGACGTCTCAATCGTGAGTAACTGTGCGGCTCGGACGAGAGCGTGCGAATCGGCGCATTCGCGTGTTGCAAGCCGTCTTTTCGAGAGAATGTCGTGCGCAACGGCGAGTTACTCGACGCAGGTAGCAGGCCGAGCCGTATCAGTTACCGTCTCAAACGCGATTTGTCATAGCCGTTGACTCACGTCTACGCGCGCCGTGTTTCCATGTATAACGTAATGGCCGTTAATAGCGAATAGCCTTAGCACTGTGCAGAACCCGTTCACCTCCGGTGTGCAAAGCAATGACCGACGTTGCGATTCGCGTAACGCCAAGCAACTTTGCTGTTGTTGCTTTCTCGGCACCCGATCGTATCCGATGATTCAGTGCCCGCCGCGATCAGATGCGAAGTCGAGACGGCGATCGAATTCATACAAGTGCAATCGATGCGCCGGTGTTCCGAACGCTGCATGGGATTCCGCAGGGCTGCTTCATGCGCTAACGGAACCGCGACGGATATGCCGAAAGCCGTGCAACTGTCCGCTTACGGCGGAATCGAACAACTCGAAATCGTCGATGTTGCGACACCCGAGCCGAAACCGGGGGAAGTGTTGGTGCAGGTCGTCGCCGCTGGAACGAATCCGGGTGAGATCTCGATCCGCGAAGGTTATCTCAAAGATATGTATCCGCGCGACTTTCCGTTCGGGCAAGGAACGGATTACGCCGGACGCGTTAGCGCTACCGGTACCGGTGTAACGCAGTTTGCCGTCGGCGACGAAGTTATCGGTTGGTCCGAACAACGGTCGTCGCAAGCCGAGTACGTCGTCAGCGAGCCGGCGAAACTCATTGCGAAACCGCCGATGCTTGACTGGTTTCGCGCCGGTAGTCTCTACGTCGTAGCAACGACGGCGGTCGGCGCCGTGCGGGCAGTCGCCTTGAAAGCCGGCGACGTTGTTGCCGTTAGCGGCGCTGCCGGTGGAGTCGGCTGTCTTGCAATACAACTCGCGCGACGCGCCGGAGCGCGCGTCATCGGCATCGCGAGCGACGAGAATGCGGCGTTTCTACAATCGGTCGGCGTCGAACATGTCGCATACGGCGACGGCCTTTCGGAGCGACTGAAGACAGCGGTGCCGCAGGGTATCGATGCGTTTATCGATCTTTTCGGTGGCGGTTATCTCGATCTCGCGCTCGAACTCGGAATCGCCCGCGAGCGCATCGATACGATCATCGACTTTGCCGGTGCAGCCAAGCACGGTATCAAAACCGACGGTTCTGCGGCGGCTGCAAGCCCCGAAATACTAACGGAGATTGCGAACTTCATTGCGTGGGGCGAACTTGTCATGCCGATCGCGGCCGTGTATCCATTTGATTTGCTACACGATGCATATCGAGAGCTGGCGCGTCGCAAGTCGCGCGGTAAAATCGTGCTCGCGCTCGACGCGACGGTCTCGTCGCCACTCCATCCTCCACGATCGACAACGCCCGTTTAACGAACGCGACTCGACGCGGTCGCTAGCGTTTGCTCAAAGTTCTCTCATTTGTCCGGCTGAGGCTCGTAAGAAGTATGGCGGACGTCGCGTTTGCTACGGACGGATCGTAATCGGGTTGTCGAGCGGTATTCGGGTAATGCAAGCATACATATTTTGCGACGCTTGATGAAGGTAGAAGCCGTTATCACCGAGCCGTAGGCTCGAAACCGAGCGATCGAGCGACGCAGTCGCTGTTATCATGCGAGCGCGAACATCGTCACAATGCTGATAAGCCATTTAAGCGAGGGATGACGCCGGGAAAAGCCTAAGCGAACCGCTGCTAACGATTATGCTCCGCGCGCAAGAGGCGCGGCATCGCTCGTTGCGTTGGGACGCAAGCCGATGGATCATCCCGAATCGCTGCTTCAGGCGTGGGCAAACTTTTACGTCATCATGGGATCGTCGGCTGCCGCTTTGACCGGCCTGATGTTCGTCGTGCTCACGCTTATCAGCGGTTCGGGTCGCGTGCCCCGGTCGAGCTTCGCAACCGCCGTTTTTAGTACGCCGACGATCGTTCACTTCGGCGCAGCGCTACTCGTCGCGGCGGTGATGAGCGCGCCTTGGCGGACGTTCGTCTATCCACGCGTGCTATTGGGCATCACCGGCATTTACGGCATGGCGTACATCTTGCAAGTCGCCTTCCGTATGAGCCGCGTTGCCGATTACAAACCCGATGTTGAGGATTGGGTCTGGCACACGCTGCTTCCGCTTGTGTCATACTTGCTAATCTTTCTCGGCGCGTTATTGCTTCCAATGTATACGCTCGGAGCGCCCTATGCGCTCGCCGCGGCCGTCCTGCTCATGCTATTCATCGGTTTGCACAACGCATGGGATCTCGTAACGTACCTTGCCATCGAGCAGCCGGAAAAAGAACAGCGTGCAAACGCCGGAGACGCACCGTAAGGCACGAGGCATACTGCGAAAGGGTAATTTGCTCACCACGATCATTTAGCTGAAGGACGCAACGTCTATAAGTCACATGTGTAGCATGAATGTCGAATGAAAACAATAAAAGACGGAGATTAAAACGACGATTACGGCTTCTTACCTTCGATCGCGGGGCCGTTTCCAGATAAACCGACTTAATACTTAGTACCATGTAGAGAGAATACAATTATAATCTTAGCGTCGATCGCGTTACGGACGCTTTAAATAACCGACGCTAGCGTTAGACGTGATAAGACACTTTATGGGTACCGTAAAAATTAGGAGCACCAGCGCGTTAGCGCTGAAATTGCCGACGGTAGCCCAACTGGTGCGGCTCAAGGATCTGAGCGTCAGATCTGCCCTTCAAAGCGATCGAATTCAACTTCTTCGCGCCACTCTAGCGCCGCGCGTTTGCTGCGCGCAAGATAGCGCCGGCAGGTAGCACTCCGCGGAACGCCGCCCGGAATTTCGCCCGCGCAAACCGCAACCGGCGTAAATTTCTCCGGCGCGGCCCACAAGCTCGCGCCGGGCAAAAACGCATGATCGAGACTATCGCGGACCATGCGTTTGAGTGTCAGGTAATCGATATGATAGCCTTCGACCGCACGTCGGAAGTACCACGTAAGCTCGGAGCGCACGATACCTTCATCGTCGGTCGCAAGCGCAACCGGGACGCCGGCGGCCAAATACATCGGTAGTACGTTGTCACGTCCGCGCATGCCGCGTACGACTTCATGACTGAACAGGCAGTCCTCGACCAGAATATGTTTGCGTCGCATCTCCGCCAGCAACGCCGGCGCATTTCGCTCGTATGCAATGTCGAGGCCGTGACCGATCCGCTCGGCATGGCCGATGTCGATCGAGTCGCGAATATGCGAGCCGTAAAGTTCTGCCGGTGGCACCTCGCCCGGCGTAAGTTCGCCGGCATGCAGACTGATATGTACCATCGGATAAAGCGCGTGAAGATAGGCGAGCATGCGCATATGCAGTGCAAAATCATGCAGCGCGCGATATTCGTCTTGTGATTGCACGAGATTGACCGCAACGACGCGTGAATCGGCTCGCGCGAGCTCGAAGCCGGCCAACATCTGTGCAAAGACTTGGACCGGCGTAAGTGCGCGCAGCACTTGGTTCTGGTAGCGCAGCACAAGGCCGCAGCCCGGATCGGGGGTCGCTCCCGCACACCCGAGCACGGCACGCAGCGACGCCTCCGCCGTATCGAGGTGCGCACGTGCCTGCGTCACGACGGCCGACATGCCGGCGGCATCGAATCGAGCGCGCAGTCGTTCAAGATCTGCCGTGTAGTCGACGTGTGCGGCCAGCGCAATCGCGGCGCCTTGATCCGGCGTTAGCATCGTCTCGAGATACACTTCATGCTGCTGGGCCGCGCGTGCGACGACGTCGGCGAGCATTTCGCCCCAATGGCCGTTGGTGACGCGGTCGAACTTGCCGAAGGTCGCGAAAAAATGCACGCGCATATCGGGGTCGTCGGGACTGGGCGTGAAGTTGCGAATGGACCACGCGTCAATCACGCGGTTGCGAAACGGGAAATCACCGATCGCACGTGCGGCCGGCACGGTCGATCCATCAACCGCGCACGGCGCGGCGACGATTGCGAGCGTCGCTCTGTCGATACAGTCTTTGTCGGCGACCGCATAGTCGATGTAGCGCTCCGCGTAGACCGCCCCCGTCAGATGATGATGCAGATCGCCGCCCTTGGGCATGCGGGTGAGGAAATCGACGAGCAGCGGCGTGTTACCGACGATCGCTGCCAGCCGATGCTCCGCGCGCATTTCGCGCGAACCTTGCGCACTCGCCGAGTGCGAAGCACCGAGCAGGGTAAAATACGCGACAATGATGGCAGCGGCCGTCATGCGCATCGAGTTTGCGCCGGCTGTTTGCCCGGCGATCTTAATCCTGAATCCGGCGAATCGGCATGCGTCGACATTGAATGGGCTGCAGAACCGTCATTTCGCCAAATGACCAAGAGCAGCGCACTTGACATGCAACCATATAGTTGCGTATGATCGAGCGGTGGGGACGCGGAGCATGGACCGGGCGTTCAAGGCACTCGCGGATCCGAGCCGGCGCGAACTACTCGATGCGCTGTATCGCGAGAACGGTCAAACGCTGGCCGCTCTCTGTACGAACCTTGACATGACACGGCAGGCAGTCTCAAAGCATCTCGCGCTGCTCGAAGAGGCCAACCTCGTGGCGAGTGTTTGGCGCGGACGGGAGAAGCTGCACTATTTGAATCCGGTGCCGATTGCGGAAATTGCGGAGCGCTGGATCGGTAAGTTCGAGCGACAACGACTGCGCGCGCTGCGCGACCTCAAAAGCATTCTGGAGGATGTTTCATCTGATGAGTAAGCCGTCTTTCGTTTACGTCACGTACATCGTGACGACACCCGACAAGCTTTTCAATGCGCTGATCGATCCTGAATTAACACGTCGCTACTGGGCCAACCACCGCAATCTCTCAGACTGGCACGTCGGTTCGGCGTGGCGCATGGAAGATTACGACGATGCAAACGATGTTGATATCGAGGGAACCGTGCTCGAAAACGATCCGCCGCGGCGCCTCGTCGTATCATGGGCATCGCCCGGCGAGGCCGGCGATCCGGCGAAGTGCTCGCGCGTCAGCTACGATCTCGAACCGCTCGAAACAACGGTGCGCCTGACCGTGACGCACGAAGACCTCGAGCCCGAATCCGACCGACTGCGCAGCATTACGTTCGGCTGGCCGGCCGTGCTTTCAGGTCTAAAGACGTTGCTCGAAACAGGCGACGTTCAGCCGAACTTCTGGGCGGCACGTGCTGCGGCTGCGAGCGATGCGTGACGAGAATTGCGATTACCGCACTCACCACATGCTCGTTACAAGCGCTCGCGGTCACCAATCAACAAGCGCGAGCCTCCGAGTCCACGAATCGTTAAAAGGGCGTTTATTACTAACGCGGTCTTGCCCGCAACGGTCGTAAGAAGTGAATCGACTCGAGAAAACAGTGTCTGAATCGTTTTAGCTGGAGCGACCCGATTCAAGACGGGCGACGCCTCATAACATGCGACTATTTGCGCGGACCTGTTGCAGTGCCATCACTATCATCATCGCGAACCTTCGAACAGATCTACTGCAGCACGAATATACGATCGATCGCTGCTCGGATCAGCTCGGACGAACATGAATAGATATCATTACCGCTTAAGGCCTCGGTAGCAAATAGCGTTCGTCCGGCTTCCTCACCATATTCACGACCTCTGATGATTTGTCTCAGCCGTCCAAGCGCATTGCTAAGGCGTAGCGGTGAGCCGGTTTAGGTTCGTAATGAGTCGGTCGAGCCAACCGACGAGTTGCGCGATCTCCTCGTCCGTGAATCCCGCTACCGCATCGTGATTGCCGCGGAACAGCGTCGCGATGGCCTCCGGCAGGCGTGATCGCGCGGCCTCCGTCAAAACGATACGGCTACTGCGTCCGTCGTCAGGGTCCGCTTTGCGTTCAATGAGCCCGTCACGCTCCATGCGAGCAAGCATTTGCGCCATGGGCGGCTGTCGGATTTGCGCGAAGCGCGCCAAATCACGTTGCGTGTTTGCACGACCGCTTTGAAGGGCGACCAGAACCGGCAGGTGCCCGATGCCGAACCCTAGCGGTTTTAGACGAGCCTCGCTCAAACGCGCAAAGCCACGTGCAGCTAGGGTGATCAGGTGACCCGGCGTCGCGAGCACGTCCGCAAACGTATCGTTTTGTTGCAATTTGGACGAGGTCGTGTTATCTATGCGCATGTTCCGGGCCGGCAGCCTTTTCGTTACTGCGACGACGGCGGTCGGCGCGGTGCGCGCAGTGCGCTTGACAGCCGGTGACGTCGTAGCAATCAGCGGCGCGGCCGGCGGAGTCGGCTCACTTGCAGTTCAGCTCGCGCAACGAGCCGGGGCGCGCGTTCTCGGGATCGCAAGTGACGAGAACGCCGAGTTTCTCCGCTCCGTCGACGTCGAACAAATCGCCTATGGTGATGGCCTAGCCGATCGTCTGAAGGCGGCAGCGCCGCACGGTATCGACGCGTTCATCGATCTCTTTGGTGGCGACTATCTCGATCTGGCACACGATATTGGGATCGCAAGCGAGCGCATCGATACAATTATCGACTTCGCCGGTGCAGCGAAACACGGCATCAAGACCGACGGCTCAGCGGCAGCGGCAAGCCCGCAAACGCTTACCGATGTCGACATTGAAGGCACCGTGCTTGAAAATGACCCGCCGCGGCGTCTTGTGGTGTCATGGGCCTCACCGGGCGGGGCCGGCGATGCGGCACAATGCTCGCGTGTTACTTACGATGTCGAACCGCTCGATAAATCCGTGCGGTTGACCGTAACCCACGAAAATCTTGAACCGGAGTCCGAGCGGCTTAACAGCATCACGTTCGGCTGGCCGGCGGTGTTGTCGGGCCTAAAAACATTACTCGAAACGGGCGACGTCGAGCCGAATTTTTGGGCGGCTGCTGCCGCAACTTCGGGTCGTGAGTGAACGCTACATTCCAAAAGCGCAGGGTTTGTTATTTTCATACAAATGCAGAATTCGAATCCGAAGTAAGGTCGAACGAAGGCGTAGCCCTTCGCTTTGATTCGTATGTAGATTCACGATTACTCAATAAAAATGCAGAAGAAGGAAAGATGTCCTCAGGGGTATGCCCCTCTGCCACTGACGTCGTGAACCAATCAGCATTAACGTATGATCGTGTCAATCTCAGCGGCCGCAAAGGCACCCGACGCTCGACCATTAGAACATGTCCGCGGCGTGATCATGGCGGGCGGCCGCTCATCGCGGATGCGCGCGACGAACGGACCTGTTCATAAGGCCTTAGTCGAAGTAGCGGGCGTCCCATTACTCGAGTACAATCTGCTCGCGTTATTTTTGTCGGGTATCGATGAGATCGTCGTCGTTATTTCTAAAAGCGAACCCGCGATCGGCCATTATATTAGCAGTCGTGGTACGGCACTCGCGCGGCAATTCAGCGGCCGGATAACAACGTTTATCGAAACCGAGCCGCTTGGCAATATCGGCGCCGTCGGAGCCGTTACGGATGGGCTACGCGACATGATCGTGCTATTCGCCGACAACCTTACATCGATCGCTTTACCCGACTTGCTCGCGCGGCATCGTGAGACAGCAGCTTCGTTGACCGTTGCCACACACGTTTGGGAGCTGCGCAACCCCTTCGGCGAACTTGAGATAGATCGCGGGCACGTCCGATCGTATCAAGAAAAGCCCGTCCGGAAGGTGCGCGTCTCGAGCGGCTTATTTGTCGTCGGTCACGCAGCCGCTGCGCTGATACCCGCGCGACGTCCGGTCGGAGCTGCGGAGTTTTTCGATACTGTCTTAGCAGCCGGACTGTCAGTGGCAGCATACGAGCATAACGCAAATTGGATTGACGTCAACGATGCAGATGCATTAGCGCGAGCCGATCGGCTCGTGCGCTCTGGCGCGATTGGAATCGCATCATGAACAAGTGCGTCATTCTTAGTATCCTCGACGGCTTTCCGTATGGCGGAGATGAAAATCGCGTCCTACAAATCGCGCAAGGTATCGATCGAGACCGCTTCGACTTGCGAATCGCAACCATTCGTCCGAACGATCCGGAGTTCGATCGCCGGCTCGGAAACATGCAAAGTAAATTCGAGCAGGCGAGTTTTCCGATCGTCGATTTGAGTGTCCCGCGTGTAACGCAAGGTCTGTCGGGCAACGACATTCGCCGACACCTGTTTCGCGTTGGCTCGCTGATCGGCACTGTCTCAAAGATCGCGCGCTATGTCAAGCGTGAAAACGTCGATGTTATCGATGGTCATCATCCCGCCGGCTACCTTGCCGGAGCGCTTGCCGGCATCGTCACCGGCATCCCGAGTATCCTTACCACGTATAACGTCAGCGAGATCTGGGAGCCGCGATGGCTTTGGAAACTGCTGCACCGCTTCACCCTCAATCAAGCTGCAGCGGTAATCACCGATTCGAGCACCGTTGCCGCTGAGATTGCGTCTTGGATGGCCGCGAATCGGCGCTGGCGCGTACGTGTTATTCCCAACGGCCCGCCGCCGCCGGTAATACAGCATACGGAAGACGATGTTCGTCACATACTTGGACTGCGGCCCCGCAAGAGCACCCGCGTCGTCGCACAAATCGCCGCTCTTTCTCATGGTAAAGGGCAGCACGTCGTCATTGATGCAGCGCCGCAAATCTTAGCGCGCCATCCGGATGTGACATTTTTATTGGTGGGGTTCGAGCGCCCGCAGCCCGGTTACGCGGATGTTCTTCGTGCGCATGCCGAAGCGCTTGGTGTTGCTAACCGGGTGATCGTGACGTCGTATCGTGGCGAGATCGGCGACGTTTGGCAGGCGGTCGACATTCAAGTGCATCCGACAACGCAAGACTCGCTGCCCAACACCATCCTCGAAGGCATGTCGCTGGGTCGGCCGGTCGTTGCGTCCAACCACGCCGGCATCCCCGATTTGGTGCTACACGATCGAACCGGCATTGTTGTGCCGGTCGGTCGGGCCGACGCCGTAGCAGACGGCGTTATTCGTCTCCTCGACAACCCGGACACGGCGCAGAAACTCGGTGCGGCGGCGCGCGCACGTTACCTTGACGGCTATACGCGCGATCATCTTTTGCAACGCATGCAAAATGTATTTGAGGAAGCCGCCGCAGGTCGGGCGCAATGATCGAGTTACAGCGAGTGGCCGTCACGGGCGCCGGCGGCTTTATCGGTTCGGCCGTTTGTCGTGCCTTATCCCGGCTGGGCTGCGAAGTTCATGCACTGGTTGGTCCTCCCGGCGAGCAGATTTCGTCGCCCGGCAATCTCGCTCGAGACGTCCGAGCGATTATTACCGATCGCTCCGTTTTACTGTCCCTATTTAATGGCGTCGACGCCGTCATTCACTTGGCTGGCCCTCCGTCCGTCAGGGCGTCATTTACAGCGCCGGTAGAATTCGTGAATGCTCACACGGGCGGAACGGCGGCGGTTCTCGATGCTTGCCGTGAAGTTGGTGTCAAGCAGATCGTGTATGTGTCGTCGGCCGAGGTTTATGGGCGGCCAGAAACCGATCCCGTTGATGAATCGCATCGGCTCGAAGCTCGTTCGCCATATGCTGCGGCTAAGATCGGCGCCGAGCAGATGGTGAGAGCCTTCGATTACGCATGTCAACGCGGGACGACAATCGTTCGACCGTTCTCCGTTTATGGCGCGGGAATGGGCCAACACGCGCTTATACCGGCGATCTTCAAGCAGCTCGATAACATCGGTTCGTTGCGGCTTGCGGACCTGCGCCCAGTACGCGACTATTGTCACGTCGATGACGTCGCGCGAGCAATTGTCGCGGCAGCTCATGTGCCGCGACGCGCTACGGTCGCAATCAATATCGGATCAGGCGTCGGAACCAGTGTCTTGAGCCTCGCGCAGCTCGCCGTTCAAATCACCGGGACGGCACGCGCAGTCGAAGAAGATCATGACGCAAGGCGGCCCGGAAACTCGGAAATCTTGCGCCTTGTCGCCGATCGTCGTTTAGCGCTGCGTGAACTCGGCTGGGAACCGCGCATCGCACTCGAAGCCGGACTGCGCGACATGCTTTCGACCAGCATTGCGGTAAAATGATGCGTTACGTCGTTACCGGTGCGCAAGGCTTCGCGGGCAAGTTTCTGTGCGCTCAGCTGTTACGAAATCCGCAGGCGGTCGTAGTTGGAATCGGACGCTCGCCCGAATGTGATACGTCATTCACGCACCGGATTACGTGGCGAGATCGGCCCGTTCCGGCACCGTTGCCGCCCGAGCTACGCACCTTCGACCGCGCGCGTTACCAGTATATGG
This sequence comes from Candidatus Velthaea sp., assembly GCA_965214935.1. Lineage (GTDB taxonomy): Bacteria > Vulcanimicrobiota > Vulcanimicrobiia > Vulcanimicrobiales > Vulcanimicrobiaceae > Velthaea. The sequence continues at coordinate 76,739 of CBDCCS010000010.1, read as the reverse complement.
CGTGTGATTTAAGCGACGAAGCTTACTTAGCGCAACTGCTGAGAACGAGCGAAGCGGACGTCGTTGTTCACTTAGCGGCGGCGCTGCGCGACGATGCGGCAAACGTGCTGGTCGCGGCGAATGTTGCGGGAACCGCCGCCCTTGTACGTGCGATTACGACGCTTTCGAACAAACCACGGCTCATTCTCGGCTCGAGCGGCTCGGTCTACGGTGTTCCCGATTGCCTACCGCTAAGCGAAGATAGACGTTGTGCGCCGTACGAACCTTACGCGCTAAGTAAGTTTGCAGCGGAGATGGTCGCACGATTGCTGACCGCCGAGGTGAAGATTCCGCTGATCATTGCGCGCATCTTTAATATTGCCGGACCCGGCCAGGACGAACGGCATGTTTGCGGCCGGTTCGCCGCGCAAGCGACAGCGATTCAGCGCGGCGAAACGCCGGCGGTTTTAACGATCGGCGATCTCCAACCAACCCGTGATTTCATCGACGTTCGCGACGTCGCGCAGGCGATAGACCGGCTTGCCGAAAGCGGCGTGCCAGGCGAAACGTACAACATCGCGAGTGGTACTGAAACGGCAATTGCTGATATTTTACGCCTCACGCTGAGCGCGGCGCATCTCGAAGGTCACGTACAACTCATTGAGCGTTATGTCCGCTCAGCCGACGTTCCACGCGCTTACGCCGATATCAGTAAGCTCTCGGGGCTTGGCTATGCGGCGAGCTTTTCCATCACTCGAACGATCGAAGACGTGGTTGCCTATTATCGTGAAGACGTTGCCCAAGCGGTTGCTGCCGGCGCAACAACATCTGCGACAAGCTGATCGGTCACGGCATGACCGTCGAGCCAAGGATGCGCGCGTAGCGCCGTCCGTAACGTTGAAATGTTGCCCGAAAGCACCGCCTGCGCAGCTTGACGTTCGTAGTTGATGAGCCGCAGAAGTGTGTCGGCGATATCGTCACGCTGCCAAGCCTTCGGACGAACCCGTTCGAGTTTTCCATTGCGTACGATAAACGGCATTTCAACGACATCATCGTCGTCGAAACGCGGATGATACCCAGCGTTCTTGGCGGTTAAGAAAAATGACACGCCGGTGTCGTCGCCCGCGAACGATCGCAGCAGCGGAGCGACAGCATGTGCGTACCATGGTGTTTCGCGGCGTCGCACCGCTGCAAGCACATCGGTCGGTGAGCCGTTTTTATATGTGGCAAAAGCGTCCGACGCCATGTCCGCAAGTTCGCGTCCGCGCGGAACGGCCGCAAGCTGTTCGCTCAAGACGTCGGCCGGAGCATCGTTGAGCCGAACGTATTTAAGCGGGTATATATCTTGCGCTGTAACGATCGTTCGGCTGCCGGCACGCACATCGGAAAACCAGCCAAGGTGATTGATTCCAGCATAGGAATAGGTCGCCGCCGCGGCATCGACGCTCGCGTTTGCGCAAAGTCGCGTCAGGGTTGTCCAAGGCAGTTCGCAGATTCCGAACACGCTAAGCGATGGAAACGCGCTGCGTGCGCAGCGGGTGAGAATACCAATTGGAGATGTAAGGAGAATAACACGGGCGCCCGGATTACGGCGAGCAATGGTCGACAATATCGGTCGAAGCTCACTCCATGTTCGCCAAGCTGCTGCAAGGCCACCGACACCTAAACCTTCATCGCCGCAAAGTCCGTAGCGATGTGGAAACGTCTCATCGTAAGCGCGCGCGGGATAGCCGCCGGCTCGCAATTGAACCAGTACGACATCGGCTACTTCGATCGCTGCGTCGAGCATATCAACGGTCGCGATCCGACAATCAACGGCGAACTCGCGCTCAAGCGCAACGCACTCGATTGCGCGACGGACTGCCGCGAGCCGCGATTGGGAACGGCCAATGATCTCAAACGAAAATTGCGGTGTACCGAGTGCCCAAGCGGTGTCAAATAGCGCCGGAGTACTTTGCGCGCTGCCGCCGACAATTGCGGTTCTCATGCAGCGAATGCTTTACGCCGCAGAAATGCCGCCGCACCACTTAACGATGGCTCTTCGCCCGGACGGGTTATCACGATCGACATCTGCCCGTTGGTCCGCGCCGGGCCCACGTCGGAATGGCTAAACATCGCCTCTTCAAACGGCACGCGGTAGCGCTCTCCGAGCGCCTGCACGAAACCACCCATCAGGACGATGCCGTCTAAGCCGCTGCCGACGCAGAGTGTCCGAACGACAATCGCTAATGGTCGAATCGATTCGCGTAATAGCGAAAGTGACCACGGATCGTCCGCCTGCACCGCGGGTACGAGATGGGCTTCGTTATTTAGCGTTGCGGTGGTTGCCCCGAATTGCAATGCGGCCGCCGAGTGTGCGAACGCATTGAGATCACGCGTCGCCGCGAGTCGTGCTCCTCGCTCGAAGCCGCGTGCCGATGCAAACGTGCCGAGATGTCCGCGTCCTCCGCAATCGCACAGCGGCGCTGCGCGGCGAGGATCAACAACGAGGTGGCCGATCTCTCCAGCCGAGGGAACATCATCCAACACCCCGAGCGGATGCCGTCGATCGAAGATCTTTGCACCGACGCCGCTACTTATGGTGACGACGACAAAGCGTTCGGCGGTGAAGCGCCCGCCGAAATACCATGCGGCGGCGGATACGTCATTGATGAGCGCGACGTCGCGCCGCGTACGGTCTGCCAACATCGCGCGAATGTCGGGTAGTGCAAAACTACCGCCGCGTACGGTTGGAGCGACCGTAACCCTTCCACTTGCGATCGGCCCTGGAAATGCGAACGCAATTGGTGCAGATAGCGACATCTTCGCGCGATGGCGTGCAGCATAGCCGGCAATGGCGTCCACAATTTGAGGCCAGATAGTTTCCGTACGCGAAGAAGCGTCGCCTGGAAGCCGGAAGCGTTCAACGGCAACGAGCGCCTCATCTTCGGCAATGAGGCCGCAACGTAAAAACGTACCACCGAGATCGACAACGATGCACGTTGCATTCACGATCGGTTAATGCAAAGCCGACATGACCGCAAGCGCCGATACGAGCTCATCGTATGCAACGTCCTGCAAGAAGGCAGCGGAGCCGATACCGGTCGGGACGACGAGATTCAATGCACCGCCGCGATGCTTACGCGCTTCAATGAGGGCGCGCTCCATGAGCAATGGCGACATGGACGTATGCATCGTTGGGAGACCGATTTTATGATACAGACGCGTCAGTCGCGCGATCACGTTTCGATCGCAAATTTGCCGCTCAACTGCGATGATCGTGGAAAGAAGCATGTCGAGAGCGACCGCTTCGCCATGCGCTACAGCGTAGTTGGTTGTTGTTTCAATGATCGGACTGAACGAATGCCCGAAGTCAACGAGCCGTCGAAGGTCTGACTCATAGAGATTCGTTGCTAATTGGTCCAACATCGCAACTTCTGCTCGCATCAAAATCTCGGTTGCCACCGGCTGCGGTGTGCGAAAGCCGCTCGTGAGGATCTCTGAGGAATGAAGCTCGAGCAGTTCAAACAGCGATCGATCGCACAAGAAACCAATTTTGATCGCTTCGGCCATGCCGCATGCTAATTCGCGTCGCGGTAAGTTGTACAAAAAGCGAGCATCGTTGATGGTGCACCGTGGAGCGTAGAACGATCCTAAGACGTTTTTCTTGTGGCGGAAATTAATTGCTTGCTTTATGCCGACTCCAACATCGATCATTCCAATGAGCGTCGTTGGAACGCGAATGTAACCGACTCCGCGGCGATAGATCGAGGCCGCAAAACCAACGGCATCGAGAATCGTGCCGCCGCCGATCGCCACGAAAATACCATGCCTTGGCAAGCCGACGTCAACTGCGGTGGCGCACAAGTCTGCGACTTCCTCGAGCGATTTCGTCGCTTCACCGCCGGCCAATCGTACGATGTTGAGACACGTCAACCGTTCACGAGCGTATCGCTCGATTTGCGCGCCATAGAAAGGCCACAACGAAGAATCGACGACGAGTAAAACGGCGCGATCTTCAACGGCAAACGCGAGCGCATCATTGGTTATGTCAAAGATCGGGCCATGTGTGTGTTCAATCTCGTAGTTTACTACTTTTGAAGCGGACATCGAGATCGTTTGTCGCGAAGTTCCGTTCAATGCCGTACCTGGATGACGAAAATTTGTACGGGTTGCTCGGTATCGTTGACGAGTTCATGCCATTGACCCGAACGAACGACGCTCACATCGCCAGCATTGAGACGGCGACACTCGCCGTTAACGGTGACCAGTGGCATGCCGGCTGCGATAAGATACAACTCTTCAGTTTGGTGATGCTCGTGCCGGCCGATCGTGCTACCCGGCGCGATCACGCTCACGTCGACAAAGTCGATTGCTGATGTAAAAGCAGCGTCGGCCAGAAGGCGCCGGAACGAAATCGAGCCGGAGCCGCCATGTTCGGCTATTCGAGTGATCGGTGCAACGTCGGTCAGTCGGACAAATGCCTTGGCTGATACCGGGTGCAAGTTGTTCTCCTCGTCACTAAGTGGCGCGATAAGTTGCCGGATCGCCGGTTTGGGCAAAGCTCCGCAAACGGACCGATGACCAAAACGCAGAAGCAGTCAGCTCGCTAAGAAAGCCTAACAGGCAAGCTTAATAAAGTCGTGAGCCATTGGCCACTAGATCGAGTTGCCCGCGACTTACCGGTCAAGGCCGAAGGTTTAAAGCATGCTTGCGCGGCGAACGCCGCCTATCAACGCTTGGGCTAGTCAGGAACTAACGGTCATGTCGACACGCCGTCCGGACGCGACGGATTACGCGAACGGTTACGCATGGGCGGAGATCGCATCGAGATCCGTGCATTAGCGTACCGTGTCGCGTGGCTAACGCTTTGCATCGACGGCACACGTCGTGACTGCCTGCCGATTACGGTGGTTCGGTAGCTATCTGATCTCGTCTGCAATAGACGTTAGAAGCACGGCGATCAGGCGACGATGCGCAGCTAAGTCGGCCGAGCCTTTCATGCGGCGTCCTATTAACCTATTTTTCGCGCAAATTCGGCGACTAGAACGCCTTAGCGTCGCGGAAATGCAGCACATAACGTGGTCGTCGCCTCAACCTAACGAACCCCCGAAAGGTCAAGCCGGCGCAGTGCCGAGCCGGTAGCGATAGCTTTCGATCGACGGCCGGAGCGGTTCAGCAGAAGCGGTGCTTGAGGCCGCCGAAATCGCGAAGAAGAAGCGGAGGGAGTAGCACTTACCAGCGTGTTATACTTGGCGCCTGGAGAGTCGATATGCGCGGACCCCGGGCAGAAAAAATTTCGCTACACGACTTCCTCGTTTGGGAAGAGCGGCAAGCCGATCGATACGAGTGGATCGCCGGTACCGTCGTCCAGTTGCCTGGTGTCCCTGATGAACACGCCGCGATTCAGGCGAACGTTACGACTCTTCTTCAAACGACACTCGGATCGGACGGCCCATGCTTTGTTCGAGGCTCGGGCCGGAAGCTCGTTCCACGCGATGCGACCGCTCGAAACCTTGGTTCATTCTATGCCGACATCTTTGTTTCGTGTCGGCAGGCTGATCGGACGGGAGCGGCGGCACATTATCCCACACTCGTTATTGAAATACTTTCGCGGCATATTGGCGAGGAATTCACTGATAAGCGGCGCGCCTATCTGGCATTAGCCGACTTGCAAGACTATCTCATCATCGACTCGAGAAAGAAATGCGTGAATCGCTTCAGCTGGATCGACTCGGAAAACGCTAGCCGACGGCTTGTATCGTGCGAGTATCTGCGCGGACCCGTCTTTTTACCATCACTAGCATCGTCGCTGACCTTCGAACAAATCTACGCCGGTACGACCATTCCATCGATCGCTGATCGAATTAGTTCCGACGAACATGAAATAGATTCTCTTACCGACTAGCAAGCTTCGCTCAGAGCGGTGATATTGAGAGTTGCGCTGGCAATGATACGACGTAGCCTTTGCAACCGGGCTTCACTTGTCGCAGCAGGTATTACTTTTTGGTGAATGTAATACATGGTTGTGGAATCAGCGATTACAACAAAAGGGCAAGCCACTATTCCGAAGGTGATCCGAGCACATCTTGGCCTGAAGCCGGGCGATAAAATTAAGTTCTTCTTGCATCCTGATGGTAGCGTCGTACTTCTTCCAAAGATCAAAGCATCAGCCCTTAAAGGCGCAATCAAATCTAAGCGATCGGTTTCGATACAGCAAATGAATGAAGCGATTGCAATTTCCGGCGCCGAAGCACCGCCAGCTCGAAAACGGTGATGATCGGACTTGATACGAATGTAATAGTTCGGTATATCGTGCAAGACGATCGGGTTCAGTTCGATCTTGCAACGATGATGTTCGATCGATTAACATCGCAGAAGCGGGGATTTATCAGTGTTGTCACGATCGTTGAGACAGCGTGGGTCCTCGCGCGCGCATACGATGCGACAAATTACGAGATCTCCGAAGTGATTGAGGGCATGCTTCGAGTCGATCACTTGCATGTTGAGTCCGAACAAGCCGTTTTCGCTGCGATGTTAAGAGCGAAGAATGACGACGCGTCGTTCGCAGATGCGCTTATTGGGGAGCTTGGCGTCAGAGCCGGATGCGCGTACACGTTAACTTTTGACAGAAAAGCTTCTCGATTTGATACTTTCGAGCTGCTGGTCTAACGGACGCTTCGCTGTTTATAGAGCGGGGCTTATTGCGCCCCCGTAAGCCGATCGAGATTTGCGATGAGGCGATTAAGTAGATCGTTAAGTTGCTCAAGTTCCTCGTCGGAAAAGCCTTCAACCGCGTCGCGATTGCCCTGAAACAGAGTCGCCACCGCCTCCGGAAGCCGCGCTAGCGCTACCTTCGTAAGGGCAATTCGACTACTGCGTCGATCGCCAGGATCGGGCTTGCGTCGGATGAGTCCGTCCCGCTCCATGCGCGTAAGCATCTGCGCCATTGGCGGCTGCTGCATCTGCGCGAAGCGCGCGAGATCACGCTGCGTGTCGGCGCGGCCGCTTTGAAGGGCGACCAAAACCGGTAGATGGCCGATGCCAAAACCGAGCGGCTTGAGGCGAACCTCGCTTAGGCGCGCGAAGCTCCGTGCCGCACGGCTAATAAGGTGTCCTGGCGTAGCAAGCACGTCCAGGTATCTATTGCGATCTTGCAATTTGCATACGCCGATGTTATATATGTGCATATCTATCGGCGTTTCTGAAGCGAAGCGCCGAATCCCGTCGCTTATCAAATCGTTATCCTTATCTGAGGAACAAGCCAATGTCTAACGATATTACAATTATTCAAGGTATGTATAGTTGTTTCAATGCACGCGACATCGACGGCGTCCTGAGCGCACTTACCGATGATGTCATTTGGGCAAACGGCATGGACGGTGGCTACGTACGCGGCCGTGAAGGTGTCCGTGAATACTGGACGCGGCAGTGGGCTATCGTCAGTCCGCGCGTCGAACCCATAAGCTTCGATACGACTTCGGATGGGTCAATCATCGTTGAGGTCAATCAAGCCGTTTTCGACTTGAACGGCAAGCCGCTGGGTAACCAAACCCACGGGCTTACGGATAAGACGGTTGGGCACATGTTCAAGCTGCAGGATGGCAAGGTCAACCGCTTCGACATTCGCGACGACCACTAATTATGCCGGCAAGCTGAAAAGACTTACTGCCGTGTCGAATAAGAATCGCCAATGATCGCGCCGAGCACCCAGCGTATGAGCATTGCCGAGTTTGACGATTGGACACTGACGGCCAACGAGCAATTTACCTATGAACTGCACGACGGTATCTTGTATGGCTTCGCAACAGGCACCGAAGAGCACAGTCTAATTTCCGTTCGCCTGACAAGTTGGTTATTGCCAGTAGTAACGGCGCCGTGTCGTGTTCATCAGGGTGGAGTGTCCGTTCGTCGTCATCTGGACCGTCCATCGTCAGTCGTACCGGACGTCCTCGTCACGTGCGAGCCGCGAGAACGCGGCCGCATTTACGTAACTTCGCCGAACTTTGTCGCCGAAGTAATTTCACCAAGCTCGGTAACAAACGATATGTATCGCAAGCCGATCGTCTACGACGCAGTTGAGTCCATCATGGAATATCTTGTGATCGACTCGCGCAGCATGTGGGTACGGCTATTCCGACGTACCAACGAACGAAGGCTCCTACCCGACGGTGACGACCTTATAAGCGCAGATCAATGCGTGAGCCTGACAACCGTTGACTTACAATTCACCTTAGCTGATCTGTATCGAGACATTCTTTAACGACAATTTGAGAGCCGAGCATGACCCCGTTTCGATCTCAGATGCGGTCGCGATCGGCCTCAAGCATCCTTCGCGCGAGCCCGCCTTCCACTTCGCTCGGTTGCATAATTGTACGACAGTGTAAGGGCGCCGGTTCTATCGTCCCATCCTGTTCGAGCTGCCGGCTCCGCTCCGACAAGCGACTTCCTTCTTGCATTCATCGAATTGGAAAGTGGGCGTTGGCTCGCCGCTGCCTGTCACCGTTCAGTAGCTCATTCGTGGAAGATCGTCACGGTGCGATCGTAGTTAGCCGAGGACGTATGGCGCTTGGCATCGCTGACAGCAAACAGGCTTGCCTTACCGTGTCCGGAAAATGCAATTTGCGGGCAATAAGTAGGTTTCGAAGATCGCCCCTACGTAGGTATGTAATAAATGAGCTCAGGTGGCGATGATTCTCCAACCGCGCCAGCTTCGTCTTCACGATCGCGCATTCGTCCACTTGACGGTGACTCTGCTCGACAAGCGGTTTCCTCCTTACGTGGCTATTCGTATCAGATAGCCTTGACAGCTCTTGCGTGGCTCGAACTAGCAGACGAGAATGAGATTGATGAGGTTTTGTTCGTTGAGAGCGTTGAAGATTTCGATCGTGTAAGCGGATCGAGAGCGGTTTTATATCAAATCAAGGCAGAGTCGGGTAACATTAGCCTGCGTAGCCGTCAGGTAAAAGATGCAATCCAAAATTATTGGAATGTTTCTCGCAAAAACAACGATTATACTATCCAGTTTCGCTTGTTAACAACTTCATTACCGGTATTGGAACGCGGCGAATCGTTCGACCAACCTGGCCTGCTTCTCTGGAACTCCATTCGAGAATGCGATGTTCTCAGTGATCGTCGCGCCGGAACAGAGCGGATACGCGCATTTCTGAGCAAAATTAAATTTACGAACGATCTCAATAATTACATAAGCCATGCGCCCGTCGATGAGTTTTTCAACGACGTTATTGCACCGCTCAAATTTGATACGGGCCACATTCCTCTCAGTAAAATCCAAATCGAAATAAAACGCCTGTTGGTGTTCTGGGGCCACAAGTTTGGCGTTCCACCAAAGGATTCTGATAAATTAATTGACGCAGTCTTACAGCACGTTAATACTGTTGCGATTTTACCTAATAACCGGGTTCTCGATCGCGAACAACTTATTCGTTTACTCACAGATCACACAATGCGGTCGTATCCCGAGACGACGATCCGCAACTTAACAATGCGCCTAGCCGGCGAACACCCTCTTCCTGTACAGTATGTTCAATCTCTAGATCGTTCGGCATTTCGCGAAGAATCTTGGGATCCGAGATTCTATTTAGAAATTCTCATAGGTATAGTTCGCTCGCCTGTTCCGCGTAAAGTCCCCTCAACGAATCGAAACAATGAACCAGTAGTCGTTGCAACGTCGTTTTCGCTTGAAGACGCGTCAACGCAGCAGCGTTATCCTTCACGTTACGAAATTCCCATCTTAATTGGCTCGGTTGACGCTGGTGAGGCCGTAGCAGTCATTATCATTTTCCCTGAAGGTTCAACAAATGGAGGCGTTGTTGTCGGCTTAGTTAATTTTTCGGCTTTACAGGGCCCGCTCGTCTTTGTTTCAGCGGTTTGGAATCGGTTATACAGAGCACAGCAGATCGCTATACTTGTGGTCAGCGTGCTTATCGCAATTGTGATCGTAGCCGGTTATAATTTGCTTCATTTCACGCTTACTTATTTATTGTCTATCGCCGTAACTTTAACAGTAACGATCGGTGGTTTGATATTGCTTCAGCGGAGGCTTAAAACGCCGACGATTACGGAGGCGACGGCGCACTTGAAAGTGTTAACCACTCAAATACGAGGTGATTTTGAAGCGTGGCGGGCACGTGCAATTAACCAATAGTCGCTTAATTTTTCCAGGCGATCCGGAACGTGTTAATGGATTTCACATCACCGGTGACCATGCTTCTGAGAACTGTGGTTGATTTGATGTACGCGACCGGCGGTAGCGTTGGCGTTTCGGGATGACCGCGCAATACGTCGCGAATCGTCGCCGTGCTACGGATGCGAAATGACATACCGCTACTCATTTCAGACCGGGCTGCGCGGGTTTTTATTGCTCGGCTCCGTACGCAGTCGGTTCCACGCGAGGCGTTCGTGCGTCAATTACATGCGCCTGGTGATCAAATGCAAATCGACTTTAAAGACGTGTACGTTGCGATTGAATCACTACCCGTCAAGCGGCACCTCTTTACGGCTCGGCTCAGTTATAGTGGCACACTCTTTGCGAAGATCTATTGAAGCGAAGATTGGCCGTCGCTGCTTGACAGTGTCGTAGCGGCATGCGTCGCGTTCGGCGGTTCGCCGCGAGGATGTGTTTTCGATAATGCTACGACGGCGGTAACGGGCGTTCATCGCGGCCGTCAGCGTGACATTGCCGATTCGTACTCTGAGCTTTGCGAGATGTTCGGCATGGCCACTTTGCTGCGCCGGACCGGGGTAACGAGAAAGGCGGTGTTCAGGGAGCTCATGGTTATGTCGGGGACAGGCAGGCTCGCCGCGATACGCCTCAGCGTTCGCGGCGGAGCGAAATTTACGGTAGACCCGGGGGACTTACATTAACGATACAAACCGCAGCGTTCGTTAATCACCGGCCGGCGTCGCGAAGAACCCGATTCCTCGTTCTGAACATGAGTGCGGTAGATACCCTCTGACGGACCTGTCAGAGGGCGTTAGGCCCAAGATCGAAAAGGGATGGTCGTGGCAAAAGCGATGGAGGACACCGTTTCAACATACCTACGGATTCCGAAGTCGGCGGCGGACGCGCTCCACGACACGGCTTCGTTGTTGAACCTGCCGTTGAGCCGCGTCGTCAACGCGCTCTTTCATTTTACGCTCGCGCCCGCGTCATTCCAAAGCGATTGGCAAAACCACGTTAAGGTTCTCCGAGCCGCTATCGATCAGCGGGATAACAATGCCGTGCGGCTCTGCGATTTCACCGTCCGAGAATGGTCGCTGGACAAGCATCGGACTTACACGTGGCTCGAGCTTTCTGGCTTAGTCGAGGATCTCGCATGGCGCCAGGTCACGGGTCAGCGCGTTGTTTGCTCGTTCAAGGTTTCCGACACCGGACGCGTCGTTGCAGAAGTCTTCAAAAACGCCGGCATGACGGAAGATGATGCGGACGACGTCGCCCCGATCGACGAGGCTGTAACGACGTGATTCACGGACGCTTCTTCGGCATAGATCGCTTCGCTGATCCCAGCATCACAGAACTCGCAGCGTGCGTGCGCGACGCCTCAGCGCTATGGGCACTCTTCGCGGACGGCCTGACGGGGATGGATGCTCGTCTGTACCGGAATGAAACTGCGACGGTGACGGCGATGCGCGAAGCGATCGCCATGCTTGAGACCGCGAACGAGGAAGACGTCGTCGTACTAACGTTCGCGACGCACGGTACACAGGACTATGGGATTGTTGGCTACGACACCGACCTCTCCAGTTGGTCGGCGAGCAGGGTGCCGCTGCAGAATCTGGTCGATGCCTTCAGCGCATCCCGCGCTAAGTTCATTCTGTGCGTCCTCGACATCTGCCATTCCGGAGAAGCTCCGGCTCGGGTCGTGCAAGGGGGTCCCCGCACTCGCGCGATTTTAGACCTTACGTCGGTTTCCGGCGTCGGGCGTGTGCTGCTTGCCGCCGCGCGATCAAATCAATCCGCCTACGAGCATCCGCGCGACAGATTGCCGACGCCGCCGTCGGCGCGGCTGAAGCCGGTGCGGCAATCGTGCACTTGCACGCGCGCGATCCGGCCACGGGCGCGCCCGATCAAACGCCGGAAGCGTTTGCAAAATTCTTACCTGACATCAAGCGCCGAGCGAACGTCGTGGTGAACATCACGACCGGCGGTGCACCGACGATGTCGATCGAGGAACGCGTGCGGCCTGCGGCGACGTTCAAGCCCGAGATTGCATCGCTCAACCTTGGCTCGATGAACTTCGGGCTTTTCGGCATGCTCGACCGATTTACCGAACTCAAACACGAGTGGGAACGCACGTATCTCGCAAACAAGAATATCATCTTTCAAAACACTTACGGGCAAATCGAGTACATTCTCGACACGTGTTCGGGTAACGGGACCCGCTTTGAGTTCGAGTGCTACGATACCGCGCACTTGTATAATCTCAAGTACTTTTTCGACCGCGGACTGCTCAAGACGCCGCTCTTCATTCAAACGGTCTTTGGTTTGCAAGGCGGCATCGGCAACCATCCCGACGACGTCATGCATATGAAGCGTACGGCCGACCGGCTCTTCGGCGACAATTACCGCTGGTCGGTGTTAGGTGCCGGACGCAATCAGTTCAACATTGCGGCGATTGCGGCAGCGATCGGCGGCAACGTGCGTGTGGGACTCGAGGATAATCTGTGGATTGGCCCCGGACAGTTGGCGAAAAGTAACGCTGAACAAGTATTGCGCGCGCGTCAGATCATCGAAGGCTTAGGGCTCGAGGTAGCGTCGCCCGATGATGCACGTGAGATGCTCGCTCTTAAGGGCGCCGGCGGAGTTGCGTTTTAGCAGCTTTGCTAACTCCGCGAATCAGCCGCGTTTTGTAGGGGACGTGAGGTTCGACCCTAGTATTCGGTTCTTTAATCTTGCTAAGTGGCCGCAAAGCTGTCGACAGGGTCCGCTGACCAAAGAGTGCGCTTTAGCCAGAGTAAGTCTCAACATCCCGCCGCAAGATTTCGGTCGGACTGCGCGACCGAATGAAACGCGTCGTCGAGGAGAGAAAAAGTATCAACGCAGCACAACTCTCTCGAGCTGTACGCGAGCGAAAGGAACACGTTACGTTTGAACGACAACGATGCGACAACGCTGGATACCCCGGAACAAGATTCTGACATCGATTGGACCAAGGAGCCGGCGACGGTGCGCGAGCAACGCATACGCGCGGTGATGCTACGCCACGTCTTTGACAAGGACGGCTTCGCGCTATTGGAACTGAACGCTCTGCTCGGAGAAAGCAGAACGCCCTGCTTCTATCCGGAAAAAGCTGCGTCAGATTTTCGCGAGGCGTACGCAAAGGCCGATGCTCTGCGCGTACAGCGCACAGACGAAACCAAGAAGAGCCGATTGGAGCGCGCGATTCGCGAGGTTGATGATGCGCGCACGTAGGTTGAACAGAAAAACGTGCTTCAGAGCGCGCAAACGTTGGGTTAGCAATCGCTTTTCAGCGACCAGGCCAGCGAATTGAAAGTCGCCAGCTTCGCACGCAATGCTATCAAATGTGTTGGGGAGCTGGCGGACGTCGTAGCGTAGAACTTGTTGTTGCCGGCATAATCCGAAGGAATAAGGTTCAATAATCGCTTTCAACGTTTTTGACGTCGCGGACATGCTAGAAAATTTTCCGGCGAAGGGCGCTACGCGCGGTATGACGAGAACCATTGTCGAAAAAGTTTGAGGTAGCGGGCGGCGCGTACGGTCCAAGTGTCTGGCTCGGCTGGTACGAATCCGCCGGAAGCAAGGCCGCCAACACCACGCATCGACCCGAATAAGGACCCGGTCCATGTTGTTGGGCGTATGCTGCAGCGGGGGATCAGCTGGGTTGACGTCCTTGCCGTGGTGTCAAAACCAACAAAAACGACTACCGGCCACTCAGGTAGAATAAACTACTTTGGGTATGCCGAAGGCCGACGTCGGATTCGAGTTACGCTCGATACCAGCGGTGCCGTAATTACCGTCGCGAGAGCGCAAACGAGGCAGGAATGAATATCGAACTCTCTTCTACCGGCGCGGCGTATGTGCGCTACAGCACGAGCACATCGATCGAAAACATGTATGTCGGAGGCGACGAGAGTTCCGATGTGATCGTCGATCTCGACGATCGTGGTACGGTCATCGGGATTGAAATTGTCGACGTTTCTGTTGCCGCAGACGTTGCCCGCGCGCGCGTTTTTGCAGAAGAGCGCGGCCTGCCATTCCCGCGCGATCTTGCTGCCGCCGTACGCGACGTCTCAGCGGCTTGAGCGCACGTGCATCAGCGCTGCACGATCGGGGCGGGCGACCAGGCGAAGGCGCGACAACTTATTCTTGTCACTCTGAAACGCGCGAATTTACACGCGTGGACGGTTTGCGCGTAAAAGATTGGGAAGACCTAACGTCCGGATGTTGGAAAAAGATTTGGTTGCACCGGATGATTGCTGCCCGACGCGAAGCGCGTTTGACGAGATTTTTCGGGGCGCATGCGGAGGCATTCGGGGCCGTCGCCGGCGACTGCCACGAGGCGGAAAGCAATCGCATGTCGGGAATCTCAATTGGAGGTACGGTCGTAGCCATAGGGGGTTTGATTTGAGTGAGATACATCGAATAACCGTTGACCCACATCAAAACGGCGGTCGCCCGAGTTTGCGTAACCTGCGCATTCGCGTGAAGGACATCTTGGACTTACTCGCCGCCGGCGCAAGTCGAGCTGAAATTCTGGAGGATTTCACCATCCTGGAACCCGGCGATATTACGGCGGCGCTCGAGTATGCTGCACGTCAAAGTGACCATCCGGTGCTGCGCAGTGCGTGATAAGTTTACATACCGGGAAAATCAAATCGTCGAGTTACGTGAGGACGTCGTTCAAGACGGTGTTACAATAGCACGGGAAATGCATGGAGCGATCATCGATGTTTATAGCAAACCTTGCGAAGGCTACGAAGTCGAGTTCGTGGCGGATGACGGAACGGTAGTCGCTCAACTAACATTGGCGGCGGATCAAATTCGGCGCATTTAAAAAAGCAGAGGAACTTCGACGGCTTGGCTTTCGGGTCTAAGTAGTAGAACCTCAGCTGGACTTTCGACTTAGCGTCACCGCCGCTTCACGATGACGACGAAGTTGAGTGAGGCCTTAAACATGCAAAGTCACCCTGGCGCTTCTGCCGGGGATGTTGCGATCCAGACGGAATCGTCGGCGTGGCAAGATGATCGAGCAGACTTATAAACCCAGCGTTTCGATGATGCGCGCCCGAATTGCAGCAAGGTGTTGCGCTGAAACGTGGTAATCGGTTTTCTTCACGATGCGCGCCTTAGAAGCAGTCGTAACGTTATGCGCGATCGCCCAATTCATGCGATCGAATCCATTATGCGTGTCAGGCGGTATTTGCACGCACAAATCGATAACTTCAAACGACAACGCTGTCGTACACGGTACAACAACGATATTTGGAAACGCCGCAGCAAACAAACCTGGGTCTTCAACAACGATGCCAGGGCGTAGCTTATTGGGCTCTTTCGGGGCAGCGTCTTTACGAAAATCGAGCCAAAGAATTTGGCCGGCGATCAAGGCCGGCTGCCGCCGACGGTGCCTTCATACGGCGCCATAGCTCCCCAAATGTAGGGATCGAGACCGTCGACTCGCTCAACGTCCTCCTTCTGTGCAGTACGGTAACGCTCGGCTGCCTCCGTGCTTTGCTGAAGAATGCGTTTACGACGCAGCTCACGCAAGCGCTCGTCAAGAAGGTCGCGAGCTAGCGTTGATGGGCCAACACCTCTGGCTGCTGCTTCCGCGTCAAAGAGGCGACGCTGTTCCCGGTCTAGACGAATTGTCAGCGTATCAGCCATGTACTCTACGATAGCACACATTCGTGTGCAACGCTACGTGTTCTTGAAAAGGTAGCGGCTTCCGACGGGCGCGACGCAATTACGAAGGCGGAACTAGTCGGGACGTGCGAGATCGCCTATGTTGAAATGCGCTCAGCATTAGCTCAGCGGTATCGTGAAGGCTCACTCGAGCCGACCGCTTATCGACGACTTCTGCGAGACATTAATGCCGATTGGAAGCGACTTTTCTGATCGTAATCAACGGTCAGCTTGTGCAAGAGGCGGGAAATATTGCGGAACACTTTCGCCTGCGCGCATATGATGCGATCCACTTAGCGTCGGCTTTGATGCTGCAAGCACGCGCGGAAGAGCCAGTGACATTTGCTTGCTGGGACAAGGCCCTAGAAATTCAGCGGTCGCGGCGGAGCTACAAATACTTAGTCGCAGATGATTGGGCTTTCGTCCGAGTGAGGCGACCGTCAATTACACCGGCGACATAACGACGTGCTCGACCAAGAGCAAGTACGACGACCGCAGAACCCTAGTAACTTGCAAATCACGCTTCATGCCGCCGTTGTTGAAGGCACCGTAGCGGTCTGGGCAGCGCCACGCATACCGAACGCAGCGAGCACGGCGGGCACGTATGGTCTCAACGCCGACGAGCTTCGAGCGCTCTTGCAAACGCTGCCGGTTGACGCACTGCAAACACCGCTCGCAATGAGACTCGCGAGTGCGTCGTTGCCGACACGTAAGGGAAACATTGTCGGGCCCGCTGCTGCGAACGAGCCTGCAGCACCGCGATCGGCCCGGATCGTCTACCAACCGCACACGATCGCCATCGCACAACTTAGCGGCGCGCAAGCCATCGGAATCTTCGGCGCATCGCTGAGCCGGGAAACGTTCGGCGACGACATCCATCTCAGCCGACCCGTCAGCGCGCTCGCTCGCGTGCTGCAGTTCGCTTTCGAGCTTGTTGCGGCGAGCAACGTCCTCCCCGCCATCGTCAACGACGCCGGCAGACCGACACCACAGGCTCGCTGGCAGCCCATCCTTGGTGCGGCCGAGCGCGCGTCGTACGAGGCCCTCGTCGCGACGCTACCACCGGTCGTCGGAGCGCTTCACGCAAGTGCGAGCAACGTCGTGCCGGCGTACGACGCGCGGGCAACGCTCGACGCCGCGCTCGCCTTCTTCGTCGATGCGATAATGCATGTAGCGCCTGCGTCAAACCGCCTTTCCACTGCGCATGAAAACGGCTCTATCCACGGGCGTTGGATCGCCGCGCTCGGTGGGCCGGAACCGGCGTTTCGCGCCACGCCAGCCGAATATGCCGAACTCGCGGCAGCAATCGATGCCTGGCAGCGACCCGTCGTCGAGGAACGCGCCGCGGCCTACCGCTTGTGCTTACGCGTCGAGGAACCGCTGCCGGACGCCGCGAGCTCGCGCGATGCGGTCTGGAACGTCGCCTACTTGCTGCAAAGCCGGACCGATCCAACACTGCTCGTTGACGGCACGGCAGCGCTGCGCTCGGGCACCCGGCGTGACTATCTGACTGCG
This sequence comes from Candidatus Velthaea sp., assembly GCA_965214935.1. Taxonomy (GTDB): domain Bacteria; phylum Vulcanimicrobiota; class Vulcanimicrobiia; order Vulcanimicrobiales; family Vulcanimicrobiaceae; genus Velthaea. The sequence continues at coordinate 59,383 of CBDCCS010000010.1, read as the reverse complement.
CTCGGACGTGCCGCGCCGTTCTCCGCTCAGATCGACGCGTCGCTGGCACGCGCGGACGGCGTTCCGATTGGCTTTACCCTTGACACCCCCGCCGCGTTCAAATTTTTGCAGACCGATGCGACAACGTGCGCCGCCGCCGACATCGGCGTCATCCTGCCGTCATGGTGGCTCGGGATGGATGCGAAAGCCCGCGTCGGCTTACGCGCAGCCGTCAAGCGCCCGAAATTCGCCGGATCGAATGCGCTGCATGCCGGCGCGCTGCTCGAGGTCGATTGGTCGATTGCCATTGGCGACCAAACCCTGACGGCGCGCGAACTCGAACGTCTCGCGCGTCTCAAGACACCGCTCGTTGCGCTGCGCGGCCGCTGGGTGCATGTCGATCCCGCCGAGCTGCAAGCGGCGCTTGCACGCATGCAGCGTCCGGGAAAGCGAACCCTCACGGTCCGCGATGCGGTGCGTATCGCCGTCGGCGCAAGCGTTGACGATATCCCGAGCGGAACCACGTTGATCGCCGACGCGAACTTCGCTGCGCAACTCGCCGCACTGCGCGGCGAAACGCGCTTAGAGGCGCTAGCACCGCCCGCCACGCTCGACGCGGTTTTGCGTCCGTACCAAAGCCGCGGCTATGCCTGGCTTCACTTCATCACGCGCCTGGGTTTCGGAGCCTGTCTCGCCGACGACATGGGGCTTGGCAAGACCGTTCAAACGCTCGCGCTGATCGCGCATGATTGGGAGAACGCGCCGGATGGCCCGGTGCTGCTCGTCTGCCCAACCTCGGTTATCGGCAATTGGCAGCGCGAGGCTGCGCGCTTCACGCCGACACTCCCGCTTCACGTGCATCACGGCGCTGAGCGCATCCGCGGCGCCGCGTTCGCAAAATTGGCTCAACGTCAAGCCGTCGTCGTCACCGGTTACGCGCTCTTGCACCGTGACCGCGAACTCTTCGAACGCGTTGCGTGGCGCGGAATGGTGTTGGATGAAGCGCAAAATATTAAAAATGCGGAGAGTCAGCAGGCGCGAGCGGCACGTGCGATCTCGGCCGAATACAAGATCGCGCTTACCGGGACGCCGGTGGAAAACCATGTCGGCGATCTGTGGTCGCTCATGGAGTTTCTCAATCCCGGACTACTCGGTTCGCACGCGGCATTCCGGCGTGATTTCTTCGTTCCTATTCAATTGCAAGGGAACTCCGCCGCCGCCGAACGGCTGCGCGCAATGACCGGCCCGTTTATTTTGCGACGGCACAAATCCGACGCGACGATCATCGCCGATCTGCCGGCAAAACAAGAATATACCGTCACCTGTGTGCTAACGCGCGAACAGGCAACGTTATACGCCGCGGTACTGCGCGATTTCGATGCGACTCTCGCCCAAGACGAAAGTCTCGAACGTCGCGGCAAGATCCTTGCTGCACTTTCAAAGTTAAAACAGATCTGCAACCATCCCGCGCAATTCGCAGCCGACAATTCACCGCTAGCCGGACGCTCCGGAAAGCTTGCGCGCCTCGAAGAGATGCTCGAGGAAGTTTTCGAGGCGGATGAAGCAGCGCTGATCTTCACGCAGTTCGCCGAGATGGGTCAGTTGATCCGGCGCCGCCTCGAAGCCCGTTTCGGCCGCGACGTCGCGTTCTTGCACGGCGGCGTCGCCAAAGGCGCACGGGATACGATGGTCGAGCAATTTCAAGCACGCAACGGCGCCGATGTGTTCGTGCTTTCGCTCAAAGCCGGCGGAAGCGGGCTCAACCTGACCCGCGCGAATCACGTCTTTCACTTCGATCGCTGGTGGAATCCCGCGGTCGAAAATCAAGCCACTGACCGGGCGTTCCGAATCGGTCAGACCAAGGCGATACAGGTGCATAAATTCGTGTGCGGCGGAACGCTCGAAGAGAAGATCGCTCTGCTCATCGAGCGCAAAGCGGCCGTTTCCGAAAACGTTGTCGGAACCGGCGAAGGCTGGCTGACCGAACTGTCCAGCACGCAACTGCGCGATCTCGTGGCACTTTCGCCGCAAGCCGTCGCCGAATGACGATCGTCGCGTGAGCCGGAAATGGGGCGATTGGCCGCCGCGCACGACACCGCGACGACCGGCCGACGGCATCATGGCGCAGACAAAGCGAGGAGCCTTTGCTTCGGGCTGGTGGGCGAAGCGCTGGATCGCGGTCCTCGAAGCGTTCGAGCTGGGCACGCGACTTGCACGCGGCCGATCGTATGCGCGCGGCGGACAGGTGACGCAGATCGCGCTTGAACTCGGCGGGGTGCGGGCCCAGGTGCAAGGGTCGCGCGCAAAGCCGTACGACGTGACGATCCGTTTACGACCGCTCGATACAAAGGAATGGCGGTCCGTCGCTGCCGCCATCGCGAACGATGTTCGCCTGTGCACGGCCCTTCTTGCCGGCGAAATGCCAGAGCATATCGAGCGCGCGTTTTCGGCTGCCGGTACGTCGCTGTTTCCGTTGAGCCTCACCGAAATGAAGACCAGCTGCTCGTGTCCGGACTGGTCGAATCCGTGTAAGCATGTCGCGGCCGTCTTCTATCTCGTCGGCGAGGAGTTCGACCGGGATCCGTTCCTGCTATTCGTCGTGCGGGGACTCGCGCGTGACGCTGTGAGCGATCTTTTTGCTCCAAAACCGGAGCCGATCGCAACGATCCCGTGCGCGACGAAGGTGCGACCGGCGCAGATTTCGCCCGCAGCGTTTTGGGGCGACAACATCGCGACGCCGGCGCATGCGATCCGACGCATCGAGGTAAGCGCGACCGACGAGCCCGCCGTGCTCAAACGGGCTGGAAAGTTTCCGTTCTGGCGCGAAGCCGTCACGCTTGGCGAAGCGCTTGTCCCGATCTACACCGACGCTGCTACGTTCGCGCTCGATTGGCTGGCATCACGACGTTCGAGTCGTACGACGTTGTAGGCATAAGCCGCTAACCGCGAAAATTTGCGCTGCGAATTTGAGGGTATTGCCACCGTTATTTTCGCGTACTTTACTTTCGATATTTGTCAGCGGACGGATAGAACACTGATGGAGACGGCAAGACTTTTTGGTCGGGACGGTCTCAAGCGAACTGTCGAAAGAGGCTCGATTCGATATTCGGAGCGCGCCCGGATCACGCGCACGAGTGCACGAAGATGACTCTCCCACTGAAGCGGCGCCACGAGCAACGTGACCGGATACTCTGTTAGCGCCTGTTAAAGCGTTTCAGCTACCCGCCGATGTTCGACGAGCTGCACGACGTCACACCGCCTGCCGCTAAGCGATTCGTGTCCTTCTCCAAGTTTGAGTCGCTGTTCGCTTTGCTCGCGTTATGCACGGTTATCGCCTTACTCGGCGGCGGCACAGCTACGACGAGGGTGAGACTCGGCTATCACCGTTGGAAATTTTCTCATTGCCCCCTAGAAAAATCTTGTTAATCACGTGATAGAAAAATAGCCGCACCTCCGGTCGTTGCCTCATTGGTTACGCACCCGTTGGTCTTTGAAGGAGCTGAGCGATGCTCGATTCCCTTTCGTTTCCCCCGCCGACAGCACCGCAACCGTCGCCGGCACAACGATCAGGCACAGCCACGTCGGCCGTTGACCAACTGACGAATTCGTCATCGACGCCAACGCATTCTGCGGCCTCGTCGACAACGGGTGTTGGGCGTACCCGAGCCGCGCTCGTCGCTCGCGAGGATGCCCACGCCGCAACCTCCACCGCCGTTGCACCAAAAGGCGATACGATCGCGCCCCGCTCGCCGCAGGCGCGTCCTAATTTGCACGACGCGGCAGCGAAGTTCGGGCCAAATGCCGCTTCGGCCCATCCAGGCGCAACGACGCACGCAACGTCGGGCGGAGTCACGCCGATGGAACAAAGCGATTCCAGCAAACAAGGCAGCTGGCTTAACTCAGCGGGCGATTTCACGAGAGGTTTGGGCAAGGGCGCTTGGGACGGCGCCTCGGGGATGGTCCAGGGCGTCGGCGATCTCGCTAAGGGCGGTTACCACCTAGCGACGAGCGCCGATGCTCGTTCACACGCTGCCGACACAATATCTAAGGGTGCAACGGCGGCCGGCCAATTTGCAAAGACCGCGATGACCGATCCGGCCAAGGCGGCAAGCCAAGTCGGTCATGCGGCGGGTGATGCTGTCAATAACGTCTCGACCGCGTACCACCATGCTGAAGCGGACGGTCACAGTGCCGAGTTCATCGGTAAGATCGTTGGCCATGGTGCTGTGCTTGCCGCGACGCTGCCGGTTGGTGGCGCTGAAGCGGAGGGCGCTGCTGCGGTCGGTGATGTCGGCCGCATGGCCGAAGCCGCCGGCGACCTCGGAAAAACCGGCGACGCTGCAGGCCACGCCAGTGAAGCGACGGACGCGGCGGATGCTGCCTCGAGTAAGGCGGCGGCTCACCCGACTGTGTCCGCGATGAATACCGCCGCTCAAAATGTGTCGAAAACAGATGCAACGTCAAAAGCTTTGCTCCGTGGAGAGAAATTTTCCGAGGGTCAACCGCCCGTCGACCTCCAGCACGTTTTTTTAGGTGAAGTAGGAAAAAAGGGCGGCGTTGATGTCGCAAAAGGTTTCCATCACGCACCAACTGACAACGTTCACGCTAATGCTCGAGTTGTTGCGGGCAAAGTCAGCTCGCCCAACGCACAGGGTGTGTACGAAGCTACGGTGAAAATTTCACAACCCGGAACGAATACAGCGTACGCAAAGAACTCAACGATGTTTCCTGATTCAATGAGCCGCGATGATGTTGTTAAGTCGATCCAGCATGCCTATGAGCACGCAACCGAGACGTCCGGTAACAAGTTCGTTGGACCATCGGGTTATGGTTTTGATGTAAAAGGTTACACCAGCGGAACTGGTGCAAGTCTTCACATTCGCACGGCTTATCCAGTCATCAATAAATAAGGAAGACATGTTAGTTGAGATTTTTCCCACAGAAACTGGGCTCGGATTGGATGCACGTGGCGTAGCTGGTAGCCATGTTGCAGGAAGGTTTATCGCCGGATATTTAGTTGACGATATTCAGGGCAGCGTCAGCCGGGCGACTGAAGTGTTAGGTCATTTAGATGCAGTTAAAACTTCGCGCGAAGCAGTGTTTACGGAGTCAGGAAATGCCTACGTCATTACCGCGAAGGATAATGAAGTTGTCTTAGATTTTCACTGGGCCGACGAGGGCGAAGTCGATACTGCGAAGATCCCCCTCGAGGAAATGCAAGAAGCTCTGAAGACTTGGATCAGCGCCTTAAACCACCGACCCGTAACAAGTTGATACTTTGAAGAGTCACCGCAAACGCGCGAAATCCTAGCATCTTTAACACACGATTCTCAGATAACGACGCGAGCGACTGATCAACCGGCTTATGCAAATTTCTGTGTTGCTGTCCGTGCGCTCAATCTGTAACGTGACGACATCAGAGCCGAAGGGACGAAGGTCATTGCTCGATTCGAACTTCCAGCCCGGTAGGACATTCGGCAAGGCTCTACCGGTCGCGCAAGAACGGCGATGCGAGCGCGCTGGCGCCGACTTTTCCTAAATACGCTCACCGATTCGCCCGTGAAGCCGGTGCGCGTCAACGCGCGCGTCCGCTTAGCTGCGAACAAGAACTCGAGGTGGCCGCCGATTGCGCACGCGCTCGAGTTTTACGAACAGATGTCTCGCGGCGATACGGCATCTCGTCAACGAGGCACCGGCGTTGTATGGCGGCAAGCATTATTGCAACCAACGCTTTTTTCTGATGCTGAGCGATGCTATCGGTTTCCGCGTCCGAATAGCAAAGAATTCGGCGTTGTATCAAAGCAGGGCGTAACACGCACCCATTACAAGCCTGAGCGGACGACGCATGGCTACGCAACGAAAATGCCGTGCTTAATGCTCAATCCGTGACTAGGACCTTTGTTTGTCCTGTTTGCGGTTACAACGAGTTAGATGAGCCGCCCTTTGATGAAACCGGATGCGCTAGCTTTGACACTTGCCCGTGTTGTGGAACTGAGTTTGGATATCAGGACGCAACTATTAGCCACGGCATTCTTCGTCAAAAATGGATCGATGCTGGAATGAAATGGTGGAGTTTGCATGCTGCGCCTCCGACTAATTGGAATCCCGTTGAGCAACTTCGTAACCTTAACTTATGATATAAACCTTCGGTTAAATCGGTCGAGCATGCCTCTTTCTGCTGCATGCAGTAAACATTGTTGATCTGCGTGGATATGCAATCAGGTTGGCTCGCCAGCGGAATGATGCGCAGCGGGGACACAGTGAAAAGCACACGAATAATGTAAAGGTGGTGCTAATGAAGGATCTGACTGCGCCCGCTGGCTATCCCGCTTTGACTTCCTTTCCGGATGCACCCTAAACATGGCGACAAACGTAGAAACTCTCGCAAACGAATATCCTAATTTGTTCCAGTTCTTTGGGGGGACTTCGACCAAGACTGGCCCGACACATATAAAGATGCGGAAGCAGCGATTAACGATTATCTATCTGCACCAGGCCCGGAAATTGAAGCAGCCGCCAAGGAGATCGATAGGCTCCTTACATGCAGCACCGATGATGATCTGACCGAAAACCTCGACAGACTTGGTAATCGTTAGTATTACAAGAGCGATGGCTTTAGCGCTCGAAATTGGCTGCTCGCGATTCGTGACCGCCTCAGGACGCCACAGCCGACCTGGTGTAATCCGTCTTAAACGACGACGTTTGTTCATTTGAAGAGTATGATCAGGCATGCTGCTTTCTTAAGCCGCGCCGCCACAAATTAGTCCTTCGATTCGCCATAATTTGGAGACATCGCGGCGAAGCCGACCGGCTAGATACCGATGCTAGGTAAATATCCGCCGACCGTCCCCGGCGCGCACGCGTCCGATTCACGTAAAATGCGCGTCATGTCGGACACCGAAAATCGGCGGCGCTTCGGCTTTGCAACCACCTCGGTGTCGCGCGCTATTGCGTAACGCGACAAACGTGATCCGTTGCTCGATGCTTCGATCTTGGTACACTCCTGGCAGCCCCCGATTAAGCGCAGATTTCAACACGGGCTGGTACGAGATCATCCTGACACATAAGCATTTTCGTAGGCGTATGCCTGTGTCCTCAAGCTACCTCGCGTCCGGTCTCAGCGAGGCGGCTTCAGCACGTGATCGCTATCGCTATCGCTGTTGATCGACCGGCGTGACAGTTACCCGCTTCCCATACTGGTACAGCGCGCGGTTGTTTTCATCAGAACGTCACGGCTAACCGCTCGCGGAAGCCGCCGCGATGACCACACGTGAGCTACCGTCAGCGAATCGTAATGGCTACGGGCGCTGACTTAATTCCGTTCGCGATGACAGTGAGTCGGCTCGGCCCGAGAGCGATCCACGTTGGAACATCGAACTGCGTGGATACCGTCGCGAGCGATGCGACCGCCATGCTGCTAAAATTGTGCGTCCGCGCGAATTGCACGCCGCCTGTCGCGACATTCGTAATTGTCACGAGCGGAAAATTCGTCGCCTGCTGTGAGTCGTCACCATACGCGTTGGTCTGCGACGCGCCGTTGAAAAGCCTGCCGAAGGCCGTATAGGTCGCACCGTGGGCGAGCGTCGTCGGCACCGACGTGATCACCGGCGCGATCGAAGCGTTGGACGCGCTGACCGGTGTATAAATTTCGACGTCGTTCGAGTCGTCGGTGACCAGCACTTGTCCCGTTGGCAGCATCAGCATGTTATAGCAGTATGCGGCGCTGTTGGGCGCATTCGGTGGTCCGGGAATCTGCGTGAGCGGCCCACCGCTGGCCGGAAAGTCAAAGAAATAGACAGGTGCGGAACCCGTTGCGGGGCTCGCTACCATGAGCACATCGCCGTTGGGCAAAAGCGTCGCCGGCCCATCGTCGATTTCGAGTTGTTGACCGTTGACGACCGGCATCGTCGGTCCGACGCTCCAGTAGGCGGCGGACGGATTGTAAATCGCAGTCTTGCCGTTCGCGCCCATGACGAGGACATGACCATTTTGGCGAAGCAACTGCGGGCCAATTTCACCGCCCAACGTCACGTTGACGGGCACGACGCCTGCTGGCCCCCAGACGCCGGATGTCGGATTCAACAGCTCGGCATACGGAGCGTCGGCAATGTCAGTGGTAAGCACCTCGCCACTCGGGAGCAGCGTCCAACCTTCCTCGTTGTTACTGCCCAGTTTCCGCGCACCCGTCGCCGTCCAAGTTAACGTCGACGGATGCAGAAATGCCGACTGCGTCGAGCAGCAATTCCCCAGCACGAAGGTTCCATTCGCGAGCACGACGGACGGCGCATCACCGATGCTCAGCCATCCGGGTGGCGGTGCGACGAGCGTCCAAACGTTGCGCGTGATGTCGTAAACAGCACTTTGGTTGCCCCAGACGGCAGTTCCGGTACCGTTGTATTCGCCGCCACTTACGATTAGTCGTCCATCGGGCAGAATCGCGGAGGCGTAATAGAGCGGCGCATAACCGCCCGGCATGGAAGCCTGCTGTTTCCAATTCCCGTTAATATAACTGCCGGTGGCATCCGGCACCAATCCGAACCAGAACGACGTATTGGGACTTTGCAGTAAGACTTCGCCGTTCGTCATGAGCATCGTATGTCCGGCGCTTCCAAATGGCGGCGCCGCGGTAACTCGTTGCCAACCGGCAAGGAAGGCAGCGATACGCTCCGCGCGGCCGATGCGAACATGCGGAATCGGCGGTGCGGGAGGTCGCACGTGGCGGGGCGCCCGCAAGTGCACTTGCGTCACCGCGGCAATGCCGATCGCACGATGCGACGGAATGACGCTGGCGGCGAAACTACCGACACCGTGCGCTGCCAGAGTGGTTACCGTTGCGACTGCTAGTATGCTGGTCGGTTTCATCAGATGCTCTCTTACCATGGAGCGAGTTGCAACGAGGTACGGTGCCGTGAGATCACGCGGCGTCGTGGGTTACATAAACACAAATAGCTATATCGCATACGCGGACATTTTCCGAACAAATCGGAAAACGCTCGCGTCTTCGTGTACGAACGTTGCCCGAATGCCATTTGGGGATTCCGCGCCGCACAAGCACTGCCTGGATATGTCCAGAAACAAAAATTGTTGTAATGGTACGGCTCTGGCGATCGCTGCTACTAGAGCATTTGGTACCTATGCGAGCGGAGCCGGCGATGTGCGTCAATCACGGCTTGCGCCGGGAGCAAGCCGCTGAAGGCGTGTCGCCCGCGAGTTTACTCGCGGCATTCTTCGGCAAGCGTTAGCGTTAGGGAATCCGTACGGTAACGAGTCACGCATCGTGCGCCTCGACGGTTCGATTTGAATAACGAACTAACGGACAACCTGGAGACGGCGCCGACGAAACGATCAGCGGTCTCTCCGGCGTGTTCCCGGACCTTAACGAAATCAAATACGCCCAACGCGAGCATCTGCAACTTCCCGAATGATTTGGTTCGCGGCCCATGCGGGACAAGTCGGAATTTCCGAATGGTTATTCGTACGCACAGCGTCGTTTGAGACGCCGCGATTTTCGCTGTCTAAGGACTCGAGGCGGAGTTGAGCTTCCTTGCGCTATTCGGAATCTTACGATATCGTAAGGAGCACCACATCTGGTACGGAAACCGAAATCGCTTCGACGACCTTAACGTCCAAGGGATAAATGACGCTTCCTAAAGAGATTCGCGACCGAATGAAGCTCAAACCCGGCGACCGGCTCGATGTCGCGACCGACGGTGATCGTATCGTCATGACGCCCTCAACATTAGATATCGATGATCTGTGCAAGGTACTGCCGACGCCGAAATGTGTTGCAACGCTTGACGACATTGATTCGGCAATCCGCCGGCGGGCCGTCCGCGGACATCGGTGATCGGGCTTGATACAAACGTACTCGTTCGTCTGCTAACGGGCGACGACGCGGTACAACGCTCGATTGCGAAAGCTTCCATCAATCGGAACTGCTCGAGCGACGATCCTGCCTTCATCAACCGAGTTGTGTTGATTGAAACGGTTTGGGTGCTTGAATTTGTCTACGACTATTCGCGCAACAATATTGCCGCAGCTGTGGACACGCTGTTACGGATGGTCCGCATGTTAACGGAAGGCTCCGCCCTCGTTCGAGAAGCGCTCTCCGGATATCGTGCGGGAGCCGACTTCGCTGACGCGCTAGTCGCCGCTACCAACGCTGCGGAGGGATGCTCGCGGACAATCACGATCGATCGAAAGGCTGCAAAGAGGAGCATACATTTCGTCGTACTTTAAGTTGTTGCTTCTTCAGTCCGTGAATTCGGAAAGAACTGGAATGAAAGCTCGGGTCAGGATTATGCCTAACACGGAATAGTCCCCAGATCTCAACCGCCGACTTTGCAGCCGGCAGTGATTCTGCAAACGTTGCGTTTCAACGTGCTTCCAAATAGCATCAGGCTCGTGCGGCAGGCAGCGAAGCTTTACGTCCGTCGAGGCTACGGATTCGCGGCGACCGGCGCGCTTCCAGTTCCCGTCGCAGCCGGCGATACAGCGCGGCTTCCTGCTCGGCGTCGAGTCGCATACACGGCAAGACCGACCGCCACAATCAGCATAGTGCCGTTGAAGATCTGTTCGACGAAGAACGGCGCGCCAAGCTGCTGCAGGCCGGCGACGGTAATCGACAGCACCCCGACCGCGAGGATTGTGCCCCAAACGTTCACGCGACCCGGTTTGACCGATGTCGCGCCCAACAGCGCGCCGGTAAACGACGGCAGCAGATATTCCGGGCCGACGGAGCTTTGCCCAACGCGAAGCTCCGCTTCCAACACGATGCCGGCAAATGCAGCGAGCGTACCGCCGGCGATGAATGCGAGCGTAACGTAGCGCGAAGCCGAGATGCCGTTGAGTTCAGCAGCACGCGGATTCGCACCCAACACGTAAATGAAGCGGCCGAGCGGAAGATAATCGAAGACGGCCCACAATATAAGGCTGACAATCAACACGTACAAAGCCGGCGCTGGTATCCCATGCGCTCCGCCGATCGTCGCAGCAAGGCTACTGAAGCCCGCCTGCAAGGTTCCCGTTACCTGCGTTCCACCCGTATACCATTCGTCGAGCCCGTACAAAACGGTGCCGGTTCCAAGCGTAGCGATGAACGAGTCGATGTGGGCACGTGTAACGAGCAAACCGTTAATGAGCCCAACGAATGCGCCAAGTAGCAAGATCAGCACGGCTGCGAGCGGCCAGCTTACACCTTGATTGACTTGCAGACCAATCGTCAACACCTGCGCGATCCCGACCACATAGCCCACTGACAAATCGAAGTTATTTGCCGCCATGGGAATCATGACCGCCAACGCCAGCAGCACTTGAATCGACTTGTTGCTCAAAATCGACTGGAAATTAAAGAACGTCGGAAACGTATCCGGCTTCAGAATCGAAAATACCACGATCAAGACAATCATGAGGAGCAGCAGTCCCCAGACGGAAAGAACGCGCAGTGCCGAGGTAAGTATTGACGTGTTGTGCTGTTGATTGGTCATTGCATCGGCAATGTAGCCGGCTCATTGGTTCCGGATGCGAGCGCGATGAGCGCGCGCACCGAAATGTCTTGCCCGCTGATCTCGGCGACTACCTTTCCGCGGTCGAACACGAGTGCTCGATGCGCAATGCCGGCGACTTCCTCAAAGTCCGACGAAACGAGCAGCACGGCCATGCCGCGGTCGAGAGCTTTTTGCAGAACGGTATAGATTTCGGCTTTTGCGCCGACGTCGACACCGATGGTGGGTTCTTCAAGCACGAGCAGCGAGCTGCCGGCCTCGAGCCAACGTGCCAAAACGACTTTCTGCTGATTGCCTCCGCTAAGCGTGCCGATGACCCGTTCAGGATCGCGCGGCCGTACCGAGAATCGCTCGAGAACAGTGGTCGCGGCGCGGCGCTCGCGTCGAGGAGAAACGACGTTGCACAAACCCGTTCCGGTTGCAGTCGGATTGATGTACAGGTTCTCACGCACGCTGAGCTCTCTGGCGAGATTTTCTTCACCGCGCTTGCTCGAAACAAAGCCGATACCGTCGCGCATCGCTTGTGCCGGACTTGTTACGCCGATTGCGCGACCCGCTAGATGCAGCGTGCCGGAAGTCGACGCAATATCAGCAAAGATTGCACGACCGATTAAATCGTGTCCGGCGCCACGCAGTCCGACCAAACTTACAATCTCTCCCGCCATTATTGTAAACGTTGCTGGTCCAGCGCCGTCGACAGCGAAATCTTCCACTTCTAGCATCGGTCGCGCCGATGGCGGCGGTGGCTTTACAAAAACCTCCCCCAGCGCTCGGCCGACGATGGACAAAACCAATTCTTTCGGCGTCGTTGCCGAGACATCAGCGGTCGTAATATGCTTGCCGTCACGCAACACGGTGACTCGGTCGGCTACGCGGAAAACTTCGTCAAGCCGATGCGTGACATAGATGATACCAACACCTTGCGTTCGCAGGCGCCGCAGAACATCGAGCAATCGAGCAACATCGTGCTCGGTGAGGGCGGCAGTAGGTTCATCGAGTACGAGCACTTCTGACTGTACGGCCAGTGCACGGCCGATCGCGACAATCGATCGATCGGATGCAGACAGTGTCTGCACGTCTGCTTCCGGGTCGATGTCGCTGCCCATCATCCGCAGCGCACGCTCAGCAATGTTGCGGGCTTTCGGCCAGGAGATGAAACCGGATGTTCGCGCATACCCCGCAAGCAACGCAACATTTTCGGTCACGGACATTGATTCGACGAGGCCGAGATCTTGATGAATGAACGCGATCGGCAGCGTTTGGGCGTCGGGCCGTACGACTTTCGCTTTTAGTTGAATCTCGCCGGCGTCCGCGCTGTAGACGCCGGCCAGAATCTTAATGAGCGTCGACTTGCCGGCACCATTTTCGCCGAGTAGCGCGTGAATCTCGCCGCGCCGCACGTCGAAATCGACTCGATCGAGAGCAAGCGTGCCGGTAAAGCGCTTCGTAAGACCGCGCAACGTCAATAACGGATCTACCGCATTCATCGCGCGCGCACGCTCACGAGTTCGAACTGCGTCGTCCGCGCGTTCGGGCCGCGCTTATCCGCGGGCGGTTGCAATGCCGAACGCGGGCTGCAGTAACGTGGCTACGACGCACCCCAGATTTTGAGGTAGTGCGTTTTGTAATCGTTGCTCGGCACGAACAAGTTCTTATCGCCGCCTTCACTATGCACGTTTTGCGGCGTAACGAGATACGGGGCTTGAACGAAACCGCTGGGCGGCGAATTGTGAAACGCTCGATTAAGCTCATCGACCGCCTGCCACGCCTGCAACTCGAATGGTTCCGACACCGTAACGGTCTGGTATTGGCCGCCGTCACGAATGCGCTCGTATGCTGATTTGTTACCGTCCGCACCGATAAGCTTCACTTGATCCGGCGAGACGTTTCCTTGCCGTAACGTTGGAATGGCGTAATCCCAATCATTATCGCCAACCGAAATACCATAGAACGGCGGCCCGAAACGCTGCACCCAACTCGTCGTCAACTGCGGCATATGCTGAGATGCTTCCGAAGCCGGAAACGTGACGTACTGGAGCACCTTACATGTGGAGCAGGTCTTAACATGATCTTCACTGGCGTGCGACTTAACGAACGCAATCGCGTACTCGTTGTGAGAAACGAGCACGACCCGAGCGCTGCCGTTCGAGTCCGCAATGGCCCAATCGGCTTCGGCTTTTCCGATCGCGCGCGGGTCTTCTTCTATATTCACAAACAGGTGCAGATCCGGCTGCGGACCCGGTAAACCGGCAGCATGAATGCCGACGAACTTTACACCTTCGGCCAAGCCTCGCGTGATGGCCGGCTGCAAACTTTTGGCGTCGGCAAACATAACGATACCGTTCGGCTTGAGCGCAATCGCCTGATCCATTCCGGCCAGCCACGAAGTTGGACTGCCTTTGCCGTCGATAACGGTGGCACTCCAGCCGATCTTCGCCGCGGCTTGTTGAATGTACACACCGTATTCGTGCGAGATATCGTTCTGCTCGTCGCCCGAAAGATAGACGATTTTCATGCCCTTAGCGGGTTTCGGTCCCGATGTCGGGCCTTTCCACGTCGTCTGCGGACCGGCATACTCGGCAACGGCAGCCTTGGCTTTCGCTACCATGTCTGAAGCAGCATCCGCCATTCGAGGCATGGCAAAGCCGGGTAGTGCAATGAAGCTGACCATTGCGACGCCTATGGCGACTTTGACCATCCGTCCGCCGGCGGTTACAGACATGAAGCAACTCCTTACCGTCAAGCGGCGTAGTCGCCGCAAGCTGCCGGTGCCCAACTATCGTTACGCGGTTTCGTCCGTGTTGCAGCCTAGAGAACGTAACAGCGAGCACCTTGCCGTAACGCTACACCAGCAGAAGCGGAACGTCAATCGTGCTGCTTCAATTGCCGTGCAGACGCTAAATTCAACTTATCTCGTGCAACCCGATCGTTCGTCGCGGGCCGTGAGCCAACTGACGGACAATGCTGCGCAGTGGGCGTCACAATAACGTCGCAAGTCCGACCGAGTTATGCAGAGCCTGCGTTTTTCCGAGTCCATATAACCCTCCGGGGGATTCGGCGACCACCAATTACGAATGCATGCTGCGGTCCAAACCGGCGCATCGAATAGAAAGCATTGCATGCGTGAACAGCACCGCGACGGCACTGTCTCCTACGGTCAAGACGACGAGATCGGTGCACTCAATCTCCTCAATCCCGAACGACGACTTGCTGCAGCAGCGCTCATGCAGCGCGGAATCGTCTATGACTTAGACGCTGGGCGCTTTATGGGTCTTCCATTAGGGCCCGGCCAGCCGCAGCTTACCGTCACCAGTTATCGAACCTCGCGCGGGCTGCAAATGTCCGGGGATTATTTTCCGGGCAGTCCGAACGGCGATTGTCAGGGCTTCAATAGCGAGCTGGTGACGAGCTCGATGCATACGGGCTGCCATATCGACGCGCTTGCGCATATTACGCTTGGCGCAGACCCGCACTGGTATAACGGCTTTCGTGCCGCGGAGCACCTTACCGACTTTGGACCGAGCCGCAGCGATGTTAGCGCCTATCCGCCGATCCTCGCGCGCGGGGTGCTCGTCGATGTGCCTGGTTTTCGCGGCGTCGATCGGCTTCCGGCCGGTGCTGGAATCAATTGTGATGAGCTGCAAGCGGTGCTGACTGAGCAGCATACGTCGGTCGGCGAAGGCGACGTCGTGCTTATCCGAACCGGCATCATGCGCGACTGGCCCGACGCTGCGAAAATGAGCGAGGCCGACGGCAGTGGCTTGCAACTCGACGGCGCTCACTGGCTTGCAGACGAGGTTCGCGTCGCTGCGATCGGCGCAGATAATGCCAGCGTCGAGATGCTACCCTCCGGCGACCCCAAACGTCCGCAACCCGTGCACGCGTTTTTGCTCGTCGAGCGCGGCGTACCGTTGCTTGAGTTCGTCTATCTCGAAGAGTTGGCACGAGATCGGATCTATGAGTTCTTTTTCATCGCACTGCCGCTGAAAATTCAAGGCGCAACTGGATCGATGCTTCGCCCTGTTGCAATCATTTAACGCCGTGTCGTTGCAATCTGACCGAATCGACAACTGAACGATAAGCCTGCGCGACGTTTCGTGCATAACGCTAAAGCGCTAAGGTCGCGGCCGTTTTGCACGGACCCGAAGTCGCCAAGACCGACTGCTGCAGTGATCTCGTTTGCAGTTATTCCGCGCAGTGTTATCACGCCCAACCGCCGTCTGCCGGCTGTAACGCGAGCCGAACCATTGGTCAAATTTCTACCTTACCTTGTTTTAACTAGTCAGGTTTCGTAGACCAGTCTGGTGATGTAGACCATTGGAACGATCGAAACCGCAGAGGTGAAAGCCCGGCTCCCGCAGGTGATCGACCGAGTTGAATCGGGCGAAGCAGCGATCAACGTTAAACTGCCCACGCTTGCCGAAAGCTAAGCATTCCCGCCAGCGGAATCAACGAGCATAACAGGCGGTCGATACGCGTGATAGCATTCAATGGCAGAGTCACCGTCGGCCGCGCTAGCGGCGAGCGGCCTTGCACTTCCTTTAAGTCGAACACTTCGTTGATGAGAGGCGTCAGCGCTGACTACCAACGCTGATGCACGTGTGGTCGGATGTCTTGATCGTAGATCGCTGCGAGTTCGGCCATTACCGATGCATCGAGCGATGGTAACGCCGCCGCCGCTGCGTTGGACCGAGCTTGCTCGGCGTTGCGCGCACCTGGAATTGCGACCGTCACGGCAGCTGACATGAGGATCCACCGTAGCGCCGACTGAGCCATCGGCGTGTTACCATCGAGCACGCTTCGTACGCGCTCGACCGCCGCCAGACCAATGGTATATGGAACGCCGGCGAACGTTTCGCCGACATCAAATGCCTCGCCATGACGATTGAACTGCCGGTGATCGCTCTTGTCGAAAACCGTATCGGCGCGGTACTTCCCGGAAAGCAGACCGCTGGCGAGCGGAACGCGCGCAATGATCGCGACGTTATGCTTGTGCGCCAGCTCGAACAGTAACTCGTGCGGTCGTTGCCGGAAGATATTATAGATGATCTGGACACTGACGACGCCCGGATATTCGATCGCTTTGATCGCCTCTTCGACACGCTCGACGCTCACGCCGTAGTCACGTAGCTTGCCCGCGCGCTTGAGATCGTCGAGTATGGCGAAGACCTCCGGCTGATAATAAAGATCGGTCGGCGGACAATGTAACTGCACGAGATCCAGCGTATCGACCTCGAGATTTTTGAGACTTCGCTCGATCCAGGCGGTGAGATGTTCACGCGTGTAACCGGCGACCGTTTGCGCCGGTAAGCGACGCCCGGCCTTTGTTGCAACGAACGGACGCGGGCCGGGGTAATCTTTGAGCACGCGCGCAATGAGTTGTTCGGAACGTCCATCGCCATAGACGTCAGCGGTATCGATGAACGTCATGCCGCTTTCCAGCGCAGTCCGCAATGCAGAGATTGCGTCGTCCTGGTCGACATGCCCCCAATCAGCACCGATGGCCCAGGCGCCGAAACCGATTTCGCTGACCTCGCGACCAGTGCGTCCGAACGATCGTGCGTTCATTTCATCATCTTTCCATCAGGTTACCGACAAGCTCATACAGCAGGCTACCCTTATCACGCGCTCGCGCCCACGATACTCGTTCGTGCTCCGCCATGAGATGCGCGGTTTGCCACCACGGCAAACAGCGGATCGCCATGCGGCGGGCTGCAGTCGAACGCCGCTATGTCGCTCCAGCCGCCGGCATCGTGCACATACCGCGCTACGAGCGCGCAGTGCCCAAAGTCGTCGAGCTTCCGCCACGCAACGATCGCCTTCGTCGGAAAGCAGCGATTCGAAAACACGATCGTTAACGATGCACCGGGACGCAGCACGCGTGCCAAATCCCGTATGACGTCGACTGGTCGAATGAGATACTGAATCGAGACGCAGATCGTTGCGGCATCAAACGAAGCGTCTGAAAACGGCAACATCGGATTCGTGTTGAGATCGTGCACGGCGTAGGCGTCGAGTTGCGAATTGCGAGCAAGTTCAACGGCGTTCATGCCCAGCCCGACGACACGGGCATACGTGCGCTCGGGCGGCAAGTGACTAACCCAACTGCTCATGAGATCGAGCACGGAGGAACCGGCTGGTATACGTTCGCGATAAAGCTGCGTCACCGCCGCAATCGCGCCGTCATCGATATGCTCGACGAAGCGCGGTGCAACGTAGAAGCCGGCGTCGGCCGATTCGTCACTGCGCTCGAATGCGCGCCGGTCAAAGCTATTCGTCAAAGGCCGCTTCGCCACATCACCAAGCGACCTCCGTAACGCCGAGCCGCCTTCTTTGTAAGTCATTGATAGTAGTATACCACTATGCAAACGCTAGATTATGACATCTTTCGATCGCGGCACATGCGAGTAAGTCCAAGGCGATGCAAGGGGAGTCGCTTATTTTTAGCAAGAGCGTCGTTCCGCGTTCGCGATTGCACCGTCGTCGATGCGGAACGCGAAGTTACGCAGAGCGCACGAAACACATGGTCGATTGTCGTGCGCTTCTAAATTGCAACCGGTAGAAGTCGACGCTCTTGCTGCGTTTCGCTCATCGTCAGCGAGGCGACCGTTCGGGCGCTCGCGCTCGACAACGGTCTCGATTGACGTCACCCAAACGGTACCTGCCCGATATTTGCGCGCCATCGGCAATCTCGCCGACGCCGCGATTGCCTGTCGGTGCGTTGTTGCATGTTCTTAACATCGCAAAGGACTCGCCGCGACGAACGATCGTCAGAGTCGGCGAAAAACACTATGGAGCGTTGCGAATTGGTTCGCTCCGACGGACGGGTGAAGCACTCCCGCAAGCAAATCGATAGCCGGGCACGTTCCCGCCGAACGCAGCACACAGGGCGGAATGCTGCGCAGAACGCTTGCGCGCAAGCACCGCATCGTGAACCGAATGCGGCGCTAGCGGGCTCGCAAGTCGAGCGGCGCGCGGCAAGGCGGTTAACGCAAGCGGTACCGGGTGAACGGGCGGGAAGAGCGTTACCGGCTGGCCTGCGTGCTTTGCCGTCGCAATTCGTGCCGCAAATAGATCCGACTGCCCCGCCGGCATGCGCGCGAGAACTGCCGCCAGACGATCTTCGGGCTTGTCGGTCTCGACCCGTGTGAGCGGCCGTTGTCGCTGCGAAATCATCGCCGATCGGGTCGCGATGGTCCCGCGATATGTTTGGGACAGCTGCCACTTCAAGTGCACTTCGCCGTCGAATCCGACTTGATTCGATGCATCCGGCAAACTAAATTCAACGAGCACACCTTCGGATCGCGCGTACACGACGCGAGGAGTAAGTACCACCGGGTGCTTTCCGGCACTTGAATACATATGAAACTGCGTCGCGGGCAACACGGTCACCGACGTCGCTCCGGCAAGCCAAGGAATGAGGAGCCTCAAGCGATCGATACTCAAATTGTGCTGATCGCTACTGCAATAGCCTTCGTTTCCCCAATTGCGTGCAAAGACGGCCCATTTGTCGTCGCCGAGATCGGAATTCTCCATGTCGATTGCCATCGCATACGCCGGGTGTAGTTCCGAGCTGCAGTCCGGGTGGCCGCAATCGAGCCCGAATAAACCTGTAACGATCGCTGTTTTCCCGCTGAGGTAGTGCTGTGCTGCCGTGTTGTCGGCACGCACCCGCGCGTGAAATTGGGTCCACAACGGCGATTGGAAATGATCGATGGTTTCATCGGAGTCATGCTCGATCTCGAATCCGTTTACCATTTCACCGAGCGTGGTGAGGCCGCCGGCGTCGTTTGGCGGCTCGATCCGATAGTTGTAATCGTCATCCGTTCCTTGATGTGATTTATCTTCCCAGCTCAACGGTCCGGAATAGGTCGCGGCGAAGAAATTGACGTGACCGCTATCGCACAGGGCCGGGGCAAAGATCAGTCCCGGATTATCGTAGCTTAGCGGCCACGACGTACACGATTGGATGCCCGCCGGGCAAAGTCTTGACGGCGCCGACGGAACCAAACCATTATCGTTGACTTGCGAACGCCAGCGTGGATTGAGCGGGAAGCCGTTGGGATCGCAATTTGTCCAAACCAAGTCGAGCAATTTTGCACCCGTGTTGCCGCCGCACGTAGCCGTCTGTGCCGACGCATGATCGATCGTTAGCGAAACGAACGCGTTGACGGAATGAGCGCATTGATTGTCCGTACCGTCGTCATGCGAGTCATATCCGTTATCATGGTACGTATCGTCGACGTAGCCGAGTCGCAGCGAGCCGGCGGCGGCGACCGGCAACGTTCGGCCGACGACGGCCGATAGCCGAACGACACCGTTGGTGGCGCCCGGAATATCGATCGTACCCCAGTACAATCGGTCCGAGTCCGGTCCGGTCGGTCGAACGTAGCGCTTCCACGTCGGCCCAAAACCGCCGGTCTGTACGCAACCTCCGGCCATTACGAGAACGCGATCTCCCGGTGAAAAGGTCACCTGCGGATAGCCGGAGATCTTTGCTCGAACGTTTGGCTCCGAGATCCGGCACGTCGTTTGACTCGGCCCGGTAACGCCGCACTGCACGAGTTCGTCTGCCCGCGCGGCGGGCGCAGCCATGATGCTAAGCATCAGGACTACTGCCGCGCTCGATGTGCCTCGTAACAACCTACGCCATAGCCAGAATCTGTGTTGCACGGCTAGCCTCGTTTTTACAAGCGGAAGAACGAATGCTCGGCACATGGCGAGCGCGTTCATCGACGCGTGCTTCGTTCCGGGAAGTATCTAGATATCTTTTAAAGTAGGGACTTGGGTGCGGGCGCATTGCGTTTTGGTCCAGCATGGCGCCGGGCGAATGACGTACGATTCTGCACTAATTACGAAGACGCAAAGGCATACTTTGCGTGTTTTTCGTCTGCAACGCACCAACGTCCGAAGCGGTCGGCGAAACCGCGCAATGCGAGCACCGGTCGCTAAGACTTGCGGCGTCCTTTTCGCAGAATGCGCGCTTCTCGTAAAATAAAGGGTGTTTACGCAACCATTGCGGCCGGAATCTCGGATCATGAACGACGGGACGTCGCCCTGAGAAACAACTCGCCGATCGACTTGGAAGTATCAGCGGCCATTCTGGCAGGGACGTCGCGCGGCTTACTTCCCGAAGCTCACTTATGGGTCATGCGAGGCGCGTTGCGTTCCTCGCGAACGTCGAACGATTCTAAGATGTTGCGCATCGCGCCGGTCAAACGTTCGAGGCGGGGGTCGCGATCGCGATTGTCGCGCCGATCGTACACGTCGAGCAGCGAACGATAGTACCAGAGTGTGTTTGCTCGCTTATCGTCCGGGGCGCTGAAGCGTTCGAAGACCGCATTCCCGATCTGCTGGTAGTCCGATTGAATGGCGCGCAAGTTATGTAATTTGTCCGCCGCTCCCACCAGCAGCGTCGATCGATCGGCGTTGCCAAGCTGATCGATGTAGTCGCTTTTACGACGTTTCCAATCTGCTTTCTCTACGCCGTGTTCCGGTAACGCGTCTGAAAGGTGTTCGACGATCGAAGCAACGTCGGCGCCGAAATTCCGTTCGATGGCAGCCAGCACGGGCGCTCCTCCGGCATCCTCCGGCGCGTCATGCAAAAGCGCCGCGATCGCTTCGGTTTCGCTGCCGCCGGCTTCAAGCACCAAACTGCACACACCGAGCAGATGGCTAAAATACGGAACGTTGGTCGACTTACGTGTTTGCTCGTGATGGTAGAATTCGGCATCCATCAATGCGCGATGGAAACGTGACGTCAACACCGCGCGCTCCGCGAGCGGCTGTGAACTGCTTTGCTGGTGGCCGTGCAGTCCCGTATCGAGCGCCGAACTTAGCGCGCCGGTTGACGCGGGTGCTCGACCGGTGTTTCCATTGACGCGACTCGCCGGCTCAGTCTGAGCAGGCCGTGTACGCTCGCGAACGACCACATGATGGTACAGGGCGCGAGCGGCTGACTCCACGACGTCACGGTGTTC
The DNA here is from genome assembly GCA_965214935.1 of Candidatus Velthaea sp. GTDB lineage: Bacteria > Vulcanimicrobiota > Vulcanimicrobiia > Vulcanimicrobiales > Vulcanimicrobiaceae > Velthaea. The sequence goes on along the minus strand of CBDCCS010000010.1, from coordinate 37,920 downwards.
CAAGCCGTCGATCCAGCGCTTCGGTAAACTGCGACGCCCGTGTACGGCACCTAACATTGCACCGACGATCGAGGCGACGGTGTCAGTGTCGCCTCCCGATGCGGCGGCAATACCGATACCGGTTTCGATATCATCGGCATACATTTGCGCTATTGCATGCGCGGCGGCAACAGTGTTCCAGCCGGCCATGTCGACATCGCGCAGGTGCTTCGGCAACTGCTCGCCGCGCGCGAGATTCCGATGCGCCGCATCCCAGGCCCGGATCATTTGTGCGTCATTGATTTCGGGCGGTAGTTCTCGTGCCAATCGGCCGGTATAAATACCGTCGTGAACGATTAGCGCGACGACCTGCGCGGCGGCAACTGCGCTCGAATGCGGATGCGAGATCCGCGCCTGCTGCGCGGCGAGTTCCGCCACGAAGGCCCGGCGCGCAAACGCTCCGCACGGATGCGCGCGCATCGCAGCCCCGTTGCCGCCGGCATCGGCATCGAGACGTTCAAATGGCGCCGCTCCGTCATCGAACACACGAAGCATTGCGATGCACGCTCCACCCGGACCGCCGTTCCAGAACATATCGCCGTACGCACCGGTCCGGCGTTGCAAGCCCTCACCGAAGGCCCGTTGGATCGAATGCGGTGACGGCGATTCGTCCGCGGTCAATGCGTCGACGAGCGCGAGCGTCATTGCGGTGTCGTCGGTTGGAATACCGCGCCGGCGCGGAGACATGAGCGAGCCAGGAACAGCCTCAAAGAACTCTCGCGCAACCGCGGAACCAATCCGATCGTAAATGCCGGCACTCGAGACAAATTCGAAAGCCGACCCAAGCGCATCGCCGATCGCGGCGCCGAGCATCGTCCCGTACAGGCGGTCCTCGATCGGATCGTAGTCTCTTCGCGTTTGCGCTCGAACGTGCCGTTCCTGATCGTGCGTTTCGATCGTGTTCGGCCGCGCTTTGCGAACCTGCGCAATCGCATCGTCCGGCGAGACGCCGAGCTCGACGAGCAAACGCGCCGCGATCATACCCGTTCGGCCGAGACCTGCTCGGCAATGGACCAGCACATTGCCGCCGCGCTTGAGGATGTCTCGTGCTTCTGCGCCTACGCTAAGCCACACTTGCTCGAACGTTTCGTCAGGTACGCCGGCATCGACAATCGGAAGGTGTCGCCAGTTGCTGACACGTCGCTTGACGGCTTCTGCGAACGTAGCGACACCGAGTCGCGCGTACTCGCGTTCTTCGACAAGTGTTAGCATGAGATCGGGCTTCCAGGCGGCGATGACATCAAGATCCGCGGATAAGTCACGGTCCCATTCACCGGCAACGGAGAACCGGTCGCGTCGACCGGGGCAGAGCGTCATACCGATCTGTCCGCCTGCGGGCGGAACCCAAACGCTGTCGATCTGAAGTGGGTGACTTGCGCTTGTACGAGCTTTCATTATTCTACTTTCGACGGTTCAGGAACGCGCAGCTGCGACCGCTTTCGTACTGCAAACCGCAGCGGACGTCTGCGACGCAACATGTTTAAGCGATCTTACACATCCATAACGCACAATCGATCGCGCAGAGATTGTCGCCAAGCTTGCGCAGCGTCACTACGTGCGTTTCTGAGATCCCGATGGCAAAGACCGGCGGCGTAAAAGCGAATTCGAGGCACCGTGCCTACCGGCGTACACTTACGAACCCTAGCAAGCACTAAACTGTCAACACGAGAAACGTTCCGATTTTTGAAATGCGTCCGAAAGCCCCAATCTCACCTTCCGCCGTAGATGCATGATGTAGCAGTAGCGACTAATTGACTCGCCGCGAGCCCAACATTCTTCATAGCTTGCATCAAATCCGGGTATTCAGGCAGCGATCGCAAGGCCATAGTGGACAGTCAGCGATCCTGATGATCGCCCGGATCTTGTATCCGTTCCACTACGGTTATTCATTACTTCATCGATGCAATTGCCTCGAGCCACTATGAGCTTGTCACTATCGCGCGCTCTCAAACATGGCGAGTCAAACACGGCGAGCAGGTAAAGCGAAATCGTCCGAGTGGCTACGAACGTGCGGCCAACTCCTCGGGCATCACGGCCGTCCGATTGCGGCCACCGCGCTTCGCGTCGTACAGCGCACTGTCGGCCGTTTGGACCAGGAATGAAAATCCCGATGCGAGGCTTGGTGAGAGCGCAGCAACGCCGACGCTCACGGTGACGATCGCGCCGGCCGCATCATCGTGCGGCAGGCTCAGAGCGACGATTGCCGCGCGGATTCGTTCGGCGATTGCCCAGGCGCCGGCAGTATTTGTTGCAGGTAAGATCACGCCGAATTCTTCCCCGCCGTACCGCGCGGCCAGATCGCTGCTGCGTACCACGCACGCGGAGATCGTTTGCGCGATTGCAACGAGCACCTTATCACCCGCAAGATGACCGTAACGATCGTTGTACGCTTTAAAATTATCAACGTCGATCATGAGCAGCGCCAGCGCGCTACCATCGCGCTGAGCACGGTTCCATTCGCGCTCGAGGACCGCGTCGAATTGACGCCGGTTCGCCACGCCCGTTAGACCGTCGAGCAGTGCTTGCCGGGCGAGCGTATCTTCAGCTCGCTTGCGGCGTTGAATCTGCACGCGCAGTCCCGCAACGGAAGCCCCAATCATGACGGCCACGAGCAAGACCGCAACGGCGTTCAGCAGCGCGGTTGCACGCCATCCCGCGAGGTATTCGCTTTCCGCGACGCCGGCGACGATCGTCAACGGGTATTGATCGAGGCGGCGAAAGGCGAACATCCGCTGCACGTTGTCGGCGGGTAAGCTGAGGAAGATTCCGGAGTTCGCCGCCCTTTGCACGTAGGGCACCTCGGCATCGATCTGCCGGCGGCCGATAAAAGCCATCGGCTTACGTACCAGCACCGTCCCGTCATCGGCGACAAGCGCGACGATGCCCCGCCGGCCGACATCGACACTCGCGTACAATTGCGCAAAGTAAGCCGGCTCAATGACGGCGATGACCGCTCCGGCAAAGCTGCCGTCGGTCCGGTCGACACGCCGCGAGACGTGGATGTTCCACCCATTCTTGCCGTCGTTTAAGGCGATCCGGACGCTCGTATCGGGATGATTGCGAAAATAGGAAATGTCACGGTTGTCGTTCACCAAGCCCGGCACGGACGATGTATCGCTCGCCAAGAGCCGTCCACGTTCGTCGACGACGAGCAACGCGTGCATTCGCGGTACCATCGCGACCTGCATGGCCATCCATTTTTGCAACTGAGTGCGTCCGTCTGCCGTTTGCGGTTCGACCTGAACGCGTTCGGCAAGACCGAACAGCGCGCAATCGGTGGCGGCAAATGCGTCCGAGGCCTGTCGAGCTAAAGACTCGGCGAGATTGGTCGTGGCACGGCGCGCAACATCGACCGCGGTCGTTCTCTCGAACATCAGGTTCAGCGCGAAGAGTGCCGCCACCGCCGTAAAAATGAGGCCGGCGCCGGCGACGAGCATCGGGACAAGCGAATGCCCGTGCCCCGGCCGTTCCGTGCAAGGAGCGGTTAGCGACTTCGAGCAGCGCTTGAAACCCCTCATAAGGTAAGAATCGGCAAAAAATTGCGAGGCAATAGGACTGCCGGCCATCGACAGTCAGCTCGTCGGCAACGCCGGACACATTAGAGTCGAACATAGCTGCACGAAGGCCTCGCTGCTCTTTGCTCCGTCTTTCGTGTGCATCGGGCTCACGATGACGGTGCCGTCTTCTCCGCGCTCGAAACGGTAAGCGGGGTTTTCATTTGATATCCGCTCGAGATCCGCGGTGGTGACCGAGATGCGACCGCAGGGCGATTCGCGTCGATGCTGCTTTCGTCGACGAAAGTTTCTGCTTCTTCCGCTGTCACTCCGTTGCAATCGATCAAGAAGACGAGCCGTTCGATCTACACAAACGCCACAGCGATCGGCCAACCGAATGTGTTTAGGGCATCCACCAGCCGCCGTCGACGGCGATTGTTTGGCCGGTCACGAACGAGGCGTCAGGGCCACACAGAAATGACACAACCGCCGCAACCTCGTCGGGCCTGCCGCGCCGCTTGAGCGCCTGATGATCGAGAATGAGTTGCTGGTAGGCCGCTTGATCCGGATGGATGAGTTCGGCGGCGGTGGGGAAGGCGCCGGGTGCAATCGCATTTACACGAATGCCTAACGGCCCAAGCTCACGTGCTAATGCGCGCGTAAGCGTAATCGCCGCACCCTTCGTCGAGATATAAGCAGCGAGATCCGACCACCCGCCGGAAATCGTGATGGACGAGATGTTGACAATCACGCCGGCCGCAAGTTCGCGCATATGCCGCGCTGCATCTTGAGCGGTAAGAAAGTACGCACGCTGATTGACGCGCACGACATCGTCGTATTCGCCGGCTGATACGTCGAGAAACGGCCGGCTCGGGTATATCGCAGCGTTGTTGACCAAAATGCCGATAGGGCCAAGTTGCTTGAGTGCCTCGGCGAAGCTGCGCTCGATTTCCATTTCATCGCGCAGATCGTATACAAACGGCAACGCGAGTAATCCGCCTGCGCGCACTATCTCGATCGTCTCGTTTAGAGCGGCTGCGTCTTGGTCGCAAGCGGCAATCGTGTGACCGTCCCGCGCCAACCGCATGGCCATTGCCCGGCCGAGGCCGCCGCCGGCGCCCGTAAGGTAAGCAACGCTCACGGTAACTTCACGCTTCGGACGATACCCCGAGCAGCTGAATCTGCAACAGCGAGAAAGCGAAGATGACGGTATCGCGCAACGCCGATTGTCAAGGTGTAACGGAGCGGTAAACGTTGGAAGCCGACGCGATCCACAAAACGCAACGATCGACGAGGTCGAAGCCGACGGGCACCGTGCGGTAAGATGAACGGCTGCTCGCAGATCTGCGACGAACCGATCCGGACGCTCACGGCGATGAACGCACGACCGGACGGAGAGGCGAAAAAGTATTGTGAAAACCATTCATAGCGGTTAACGCCATCGACGTTTTCCGCTTCAAGTAATCGCGGCCGTCTAATTACAGAGAGAATAACTCAATGCCTGCGTCGAGGATGGATTTAAATGTCACTCAAGCTCCGCAATCCGGCTTGTCGACGGACGATCTCGAGCGTTACCGGAAGGACGGCTTTATTGTCGTGCCCGATATTTTGAGAGCGGACGAAGTCGCTGAGTTACGCGCGGTTACCGGTGAACTCGTCGACGCCGCGCGGTCGATTGCGGCGAACAATGACGTCTACGATCTTGAAGACACGCACACGTCGCACGAGCCGCGCGTAAGACGCATCAAAAGACCGCACATCGTTCACCCGGCCTATGCGCGACTCGTGCGGCATGCGAAGATCGTCGCGGTGCTGCGCGATCTTTGGGGGCCGAACATTCGCTTCGACACGAGTAAACTTAACCTCAAGGCGGCGGGCTACGGCGCCGCAGTCGAGTGGCACCAGGACTGGGCGTTCTATCCGCATACGCATGACGATCTCGCGGCGGTCGGCATCTTATTCGATGACGCCGAACTCGAAAACGGTCCGCTCATGGTGATACCGGGCAGTCACCGTGGACCGGTGTACGATCACCATGCCGGCGGCGTCTTCGTCGGAGCCATCGATCCGCAAGTGTCGGGGATCGACTTTAGCCGCGCAGTTCCGCTTACGGGCAAGGCCGGCTCGATTACCGTTCACCACGTGCGCGCCGTTCACGGCTCGGCACCGAACCTGTCGGCCAAAGATCGCCGGCTGCTCCTATTTCAATTTCGCGCCGCCGACGCATGGCCGCTGCTCGGCTTTCCCGATCTTGCGCAATACGATGAACTTATGGTCTCCGGAGAGACGACGATCGAGCCGCGAGTCGAGCGCGTGCCGGTCCGTCTGCCGCTGCCGCCGCCGGAGAACCAGGGCTCGATTTACGAGAACCAGCGCGGAATGCGCACGCGTTTTTTTAAGTAACGCTCAAACGCATGCGGAAAGGTGCACAATACATTCGGCCTACCGCTCTCGGTCGTTAGCACGACAGACTCCGTGCGTACGCCGCCGACGTGTGGAACATACGCGCCGGTTTTGATTGCCAGCACCATGTTCGCCGTTGCCCGCGTCGTATCGTGCGGTATGAGCCGCGGCGCATCGTGCACCGTCGTGCCCAGGCCGTGTCCGGTATGGTGCGGATAGGCCACCGTACCGCGCAACGTCGATGCGCGGACCTACGTCGGCGATCACGAGATCGTTGGCGTAACTGACGTCGTTCGTCGGCCAGCCCATAATCTTCGCCGTGCGCCTCGTTCCGGCGATAAGATCGCCGGTCACCGGCAACCGGCGATCGGCGGTTTCTTCCATCGCGCGTCGCGTGCCCGACCGTCGTTAACTCCGCTGTGCGCCGCAGCTTAACAATCTCATTATCGGTCCTGTTCATTGTTCGAAACGACGAGGGTGACGGTACCATCCTCGAAGCCGTCGCGACGAAGTGCATCGAGCGACCGCAATGTTCGCTCGTTCATTCTTTGGCGATGCTACACGCTGTCATGACGGTAGAGGTTCTCGCGCAGCCACTGCTGCCACTCGGCACGAATTTCGAGCGTCGTCTGATCCTTGGTCTGATAGCCGGGCTCGATGCGTCGCGCAAGTTCAACGGCCGGCAGTCCGCCGGCGACTCGACTGACGGTTCCCTGTTCGTACGTACCGTTCATTAGCGTCAGGACGGCAAAGGTGTCGCATTTATAGCGCCAGACTTCCGGAACGCCGAGCGCGGCATACGTCTTGATACGATCGCGGCTGTCACTCGTTATATCGACTTCGATCACGAGATCGGGCGGCGGGTCCGTGCGGAGATCAACTTTCTCGATATCTCGAATTCGACGACGTGCATCGAGATAGTATGCTTTGTCGGCCTCGAATCCGCGTGCTTCCGTTTGAAAAGTCGTCGAACCGAAATTGGTCAGATCGACCGACCATTCCAAACTCAAGATTGCAATCATGTCGGAAATGGTGTTCGCGATTAACTCGTGCTTCGCGCCGGGCGACATGATTTCAAGCATTTCTCCGTCGTACGTAAGCCGGGCGTGACGATCGTCGCCGAGCTCTTCGCTTAAAGCGCGATACATCGACCAAGAAAGCTTAAGCCGGATAACCTGGTCTCGTTCGTCAACGGCTTGTGCTGCAATCGCCACGAAGATGCCTCAAGCGGAGCTTGTAACGTCGATTCGACGTAGCGCGCGGCTTTCGCTTCAATACAGAGAGCGGTAGTGTTTGAGCCGCGATTTTCCGCTTTGTGATTCGGTTAAAGCGGGCGTGCGATCGTTCTATCTCGCTTCACGGCGACGGGCGGCACATGCAGCGCGGTACTCGTGCCGCTTTCGTATGCCGCGCGTAATCGCGTCGAAGCCGTACGCTATAGACGAGCGGCAAAGACGTCGGCGTTTATTTAAATGCAATCTTCCCGAGCTTCAACCCTCGTTCATCGCTGCATGATCTTCGTATTAAGCGGCAATGCGCTTGAACCGTATTTTGCAAAGGCTGGGTCGTTCGTCACGATGCTTAGCGATTCGATCTGAGCTTGGGCAATACGTAGACGATCGAACGGGTCGCGATGATGGTCGGGCAGCGCAAAAACCCCGTAGGTATGCGCGGGCGCCGATCGGCCGCGGTGTAAGACAAGCGCGTTGAATGCGATCGGGTAGATACCGGCTGGGTGTGCCGGGAAGTGCAAGTGGATCTAACGTTGTTTTCATTGCGATTTCCCAGGTTGACGCCGCGGAGACGTAAACTGCGCTTGCAAAATCGGCGAGCACTAAGCGAACGGCCTTTTTTTGAACGTGTCGAGCGAAGGCTGAGATCAGACCAGTGCCGCGCACGCCCGGCGCCTCGGCGGATCGTGCTGTGTTTGCAGGTGCGCCGCACCGCGACGCTCGACGCGCCCGACTGGCCCGATGTTTTTCCGCTTGAACGATCGTTGCTGCGGCGAAGGCGATCTCTGCTTGCCGTGCAGTGGTGCACCGAATGGCTCTCGACTCCCGACGATTCGTAATTTGGCGATTGGGACAATCTCGGCGTCGCTGGGCTTTCGTGTAACGATTCGTGAAGGGAAGACGTATGAGCGAACGTGCACTAGTCGTCGGCGCCAGCGGTATTGTCGGCAGCAGCCTTGTTCGCCATCTCGCGTTGCAGGGCTGGAGCGTCTATGCCTTGGCACGCCGGCCGCCGACCGACATCGAGGGCGTTCAGCCGGTGACCGCGGACCTGCTCGATCCTGCGTCGCTGCAAGCCGCGGTCGGCGACTTGCGCCCGACGTCCGTGTTTTTCGCGGCCTGGCTGCGGCGGCCGACCGAGGCGGAAAACATCATTGTCAACGGCTCGATGGTGCGCAACATGCTCGACGCTTTGTCGCCGGCCGGGTCGCTGCAGCACGTCGCGTTGGTAACCGGGCTCAAGCACTATCTCGGGCCCTTCGAGGCATACGGCAAAGGCACGTTGCCCGCGACGCCGTTTCGCGAAGAACAACCGCGTTTGGATGTCGAAAATTTTTACTACGCGCAGGAAGACGAAGTCTTTCGCGCCGCTGCACGCGACGGCTTTGGGTGGAGCGTCCATCGCCCGCACACGGTAATCGGATACGCAATCGGCAACGCGATGAATATGGGTGTCACGCTTGCCGCATACGCAACGATTTGCCGCGCAACCGGACGCCCGTTTATTTTTCCGGGCTCCCCGGCGCAATGGAACGGCCTGACCGATATGACCGATGCGCGCTTGCTCGCGCGACATCTGGAATGGGCGTCGACCACTCCCGCCGCGCGCAATCAAGCATTTAATATCGTGAACGGTGACGTCTTTCGCTGGAATTGGATGTGGAGCCGGCTGGCCGATTGGTTCGGCATCCGCGCCGCACCGTTTGTCGAAGGTCACCCGCTCGAAGCGCAGCTTGCCGATTGCGCGCCGCTTTGGACCAGCATCGCGCGCACGTATGCATTAGCCGAGCCCGACCTCGGACGGTTGGCGTCGGCTTGGCATACGGATGCCGATCTCGGGCGGCCGATCGAAGTCGTCACCGACATGTCGAAGAGCCGGAAACTCGGCTTTCTCAACTATCAGTCGACGGACGAAAGCTTTTTCGATCTTTTCACGCAGCTGCGCGACGCTCACATTATTCCGTAACGGCGGTTCAAATTAAAACGATCGGCAGACTTACAACGGGCCGAGCATTCTAAAAAACTACGGCCGCTCGATCACCAAACGTTGTCGCGAACGTGACGCGACCGTCTGAGACTAACGGCTGAACCAAGTAGCTACTCGTTGGTTCGATCGTTCATATTGATCGACGTGACGCAGCGGTGCGCATGTCGCTAAGTACGTCACCGCCGGAACAATTAAGCCGATTGGCGCGTCTTCGTGCGGCGAGCCTTTTCAGTTGTTGCAAGCGGCGTCTCTTGCAGGGCCGAGCGCAATAGCGCTTTGGCAGCCCACGCACAGACGTCGGCAGCGCCGGCCGGATCCAGGCCGCGAATATCACGTAGCACGATGAGCGCTTCGGCGCCGACGCAGAGCGACACGGCGGACACTAAGCGTGCGAACCGAGCTGCGGAAAGTTGCGCACGGACGGGCGCTAAAGCGTTTTCGATCCACTCGATGCGCCGGCTACCGCGCATTGCCGCTTTGACGTCCGAGGGCGCAACGGTCGGATCGACGCGGCGTTCAACCGTCAGCCGAATCATCGTGCGCAACAGATTTTCGTTGAGTTCGGTCTGCTTCTGCATTGCGCGCACCGCGGCTTCAACGCGCGCTTCTGGATCGTCGAGTGCGGTGAATGACGACTCGATACCCGGCCGAAGTGTTTCGAGCGCCGCTTCCGTCAACAGCTGTTCTTGGGTTGGAAAGTACCGGTACGCCGTTCGTCGCGAGACATCGGCCGTTTCCGCAACGTCGGCGACAGACGGCATTCCGCCGGCTCGCAACAGTTCCGCTGCCGCGGCGAGCAATGCGGCGCGCGTGCGGCGTTGTTGTCCCGACTGCGGGGCTTGACTGCGGCCATTCATGTCGCTAGTATACCGCTATGCCTTTATGACACACCTGTGCCATAGAGGCACACTTGACGCATCGCGTCCGCCAAAGGAACCGATCATGATGAGAAAAGACCTGCTACTCGTTACCATGCCGGCCGTACTCGCCGCTTGCAGCTCGGCCGGCGGAGCAGCGCCGATGCCGTTGTCCGTATCCGCGAGTGACGCGATCGTTCGCGACTCGCTGGCTCGGCTTGCAACGGCCTGGAATGCCGGCGACGGCGACGCGTGGGCCGCCGAATACTGGCCGGACGGTTCACTCGTCAACATTTTGGGCGTCGTATTCGCCGACGCCGGCGCTGTTGGGGCCGTCACCAATAAGATTCTGGCCGGACCATTTAAGGGCAGCAATTTTGCTTATAGCATTCGGCGAATGCGTTCGATCGGCACCGACGCTGCAATCGCCGAGGTGGATGTCAGCATTACGAACTTCCACGCGCTTCCGCCAGGCGCGGTCGCAACGTCGCCCGGGCTTCTTCTCACGCGCTTCACGCATGTCTACGCCAATCGCGCCGGCCTTTGGCATATCGAAGCTTCGCACAACACGGCCGTCCTGCCGACGGCGGCCGCCGGACAGCCCGCTTGACCTTAAACGGATGATCGCGTGTGGAGCGTCAGGCTTGGGTTGAAGCGACCGGCGCAGAGCCGTCGCCGGTAGCTTCAGTCAGCGGCGCGCGAACGTCGACTCGCTGCAATTGCTTGGGGAATAACATGCGCAGCGAACGCCAACGTCGATTCGGAAATCGCACGTAGATATTATCGTCGACGAAGTATTCGACGGAGCCGACCGCGCGGTACAGGCGGTTGGTCGGGTCAACGATTTCAACCAGATCACCCGCGCGAAACATGCTATCGCCCGAACGAGCGCCGGCGCGGTGCAGTACTTACCCGGCAAGCCGGCGTTGGTCGTGACGATGGCCGGGTGCGTGCGTGCGTTACCATTAGCGATTACAACGCCGACGGCAACAGTGCAGATGTCGTCGATCGAAGCGGAAACTAACCGGTACTTTCCATTCGATTCGTGTAGTTGGCGCACAACTCGCGCACACCCGGATTTGCGTTCGCCGACACGTACGTGAAGCGATGACCATCGATATCGAGCAACAGCAGCACCCGTAGCCCCTCGATGGAACGTAAAATGATCGTCGCCGCGTCACTCGGCGGTCGCTGACCGAGCGTATCTTGCAGCGTCATGCGCAACGTAAAGAGCCCGTCGGCCGCCGGATGCAAGTTCGATCCGTCAAAGGCTTCCACCGGGCCGCTCAAGCCCGCATCAGACGCCGTCCAAAACGCAAGCTCCTTGCACGCACGCTGAAAATCGTGCGTGGTTACCGGTCGAGCAAGTCGCGGCTGCGGGTTGAACAGATTGGCAATCCGCGCAAAGAATAAACGCAACCCTGAACTTGACGACATGCAAAATCATCCCGGCCGTGGAGCAGTATTTTTCTGGTCATCGGCATTCCGCGACACTTTCTTTGGCTGTCGTCGCGCGATTTGCGTTTTACCCGCTTTACATACGGTGTCGACGTTCGGCCGCTCCGCAACGCGGGCGCAGGGCTTGCTGCGGCGAACGCCGGAGCATGAAGCGCGCCCGATTTATTGCAACGAACGGCTCGGTCGGCGCGGCTGCCGTTATCGGCGCCGGCGCTACCGTCGCAGCAGAACCGAGCGGTAACGACGCCATCACCGATGTGAGCGGCGTCAAAGTCGGCCACTTCACCGATCTGCGCCGCCCGACCGGTTGTAGCGTCGTCATCGTGGAAGCCGGAGCCGTCGGCGGCGTCGACGTTCGCGGCGCGGCGCCGGGGACGCGTGAAACCGACCTGCTCAACCCGATGAATCTGGTCGAGAACGTGCATGCAATCGTCCTCTCGGGTGGCAGTGCATTCGGCTTAGACAGCGCGTCGGGCGTGATGCGGTATCTCGAAGAGCGCGGCATCGGATACGATGTCGGCGTCGCGAAGGTGCCGATCGTTCCGGCGGCAATTTTGTTCGACTTAGCGGTCGGGGACGCGAAGATCCGGCCGGACGCCGCGGCCGGTTACGCCGCGGCGCAGATTGCGAGCACGCGCTTTCCGGGCAGCGGCAACGTCGGTGCCGGCGCCGGCGCGACCGTCGGCAAGATGTTCGGCATGGGACGCGCGATGAAATGCGGGCTGGGCACGGCGTCGGTGACGTTAGCCGGCCTGACCGTCGGCGCGATGGTTGCCGTCAACGGAATCGGTGACGTCGTCGACCCGCAAACGGGCGCCGTCATCGCCGGCGCACGTACGGCGGACGGCAAACGTTTCGTTCATACGACGCGCGCGTTGCTCGCCGGCGACATCCCGGCGTTCTTGCGCGCGGGTACGGCAACGAGCCTCGGAGTCGTTGCGACCAATGCCGTCCTTACGAAAGCCCAAGCGCAGAAGATCGCGCAGATGGCGCACGACGGTTTAGCGCGGACCATCAATCCGATTCACACGATGTATGACGGCGACACCATCTTCACCATCGCGACGGGAACGAGCGGAAAACCGGGCAACGTCACGTTACTCGGCGTCATGGCTGCCGAGGCGATCGCCCGTGCGGTGCTTCGCGCCGCGTACGCAGCGCAAAGCATTGCAAGCCTACCGGCGCACCGCGATCTACGCTAGCATCACCCGTTCGGTAAAATAACTGCGCGGAAGCGAACGTTGCCGTTCGCGACTTTGTCGTAAGCGGTAGCGATATCGTCGAGCGCGAATGTTTCCGTGGCAACTTTCACCTTGCCCTCGGCAACGTACTGTAACGCATCGTACAAATCGCGGCTTGTATTTTGCGACGACGTCATGATCTTGATGCGTTTCGTTAAAAGTTCGACCGGATTGAACGAGAATTTGCTGCCGCCGTCGACGCCCATGATGACGAATCGTCCGAACGGCCGCAACGCACTCACGGCTTGTTCCATGGCGGCGTTGGAATTGCTCGTTCCCAGGATAATGTCGGCACCGCCGGCTTTGGCTAACTCTGCAGCATCGCTAAAGACTTCGTCCGCACCGAGTTTTTTAGCCAGATCGACTTTATCGGGCGCAGACGTGAGTGCGATCGTGTGATAACCGGCCGCTTTGGCGAATTGCAACGCAAGGTGGCCTAAACCGCCGATGCCGATGACGGCGACCCGGTCGCGCATCTGCGGTTCGGCCGCACGCAGACCGCTATAAACGGTGTAACCGGCGCACATGATCGGCGCTGCCTGCTCGTACGAGATACCGTCCGGTAGCGGCATCGTGGCTGCAGCGTAGGCCAGCAGATATTCGGCGTGCCCGCCGGGCATATCGATTGCGGCTTGCACCGGATGCAGACAGGCCGAACGCAGATCGCGCAAACACCATTCGCAATACCCGCACGTCGCTTGCGACCACGCAACACCGACACGTTCGCCGACTTTGCGAGCCGTTACCTCGGAACCGACGCTAACGATTTCACCGACCGGCTCGTGCCCTAAACGCATCGGATACGGCATGCCGAAATGCCCGACGGCCTCGTGCACGTCGGTATAGCACAACCCGCTGGCATATATTTTGATGACGACTTGCGTCGGACCGGGTTCGGGCATCGGCACGTCGCCGACCGCCCACGGCGCATCGGCGGAGGTTACAATTGCAGCTTTCACGCTCGTACTAATCGACGACGTGCCGGTACAGTTTCAACGGCAAACTACGCGCCGGCGCATTCCGGCTCGAACGATGCCGGCGACTACGCCGTCGCCCAGCCATTGAGCCGAACGAGCGCAAAGACAAGCACGGTCGCAGCCGCGATCCAGGCCGCTGTCAGCCCGATGAAACTCGCGGCGAGCACGGAGTCACGGCGGACCTGTACGACGATCGTCACGGCAAGCGCAAACGACCCGACGTTGCCGATCAACTCGATTTGATGACCGTGAATGAAATGCGTGTAAAACGGATACGCCAAACAAACGGCGATAAGGCCGGTAATGAAGCGTGCACGGCTTTGGGCTCCGGCGAAGCCGGACGTTGCGACGAGCCGGCGCGCGGCGCCCATGCCTGCGAATAGCACCACCCAGATAGCACCGATCGTGCCGCCCCGCGGTGCAAATGACGGCCAAGCTTCTCCGCGCGGCTGGTTCCAGCCCAATGCGCGGATGAGCGTATCGGTCACGCCGGCAAGTGCGACCGTTACGGCAACGTTGAGCAACAATTGCGCGCGACCGCCGCGGATACCGGCTTCGATCATGCACGCGCCTTTGCGCGACGCTCGATCCGAACCTTCGTTCGCTTTCATCCAAGGCGTCGCAAGGTAATTTGCGAAAGTCGGGCAGCTATGAATCGCGTCGTTAGCGCCGCCCTCGGCATCTGCATGCTCTTGCTCGCGGCGAACCGCACGGGATCTGCCGAAGAACCGAAAGCGCCGCAATATCTCGCGTTCGCATTTACAAGCGAGCAGCACGGCTGGGCGGCAGGCGGTGCAGGCATCGCGGTAACGAACGACGGCGGCCATACGTGGACGCCGCAGTATCACGGCGGCCGCGTCGACCGGCTCGTATTCGTGCACCGTCGCTCGGTTTTTGCGCTCGGCGGCGGAATGGTGCTGCATACCGCTGACGACGGCAATCATTGGCAAGCGGTGGGTAACGGCCGGCCGGCACTTAGAGACATCGCGTTCACCAGCGATCGGACCGGCTACGGCGTCGGCGCCGACGGCCTTTTATATCAAACCGCCGACGGCGCGCAAAGCTGGCAGCGCGGCGCTTTCGCAAAACCGGTCGACGCGGTGTGCTTCTCCGACAAACGAAACGGATATATCGGCGGCGCAACGACGGCACCGGCGCTCGGCGCCTTTGACGGTATCGCCGCCACGACCGACGGCGGCCGCAACTGGTCGGTCACGGCTCGACCGCCGACGGCAGGTTTGGTCGGAATTGCCGGACACGCATTGCATTGCACGCGCGGCAGCGTCTATGACTTGATCGATCTCGGTGCGCACGCCGGCGGCGGCGCCTACATCTTAGCGCGCAGCACCGACGGTGCGCATTCGTGGACGCCGCTTGCCACCGGCGGTCAAGTCCGGCGGCTGCGCAACGTTCCCCAGGGCCCCGGCAGCGAAGCGACGAGCATGAGCGGTTACTCGCCGACCGCCGCGTACGTCGCCGGCTTCTGCGGTGCATGCGGTGAGGCCGGACGATCGTCGTTCGGCGGTACCGTCGATGCCGGCTTGACTTGGTATAACACCACGCTCGATAAGATCGGCTTCACCTCCGAACCGGTGTTCACGACACCGACGCACGGCTGGATCGGCGCGCGCGAATTGCGCAAAGATGCGCCGCCGTCGGGCGACGAGGTGCTCGAAACGCGCGACGGCGGTCACAAATGGGCGCCGATTGCAAGCGCGCCGTAACACGCGCCGCTCGACCCTGCGTCATCAGCGCGCGCCGAAACTGCGTGCTTTGATCAAACGCATGATCGTCTCGTTGTGCGGCGTTGCGACGGCGGCGCGGCGGCCCGCCGCAACGACGGCACCGTTAATAAAATCGATCTCGGTTTTCGCTCCCATGTCGAGGTCGTAGAGCATCGAGTTGCGCATTGCCGCGGTCTGCTCGACGATCGTGCGGACGTAACTCCACGGATCGGAAAACGGCAGCGCGATGCGCATCGCGCCGGCAACGGCCGCCGCTTCTTGCGCGAGCGATCGGGCGACTTCGCCGGCATTGACGTCATCGAGCACCACGCCGTTAGGGCGATCGAGCAGCGCCGCGACCGGATTGATGGCGGCATTTGCAATGAGCTTGCCCCACAAGTGCGGGCGAATGTCGTAAACGGTGGTCGAGCGAATTTCCGACTCGTCGAGCAGCCGCGCGATCCGGTTGCAGGTTTGCGGCGACGCACCGCCGCTGCCCAGCACCGTTTGACCCTGACCGACCGGCATCGCAGCGCCCGGCGCAACGGTCAGCGATGACTCCGTCGTCGCGCCGAGCACGAGCGCGATATGACCGCCCAGTGCCGTCTTAATTGCTTCTTCGTTGCCGATCCCGTTTTGTAACGACACGATCGCCGTCGATGGATTGAGTTCGCTCAAAAACGGGCGCAACGCGTGCAACGTGTCGGTCGCGCGCACGAAGATGAACAGCACCGTTACACCGAAAAGATCGCGTGGTTCGCTCGTTACCGAAACGCGCCGGCCTTCTCCGTCACCTAAGCGCAGCCCGTCGCGTTTGATGGTCGCCACGATGTCGGGCCGTACCTCGAGCATCGTCACGTCGTTTGACGCGGCAAGTTTATAGCCGAATAGCGTGCCGATCGCGCCTGCTCCGATGATGCCGATTTTAATGGCGGCCACCGAGCACATAGGCGACGGCAAACTCGTAGACGATCATGACGACGCTCCTTACCGGCGCAACCGGATCCGTTGCCCGGTCGCCGAGCGAACCCGAAAAAACCCGATGAGCAAGACCCCCGCGCAGAAGCCGCCGATGTGCGCGAAATATGCCGTGCCGCCTTGTTCGCTTGAAACTTTGTCCGAGAGCGAACCAAAACCATGGACGAATTGCACGCCGGCCCACACTCCGATCACCAAA
This sequence comes from Candidatus Velthaea sp., assembly GCA_965214935.1. Classification (GTDB taxonomy): domain Bacteria; phylum Vulcanimicrobiota; class Vulcanimicrobiia; order Vulcanimicrobiales; family Vulcanimicrobiaceae; genus Velthaea. The sequence goes on along the minus strand of CBDCCS010000010.1, from coordinate 21,331 downwards.
AATGCTGGAAGCCGCAGAAAGAGCGGCAGACAGCCGACCGGCACGATCGTGTTGATATCGGCACGTGGAAAGTTGATGATGTAGGCGCCCAAGATACCGGCAATCGCTCCCGATGCGCCGATTTCCGGAACGTGACTGCCCGGTCCAATCGAGATCATCGACAGCCCGCCGGCGATACCGCAAATGAGATACAGCAGCAAGAAGCGCAAGTGACCGCACAGATACTCGATGTCCGGACCAAACACGAAGAGAAACAGCATGTTAAAAAAGATATGCAAGAAGCTGCCGTGAAGAAACATCGCGGTAGCGATCGTAAGCAACGGCAGCGCCGGACTCGGCGGCGCCAGATAGATGTTGTGCGTAATGTCGAACGGGATCGTCGCAAAGGCGTTGATAAACGCATCGGTGTCCGGCGCCGCAAGTTCGCGCACGAACACGTAGACGTTCGCCACGATCAGCGTGTAGACGACGATCGGGAAAACCGGTAAGCGCCGTGCTTCGCCGTACGGGATCATCGGTCGCCGCCGCCTAGAATTGCAGTTGCAGGCCGAATACCGTACGCCGTCCGCTATGCAGCACATCGCGCTCGCCGCCGAACACCGCAATATTCGGTCCGGCATGGAGGGTGGCGTACCCGTCGATAGTCGGATGGCGCAAGTCGTACGCGCGCGTCTCAAAGCCCAAGCCGCCCGGCGACGTATACGTGGCCAGCGCCCCGAGCCGCGAGTAGAGCACGCCGCCGCCGACGCGTACGCCGCTCGCCGGGCCCAGCGACCGTAACGCGGCGAAATTATACGAGGTCGTACCGGCGCTGCCGATGTCGTTTGCACCGCTAAGTAAACTCATGCGCCCGTGCGGCAGCGCGACGATATTAAAATCGGTTTGCGGCCCGCGATCGTTCGTGAGCAGCGGTGAACCAGCGCCGGTCGCGTTGCGCACGCTCAGCTCGCTCACCCGGATCTGCACCGACACCAGATCGGCCGCCAGCGACGCAAGCCGGGCGCGCAGCTTTGCCGGCAACGCGCCGGGTGAGCGCACCGGCTGCGGCGCGCCGTCCGGCAGGCCGACGGGCGAGGGAATCGGCGTCGCACCGGGCGGCAGCGGCACTTGCGGCGTCGCCACCGGGGCCGGCGTTGCGGCCGGATCGACGCCATAGACGTCGCTGGTTCCACCGAGTTGCCCGAGCAGACTGTTGGCGCGCTGCGTCGTTGCGTCGATGGCGGCGACCGTATCGCGCAGCTGCGCTTGCGTTTGCGCATTGCCGGTGATATTGCGAAAATCGCCGACGAGCAGCGCAAATGTCTGCGACGTCTGCGCTAAGTAGCGCGTCGTTGCAATAACGTTCGTTTTCAACTCACGATTCTTCGAGAGATCGCGCAACTGGGAAACGGTGTCGTTGAGCACGGCAGCCGAACCGTTGAAGCTCGTCAGCAGCGTCTGCACTTGCGGCGTTGCCGTTTTGGCCAGATCGTCGAGCCGCACGGTGAGATCGACAATGCGATTGGTGGTTGACGCGAGCGTCTTGCCGAGCGGACCTTGTAGCGCATCGATCGTGCGCGCGAACTTTTGGACTTCGCGATTGGTCGTAACCGAAAGATCGTTGGCGTTTGCCAACGCCGATTGCAACGTGTTGAGCAGCGCCGGTTCGCGCTGCTCGAAATCGGCAAGCAGCGTATCGAGGCGAGTAATTTCGCCTTGACCTTGTTCGAGCAGATCCGTCAGCGTGGCGGGATCGGTGCCGAGCGGCTGCTGGTCGACCGGCAGCACTTCATGCGGCAGCACCGCGACCGCGCCCGGTGCCGGTGTCGGCGCCGCCAACCCGCCCGCGCGCGGGACGGGTGCCTTCGGTACGATTTCGAGCGTCGCATCACCGGTTAGCGGCGCTTGAATGATGAAACGCGCATCGCGCGGGATGTCGACGTGATTGTCGATCGCCAAGATCATCGACACGGTGAAATCGGCCGGCAATAGCTGCAGCGAATCAACGATACCGACGTTGACGCCGCTTTCGTAAACGAGCGCACCTTTATGAATGCCGTCGGCGGAACGGAAATGAACGCCGATCTTGTACCGGCCGCCGGTCCCGACATTGGTCAGCACGAAAAGAATCGCGAACAGCCCCAGCAATCCGAGGATCGTAAAAATTCCGACGATGGCTTGCCTATTCATAATTTGCCGGTTATCGCGACGTTAAATCGGGATCGGTCCGACTTCACTCCCTCCCAGAAACTGCTGCACGATCGGATTCGGCGAACGCTTGAGTTCGTCGACCGTCCCGTATGCAATGATCGCGCCCTCGAAAAGCATTGCCACATAATCGGCCATCATGTAGATCGAACCGAGATCGTGCGAGACGACGACGGCCGTTCCATTTAAACGATCGCGCAGCTTCTTAATCGTGTTCGTCAACAGATGCGTGATGATCGGATCGAGGCCGGTGGTCGGCTCATCGTAGAGGACGCACTGCGGATTGGTGATGACCGCGCGGGCGAAGCCGGCGCGTTTGACCATACCGCCGGAGAGTTCGGCCGGATAGCGCTGCTCGGAATTGCTCAAGCCGACGCCGTCGAGCGTCTCGGACACCAGCTTTTCGATCTCGTCGTTGCTCAGCTTGGTATGTTCGCGCAGCGGTAGAGCGATGTTCTCACCGATCGTGAGCGAGTCGAAAAGTGCGGCGAATTGAAACGAAAAGCCGATCGTTCGGCGCAAGTCGATCAGTTCGCGTTCACGCATTTCGGTGATATCGCGGCCGAGTACAAATACGCGTCCGGCGTCGGGTTTGCGCAGACCGTTGAGTAAGCGCAGAATCGTCGACTTACCGGCACCGGAAAGTCCGATGATGCAAGTGATCGCGCCGTCGACGATATCGAGCGACAAGTTTTGCATGACGACTTTGGGGCCATAACGGATACTAACGTTTTCGAGCCGCGCCCAAACCTTCGCCATTACCGCACGACCTGCACCATCATTGCCGGAACAAGATATACGAAAGCGCAAAGTTGAAAATAAAAATTAAAATGATCGATGTGACGACCGCTCCGGTCGTCGCTTTTCCAACTCCGGCCGCACCGCCGCGCGAGTGCAGCCCCTGATACGAACCGATTGCAACGATCACGATCGCAAAGACAATCGACTTTGAGAGTCCGCGTAACACGTCGCCGAAGGGCAGCGTGCTGCGCACCGACGTGATGAACGAGTCGTAACTGATGTTGGCGTAAATCTGCGCTACGACCATTCCGCCGAGCACCGAAATGATGTCCGCGAAGACCGTCAAGATCGGCAGCATGATCACGAGCGCAACGAGCCGCGGGACGACGAGCATGCGGATCGGCGATAAGCCGAGCGACTCCAGTGCTTCGATTTGTTCGGTGACGACCATCGAACCGAATTCGGCGGCGATGGCCGCGCCGGCGCGGCCGGCGACGACGACCGCGGTAAGCATCGGACCAAGTTCGCGCGCGGCGGTAAAGGCGACTAAGCCGCCGACGAGATTACCGATGCCGTATTGGACGGCTTGCACCGCGGACTCTAGCGCAAAGACCATTCCGGTGAAGAGCGACGTCAGCAACACGATCGCCCACGAGTTCACACCTAAGAGAAAAGCTTGTGCGAAGGTCTCGTTGACGCGAATGCGCAGCCGGCCGATGAACGTCGCGGACTCGCCGATGAGATTGGCGACGCCGCCCGCATACTCGAAAAACCCCGCCGTATCGCGTCCGACGTCTTCGAGCGCACTCATTGCGCGGCGAGTTCCGCGACCGACGAAAGGACGCCTTGCGTAACCTCGATCCGGCGCGCCGTCACGCCGCGTTCGGCCGTCAAGTTGAATTGCCGTTGATACAACCGTTCGAGTTCACGGTCGACATGTTTGAGTTGCGCTTTGGCTTCCCGGTGGAAGCCCGAAAAGTAACGCTCGACCGCGCGAAGGTAGGCGCGCACGCTCGCGTTGTCCGGCGTACCGTTTTGCAAGCCGCGCTCGATGCGTTTTTGTGCCGCGATTAGCGCGCGGTCGCGTATGTAGAATTCGCCGACCGTCGCAACGAGCGCGCGCAAGCGTACCGGTTCAGGCAAGATCGAGAGCGGCGCGCTGACGATCGAAGAGCGTGTGGATGCCGCCTTGCGCCAGAGCGAGCAAACCGTCGAGTTGAGCCCGGCTGAACGGCGCGCCTTCGGCGGTCCCCTGCAGTTCGACGAACGCGCCGGAATCGGTCATCGCGACGTTCATGTCGACTTCGGCGGCGCTATCTTCGGCATACGGTAAGTCGAGCACCATCGTGCCGCCGACGATCCCGACCGACGTCGCGGCAATCATTCCCCGTAGCGGCCATTTCTTGGCGTCGGCGCGATCGAACGACTTGCGCAGCGCGAGTGCAAGCGCGACATATGCGCCGGTGATCGATGCGGTGCGCGTCCCGCCGTCGGCTTGAATGACGTCGCAATCGATCCACAACGTACGTTCGCCGAGCTTCGAGAGGTCGACGACGGCACGCAATGCGCGCCCGATGATGCGCTGGATTTCATGCGTCCGGCCGCCGACTTTGCCCTTGGACGATTCGCGCTGATTGCGCTCGCTCGTCGCGCGCGGCAGCATCGCATATTCAGCGGTGATCCAGCCGGTGCCGCGGCCGCGCATCCACGGCGGCACGCGATCTTCGACCGACGCGGCGCATAGCACGCGCGTGTCGCCGACGCTGACGAGCACGCTGCCTTCGGCATACTTGAGGTAGCCGGTCTCAAAGCGGATCGGTCGCAACTCGGTGGGGCTTCGCCCATCGGGCCGCACGAACGTGGTTGCGGTCATCCCGATCCGCTTTAGCCTGCGGGTCGGCCGCGCCCTTGCGCTATTCGACGGTTACGGTTTTCGCCAAATTTCGCGGTTGATCGACGTCTTTGCCGTCGATGTCGGCGATATGATAGGCCAAGAGCTGCAACGGGATGACGTTTACGATCGGCGACAGCAATTCTTCGACGCGCGGCACCCAGATGATGTGATCGGCCAACGCCGCTGCCTCATCATCTCCATGATTGGCGATCAGAATAAGCGGTGCTTCGCGGGCTTTGGCCTCGGCCAAATTCGATAGCATTTTTTCGCGCACGCGGCCGTCGGTCACGACGCCGACGACGGGCGTCTTTGAATCGAGCAAGGCTATCGGCCCGTGCTTCATTTCGCCGGCCGCATAGCCCTCGGCATGAATGTATGAGATCTCTTTGAGTTTGAGCGCGCCTTCGAGGGCAGTCGGAAAATTGACGTAGCGGCCGAGAAAGAGTACCGACCGCGCTTTGCGTAACTTGCGCGCGACTTTTTTTATGTCGTCGCTGGCATTGAGCACGACGTCGATCGATGCCGGCAATAAGCGCGTGCCCTCGGCGATCGCGCGCAGCCGTTCGAGCGGTGCGGAACGCCGCACGCGCGCGAGATACAGTGCGAACAGCGTCGCGGCAATCGCTTGCGAAACATACGTTTTGGTTGCGGCGACCGAGATCTCGGGACCGCCGCGCGTAAAAAGCGTGCCGTCGGCCAGGCGTGCGAGATGCGAGCCGACCACGTTACAAATGCCGAGAATCGGCGCACCGACGTCTTTGGCGACACGCACCGCTTCGATGGTATCGGCCGTCTCACCGGATTGCGACATTGCAATCGTCAGCGTACGCGGGTCCATCGCGCGGTCGCCGTAGCGAAACTCCGAGGCCACTTCCATTTCGACCGGCAATTTGCACAACGCGCGCATGAGATACATGCCGACCATCCCGGCGTGATACGCGGTGCCGCAGCCGGTGATCGAGATCTTGGTCATCGCACGCAGCAAGCCCTCATCGATCTTGAGTTCGCTAGCGAGTTGCACGTCGCCGGATTCGTCGATACGCCCGGCCAGCGTTTCCTTAATGACGCTGGGCTGCTCGAAAATCTCTTTGAGCATGAAGTGTTTGTAGCCGGCTTTCTCGGCCGACGTCGCATCCCACATGACTTGCTGCACGTCGCGCACGAGCGGCTTGCCGTCAAAAGCGGTTAGTTTGTAACCGTCGCGCGTGACTTCGACGACTTCGCCTTCTTCGAGTACGATGATCTTGCGCGTGTATTGCAACATGGCGGGGATATCGGACGCGACGTACATCTCGTCGACACCGACGCCGACGATGAGCGGCGAGGCACCGTTGCGTGCGAACACCAGCGTCCCCGGCGCATCGCTCGAAATCACGCCGAGCGCAAAAGCTCCGCGCACTTCGGCCAGCGTCCGGCGAATTGCACTCACTAAGTCGCCGCTGTAATGCCGCTCGATCAGGTGCGCGAGCACCTCCGTATCGGTTTCACTGACGAACGTGTGACCTTGGGCCAGCAATTCCGCGCGCAGCATGCCGTAGTTTTCGATGATGCCGTTATGAACGACCGCGAAGCGGCCGCTGCAATCGAGATGCGGGTGGGCGTTGGCATCCGACGGCCGGCCGTGCGTGGCCCAGCGTGTATGCCCGATGCCGGTCGAACCCGAGAGCGCTTCGCCGTTGGCGAGCCGCTCGGCAAGCCGGCCGAGCTTGCCTTCGGCTTTCGAGCCGGCCAGCGTACCGTTTGCATCGATCACGGCGATGCCCGCCGAATCGTAGCCGCGGTACTCTAAGCGCCGCAGCGAATCCATAATGATCGGCACCGAATCCTTGGCGCCGATGTAGCCGACAATCCCGCACATCGTATGCCCGAATTCGGCTCGCCGTCCAACCCGCCCCTCAACGGGCGCCGCGCTCTCCGCCCCGGCCGGCGCGCCGGCGATTGCACGCAACAAAATCGCGATTATCGCGATAACACTTTCGCGCTCGTTACGTGATACGATGCGGACACGACCGGTAGCAGTTCCCGGATCGACCGCGATAGCACGGCCGTGTTTTGGCCGATCGGACGAGGACGTACGACCAATGGCAACTCCGATTCATCTGTTCGACAGCGAAGGCGCCGAAGTCGACACCTCGACGCGCTTGCAAAGCTTAGTTGAGAACAGGTCCGCGGGCGCTCACGCGACCGCCTCGGTGTACCGGGCATCGCCCGACGGCACGCACGTGACAACGCTCGATCCAAGCGCGGGCTACGTCACGATCATCAACACGTATATGGTCGCGCCGGATCGGGCGGAGGCACTGCTGGAATTACTCGGCCGGGCAACCCGGGAAACGCTGCGTTACGTGCCCGGGTTCGTTTCAGCGAACTTTCACCTGAGCGCCGATCGCACCCAAGTGGTCAACTATGCGCAGTGGCGGAGTCGCGAGGCACTCGCTGCTGCCGGTGCCGACCCCAATGTCGTGGCGCGCGTAACCGAAGTCGCTCAATTTGCGGATAGCTTTACGCCGATCGTCTACGACTTCCGCCAAGCCGTCGCGGCACCGGACGCTTAAATAACGAACGCGAGCGCCGCGCCGGCTCGCCCTCGCTCTAGAGAGCTATCGTCCGGCCGGCGCCGGCGTCTTTACGGGTAACGGTGCAGATCGGTTGCGGTGAAGATGCTCGTCGGTGCAGATCTGTTCGACCATAAATGCAGCGAGGTCGGCGCGGGTTATTTTATAGGCCTTCTCTTTGGTGCTCGCGTCGGAGATTCGAACGTGACCCGTGGCCGACCCGGCGGTAAGGAACGGCGGTCGAACGATAACTCCGTCGAGATCGCTCGCCTCGACGGTTAACTCCATTGCCTGTTTGTCTTTCATCTCGTTGCGCAAAAATGTCGGAAACAGAAAGCGCTCGTAGATCGGCACGTTCGCTACGCTGTCACCCTCGGCCCCGATGGACGTTACGACAAGACGTCGCACGTGATTTTTCTGCCTGCCGGAAACAATGGCGGCAGCGGCCGTACTTCTCGGATTCGTTCCTTCCCAAGGCGCCTTGCCGCCGATGGTATCGATGACGTTCTTCGACTATCAGCGGTACGATTTAAATAACCGCAAAGCCGCACGCGAAGTGCACCATCGACCCGACTGCGGCTCCCACGGCCATGCCCGGCTTCTTTTCGGCAATCGCAATCGCAACGTCCAACCCTTGAATCGCCGAAGCGGTGAAAAGTAAGCCGGCCAAGGCGTTATTGCGCTTATGAAAGAACGGCAAAACTCCCGCGGTAAGCCCGACCGGGATGGCGCGCGCCGCATACATACGTACGTAGAACGAGTCGCCGTTTGGGCCGGCGTTTGAGCCGGAAAGCGCTTGGGGGCGCATCAAAGCGAGCGCTCCAAAAGCGGCCGATGCGAGAGAAGCAAACAAGTTTAAAACGAGCACGGTTTGCATTTCAGCTCGTCCAAATGGCGACAAGGAACGTATGACGGTCGATACCAGCGACTTCGCTTGAAGGGCGCAAGGTGCCGCACCGATATGCGTGTCGCGCACAATGCTGCGGACGGTCGATCGGAAGTCTACGCTCGCGCTCGTTCATGTTAGGTTGAGACGCGGCAACTCGATTGCGTTTCATCGCGAAGGCTCGAATCGAGCGTGACGCTGCACGCGCGCGATCGTATGCGCGTCGTGATTGACGGAATGGTGATGCAATCGGGTAAGCGCGATCACTTACTGCTCAACTGTGGCTACCGCTTTACCACCTCATACGCCGAGCGGCGTCATTGGTTTCGTCAACCTGCCCGGCCGACTCCCCGACGGCCGCCGCCCGCGTACTCGCCGGCAGAGACGAAGAAACGCCGCGAATCAAAGCAGCGCTCCTAAGTAAGCGAAATGACACCAAGCAAGTGCGCACGTTATACGACTGCAATCCAGCAAGCGCGCGACATGTGCACAGCACGAGCCCGCCTCAGCCGCACGGAACGTCCGGGTTTTGGTGCGCGCGATGAGCCTAGCTGCGAAGTGGGCTTAAGCCCACGAGCAGCGTAGCGACGAAGCCCCAACCAAAACCCGGACGTTCCGCTATTTGATGCCTTCGCGGGTTCGCTTGTAGGGGATCTTGCCTAAGCGAACTTCGTTGAACGCCGTCGAAACGGGCTTGTTCGGATTGACCTTGTCCGAGAGCGGCGGTGCGCCGTTGTTGAGTTGCTTGGCGCGTTTGGTGACGACGTTGACAAGGGTGAATTTGGAATCGACGTGATCGAGTAGACCGTCGAGGTCGCCGAAAACGGAGTCGCTCATACTTAATTGCTTTCCACTTCTTTGATTTTGGTATCGGGGAGTCGATGGATGCGAAATCGTTCGGCGCGCACGATTGATTCGAGATCGTCCACCGCGATCTCGGGATGGGCCTGTTCGTTGATGACGAGGTAGTCGAAACTGCGGACGAAGGTCAACTCTTGATGCGCGATTTCAAGCCGCGCGGCGATCTGCTGATTGGTCTCGGTCCGTCGGGCTTCGAGTCGCCGGCGCAGATTCGAGAACTTGTCCGGCACCAGAAAGATAAGGACGGCATTGGGGTAACATGCTTTGATCGCGAGTGCCCCGTTGACTTCGGGCTTCATGATGACGTCGAAGCCCGAACTCAGCGACTCATCGATGAACGAACGCGGCGTCCCATAGAGATGGCCGTTATATTCGCGCCACTCCAGAAAGCCGTCACCGGCCCGGCGCCGCACGAATTCCTCCCGGTCGAGAAAAAAATAATCGACGGCATCGCGCTCGCCCGGGCGCGGAATACGCGTCGTCGACGAAATTGAATACAGCAATCGCCCGTGTCGGACTTTGAGCGCCTCGACGAGCGTATCTTTACCGGCTCCCGACGGACCCGATACGACGAACAGCAGACCGGGGCCGGAGATTACCCTGCCTCCTCAACGCACCCCGCACGAGCGGGGCAAACCCGTTACGTGCGCGATGCAACGACCGTCTCCCTGCCGGCGGCGGGCCGAACCACGCTGCCGAGCGTATGTATCGTACTGCTCATGACCACGGATTGGATTCTCACCCGGCGCGTTGCGATCGAACTCGAACGGGCGCTGCGCGGCGGACGCGTCGTCGATGTCGGCTTGCTCGAAGACGGGCGTTTTGCGCTGCAGGTCGGTGCCCTGCGCGGCCGTGGCAATGCGACCCTCGCCGTTGACGCATTCGGCTCGCCGCCGCTGGCGACGCTGACCAACGAAGCGATCTCGCTCGCGGGCGATCCGGGCTGGACTAAATCAATCTCAAGTGCACTGCGCGGATTGCGCGTTACGAGCGTCCGGGCACGCCGTGGCGACCGCGTCCTCGTCGTGACGCTGACGACGCAGTCGCGCTTCGGCGTCGAGAACGAATCGCGCTTGGTTCTCGAGCTTATACCGCGGTTCGGGAACGTGCTGGTCGTTCGCGACCGGACGATCGTCGCGGCCGCCAAGCAATTTTCGCCGGCGGAAAACGAAGCGCGCAGCATTCAAGTCGGGGCAACCTACGCGCCGCCGCCGTTACCGTCGCCGCTTTTGGATCGCGCGGGCTTTCGGGTCGCACTGCAAACCGCGCCCGCCGGCGATCGCCGAGCGCGCGTGCGTGCGCTGGCCGGCTTTCGGCCCGACCTGCCGCGTCTGCTGGCCGAATCGCTCGTCGTTCAAGCCGAGGTCGTGCCGTGGCCGTCGTCCGTGCAATTGGCCGATTGGCTCGAAGCGCAGGCCACCGGCATCATCGATTCAACCGCCGGTGAACCCGAAGGCCTGGGCGAGGTGCATGCCTACTACGAAGCGCAGCGCCTGGTACAAACGCACGTCCTCAAGCTCGCGCAATACGCCGGACTGCGTTACGAACGCAGCCTCCATTTGCTGCCGCTTCTCGCGCAGTCGCGCGCGTCCGACGATGCCGCCAAGGCGTCGAGCAGGGTCGAACGGCGGCGCAGCGCGTTGACCGCGCGGATCGCAAAGCGCCGCGCGGCTATCGACGCCGAGCGTGCCGCCGTGCTTGCGAAACGCGCCGATGCCGCCGGACGCGACGAACTGCGCGCAGCGGGCGACGCGCTCTACACATATCTCAACGAAATCCCTGCGGGCGCTGCGCGTTTCGACCCGCCGACCAAACCCGGGTTGACGATTGCGCTCGACCCGCAACTCGATGCGAAGGCCAACGCAGCAGCGTTTTTCGCGCGCTATCGCAAAGCGACCGACGCGCTACCGCATCTCGAACGGCGCATTGCGGCACTCGACTCGCGCCTTGCATCGCTCGACGATCTCGGCTTTGAAAACGAACGCGCCGACGCCGCGGCACTCGACGACATCACCGCTGCGCTCGACGAACTCGAAGGCAAACGCGCGACCGTGCCGCCCGCGCGCGGCAAAACTCGGCCCATTCTACGCTTCGAGCAGCCGTCGGGTGCACGCATTTATGTCGGCCGCTCGCCGCGTGAAAACGTTGAAGTCACCTTCCGGATCGCGCGGCCCGAAGACTTGTGGTTCCACGCGCGCAACATTCCCGGCTCGCACGTCGTGTTGCAAGCGCCCGCCGGTGGCGAACCCGTCGACGCCGACTTAACCTTAGCAGCCGACTTGGCGGCGACGCACAGCAAAGCCAAAGCCGCGCCGCGCGTTGAAATCGATTACACCGAACGCAAACACGTACGCAAACAACGTGACGGCGCGCCCGGACTTGTTTGGTATACCGATGCCCGCACGCGCGTCGGACGCCCTCAAACGTAGGCGTATCGCCGATCTACGAGCGCTCGTTCGACGCAACGCCGGCGGCGTACAGCGCGATGCGTTCGCTTAGTTCGATATACGCTGCATCGAGTTCGGTCGCGAACGTGGCGATATCATCCCACCGGCCGGCGCGTGCCCGGTCTTCGATCCGCGCGGCGGCCGAGCTGACACTCATGCTGCCGATGTTGGACGCGCTGCCTTTGATCGAATGCGCCGCGCGGGCCACCGCGATGAGATCCGCGCCGGCGATTGCCGCATGCAGTGCGGCAATGTAGCGCTTTTCCGTTTCACGCGCGAGCGTCAGCAGATTTGCAATCGAGGCAACGTCGGTCTCGAATGCTTCGACCAAGCGTGTGAGATTGAGCACATCGTCGTTGGTCACGCCGCGCCTCCATCGTCCGGGCCGGCGCGCCCGGCAATGAACATTGCATCGCCGAATGAGAAGAACCGGTACCGTTCGGCAATCGCGTGTTCGTACGCCGCAAAGGTGCGCGTATAGCCGGCAAATGCCGCGACGAGCACGAGTAAGGTTGACTGCGGCAAATGAAAGTTCGTCAGCAGCGCGTCGACGGCACGGAACGAGAAACTCGGCGCGATGAAGAGCGACGTTGTTGCATCGCCGGGTTCGACTTCACCCCGAGCGAGGGCGGAACTTTCGAGCGCGCGCAGCACCGTGGTTCCGGCTGCAATGACCCGCCGGCCGCTGTTGCGGGCGCGCCGCACGGCGGCCGCCGTTGCGGCCGGTATCGTGTAGCGTTCGGCATGCATGACATGCTCGTCGATCGCGTCGCCGCTCATTGGACGAAACGTTCCGATTCCTACATCGAGCACCAGCGGAACGATCGTAACCCCACGCTCAGCGATCGCTGCAAGAATCGCGGGCGTAAAGTGCAGCGACGCCGTCGGCGCCGCTACGCTGCCCGGTACGCGCGCAAAAACAGTTTGGTAGCGGCCCGCGCGCTCCGCATCACCGGGGCCGACGTAGGGCGGCAGCGGCACTTCGCCGTGCGCTTCGAGCAGCGCGCCGATATCGACGCCGTCGCTGAACCGGATGATGCGCGGACCGTCGTCGAGCACCCGTACGATCTCGGCTGCAGCACCGTTCGCAAACGTGATGCGCGCCCCGGCGGCAAGGCGTTTTCCGGGCCTGACGAGTGCAGACCATTCACGCGCGGCGTAATCGAACTGCGGCCGGTCGCTCGGCCGCAGCAAGAGAACTTCGGCGTGCCCGCCACCGGCTCGCATTCCGTGTAAGCGCGCCGGAATGACACGGGTTTCGTTGATGACCAGCACGTCGCCCGGCGCGAGTTGGGCGGCAAAATGAGCGAAGGTCCGATCCTGCAACGCGCCGTCGGCGCCCAGTACCAGGAGCCGTGCATCCTCGCGCCGCGCGGCCGGCGTCCGCGCGATGAGTTCGTCGGGCAGGTCGTAGCGGTAAGCCGCTACGCTTCGCTCGTCAACGTCCGCCGTCGTCAACATTCGCAACGCGCGTGCCCGGAAAATAAAACGCAAGGATCTGCGCCGCCGAAAAGCCCGCCAGCGCCATCGCGTGCGCGCCCCACTGACACAAGCCGACGCCGTGACCGCGCCCCGCGCCTTCGATCGTGACCGGCAAGTCGCTTTTCGTCCGGTCGATCGTCAGCGTGCGCAGCCACGTCGAACGGACGGTTTCGGCCCCGAGGCGGCGGCGGAACTCAATCGTTGAAAAGGTCGAGCGCTGCGAACCGTCGAGCACATCGAGCGATAACGGCCGGCCGCCCGCGTCGGCCGGACCGAGAGCAAATCCGGTTATCGCTGCGGGGATCGGCAAACCGAGAGCCGCCCGCAGACGTTCGAGGGGCACGTTGCGCTGCCAGCGATAATCCGGCGCCGCGCTACAGTACGGATCGGCGACCCCGCGCAAATACGGTAACTCGGCGCGTCCCCAGATCTCGGCGGCATCGGCGGTATGGCCGCCGCAACACGCCGCGTAAAACACGCTGGCGCTGCCGTCCGCGTATAACAGCGTAGCGCCCTGCGTCGCGTCGACGGCGGCATTCGTTGCCGGATATTCCGCTTCGATCCCGCCAAAACGCTGATCGGTCTGGGAAACGACGACGTCGTACGGCCGTGACAGCGTACGGCGCGCCAGCGCGAACGTGCGCGCGACGATCGCCTGCGCTTGCAGCATTGCGGGTGGCCAGCTCGCGGGCGCTTCGACCGGCACGACACCGTATAAATAACCTTCGACGGCGACCGTCGAAACGACGCCCGACCGTCCATCCGGTAGCGGAACGATCGAGGGCGTGCCGCGCCAGCGCTTGCCGGCAAAGGTAAACATGTCGCCGTCGGCCGGCTGCGGCAGTTCGGCGCCGCGGTCGGCGCTAATCAGTATGCGCATGAGCGAACGTGCGACCGGCCCCGGCGTCGACCAGATATCGAGGCCCCCGGTTAGAAGTGCAACCGTCGTCGCCTTGAGGAAGAGCGCGCGTTCGAGCATCGCTTACAGCAGCCGCTCTTGCAGCGCGCCCGCATCGCGGAGCTCGAGATGATTGAGTGCGTTCAGCGTGATCTTGCGGCCGCTGGCGGTGCGTTGCACGAAACCGGTCTTAAGTAAATACGGCTCGACGACGTCTTCTAGCGTCTCGACGTCTTCGGCGAGCGTCGCGGCGACCGCATTGATCCCGACCGGACCGCCGCCGTATTGCACGGCAATCGTCGTAAGGTACGAGCGGTCCAAGCGATCGAGTCCGAGGGCATCGACGCCTTCACGCGCGAGCGCTGCATCGGCGACCGGACCGGTGATGACGCCGGCTGCGCGGACCTGGGCGTAATCGCGCACCCGGCGCAACAACCGGTTTGCAATGCGTGGCGTGCCGCGACTACGCCGCGCGATCGTTGCCGCACCGTCACGCTCGATCTCGATTTCGAGGACCTGCGCGCTGCGTTCGACAATCCGTTCGAGTTCGCGCACGTCGTAATAATCGAGATGGTGCATGATGCCGAAGCGATCGCGCAAGGGCGCCGAGAGCATTCCGGCGCGCGTCGTCGCGCCGACGAGCGTAAAGCGCTTGAGCGGTAATTTTATCGTCTTGGCATACGCACCGCTGTCGATCAAAAAATCGATTTGAAAATCTTCCATCGCCGGATACAAATATTCTTCGACCACACTGCTGAGCCGATGAATTTCATCGATGAACAAAATGTCGCCGTCTTCGAGCGCGGTCAAAATGCCGACAAGGTCTTTCGGTTTTTCGAGCGTCGGGCCACTCGTCGGCCGTAACGCGCCGCCGAGTTCGCGCGCGATCAAACCGGCCAGCGTCGTTTTACCGAGTCCGGGCGGACCGGAAAACAGCACGTGTTCGAGCGGTTCACCGCGGCCCTTGGCAGCATCGATTGCAATCTTGAGATTGTCGACGATCTGCGTCTGACCGACATAGTGCTCGAAGCTTCGCGGCCGCAAGGTCGCGCCGTCGCGCTCGTCAATGTCTTGCGCTACGGGCGACACGATTCGCTCGGTATCGAGCGGGCCGGCAAGATCGCCCTCGGCGCCGGCCGATCCGGGCATGACGATTTTACGCCGAATGCTAATGGGCCGGCGACTCCGCGGGCAGACGCCGGCGGTAAATTTCGGCCAGCAGCGCTTCGGCATCGCTGAGTTGCGGCGCGGCTTCGAGCGTTGTTGCAATCATCTCTTCTGCTTCCGCGCGTTTATATTCGAGTTGCATCAACACCGTTAGCGCCTCGGTTGCAAAATTCGGTATCGTCGAGCCGGGCATTGCGGGCGCATCGCGAATGAGCAGAAAACGCGTCACTTTACCCTGCAGCTTCGCCACGATATCGCGTGCTTTCTGCTGGCCGATTCCCGGCAGCGTGCGCAGATAGACGTAATCGCCGTCGTCGATCGCGCGCGCTATGCGTGCCATCGGTGCCGAAAACGCTCGCGCCGCCGACTTCGGGCCGATGCTTGCAACCGAAATCAACGCCTCGAAAAATTCACGTTCGATACTGTTTGAAAAGCCGAAGTACGCAAAGCGTCCGCTGTTGCCGTCGATCTGCAACTGCGCGTAAATCTCGAGTGCGACGCTGGCTCCCGAGACGGTCGGGAGTTTGTTGGCGACGCTCGGCGGCATTGTGATTTCGTATGCCAGGCCGCCCGTCTCGATGAGCGCGGACTCGGCCGTGCGTTCCAGTAAGATGCCGCGAATGCGTGAGAACATCGTTACCGCGCGCGTCGCACGCGCTGATGCGGCAAGACGACGCCGCTTTGCGCGAAACGGCCGCGCTGAGTCTCGATATTTGCAAACGCGATTGCCAGCGCCAGCGCATCCGAAACGTCTTCGGGCTGCGGCGCCGCGCTCAATTGCAGCAAGTGGACGACCATCGCGCCGACTTGCGATTTGCGTGCAGCGCCGCTACCGGCGAGAGCGCGTTTGACCAGCGAATGTGCTAGCCGCTCGAACGTCACGCCGCTCGTGCCGGCGGCAAGCGCGATTACTCCGCGCGCATGTCCCATCAGGACGGCCGTCGTCGGATTTTTATACGACGTCCACAGCTCTTCGACGACCATACAATCCGGCCGCGTCGACTGCACAACCTCGAGCATTGCAGCGTAGAGTTGAGCCAAACGATGTTCGAGCGGCAGGTCGGCGCGCGGCTCGAGCACGCCGCCTTCGACAAGTGAAAAGCGCCCGGCGCGACACTCGATGACACCATAGCCGGTCGTGCGCAATCCCGGATCGACGCCCAGTATGCGGCGCATCATTTCGGGGTCGTATCGGTGCGATGCACGTAGATGGTGACCGCTTCACCCGGCTTGACATCTTTGTTCGCCTCAGGTTCGGTCCGGACGATTTTGCCTTCATCGGCCGGGCATGGCGTCGTATCGCCCGCCGTCGCGCCGACGCAATCGCTCGTATAGGCAATGTTTCCGCTTTGATAGCCGTTCTTTTGCAACGCCGATTTCGCGTCGTCGAGCGGCATACCGGCGACATCGGGTACCGTCCCCGGTACACCGATAAAGATCGTTACCTTCGAGCCGCGCTTGGCCGAACTGCCCGGCGCCGGCTGCTGCGCGGTGACCGTGCCGCCGGCATTGGTCGGATCGACGTTGTAGGTGATCACCGGCGCAAAACCGGCGCTTTGTAGTGCGCTAAGCGCGGCGTCGGGTGCTTTGGCGCCGACATCCGGAACCGTTGCCGACGTCGGACCCAAGCTGAGCATGACGTCGACCGACGCGCCGCGGTCGATCGCCGAGCCGGGACTTTGCGTCTGCGACATCACCGTATTGAGCGGGATCGTTGCACTTACTTGTTTGTCGACGATGTTGAGCGTCAAACCGGCTTTGCGCGCGGCATCACGGGCGTCATCGACGTTCATACTGACGACATCGGGCACCGTCGTCGGCGCCAAACCCTTGGAGACCGTCAGGGTGACGAGCGAACCTTCGCGCAGTTGTTGCCCGGCTGCCGGCGCAACGGCGACGACTTGATCTTTCGGCTCGCTGCCGTAACGCTCGATGATTCGCGCTTTTAGCCGGTTGCCGGCCAGTTCGCGTTGCGCGTCGGCACTAGTAAATCCGACGATCGGCGGGACGCCGGCAAGCGGTGCACCGGTGCTCACGACAAGTTCGACGTCCGCGCCGTGCGCGAGCTGCGTTCCGGGGGCGAGCGATTGACGGATAACGCGATTGGCAGCGACCGTTTCGCTCGCCGCTTCGGTGAATTTCGGCGTGAGACCTAAGAGCGCGAGATCCTGGCGCGCGCTGTCGGCCGTGTGATTGACGTAATTGCCGACGACGATCGCAACGACCACGGGTTTCGGCCGCCCGTAGAGCAGGTAGCCCGCCGTGGCGGCCACGACAAGCAATACAAGCAGGGCAGCGACGCGCAGCCAATGCCATAGCGGGCGCTCCGCAACGGTCGCCGGTGCGTCCGGACCATCGAACGGCGCGCGGTCCGGCGCAGCCGAACGGCGCGGCGGCGGTTGCGGCACGTGCAATGCCGGCGCGGCATTCGGCAGCGCCGTGCCGTCACGCCGTTCGCGTGCTTCGCGCAACGCCGACGCGAGATCGGTTGCCGACGCAAAGCGGTCGCGGGGGTTCTTTTGCAGTAAGCGCTCGACGATTGCGGCGAGCGCCGGATTGAGCCCGGTTGCGGCCGGATCGATGCGCGGAGCGGGCGTCGATACATGCTTGAGCGCAACGGCGACCGGTGAATCACCGCTGAAGGGCAGCGTCCCGGTGAGCATCTGGTAAAGCACGACGCCCAGCGAATACAAATCCGACGTCTCATCGATGGCAAGTCCCTGCGCTTGCTCGGGCGAGAGGTAGTACACGCTGCCCATCACCATGCCGGGCTGCGTTACGCCGAGCGTATTTTCCGATACCGCGCGTGCAATGCCGAAGTCGGAAATCTTGACCACATCGTCTTTGGTCATTAAAATATTGGCCGGCTTGATATCGCGGTGCAGCAAACCTTGACGATGCGCGTACGCCAGACCGCTTGCAATTTGCAACGCATAATCGACGGCAACGCGCTCGGGAATGCGTTGCGCGGCGGAGATCAATCCGGCCAACGTTTCACCGTCGACGAGTTCCATCACAATGTAATAGGCCGCGTCTTCGGTACCGAAATCATAGACGCTTACAATGTTGGGGTGCGATAGCTTCGCGGCCGCCTGGGCTTCGTATGAAAAGCGTTTGACGAAATCTTCGTCGGCGGCATACTGTTCGCGCAGCACTTTAACGGCGACGCGCCGGCGCAATAATGTATCGGTGCCGGAATAAACGAGCGCCATACCGCCGTTACCGAGCCGGCTCTCAATCCGGTAGCGATTATTAAATACGCGCTCGGGTTTCGGCGGTATGCCGCTCACGGCCGCGTCAAGACGCAATCCGTCCAATTTCCTTGGCTCCCGTCTTGCGTTGTGTCCGCCGCATCATCGTCGTACTTCCTCTTGGCCGAGCGCGACTTGCAAGACGCGTTTGGCAACCGGTGCCGCAAAACTCCCGCCGTAACCGACATTTTCGATAACGATCGCGACGGCGATTCGCGGCGCCGCCGCCGGGGCAAAGGCCACGAACCAGGCGTGCGATTTACCGTGTGGGTTCGTCGCCGTACCGGTCTTTCCGGCTACGCTAACGTTGGGAAGCCCGGCGGCAGTTCCCGTGCCGCGCGTTACAACGGCGATCATCATGTCGCGTACGGCGCTTGCCGTTTGTGCGCTAATTGGTTCGCCCAGCGTTGCAGCCCGCGTTTGCACCGGCGTTTGCGCAGGACGCGCGATTGTTCGTACGATGAACGGTTGCGGCATGACGCCGCCGTGCGCGATCGTTGCCGTAATGAGGGCCATACGCAGCGGTGTCACGAGTAGCGATGCTTGACCGAATCCAAGCTGCGCGAGCATCGAGGGGCTCAGCGTATCAGCCGGCGGAAGCCGGTCGCGCGAGACCGGTAGATCGAAGGGCAGCGGCGCTGCAAGCTGCCAGCGCGCCGCATATGCATACCAGCGATCCGGTCGCAGATCGATGGCAATGCGAGCGAAATCGACATTACTCGAGAGCGCGAATGCACCGCTAAGATTTTGCCGGCCCGTGCGTTCTTCTTCGTCATTGCGCACGACGAAATTGCCGACTGCAAAACCGCCGGTATCGTCAAACATCGTGGCCGGCGTCACGACCCCGGCGTCGAGCGCATCGGCAGCCGTAATGATTTTGAACGTCGAGCCCGGCGGATACAAGCCTGACGTCGCGCGATCGAGCAGTGGACTGCGCTCGTCGTGCGACAAGCGCGCAAAGTCTGCTTCGAGCGTATTCGGATCGAAGCCCGGCACGCTCGCGAGCGCTAAAACGGCCCCCGTGCGCGGATCGAGTACGATACCGGCGGCCCGCCCGAACGGCGCTAAGCCGCGCAGAAGCGCATGCTGAACGACGGGATCGAGCGTCGTGGTGACATCGGCGCCTTGCGCCGGCGGGCGCGAACCCGAAAAAATCTCGAATACCGTCTCGAGCGGATCGCTCGCGGCGTGCTCGGGCATCAACGCACGATCGAAGGCATCCTCGAGTCCCGCGGTGCCGAAGCGTGCCGATGCATAGCCGACGGCATGGGCAAACGCCGCGCCGCCGGGATAGATGCGCTTGCCGTTGCGCGTAACGGCTAAAAAAGTGCCGTCACGAGCCAGAATCGCGCCGCGACCGGCTGCCGAGCGCGCTTGACGCGGGTTGCGCGGATCGGCGTTGAGTGCGGGGCCTTCAAAGATGACGAACCATACTTGGCGGCCGGCCAAGAGTGCGAAAAGAATGACGAAGAGCGTACTGAGCCGCGCGAGCGCGCGATCCGTCAGTTCGCGGCTCCGGCAGCCGCCACGGGTCGCTCGCGCAGAACCGTATAGCCGCCCTCGGTGCGCACCGCCAGATGTGCCCCGGCATCGGTGGCCATCACTTGGCTGATGAGGGTTTGCGATAAGCCGTCGTCGAGACCGTCGATGGCAAGGACGGCGTCGACACCGATATCTTCGAGCAGGCCGCCCGCGATATATTTCGCCCGCGGCAGCGTCGCAAAGTGACGGTCCTCGTACGGTTCGTCACGCCAGGGTCCGCGCTTGCCGAACACCGTCGCATGGTAGTCCCAAGCGCACATGCGCCGCTCGTTCCAGACAAAGTGATCGCGCACGCACGTGCGGCGGCAAATCGCACACTGCGTCAGCACTTCGAGCGGATGCGTGATGCCGTCCAGTACGTCTTCGGGGATATCTTCCGGATTGACGATGACCGGCTCGCTTAATTCGGTCGGAACGGCCGCGTCCCAGCCGATCCGCACGAGCATGTCGAGATCGCGCAGCGAGGTAACGAACGACCGTTCATCATCCGGCGAAAACGTTTGATCCGCCCAGCCGGGGACGTTGTCGGCCGCGATGCTCACCTTCTGCCAGTTTTCACCAAGTGCCACGCCGATCGGCGTCCAAGCCATCGGGATGAGCCAGGCCGTAATTTGACGGTTCTCCGGCACGAAGCTCGATACAAAGGCCAGCGTACTGGCGTTGCCGCCCAAGATATAGGCGCGCGGGTCGCCCGGAAGCTCGTCGGTCATCGTGGCTTGGGTTACGACGCGCGCGGCACAACGCATTTCAGCGGCTGCCCGGCTCAAGCGGGCGACGGGCTTCGCCGATAAACGAACTGAGCGCAAGAGCTTGCCGCTACGGCCGCGCGTTACCGCGTGCGGATCTGCTCCGCTTGGGGATCCGGCCGGCTCGATTCAAGAATTTGAGGCCGTGATCGAACTTACCAGCGCCCCGCTCAACCCTTGCGCCGTCATCGACGACGCGTTTTCCATCGTGCGTTCGGAAGCAGCGTTCAAAGGCATCGAACTCGAGCTGAACGTCGCGCCGGACGTACCGCCGGCGGTGCTCGGCGATGCCGCGCTCTTACAGCAGATCGTTCTTCATCTGCTGAGCAACGCAATCAAATTCACCGGCAACGGACGCGTTCGCATGCGGGTCTATGTCGATTCGATCGCTGCCGCGGCGTTGCGTTTCGAGGTGAGCGATTGGGGTCCGGGGATTGCGCTCGAGCGCCAGCATCTGCTCTTTACCGATTCCACTGCGCGCGAAGGCAGCGACCCGCAGACCGGCGGACCGGGACGCGGTTTAGCGATTTCCAAACGGCTCGTCGAATCGATGGGCGGAACGATCGGCGTCATCAGCGATCTCGGCTGCGGCAGCACGTTCTGGTTCAGCGTCCGGCTCCCGGTCGGCGCTCCGGCACGCGCGACGGCCGATCGAGTCGCGCGCGGCCGGTTTG
>CBDCCS010000009.1:0-26079 GCA_965214935.1 Candidatus Velthaea sp. | reverse complement strand
CCGTTCACGATCGAGGTTCCGGAGGGTAGCGTGCTCAATCCGCGGCGACCGGCCCCGGTCTCGGGCGGAAACGTCGAAACGTCGATGCGCAACGCCGATTTGGTGCTGGCGGCCTTCGCGCAGATCGCTCCCGGGCGGGTGCCGGCCCAGAGCGGCGGGTCGATGAACAACGTCATCATCGGCGGCGTCGACCCCGACGGCCGCAGCTGGTCGTTCTACGAAACGAATGGCTGCGGCATGGGCGCGCGACCGCAGGCGGACGGGATCGACGGCATTCAAGCGCACATGACGAACACGCTCAACACGCCGATCGAAGCAATCGAACGCGATTTTCCGCTGCGCATCACGCGCTATGAATTCGCTGCGGGAACGTCCGGAGACGGCACGTATCGCGGCGGCTGCGGCCTCATTCGCGCCGTGCAACTGACGGGCGGATCGGCGACGGTGTCGTTGCTGGCCGACCGCCACGAACTCAGCCCGCGCGGGCTAGCGGGCGGCGGCGCTGGGAGCAGCGGGTCGCATCACCTGATCTCGGCCGGCGGCCGGACGAAGCTGCCGGCGAAAACCAGCTTCCCGTTCGTCCCGGGCGACGTCATCGAGGTGCAAACCGCCGGCGGAGGCGGGTACGGCACGCCCGCTGCACGAGCCGCCGCCGCGCGCGAACGTGACCTCCGGGATGAGGTCGTGACGACATAGGCAGTGCGGTTGCCGCCGCGAAAGCCCACCGGGTATGGAGCTAACCGCCACCGCCCCCGTGCGGAAACCGCTCGTTCGCACGTCGCTGCGGATCGCCGGCTTAGGAACCTACGTTCCCGAGCAGCGGATCACGAACGACGATTTGGCGTCGATGATCGACACCGACGACGCGTGGATCCGGCGCCGCACCGGCATTCGCGAGCGCCGCAAATCACGAATCGATGAATTTACCAGCGACTTGTGCTTGGGAGCCGTCGCGGCGCTCGTCGAGCAAGGCGCGGCGCTCGATGCCGTCGACTACATCATCGCGGCGACGATCTCGCCTGATTACCAGTTTCCGAGTGTGGCCGCGATCGTTCAGGACAAATTAGGCATGCGCAACGTCGGCGCCATCGACGTCTCGGCCGCGTGTGCGGGTTTTGCATATTCACTCGATCTCGCCGATGCGCTCATCTCGACTGGGCGCGCGCGCAACGTGCTCGTGGTGGCCGGTGAAACACTAACAAAAATTACCGATTACACCGATCGCGCGATGTGTATCCTGTTTGGCGACGGCGCGGGCGCGGCGCTGGTGACTGCAGACGATGGTGGCGGCAGCGGTATTTTAGCGCGCCGGCTCAATAGCGACGGCGCCGCGGGCAAGCACTTATTTCTAACGTCGCTGCGGAAAGAGATTGCCGGAATTATCGAGCCGCAGCCCGTGATGCGCCAGAACGGGCGCGCCGTGTACGAGTGGGTCGTGACGCATGTTTCGGCCGGGATCGGCGAACTGCTCAAAAGCGCGAACCTCGCGGCGCGCGAGGTGGATTGGTTCGTCCCGCACAGTGCGAATATGCGTATGATCGAGTCGGTGTGCGAGCGCAGCGGTATCTCCGGCGAGCGCACCTTAACGAGCATGCAGTGGTTCGGAAACACCTCATCGGCGTCGATTCCGCTGGCTCTCGCGCCCGCAATCGCCGACGGCCGCATCCAGCGCGGCGATGTCGTGCTCCTCTACGGCTTCGGCGGCGGGCTGGTTGAAGCCGGACTGCTGCTGCGCTGGTAATCACGGCGTCGATTTTGCGCCGGCCGGCGCACGGCCGATAACGCGCACATCGGCCATGTCGATCGCCGTTTCGCCGTCTGAGCCGCGAACGACAAGCGATCCGTGCGGCCCTAAGCGTTGGGCAACACCGTCGCAGGCGCGTCCGCCGGTATCGCGCACGTACCGGTACACCGGTGCCCGCGTAAGTTGGCGCGCTGTTCCCAATGCGTCGCGACCCGCGCCGGGGTCGCGCAAGTCCTCGAACGAGCGGTCGAAGGTGCGCAACAGCGTAACGAGTAGCGCCTCGCGCTCGACGTGCGGTGCGAGTGTGTCGAGAAATACGGGTTGCGGTCGCAAGGCGTCGAGATCGGTATCGGCGGCCGGCCGATAAACGTTGATGCCGACGCCGCAACCCACCCACGCGGCGTCACCGGCGATGCGCGCGACCGACAGAATACCACCGGTTTTTCCGCCGCGCGCGTGCAGATCGTTGGGCCAAACGAGGTCGAGCTCGACGCCGCACTGCTGCTCGACGGCTTGGGCGACCGCGAGCGCGATCCAAAACGGCACCGCCCACAGCGCCGCGGCGTCGATTGCGCCGGGCAGGATCGCTGTAAAGAGCAACGCCGCTCCGGGCGGCGCGAACCAGCGCCGGCCTTTGCGTCCGGCGCCGGCCGATTGATATTCGGCAACCACGGTTGTGCCGTATGCACCCACATCGCCGAGCAACGCTTGGACATCCGCATTCGTGCTTGCGGTGTGCGCAACATAACGAAGATCGGCGAACCGGCTGCCGGCGAGTTCCGTCCGGACGCGTTGCGCATCGAGAGGTGCGGTCGGCTTCGGCACGTATCACCTCCCCGCTATGGCTACCGAGAAAACACTCATTTTATGTAAAGCCGACGCCGTTGTGCGCGGCCTCGTCGGCGAGATCCTGTCGCGCTTCGAGCGTCGCGGTTATCAAATCAGCGCGCTAAAGATCTTGCAAGTTGACGAAGCGCGCGCCAAGCGTCATTATGCCGAACACGACGGAAAACCGTTTTTCAACGGACTCATCGAGTACCTTACCGGTTCGCCGATCGTGGCGATGGTGATCGAAGGAAGCGATGCTGTTGAAGGCTGCCGTTCGAGCATTGGTGCGACGAATCCGATCAAGTCCACGCCGGGTACGGATCCGCGGCGACTTCGGCCAAACCATCGGTCGCAATCTCGTGCACGGCAGCGATTCGGTGGCCAGTGCTGAACGGGAAATCGCTATTTGGTTCGAGCCCGGCGAGATCTTTTCGCGACCCCAGTGAAATGGCTTCGTGGCTCGTGAGTTCGTAACGCGCCGATGAGTCTGGAATCGTTACGCGGTTCGGGCCGGCCGCTCATCGAAAGCGTGCGCGCGCGCGAAATCTTGGATTCGCGCGGCAACCCGACCATCGCCGTCGCCGTCGCGACGAGTTTCGGCGCGGTTGAAGAAGCGATGGTTCCGTCGGGCGCGTCGACGGGCGCGCACGAGGCCGTCGAATTACGCGATGGCGACAAAGCACGCTACAACGGTAAAGGTGTGCTCAAGGCGGTGCGCGCCGTGAACGAAGTGTTGGGACCGGCGCTCGAAGGTCTCGACGCGACGGCGCAACGCGACATCGACACCACGCTCATTGAGCTGGACGGCAGCGACAACAAGGCCAACTACGGTGCCAACGCGTTGCTCGGCGTGTCGCTGGCAGCGGCGCGTGCGGCCCGCCGCGTCACTTGGTATCCCGCTCTACAAGTATCTCGGCGGACCGGCGGCGGCGCTGATGCCGGTGCCGATGATGAACGTGATCAACGGCGGCAAACATGCCGAAGGCGGGCTGCAATTTCAAGAGTGCATGATTGTGCCCTTGACCGCGCCCTCGATGGCCGAGGCGATTCGCTGCGGTGCCGAAGTGTTCGCGGCATTGGGCAAGACGCTGCACGACGAAGGTCAGCCGACGCTCGTTGGCGACGAGGGCGGATACGCGCCGCGGCTCGACTCGATCGATGCGGCGCTGGCGTTGCTGGTGCGCTCGATCGAACGCGCGGGCTACGCGCCCGGCACCGATGTGGCGATCGCCCTCGATGCGGCGGCGACCGAATTTTATCGCGACGGAAAATACTTTCCGCATCTGCCCGACCACGCCATGGATGCAGCCCAAATGGTCGCCCTGTATGAAGGGTTGTGCAAAAGCTATCCGGTGATTTCGATCGAAAACGGTTTGGCCGAAGACGATTGGGACGGCTGGAGTTTGCTGACGCGCGCGCCTGGGTGCGACAGTGCAACTCGTCGGCGACGATTTGTTCGTAACGAACACCAAGCGCTTAGCCCGCGGCATCGCCGAGCGCTCGGCCAACGCGATCTTAGTTAAAGTGAACCAGATCGGCACGCTGACCGAAACGTTGGATGCCGTCAGCATGGCGCACAAAGCCGGCTTTCGCGCCGTCATTTCGCACCGCTCGGGCGAAACCGAAGATACGACGATTGCCGATCTGGCGGTAGCCACCGGCGCCGGGCAAATCAAAACCGGGTCGTTGTCGCGCAGCGACCGGGTGGCGAAATACAACCGGTTGATGGCCATCGCTGATGAACTCGGTCGCGTTGCGATCTACCCGGGCCGCTCGGCGTTTGCGGCGCTTTAAGTTCACTTTCGGTGAACTTGTTGCGTTTCGCTTTGCCCGAGCCATTCGTTCGTCAGGTGTCGGCTAAGCCCAACGCCCTCTAGGTTAACTTACCCGTAGCGCTTTCCAATAGCGACCACAGGGTATCGCCGAATTCGCCTTTCCAGCGTTTGTAGAAGCCGCCAAGCTGGGCCCGCATCCCGGTCCGGTCCGCTTCGTTAACGGCCATGCCTTTGCCCTTGAGCGTCGCGACGAGCGCGATGTTTGCCGCGATGACGGCCGTGCGTTGCTTTTGCGCCGCGATACCGGCGTTTTTCGTAACGATCGTCTGAATGTCGGCAGGTAAGCTTTTCCAGGCATCGCTGTTCATGAGCAACCAGTAGCCGCTCCATTGATGGCCCGTCATGCTCAAGTATTTTTGCACTTCGTAGAAACGTCCGGTCATAATATTGGCCGGCGGATTCTCTTGACCGTCGACGACGTGCGTTTGCAGCGCGGTGTATAGTTCGCTAAAGTTAATCGGCGTTGGCGATGCGCCAAGTTCTTTGAACAGATCGAGGCTGATCTTGGCGGGCGGCGTGCGGATTTTGAAGTTGCTGAGATCGGCGGTCTTGTCGATCGGCTTGGTGCTCGATGTGATCTGGCGCAGTCCGTTCTCCCAAATATTGTCGAAGCAGTGCATGCCCTTCGACTCAATCTCGCCGCGCACGTTCGCGCCCAGCGGACCGTCGAAGGCGGCTAGCGCTTCTTGGGACGACTTGTACGCGAAACCAACGCTCTGAATGGCGGCGGCCGGAACGACGCCCGAAAGAATGCCGCCGTCGAGCGTCATCATTTGCAGCGCACCCGAACGCAATTGGGTGAGCATGGCGGTATCGCCGCCGAGCTGATTGTTGGGGAACATCGCGATGTCTAACCGGCCGGCCGTTTGCGTTTTAATCGCATCGCACATGTCACGCATGGCCACGCTCAAGGGATGATTGGGCGCCTGATTCGTTCCGGTCCGGAATGAAAACTGCGCGGCGCGCGCCGGTGCGCGAACGACTGCGATCGATGCAAAGATCGCCGCCGTCGACGCGAGAAATGACGCCCGAGTCGGATAGACCATCATCGCCGAACGTACCCTCTACCAGTTCGCAGTCAGTTGCGGGAGAAGCTTTCGGTATGCCGGACGGAATTCGCCTGCGCGAATGCGCAAGGTGATCCGCCGTTTGCTGGGTAGTTTGCGAAGATGATCGCCACGCCGGCGAAGTTAACGGTGCTTCGGACGCTTGGATTCACGGCCACCTGCGCCATCATCGTTGCCAATATGGTGGGTCAGGGCGTGTTCCTCAAGGCCCGCGTCATGCTGTGCAACGTCGAGTGGCCGTTAACGATGCTTGCGGCCTGGGTAGTCGCCGGACTGCTGGCATTGTGCGGTTCGTTGACGTTAGCCGAACTCAGTGCCGCGTTGCCGGAATCCGGCGGAATCTACGCGTTTCTGCGGCGCGCCTACGGCCGGGCCGTCGCGTTTGCGTATGGCTGGACGTCGCTGTTCATCGGCGGACCGGCGTCGTCCGCGGCGTTGGCGGCCGGAGCGGCCATCTTCTTTAACGTTCTGTCGGGTGGCGCGCTGGATCGGCTGCCGTCGCTCGAGTTGTACGGCCCGCGGTTTAGCGTAACCGGCTTGCAATCGGCGGCAATCGTCCTCATCGCGGTGGTCACCGCGATCAATTGCGCACCGGCGCTGGTGAACGGCCGCATCGCGACCGTCTTCGCCGTGCTGAAGATTGCAATGTTGGTGGCGATTACAGTCGCGGGTTTTGCCGCCGGGCACGGGAGCGCGGCCATGTTTACGGCCGACGCCGCGGCCGGATCGTGCAGCGGTGTGGCGCCCGCGGCGCGCTTCGGCGTCGCCGGCTTCGCAGCGGCGCTCATCGGCGCGCTCTACGCGTATCAAGGTTGGCAATCGGTAACGCTCGTCGCGGGCGAAATTCGCAATCCGGGTCGGACGTTTCCGCTCGCGTTGAGCGTTGCCGTCGGTGTTGTCATTACGGGTTACGTACTGTCGAACACGGCCTTTGTCTACGTTCTTGGACCACTGGCGATCGCTAATCTCGCGCCCGGCGTTTCCGTCGGTATCCGAGTTGTCGAAACGCTCTTGGGGCCGGTGTGGCGCAGTGTTGCGGCGGCGCTGTTATTCGCTTCGGTGGCCGCGACTTTGCACGTGACGATCCTTACCGTTTCGCGCGTCAGCTATGCGTTCGGCGAGGACATGCCTGCACTGGGCGCGCTGGCGCGCTTGTCGCCGCGCGCACGCGTTCCGGTTAATGCGTTGCTGGCCAACGGCGTCATTGCCGCAGTGCTCGTGCTGTCGGGATCGTTCGATACGCTCAGCGACTACTTGGTCTTTAACAGTTGGATCTTTTTCGTGGCCACGGCCGGCGCGCTATTTGTGTTACGCCGGCGCGAGCCGCAGCTGGTGCGGCCGTATCGCATTTCGGGCTACCCGTTCGTGCCGGCCGTGGTGATCGTCGCCGGCGGTTGGTTGTTGGTGCAAACGTTCGTGAGCAGTCCGCGCGATTCGCTCATCGGTCTGGCCATCGTCGCAGCGAGTTTTCCGGTGTACGTGGCGCAGCAACGGTGGCTGCGAAAATAGACGCGTTCTTGGCCGCGTTCGACGACGAACTACTCTTGAGCTTGAACCGATCTCGTCAGGTCTCGACGTAAGCTGACAACGCGTTAGCGCTCGTAGCGTTGTTCGAGCAGTCGGGGGGACTCTTCGCCCGATACACTCGGGATCGGCGTTTGGGAGGCCGTTGCCGGCGCGGCAAGCGCGCTTGCCAGGAGTGAGCCGTTCGGGCTACCAAGTCCGGTGCACGCATCCCAGCCGGGACCGGCGGTATATGCACCGTTGTTGCCGACCGTTATATCGTTCAGCCCGGTTTTGGCAGCACCGTACAAGATGGCGTTGTAGAATCCGAGTCGCACCCCGGACTTTTCATTGATGAGCGCGGTTAGGGCGGCCCACAACGGGGCCACGGCGCTCGTGCCGCCGACGACGCCGTTTTGCCCATCGACCAACGTGACGTAGCCGGTTTGCGGATCGGCGTCGCCCGCGACGTCGGGAACGCCGCGGCCGATGTGGCTGCCGGCATTAACCGACGGCGGAACGCCGGCATGCTGCTGCCAGGTGGGAAGCGGAAACGTTTCGCTTACGCCACCGCCGGTCGCGCCGCCTTGCGCGCCGTCATTCCATACCGTTTCGCTGCGGATCGTCGACCCGCTCGCGGCGAGGGTAGTTCCGCCGCACGCCAGCACGTGCGGGCTCGACGCCGGAAAATCAACGTGCGCTTTACCGTCGCTGACGCCGTCGGACGACCCGTTATCGCCGGCCGCCACGCAGATCGTGATGCCCAACGTCGCCGCGTCGGCGAAAGCCGTATCGAAATTCGATTGCGCTTGGGCGGTCCAGCCCGATTCGGGTCCGCCCCAACTAATCGACACGATCGTCGGATTGTTAACGCTATCGTGAATCGCCGTAGTCACGGCGTCGAGAAAACCTTGGTCGGTGTTGGGGCCAAAGTAGACGACGAATTTCGCGCCGTTCGCGACCGCACCGGCAACTTCGATGTCGAGCGCGACTTCGGCGTCCGCGCTGTTGGGGTCGCCGGTCGGCGTATTTGCCGCGCCGTCCACCGATACGTTGGAGATCGTCGGCACATGCAGACCCAATGTCGTAAAGTAGGTCGTCATGTCGGTCAGCGCGTAGCCGCCGCCAAGCTCGACGATCGCGATCGTTTGGCCGGTGCCGTCGACGCCGGTCGGAAACGCATAGGCGTTGGCAATCTGGCGCGGCGTGAACGATGCTTGCGGACTCGCTGCCGGACGGGCGGCGCGGCGAAAATGCGTGCGGGCCACGGGCCGCTCGTCGAGGCCGAAAACGCCGCGCACGATCGGTCCCAGCGCTTGTGGAATCGTCATTACGCCGGTGCGGCCGCGAAAGCGCAAACCGGCTTGGCTGAACGTTTCGAGCTGCGCCTCGAAGGCAGCGCTGAGTGCTTCGAGCGTGCCCTCGAGAACGACCGCGCGGCGGGCGACATCGGCTTCAAGAATCAACAGCCCGAAATCAAGGGCGAAGCGTTCGACGGCGAGGATGTCGGCCGGATCGGCACCGTGTTGTGCGCTGAACTCGTCGCGGCTGAGGTAACGTCGCGCGACCGGTGGAGTAATGGCGAGCTGTGCGGCGTAGGCGACCGATGAGGTGCGCGGCCGAAGCATCACCGTAACCTTGGTCCGATCGGCCGGACTCACGGCTCCCTCGGACATGGCATCGAGCGGCGCGGAGCGCCGGCTGCCGTGGATCTCGACTCGTGCGCTGCGGGAAGCGTGCGGAGTGTCCATCGTCCTGTTTTTAGCGGCCGCCGCCGCAAATAACTTCAAATTTGGCGCTTGCCGGCATTGCTGTTCGGAGCTACCTTGGGCTGGCGTTTCGTTGGTGGAAGTGCAAAATCTGGCGGCTGCGGGTTTGATCTATCCTTGTTATGCCGAGCCTGACAGGGCCGGCGACGCCGGGCCCGACGCGCTTGGGCTCCGTCAGCGCTACCAGATGGCACGGCTCCGTGCGGCAGGGTCGGTTGCGCCAGGCGGGCAAGATGGACCATTCGCGGGCCCGTAGCTCAGCGGTAGAGCAGCCGGCTCATAACTGGTAGCGCGCTGGTTCAAATCCAGCCGGGCCCACGTTTTCGCAGTGGCGGGGTTCGAAGCGCAACGTGCAACAGTCCCGCGAATCCAACAGTCTACCTAGTGCTTGGCGCTATAGTCTATCGGTTAGGACGCTGCCCTTTCAAGGCGGAGAGACGGGTTCAACTCCCGTTGGCGCTACCAAATTCGGCCTAATGTATAAAAACGTTCCGCGTCATTTGACTCCGTCGACCAGCACACGCAACGATTTTCCCCAACCGCCGCGCTAGCCGGCGAATCGCTCGCAGTGTATCGGCGGTTACGATGGAAGAATTGCACTGAAGATCATGGCAGACAGTTCGACGTAATCGGCGGCGATCGCCCCGCGGCGGAATGCCGGGGAATGAACCGCAGTGAGCCACGTTTAGCGAGATCGTAGCGAGCACGATTTGATGCGAAGAAGACGCTCTTGAAGCGGGCGACCGCTGCAAGTAGCACCGCGTTCTGTACCGCCGATGCGCCGATAGCCGTGCTATCGAGGCGCACGAGGTCGTAATTGGTGGCGTGAATACTTGGTGGAAACGCAAGCAGCTCGTCGCGATGAGCGATCTCGTGCAAGATCGTCGCTTTCTTTCAGAAATGTTCGCTGAGGGTCGAGGACACGGACGGTAATTGCTCACGTAACGTCTTCTAGCGCCTCGACGAGATACGGCGAAATCGTAACATCCGGAGCGGGCAGCTATCAGCATACTCAAACTCGATTAAGACGTTGGGTTTGATGTAGCCGATCGTCCCGGTCTGCTTGGTCGGGAATTGAAAGCGAAGACTTGCAGGGTCGCCGCCTTCCAGAGACCACGTGCCTTGAATCCCAGCCCGTTGATCACGCAACGGAAGCAGTAGCGATTCGACGGCATATCGCTTCACCACGTCGCGAATTTGTTCGACGCGACTCATTCGGTCGGCGTCGCTGGGATCGCGCGGAAGCTCAAAACAAACAGCTTATTGATTTTGCGTTATAGAGATCGCGCGTAGCCGATAAAGGCAGATAACCGGGGCACATTACCGGCCATTGCTCCGCGCGGCGAAGCTGAGATAACCTGCTCTCGCTACGTGAGAAGAAGCGGCAAACGGTCGTCGCCTCCGGAGCGTGCACTCCTCCGGGGTTTCACGTGTGCGAACCGTGGTTGCCGAAAAGCAGATTGCCCGCGGCTCGTTGAAGAGGGTCGCTCTCGGAGGCTCCGCCATGGCTCACGTCGACCCCGCCATTCTCGATACACTCGCGGCCGGCACAGCCGTTTCGGCCGGCGCTGCGCGCCACGTCGACCGGTGCGTCGGCTGCCGTCGCGCGGCGAGCGAACGCGGCGTCACTTCCGCGCAACTTAGGGCCTTGGGTGCCGCTGCGCACGTCCGATCGCGCGGCTATCTGCTGGCCGGCATCGTCGCGGCCTCGCTCGGCGCGGCGGCGGTCGCGTTCCCGTTGCGCGGCACCGCGACGAGTTTTCTCGCCGCGTTCGAGCCGCATCGGGTCGTGGCACTGCCGCTGACGCTCGACGACATGCGCAGTCTGGGCAGCTTGCCGGATTTCTCCGCGTACGCGACGACGCGTCAACTGCGGACGCCAATGTCGGCCAACTTCAGCGACGCGCGTGCCGCGGTGGCTGCGGCCGGGTTCTTTTTGCGCCAGCCGGCCGCGACAAGCGGGGTTCGCGTCCTTGGCTATCAAGTCAACGGCCCGACGGCGCAGCTGCTGACCTTCGGTACTCGTCAACCCGGAAGCCGCTTCGCGACTCGTCCGCTGCCGCCGGATATCGCGGCGAGTTCGCTGCGCATCGATATCGGCGCCACCGTCGTCGCAACCTACGAGACGGCAGCCTCCGCAGCGGATAAACAGCGCCTCGGAACGGCGATGCGTCGCACGGCGAGCGTAATGCAAAACGGCAATGTCACGACGTTCCGCGTGGGCGCGCCGGTAAACACCGTTGCTCCGGCCGGCGCATCGACTGCAATGACCGGGCACGTTGCGGTCGTTCACAATGCGGGTTACGGTCAGGCGCGCGGCGCAGCGCAAAGGTACCATTGGAGTCTCGGAACGCGCGGCGGCTCGTTGCCGCTCATCGTCGTGCAAATGCCGGTTCCGCGGGTCGCGACGACCGGCGTATCGATCGCGCGCCTTGCATCGTTCATGCTGTCGCAACCCGGCGTTTCGCCGCGCGTCGCCGCGGCATTTAACGCACTGGGCGACCTGTCAACGACGCTGCCGATTCCCGTTCCGATCGATAAAGCGTATACGCAGCCGGTCGTGGTCGACGGCGTGCAGGGCGTCGGTCTGGGTGACGATACCGGCATTGGCGCGGCCGTCATCTGGCAGAAGAACGGGATGCTTTATGCCGTGTTCGCGACGCAGACGGCGCGCAACGTCCTGGCGATCGCCAACACCTTGCAGTGACCTCACCGGCGGTTGAAGCGCTCGCGCTCGCGAAGCGCTTCGGCCGCACGACGGCGGTGCGCGACTTCAGCGTCAGGATCGAGCGCGGCGAGATCTTCGGATTGCTCGGGCCTAACGGCGCGGGCAAAACGACGGCGGTGAAGATGCTGCTCGGACTCACGCATCCGACGAGCGGCGCGGCGAACGTGTTGGGCCGGCCGCTCGGCGACGGCGAAGCGCGTCGCCGCATCGGTTATTTGCCCGAACTCTTTCGCTATCCCGATTGGCTCTCGGCGAGCGAAACGATCGCCATGCACGCGCGCTTGCTCGGACTTCCGAAGCTGCGGCGACAAGCGGAGGCGCGCGAGGTCCTCGCACGCGTCGGGCTCGGCACGCGCAGCGGCGATCGCGTCGGCACGTTTTCGAAGGGCATGCAGCAACGTTTGGGAATCGCCGTCGCGTTGACCGGCGATCCTGAACTCGTGGTGCTCGACGAGCCGACGTCGGCGCTCGACCCGATCGGCCGGCACGACGTACGCGCGATCATCGAAAATGTACGCGCGCGCGGGACGGCGGTGCTGCTGAACTCGCATCTGCTGACCGAGGTCGAGCGTGTCTGCGATCGGATCGCGGTCGTAGATGCGGGCGCCGTTATCGCAAGCGGAAGCATCGATACGATGCTCGGCGCATCGTCGCTGTTGCGGCTTCGTTTGACGCGGGCGGACGCCGCGGTGACGGCCGCATTGCGCCGGCATGGTTCGCTCAGCGAAGATCCACCTTGGTTCACGCTAGCGGCCGTGAGCGACGCTGACGTGCCGGCAATCGTAGCCGAGCTCGTCGCGCTCGGCGCGGCGGTGCATGGCGTCGAACTCGTTCGCACAACGCTCGAAGAGCGATTCATCGAACTTTTACGTCCACCGGATACGCGGACCGCTGTTGCTGACGATCGCATCGCTGACCCTGCGTGAAGCGGTGCGGCGACGGCTCGTGCTCGTGGCCGCATTCGCTGGTGCGATCATTGCGGGTCTGTCCGCCTGGGGTGTCGCCAAGATCGTAAGCGCGGCGCCGGAGCGTGCCGCCGGTCTTGCGATCGTGGCGACCCTTACCATTTTTTTGGCATTCGTATTGAGTGTGGTGCTCGCCGTCGGCGCGGCTTTTCTCGCCGCGCCCGCGATTGCGAACGAGCTCGATAGCGGCATCGCGCTGGCGATCCTGCCGCGACCGCTTTCGCGGGCCGACTACGTGCTCGGCAAATGGCTGGGGCTCGTGACGCTCGTCGCCGGCTACGCGATCGCGTTCGGAGCCGTCGAGTTAGGTGCGATCCGGCTGGTCAGCGGATACACGCCGCCGCATCCGGTACTCGCCGCGGCGTATCTCATCGCGGAAAGCATCGTGCTGGTCACGTTGGCGCTCGCGCTGAGCACGCGACTCTCGCCGGTGGCCGGTGGTCTGATCGCCGTTCTCAGTTTCGGGGTGGCATGGATCGCCGGTATCACGGCGAGCATCGCTACTGCTTTAAATAACGCAAATCTCATTCATGCGACGACGGTTGTCGCGCTGCTGATGCCGTCCGATCTTCTTTGGCGTGGCGCGGTCTATGCGCTGCAACCCGTGGTGTTTCTGGCCGCGTCGGACGCCGCGAGCGGCCGGGTCAACCCGTTCGGCGCGAGCGCTCCGCCGCCGGCGGCCTTCATCGCGTGGACCATCGCCTGGATCGTCGCGATGCTCGCGATCGCCGTTGGGAGCTTCACGCGGCGCGACATCTAAGTGTCGGCCATTGCTTGCGTGGCGCGGCGCAAGCGTAACGTGCTCCTCGCCTTCATCGCGCGCCGAAACGGCGGCGTGCAGCGGTCGCGGCGGTTCGCCGGGCATCAGGCCCTTGGCCGGGGCCGCGCGGATGTTCGGCGCGGATTTGCTACAAATGGCCAGCTAGAAGGTGTGCAGAGCCCTTGAAGGTGCGACGCTCATGTGGTAGTCGGTCTCGACTGACGACAAGTCGGCGTTGACTTGCCCGCGCGGCCGGCGACTGCTGATATACGGACGAGCGCAACGACTGCGCGGTTTGGGTGTGGACATAGGGCACTCCACATTCGCGATATCTTAAACCGAGATCGCCTCAGACTCGGTATTACTTGTGCGAAGTAGTTGTGCGAGTCGTCGGTGGTCGGCTCGCTGTAAGCGTGCGACACTACGATCGTGTCCATCGCGCGCTTCCGCAGTGCTACCTGCGGCCTTTGCGGAGTCGAGTCGAGCCATGACTCGGGTCAAGTATATCGAGTGAGAGACGTCAAGTTCGGCGCCGCCGCGGCCGCGGCAATGCAGCAGAAATGAAATCGCGTCTTCGAGCGGCCGTGGCGATCGTCGCACTCGCAGCGATCGCTCTCATCGTGCTCCGTTTTTTCTCAGGTTCGCCACCGCCGGCGATATCGGCGACCACGACGCCTACGATGACCGCAACGCCTCCAACCACGCCACCCGCGCTCGCTCCGCCGCAGCCAGCGGCACCAAGCCCAAGCGCATCGATGCTTCCATCCGACGCCGCTTCCAGCGTTCAAAACGCAACAAGCGGTGGTTCTTCGCCGGCACCGTTACCCGCCCCACCGCCCGCGCCCAGCCCGAATTTGCTCAGCGCGATCAACGGCGCGTTCGTGCGCAGTTGGACGGTCGGCGGATTGCAAAACAACCCCCAATATCTGGCGCAAGATTACGGCAGTATCGACGTTACGCCGTCGTTCAACCGACCCGTCGCGTTGCTCTACGAACTCCCCGCGGTCGCCCACCTCGATCGCGTCGGCGTCGCGTTGCGCGGCGCGAAGGCGGCGCGCGTGGCGGTGGCAATCGGAACCGACGTCCACCATTTGCGCGATGTGGGAACCGTGCCGATCGCGCTTCCCACCGACAACGGGATCGAACGCGCGCTCGCGATCGCGGCGGACGCGCGCTTCGTGCGATTCACAATTACGAAAACGGCGAACGTCCCGCTCAGCGTCGTCGCCGCAACCGCGGCGGGAACGCCGGGAGCGCCGCAACGCGGTGCGCTGAACGGATTTTGGCTCAACCTCACGGCGACGGGTACGGCGACGCAATTTGGCGGCATGCGCGGTCGGGTTGCCGAGACGCTTCCGCCGCTGGACCGCAACGACGACGAGCGGGTCGCCGTCGAAGAGGACGGCCGCTTCACGCTTTTCCGCTGCCGCGATCGCTACGAACCGTGGCAGGCGACGCTTAACGACGGCAGAGCGCGCGCCGGCGCCGGCGTTCTGCAGCTCGCCGGCAACGGCAACATCCTCGTCGGCAACGATGGCCGGCAACCCATCCTCGCGCTGCGCGCCAAGGCACTGCCCGCGTGTGGATCGTCGTCGACCGGCAACGGGCAGGTCGTCGCGACCTTCGTGCGCGTGCTTGGTGAAAACGCCCCGGAAATAGATGCGGCGAGCTTTCGACGACTACGTTTCGAGACGCATCTTTCGCCGCTGCTGACGGCGTCACAATTGCAGCGCGCGAGCTTCGCCATTTTGGACGGCGATTGCTCCGCTTCGACCGATCTCTCGCCGCGCCGCCAACGTCTATTGTTGGATTGGGTCGGCGCGGGCCACAAGCTCATCATCCGGGATGCCGACATGTGCTCGCGCTCGGACTACACATTCTTGCCCTTTCGTTTTTCGACGAAGGCGACGGGTGCGATGGGCGAGCGCGGTCACGTGCTCGCCATAGCGGATCCATCGACGCTCGGCGCGACGCGCAGCGACGCCGCACATTTCCTGGACGTCGACGCGTATCTCGGCTCGAAAGCGCAGCAAATCGGCGACGCGGATCTCATGCAGACCGACGATCCGCACTGGTGCGGCCATCTTTTCGCAACCAACGCCCTCCATGCGAACGGATGGGTGCAGGCGTATGCGCGGTACGGGCGTGGCCTCATCATCTACGACGGCTTCGATCGCGACGACCTGAAAGCGGCCATTCCCGCGGCTCGGCGGCTCATGGAATTCGAGTATGCGCAACCAGCCCAAGCCGATCTACCCTGCAACGCACGCGTCGCTTCTACGCTCGCGCTGTACCCGTCGGTCGACCGCGCGCTTCCGGCCGGCCCGGCCGTCGAACTCCACGTTGCGATGCAGCTCGTCTCGACCGTAAAGACGACGGCCCCGCACGACATTAACCTTTCGGTCGAAGGCGACGCGCACTTCCCCGCTCGGGTGACCCCCGCTCGCGTGCGACTTTCCGGCGGCGGTGCGCACACCGTTGTCGCGACCATCTCGCTTCCCAACGGTTGGAGCGGCTCGCACGCGTATTCCGTCAAGGCAGCCGGCGCGGACGGCGCGAGCGCTCAAGCCACGATCTTCATCGACGGTTCAATCGCGCTCGCCAAAGCGTTCGAATCGCGGCGTCGTGTGCGACTGTACGGCATCCACTTCGACGTCGCCAGCGCAACGATCCAACCTGTTTCCGAAGCGACGATCGCGCAAATCGCGCAGGTGCTCGCGGCTCATCCCGATTGGACGCTACGCGTTGAGGGACACACCGATAACGATGGCGGCGGGCCGTACAATCTCGCGCTGAGCCTGCGTCGCGCTCATGCCGTGGTTGACGACCTCGTCGCGCGCTATCGCGTGCAGCGTAATCGCTTGCGCGCGGCCGGCTTGGGCCTCGCAAAGCCTGTCGCAACGAACCAGACCGAGGCCGGTAAGGCGCTCAACCGCCGAGTCGAACTCGTACGCCTCTGAAGCGCGCCGCCAACTCGCGAAGGAACGAACTGAAGCTAGTACATTGGCCACGCGACAGCACAACGCCAGCGCGAAAGGCAGTTCGATGACGACACCCCGCAATGATACGACGCAAGGCGACGATCGGAAAGTCGGACCAGAAATCATCATGACCGGCTTCGAGCGCAGCCGCCGTGCCCAGGGACGCATTTGGGCCGCAGGTTACCAACGGCATGAGCTCGATCTCGCGCAGGAAACATTTGGGTTAACGTTCCCGCCCGATCTGATCGCCTTATTTTTAGAGCGCCGGCCCGTCCTCGGCTATGATTGGAGATTCGACGGAGAGACGATTCGGCAGATGCTGGCCTGGCCATTGCGCGGCTTGCTTTTTGACGTCGAGCATAACGACTTGTGGTGGCCGCAATGGGGAGAGCGCCCTGCTACCGCCGAAACGCGGGCGGAGGTTCTGCGCGACGTCGTACACCAAGCACCCAAGTTGGTGCCGCTCGTTTCCCATCGCTACCTGCCAAGTGAACCCAACGAATCCGGGAATCCCGTTTTCTCAATTTATCAATCGGACGCTATGTACTATGGCGCAGATCTGGCCGATTATTTCGAGCGTGAGTTCGCGAACGAGCCACGACCTGCCGTTGGTCCATTCAAATCGATCCGTTTCTGGTCTGAACTCGTCAGTCGAAACAACGACTAGTGCGGCACCAGAAGCTGCGGCGCTCAGCGCTCATGAGACGATCGTTATCTCGGCTCACGGCCGAAATTGCATCCATTAGGCCGCATCAAAGTCCGTTCGCAGCGCCATGACGAAGACGCAGATCCGGTAAGCGGCCGGAATTACAGCGTACCGGCTCAAACCGGAATAGAGAATACTATTGAAATTATCGCAATCCGCACCGGAGCCAGCGACGTGATCGACGTGCTAAGATGCGTGCCGCGGCGACCTACAACGCCGCCGCGGATTCTTTTGATGCGCCGGCACTGAGCTTCTGGGATCGGCTTGGCCGGCGAACCGTAGAGCGCATTTCGCTGCAACGCGGCGAGGCCGTGCTCGATGCTTGCTGCGGCGCCGGCGCCAGCGCGATTGCGGCGGCGGAGGCCGTCGGGCCGGATGGGCGCGTGCTAGGCGTTGATTTTTGGCGGAGAATCTTCTAATTTTCGTCTCGCGATCGCCTTTTAACTCATGCCGCGCTTTGCGCCGATCCATAGGCTTGGATCGAACGGCGTGACCGAATCATTCTTCAAGAGTTAAGAGCAACGGCGTCCACTGCAATCCAGGCCAGGCGAGAACGGTATTTCGTCAGCTCGTCGGTTTGAAGATTACAACCTCACTTACTAAGGTTGGTCAGAGCTGCCGTTCATATATTGCGGACTTTCTTCGATTTCTTGCGCACTGCGATTCAAATGCGAGCAGCATCTCGTAGCAAGCGATGTGCAAAGAAATAATGCTGTCAATAGCAACGTAGCGGACTTCTGGCGAGAAAAGGCTCCTAGGAACGTTCGAAGCGGCGCTTTTTGGATTACGGGCGAGCGTGTCCAAGCTGACGGCCAAACCTACCAAAGGGGCCCGCTCTTCGCTGAGTGGGAAGCCCCTGAGCAGGTGACGCATCCATGGCCACTGGTGCTCGTTCACGGCGGTGGTTATCAGGGTACGGAATGGCGCGAAACACCTGACGGGCGACCCGGCTGGTCCCAGCGCCTCGTCGAAGCCGGTTATGCGATCGTTCTGGTGGACCGGCCCGGCCAGGGACGCTCGCCTTTTCATCCGCTAACGATGGGTGAGATGGGGCCACCGTTTTCATATGAAACGGGCCGCAAAATATACTTCCCGCCCGAAGCCGTCGCGCATACGCAGTGGCCGTTCGATGCCGACGACGCCCGCAAGATGGACGAATTCATCGCCGGATATGGTCCGCTGCCCGCCGATCTGGCGTATTGTGAAGACATCGAGTCGGACCGGCTTGCAAAACTGTTGGATCGCATCGGTCCCGCGATTCTGATCACGCACTCCGCATCAGGCCCCGTCGGGTGGCTCGTGGCCGATCGGCGGCCTAAGCTCGTGAAGGCGATCGTCGCAATCGAACCGATGGGACCGCCGTTCGCCGACGTTCCTAATATCGGCAAACTTGCCTGGGGGCTGACGGCATCGCCGTTGAGCTACGAGCCGCCGATGAAGTCGCCTGACGACATAAGAAATGCCGCAGCCGGGAGTATTAAGCTACCGTCGCTTGATAGTCTTCCGATTGCGGCAGTGATCGGCGAAACATCTGCGTTTGCTCCCGCAAGTCCGCCAATCATCAAGATGCTTAAGGACGCCGGCGCAGCGGCGGAGCTTATTCGACTTACCGACCACGGCATCGTCGGCAACGGTCATGGTTTAATCTATGAAAAGAATTCAGATGATGCGCTAAAGCCTGTGCTTGATTGGCTCGCCGGAGTCGAGGCAAGCGCATGATCGGCACAGCTAGTGATCTTTCGTTGCGTTGCGTCGGCTGCTCTCGAGCGTCGATATAGTGTCTGATGCTGATTTGACCCGCCAAGAAGCCGTTGTCGGCTTGTTGATTATGGGAGGAGCGCTCATGGCCGGTGACACGGGTACGGCAACGGCGGCAAACGTCCGCAACGACCCTGCGCTTACGAGTGACATCGTGCTGACCGTCAATGGCAACGGATATAGCTTTTCAGACATCGATGCGAACACCACGCTGCTCGATGCCTTACGCGATTACATGCAGCTCACTGGCACAAAAAAAGGATGTGGACTTGGGCAATGCGGCGCATGCACGGTGCATATCGACAATCGAAGAGTGAACTCGTGCCTTGTCTTGGCCATAATGGCTCAAGGCCGAGCGATCACCACGATCGAGGGGCTTGCTCAGAACGGTAAGCTACACCCGCTCCAAGCGGCTTTTATTGAGCACGACGGATTCCAATGCGGCTATTGCACGCCGGGGCAAATCATGAGCGGAATTGCGTGCATCGCTGAAGGCTATGCCGGTTCGGACGATGACGTCCGCGAATGGATGAGCGGAAACATCTGTCGTTGCGGCGCCTATGGCAATATCGTCGCGGCGGTGCGGCAGGTAGCCGCCGGCGATGCCGCATGAATCCGTTTGCTTACGTAAAAGCTCCAAGCGTCACCGCCGCAATTGAAAGCGGCGCGCGGCATCAGTCGGACGATCGCCGCCAGCCGGGTTCGGATTTCTTTGCGGGCGGCACCGACATGATGCAGCTCATGCGAGAGCATCTGCGCGCGCCCGACAGAATAATCGATATCACCGGGCTTCCGCGACTTGACGTCATCGAGCAGACGGCGGACGGTCTGCGCATCGGTGCCCTCGTTCGAATGAGCGACGCGGCGCAACACCCTGAGATTCGCGAACGTTACTCGGCGGCTTCCAAGGCATTGCTCGCGAGCGCTTCGGCGCAGGTTCGCAATCTTGCGACTGTCGGAGGCAATTTGCTGCAGCGCACCCGCTGCGGATACTTTCGCGATCCCGGCGCACCGTGCAACAAACGTGAGCCGGGCTCAGGATGTCCCGCACTCGCAGGGCAGAACCGGCTACATGCCGTCCTTGGCGTTAGCGAGCATTGCATCGCCACGTACGCGGGCGATTTCGCTAACGCGCTCGTTGCACTGGATGCGAGCGTGGAGATCGTCGGCACGAGCGGCGAACGTAGCGTACCGATTGCAGAGTTGCATCAGCCGCCGGCGGATACGCCGTGGATCGAGACACGGCTCGCACCTGGTGAGATCATCACTCACATAGACTTGCCGAGGCGATCGACGTCCTGGCGCTCGCACTATCTCAAAGTGCGCGATCGGACGAGCTTCGAGTGGGCGCTCGCCTCGGCGGCAGTCGCGCTCGATATCGACGGCGGCCTCGTACGCGACGCGCGGATCGCCGTTGCCGGCGTCGCGACAATGCCGTGGCGCTTGCCCGAAGTCGAGGCGGCTTTACGCGGTCGCCGGATCTCGCCCGATCTCGCTCAACGTGCCGGCGCGTTCGCGGGCAATGGCGCCGTTGGGCGAGAGCATAACGCTTACAAGATCGAGTTGATCCGACGCACGGTCACGCGTGCAGTCGAGGAAGCGGGAGCTCTCGCATGAGCGCGATCGGCAAACCGCTAAGTCGAGTCGATGGGACGGCAAAAGTTACCGGAACCGCGAAGTACGCGGCCGAGTTCCACCCGACGGGTCTCGTTTACGCTGCGACCGCCGACAGCACGATCGCCGCCGGCCGCATCACGGCGATCGAGACGTCTGACGCCGAGCATGCTCCGGGCGTGTTGCTCGTACTGACTCACCTCAACGCGGACAAGCTGCCGTACGAAACGCCGGAAGAACGGCCGGCCGTCGACCCCGTCGCGGGCGAGCAGCTCCGCGTCCTCGACGGCCCCGAGGTGAAGTTCAGCGGGCAGCCTATTGCGCTGGTCGTCGCGCGAACGCAGACACAGGCCGAATACGGCGCCTCACTCGTGCGTGTGACCTACTCGCCTGATACGTCGCCGCGAACGCGCTTCGATCTTGCGCTCGCCGAACCGACTTCAGAGGCGGCGGCAAAAAAGAAGCGCGGCCCCGAGACCCGCAAGGGAGAGGCCGAAAGCGCTTTTGCGCGAGCGCCGGTTCGCATCGACGCACGCTACCGCCAGGGTCGCGAACAGCACCATCCCATGGAACCTCACGCCACCGTAGCGGAGTGGCATCGCGAGAAGCTTTCGCTTTGGAGCAAGACGCAGTGGGTCGGAAACGAGCGCGACGAGATTGGTCGCCGCTTCGGCATTCCGCCCGATGACGTTCGCGTTATTAATCCATTCGTCGGGGGCGCCTTCGGCTCTGCGTTGCGTACGTGGCCACATGTAACGCTCGCCGCAATGGCGGCGCGCCGCGCGGGTCGCCCCGTGCGGTTAGAGTTGACTCGGCGACAGATGGCGACGCACGTCGGCTCTCGCGGCGTATCAGAGCAGCATGTGATGCTCGGCGCGGACCACTCGGGGAATTTGACGGCGCTCATCCAAGAAGCGGTCGGTCAAACTTCGATGTACGAGGAATTTGCCGAGCCTGCGCTTTCCGCAGCGGGCGCTATGTACGCATGCCCGAATCTGTTGACGCGCTACAAGCTCGTTCACATGAACATTAACACGCCGTGTCCGATGCGCGGCCCCGGCTGGGCGACGGGTCTTATCGGCCTAGAGATGGCCATGGACGAACTGGCCGAAACGCTCGAACTCGACCCCATCGAGCTGCGGCTTCGCAATTACGCCGAACGGGATCCGATGAAGGATCTGCCATGGACGTCAAAGCGGCTTCGTGAGTGCTACGCGCAGGGCGCCGAGCGTTTCGGGTGGCGGGATCGTCCGCTCGCGGCGAGGTCGATGCGCGACGGTCGTGAGCTCGTCGGCTTCGGCATGGCGACGGCCATCTATCCCGCAGAAAGATATCCGACTTCCGCAAGCGCCACGTTATTCGCCGACGGCCACGCGGAGGTACGTTGCGCGA
This sequence comes from Candidatus Velthaea sp., assembly GCA_965214935.1. Lineage (GTDB taxonomy): Bacteria > Vulcanimicrobiota > Vulcanimicrobiia > Vulcanimicrobiales > Vulcanimicrobiaceae > Velthaea. The sequence continues at coordinate 4,429 of CBDCCS010000009.1, read as the reverse complement.
CGACCGATATGGGACCGGGCACCTATACTTCGGCTACGCAAGTCGCCGCCGATGCGCTGAACCTTCCGATCGGTATGGTCCGTTTTCAACTAGGCGACTCTACGTTTCCCAAAGCCAAAGAGCATGGCGGCTCGACAACGATGTCGAGTATCGGGCCGGCGGTTCAAGCCGCCTGCGCAGCGCTGAAAGCAAAACTGATGATGCTCGCGCAAATGTATGGTAACCGGATGCCGGACAACGCCGCCCTGTTGCGCAAGGCCGGCCTCGATCAGATGTCCGCCGAGGCAGATGCTGCTCCCGACGAAGACAATGCGAAGAAATTCGCGATGAACGGCTTCGGCGCGATCTTCGCCGAGGTGCGCGTGGACGCCGATCTTTCGACCATTCACGTCCGTCGGCTGATCGGCGCCTTCGATGCGGGACGCATCATCAATCCGAAGCTTGCGCATAGTCAGTGCATTGGCGGCATGGTCGGGGGCATCGGTATGGCGTTGCTCGAGGAAACCGAATGGGACGACCAACTCGGCCGTGTTGCGAACGCCACGATCGCCGAATATCTGGTCCCTGTGAACGCCGACATCCACGAGCTCGATGCCCTATTTGTCGAAGGGCACGATCCGATCCTAAATCCCCTCGGGACGAAGGGAACGGCCGAGCTTGGGCTGTGCGGCGTCGCGCCGGCTATCGCTAACGCGGTGTGGCATGCCACGGGTAAGCGTGCGCGCCGGCTGCCGATCACCCCCGACCGCCTTCTCATGGCTTAAGGAACTTGCCAATGCGTCTAACGACTATTCCGCCGGACCAGCTGACGACCGAGCAAAAGGCTTTATATGAGCGCAATCGCAAGCAGATTTCAGAGAGCTTCACGTCATTCACGACAATGCGGGAAGACGGCGCTCTGCTCGGACCCTGGGGCGTATTTTTGCACGAACCAAAAGTCGGCCAAGCACACTACGATCAAATTGCAGCGGTCACCGCGCTTAAACGTTTGCCGGAATCGGCCAAGCAGATCGCGATTTTGGTGACCGGCGCTCACTATCGAGCAGCTTATGAATTATATGCGCACGCGGCGACTGCGGCTAGCGAAGGGGTGGATGCGACCACAATCGCAGTCATAAGCGCCGGTCAACGTCCTGCCGGATTGTCGCGCGAAGACTCGGCGGCATATGACGTAGCAAGCGCACTTGTCCTCGGCGGCGTTCTACCAGGCGCGTTGTATAAGGCAGCTCTTAAGCTGTTGGGTCAAGGCGCACTTTACGAGCTCGTGCTTTGGGTCAGCATGTACGCGCAGGTGTCGATAACGCTCAACGCGTTCGACGTTCTAAGCGAAGAGCAATTCTGACGGCTCAAGATCAGGGTATTCGCCGACCGACTCTCGATCAAGGTTGAGCGCTGCTGCATCTTGAGAGGCTATCGTCGCCGAGAACATAGGCAGTATTGCAAAGGGGCAAGCTATTGGTCACAATGTACGTCACCTATGCGCGTAAGCCAGCGGCATCGTTCAACCGAGATTGGATAAACGTCCACCTTCCGCTGATACGTGCGTCCTGGGGGCCCCATCTGTCAACATGAATTGAGACCAGCCACTCGAACCGTCTAAGCTCACGACCGGGGCAGCGGAGATCCTCATGATGGCAACCACTACCAACGGCAAGATTCCGGCCTCGCCGGAGATCGTACTCAAAGCGAAGCGGCGTCGATTCTCGCCTGCAGAGAAGCGTCGAATCCTGGCAGCAGTCGACGCAGCAGCGCACGGAATGCAAGGTGCGGTGCTCCGTCGCGAAGGCGTGTATTCATCGCAAATCGCGACCTGGCGTCGCCAGCTACAGCACGGTGATCTCGACGCTCGCGCATTGAAAGCGCGCGAGCAGCAAAAAGGTGATGCGCAAGCCGCAAGTCGTCGTATCGTGGAACTCGAGCGAGAGAACCGCAAACTACGACGACGTGTCGAACGCGCTGAGCTTATTGGAGAAATCCAAAAAAAAGCGGCGCGGCTCTTGGGGATGGACTCCGAGAGCCGCGAGATCATCGACGAAGATTAATCGCGGTTTGTCGCATGTTATGCCGCGAGTATCCGACGCGTCTGGTGTGTTACGCACTCGGCGTCTCGCGAGCGACTCTCTTGCGAAAGCCAACGCTCATCGCCAATCATGCCGCGCCGCGAATTGCTGCGCGTCGCCTCACGGATGGCGAGCGGGACGAGGTCTTGGTGCTGCTGCGTGGCCCGCGGTTTGTCGACCGATCGCCAGGTCAAGTCGTCGCGATTCTACTCGACGAAGGTCGATATCTTTGCTCGGAAAGCACGATGTATCGGCTATTGCGTATGAGTGACGAGGTCCGTGAACGTCGGCGCCAAGCACGTCATCCCGAGTACGTGAAACCCGAGTTACTCGCGACGGCGCCGAACCAGTGTTGGTCGTGGGACATCACCAAACTGCGAGGCCCAAATCGCGGTGAATGGTATTCGCTGCTTGTCATGCTCGATGTCTTTAGCCGCATGGTCGTCGGTTGGACTTTGGTGCGGCGAGCCGATGCAACGATCGCAGCGGAATTCATCGCGGAAACGATTGCAGTACAGTGCATTACTCCGGGCACTCTGACCGTGCATGCCGATCGCGGCACCGAGATGACCGCGCAACTTGTCGGAACACTCTTGGAGCGACTCGCGGTGCGAAGATCGCACAGCCGGCCCCACGTGAGCGATGATAACCCGTACTCCGAAGCGCAATTTAAGACCATGAAGTATGCGGCTGACTTCCCCGATCGATTCGGCTGCTTCGAACACGCCCTGGGTCACACGCGCGCCTTCATGGCCTATTACAACAACGAACATCGACACTCTGGAATCGCGATGTTGACGCCGGCGGAAGTTCATGCTGGGACCGGCACCGACCGACTTGCTCAACGACACGCTATTATGTGCGCCGCCTTTGAGTCTCATCCCGAGCGATTCGTCAATGGTCAGCCCAAGCGCCAGTCGCTACCGGAGGCGGTCTGGATTAATCCACCGTCGGACGAACTATGCGCGGCATAGCGTAACTATTTTTACTCGATGGTCTCAAATAGCTTGACAGATTCCGGGGCCGTTTGGCCGTGTTAGCGTAGCCGGCTTCTTCCTCGCTAAGGACGACTCGGATTTTACTTAGGGGTTCAAATCTCAAGTGCCGCCAGAAGTTCAAAATTAGGATGCCGTTTCCAGCCTTGGGCGTCTCGATGATAGCACACGCGAAACAAAGAGCGACCAGACATCATCAACGACCGCGGGAATCTAAAACTCGGAAGCGACGAAAATTAAGCGACTAAGCTAAAGCGTTCCTACGCTCATCCGGCAAGCTCATCAAACGGTCGATTCGACCAATGCGCATAATCGGCATCGACTAAGCCGCTGCGATCAGCCGAATTGCTCGACCGTGCGTGGCGGAACACCCGAAAGTGATGGAGCCAGCATTGAAGTAGCCGATCCGTCGTAACGCTGGAGTTGCGAAACAAAAATGTCGGCGATTGCAGCGAAAAAACAGCCAAGGCTTGTAGAGGACGGCTATAATGCGGGAGTGTTTTGCAAGCGAAGCGCGAGCATACCAAATGCACAAATTACTCTAGCGTGAAATCCTCTATTAAGTAATCCATTTACGGTCGTATGTGCTCTACAAGTTTTCGGCGAATTTCAACACCTAATAAACAACACAAATTCGGCACCACTGCTCAATACGCGAGCCGGTAGTCGCTCGGACTGATGCCAAACCTTTTCGAGAATGCAGTCGCGAAATAGTTAGCGTGAGCGAAGCCGCACCGGTCTGCGATCTCGCCGACCGAGAGATCCGTTGTTTCCAATAATTGCTTTGCGGCATCAAGGCGACGATCGCAAAGCCAGCGATGCGGCGTAAAACCGGTGGCTTGGTGAAACAATCGAGTAAAGTGAAACTTACTAATGGCAGCTTCACGGGCGAGGCGGTCAACGGACAGCTGCTCGGAAAAATTGTGTTCCATGAACTCCAGCAAATTGCTTAATCGCTTATCTTTTAACCTGGCGCCCTCGAATGCGGCACGCTCTCTATCGCTTCCCTTAAGCGACGTCAACAAATGAATGGCGAGCCATTGCGCCATGCTATCGGCATAGAGGCTCGGCGCCCCGGCTCGCGAGGCCTGCAGCAACGCCTGCGCAGCCATTCGAAGCGTGCAGTCGGCTTGAGCCAGTGTGACCGGCGGGCGGAGGGCGGTCGAGCTACCGGCTCGGCGAAGATGATCTGCCGCCTCGTCGAAGAGTGCCTGCGCAATATAGAGGTTGATCTTGCAGGCAGGGCCAGCATTCGCATTGATGCGTCGGCGCAAGCGGTCGGTCATACCGCCCGGCGTCAAGCCGATGGTGTCGGGACGGTAAGCAGCTCGCCTCCACCTGCCGCGACTATAGACCTCAATCTCCTGTTCTCCG
>CBDCCS010000008.1:0-28472 GCA_965214935.1 Candidatus Velthaea sp. | reverse complement strand
CTTGGTGAGAAATGAGGCGACGATCATGCGCAGACGATTGTGCATCCAACCCGTCGTGTTGAGTTGCGTCATCGCTGCATCGACGATCGGGTAGCCGGTCGCCCCGGTCTGCCAGGCCGTGAGTCCGGCGGCATCTTGCACGTACTTGACCGCTTTGCCGGCCTCGATAAACGGCTCAGCGGCGATCCGCGGAAACTGCATGAGCAGTCCTTGGTAAAAATCGCGCCAGACAAGTTCGCCGATCCAGCCGTCGATATTTGCGGCGGCCTTGGCCGGCCGCTGCATCCGCGCACGTCGCGCCGCATCGACGCACGTGCGAATGCCGATCGTGCCGGCGCGCAGATGCGGCGAGAGATGCGAGGTTCCGTCGATCGCCGGCACGTTGCGCCGATCGAGATAGCCGTCGGCTTCACCCGCAACGAACGCGTCGAGCAAGCGCTGCGCTGCCGCCGTACCACCGGCCGGAAAAGCTGACGACGACCGATGGCCGAAATCTTCGGGTTCGGGCACCGGCCGGGTCGCACCGAGCGCATCGGCCGGAAGAAGTTTGTCGCGCACGGCAGCCGCCGAATCGTACGGTGCGTGCGGTTGCGCATCGAACTGAGCTTGCCAACGCTTCCGGTACGGTGTGTAGACCGTGTACGGCTTGCCGCCTTGTTGCACGATTTCACCCGCGGCGGCATAAACGTGATCGACGGAATCATGAACCTCGAGGTGTACGTCGCGCAGTGCGCCCACGATACGTTCGTCGCGCGCACGCATCTCCGGATCGTAATCAACATTATAAAAGACGGCCTGTGCGTCGACGCGGCGCGCGAGCCTCAAAAGTTCGCCCGCAAAATCGCCCTCGAGCAACGCGAGGTCCGAACCTCGCGCTTGCAAATCGGCGCGCAGTTCGCGCAGTGAATCGAAGAAGAATTGCACGATCGGCGCGCCGACGCGCGGACCGCGCAATAACTCGGGATCGAGAACGAAGGCGCACACAACGCGTTCGCTGCAACGTGCCGCCCGATCGAGTGCCGCATGATCGTCGAGCCGCAGGTCACGCCGTAACCAGACAATCGAGGTTGAATAACGCGAAGCTGCGGTCGTCATGTAACCTTAGACGCTTGGAGTTATGCCAGCGCTTCGGACATCGTGCGCATCTGAATGTCGATGATGCGCGAACCGGCCGATTGCGTGCAGGCCAGCAACACCGCGGCGGCAACGTCTTGCGGTTCGAGCATCGTCGAAGCATCGACGCCGTCTTGCGTACGCCCCTTACCGAGCGCAAACTCGGTCTTCACGCCGCCCGGACAAATCGAGCCGACCTTAATGCCGTGCGGACGCAACTCCTTATCGAGCGCCTGGCCGAAACCGACTTGAGCAAATTTCGTCGCACAATAGACGGCCTCGCCGGGGAAGCCGTAAATGCCCGCCATCGACGAAATCATGAGAATCGTGCCCGACTTTTTCGCAATCATATGCGGTGCAACATACCGGGTGAACAGAAACGTCGAGCGCACGTTGGTCAAAAACATTTCATCGTAATCAGCCGCGCTCGTGTCAACGAGATCTTTGTAGTTACCGATGCCGGTGTTGTTGATGAGAATATCGATCTGGCCGAAGCGCTCGATCGCACCGTCGACAACGCGCTGTGCGGTCGCTTCCTCGCGCGCATCACCCGTTACGATCAACGCTTGGGCGCCGGTCTCTTGTACGAGCGCAGTTAAACGCTCCTCGCGCCGTGCGGTAAGGACTAAATGAGCGCCTTCGGCGGCGAGTGAACGCGCGACCGCAGCGCCGATGCCGGCGCTCGCACCGGTAATGAGCGCTACGCGCCCGTCTAATTTTGCCATGCGCTTCGGCTACGGCTTTGCCTAAGCGAAGTCCCGTATGTCGGACGAAACGGCCGGTTGCGAACGCCGCCGGCATGACGCGCGCACTCGGCGCCGAAGCCGCCGACATGCCGACGATCGATCTCACCACCGAGTCGCTCGAATTGCCGCTCGTGCATGAGTTTACGATCGCTCGCGGATCCGAACGCGTTGCACGCAGCGTCGTCGTACGCGTGCGCTGGAACGAGCGCGAAGGCATCGGCGAATCTTCTCCGGTCGAACGTTATGCCGAGTCGGTCGAGAGCGTCACGGCGGCGCTTCGCATGCAGCGGCTGCATGCCGATCCCTACCAGCTCGACGCGCAACTCGCGGGGCTGGCGCCGGCGGCGCGTTGTGGTCTCGATATCGCGTTGCACGATTTGATCGGCAAAGATCTCAACCGGCCGCTCTACCGTCTCTTTGGTCTGGATCCGGCAAAAACACCGCAGACCTCGTTCACGCTGGGCATTGCGCCGATCGCCGAGACGCTCGACAAAGTCCGCGCCGTCGGCGCGCATCCTATCTTGAAGATAAAGCTCGGACGCGGCAGCGAAATTGAGACGGTCGGCGCGATTCGCGCGATTTATTCCGGCGCCATTCGCATCGACGCAAACGAAGGCTGGACGCCCGAACAAAGCGTGACGCTGCTGGCCGAACTCGCCCGCTTCGACATTGAATTCTGCGAACAGCCGATTCCGGCCGGAAGCCCCGAGCGCTTGCGCTGGATTCGCGAGCGCTCGAAAATAGCAATCGTGACGGACGAAGATTCGCGCGATGCTACGGACTTGTCGGCGCTTGCCGGGTGCGTCGACGGCGTCAACGTCAAGCTGGTTAAATGCGGCGGTCTTCGCGCGGCGCTCGCGATGATTCATACCGCGCGCGCACTGGGACTCAAAATCATGCTGGGCTGCATGGTGGAGTCGCAGATCTTGACGACGGCCGCCGCGCACTTGAGTCCGCTCGCCGATTGGGCCGACCTTGACGGACCGTTCCTTACCGCCGACGATCCATTTAGCGGCATTCGTTACGATGGCGGCAAGATCGTGTTACCGGACGGTCCGGGTTTAGGCGTCATGGCCAAGCTGCCGGCCTGACCGGTACCATCCACTCGCAAGGAGCTGCCGGACCGATGGAACGCCGTTATCTGATTTTAGCGCCGCACGTGTTTGCAACGCGCGCTGCGAAGACCGCGCACGGCGTCATTGCTTATTCAAGCGATGTCACCGTAGCCGTCATCGATCCGGCACACGCCGGCCGGCGGGTGCGCGACGTCCTGCCGTATCTTGATTCCGACGCACCGATCGTTGCCGATGTCGCGGCAGGTCTCGTGCATCGGCCGACGTCACTGCTTGTGGGCATCGCTCCGGCGGGCGGTGAGCTTCCGCCGGAGTTCCGCCGTGAGATTGCCGCTGCGTTAGCCGCCGGCCTCGAAATCGTTAGCGGCCTGCACACCATTCTGGGCGACGATGCGGAGTTTGCGGAGCTTGCCGAAGCGCATGACTCGCGCATCTGGGATCTGCGGTTGCCACCTGCGGCACCGCTTTTTTCGGGCGCCGCTTACGACATCGAATCAACGATCGTCCTGACCGTCGGCAGCGACTGCGCGGTCGGCAAGATGACCGCCGCTTTGGAACTGACGCGCGCCGCGCGCGAGCGCAATGTCGCGGCGGTCTTCGTGCCGACCGGACAAACCGGCATCGCAATCGCCGGCTGGGGCACCGCGATCGATCGCGTGATCGCCGATTTCGCGGCCGGGGCCGCCGAACAGCTCGTCCTCGAAGGTGAGCGTCGCATGCCGGCAACAGCGGACACGGCTGCCGGCCTGCTGATCGTCGAAGGGCAAGGCGGTATCAACCATCCGGCGTACGCTCCGGTGACGCTCGCGTTACTATATGGCAGCGCCCCCGATGCACTCGTGCTCGTGCATTTGGCTTCGCGCACGAAAATCGACGGTTACGACGTTCCACTTCTGAGCTACCGCGATCTCATCGCGACCTATGAATTACTGTGCGCGGGCGTCAAACCGGCCAAAGTCGTCGGAATTGCGCTCAACACCAAAGACCTCGACGACGCCGCTGCGCGCGTAGCAATCGACGATGCGCGCGCCCAAACGCATTTGCCGTGCGACGACGTCGTGCGCTTTGGTCCAGGCGCGTTATACGATGCGATCGCGCGACACCTGGTCAAATCGTCCGTGCTGCATGTTTGAGCGAACGCGCGCGCTACGCAACGTGCACGCACGCCTGGTTGCAACGTGCGCGATCGTGCTTGCACTCGGTGCAGTCTGCGGCTGCGCGAAGGTAGCCGACTCGACGCCGGCCGGATCGACCGCGCGCCATAGCTGGACGCAGGCCGGTCACGTGCGTTTGGGTTCGAGCGACGAACCCGACGCGCTCAATCCGTTCTTCTCTCACAACGGCGCGGCCGATCAAATCGAGACCCTGCTCTTTGCGTACGTGTTCCGCTACGATGCACGCGGCAACCTGATGCCCGAAGTGGCCCGCGAAATTCCGACCTACGCCAACGGCGGTGTCAGCCGCGACAACAAGACGATCACGCTGCATATCCGGCCCGGCTTGACGTGGTCGGACGGCGCGCCGCTCGATGCACGCGACTTGCGCTTTACTTGGCGCGCCGCAGTCGACCCGCGCAATAATACCAAGTTGCGGATCGGCTGGAACGACGTCGCTTCAATGAACGTACCGAACCGGACGACGCTCGTCGTGCGGCTCAAGCGCGTAAACAGCGCGATCGTGTCCGAGATTTGGGGCGGCGGCGGCGGCTCATCGTATCCGCCGCTGCCCGAGCATTTGTTGGGCCGATTGCACGATCTCAATCGGGCGGATTTCAACCTCGCGCCGATTTCGAGCGGGCCGTGGCTGCTCAAGGCGTGGCACCACGGAGCTTCGCTCGAATTCGAACCCAACGCGCATTATTGGCGCGGGCCGCCCAAACTGCGCGCTTTGAGCTGGAAGATCGTCCCGAATCCCGACACGCTGTTCACCCAGCTGCAAACGCACGACATCGATGTCTACGACAACGTTCCTGAAAGTCAAGTCCCGCGGCTGCAAACGCTCGATGGCGTAACGATCGCCAAGCGCATCATCGCGAATTATCGTCATCTGGAACTCAACACGCGACGGCCGCAGCTTGCGGACGTCCGCGTTCGCCAAGCGATCGCCCAAGCGATCGATTGGGATCGGCTCAACACCGACGTCTATCACGGCGTCGACATGCGCGCGACCAGCGACATCATGCCGGATTCGTGGGCCGCGCCGCACATCGCCCGCTGGACGTTCGATCCGGCGCAGGCGCGACGTTTGCTCGACGCGGCGGGCTGGACCGTCGGTGACGGCGGCATCCGCCGCAAACGCGGCAGTCCGCTTGCCCTTACCATCTCCGCCACCAACAAGCCGGGCAACGAACAGGCCGAGGTGGCCATGCAGCAGCAACTGCGCGCCGTCGGTATCGATCTCGGCATCAAAAACGTACCGGCCAGCCTCTTGTTCGCTCAAGACGGGCCGCTCTACGGCGGCCGGTACGATCTGTCGTGGAGCATCGATACGAACGAACCCGAACCCGATAACGCCGGAAATTGGAGCGGCCATTATATGCCGCCGAACGGTGCCAACGTCGCGTTCCTCAACGATCCGATCATCACCGCAACGAGCGAAGATGCGTTGAAGACGTTCGACCGCCAGACGCGTAAACGGCTTTATCAACGTGAAGAAGAACGGATTCACGCGCAAGTGCCGGCTATTTTTTTATATTGGGAAGTAAGTTACGTCGCTTACAATAGCGACTTGCAGCATTACGTCCCGGCAGAATACGACGTTGCCGGTGTGTGGAACAGTTTCGAATGGACGATCTAACGTGCTGACACTCGTCACGCCGACGGAGCCGCGCACGATCGTGCGGATGGATCCGGCGACGTCGGCCGTCGTTTCATGGAATACAACTGCGGACAGCGGCCGCATCGATCTAACGGTCTACCGGGCCGACGGTCAGGTGTCGACGTGGCTGCCGTACGTCGAGTTCACGGCCGCGGGACGGCGCTCGTTATCAGGTGCCGACGATGTCGCGCGTATCGCCGTCGACATCGTGCAGGCCGCCGTCCCCATTGTAGCCATCGAAGTTCGCTCGAGCGCGCCGCTCGATAAAATCGCTTTGAGTACGCCGGTCCATCGCCGAACCGATGAATCGGCGCGAGTCGAGACCACGCTCGATGTTCCGGCGTTCTCACAATATCTCAAGACGCATCCGAGCGAACGGGCCTGGTGCTCGCCGACGTCACTTGCAATGCTGCTCGCGTATTGGGGCAAGCCGCACGACATTGCCGACGTCGTTCGAGCCGTCTATGACGATCGCTACGGCGGCACCGGGAACTGGACGTTCAACATGGCGTATGCCAGCCGGTTCGGTCTGTGCGCGGCGCTCACGCATGTTGCCGGACTCGGTCATGCCGCCGCGTTTATCGCCGCCGGGATCCCGCTGGCGCTCTCGTTTTCTTGGGGTACCGGCGTTTTGCCCGGAGCGCCGCTCGATCACAGCGATGGGCACCTTGCGGTGCTGCGCGGCTTCACCCGCCACGGCCATCCGCGTCTGAACGACCCCGCCCAAGCCGACATCATCACGACCTACGACCGCAAAGCGCTCGAGCGCGTTTGGCAGGCGCACGGGGGCGCGGCTTTCGCCGTCGTCCCCGCGGCGCGCAGCGCCGAGCTCGTGCGGCTGGCGAACGGGTGAGCACGCAACCTGCAACCCGCATTGCACCGGCCGGCGCTGTCGATCGTGCACCGTTGCACATCGTGCTCGTCGAGCCGGAGATCCCGCCGAACACCGGCAATGTCGCGCGCCTGTGCGCGGCGACCGGTTGCGCTCTGCATCTGATCGAACCGCTCGGTTTCGCGATCGACGATCGCGCTCTCAAACGTGCCGGCCTCGATTATTGGGCCCAACTCGATGTCGTCATGCACCCGAACCTCGGTAGCTTTTTCGCGCAGATCGCACCCGAGCGGTGCTGGCTGCTATCGACGCGCGGCGGCCAAAGCTACCGGGACGCACCGTTCGCAGCCGGAGATGCGCTCGTCTTCGGCAAGGAAACCAAGGGACTTCCGGCAAGCGTCCTCGCGACGTATGCCGAGCGGGCGTTACGCATACCCATGCGCAGCCCCGCCGTGCGGAGCCTCAATCTCTCGACTGCCGTCGGGATCGTCGCATACGAGGCACTCGCGCGACTCGGCTTCCCGCAGATGCGTTGAGCCCGGCGCCGGCACCGGTGACAATCGACCTCATCGAGCAGTCGGTCGTGGCTTGTCGCCGCTGCCCGGAACTTGTCGATTATCTGGCGGCCGTAGCGCGCGACAAACGCCGGGCTTATCGCGATCAGACCTATTGGGGCAAGCCCGTGCCGGCGTTCGGCGACCCGCTCGCGCAAGTCGTCCTAATCGGCCTGGCTCCCGGCGCGCACGGCAGCAACCGAACCGGCCGCATGTTCACCGGCGATGCGTCGGGTGAATGGTTGTACCGCGCTTTGTTTCGGGCCGGCTTCGCCAATCAAGCAGCGTCGCAGCATGCCGGCGACGGACTTGAACTGCGGAACTGCTTGATCACCGCCGCCGTGCACTGCGCTCCGCCGCAAAACAAGCCGACTCCGGTCGAACGGGCGAATTGCCTACCGTATCTTCGCGCCGAACTTGCAACGCTGCGTAACGTGCGCGTCGTCGTGACGCTTGGGAAAATCGCCGACGATACGTTTCACGCGCTGGTGCGTAGAAACGGCGCGTACCGTTCTCCGCGCGCTCGGTTTGCGCACGGTGCCGAAACGGCCGTGGCGTTGCCCGGCTCACCGGCGATTGTGGGACTTGCGTCCTATCACCCGAGCCGCCAGAACACCAATACCGGCGTGCTCACCGAGGCGATGCTCGACAAAATTTTCGCGCGGGCGCGGGATCTGGCGAATAATTCGGGCGGCATTGGGTAAATTTAGGGTCTATGAACTTCCGGATCGACGATCGCGATCTCGCCGCGTTTATCGTGTACGCGGCTCGCGAACGCAGTCTCGACGCTTCGCTGCGCGCGGCAAGTAAATATTCGCGTTCCGACGATCACCGCAAGTCCATCGACGCGCTACGCGAACTTAACAAAAAGATGCTTTTTCGCGAGACGCGGCGCTCTAAGTTCTAAGGCGCTCGTGATTGTCGTCGTGGTGCTGCAAGCAGCTCGTCGTACGAACGACGAGCTCTTTTTATCCCGGCGCCGCGGGCGGCTTGGCCGTAAGCTGCAAACCCAGATCGCGCAGGGCGCCGCGCGGAACGCTCGACGGCGCATCCATCATCACGTCGCGCGCAATTTGATTTTTTGGAAACGCGATGACGTCACGAATGCTCGACTCTCCGCACGCCAGCATCACGATCCGGTCGACACCGAGCGCCATTCCGCCGTGCGGCGGTGCGCCGTACCGCAATGCCTCCATAAAAAAGCCGAAGCGATCTTCGATCGTAGCATCGTCGAGACCGAGCCGATGAAAAACCTTGCGCTGAAACGGCTCTTGGAAATTTCGGATCGAACCGCTGCCGAGCTCGAAACCGTTGAGCACGAGATCGTAGTGTTGCGCGCGCACGGCTAACGGATCGGTGTCGAACAGGTCGCTCTGGCCCGGACCGGGCGCGGTGAAGGGATGATGCGAGAAGGTAATCTCGCCGGTGTCCGCATTGCGCTCGAAGAGCGGAAAGTGATACACCCAGCAAAATGCATAACTTGCGGCGTTACGCAAACCGAGCCGCGTCCCGATTTCAAGCCGCAAGCGGCCGGCAACATCGCTCGCCGCCGCAGCAGCGTCGGCGATAAAAAACAGCGCGTCGCCGTTTCGTGCGGCGGTCGCAACGCGCAGATCTTCGATTTCGCGCGCTGTCAGAAACTTCGCGATCGGACCTTTGGCGGCGTCGGCCGTCAGGGTGATGTAGGCGAGCCCTTTGGCGCCGAAACCGGCCGCGATTTCACCCAGAGCATCGAACTCGCGCCGCGACAACGCCGCGCCGCCCGGATACCGCAAGGCAACGATGCGATTCTCGGACCGCGCCGCCGCGCCGGCGAAGCGCTCGAAGCCGCTTTGCGCGAATATCTGCGCGACGTCGACGAGTTCGAGGCCGAAGCGCATGTCGGGTTTGTCGGAACCGAAGCGCCGGATCGCGTCTTCGTACGTCAAACGTTCGATCGGCGCGGCAATATCGACGGTTAGCGCGCGTTGCCAAACCTCGCGCACGCAGCCTTCCATCATCGCCATGACATCGTCTTCGCCGACGAACGTCATCTCGACGTCGAGCTGCGTAAATTCGGGCTGCCGGTCCGAACGCGAATCTTCGTCACGATAGCAGCGCGCGATCTGCATGTAGCGGCCCAAACCGCCGATCATCAGAATTTGCTTGAGCAATTGCGGAGATTGCGGCAGCGCGTAAAACGAGCCGGTATGAACGCGCGACGGGACGAGATAATCGCGCGCTCCTTCGGGCGTCGACTTGATCAGCGTCGGGGTCTCGATCTCTAAAAATCCGCGAGCATCGAAATAATCACGCATCGCCTTTACGATGCGATGCCGCACGGTCAAATTACGCTGCATGCGCGCGCGTCGCAGATCGAGATAGCGATACCGCAGCCGCACCGCTTCATCGACATCGTCGTCGGCGGCAACGACGAATGGCGGTGTGAGCGACTCATTGAGAATAACGACTGCCGTTACGGCGACCTCGATTTCGCCGGTCGGAAGATCGCGCTTTTCGGTGCCGGCTTTGCGCGAGCGCACCACGCCGCCGACCTCGATGACGAATTCATTCCGCAATCGCTCGGCAACGGCGAACGTGTCACCGCCGAGTTGTGCGTCCGACGGGTCGAACACGAGCTGAGTCAAGCCGTCACGATCGCGGACGTCGATAAAAATCAAACCGCCGTGATCGCGCCGGCGATTGACCCAGCCGCGTAAGCGAACGCCGGCGCCGGCGTCTGCCGGCCGCAGTTGTCCGCATGTCGCGAACGCCGAGTCCAGCGGATCCACGTTAACCATCACCGCGCAGAGCCGCCTTCACCCCGGTTAAATAATGATACTGAAACGATAACGTCCGCGCGAAGCCCGGCTTCGCCGCGTTGTTTTCGATCCAAGATTTTAAGAACGGCGCACGTTCGACCACGTCGTGCAGTGCAAGTGAGAGCGGCGTCATTCCAAGCTTCGCCACGACGCCCAGCGTCGGATGTTTCCGGTAAAATCGGACCGTCGACTTACCGGCCAACCGCATACGGCCTTGCTGTTGCTCGAACGGAACCGGATGCCAATGGTAATTTACCGCGGACGGCTCGTATTCAAGTGCAACGCCGGCGTGCTTGAGCCGGTAGCCGAGTTCAAGATCCTCGTGCCCGTAACCGGTGAACGCTTCGTCGAAACCGCCGACGCGATCGAGTTGCGCGCGCGGCGCCGACGCGTTACCGGTAAGAAAGTACAGCCAGTCAAGCCGCTTGCGCGAGCGTGGATGTAACTCGTCGACCTTTGCGGGATTGCGTTTCTTTTGTACGTAGTCGTCGTACGAGCTGACCTGAACTTCGAGCCCCACGACCGCTCGCGGCGTGCCCGGCTGAGCGTGCCGTGCAAGATGGCGCGACAAGAGATCGGGCGCTGCAATGATGTCGGCGTCGGTGAAAAGCACGAGCGGCGCCTGCGCGGCAGCGATACCGGCATTGCGCGCCGATGCGCGCCCGGAGTACGGACCGGGCAGGTGGCGGACGCGCGGCGCTTCGATAGCGATTTTTGCCAAGTACTCCGCGGTGCCGTCGTTCGAGAGCGAATCGGCGACGATGATTTCGTACGATTCGGCCGGTAGGTCTTGCGCCAGCAGCGCCGGGATGACGTACTGCAACGTGTCGAGGCGATTGTAGGTCGGGATCACGACGGAGATACGAAGCATTGCATTCATAAAAGTGAGGCGACCGCCGCCACGATCTCGTGCCGCGACGCTTGTAAGGCGGCGGCATCTTCGCTGCGAGGTTTGCGCAAAACGGCGTTCGGCACCCGGTACGGCGACCATTCTTGCGAGTTTAGACGAAAATAGCGAAATTCGAACAGAACGACGGTCGGTGTTTTCATTGCCGCGGCCACATGCGTCGCGCCGGTATCGATCGTAACGACGCACGCCGCGCGCTCGAACGCTGCGGCCCAGACTGCGAACGGCAGCCGGCCCATGACCCGGTCGGCAACGCCCGCCGTTTGAACGTCTGCGGCGAGCGCGGCGCCGTCGTCGCCGTACGTAGCTATGAGCGGGCGGCCCAGTCGCCGCAGGTCGGCGCACAGCGCAACCAGACTAGCCGGCGTACTGCCGCGTTCGCCCCAGCGTTTGCCGATGTGAATGACGACGGCGCCGGCCGGCAGGTCCGCGATCGCCGCCCGGTCATTATCGCTGATCGGAACGACCAGATCGGGTGCGACGGCGCGGGCCCCGGCCGCCGCCGCCAAGCTCAAGACCTGGTCGACCTCGTGACGGATCGTGAGGTGCGGGTTGCGATCGGCGCGGTCCGGATCGGCTTCGGAGACGAGAACGTCGGTGAGCCAGCGCCGAGCGGCAATCCGGGTCAGATAGCGGCGGGCATAGGTGTACCCGATCCGCCGCGGCGCCCGGGTGCCCGCGATGATGCGCATATCGAGCGCCCGCGGCGCCAGCGCAATGGCAAGATCGGTGCCGGCATAGCGACGCCCGAATGCCTCGGGCGATTCGCCGGCATATTCGACGACCGCGTCGAGGTCCGGCGACCGCGCCACGACGATCGAATTGTAGGGGCTACAGACCAGGGTGATGTGGGCGGCCGCAAACGAACGGCGCAACGTTGCGATCGTCGGCGTCGATAGAATGAGGTCGCCGAGCCGGTCGGTGCGTGAAAGCAGGATCCGCAGTGCGGCCGCCTAGCCGAAGCGGCGCGCGTGCAGCAGCTCGTCGTAATACGCAGCCGTGGTCATTAGCGCGATGCCGGCGCGTTGCGCGACTCCGAGCGGCCGGCCGGCCCGGACCGACGTAACGAGCGGCTCCACACGACGGCCGATACCGCTGCGCACGACCGCCGCACCGAGCCAGCGTTGCGGCGCCGTGTCGCCGATTGCAAGAGCCACGCGCCAATGACGATGCTTGCGCCGCAATTGCACCGCGGTTCGCGCCTGCGCGCGCACTTGCCGAACTTTGCCCGCCACATCCGGCACGGCCGGCGGCGGTTTTACATGGAAAACAACGGCGTAGCGATTGAACACTGCGCGCGTCCCTAACGCGCGCAACCGCATCCCCAGCTCGATATCTTCCCACCCGTACTCGCTGAACGCTTCGTCAAAACCGCCGCCGGCCCGCTCGAGGCGCGTGCGCCGCAGCGAAACATTCGTCGTCCAAAAAAAATTAGCGCTGTAATTTGCGAGCGACCAAACCGGTGGTGGAAGCCGATCGAAGCTTGCAGTGTTGATCACCGCGCCGCGCACAATCACATCGCCGTGACGTTCGTCGGAACGCAAGTGTTCGGCAACGAAAACGGGTGTCGGTAAAACGTCGTCGTCGATAAAAGCAATTCGCTCGCCGCGTGCCTGTAGCAAACCCGCGTTACGCGCTTTGGCTAACCCTGCATTTGCTTGATGGATGACGGTAAAGCCACAGCGCGCAAGCGGTCGCAGCCGCTCGATCACCGCCGGCGTTTCGTCCGGCGAACCGTCGTTCACCAGCACCACCTCATAGGCAGCGTCGCCTGCCGTCTGCTCGAAGCATGCTTCCAGCACGCGCGCCAATAGAGCCGGACGCTTATAAGTGCAGAGCTGAATCGTCAAGCGCATGGCTTGTTAGTAGAGCCGGGCACCATTCGGGACGGCCAGCGTCGGTTCGACTAAGACGACTGCGCCGCCGGCATCCGCAAAACCCAGCACGAGAACTTCACTGCGAGTTCCCGCGATGTTTTTCGACGCGAAGTTGACGACGGCCGAGACTTGACGGCCAACTAACGCCTGCGCTTCGTAATGAACGGTGATTTGCGCGCTCGATTGTTTGACGCCGATCTCCGCACCAAAATCAATTGTCAGCACGAATGCCGGCTTACGTGCGCCGGCAAGCGGCTTTGCGCTCAATATGGTGCCCGCCCGAATGTCGATTTTCGCAAAGTCATCGTACGCGATTCGCTGCAGTATGGGCGCTCCGGCATTGCTCATCTTCCCGCACGTTCGCGCATGAAGCCGCGCATTACTTGAGCGCTTTGAGCCGGTGCGCCCGGAAGCAGTGTTACAGCCGGCGCTTACGCCACTCCAGCGAAACGCGAACGAACCGCATCACGATCGGACTTCGGCGATTTCACCGGCACCCAGGGCGCCGGCTCGTATGACGATCATTCCGTTCAGAACGACATCTTGCGCCGCCTGAATTGCAAAATCATCACCCGGTCGCATCGAACTCGATGAAATAACGCCCACAACACGGACCGGAACGGCCGTTCCAGCCGGCACCGCAATCTACTGCGTCAACGGTGTTGCCACGATCCCGGCTTGCGCGAGCGGCTGCCGCATCGTTGAATGAGCGTGAGCGTGAATCGGAATGAAGCAACAGCAAAGAAATGCCGTCGTTGAAACAAAATGTCGCACGATACTCCTTTTTAGTTTCGCGTCAGTGAATTGCAATGGTCGTGATTGGGATTGTTGCTCCACGAGGTTTGCAAACGCCGAGGTCAACGAGTTTTGCGCAGGAGCCGCACGACGTAATGCTGATACGCGCCGTCGTGTAGTGCTAAAACGAATGCAGATGACGGGAGCAACAACTCGCAACGTTTACCATACGGCGTCCCAAGCGGTCCGCTGCACGACGTTCTCAGCGAGCGTTTACGAAATGTTGCTCGCTCGTTGCCGAAATGAGTGGCATGAGCATTGCACGCCGTTTGTCGCCAGGGGCAAAACGTCGCGGTGTCCATCGACACTTCGTACCCCGGCGATTTCCGCTTGCAGAACCGCCGTTCGGCACGCACGATTGCAGCCGAAGTGTCCGCAAGCTCGCCCGTCAGGGGCATCGTCCGTCAAACACGCTTCGCGAACGCGTCTCGGTTCGTGGCAAAGGCGTCGAAGCGGCAGCCGGTTCAAAATCTTTCGGCAGACCCCTAGAAAAAACGGCCGTTTCACTTGATGAGGAGCGTAAGGAACTCACCGGGAGATTCGTTACGCATGATCCGTGCCGGAGCCACCAGCGACGCATTGCAGACGAGCTTGAACCGTCCGCCCGATTCCGCCGATCGGCCGGAATCGCTTAGCGGCGGGGAGCTTCGGATCGCGTCGCCGTTGACTGCAGATTCAATCTCTGTCGGCGATCCTAGCGTTCAATTAGCGCGGTACTCCGCGCCCAATCACGCCGCGTCCGATCCGGTAAGCCGAATGAGCACGTTTGAAAAAGTGCAGCATACGGTGAGTGCGGGCATCGGCATCGCCGCTAAGGACGGCGCCGGCAAAGTCGCCAAAGCGCTGTCCGATCCGAAAACCGTAGCGTTAGTCGGCGCCGGCGCGGCAGCCGCGATCGGCGTGCAATTCATCCCGGTGGCCGGCGAAGCCGTCGATGTCGTTGCCGGTGTTGCGGGTGTCGCGATGTACGCCGCCGCGGGGCCGGAACACCGCGCGCGCATCACCCAAGCGCTGGGGGAGCTCAAGCAATATCTACACGGTGTTGCGAGCGCAACGACCCAGCCGGAACTCGACGCGGCTGCGAAGCATTTTGCCAAATTTCTTGAAATCGGCGGTTCGGAAGCTGCCGATGGTCTCTTGACGGTCGCCGGAGCGGCCGCAGCGCCCGCGAAATTCGCCGGCATGCTCGCGAAAGTAAAAGAACTCGGCGGGCTCTCTGGGATCGCGCGGCTCGGACCGGCCGGTTTGGCGAAACTCGGCTCCGTCGTCGATTCCGCCAAGAGTCTGGGACGCGAGAGCGTTGCACTCGCCGGACGATCGTGGGACGCCGTTTCCGGAGCGATCAAAGCCGCTCCGGAATCGCTTTCGCGCGCCGGCAGCGCCGTCTGGCATGCGGCCGGACGCGGCGTCGACGCGCTTGAGAACGGCGCGACACGAATTGCGGGAAAGGTCGCCGGCCACATCGAGCAAGGTGCGGCCGACCTCGAACGCGGCTGGGATGACTTTTGGAACGGCGCCGCTCCGCAGACCGCAACGGCCGGCGGCCCGGCGCGCATACCAAACCGGCCCGTCGAACGCCCGCAGGTCGCCGAAATGCGCGCGACGCCGAATTCGGGCTCGAGCGGCACGCTGCGCCGCCGGCCAAGCGCTGCGGATACACGCGAGATCGGCAAAGCATCCGCCGCGCAGGGCGTAGCGCCGTCGGCCTTAATACCAGCGGAGCGCCGGCTCGCCGACGGCACGCGCGTCGCACGTGGAGTCGACGGCACGGAGAAGCCGATCGTCGAACTGCACAGCTTCGACGATTACAAGAACGTCGCCAAAGGCAACCCCGAGCCGAACCGAATCTACCGGTACGACGGAAAGTCGTACGAAACGGACGCCTTGCGCCGGCCGGTCTCGTCGAGCGGACGCCTGCGTATCGGGGGCGGCTCGCAGCGAATTGCTGGAACCGACACGGAAATTGGAAATAGCAGTCACGTAACGGGGGATGTGGGTTTCCACCATGGCGGAGACCAGTTCGGCTTCGGCGGCGGAAAGCTCAATCTATCGCCCGGCAACGGAAATCTCAACGGCGGCGAATACAAGAAGTTCGAGGGCTATTTGCGCCGTCAAGCCGATGCGGGGCACGACGTCAGCGCAAACTTTAAGGCGGTCTTCACGCGCTCGAACGGCACAAATCGCCCTAACGGCTATGTCGTGCAGTATTCAATCGATAATGGTCCCGTACAAGAACGTGCATTCTTCAATCCACGGCGATAACACGGAGATTACGAACGTCAATGCCTGTGCGAACCGAAGCCGACGTGCTGCAATCCCTCGTCGAAGAACTCGAGGGACTTTTACCCGAACGCTGGTCGCGCGTTGAAATGATCATTGATTTCGATCCGCAGGGCTCGATCAATTTTCAAAACACGTACGCCGACGAAACCGGCCGAATCGCGCACGTCCCGTTTTCGCCCGAATTCCTCGAACTTGTACCCGAACTGGCCGAAGCCGTCGCCACCGACCGCTCCGGTTATTTCCGTCGCGCCACGTTCACGCTGGACGCATCGGGCGATTACCGGACGCAGTACAGCTACGACGGAGACGGACTCCCCGATTTGCACGCTTGAAGTTCCGTCGTTTGCTCCGCTCGCTGCCTGATTCGGTCGGTTACTCTTTTAGGTGGTCGTCGAGCCAGCCTAGCCACAGGCGATCAATCTCGCTGCGCCGCACCGGATCGCTTGGATAATGACCGTCGACGGGAATGCCGACGAAGCGGACGGGAATGTGGTTGTCGCGCAAGGTCCGGTACATCTCGAACGATTGCGAAATCGGAACGCGCACGTCGCCCGTATCGGAGATGATCAACACGGGACAGGCAGTCTGGGCGGCATAGGTAATCGGACTTTGCGCGATATAGTCGCGCATGTTATTACCGACGTACGGCGAGCCTTTGAAGCCGAACGCAATCTGCGCGTTGGCGTCGCCGAGGTTGTACATGTCGAGCCAATTGTTGACCGCGGCACCGGAAATCGCGGTTTTCCAAATATGATAGTGACTCATCAACCACGACGTCATGAAACCGCCGTAACTCCAGCCGCCGACCGCGATCCGTGACGGATCGACGAAGCCGAGCTTTTCAACGGCGGCAACACCGGCCATGACGTCGCGCCCCGGACCCGCGCCCGCATCCATGTAGATCGCACGCTCGTAAGCGTTACCAAGATTGTCGCTACCGCGGTAATTCGGCTCAAAGACGACGTAACCGTGCGCGGCGAAAAGCTGCGAGGTCGAACTGAAATTCGTTACGGTGGCTGCTTGCGGTCCGCCATGGACTTCAAGCACGAGCGGATAGCGTTTACCGGCCGTAAAACCCGGCGGGTACGTCAGCACGCCGTCCTCCGCGAAACCGTCATGTTGCCACTCGATGGTCTCGACGCGGCCCAGCGACAGCGCCGCCGTTGCGGCATTGAGATCGGTGAGTCGCCGCGGCGTTCCGGCCGACGCGGAGCGATACCAAATCTCGGTCGGCCGGTTCGGTTGCGAGCCCGCGTATGCAATCGATCCGTCGGACGCAATTGCCGGATCGACCCAAAACGACCACGCCGGATTGGTGTCGTCGAGGTTTAAACGTTCTGAAGTTCCGTCCAGCTGCAATCGATAGAACGCGGTGCGCGTGCCGTCATGCGCGCCGACCAGCAGCGCTTTGCCGTCGGCGAACCATTGCGCCCGGAAGAACGCGCGATCGAGCGTGCGACTAACATCGATTCCGGGACCGCCCGCGGGGCTCGTAACGAAGATGTCACTCTCGTTATTCGGATCGCCGTCGCGACTGTAGAGATACGCAATGTGCGTTCCGTCGGGCGAGTACGTTGCGTAACCCTCGAATTTTGTATGAGTCGTCAAGGCCGTCAGCCCTCGCGTCGCAAGATCGAGCTTCATTATCTGCGATTGATAGGCGTCGCCGTCGTGAGTGTTCGGCACGCGCGTGAACAGCAACGACTTCCCGTCGGGCGACCATGAGACCGGAGATGCCGGGGGCGACGGCGGATACGCTGCAGTCAAGCTCCAAGCGCCGGATGTGAGCCGGTACGGGTGCGTCCCGCCGGCATCGACGAGCCACAGGTGCGAGGGCGGCGTCGGCGCACCGGTGCGATAATCATCGTCACCTAACTCGAACAAATCGCGATGGCCGGCGATCGCCTTTTTGAGCGGGTTGCCGTCTTGCGTAACATACGCTAGGCGCTTGCCGTCAGGGGCCCAAGCAAATTGTTGAACGCCTTCGTGCGTCGACGTGATCGCGCGCGCATCGCCGCCGTCAAGCGGGAGGACGAACACCTGACCGTGATGTCCGGCATCATCGGCGATGAAAGCGAGCGTTTTCCCGTCGGAAGAAAACTGCGGTTGCGCGAGGCCGCTGCGGCCCTGTGTCAGCGCGCGCTTCGTGCCATCGGCCAGGTCGATCAGTTCGAGCGTGGCCCCGTTGCGATCCGCACGCCGATCGACATGCCGCTCGATGAACGCGAGCATTTTACCGTCGGTGGAGAACGCCGGCTGCCCGGCACCAACGATTGCAAACACGTCGTCGGGTTGCATCGTACGCGCGTCACCGAAGGCACCGAGCAGCAAAAACGCGCCAAGGCACAATGCACTGCGTAACATCAACTCGCGCTACGCGCAGCGAGTTGGTAGGACCTTGGGCAAAAGAGTTAAGCGTAACGCATTGAGATTCGATCGGCGCATGTAAAACGCGAGTCAGAAGGGCAACGTATAATGCCCTCCCCGGAAAGTCGATCAGCCCCGCTTTTGGTACGGCGAGTCTGGAATTGAAACACCTTTATCGCGCTGCGCCGATTGATCGATACCGAACGACTTTGAAGCGCTGACCTCATCGACTTCGGGCGCACCGTGCGGATGTTTCACGACATCGTGACCCGCTTCGGCCGTCGCCTGGCGCGACGATGCATTGTGCGGCTTGCTGCCCGCCGAACCACTCGACTCGACGCGCTCTTCGCGTTTGGTTTCTTCTGAATCATGATGCTCTTTTTCAGAGCGTTTGCGTCCGGCCATGAGTTCATGTCCCACGAAGCACGTGAAGTCAACCACGAATCGGCCCGGTGCGGTCGGCTCGGGACGACCACGGCACACTGCGCGAAGGACGCCGTTCGATGCTCGAAGCAACGCAAAAGCGCCGGCGGCGGCCGCGGCGCTCAGCCCGGCGTCTGCGAGCGGCTTGTCGCGCCGCTGACGAGCATCGACTCGTACTGCGTCGCCTGAGCCTCGATGGCCGTTTGAAGAGCGGCAAGCCGGCCATCAAGTTCGGCTCCCAGTGTTTCGACCGACGCCCGTTGCGCTCGTAGTTGCGCGAGCAGGCAGAGCATGTCCGGATCGCCGCTCCGCATTGCCTCGTGTTGCAACGCATACTCGTGAGCAGCGATTCGGTTGGCCGATGCACGCACCTGCGCGCGAACGCGCAGCCAGCGTGCCAACGTTGTCCGCAATGCCGTGCGCGGATCAGTCACGCGTGTCGCGATTGATTGGTGTTACGCCGTTTGACGACGCGACTTGGCCGTTGAGGGTCTGCCCGATGACCTTGCGCGCCATGGCCAAGCCCGCAACGCCTTGCGACAACGTCTGCGCGAGCAAGTCGCTAACGCCTTGCGCGCCGTTGAGCACGATCATCTGATCGATGCCGCCGATCGCTTTGGCCGCGGCTTCAACGATTTGCGGCCAGTGCTCGGCCAGCTGTTGTCCGATGACCGCTTCCTGGTTCTGAGCGAGGGCCGCGGCACGCGCTTCGAGAGAATCGGCTTCGGCTAAACCACGTGCTTTGATCGCCTCGCCTTCGGCGAGCCCTTTGGCTTGGGTGGCGGACGCTTCAGCATCGCCGATCGTACGTAACGACTCCGCTTGCGCCGATGCGGCGAGCCGGACGCGCTTGGCATCCGCCTCGGCACTAAGCTCGACTTGGCGCGCTTTCGCTTCGGCGGCGGCGATGTCGGCATCGCGCTGAGCGCTGGCATTCGTCTTCTTTTCATAAGCGGCCGCATCGGCCGGACGGCGCACCGTTACCAGTAATTCTTGCTCGCGTTTGGCCGCTTCCAACTCAGCGATTTTCGTCTCTTCGATAACGACACTTTGGCGTGTAATCGCCTCGGCGAGCGGACCGGATAGTTTTGCTTGCGCTGCAGCTTTATCGATGTCGGCTTGAAACGACGACTGTTTGATTTTACTTTCGCGCACGGCCGCCGCCTTGAGCGCTTCGGAGGCTTGTTCGGTTTCGGTGGCTTCGCGATCGGCTTGGGCAGCGGCGATACGCGCTTCTTTCATCACTGCGGCGGCGTGCGGACGCGCGAGGTTCGCGATGTACCCGGTCGGATCGTCGACTTCTTGAATTTGCAGCGAGTCGACCACGAGCCCGAGTTTCTCCATCTCCGTGCCGGATGCCGAACGCGTAGCTTCGGTCAGCTTATCGCGTTCGCGAATGATCTCTTCGATCGTGAGCGAGCCGATGATGGCGCGCAAATGGCCGGCGAATACGTTGGTGATGCGCACGTCCATTTTGTCTTGTTGATCGAGGAAGCGCCGAGCGGCGTTTGCGATCGAGGCAAAATCGTCGCCGACTTTGTAGATCACGACGGCTTTAAGCTTGACCGGGATACCTTGGCGCGTGACGCACTCGACCGCGAGTTCCGATTCACTGAGATCGAGTGAAAGTTTGCGCACGACCTGAATGCCGGGCAACACGAAGGTTCCGGTTCCGGTCACGATTTTAAAGCCTAAGCTCTCGCCGAATTCCGGATGACGCTTGTGATGTAAACCGGAGATAATCAGCGCTTCGTTCGGCTCGGCGACGCGCCACATCATGCGAAAAATAAGAATGGCGAGCACGAAGAGCACGACCAACGCGCCGGCCCAAAGGATGAGCGTTTCGCCAACAGCAGTCATCGACGTACTTCCATCATGCAGCAGCACTAATCAAAACGGTTCGCGGGGGGAAATACTCGACGACGACGATCCGCGCACCGACCGGGAGCACCGCATCGGCTTGCGCACAGCGCGCGTGAAAGGCTTCGGTACCACCGCGAATCGGGACCATCACTTCGCCGAGCCGGCCCGGTCCGACCGTCCCGCTGACCCGGCCGATCCGGCCGACGATGTCCGACGACATATCCATCACGGCGCTGATATTCGCCGCCTCTTACCGACGCGCCGCTACGTTGCTTTCGGACTTCTTGGTATCGAATACCAAGGCAGGGCTATCGGCGGATCGGCGCCACCGCATCGACCGCTTTGAGAATCTGCGGAATGTCGAGCGCGCGCACGCAAGCGAAGTCCGGGCAGGTTTCTTTTCGGTGCGCCGGCGGACACGGATAGACGGCGCGTACGACGGCCGTGCGAGCGCCAAGCGGTGCCCAGCGATCCGGCTCATCGGACTGCAGCGCGAAGATGCCGACGGTCGGCGCGCCCGCGGCTGCGGCAACGTGCATCGGCCCGCTATCCATCGCGACGACGTAGTTCGCACGCTGGGCTAAGGCAGCGAACGTTCCTAGTGTCGTGGCGCCGGCGATCGATCGCGTCCGCGGCCCGGAAGCCTGGGCGATGGCGCGTGCAACGCCGCCGTCCGCTGCCGACCCGGTCACAAGCAACGCCAACGGCTCGCGGCGCTCGAGCATCCGCGCGAGTTCGATAAAGCCGGCGACGGGCCAGCGATTGCGCTGCGCCGATAACCCGCGTGTCGGATGCAGTAGCGCAAAGCCGTCGCCGGCTTCGTTGAGCCGCAAGAGCTCCGCGGCCGTCTGGCGGTCGGCGGCGGTCGGCACGAGCAGCGGCTGCGCGTCGGCTGTATCGCACTGCAACGCACGCGCGTAGTCGAGCAGAATCTGCGACCAGTGCGTCGTTCGATCGCCTCGTTCGCTGCGAACGACGACGCGTTCGGTGAACAAGCCCGAATACAGGCGGCGTGCTTGGCCGACGCGGACGGGAATGCGGGCGCGGAGCGGCAGCAGAGCGGTGCCGAGCGTCGCCCAGGTGACGACGGCGGCGGCGAATCGATCGCTGCGCAAGTGCCGGCCGAGTGTCAGCGCGCCGGCGCGGAAAACCGAACCGTCGAACGCGAAGACGCGATCGATGTCGGGCACCCGCTCCACGAGCTCACGATGAACCGGCAAGACGGCGGCGTCCACAGCCGAATAATGCGAACGCAGCGCGCGGGCGACGACCGTTGCCAGCAACGTATCGCCGATTCCGCCGCCGGCGGCGACCAGCAGCGCGCGGTTAGAGCGCATCGACGGCCTGTTCGATACGCGCTTGACCGCGACCGCCGTTGAGGTCGGCGGCGACGAGCGCAACGTATGGGGCGGCCCACGGATGCCAGCGTGCAATGTGCGCCGTTGCGTTCGCGTCGGCGAACACGTCGACCACCGGGATGCCGAGCATGCCGGCCAGGTGGGCCGCACCGGTATCGGGCGTGACGACGAGCCGCGCGTCGGAGATGGCCTTCTTCCAGACCGAGACGTCTGGGCAGAGCGTCACCGGAGCGCCGCCGCTCATTGCCAGAGCTGCGGTCGCCTCCCCGGAACTCGCGACGAGGCGAGCTCCGCGCGCGACCAAGGCTGCGACAAGCGCTTTGGCTGCAGCGGTCTCAACGCCGATCGTCGACCACTTGGTGCCTAACTGCACGACGATCGGCGCTTCTCTGCGACCGGTCGGCGACGCAGGCTCGGCGAGAAGCAACGGCCGCAGCCGCTGCGGGTCGCGCGTCGGCGCCGTATCGCCGTGCAAACGTCGACCTAAGCTGAATGCAATGTCAACCTCGTGACGATCGTCGGAACGGAGCGCGGCGCTGCGTCGAAGGCGCTGCGTAAGTTTACCGTGCACCCAAAGCGATTTGAGCGGCTTGGCCCAGCCCGTTGTAAAGCCGCTGCGCTCCGGAATGCCGCGCGCCAAGTCGTACGCTTCGGGCTCTTCGGAAGCAATGAGCGCAATGTCATAACGAGCGGCGGCAATCTCCGCTCGCGCCGTCCGCGCCGACGCGGCGGTCGAGCCGTGGCGTGGCCAAGGTATTCGTTCGAGCACGTGTCGCGCATCCAGAACGCCGGGCGTGAAGATATCGCGATTGCGCCCGGAAAGTGCCATGCCGACGTCGTGCCCTGCCTCGCGCAAAGCCGCCAGCAAAGGCGTGCACACCAGCGCATCGCCGATGCCGTCCAGCCGGATCAGGAGAATCTTAGCGATCGGTGCCCAAAGCGCGCGCGAGCTCGTCGACGTAGAAACTATCGAGCAGCCGTCCACGGGCAAACTGCGCGACCGGCGCCGGCACGCGCGGACTCGTCGCCATCCCGGCGAGCCACGGTTGAACGAACCGCGGTCCAAGCGCTTTGCCGCGCAGCAGATTCGCCGTATAAGCACCGGTCGCCAGGCGCGCGCGCGTCGTCGGCGATTTATGCACGAAGCGTGCCGCCATGCGCGCCTTTTCCAGCGTCTTGATGAGCGCGGTGTCCAGTGTCTCCGTGTGCGGCGGCTTGACGTGCCACAGGTACGCATCCCACGCGAACGCGCGCTGAACGTCGTACGCGCGCAAGCGCACCCCTAGCTCCGTATCTTCCCAGCCGTACAAATCGAAGCGGTCGTCGAAGCCGCCGACCGCCGCGAGCGTCGACGCGCGAATGCTGACGTTGCACGTGCAAAAGAAGGCCGCCGAGTAATTCGCCGCCGACGGCGAGGGACGATCGTTTGCATGCGCGACATTGACGATCGGGCCGGACACGGCCGTAGGAAAAATCGAATCGTTCTGCGCCCGCGCGTGAACCGCTAAAAACCCGGCCGGCACGATGACGTCGTCGTCGACGAAGAGCAGATGCGAGCCCGACGCAGCCGCAACGCCGCGGTTGCGCGCCCGAGCACGGTTCGGAACCGGTTCAATTTCGTACCGCACGCGATGTTTCTCCGCAATCGAACGCGTAGCGTCGGTCGAGCCGTTGTCGACCACGATGATCTCGAACGGCGGCGGATTACCTTGCAACGCAAGTGATGACAGCGCGGCATCGAGACGCTCGGCCCGATCCTTGGTTGCAATGATGACGGAGAACTTCATGGCTGTTTCGACGGTTCTAAGAGCGCGGCAGTCATCCGCTTCGCAGCCCCGGCATGCACGGCGTAGCGCTCGCGCAACTCCGCTCCGGTGCGCGCGCACCACTCGCGGTCGGCGTAATGCCGGGCGGCAACCGTGGCAACGCGTGCCGGAAAGAGCGTGCCGCTCAGCTCGGGGATGAGCTCGCGTTCCGCATCGATATTGGGTTGGGCGAAAAAGCGGAAGCGCCGCGTGACCGCCATCGCCGCTGCGCGCTTGAGCGGCTTGCCGATGCCCGGCAAATTGCCGATGTATTGCAGCGGGCCGTTGATGACCGCGAGTTCCGGTGCGTTCATGGGCAGGCAGCAAATCGACGGCGTACCGATGGCGGCGAGTTCGATGAGCTTCGTGCCGGGAATCGAGATTGCCAACCGCGCGCGAACCGCGCTGCGCATCGTTGCCCGCACGAGTGGAAAGCGAAATTCACCGCTGACGATCGTGCGGCCGTCGTCCGCCAGCTGCGCCGGCGTCCCATACGCGCGCGGATCGCCGGCTACCCGTAACGCGCCGTCCAGCTCGCTATCGGTGGTAAACGGCGAGCGTCCGAAAGCAATCGGGACGTCAGCCAAACGCCGGCGCAGCGCGATCGCGACGGCGACGAAAAACGAGTAGAGGTTCGCGACTTCGTGTTTACGCGAACCGGGCAGCAGAATGATGCCGTCGGCGGCCGCGTCGCTGGCCGCATCGCCGTACGCACCCGATGATTCGGCGAGCGCACCATCGATCGCTAAATTACCGACGACGCTAATGGTATCGGCGCGCACACCCCAGCCCAGCAGTTGCGTGCGATTGGCTGTATCGACGGCAAAATTCCAGCTAAATTCGTTCCGATACGACTTGCGCGAAAATTTGTAGGACGTTGCGATGCCGCCTAGGCGTTTATGCACGCGGGCGGCATGCATCAAATCGCCGCCGAGATATTGCACGCGATCCACGCGCGGCGGCATATGCGGCAACGAACGGCCGAGCGCGAATTGCACGTACTCGCGCGGTGAATAAACGTGCGCCTGCGGAAATAGCTCGCGTGCGACGTCGGTTTCGCGGCCGGTGGCATAATCATCGGGGACAAAAAATAACCGGACGTCGGCCGCCGGTTCACGTGCATAGAACTCGTGCAAGAACGGCCGCACCCAGCCGGCGAATTCGCCCGGGCCGTTCGCGGTGATCGCAATGATCACGCGCCGTTCACGCTACGAATGCGCGCGACGATATCGGTGGTGCTTTTCCCGAACTCATGCGGTGCGAGTACGATGCGGCCGCCATGCGATTCGACCACGTAGCGCTCGGGCAACTCCTCGATCCGGTACTGCGCGCTTTTCACATGAATGTCGGGTGCGAGGCGGGCCAGCAACACTTCGGGGGTCCGCTCGCCGAAGCCCGTTACGACGTCGATACTACGTAACGCAGCGAGCACCGCGGCGCGATCGCCGAACGGCGTCAATGGGCGCTGCGCGCCTTTGAGCGCGCGCACCGATACGTCGCTATTGAGCCCGACGACGAGCGCATCACCCTGCGCGCGCGCCCAGGCAAGATAGTGAACGTGACCGGCGTGGAGCAGATCGAAACAGCCGTTGGTGAAGACGACGACGCGGCCCGCAGCGAGTTGCTCGGCGCGCCAGGCAACGGCCGCATCGGTATCGAGGATGCGGCCCGCGTACGCATCAGCGCCGGCTGCCATCGTGCTCCAGCAACGCGATAATTTCGGCGGGCGAAGCGGTCGCCGTTCCGAGTTTCTCAACCACGGCACCGGCGGCAAAATTCGCGAGTTGCATGGCGGTTTGAATCGGAATTCGCGCAGCCAGTGCCAGCGTCAGCACCGCAACGACGGTGTCGCCCGCACCGCTGACGTCGAACACCGTACGCGCGACCGACGGCATGTCGATCCGCTCGCCGTCGCGGCCGAAGAGCGACATTCCGGCTTCGCCACGGGTAATGATCACGTCGTGACAGCCGAGCCGATTGAGCAGCATCCGGCCGGCAAGTTCCAGCGACGCGCTATCGACGATTGCAATGCCCGTCGCGCGCGCGGCCTCCGTTACATTGGGCGCGACGCAGTTGACGCCCGCGAACATCGCGAGATTCTCCGGTTTGGGATCGGCGATTACGAGCGGGCATGCGAGTGCCGCTTCAACGATCTCGCGCGATAAAAAGCCTTTGCCGTAATCGCTCAGCACGACGGCATCCGCGCGTTCGATCGCATCGACGACATGCTCGACGGCCAGCGCCCGGTCCGCTACGCTCAGCGGCGCTGTCGATTCCCAATCGGCGCGCACGACTTGCTGATTGTGCGCGACGACCCGCGTCTTGCGCGTCGTCGGCCGGTCGCTCAGAGCGACGATCCCGCGCGTGTCCACGGCGATCTCGTCGAAAAGAGCACACGCGCGTTCGCCTTCCGGATCGCGGCCGATTGCGCCGACGAACGCGACACTAGCGCCGAGTGCACGCAAGTTATTTGCGACATTGCCGGCGCCGCCCAACGTGAACGAGTGATTGTCGACCGTTACTACGGGGACGGGTGCTTCGGGCGATATGCGGCTGACGCGCCCCCAGATCCACTCGTCGAGCATGACGTCGCCGATCACGACGACACGCCGGCCCGCCATACGGGCGAGCATATCGCTTGCGGTCGGGACTTCGATGAGACTAAGCTCCACGCCGCACGATCCACTGCGCGGCTTCGAGCAGGGTTCGCGCCCGAAAGTCCGGCTCCGGACCGGCATAGCGTAAGGCACTATCGACGAGAATGCCCGGGATACCCAGCCGTTGACCCAACTCGACATCGGTGTCGCGGTCGCCGACGACTACGCTGCGAGCGATATCAATGTCGTGCTCGCGCGCGGCTTGCCGAATCATTCCGGCTTCAGGTTTGCGGCAATCACACCCGGCGTCGTAATGCGGACAAAAATAAAACGCATCGACTTCCACGCCCTCGACGGCCAGCCGGTCGACCAGCTCGGCATTGATTGCGTGCACGGCGGCTTCGTCGAAATAGCCGCGCGCGACACCGGATTGGTTGGTGACGATCACACGCGCATACCCGGCGTCACCGAGCACGCGAAGCGCTTCGACGACGGTCGGCAGTACGCGCACGTCCTCACGCTTGTGAACGAAGCCGACATCGTCGATTAGCGTGCCGTCACGATCGAGAAACGCGGCGCGCTTCATGCGTCACCTTGTGCGCCACGACTCATGCGTTGAAGATCAACGCCTGCTCGACGAGGTCGCAGATGATGTGGCCCATCGTGATATGCACTTCTTGAATGATCGCAGAGTAGCCGTCCGGACCGATGAGCGCAAGGTCGGCGATCTGCGCAACTTTGCCGCCGCCGTTACCGGTGAAGGTTACCGTCACGGCACCGCGGCGTTTCGCTTCTTCGAGCGCAAGGACGATATTCTTCGACGAGCCACTGGTCGTCAATCCGACAACCACATCGCCGGGTGCCGCGAACGATTCCATCTGGCGCTCGAAGACGTGTTCGTAACCGAAATCGTTTGAGATTGCGGTAAGCGCCGACGTGTTGACGGACAGCGACTCGGAATGCAAACCGCGCCGCTCGCGCAAGAAGCGTCCGCTGAATTCCGCTGCGAGATGCTGAGCGTCGGCGGCGCTGCCGCCGTTACCAAACCATAGCACTTTGTTGCCGCCGCGAAACGCGCCGACCATCGCTGTGACGATGGCTTCGACTTGCTGGGGGTAGTGCGGCGCGTCGAGCAGGCCTTGACGGTCCGCGAGCAGTTCCGTAAAGCCGCGTTGCGCGCGAAAATCTATGGTTCGATCCAAAATAATTCCTCATTGAGCCGAACGAGTTCGCCGTTTTCCGGCAGTATGCGGGTAACGATTCCGGCAAAGTCGCTGGTGATCTCGTTCATGAGTTTCATCGCTTCGAGGATACAGAGCGGTTGACCAACCGCGACGCGGTCGCCGACGGACACGAACGGCTCGTCACCCGGCGTCGCCGAGCGATAAAACACGCCGACGACGGGAGCGATCACCTTGAGCGCACGGTCCGGGGCGGTCCCGGCGGCCGGGATTGCAGGCGCAGCGGGCTGGCCGGCGGCTAAGCCGTTCGGTCCCGGGAGCGGCGGATACCCGATGGGCAACGGCATCGGCATAGCCATCGGCGTCTGCGCTTCGCGCCGGATCAACTCGTACTCCGCCTCGCCGATCTTAACGCGCAGCGCATCGAGATCGAACTCACGTAAGATCTCGCCGAACGCGCGAACGCGCGAAGCCTCGTTGTCGTCCATCTACGCCGTAGCTTCGACCAACGCGCGGGCGGTATCTGCCGTACCTCCGGACGCCGGAACGTGCCGGTCTTCCCGGCTGATTAAATCGCGCACGACGACGCGGCCGGCCGCGACCTCATCATCGCCGACGATGAGTGCATAGCGCGCACGGTTCCGATCGGCAGTTTTGAAGTGCGCCGTCAGTTTGCGATCGGCAAAGTCCATATACGCCGGAGCTCCGGTGAGCGAGCGCAATGCGGCAACGATCGGCACAAGCACCTGGCGCGCCGTTGCTCCGAGCGCAATTGCTTGGTAGCCGCGCCGGATCGGCGTGCCGGGGGCGCCGGTCGCTTTGACGACCATGAGAAAGCGTTCGAGCCCGAGGCCGAAGCCGACGGCCGGCGTCGGCGGACCGCCGAGCGACTCGACTAATCCGTCGTACCGGCCGCCGCCGCAAATCGCGCTTTGCGCGCCGAGCGCTTGCGATGTAATCTCAAAAACAGTGCGCGTGTAATAGTCGAAACCGCGCACGAGCCGCGGATTGAAGTCGTATGCAAGACCCAAGCTGTCGAGGTAACCGCGAATCGCCGCAAAGTGCGCGGCGCATTCCGCA
>CBDCCS010000007.1:0-12193 GCA_965214935.1 Candidatus Velthaea sp. | reverse complement strand
GGACGGCTCGCGAGCCACGCGACGGCATCCGCACAATCGCGCTGCTCCGCTTCGGAATATTCGCGATCCGGCGTTAGGCCTTCGCTGCGGCCCGTTCCGCGGATGTCGAGCCGCGCGGCGACGTATCCGCGCCGTACGAAGTACGAATAATCCCCATAGTCGCGCGCGAGCGACCAGTCGTCTTTTCGATAGGGCAAATATTCTAAGATGAGCGGCAGGCGCGTCTTCGGCGAGACGCCGCGTGGAAAGAACAGGTTGACGGCGAGACGCTTTCCGTCGCGCATCGGCACGAGCGCTTCGCGCACGTCGAGCGCTGCGTAGGGCGGCACGGTGGCGGAGGTCGCGGCGCGCGCGGCGCCGTCGAGCGAACAGACCGACAACGCGACGGCGAGTGCGCAAACGAACGATCGAGTCACCCTCACAGCATATAAGATTTCGGTGGCGACGCCATCTGCAGGATCGCTCGATCGACTTCAAAACCCGTTACGTCGCTCGGCGTCGCGCCGTCGAGGGCGAGTTCGCTCAACACTCGCCCGATGACCGAAGCGAATTTAAACGCGTGACCGGCGCCGATCGCGACCGAGACGTTCGGATGCTCCGGGAGCCGGTCGACGACGAAATCACGATCGGGCGTCAAGGTGTAGAGACACGTCTTCGTAACGATCTCGCGACCGAGCGCGGCCGGCAAGCGGCGCTCCATAAACGCGCGCATGCGCGACGAGATTTCCGGATCGGGTTCGAAGCCGCGCGTATCGGGATCGACGGATTTCCCGCCCGCGTCTTGTGCGATCTTAACCCCCGCTTCGCCGAAAATCGGAAAGCCGTAAAACGACGGATCGTCCATCCAGATCCACACCGGGAAGCGATCCGGCGCAAACGGCGTGGGATCGGCCGGCGCGAAGTAGGTGACTTGTTCCTTCGTCACTTCGAGCGGCAGCGAGATATCGAAGAAACGTAGCACGGGCGCCGTCCAAGGCCCGGCCGCAATCACGAGTTTATAAGCACGGTACGTCGTTCCGTCCGCGAGGACGAGTTCGATTTCGTCGCCTACGCAACGCAGCGCCGACAAGCGGATGCCGTCGAGCAGCACGGCGCCGAGCGCGCGCGCGGCGCGTTGATGGGCCGCCGTCGCGCGCGCGGCCGCAACGATCCCACCCTCCGTTTGATAGATGCCGTGCACGTCGTCTTCGATAGTGAAGACGGGCCAACGGCGCCGGATATCCTCAGCGTCGAGCGTTTCGAAGGGCACGTCGCAAGTACGTAAGCTCGAAGCATATACATCCAGCGGAATCGCTCCGGCGCGCGGCCCGAGGTCGAGGCCGCCGGTCCGATAGACGAGCTGCTCGCCCGTTTCGGCTTCGAGCATCGCCCAAGAGGCGTACGCGCGTTTCGCAAGCCGGACGTATTGCGGCGTATGATACGAAAGCCGGATGATGCGCGAATGGTCGTGCGATTCGCCGCGCACGTGGCCGAGTTCGAATTGCTCGAGGCCGAGCACGCGCACGCCGCGGCGTGCTAGCCAGTAAGCCGCCCCGCTGCCGATACCGCCGAGGCCGAGCACCGCAACGTCGAACTCACGCATCGATCGCTAATCGCTCTTCGAGATAGCGCCGAATGTCGAGGCTCGCATCTTCCATCGGGGCGTAATAACCGTAGCGAAACGATTGCGAACGCATGCCGGCTTGAACGGATTCGCAGATAGCCCAATCTTGGCGATTGACGATATCCCAGAAGTCGCGCACGTCCGCCGGATCGAAATCCGCGCGCGCGATTTCTTGCGGTGCGAAGAGCAGCTCGCAAACGATCGTCGTTCGCGCGGGCCCTTCGGGAAAAACCGAAAAGGCCGCCACGTGATCGCACGCCAGGCTCAACATCAAATTCGGATAGACCAATTCGCCCTTGTGCCGCGTGCGCTCGTGTTCGTCGAGCCCGGCGAGCGGGGCACGAGTCGTCGTGCCGCTGAGGCTGAACGTCACGGCGCCCTCGCGATGCGGGATGCCGTTCTCCCAATCCAGGTCCGCAGCGCCGCCTTGCTTGAACGCGGGCACCAGGCGGCATAGCTCGGGATGAACGCCCGCACAGTGATAACACTCGTTATAGTTTTCGAGAATAACTTTCCAGTTTGCGGCGACCTCGTAGCGCAAGCTCGCACCGGTACGCAGTTCGGCAAGCGGATAACGCGCGATTCGGGCTGCGGCGGGGCCCAGCTGTTCGCGTAACGGCCGTCGCCGCATGCCGTCCGGCGACGCGATGCGTACGAAGATAAATCCGCCCCATTCGTCGAGTTCGGCCGCGTACAGCCGGCGGACCTCATCCGGCAACGCGGCCGCCTCGACGAACGGGCTCGCCACGAGCGCTCCGTCGAGCGCGTATGCCCACGCGTGGTACGGACAACGGATCGCCCCGCGCAAGGTGCCTTCGCCGCACAAGAGCCGGCTGCCGCGATGACGGCAAAAGTTAAGGTGCGCGCGCAGCATCCCCTCGCCGTCGCGAACCACGATAACGCTTTCGCCCGCGACGTCGACGACGCGATAATCGCCAGTACGCTCGAGATCGCTCGCGCGAGCGACGAGAAACCATTCGTTCCAGAACACGCCGAGCCGCTCGCGTTCGTAGAAGGCTTCGTCCCAATACGCCGCCCTCGGCAACGAGCGTTGCAAATTACCGCCGTGGTCAGCCATAGCGCCGACGACCCTCGCCTTCTTCGTGTTGTCGCCGATTGGCCTTAGCAACGGAGGAACCGCCCGAACGCGAGCCAACGGAGCGTCGAAATCTTTCGCTTGGGATGGAGTCGATGCTTTGCTATTTCGGCGCATCGCGACCACTGCCTCCGCTTTGTTCGTCGTCCTATCGCTTCTTACGAACATTCGCGCGTTTGCCGGAACGACGGGCGGCATCAGCGGCCGCGTCGTCGACGCGGCGACTTCCACCGCGGTAGCCGGCGCGAAAGTGACGGTGACGAGTCCGTCGCAAAGCGCTACCGTAGCGACCGATGCCGCGGGCCGTTTCGCCTTCGTTTCACTTTCGCCCGATACATACACGTTATCGGTCGAGCAAAGCGGCTACGATGCGGTCGCCCTCTCCGGCGTGACCGTCCATGCCGACACTTCGCAAACCGTACCGCTCAGCCTCAAAAAAACGTTGCGGACGATCGGTCGCGTCAACGCGCGTTCGAACGCAGACCTCGTGCGGCCCGGCACGACGGCCGACGTCTATTCCGTCAATGCGGCGCAGCAAGATCGGGCCGCCGCTCTCGGTGGTGGCGGGAATCTCAATAGCGCCTATTCCGCAATCGCGAGCGTGCCCGGCGCGTACGTGCCGCCGAATCAGACCGGCTACAACGAAACGGTGCACATTCGCGGTGGCGACAGCGGCGAAGTCGGTTACGAGTTCGACGGCATTCCGATCAACCGAGGCTTCGACAACTACCCATCGGGCTCGACCTCCTCGCTCGGACAGCAAGAATTGCAAGTCTACACGGGCGCGAGCCCCGCAAACTCTGAAGCGCAGGGTCTGGCGGGCTCCATCAATCAGGTCATCAAAACGGGGACGTATCCCGCTACGGAAGAGGCGTCGATCGCTCTCGGCGGTCCGTCGTATTATCACAGCGCGAACGTCGAACTCGGCGGCGCGAACAAAGAGCGCACGTTTTCCTACTATGTGGCAATCGGCGGTTTCAACCAAGACCATCGGTACGTCGATCAGTACGACGGCCGCTCTACGGCTAACGAATTCGGGCCGGTTCTCTTCGGATGTCCTACGGCAAGCGCGATCCTAGCGACGCTACCGTCCTGTTTCACGAATGGCCGGCCCAACATCAGCCAGCCGCTTACCCCGGGCTACGCCCTGGGCCCGACCGTCTACGGCGGTGCGAACGCGGCGGCGATCATCAACGACGCGACGCGTTCCACGATCGTGAACTTGCATTTCGGCATTCCGCACAAGAGCGGCGGCCTCAAAGACGACGTTCAGCTACTCTACGATAACGATGAAATTTACTCGGCCCTTTCAAGCTCCGCGCTCGACATGGGCCTGCCCAACGTGCGCGCCTACAACAGCGTAACGGGTTATACCGGGGGTAACGCGCTTTCGTATTCCGATAGCTGGCAATACAACGGCGCACTCGGAACGTTTCTGCCGAACAATCCGAGTGCGTACAAATCGCTCGTCGTACCGTATCTGTTTCCGTCGAGCCCTAGGAGCCGCGCCTTCAACGGTCCCATTCCACTCGACGATCGAGATGTCCAGCTCAATCAGCAAGGTATCTTCAAGGCACAGTATCAGAAGAATTTCAGCTCGCAAGCGTATTTACGGCTCTACGGATACACCTATTATTCCGACTACATCGGGACGGGACCGAACTCGTCGTCCAACGGCGGCAGCCTCTACACCGGATACGATTATGGCGATTACGAACTGAGCGCTCATACGCGCGGACTGAGCGCCACCTTCGCGGATCAGATCAACAGTCGCAACCTGCTGGAGATCCAAGGTTCGCTGACCACCTCGACGGCGCTGCGCATGTACAACCAGCAGATGTTTGGTGCCGGAGACCAGTTCGCCGTCTTGGTCAATCGTAACGACCTCACGAGCGGGACCTGCTATGCGCTAACCGGGACTGCGGCCGCGCCCACGACCTGCAACCCCGGCACGACGCTCGACGTCGCCACACCGGCCACGTTTGCGACGCTCAGCGGAATTGGATGCGCGACGCGCAACGTGGTCTGCCCGACGCCTGGCGCTACGCCCGCGGCCCTCGCCGGCGTGCGATGCGGCACGGGCCCCTGCGGCTACTACGTCGCCGAGAACGGCCAGTACGGTGAATACAATCAAGTCAAGCCGATCTTCAGCGGCTATTCGATCACCGATCAGTACAAGCCGTTCGATAAACTTACGCTAAACCTCGGCCTGCGCCTCGACCACTATGCCTTCATCGGGGCCGATACGACGGGCAGTCCCGCACGCGCGTTTTGGTTCAACGCTTATAACAAAGACACGTGTTACGACCCGACCTCGGGAAACCTCATCGATAAGACCACCTTCGCGACGACGCCGAATCCGATCACGACCTCGTGCGCCTCGGCCGGCTATCAAGCGCTCAACTTACAAAACGTTTCGGGTCTGCGTTCGGATTACGACATCTTACAACCGCGCCTCGGCATGACGTATGCGCTCGACCCGAACACCGTGCTGCGTGCGAGCTACGGCAAATACAACGAGCAGCCGAGCTCGGCTTACGAGCAGTACTCGGCCTTACAGCAAAACCTACCGGATCTACTCGGTCCGAGCTTTTATTCGTATGGCTTCAACACGCCGAGTCACGACGTGCGACCCTCCGTTTCGTACAACGCGGATTTCTCGCTCGAACACGCCTTCAAAGGCACGGACCTCTCGTTCAAATTGACGCCGTTCTATCGTAAAACGCACGACGAGATCGAGAGCTTCGTGCTCAATCAGCAATCGGGTCTCATCTCCGGTTTCAATATCGGTCAGCAGACATCCGAGGGCTTCGAGCTGGCGATCAACAAGGGCGATTTCGGGCGCAACGGTTTCGCCAGTCAGCTTTCGTTCGCGTATACGAATAGCTACGTTCAGTATTCGACGCTTTCGAACGGCAGCAGCGTCGTCTCTCCGATTAACGCCGACATCGTGCAGTACAACGCGTACACATCGTACTGCGCGACCCATGCGGCCGACGTCAAATGCGGAGGCGTGACCAAGGGAGTCGCAAACATCACGCCGTCCAACGGCGCGGCTGCCGCGCCCTGCTATGTCGGCACGGCAGCTTCCGCTTGCGGCGCGGCCGGTGCGGTCGCGAATCCGTATTGGAACGCGCCACCGCAGCCGCTGCTCGATCCGAACGGCAAGTATCTGCCCTATTCCGTCTTCCCTGCGGGTATCGGCTCGGGCGCGAACTCGTTCGAGTTTCCGTACGTCGCAACGCTCATACTGAATTACAAGCACGACCGCTTTTCGATCACGCCGTCGTTCCAGCTCGAGGCCGGCAACCGTTACGGCGCGCCGGAAACGACCCCCGGCATCGATCCCGCAGCCGGCTGCACGGCTCTAGCCGGCACGACCGCGCGCGATCCGCGCTATGCGTACGGTACGGCCGGCGGAGCTCCGTACGACGCGACGTCCTGCGCGGGCGCGCTCAACGCGATCCCGGACCCATATACCGGCAATTTCGATGCGATCGGCGCCTTTCGCGAGCCGTCGGAGCTCCTAGCGAATTTGCGCGTATCCTACCAGGTTTCGAAGAATCTCGAGCTCGTCGGGACGTTTGCGAATATCATTAATCGTTGTTTCGGCGGCCAACATACCGCCTTCACCTACTATGAATCGCCTCAGGTTTGCAGTTACGGGTCGCTGCAGAGCTTCGTTCCGCCTGTCGGTAATGCGTACAATCCGGGCGACAACGTGCAGACGTTTCTGCGCTATCCGTACGAGCCGAGTTTCGGATCGTATAACGACGGCGGAAGTTCGCTGATCCAACCGTTCTCTGCGTATCTCAGCCTGCGCTTGAAGTTGTAACGGCACGGCAAGCGGTGAGTGCCGTCATCGAAGGCAGCGCGGAGGCGACGCAGCCGCAACTTCACCGCAGTCTCGGTTTGCGGGACGTCGCCCTCTTCTTCGTCGTGGCGGGATCCAATTTACAATGGATTGCAACCGCCGCTGCAGCCGGACCCTCGTCATTAATTATTTGGATCGGCGGCGCGTTCGCCATGTTTCTGCCGTTATCGATTGCCGTCGTGCACCTCTCGTCCCACTATCCCGAAGAGGGCGGGCTCTATATCTGGAGCAAGCGCGCCTTCGGGCCCTTCGCCGGATTCATCACGGGCTGGATGTACTGGACGGCGAACCTGCCATACTTTCCGGCGCTGCTTTATTTTGCGGCGGGCAACGCGCTCTTCGTCACCGGGAATAGCGGTGGGGCGCTTGCGACGTCGGGGCCGTTCTTCATTACCGTCGCTCTGATCGGGCTCGCCATCGGCACGGGCGTCAACGTGCTCGGGCTTGGCGTCGGCAAATGGTTGAATACCGTGGGCGCCATTTGCCGTTGGTCGATAACGATCGTGCTCATCGCGCTCGGACTTGCGGTGTGGCTGCGGTTCGGCAGCGCGACGCCGTTTAACGCAACGACGCTGCGGCCGGGGATCGCACTCAAAGACATCATCTTTTGGTCCGTCATCGCGTTCGCGTGGACGGGGCCGGAGGCCGTGTCGTTCATGGGCGGTGAAGTGCGCGAGCCGCGCCGCTCCATACCGCTCGGCCTCGCGCTCGCGGCGCCCGCGATTGCGGTCATCTATATTCTCGGCACGGCGAGCGCGCTTGCGGTCCTGACCCCGGGCGCCGTCAGCGCATCTTCGGGCGTAATGCAGACGGTGTCGCGCGGCGCGAGCCTGTTCGGGTGGCAATTTCTCACGCCACTCGGAGCCATTCTCGTTGCGGTCAGTTGTATGGGCAGCGTCGGCGCGTGGCTCGGTGCTTGCGCGCGCATCCCGTTCGTCGTGGGCATCGACCGTTATCTGCCGGCGGCGCTCGGGCGCATTCACCCCCGCTACGGCTCGCCCGCAACGGCGCTGATCTGCCAAGCGCTCATAGCGGCCGTCTTCGTCTTTCTCGGACAGGGCGGTACGAGCGTCAAGGGCGCCTACGAAGTGATGGTCAGCACGACCGTCATCGTGACGCTGCTTCCATTCTTGTTTTTGTTCGCCGCAGCGTTTCGCTTCTGCGGTGCGCGTCGGAGCGCTGGCATGTTTCGAATTCCGGGCGGTCGCTTTACCGTTTCCGCCGCGGCGATCGTCGGCGCAGTCACCACGCTGTGCGCGATCGTGCTCGCGGTTGTTCCGGCGGACGACGAACCAAATAAAGTGCTCGCCGTCGGAAAAGTGCTCGGAGCGACCGTCGTCATGGTGGGAAGCGGCATGGTCGTCTATCTGTACGCGGGACGCCACGAACGCCGCGCGCGCCGGGCGGCCTTACGCGGCGTGCTGTAACCGCGCCGCCTTACGAAGCGTCCTGCGTGGCGCCTTTTAGCGCCGCGCGCCCATCGCACCGAGATAGTGCCGGTCGAATGCGGCGAGCAAACCTTCTTGCTGGGCGTACGGCCCGGGCGTATACGCCGAAGAAGAAACGCCGGCTTGCGTCAACTCGTTAACGCGCCAATCCTGGCGATTGGTCACATCCCAAAACTCGACGGCGTCGCTCGCATCGAAGCCTGGTTCCGCCATCGTGTTCCGATCGAAGAGCCACGCGCAAACGACGCGCGTCCGGCCGGCCGAAAGCGGCGTGACGAAGTGCACCATGGCGTAATCCGGGTGCAGGCTTAAGAGCATTGCGGGAAAGAGCGTATAGTAGTAGACGCGGTTGAGCTCGTCGCCCGTAACGCCGGGGAGCGGAGGGCGCGAAGTCGTTCCGCTCGTCGTCAGACTCGCACCGTCGTGGCGCAGCTCCGAATAACCGCCGAGGATCGGCCCTTCGCTTAGATCGTTACGGCCGCTATCGGACGGCGACAACTTGTCCAATTGCGGATGGACGAGCGGGCAATGGTAGCATTCGGAATAGTTTTGGAAGACGAGTTTCCAATTGCAGGCGAGCTCGTACGTGATTTCACGCGCGACCCTTAGACCACCGATATTCCAGCGCGCGAAACGCGCGAGCAACGGCGCGAGTTCGCGTTCGAAGGGTTCCGGTTCCGTCGCGAGATTAACGAACACGAAGCCGTCGAACGTCGAGACTGCAATCTCGTGTAAGGAATAGTCGCCGCGTTCGAAGCCCGGCACGTTCTGCATGTTGCGAGCCGCGAGTAACGTGCCGTCGAGACCGTAGGTCCACGCATGATACGGACATTGGATCGAGCCGTTAAAGCGGCCGGCCGCCTGCGTGCACATACGGGTACCGCGGTGTCGGCACACGTTGAAAAATGCGCGCATGGCGCCGCCGTTGTCCCGCGTAACGATAACACTTTCGCCCGCAACATCGGCGAGCACGAAGTCGCCGGGTGCGTCGAGAAGCTCGGCGCGCCCGACGGCGAGCCACGACGAGCCGAAAATGCGCATCCGCTCCTCGGCGAACACGTCTTCCGAACAATACCAGCGACCTTCGAGGGTTTCGGATGCACCATGGATGCCCGCTCTAGCAAAAGCCGTCATGCGCGCGAGTTCGGAATCCGCGGTCCTAAATCCGTTCTCCGACCGAAGCATCTGGCCCGAAGAAAGCGCTCGCGCTCCGAGCCTATCGTTCTCTTAATCGCCGCTACGGAGTGGCTTCGTCGCAGCACTTGGTGCGGGATCGCCTGACCCAATCGTACCTTCTTTACGCTCGTTACCAGATATTATCATCGCCGCATTTTAACGTTCTTCATAACGTTGTTTTGCAAGCAAAGCGACGTTTCAAGGGCGCCGAGCGCGCAGCAGGAAAGAACACGCGTACGGAAGCAAGGGCATCGAGAGTCGGTGCCGATGCTCGGTCCCTTTGGTTACGAGGTGTTGATAACGTGCTACGATCGCCGGCCTCCGCTTATCTTTCGCTCGGCGTCGCCGCCATTATTCTTCTCGGCGCGGCAACACCCGTTCGGGTTCCCTACGCGACTT
This sequence comes from Candidatus Velthaea sp., assembly GCA_965214935.1. Classification (GTDB taxonomy): domain Bacteria; phylum Vulcanimicrobiota; class Vulcanimicrobiia; order Vulcanimicrobiales; family Vulcanimicrobiaceae; genus Velthaea. Next base: position 2,597 of record CBDCCS010000007.1, on the reverse strand, counting down.
CGGTCAACGTGCACGTGAAGAATGAAGTCTCTTCCTCGCGCGTACAAGTCGGCGATAAAGTACCGATAGAAGTGGCGAGCGATGTCGTGGTCGGCGGGTTCATCGTGTTCGCGCGCGGGGCCGATGGTCTGGCGCAGGTATCGAGCGTGACCGCCGCGACCGGAAATTCGGTCGGTCAGATCCAGCTGACCTACAAATGGGTGCGTTCCGTAGACGGCTCGAAAATCGGCGTGAGCGGCGCGCAAAGTGCAGCGGGAACGGCATCGTCCAGCGTGTCGAATACGGCATCGGCCGTCAACAGCGCGCAGAATACGGCGAACGCCGCAGACGTCAGCTCTACCGCCCTCGATCGAGTCTCGAATATTTTCGGACGTGCCAGAGAGGTTTCCGATAACGTCAACCTACATCCGAAAGCGGGCGAAGGCGCGATCGAACCGGATCGCACGATCGTGTTGACGGTTCGCAATCCCGACGGCGTTACGATCTCTTCGTCGCAGAAAGCAACGCCCGAGGACGATCTCGACGTTAAATAAAGTAGCTCTTCGCTATGCGCGACCGTGCGCTTTGCGCGGCGTCATCGTAAACGAAGTAACCGTTTATTCGAGCGGCGCCTACGGACCCCACCCGGGAGTTGAACCGCCGCCCCCTCCGCCGCTACCGCCTCCTTGACCGTACGAGCCGCCGCTTAAATCATACATCGATTTCAGCGCGCCAATTACTTCTCCGACGAGGCCAAGGCCGCCGGCAAACACGCTGATCTCGACATCCTCGACAGCCTGCGGACCGCCGATGATGATGCCGAGCAGCGTAAACGCCATCCCGACTCGCTTGGCATAGAAGAGTAGGAAGCTGTCCTCGACCATGGCGTCGCCCGCGCCGTTGTCCATGCGCCCGACGGTGTCGCCGGTAACGGGATCGATCGCCCACCAAGCGTAGTGCGACGTACCCGCGACGTTCGCGGGCGCGCGCATTGCGAGCGCCACCTCGCCGTGCGAAACGGTTTCCAGAAGCGCACCTGCTGACTGCGTGGGAATACCCGCCGGCAACGAGTCTTTCGACGTAACGAGCGTCGTTGCGACATGCTGTTTCTTCGCCTCGGCGAACGCTTGCGGCGCGCCGAAAGCGGTGCGGTTGAGAAAGCTCAAGACGTGCTGCTCGAGATACGTATCCAACATGCCGCGCTTGATATTGGTCAGGCGCGCGAGGGCAGGATCGGCTGCGACCGCGCGCGCCCCGTTTTGGACGATATCGAATGCGGTCGTTCCACGAACGTCCTGTCCCACTCGTTCGAAACCGTTCGAAAGCATGAGAATACTTGGGCGAGCGAAGGTGAAGCGGACGCTTGGAGAAGCCGTGCGCAGCGCCTCGGCAATGCGAAGATCTCTATTTACGTAATCGATCAGCGTGACCGGGTAGGCGGGTTCGAGGTCACGTACCGCAGGCAGGACGCGCTCCGTTGGCGGTGTTGCGGCGTAGATTAAGAGCGGGCGCATGTGCGCGACCGTTGCGAGCACCATAGCATTACTGAACGACTGGCCGAGCGCACCCGAAACGACGAGCATCTCGTAATTGTGTAAAATTGCAAGCGCCGGCTCCGCCCGGGACGACGAATCCCAGAGTACGCGCGTATTCGTCTCACCGGCAACGGCCGGACCCGCCGTCTCGATCTCGAGGCGCACGGAAACGAGGGGGCGCCCCTCTCGATCGCGCAAAGCGAACGCCGAACCGTTTCCGACGTCGGTCCCGATGTCGATGTACGGTACGAACGATTTGGCCTCGCCAACTTGACTTAGGGCCGAAACACCGGGCGAACTAACGCCGATCGAAATCGGCACGCCTGCTACGTCGCTCGAGCGCATCGTGCGGTCGAGCGCGATCGTTTCGACTCGTTCCGCGCCCGTGCCGTAAGCGAGAACGAACCTTGCGCGCACGGTATGAATGCGTTCCGGTGGAAGAGTCGCATCGCCGGTACGCGTGCTGCCGCCTAGGTGGTTACCCATCTGGATGCGCGCGAGCGAGGGATCGAGATCGACCCAAACGCCACCGACCGAAGCCTGCACGAAAGCGTGCGTTTTGGCTGCGTTCGCTGCCGGCGCTTTGGCGGCGGCGCTCGATTGCGACCCGGAGTCCGCAACGGCGGCCTGTAACTCCGGTGCATGTTCGTCGGCAAATGCGACGCCGGCGCGCGCGTACGACGCGTCCGCTACCTCGCGCGCTGCTGAAGCTTTTTCGACACGTTCTTTGACGAGACCCAAATCTTTATAAAACGCATCGGGTACGGCCGCTGCTTGCGCTGCGGGCGGCGCGACCTGGGCGGCGGCTTCGAGTTCGGCTGCATCGCTTGCCGAGAGATCGGCAAAGGCGAGGTGGACCGGAATCGCTTTTGCTTTGAGCAACGCGGCGAGCAAAAGCGCTTTATCGTCGGCGTCGCCCGCTCGGCTCATCAACGTCCCCTTAGCGCCGCGCATGGCACCCGCGTACGAGTCGAGTGCGATCGTATCGCGGACGTACTCGAAGAGCGCCTTCGGCTCTGCCGGTAACGTCGCCGCCAGTGCCACGGGATCGAAGTCTTCATGCCGGACATACTTTTCCGCGAT
>CBDCCS010000006.1:0-35636 GCA_965214935.1 Candidatus Velthaea sp. | reverse complement strand
AAGCGCAGTCGGTCTTTGTTGCCGGTGGTCCAGGCGGCGTTCTTGCATATAGTCCCGGTGAGAATCTGTCCAGCGCACTGGCGCAACTTCGTGCCCAAAACACCGCTGTGGTCGCGGCGCAGCCCGGGCAACAGACCGCGGGTGACTTCGACGGCGGCCGAATCGATCTACAACGCGTCACGGTTTCTCGCGACGGCGCCGTGCTCGGCCCGTTTAACGCGACCTCGGAGGGCTCGGGTTTTGGCGGTGGGACCGTCTTGCAACCGGGCGATACGATCCAGCTTCATGATAAGCCGGTTTCGGTAACGGTTCGCGGCGACGTGAGAGAGCCGGGCGTCGCGTATATTAATCCGACCGACCCTGTTGTCGACGGCAATCGCGCAAGCCGGCGGCGAACTACCGACATCGGCCACGAACGGCATCTCGATCGTGCGCGGCGGGGTCAAGCACACCGTCGCATTTGGGAGTGCGGAGTTCTCTGAACCGGCCGCGCCGGGCGATATTGTCGTCGTTCCGCGTGCGCCGGTCATCACTGTTGTGGGGATGGTCGTCAAGCCCGGCGACGTGGCCCTTCGAAACGATACGACGTTGTTAAGCGCGCTATACGGCGCGGACGGCATTCAAAAGTGGGCCGATCTCAAAAAGGTGCAAGTCATGCATAACGGACGGCATACCCAATACGATGTTACGGCTTTGACGCATGGTGATGTTTCGCAGAATCCGCCGTTGGCTGATGGTGATACGGTTTTTGTCCCGAAGGTCACAAGATCGATTGGACGCCGGTTTTCGCCGCGTTAGGCGTCGGCGTGAATGCGTCGACGCGGTTCGTGCCGCAACGGGTAACGCCGTGAAGATGATCGATGAAACGCATGGTGAGCCGCATGCGGCTTCGCCGGCCGCGTCGATGGCTCAGTTCGAGGGAGACGCTACAGCTGAAGGCCCCGACATTATTGTCTTTCGCGAGAACGTTGAGTATCTGCGGTTGCGTCGACTAATTGATGTTTCGGTCGCCTCGCTTATGATTGCTGCGGCGATGCCGATCCTGCTCGCCGCGGCGATCGCAATCCTTGTTGAAGATGGACGACCGATCTTCTTTCGGCAACGGCGGGTCGGCCGGTTTGGTAAACTCTTCACCATTTACAAACTGCGTACGATGAGGAAAGAGAAATGCGTCGACGGCCTCTCACCGACGACGGGTCGCGATCCGCGAATCACGCGCTCCGGCTACTGGCTGCGGCGGCTCTCGATCGACGAAATTCCTCAGTTGATTAATGTGCTTTTGGGCGATATGGCGCTGGTCGGACCTCGACCGGAAATGCCCTTTATTGTGCGCAATTATGAGAGTTGGCAGCATCTCCGGCACTTGGTAACACCCGGCGTAACCGGCTTCTGGCAGACAACGTGCCGTTCCACCGTGCCCTTACATTTACCGAAAGCCACGTTGTTGGACTTGGACTACATTCGGGAAGCATCGGTTGGTACTGATGCTCGCGTTCTGCTACGCACGGTGCGCACGCTTATTTCGACTGAAGGCGCATATTGATCGTCATGTGCGAACGGGTCGGCACAAACCGGCGTCTTCCGCCGTCTCGCTCTTCTACGGAGAGATCTGTTGAATCGTAATTGGTTCGTTGCAATGCTGCAGCGGCGACGGACGGTCTTACTCGTTACGTTCGTCATTGCGCTCGTCGCGTTACCGTTCATCTTGCGCCTGCTAAAGCCGACATACGTTGCCGTTGCACACGTGATGATGGTCGGTAAGGATTCGATGATACCGAGTACCGATATGGGAACGCTAACGCTAAGTCAAACCGTCGTCGAGCGGGTTGCCGCTCGATTTAATCTCGGCGGGATTGACGGTTTGCGCTCTCATATCGATGCAAAACCTGGCCTTCACTCGAACGTTATGCCGATTTCGTATCGTGATAAAGATGCCAAGCTGGCGCGTGATGTCACCAATGCGCTAGCTGACGAAACGTCCAATTATTATAAACGACTATCCGGTGGTCAATACGACTTGATGGTTGGATTTCTCGAGCATGCCTTACAAGCTGATTCTGATGAGATGCAGTCGATTGACGCTCGGTTGCAGCGCGCGGCGCAACGTGACACCTTCGTCGGCTCCGATAAGGCGCTTGAAAACATCACCGCCCGCATCGGAGCGTTACAGACTGAACGCGGGACCGCATACGCGACGCTGGTAAGCGATCAAGCAATTGCCGCTGCTCAGTCGGCTCAACCGCAAGAGACGGCCGGGATTGTCAAGCAAGAAGTTTTAGCCGGCAATCCATACGTACAAGCGCTACGCGGCGGACAATCTAAAGACGCAGCACAACTGGCATTTCAACGCGCTCAATTTTCGGATCTTTACCCGGGTCTACCGAGTCTTAAAGAGCAGGTAGAACGGGAAACGTCAGCCGTCAAGTCGGCCGAACTTTCGGCCGTGCAAGGCGCGCCGTCATCGAGCGCAACCTATGCCGCGACGATTTTGGCTAGGCGGAATGCGATGGCCGTAGCGGCGGGCGATCGCGCGCGGGTCGCTGCAATTGACGCGCAGATGCAAGTTGAAGAACAGCACTTACGCGATCTACCGGTCACCGGGGCGCAAGTAAGTCTGTTGCGGTCGAAGCGTGATGCCGCTCAGGCTGCTTATGCCGCGACCGTACTCAAATTGAATGACACTCGCGCAAGTCAGGCCGCAGCCGCTTCGCTCGGGGCCGTCGTCGTAATCGATCATGCTGTTGCGGCCGCCCCGCGGATTCCGCGCTTCGCTCTTGATCTCATTGTGGCATTTCTTTTGACCGCGCTGACGATTACGGTTGCCGTTGCGATTGACGTTCTCGATCCCAGTTTGCGTTCGCCTGATGCCGTTGAGAAGCTTTACGGGCTTCCGGTTATCGGCAATCTTGGTTCGCTTTAGCAAAGGAAAGATAACCATGGAATCTACCCGGGAAGCGCAGCAATTCGGCCAGCTCCGCGCTCGCATCGAGGCCACCTTCAGCGAACCGACGATGATCGTCATCACTTCGGGATCACGAGGCGACGGTAAATCAGCGACCGCGTTCGGCCTTGCACAATCGCTCGCGGAAGCCGATCATCGCGTCCTTTTTATTGACGCGAATGTCGAGGCACCACTGTTGTCCTTTGTGCGCGGGCAGCTGATGCCTTCGTCGTTTAAGACTGCGCAACTCAGCACGTACGTGATTGGCATTCCCGGCCAGCGGTTTAAGGGCATTTCCTTCGCCGATGAACGTTTCGAGGCCGGATTGTCGATGGAGCGCGTCAAGGCGGCGGTCGCGCATTTCCGGTCGAGTTTTGACTATATTATCGTCGATACGGCGCCCCTCGTGCGCAGTAACTTAGCGGTGTTGTTTTCTACGATTGCGGATGGGACGATGCTGACCGTCCGGCTGGGACGGCTCGGGACGGCGGCAGACGATGAAACAATGAAAACGCTTTCGCGGGTCGATGCGAGTGTGATCGGCGCATTGACGGTTACATCGACTTTGATCAACAGCTTTCGCGAGCGGTGGACCACGACCGGTAAGAATTCACTGCTACCAATTCGGCACGTCACGAGCCGCCACACGATCGATCCTGAGGTTTCGCGCGAAGCCGGTGCAACCGAAGCACCAACGCGATCGACGGTCAATTCCTGAGACCAGTACGGTGCGTCTAAACTCGACATGTAGCATCGTTACCGGCGGAGCCGGTTTCGTCGGCAGTCATCTGGTTGATGCGCTGGTAAAACGGGGTCAAGAGGTTATCGTTTTCGATAGCCTTCTGACCGGCCGGTTGGCGAACATTGCCGCTGCGATTGCGTCCGGAAGAGTGACCTTCGTGTATGCGGACGTTGCCGTCGAAGCCAGCGTCTTGCGAACCATTCTCGAGCAAGCCAAAGCGCCTGACCGAATCGCGGCGGTATATCACTTCGCTTCGCCGGCACTTATCGATGCCGATTCGAACAGCTTGCGCGAGATGCGGGCAGTCGACGCACTCGCAACGGCGTCGCTCGTTGATCTTGCGCGCGAACGGCATGCTCGATTCATTCACGCGTCGGCCGCAGATGTGTTCGACCGCGCAGTCACGCTGAGCAACTTCGCGCGCTTCGGTGAAGCTGCCGTATCGGCGGCGCTTAGCGCTCATGGACCTGATGCACGCATCGTGCGCTTTTTCGATTGCTACGGTCCGCGCATGCAAGATGTTGACGGCTCGCTTATTCCTGCAATGATGGATGCCGTGCAGGACGGTCGTCCGCTACCGATTCCCGGCGACGGGCTTGCGATGCGGTCGCCGGTATATGTTGAGGACGCGGTCCGCGCCTTGCTGACGATTGCCGGCCAGACCGAAGGCTCGTCCGAACCGTTCGATATCGGCAGCGACGAGAAGTGCAGTACAATTGAAATTGCACGTACGCTCGCGATGGTTGTGTCGATCGACTTCCGAACGCAGTTCGTCGAGGAACGCGACGCTGGCGCAAAACGTGAACCGGATCTCACGTTGTCGCGGCGCATGGGCGTGTCGCCTCGCACGACGCTTGAAGCCGGTCTGCGACGCACGTATGATTGGTTCTTCAAGGAGAGCCGCGTCTTCGTATGAACGTGTTTCGGCGGCTGCAAGCGTCGTTCGATCGATGGTATCTTCCGTTCGTTCTCGGGTTGTGGTGTTTCGCTCCAGGTTTGCGTCGCATCATCGACTGGCAGTTTGGTCGAAATCCGCTATCATTCTTGAGCGTGTTGCCGATGCTATCGCTCCTGCCGTTGGCGGTTATTGTCTACCGCAATGCATCGTCGCCGCGTCTCCGGCTGCCGTTCAAGACACTGGTGTACATGTGGCTGTTCGGTTTCGTCTATGCGCTCGTCGTTGCGCTGGCCTCACGCGGTGGCGCCGGAGCGTTCTATGATTTTGCTCAGTTCTGTGTGCCGATGCTGATTGGCGCGTGGATGCTGGTGCGGCCGGCTTCACGCGTACAAGCATTCGACCAACTCGGCGTTGCGTTGCTCTGGTTCTCATCGATCGAGAGCGTGTACGCCGTGTATCAGTTCGTGGCCCCGCCGCCATGGGACGTGGCCTACGTGAATGATTTGCACCAAGTGAGCCTCGGCATTCCTGAGCCATTTGGCTTGCATCCTTTTAGCATGCTCAATTCGCACGGCACGCTTTCGCTGTTCATCGTCGCGGTAACACTCTTTAACCTTCATCGTTTGGATTTGCGCCGGCCAATTCCACTGCTCATCACAATCCTCAATATCGCCGTCTTAGTGTTAACCAACGTCCGGTCATCATGGCTCGCACTCGTGATCGGGATCGTCATCTATACCGCATTGAGCCCGAAGCGTGGAAAGCTGGCCACCGCGCTCGGCACGCTTGGCGTTGTTTCGCTGCTCCTCGTATTCAATGCGTCGACGCTGTTTGGCAATGCCGATGTTTCAACGCAACTGCAGCAGCGTTTCAATACGCTCGGTGACGTCGACCAGGATGCTTCGGTAAACGCGCGTGCCGACGAAACAAATTATGCCCTGCACCAAGGCTTAGCCGAGCCACTCGGACAGGGATTGGGGACCGTCGGAACCGCCGTGTGGCTCAATGGAGGAGGCGATGATAGCGGAAAAGCAAGTTCGCTTGTTTTGGATAACGGCTATTTGTCGCGCTTTCTCGAGATGGGGTTTCCCGGCTGTGCCGGTTACCTATGCACCGTCTTTTTCAGTGTCGTCTTCGGCCTGCGGGCCTACGTTCTGGGTCTACGTTTAAAAGATACTGGCTTAATTCAGATTTCGGTTGCGGCTCTAAGCTTCCAAGCCGCACTGATCGGGCTCGATCTCTCCTCGGATTTTCACTCCGCTTTGCCGGGGCTATTTTTCTGGATCGCCATTGGCCTAATGCTGCGATATGAAGTAAGTGATGCCGGCGACGACGGTGTACCGCAGCCTCGTGAGCCGCGCGAAGCTCGAGGCGGCCGCCGGCGTCCCGTCCCGGTTTAACGATCTACCGAATAGCAACGGCAGGTTGTGGCTTGGCGGCCGCCGAGGCAGTGCGACGATTGACGAAATCTTGCACGGCCCCAAGTAGGCGCGTGACCAACCATGCAATGGCAACAAAAGCCGGCCATCCAAAAAATACTCCATAAGAATGGAGCGCTGTCCGGGCGGCTAGGGCGATCGGAAAAGCAAATGGCTGGTGGACGAGATATAAAGCATAGGCATCGGTCGAGCGCGCTGCAACCGCGACTGGAGTGCGTTCGAGCATCTTTGCGATCGCGATGAGAATGAGCACTAAGCCCGGACCGAATAAAATACTGGCAATCGGGCGCGTTGCCGGCGACCAATTTGCGACGTTTCCCACAACGAAAAACGCGCAAGCGAGCAAGAATGTTGACTTTCGAAACAAAATAGTCTCGATACGCGCGCGCAATTGACCCTGCAGCCAAGCATGTCCGATTACAATTCCCAGCGTAAAATTAAACGATTCTTGCAGAACGATATAATACCATGATTCATTCATGAAGACGTTCATATCGGCAAGCCGATATGCGCAGACCGAAAGCAGTGCGCTTACCGCGAGCGTCGGCATCCAGTGAAAGCGCCGCACCGCCGCGAGCATACCCGGATAGACTGCGTACGCTAGCAGGATCGCGGGTATGAACCACCAGGCAGGAGCAAAGAAGCTTGGTTGCCATTGACGCGCGAACGGATTGAACAGCAGCGTATGGCTGAGCACGACACCGAGCAGCGGCGTTTGCAATTGGCCGTGTATTTCGGCCAAGAGATTGCGTGCAAGCGCTCCATGAGCGTGTCGCAGCAATGTGAGCGCCGCAAAATACGCGCCGAGGAATGGAATCGCGACGAAATAGAATGGAATAAGAATCCGCAGCGCACGTCGTTTGAACCAGCCGAGCCAGCCACGCGCCGCCAGGCTTTTTTCACCGACGGCAACGGTAAGTGAAAATCCGCTAACGATTATGAGCGCGCTGACGCCCTCCCAGCCGAAGCCGCCGAGAATTCCGATGAGATTGGTGAGCCAGACCGATAGGGAGTGGCCGGTTCCAGCTATGAGTACGTGCGGGAGCATCTTGAAACCGAGCGATTGCCCTTGATATCCCATAACCAAATTTGGTGCGCCGGGGTCGCCGAATAGATGGACCTTATAACATGCGCGCAGCCAGTGAATGCCCAGAATCATCAAAGCGCACAGCAGCCGCACGATATCAAGCCAGATGAGCCGATCGTTGTGCAGCCCCGCAACCGGTCGTCGCTTGCTGTTCATCGTTAGCGCTTTTCCGGCCAAAGAATAGGACGACGACATCTCGTGACCTCGCAGTAGCACTAGCCGCTTGGCAGATTGCGAATGTCGGCGGCCGCGCGTACTGCTGCATATTCTGCCTTGCGCTGTAAAACACTTCGCCTTGAGACGTTAGGCGGATGCTTTCATCGAATGAGAATAATTTTGGACGAAAATGCCAATCGGATGGCGCGCGACGCTACGCCCGGGCAATTGCGGACGAACGGCGTTTTGTTCGTTTCGGTCATCGAGGACGGATCACTTTAAGTGCTGAATGCAATCCATATCACGTCACAAATATATGGAGGCTGCATGGAAGCGACTCGCAGCGAAATACTCAATTGGCGCAATGAAAAGCCGACAATGGCGCGGACCATCTCCGCCGCCTCGAAACTGGACCGGCTCGGCGGCGACGTTTCGGTTCGCTTTGCAATCGTTCGGAACATTACGCTTGAGCCGGGCCTGCCGGCCGCGCTCAAAGTTAGCGCGGCCAAGCGAAACGTTCATGCTGTCGTTGAATTGGGCAACTTCGACGCCGTACAAGACGAGGTCTGCGACGCTGACAGCGTCGTCTATCGCAACAAGCCCGACGTGATCGTGATCGCCCTGCACCTGCAAACCATCATGCCGAAGCTGGTCTTGCAATTTTCGTCGCTAAGCCCGGCGGACGTTGCCGGTCTGTGTGCTGGGCTCGTCGACCGCGTCGCCGGCTTGGTTGCGCGAATCCGGGAGCAGTCATCGGCGCTCATCCTTGTACACAACTTTGAAATTCCGGCCGTTTCATGCGCCGGAATCCTCGAGGCTCAACTCGAGCACAGCCAACGTGCGACAATTCGCGCGCTCAATGCCGACCTTGCACGCACGGTCGCTTCCTTGCAAGCAAGCTACGTCGTCGACATCGATTATCTCCAGTCGCAGCTCGGTTACGCGTCAGCGCTCGACGAGCGCTATTGGCATATCGGCCGGGCCCCCTATTCGTATGCTTTCATCGAACGGCTTGCCGAAGAATACGCTACTTTCGGCGCGGCACTTAAGGGAAAAGCCAAAAAGTGTTTGGTGCTCGATTGCGACAACACCCTTTGGGGCGGTGTCGTCGGCGAAGACGGACTCAACGGCATCGCACTCTCGGAGTCGCATCCCGGTTCGGCGTTCGTCGAGTTCCACGCCGCGATTTTGAATCTGTACGAGCGCGGAGTGCTCATCGCGTTGAACTCGAAGAACAATGAGACGGACGCAATGGAAGTGTTTGAAAAGCACCCCAGTTCATTGCTGCGGCCCCAGCACTTTGTGGCAACGAAGATCAATTGGCGCGACAAAGCCAGCAATTTGCGTGAGATCGCAGCCGAACTCAACATCGGCTTGGACAGTCTGGTCTTCATGGACGACAGCGCCTTTGAGTGCCGGCATGTTCGCGAACAATTGCCGGAAGTCACTGTCGTGGAGTTGCCGCCGGATCCCTCACGATACGCCCGGATCTTGCGCGGCCTCAATGCTTTCGATACGCTTTCGGTGAGCGACGAAGATCGTCGCCGGACCCAGATGTATCGCTCGAACATCGAACGGACGCAGCTCAGGAACGCGAGCGGAACGATGGACGATTATCTGCGCTCGCTCCGCATGACGCTCACGATCTCCCGCGCAAATGCCTTTAGCGTGCCGAGAATAGCTCAGTTGACTCAAAAGACGAATCAATTTAATCTGACGACTCGCCGGTATTCGGAAGGGGATATATCGCGCATGGCCGACGATCGCTCCTGGCGCGTGTATTTTGCGGAACTCGAGGATAGCTTTGATCGCGCGGGCATCATCGCCGTTGCGCTCGTACACGACACCGGCGACGTTGCGCGAATCGATAGCTTTCTGATGAGCTGCCGCGTGATCGGGCGCGGGATCGAGAACGGTTTGTTGGCTCACATCGCTCGTGAAAGCAAAGAAGGCGGGCAACGACAACTCGTCGGTGAGTACATTGCGACGAGCAAGAACGAACTGGCGAGCGGGTTCTTGGCGCAGGCCGGTTTCGCATCGGACGATCCGGCTGCCGGCGGCTTCTGGAGGCTCGATCTCGGCGCTACGTTGCCCGCGGTCCCTGATTGGTTCGCTAACGTGCACGTCTCGCAGCAAATGGCAAATGCGTGACGCTTGACGATCGGCTCAAGGACGTGTTTGCGGACGCTTTCGAGTGCGCGCCGGATGAAATCCGCGACGATATGACGATCGAGAATACGAGCGGCTGGGATTCGATGCGATCGATAACGCTATCGTTCAGCCTCGAGCAAGCCTTTGACGTGCAGTTCAGCGATCAGGAGCTCATGCAAATCGACAGCTATGCGACGATCCGAAAATTGCTGGTCGGCAAGGGACGAAGCTAGTTGATGAACGGCGATGTTCGACTCGAAGCCGATGATTCCGGCGCTGGACTGCCCGCACCGGCGCCTACCGGCACGGCGGAGCCATCCGTCGGACCGCGGCCGACGCTCCTGGGGTCGGCGAAACGCGCGATCTCGGTCGGCCGGCTCTGGTACTACAGCACGCAAGCGTACAAAGCGAAGCTGTTTCCGCTAGCGTGGTTCATTAAAGCGCTTATCTTTGTGCTGTATAAATCGGTGCTGTGCGTTCAATGCGAAATCGAAGATGACGTGGTGCTCGTGCATATGGGTTTAGGCTGCGTGATTCACCCGAACGTGACGATCGGCCGGCGTGTACGGATATTTCATCATGTTTCGATGGCAGCCGAAGCAACGCCGGGTTCGCCTTCGCGCATCATCGTCGAGGATGATGTCATTATCGGCCTCAACGCGATTCTGATCGGCAACCCCGAAACAGGACTACGAATCGGCAAAGGTGCCGTCATCGGCGCCGGCGCGATCGTGAATCGCGACGTTCCGCCCGGAGCGGTCGTGCTGCCGATGCCGTCGCGGCCGGTAAAGATGGTCAAGCAATGGGACACCTGATTCGGGTGGCGCCGGCGCTTGACGTCGCGCGCGCTGCTCAGCGCAGCTGAACCGCTAGCCGAGACCGATCGTTGGTGTCCAAACGGCTGCATATTTTCATAATCCATCCGTCACCTGTGCTGACCGATACGTTCGCTCACGGCGATGGCTTATTGGCGTACCGGTACATTACCGAGCTTGCGGCGCGCGGTCATCGCTTAGCGGTAGCGTGTGAATCGGTAAAGATCGCCGGAGCGTTGCCGCCGAATGTGAGTTTGTATCCAATCCGGCTGGCGTCCGCGAAATGTGGACCCGTCAGCCGTATTGAGTACGCGCTCAAAATGCGTCGCGTGTTCGTTCGGCTTAATCGGCGCGAGCGATTCGACGTGGTGCACCAACTCAATCCGGTCTACGCAGGCTTGTCGCTCGGGCTGCTCGGTTCGCGAACCCCGGTCGTACTCGGTCCGTACGTCGCTCATTGGCCTTTTAAACGCGCTTCTCAAATAAAAACTGCGGTTCTTGATGCGATCGGATACCTTCAACAGCGTGCCGCGGCGGCGGTTGTAATCTCCGGACAGGCCGCACGCGCACGAATCGTCGTGCGTAGCGTCCGCGTACAGAAAACGTATGTGGTTCCATACGGCATCGATATCAACGCGTTCTCCGAGGCGCCGTTTCCGTCCGGCGATCCGGTCATCTTATATCTTGCGGGCTTGTCGGCACGCAAAGGAATTTCGACCCTGCTAGCGGCGTTCGAGATCGTCGCGCGGCGGAATCCCAACGCGCGATTGCTCGTCGCGGGCGACGGTCCGGATCGCGCCCGCGTCGAGGCCCAAGCGGACGCTACCGGCTTTCGCGACCGAATCACGTTCGCGGGTACGGTCGCACGTCAAATGGTTCCGCAGACAATCGCCGCGTGCACCGTCTTCTGCGTGGCGTCGTTTGGCGAACCCTACGGGATGAGTTTGGTCGAAGCCATGGCAACAGGCAGGCCGGTCGTAGCAACAAACGCCGGTGGACCGGCAGATTTGGTCGACCCGCAGGGCGGATATCTTGTTACGCCCGGTGACATCGACGCGCTTGCGGCGGCGCTCGAACGTGTGCTTCGCGACCCGCTTGGAGCGCGCGCGATGGGCGCATACAATCGACGCGCGACATTGGCCTACGACTGGCCGGTCGTCATCGACCAGCTCGAAAAAGTGTACGCCGCGGTGCTCGGCGATCGTCGCGAGACGGCTGTAGGCGTCAGTCTTGGCCGCGGTGCCGACGATGCGCGGTCGTCGTGAATGCGCGCTCTGGTTTCGCGCAAGTCGTAAGGAGCGTATTGTGGCCGTTCTCGTGACCAATGACTTTCCACCGCACCACGGCGGTATCCAGCGCTTCATGTCGCGCTTGGCGCAAGAATGGTCGGCGCGCGCGTCCGCGGTGCTCGTCGTGGCACCAGTATTGCCGGATTGCGCGCAATTCGATCGACAGCAAGCCTACCGCGTGCTGCGCTATGCGAATCCGAGCCGGGTAATCGGCTTTGCCGCGATGACGGTGGCGTTGCTCCGGGCCCGGTTGAGCGATCGCGGTACCGTCACACTCGCGTCGATGTGGTTCCCCGGTGGTTTAGCAGCGTGCCTTATTCCCAAGCCGCTACGCGGCCGCCTTGGTGTTTTGGCTCATGGTACCGAGATCGCACCTGGTCGCGGCGGCCTGCGACGCATGCTGATGCGATACGTATTTGCCCGAGCCGATGTTATTGTGGCGAACAGCAGCTTTACTCGCAAGCTCTTGCAAGATGCCGGAATTCGATCCGCGATCGCCGTCGTCAACCCGGGCGTCGATGGTGGGCCAATAACACCCGAGCGCGCCGCGGTTCCGACGATCATCTCGGTCGGACGGCTTGTTGCGCGTAAAGGCTTCGATCGCGTTATCGCGTCCCTGCCGGCGCTGAAAAACGCTTTTCCCGACGTCCGGTACGAGATTGTCGGCTCGGGGCCGCAACGCGCCGAACTCGAACGTCTCGCCGGCGAGCTTGGTGTTTCCGAGCATGTTGTGTTCCTCGGCGCCGTCGACGACGATGACATGAAAAGGGCCTATGCTCGCGCTTGGGTTTTCGCATTGCCGGTGCGCGCCATTGCCGGCGACGTTGAAGGTTTCGGCGTTGTTTACCTCGAGGCCGCACTTGCCGATTTACCTACCGTTGGTGGATATGGATCGGGCGCCGAGGATGCGATCGCTTCAGGCGAATCGGGCTACCTTGTGGATGGTAACTCTCAGAAAGCCATCAGTGACGTTCTCGAGTCGCTTCTCACCGACCGCGCGTTGGCGGCGCGCATGGGTCAGAGCGGACGCGAACGGGCCCTACGGTCGTTCACCTGGGGGAACACCGCCGCGCAAATTCTCGCACTCCTCGAGACGCGCGCCGCCGGCAAAGCAGAAGCTACCGCGAAAGCGTGATCAACGAGATTTTGTCGCTGACCTCAATTGACGCTCGGCCGTTCGCGAACGCGAGCGCCCGCGGCGCAAAGGTGCCGTCCTCGTTCATCGACAGCAATGTCGCCGCTGCGGTCGACGATGGCGCCAGCGTCACGTTCACCTTTTGATCGGGAACGTTAATGTCGCCACCACCGTGCGGGCGCCAACTTGATGCTTCGATCCAAACAGCCAGAACGTACTGCCCGCTTCGTTTTTGCATGAGCAGGTGGTGAACGTTGGCCGTGTCGCCGGTTAATTCGAGCCGCAGCGGCTTGGTTGAAAACGCCGGACCGGGATCCGCAAGCGCCGTGGTTATCGATTTAAGTGCGGTGTACGCAGGCTTCGGTGTTAAATCACCTTTGAGCACGCCGAAGTTGTCGAACGTTCCTGAGCCGCCTTTGTCAATGAGCTCGTAGACATATGTGCGCACGATTCCGTGACGGTATTGTTCGAAAAACAGCCGAGGAATATAACGCATTTGGGCTCGATAATCGAGAATCGGGCGATTCGTCGATGTCATTCCGCCTTCGACCGTCGCACCGTAACCCGTTTCCGTCGATATGACCGGCTTGCCGCCGCTCGTTACTTTTACGATGTTCGTATTATACGTAATGCTGCCGTACACGCCATACGGTGTCTTGCCGCCGAAGCCCACCGTATCGGGGTTGAAGACGTCGAGATAATTGTGAATGTTGGCAAAGTCCATATATGCGCTCAGGTCGCCGATTTCCGTCCATTTCTTGATGATCGACGGCCCGACGACAGGGTATCGCGCAATCTGGGGATCACCTTTAATCCATGAATACAGTGCCTGTTGATAGGTGCGGCACTTTTGTGCCCAATCCGGATCGGACACATTGTCGGGTTCGTTCGGCGCTTCAATGCCTTCCAGCGACGGATCGACAAGACTGGGAAATTGTTGAATTTGCGCTTCGGTGAATGCGTCTTGCGTTACGTAAAGGCCGTGAATTCCGGCAGCGGCAAGTTCCTTCATTTCTTGGTCATAGGTCGGATTGCGGAAGAGCATGCCGACTCGGACGTGCCGTACCCCAGCAGCGACCAGCAGATTTTTCACTTCGGCAAAGCGCGTGACGTACGGGGTATAATGATTCTCGAAGTGAGCGTTGAAGCCAATGGTGTTCACAAATGTGTCGGCCGGTATTGCCGGCTCGCGCGCGTTCGCGCCGGCCATGGCAACCCGCGCGGAAGCATCAAGCGCGACCCGCGCGTCGGCATGCCGCTGTGTGGCGGCGGTTACACCTATGGTACTCAGCGTCGCGAACGCAAGGATCCGCAGCATCGGCTTGATTTGCAGGTAATGCACCACGGTCGAACTCCGATTGACACTGAAAGACGGCTCAGCATCGGTCAACGTATCCGCACCGTCTTGCGTGCCCGGGTCGCAGCTGATCCGTCTGATGTCCATAACGTGAAACGAGTCGCGAGAGTTCGGTCGACCCGGCCGGGAATCGCAAGGCGCTCGGCATGAGTTTGGACGTTCCGGTACCAGCAAAGACGTCGTTTCTCGCATCATCGATCGGTGCGTTCACCCAGACGCTATTTGCAAAAATTTTTCTGCTTGCCGCTAATCTTGCCACCGGAATTATCGTCGCCCGCTCTTTGGCGCCAGTCGGACGTGGCGAGCAAGCGGCTATGTCGATGTGGCCGGGTTTGCTTTCGGGGCTGTTTTCTTTGGGGCTCGCGCTTGCGTTGACGTACAGTTTCCGCCGTGAACCCGAGCGCCAAATTGAACTACTTTCGGCTTCAAGCATACTTGCCATTTGTCTGGGCCTCGTTGCCACAGGTGTCGGCATGATCTTTCTGCCCGCCTGGCTGTCGCGCTACGATACCGCCATCATTACCTTTGCCCGTTGGATGTTGCTGCTGATTCCGTTCACGATGATTACCTTCGTCCAGCAGGCGGCACTTGAAGCACGCAGTGATTTCACCACGTCGAATCTGAGCAAGTCGCTGCCGCAGTTGGCAAGCGTGGTCATCCTCGGCTCGTTGGCCTTGACGCATCGCCTGACGCCATTCAGCTCGACTTTCGGGTATCTTGCTCCGTGGACAGTCGTGCCATTTTTGCTTGGCTGGAGGCTGCGCAAGCTTATGAGCTTACGCTTCGATAATTTCCGCGGTTCGGCAAAACGCTTACTGAGCTATGGACTTCGATCGTATCCGATCGACGTTCTCGGCACGCTCTCGGGCCAAGTCGATCAGGTGCTCGTGGTCGGCTTGATCAGTGCCAGCGGGCTGGGTTTATATACCGTTGCACTGAGCGTGTCGCGCATACTCTCTATTTTTCACGCGTCGCTCGTTACGGTGCTTTTTCCCAAGGCAGCGGCCTTGGCGCCGGCGCAGGTGGTCGCGCTCACGTCGCGCATCACGCGCATCAGTTCGCTTGCAGCGTTTCTGGGCGCCGCTACATTAATTGTCGCACTGCCGTTTCTGATGGTGCATCTGTACGGAGGCGCCTTTCGTGACGTCGTTCCGGTCGCCCGGATCTTGTGCATCGAGATTGTCGTGACCGGTGCCACCTCGATACTGTCACAATCGTTTATGGCGACCGGTAAACCCGGTACGATTGCCGTCCTGCAAGTCATCGGGCTCCTGTTGACGGTACCGTTCATGCTGGTGCTTATCCCGCGCTACGGGCTAAGCGGCGCGGCACTAGCACTGCTGTGTTCGAGTACGTGCCGTTTATTGATTGTCATTGCTTGCTATCCGCTGATCCTCAAATCGCCCGTGCCCAATCTGATGATCGGGCCGAGCGACTTTGCCTATGTCATGCAGCGTCTCAAACGGTAGCTCGGCGATGCGAGGAAGTCGCTAGAGTCGAGGACCGGCAACCGCGGCGACGTCCAGAGGTTTATGGACTTAAGTCTACGAGCGATACTTTATCGGTCACCGAGACCGTGGCCGACGTGCCGTTCCAGGCAAGACCGGACGTTGCGAAATGTCCGTTGTCATCCATCGCTGAGAAGGCGGCCGACGAAAAGTGCTTTGTGGTGAAGACCGTTACGGTCTGCGGAGCATTGATGATGTCGCCGCCGGCGTTATTCGCCGTTACCCAGTCCGAAAGTTCAAGCCAAACCGCCAGAATGTAGTGCCCGTTGCGTTTTTGCAGCAACGTATGGTGCACGTTGTTGACGAAGCCCGCCAGCCCGAAGCTCAGCGGTGTGGTCGAAAACGGGCTCCCGGGATCTTTCAATCCGCTGATGATCGACTGGAGCCCCGTATACGCCGGCTTGGGTACTAGGTCGGCTTGTACGATGCCCATGTTATTGAATATGCCCGTTCCATCATCAAGGAACTCGTAACTATACGTCCGCGAGATGCCGCCGTTGAATTGTTCGAAGAACAAACGTGTCATATAGCGCAGCTGTGCACGGTAATCGAGCGTGAGCGGGTTTCCGGAAATCGTACTGTAGCCGGTTTCGGTAGCCACGAGCGGTTTCGATCCGCTGATCGTGCGTGCGAGGTTGACGTTGTAGCTTATTGAACCGTATCCGCCGTACGGCGGGTATGTTCCACCCCAGCCGGGAGTGCCCGGGTTGAAAACGCTGAAGTAGTCGTGCAAGTTGCCGTAATCTAAGTACGGGCTGAGATTGCCGACGCTTAAGATATCGGTTTGGTTGGTGATGGCCGGCCCGAACACCGGATACTTCGAGACATTCTGGTCGCTCTTCACCCAGTTGTAAAGGTCGTGTTGATATGCACGGCAATCGGCCAGCCAGTTCGGATTTCCCACGTCATCTTGTTCATTGGGTGCCTCGTAGGCCTCAAAGGAAGCGCCGACGAGACTTGGAAAACCCTGCACCTGGCTTTCGGTCGTTTTGAGCGTCGTCAAGTAGGAAGCCCGAATTCCCACCGATGCGAGCGACTGCATCATCGTAAAATAACCCGTATTGTTCCAGGCCATTGCTTCACGCAAGTGTCGGACGCCCATGGCTTGGAGCATCGATTTTACTTGCGTGAAATGTGTTCCATACACGCTGTATTCGTTGTCGAATTTAGCGTTGAGCCCGATTGAGTCGACGAATGCGTCGGCTTGCGTCGGCGTTTCGGTTATCGTGGGATTGATTTGACCGACAAGAAAGTGATTGGTGATCTGCGACCCGGAAAGTGCTCCGCCGTAGACCGCCACTTGGCCGATGGTTCCGGGAAAAGACGCGCTCGCGTATGCCGGGACTTGATGCGCTCCGCCGATCTGCAGTCCGTCGCTGAACGAAGAAGTATAGTCGATTGAACCGGAGTAGCTCGTTTGGGTTTCCGGCACACCGTTGACGTACGTGCGTACGTTCTGACCGTCGGACGTTGTGACGATATGATAGATCGTCCCCACGAGCAAACTTGTCGTGCCGTACACGGCAAGCGGCGTAGCGCCGCGATTGTTTTGCTGGTAGAGCAAGCACTGCTTGCCGGCACCCAGTCCGTGAATCCAGAGCCCGTACCGTACCCGGCTGCCGACGGTCCCGTATACAACCACCGGCAAGTCATGACTCGTGGCGTTTGGAGCATTGAGTTGAATCCAAGCTTCGAGGGAAACCGTTGCCGGCTGTAATCCGCCGTTCGGAGCAGTATATGCAAAGCCGTTTGCATTGTACGAGGATCCGCCGGGAAACGCTGCGGCAGCGGTCACACCGGATGTCACCGGCTTTACTTGACGCGTCACGCTTGACCCATAGAGGCCCGATATAGCGTGGGGTGACGAGTCGCTCAACGTCGATGTGCTATCCATCAGTTGATAGTATGCGGCCGGGTTCGTGCTCAAGACCGCTGCGGAATAGGGACTCGTAGCAGCCTGCGCTTGCAGCGGGCGCACTGCACGACTCGTGAACGCGCCGCTGACCGCAAGGGGCTGCAACGGCGGCGAATTCGATGAACCGCCTCCGCTGCATCCCGATGTAAGGAGAATCGTCGATATGAACACGACAAGCGGTCGCCGCAGTGAGCGATACGATATGGTACGCATTATTTCTGCCTCTATATCGGCAAGGTGGTATGCGGAAAAGAACCGGCGTCAAGCGAACGGCGCGCATCGCACGTTGTTGAGTCGATGTCCGCTCGCAGCCACTCAAACGCATTGAGCATCCGCGCAAACAATTGACTTATTCGCAAGCCGAACGTCGACAGAGCACGTCGTTCATTGCGACGATGATAGCGACCATTGTTCTTGGACGAATGGTGTTGATCGCGCAGGCCGTATACGCGCTCAAGTCGGCAATGACTGCAAATAGCGACGGATTCTTACGAGGTGTGCGGCATCGCACGCTCTATGCACACCGCGATCGCCAGCACGACATGCGACGATCGCGTCGGCGATTAAATGCGCAGACGAAGTTAGTGCGCCAACGCGCAGTCCAGTTCGTTCGGTTCCGGCTAAAAGAGAAGAGATCTGGCGCTTATTCCTGCGTTGTAACGCTCGTCACGATTGCTTGGCTGCAAAACGGGCGACGAACACACGGGCGTATTGCTGCCGGCGGGCGCCGGCGTAAAAGGGCGGCGTGCGCGCCGGTGATACGCCCGGTGAGCGATCGGCCGAACGGCGGTCACGCTTTGAGCCGATCGGCACTCGGCGTGCGGTCAGCGATGTTCGCGCGGCGCGTCGATGAGATCGAGGAAACGTCGGGCCGTCGGCGCCGGGCCATAGTGGGCAAGGCTCCATTCCCGGCCAGCCTGTCCGATTCGCTCGAGGAGTCCTGCTTCGGCGGTCATGCGAGTGATGTCGCGATCGAGGTGCTTGAGATCGAGTCCGATGTAATGTTCCCAGTTGCGCGGCATCACCGGGAAGCGCGCGGCGTAACGATCGAAATCGAGATGAATGCTCGCGCAGCCGGCGGCGAGCGACTCCCACAATCTCCAACTGTCGAATTGCACGATGCGACTGGTTGCAAGTCGAAAACGTCCCAGGACGCGCTTGGACAATCGGCTGAGAACGTGGCTTTCCTTGCTCGGTACGCGAGGAATGAAATAGCCGCCAAAGCATGCACATGCTGCTGATTGACGCAGTGCGGCGTAATAATGACTTGAGTGCCGGCGGCCCGTCATGCGCCAGAGGTGTTCGGTCGTCGCGTCGCGCGGCGCAAGATCCAAATCCGTATCATAGTGGTCGACGTCCAATTTTCCGTCGAGACGGTCGAGGAAGGCGCGATCCATAAATTTACGGACGGCATGCGGATACGCGCTATGCCGGTAGCTCACGAGGAGCCGTTGCAAGCGTGGCTCGATGGGGTCGCGCGGACGAGTCGCTTCAATAATGCGATCCGTCAAGCCAAACGCCCACGGCCGAAAGCTGGCCGGAAACGGCATCGTCGCGCTGTAATGCGCCTTGAGGACCAGGTCGAACTTTGGAAAGCCGGGGCGCAAGGATTTAATTCGGCTGCCGTCCTCATGATCGAGATATACCGTGATCGGCCGGTCCGCGCCATCGAAGAGGTGCGGCGGGATCGAATGGCCTTCGTCAAGCCAATCCGATGTGAAGAACACGGCACTGCACGTATACGGATCGACGCCCGGATCGCTGCGGAAAAGTGGGTTGCTCGCGGAAGCCGCAAGCCAGTGATCGACATTTGAAACGAACGGAATGCCCAGCGACCGGAAACCCTCGCCTAAGGCGATCGCCGGATGTTGATAGCGAGTTGATTGCGCTGCTTCGTGTTGCGGAAGCAGAAAGAAGTAAAAGCGCAGCTGTCGATCGCGCCTTCGGTCACTGCCCAGCCGCAGTATGTCGGTCATATGGCACTGTCGTTGGCGTCGGCGGCAACGGGACGGCACGCGCGGTCCGCTTCGGCGTCCGCGCGTGCTCGGACACGAATCGTAGCGCACGATTCGCTTGAGCGGACAGATGCGAACGCCTCAGAATGCATGACCGCGTGTTCCACATCTGCAACGTCGGTCTCTGCTGCGAGGGCTTTGCGTTTCTCCATGGAGATGAGGTTGGGCGACGTGTCCACAAGTACGGCAGAGATGAATCAAAGTCAACCAACATTGACCGTATGCATCTGTACGATCGACCGGCCCGACGTGCTCGACCGTTGCTTAGCGGCAATTGCGGCGGGCAAGCGGCAGCCTGACGCAGTCATTGTTTCCGATGACAGCAGCGACGGCAGCGCGTCGGGTTGGGTTTGTTCAAAATATCCGCTCGTCCGCTACATGAGCGGTCCGCGTAGGGGCTTGTGCGCCAATCGCAACGTCGTGATCGCCGAGGCGAAAACCGATTACGTCGCGTTGCTCGACGACGACGCGGTTGTCTCCGGCACATTTGTTTCGCGCGCGTACGAGCTCATCGGGGTGAACTCGGCAGACGTCATTCTGACGGGTTCGGTGATCGAAGACGGCAAGACGATCGTAGCTGCGAACCCCTCTTTCTTAGGCTACTTCACCGACACGTCGAGCACGCTGCGTAAGAACATAAATCTCAATTGCAACGTCATCCCGCGCAAAGCGTTTTCCGCAGCGTGTTTTGATGAAAACATCGGCTATGGCTACGAGGATATGGATCTGTGTTCGCGGTTGACGTCACTTGGCTATACGATCCGCTACGAGCCGAGTTTAACGAACACGCATCTGCCGCCGGTTAAACCGCAGCGTGAACAGCGCAAGCGCTTCACGCAGGCAAATCGGGCGCGATTCTACACCAGCGTAAAACGGTACTTATTATGGGAGAAAAGTCCGCTAAAGTTGGTTGCTTTCGTGTTCTACGCGCCGATGCATCGCTTCGCTCTCGATGCGAAGACCAGACGGTGGTACGACGTGCCGCACTGCATCTCCGATATGCTCTTCGCGCTGAGCACGAGCGTACGGGAAGGGCGGCGGCTGCACGAGCTGCCTCGATGACGTCCCAGAGTGCCTTACGTTTCCTGTAAGAATTCGACGAGGCCCAGCGGTGTAAGAACGAAAGCGACGAGCCGGCCCGCAAAGAGTACCGCGGGCTTCGGCGGGCTCACCGGTAGCGCGCCGGCCGCGCGTGCATCCTTGAGCGTCTGCCGAAGGTCCGGTGTCGAGTAGCAGATATGATAGTAACTTTGTTTGCGCGCCAGCACGCTTGCAACGATCGGACCGGAAACCAGCTCAATCGCGCCCGCCGTGCCCGCATTAAAAATCCGCAAATCCGCATTCTGTTCCGGGTCGTGCACGAGTCCACTATCGCTCTTGATCTCGAATAGACGCGTGACGTAACTCGCGCTTCGCTCGATATCCGAACAAGCGATTCCGATGTGATGAAAGGCGCAGCCGAGCATAGCGAATTGCGTTTGCCAGCTCAGCCCGCGGTGTCCTGCTCTTTCTGCGGCGCACGGGCCTGCTGGGCGGCACGTCGCCGTGAGCTCGTTACGGTGAGAGCGTAATTAATGTTACCCGATCGGTCGCCTCGAAGCTCGCGCTTTGCCCGTTCCAGTTCATCGGCGTTGTCGTTAGCTTACCGCTATCATCCATTGCGGAGATCGCCGCGGCTCGGAAATGCTGCGTGGTGGCCAGCGTGACGATCTGGCCCGGCACGATGATATCGCCGCCCGCATTATTTTCTGTGATCCAGCCCGGCATCTCGATCCAGACCGCAAGCACGTAGTCGCCGTTGCGTTTCTGCAGTAACGTGTGCCGGACGTTGGCGTTGAAACCGGTGAGCTGAAAGGTCAACGTTGACGGACTGAACGGCGCACCCGGGTCGGCTAAGGCTGCAATAAGCGATTTGATGCCGTAGTATGACGGCTTGGGCTGCGTGTTGATCTGGAGAATCCCAAAGTTGTTGAACAACCCGGGCCCCTCGTCGAGGAGTTCGTAGGGGTACGAGCGCATGATGCCGCCGTTGAATTGATCGAAGAACAGGCGCGTCATGTAACGCAGGTCGGTACGGTAATCGAGGGTCAGCGGATCGCCCGCGATGGTGCCATAGCCGGTTTCGGTGGCCATGATCGGCTTGCTGCCGCTCTGCAGGCGGCCCAAATTGACATTATACGCGATGCTGCCGTAGCAACCGTAAGGCGGATAGGTGCCACCCCAGCCCGCTGTTCCCGGCTCGAACGCACCGAAATAGTCGTGAATGTTCCCGGCGTCTTCGTAGGCGCTGATGTCACCCAATGCGATGGACGATTCCATGCCGGTGAGTGCCGGACCGATCACTGGAAATTTCGAAATCGCGGGATCGCCCTTGACCCATGAATAGTAATTCTGCTGGAATGACCGGGTCGCTTGGACCCAGCCGGGCTTGAAGCCGAGGTCAGGCTCATTCACTCCCTCGAACTGCTCGAACGAATCGCCGACGAGGCTTGGATACGATTGTACCTGCGCCTCGGTGAAGCTCGGCAGCGCGCCGTATGATGCTCGGACTCCCGAGGCAGCCAAGTCCTTCATCGTGTTCACGTACCACGGCGCGTTGAAGATCATCGACTCGCGAAGATGCCGTATCCCTGAAGCCACCAGTAGTGCTTTGACTTGCGCGTATTGCGTCACGTATATGGAACCCGAGCGCTCAAAATGCGTATTGATGCCGATCGAATCGACGAAGACATCGGACGCCGTCGCTTGCTCGGTGATCATCGGCACGATTTGTCCGGCTAAAAAGTGACTCGTAATTTGCTGCTGGGTGAGCGCTTGGGGATACACGGCGACTTGGGCGATCGTTCCCGGGAAGGAAGCGCTGGCGTACGCCGGGATCTGGTTCGCGCCGCCGATCTGCAGGCCGTCGCTGAAATAGGGTGAGTAATCGATCGAACCCGAATAGGTCAAGGTCATGTCCGCAATGCCGTTGACGTACATGCGAATCGTAATGCCGTCAAACGTCACGACGACGTGATAGACCGGACCGGCGACGAGCCGGATGCCGCCGTACAACGCCCCTTGCGGTTGGCCGACGTTGTGCTGCGTGTACAATAGCGAATTTATTCCGCCGCCTAAACCGTGAAGAAATAAACCATAGCGCACGCTGCTTGACGCCGATCCATACACCACGATCGGCAGGTCGTGTGCGGTCGCATTGGGTGCGCTCAGCTCGATCCATGCTTCGAGGCTCACACGCGGCGGCTGAAGGAGCGTGGATGGCGAGGTGCGGCCAAAGCCGTTTGGGTTATAGGACGAGCCACCGGGAAAGACAGCTGCGGACGTGGCGGCAGTAGTGATCGTCGCGCCCTGGAGATGCACGGACGATCCATACGAGCCGTTGAGTCGATGGTTACCCGAATCCGTCATCGAGCTTGTCGGATCGTTGAGTTGATAATACGTCAGCGGCTGTGCCTGCAAAACGTCTGAAACGTAAGCGTTCGTCGTTTCGGAATGTACGGTTGCAAGGGAGCGCCCCGACGGTGGAGCATCCGGGCCGGCCGCGGCCAATCGCGACGCCAACGCTGCGGTCCCGGACACATTGGCGCCGCCGCCGCTGCAGCCCGTAATACCGGCGCAAAGAACTGCCAATGTACCAATGACAAATAATGATTGACGAAAAAACACTTACGTCGTCCTGTAAGGCGGGCGAGTCAAAAACATAAATGAACGAATAGCAAAGCCGGCGCCTGCGAACGACGACGGAAAATCCGAACTCTCGTTATGATATCGTATGTGTCGCCATTTTCCGACAACCAATCGAGGTATAAAGCTGAGAGTGTGATGCGCGTGCCACTAGCTCTGTTTGGGTCGAGGGGGATTCAAGCGCGTTATTTTTGTTCACCATAATTGAAAAAAAGCGGCGCGGAAATCCGCGCCGCGATACTCTCGGCCGTACTGGTGTGCTAGCGATTCAACGGTATGCGCACATCGTTTTTACAGATCGGCTAAGCAAACGTGCCTTACGGTTTGAGATTAACGATCGAGACCTTGTCGGTTACTTGGAAAGTTGCCGAGTTGTTCGTCATTGGTAACGACGCCGTGGTCATGATTCCGTTGTCATCCATCGTCGTGATACTCGTTGTTGAGAACGCTTTCGAGGTGCTCAACGTGATGGTCTGGGGAGGGACGATGATGTCGCCGCCGGCGTTGTTCGCCGTTACCCAAGCTGGGGCTTCGATCCAGATCGCGAGTTGGTATTGGCCATTGCGCCGTTGCAGAAGCGTATGGGCGACGTTATTGTTAAAACCGGTGATGTTATACGTCAGCGGCGTCGGCGCGAAGGGAGCTCCGGGATCCGCAAGTGCGCTGATGAGTGATTTAAGGCCATTGTACGCGGGTTTAGGCTGGAGATCGGTTTGGACCAGGCCGAAATTTGAGAAAATGCCCGTACCGCCCTCGTCCATGAACTCGTACATATACGAACGGGTGATACCGCCGTTGAATTGCTCGAAGAAGAGCCGAGTCATGTAGCGGAGATGCGCGCGGTAGTCGAGGGTAAGCGGATTACCGGCGATGGTGCCGTAGCCGGTCTCCGTAGCGATCATCGGCTTCGAGCCGCTGATGACCCGCCCGAGATTTACGTTGTAAGCAATGCTGCCATACCAGCCGTAGGGCGGGTAATAGCCGCCCCAGCCGGTTGTTCCCGGGTTGAAGACGCTCATGTAGTCGTGGATGTTGCCGTTGTCCATGTAAGCGCTGAGATCGCCGACGGGGACGACGTCGGCATTATTGACGATCGCCGGCCCGAGGACACTGTATCTTGCCAAATTCGGATCGCCTTTGACCCACGAGTAGAGCGTTTTCTCAAACGCGATGCATTGCGGCAGCCAATTGGGGTTGCTCACGTCATCTTGTTCGTTGGGAGCCTCGAATGCTTCGACCGACGTTCCGACCATCGCCGGCCAAGCGGAAATTTGCGACTGCGAGAAAGCGAGCTGGGTCAAATACGAACCATGAACGCCTCCGGCCGCGAGTTCTTGCATTTTGGTCAGATAGGTCGGGCTGTTGAAGACCATTGCTTCGCGCATATGCCGGATGCCCGAGGAGAATAACAGGCTCTTCACCGTGGCATACTGCGTACCATAAATTCCGTACTGATTATCGAAGTGAGCATTAATACCGATCGAGTCGACGAAGGCATCGGAATTCGCCGGGGTTTCGGTCACGAACGGTACGATCTGCCCGGCTAAGAAATGCGCCGCAATCTGGCTTTGGGTGAGCGCACTATTATATATGGAGACCCCCGCAATTGAACCCGGAAAAGACGCGCTTGCGTACGGAACGACTTGGTTTGCTCCGCCGATTTGGAGGCCGTCGGTGAACGTTGTCGTGTAATCGATCGATCCCGCGTAGGGCACCGATTTATCCGGCACGCCGTTAAAAAACATGCTCACGGTGCTGCCGTTGGACACCACGACGACGTGGTACACCGTATTGAGCGCCGGACGCGTGTTACTACACACGTTAAGCGG
The DNA here is from genome assembly GCA_965214935.1 of Candidatus Velthaea sp. Classification (GTDB taxonomy): domain Bacteria; phylum Vulcanimicrobiota; class Vulcanimicrobiia; order Vulcanimicrobiales; family Vulcanimicrobiaceae; genus Velthaea. The sequence goes on along the minus strand of CBDCCS010000006.1, from coordinate 10,675 downwards.
CGCGATCGTCAGATCACGCTGCTGATACTCGAAACAATCTCCGACGCCTAAGCCGTGCTGGTACAGACCATAACGAATGCCTTTGCCAACCGTGCCGTAGACGACGATCGGAATATCGTGATTCGTCGTATTGTGCGCGTTGAGTTTCACCCATGCTTCGAGCGTGACCGTGCTAGCGGGCTCCATCACGACACTCCGGGGTGTATACGCATAACCTTTTGCATCGTACGCTGCTCCGCCCGGAAATAACGCTGCTCCGGCAGCACCTGCCGTAATTGCCGTCGCGTGTGTGGTCACATCGGCACCATAGGTTCCACTCACGGCATTCGGTCCCAGATCGAGCATGGTGGTCGTCGTATCATCCATTTGGTAGAATACGGCCGGAGCGTCGGCGAGTACGGTCGATGCGTAGGATGTTAAGCCATTTGCGGACGGTCTAATGCGTTGGGCCGCGAAAGCAACGCTTCGTGCGGGTATACCCGAGGTGGAGGCCGCCGCACTCGTCCCCGTTTGCGGTAATGAGGTAGAACCGCCGCTGCCGCAGCCGGTCATTGTAGCGCTCGCGACGGTCAGTGCAAGCAGCAGCGTACTGGGCCTGTGGAAACTGGCGACAGTCACGTTGGTATCCTTTAAATTTATTTGTCAGTGAGATGTCCAGCGTGAAGGGGGTTCAGCGGACTCATTAGTGTTGTCGACTTGTAAAATGGGATGCTTTACAACAGAATTTAAATTAAACAAAAAAGCGAAGATCGTCACATGTTCGACGCATTCGATACCCTACGAATAAGGACGGCCGGTGCGTCGAAAAATCCGTCGCGGCGCATGCCTGCATGACGGGAGCGGCAGAGTCGCCTACCGCAAAAGCACTCGCTATCAGTGCTGGTACGTCAATGCCGACGGATTCCGCGTGAGCGATCTACAAAGCAATAGCACCGGTTGCGCCGGTGCTATTTGCGAGACTCGCCGCTTTAGTGGAGAATGGCAGTCTTTAAATGGTCGCTTAAACGAATAGTCATCGCGGCGATCGTCAAGACGGGATTCGCGTATCCCGAAGTCGGGAACGTTGGTGCTCCGGCGACGAAGAGACCGGCAACTCCATGCACTTGACAGTTCGGATCAACGACGCCCGAAGCGGCGTGCTCGGCCATGCGTGTCGTACCGGTTTGATGGTAATTATCCCAAACCGGCCACGGGAGTTCGTCGGGTCGCTCAAGCCACGGCTGGGCGCTGACGGTTCCAAGCCCGAGACGTGCAAATTCGCCGGCGACGGTTTGGGTAATTAGCCGGAATGTCCGATGCTCCATTTCCGGTCAGGCGCCAATCGACGAGCGGGAGCGGCACTCCAAGTGTATCGCGTTTGCTCGAAAGCATAACGCGGCTATAGCGATTCGGGGCTTGTTCGATCGTACAGGTAAGGTTGATTTTCGACGGTCTTGCCTGCGGAGAGCGGCCGCGAAGGTAACGGCGATAGCCGGCATGCACGACCGACGATGTCCCCGCGACGAGCGTCGCAATGCGCGACGCGGACAGTTGCAATCGGCCGCCGGTTCGCGTTGTGCGGACAATGTCGCGCAAAATCTCGAGCGCCGGGGAATCATATTCGAACATCACGAACGCTGACGCATTGAGTGCCCGTGCGCGACTTGCTAAAGCGGGCGCGAGCGCGAGCTTTGGCCAATACCAGGTTCGACCGCGATAGAGCAGACCGTAGATTTCCTGGAGGTGGCGGGTATCGCTGCCGGTGATTGTCGCCGTATCTGCAGTCGGATGATCTTGCAGGTAACGGCCGACGAGATCGCAGTCGTTGCCGATTCCGCCGGGCGCAACGTCGCGCGAAGCGAGAAGCAGCCGCGCCGACTCGATCGTCCCGGTACAGAGGACGATCACCCGAGCACGAACGCTTGCCCGTCGACCCGACGCGCTCCGGACCTCGACGCCTTCAACCGAGGTGCATGCCGCGTTCGTTCTAATGTTGGTCACGGTGGCCCCGAGGACGACGTGCAGGTTCCGCGCCGCGACGAGTGCCTTACGATAAAACGGTCCGAGTCGCGGATGAGGCGAAAATACCGAGAATGATGTGTTGAGAAATTCGTGACCAAGCGGTACGGGCGTAAGCCCGAACCGACGCCAATTCGACTCGTCGTATCGTTCGCCGCTGACGTTGAAGACGTACTCCGCACGACGGTAGAACGGCTCGAGTTGCGCTCGCGGAAACGGCCAACCGCTGTCTGGGAGCCATGCCCGCTCGCTGAAATCAGCGGCGTCAAGCTCGCAGCATTGACCACCCCACGCTGCGGTCGTACCGCCGAGACCGCGCCGTCTACCGCCTTGCAGACCGACGAAAGCTAATCCGTCCACCTCACCGGCGTTGAGGCTCTCATAAGCATCATTCACGCCGAAGCTTCCGCTTTCCACCAGAATGACGCGTTTTACGGAGTTCGCGAACTCGAGCGCCATGGTGATGCCGGAGGCTCCCGCACCAACGATGCACAGATCGGCGTCGAAGACGCTGTCATTGTCGATCGTTTCGAAATCGATAATCACGAAGCGATTCCGGTTGATTGACTCCGGTCAGGCGGCGTTAGCATAAAAGTTCGCCTCAGTATGTTCGGGATGTTGAGAGCTAAATTGCACGATTCCATGTGAGCCGCTTTCTCGTGCACATGCCAGTGCAACGTCGGTCGTAATTCTAATGCTTTCCCCCGTGCCGCGTACTCTCGACGGCTTGGCCATCAATGAGAAGCGCCGTAGCCTAGCGGCATCGTTGCACCGTCGGCGCGTGCAGCTCGAGCCGGCGCATTATACGTTGCTTTGTGCACGAGTCGCGCACGCTAGCGAGCGATACTGGGCGATCGCCGGAAGCCGAAGCGTGCGCAGCGAGCGAGAGGCATCGCACTCGCCTGCTGATCGTGCTTGAGCGAATGCCCCGTCGGATGCCACGGGGAAAAGCACCGTTCGCGGATACGACACCGTCCTCGAGCCAATGTCTCTGCATTGACGCTGATAGCAACATCGTAGCAATAGCGTCGTCAGGCGTACGTGCATCGTCGCATCTAAATCGATCAAATAATTTCCAACGATCCCATCGTTGCGCTGCCCAACGCGTCTGCCGGTTTGCGCGCTGTATATTATGAACGCGCGAAGTGTTCTGGTTCGGGTCTTTCGTTCGCCGCGTCGCCCGGCGTTGCTTGCAACATCTTCCCTGACGCAACTTTTGCAAGCGCTAACCAAGCAGACACGGGCGCGACTGGGACGATTTATAATCACGAACAGGCGCAGCGGCGCTCTGCGCACCGTTTTTGCCGCGATTGTGTATTCCGCTGTAGCCGGCCGTGCAAGAAAATTACCGTCACCGGTTCATTTCAGCTATGCATTGCGAATTTGTCGAGGTTACGGTAGTGTTCTAAATACGGGCGCTGACCGTTGACGTTCGCTCTTGCTCGATCTTTGGAGCGGCCGACGTGGGCCAACAGCGCCGTCACGCGGCGAAGAGATCTTGAATTGGACCTAGGAGTGCGTTATCGCACATCAATGAAAGCAACAATTCTGATAACGATAATCCAGCGTGTGAGCGCCTCCTTGTTTGGCGAGCAATATTGCCGTTGAATCCGGCCATCACGGCATGATGAAACGCCTCGGCATCCGGTCGATCCGGTGGGGCAATAAGGTGCAATTTTACCGCCTTGCGAACGGGTTGGATGGTGAGATCGAGTGACTAGGCAGCGAATACCTCGCGTGGCAATTGTTTCCGACCCGCTCGTTCAACGCGGCGGCGCAGAGAAGATCGTCGCCGATGTGCTTGCGCGTATCTATCCCGACGCACCCATTTTTGCGATCCTTTATTCGGCGGTAACCGGCCCGCCGCAGATCGCACAGCGGGTACATCCGTCGGGCCTGCAACGCATTCCGGGTGCAACGCGCCGTCATCGGTGGCTATTGCCGTTCTACCCCGGTGCGGTCGAGAGTTTTGATCTACGCCCTTACGATCTCATTATCTCTTCGCACCACACGGCGGCAAAAGGCGTTCTGCGTAACAGCGAGCAGCGGCACCTTTGCTACTGCCACACGCCGATGCGAGCGCTGTGGGAGCGTACCGCTGAAGAACTCGAGGGGCTTCCCTCGCCGCTACGGCCGTTTGCAGCACGCTCGCTTTCGCGCCTGCGCGAGTGGGACTATGTGACGGCAGGACGCGTCGATCTCTTCCTCGCGAATAGCACGACGACACGTGAGCGGATTAGCCGACACTACGGCCGAGACAGCCGCATCGTTTATCCCGCGATCGATACGGAGCGTTTCACGCTCGATGAGTCCGTAGCGGTCGGCGACTATTATCTGGTGGCGTCTCGCCTCGTACCTTACAAACGCGTCGATCTGGCCGTCGCCGCGGCCGCAAGACTCGGCCGGCGATTGGTCGTCGTCGGAACCGGACCGGACAAATCCCACACCCGCGGAGCGGCGGAATACCTTGGACATGTAAGCGACGAGCGTCTTATCGAACTCATTCGCGGGTGCCGTGCGCTGCTATTTCCCGGCTTTGAAGATTTTGGAATGACGCCGGTGGAGGTAATGGCGTGCGGACGCCCGGTCATTGCTTTCGGTCGCGGCGGCGCACTCGACACCGTCGTTGATGGAGTGACGGGGGTCTTTGCCGCCGAGCAGAGCGTCGACGCCTTTGTCGAAGCGATACTTCGGTTCGAGTCGCTAACCTTTGATGCCCGCGAAATTGCACGCCATGCGCAGAATTTCTCGTTCGCGCGCTTCGAGTCCGCGCTTGCCGACGCGGTATCGGAGGTTACCGACGGTTGGTTTGGAATGCGCGCGCCGGCGCGCGATTCGGCTGAGCCTTTCCGCCGTTCAGGAACGCAGACCGTTCGTGTGCGCTAATGCGACGCCGTCTTTGAAAGCCGTCACTGCTTTGGGCGCCGAATTTGGTTTTTTTCGGTTTCAGTCCGACCAGTTTAATGGTCAGTTTCAGTTCGTTACACGGAGCGATTTGTGAGTACAACCGGTATGACATATCGCAGTGATGAATCTCACGCGCGTCTGGTCGAAGCGCTCGATGAGCGCGCGCATGGTCGCGATGCCCAGGCGCGAAGCATGACGGTCATCGTTCCGACGTATCGACGCCCGGACGATCTTCGCCGATGTTTGGTCGCGCTTGCGGCGCAGTCCCGTCCGCCCGACAAAGTACTCGTTGTGGTACGCGACACCGATACGGACACGTGGGAAATGCTTGCCGCGCAAGCGTTTGCGGGACTGCCGCTGACGACGGTTTCCGTGCACGTGCCGGGGCAGGTGCAGGCGCTCAATGCGGGGCTTGAACGCGTTCGTACCGACTACGTTGCAATAACCGACGACGACGCCGCGCCGCACGTCGACTGGCTCGAGCGAATTTGCGCCCAGTTCGACGCAAATCCGAACGTCGGTGGCGTCGGCGGCCGCGACTTCTTACATCTCGGCGGGGCCTTGCAAGACGGCCGCGCGCGCGTAGTTGGTAAGGTTCCGACCTTCGGAAAACATGTGGGTAACCACCATATCGGATATGGGCCGCCGCGCGAAGTCGATATTCTCAAAGGCGTTAATGGATCGTATCGTACGTCTGCGCTCCAGCCGATCGGCTTCGATACGCGGTTGCGTGGAACCGGCGCACAAGTACACTGGGAGATCAGCTTGGGTATCGCACTCCGCCGCGCGGGCTGGCGGCTAATCTACGATCCGAAAGTCGCCGTCGACCATTATCCGGCGCCTCGATTTGACGAGGATCAGCGTCAAGGTTTCAATGCACGAGCGACCGAAAACATGGCGTATAACGAAGCCTTGATTCGCCTCGAGCACCTGTCGAACGCCGAGCGGGTGGCGTTCTTTTGGTGGGCGATGGTTGTCGGTACGCGCGTCTCTCCCGGCGTGTTACAGTGCCTGCGGTTTTTTCCACGTCAACGTTCGCTCGCGGTGGCAAAAACCGTGGCGTGTTTGCGCGGACGCATTTTCGCCTGGAACGACACGTGGCGCAATGACCGCGAGCCTCCGACGGACCGCGTTGCCGAAGCGCGTTGAATTCGGCGTAATGCGCCGCCCGTGCGCGTAGCCTTCATCAGTCAAACCGGTGGCAAAGCCGGCGGTGCCGAGGAAAGTCTAGCGTTGTTGCTGCGCCACCTGCCGGTTGATATAGAGCCGACGCTCGTCATGTTTGAGGACGGCGAGTTTGCCGAACGCATGCGGGGTCTCGGCATCGCGACGCATGTCATCGATGTTCCGCAGCGGCTGCGCGAAGTGACGCGCGAGAAGCCGTCCTCCGCGGGAGCGGTAGCGCTTCCGGGCGTCACGTTCACGCTGGCGCGCTACTTCGCGGCACAACGATTCGATCTCATCGACACCAACACTATGAAAGCACATATGATCGGATCGCCGGCCGCGCGATTGACGGCAACGCCTGCGCTCATGCACGTGCGTGACATGGTCGACGGATTGGGCCGGACTGCGCTGCGCTTCCTGGCGCGAACGTGTACGCGCGAACGCATTGCGATTTCGAGTGTGCTAGCGCGCTGGTACGGGCTTCCCAGGACATCGGTAATCCCCAACCCGGTCGATCTGTCGAGCTACGTAAAACTGCCGCCGCGAGCCGATGCGCGGCGGCAACTCGGCATCCCCGATGACGGCTCGCCGTTACTCGGGATCGTCGGGCGGATCAATCGCTGGAAAGGTCACGACCGCTTTTTGCGTGCCGCAGCAATGGCAAACGCTGCACTGCCCGTTCGCTGCGCGATAATCGGAGAGGCCCGCTTTCGTGACGCTGACTTTGTGCCGGAATTGCACGCGCTCGCGCACGATCTCGGTCTCGGCGATCGCGTAACCTTCGTGCCCTGGCTCGACGATCCGCGCATCGCCTATGCGGCGCTCGATGTTCATTGCAATGCTTCGGAACGGGAGCCGTTCGGACGCTCGATCGTCGAGGCGGCCGCCGCGGGTGTACCGACGGTGGCGTTCGACGATGGCGGCGCGGTCGACATCATTCGTAACGGCGAAGACGGCTTGCTCGTGCGCGCCGGGGATATCGCGGCACTTGGGTCAGCATTTACCACATTGGTTCGCGATGCCGCATTTCGGAGCCGCGCCGGGCACGCGGCGCGCCAGGGCAGCGTGCGATTCGAGGCGCCGGAACACGCGCGTCGCGTGGCCGCTGTCCTGCGCCGCGCCGCGGGCAAGGCCGCCGTGTCGCCGCACATTGTCGAGGCTATCCACTAATCTGCGGCTGAGGCAGATGTCTTCGGTCGGCTCATACTGAGCTACGCTTTCGATCAGAAACGGCTCGGGTGTCGCACGAAGCCCAAAACGGTGTCGGCCGCTCGCTAGCCTCGAAGTGACTTTTGGCGCGAGTGACGCATCTGGTACGGCGATGCTATCTGCGCATGTGACCGTCGCCGAGCCGGTGCTCAAGACATTGTTGGGCGCTGTGCCACTCACGTATGCCCGCACCGCGACCGTGCACTCTAACGATCGTCGCTGCTCCTAACCGTCTTGCGCTGTAGCCCGTGCGACCATGCCGACGCGCAAAGACCGCGCGCGACTGATGTGTTCTGGCTGGGTGCGTCCACCAAGCCCTACGCCGGCTTTGACGTTTTCGACACTCTTTTAACACGAGCGGTCGGCAACCCCGAAGACCTTTACCTACTGCTGGGAAGGCGATTGCTTCGTACCGGGCGGATCGCCTGCACGGCCGAAATTTTTGCTCGGCAACGGCGTGATGCCCAACGGCGAGCCTTCGCCAAAAACGACGCCCATCCGACGCTCGCGGACGTTTGCGATGAGTTGGCGCAAGCGTTAGAGTTAAGTGCCGACGATGCACTGATGCTGGCGCAGGCCGAAATGCGCTTAGAAGAACAACTGACCCGCCCGATTGGCGGCGCCGCCGCTTTGCTCCACACATCGCGTTCGGGCGGTGACTCCATCGTTTTTATAACGGATACGTATTTCCCGGCGACGTTTGTTCGCGATCTTTTAACAGTACACGGATTATGGATGCCGGGCGATGCGATTTTTGCGTCGTGCGAATGTGGCGTCGATAAGGCACGCGGTTTATTGTTTGCGCACGTCGCTCGAACGTTGCATGCGCGCGAAGAGGCGTTCACGTATTACGGTAATAATCCGACAGCCGATGTGCGCAATGGTCGCTTAGCCGGATGGAGGGTGCGGCATCTTGCCGACGCAAATCTAAATCGCTACGAGCGCGAATTAAGCGCTGATGCATGGATGACCGGTGGCCTTTCGTCGATTTTCGCGGGCTCGTCGCGTACGGCGCGTCTCGCTTTCCCCGGTGCGACCGAGCGGGAGCGGGTTTTGCGCGCGGTTGCAGCAGGGGTGATGGCCCCCTTGCTCACGGCTTGGATGATTTGGACATTGCGCCGTGCCGTGCGCGATGGCTGCAAGCGGCTGTACTTTATGAGTCGAGACGGCCAGGTGTTGCTTGACGTCGCGCGGCGGCTCGAACCGATTCTGCGTACCGGGTTAGAATTTCGCTATATGTACGGTAGCCGCCAATCGGTACAATGCGGCGGATCCGCAGCGGATGTTCTTCGCGATCTCTTGCGTTTGCGACGTTGCCGAATGCTCGACGTGGTCGAAGCTCTGCACCTCGACCCAGAGCTCATTCTCCCGTTTCTACCTGCGACTTTCGCCCGACGGGCGCAGTGGACGCGCAATCTTTCTTCTGCCGAACGCGCAAAGCTCCGTGACGTGCTGGCCGACGAACGAATCCGCAGCGTGATTCAGCAGAAAGGGGCCGACATTCGCGCGATTCTCTCCGCGTATCTTGGCCAGGAAGGCTGGAACGACGGAATTCCATTCGGTCTTGTGGACGTTGGCTGGCGATGCAGCATTGCCGGCGCGCTTAGCGCGATGTTGGCTTCAAATCCCGATGGATTACCGGCGCACTACTACTTTTTCGGTCTCGATCGCGACGCTCACGTTGTCGCCGGCACCGGTAATATCCCTAAACTCAACGCTTGGTTTTTTGACGCTGCGTCAGATCGCGGCTTCCTCCCGTATCTCGCATCGACAACCTCGCTCGTCGAGATGTTTTGTGCTGCCGACCATGGTGCCGTCAGCAGCTTTGGACGCGCCGGCGATCACGTTGAGCCGGTGTTCCGGGCTGGCGAATCGCCAATGCAAACTTGGGGTTTGCCGGTCCTGCGAGAAACCACTGCCGCTTTTCTGGATGCTTTCGTGGCAACGCTCAAAATCGATCCTGATCTGATCGATTTAAGCGTGGACGCGCGGCATTCGGTTTCTGCGGTCCTCAAACGCTTCTGGCTCGAGCCAACGCCGCTTGAGGTTCGCTACTGGGGCACCTTCCCGGTTGAAACTACGAGGAACAACAGCGTTGTGCTGCCACTAGCGGAGCCCGTCCGCTTCAACCAGATCGTTGCGGCGCTGATGGCACGACGACTTTCAATCCGTTCGGATCATAGTTGGCCGCGCGGCACGGCGATGGCGAGCGCTCTACCATACCGCCTTTTACTCGAATTAACGTATTGGGCGAAGTTGCAGGCGCCCAAACTTCGTCGACGGTTCCTCTGGCTCACCATACGAATAAATGATCGGCTAGCGCACTATGCTCGACGATCGCGACGGTAGGGAAATCATGTATTAGCCGAGCCGGCAGTTAAAACGGGTTCGCGACTGTGCTTGGAAGTGAATGCCGCACGTAAAGCGAAACCAATACCTACCGCGCATTGCGGTCGCACTCCAGGAGTGGTAATTTGTCGCTTGAAAGTCTGGCGCCCCAATTCTTCACCGCGCCACCAACGAAGATTGATGGAATTCCGGCCGCGGTCACAAGCGATCTTGGAATCGCGAACGACTTGTCCGACCGCGGGACCGGCATCGGGTTCGACAAGCCTTGGACGCAAGCGCAAATCGATTCGGTGGCAGCGCGCGCTGCTCAGAACGTCAGCCCCGGTCGCGTCACCCGCTAACGTTCGGCAACAAACCGACGCTGGGCCTGCGGCGGTTGGAGAGCGCCGCCGGCTGCCCGAACGGCTTAGGAATAAGCTTCGCGCGTACAGCTTGGACAACAAGCGTCGCGCGTACGGCTGGGCGGGCGGCGTGGCCCAGTAAACTCCGGGGGCTGCCCCGTTAGGCGGCCACTTTCGGATCGCGGGCCAGTCCCTGAATTGACTGCCGCGCATGTTCGCCGGTGCCGACGATGGCGAAGCGCTTGGAAAACTCGCGCAAGGTTGCGTCGAGAACCCGGCGCTTGCGTTCACGCGCCATATGCATCGCCGGAAAGAAGGCCAGCGACGGCATATCGTCCGCCACCAGAAAGTCCAGGGGATGCAGCAGCAGCGACGGCTGAACGCCACCGATCAAACAGGCTTGCATCGCCAGCCGGAAGTACGTTAACGCGGCAAATTCGGATCGTTCCGCCAAATATAGCACGTAACTAAAGTGAATCGGTAGCCGTAAACCTGGGAATGTGGTTACCGGCAATTCGAGCAACGGTCCGGAGCCGGTCGTGACCATATACGGCTTGAGCGGGCGCAACGCATCGCGAACGGAACCAAAGAGCGCACTGCGTTGCGCGCGTTCGGCTGGTGTCATCTTGGCTGTCGCAAAGTAATAGGCCCGAGCGATCGGACCGATACACGTCGGCAGCGACGATGCGTCGTAGAGAAAGCCG
>CBDCCS010000005.1:0-60330 GCA_965214935.1 Candidatus Velthaea sp. | reverse complement strand
AGCGTGCATAACGGCAAAGCTCACATACCGGTATTCGTCACCGAAAACATGGTCGGTCACAAGCTCGGTGAGTTTTCGCCGACGCGGACCTTCAAAGGTCACAGCGGCGACAAGGCGACGGTCAAGTGATGCAAACGCAAGAACGTGTCGAGGCGCTCGCGCATCTGAAGTTCGCGCGGATCGGTCCGCGCAAGCTGCGTCGCGTTGCCGATGCAATCCGCGGTAAGTCCGTACGCGAAGCCCTCGTGCTGCTGCAGTTTGCCGGCGTCTTTGCCGCCGAGCCCATCGAGAAGCTGCTCAAGTCGGCGGTCGCGAACGCTGAAAACAACCACAACATGAATACCGATGGGTTGTTCATCACGCGCATTACCGTCGACGGCGGACCCGGCGGCGGATTCACCAAACGCCTGGATCCGCGCGCACAAGGCCGCGCAGCTTTCAAGCGCAAGCGCATGTCGCACGTGACGATCGGCGTCGGAAGCACGCCGCCCAAGTATCCGCCGAAGCCGCGGCCGGGCGCCGCCATTGCACTGTCGACAGCGGATTCGCGTCAGGCCAAGGTCGCAGCGGCGAAGCCTTCCACGTCGCGTCGAGTTAAAACGCCGCCTCCCGCACCGGGAGCTTAGAGGAATTATGGGTCAAAAGATTCACCCGGTCGGGCTTCGCTTAGGTATCACCCGTACGTGGGACAGCCGCTGGTTCGAAAAGAAAAATTACCAAGCCTGGCTGCACGAAGACGTCGCGATTCGCAAGTATTTCGGGCGCATGACGCGTGCTGCGGCAATCTCGAAAGTCGAGATCGAACGGCGTGCGAATCAAGCGCGCGTCATCGTCAATACCGGCAAACCCGGGATCATCATCGGCAAGCGCGGCGTCGGCATCGACGAAATCCGGCGCAATCTCGAGACGTTGACGGGTAAGCAAGTTCAAGTAAACGTCGTTGAGATCAAGCATCCCGAAACCGATGCACGACTGGTCGGACAAAATATCGTCGATCAGCTTGAAAAGCGCATTGCATTTCGGCGCGCGATGAAGCAAGCGATCATGCGGACCATGAAAGCCGGCGCGCGCGGCGTGAAAGTGCAGATTTCCGGCCGCCTTGGCGGTGCGGAAATCGCGCGACGCGAGACTAATCACGACGGCAAAGTGCCGTTGCATACTCTGCGTGCCGATATCGACTACGCGCATGTCGAAGCGTTCACCACCTTCGGGCGCATCGGCGTTAAGGTCTGGATCTACAAGGGCGAAATCTTGCCGGATCAGCCGCGGCAAGAGCAAAGCCGTCCGGTCGAGCGCACCGTTACGGGTGACCGCGTGAACTTCCGTGACAATCGCGGCGGCCGCGGCGGCCGCGGCGGACGTAGCGGCGCTCCGATTGCCGGTCGTCCGCGCGCGGCCGGCGGTCTCGATACGGCTGCCGCGCTTGCTGCTGCAACCGCCGACGGCCAATCTCTTGAGTCCGTTACGGACGGTGCTCCGTCGGCCGAGGGCTTCCATCCCACCGCCGAGCACGGCGGCACGGCGATCCACAACACGTCGGCCGAGCACGGTCGCGGCGTGACCGGCGAGACGTCGCAAGTCGACCTCGCGTCGCAGGCAACCGTTGACGCGGCCGAACGGCCCGGTGCTCCGTCGTCGGCGCCGACGGCGGAACATCCGCAACCGGCAACGGACGGCGGCACGCACGATCGTCCCGAGTTATCGACCCAGGATACGAACCCGACTTCCGAGGCGGACGGTTAACGATGCTTACTCCGAGACGTGTCAAATGGCGCCGCCAGCATCGCGGACGGATGACGGGCCGGTCGATGACCGGTAACACGTTGACGTTCGGCGAGTACGGCTTGCAAGCGCTCGAACCGTGCTGGATGACGAACCGGCAGATTGAAGCTGCGCGTGTCGCGATGACGCGCTACATTAAGCGCGGCGGCAAAGTTTGGATAAAAATCTTTCCGGACAAGTCGGTTACGAAAAAGCCGGCCGAAGTTCGCATGGGTAGCGGTAAAGGCAACCCCGAGTTCTGGGTTGCGGTTATACGTCCGGGTCGGATCTTGTTCGAGATCGGCGGCGTACCTGAATCAGTTGCCAAAGAAGCACTGCGTTTGGCCGCTCAAAAATTGCCGATCGGCGTGAAATTCGTTTCACGCGCAGCCGAGGAGGCCGCCGGATGAAGAAGACCGATCTGCGAGCGTTTCGCGAACTCAGCATTGCCGCACTCGAAATAAAGGCGCGCGAAACAAAGGAAGAGCTCTTCAACCTGCGTTTCTCGTTGCGTACCGGCCATCTCTCGGATTTCTCGAAAGTTAAAGCTGCGCGACGCACGTACGCCCAAATTCAAACCGCTATTTCAGAGAAGAAGATCGTTGAGGCACGACATGGAGCAGCTTAATACGACGCCGCCGGCGGCCGAGCCGCAGGGTGACGCCGGGCGTATTAACCGGCGCCGCGTCAAGCAAGGCCGTGTTGCGTCGGATAAGATGGACAAGACGATCGTGGTCGTGACCGAAACGCGCGTCCCGCATCCGGTGTACAAGAAGATCGTCCGCAAATCGGTGCGGTTTAAAGCACACGATGAGAACAACAGCGCCGGAATCGGCGACACCGTTCGTATTGCCGAGTGCCGTCCGATGTCCAAAGACAAGCGCTGGCGCTTGGTCGAAATCGTTGAGAAAGCTAAGTAAGCGATGATTCAGCAAGAAACGCGGCTCAAGGTTGCCGATAATTCCGGCGCCCGCGAACTGCTCTGCATCCACGTGAGCGGCGGTAGCCGGCATCCGTACGCGCATGTCGGCGACATCATTGTCGGGACGGTCAAATCGGCCATCCCGGGTGCTGCGGTGAAAAAGGGCCAGGTCGTGAAAGCCGTCGTTGTTCGCTGTTCGCAGCCGATGACGCGTCCCGACGGTTCGATCATCAAGTTCGACGATAACGCGTGCGTGATCATTAAAGGTGACAAAGACAACCTCGAGCCGCGCGGGACGCGCGTTTTTGGGCCGGTTTGCCGCGAACTGCGCGATCGCGGTTTCACCAAAATCGCATCGCTTGCCCCGGAGGTTCTGTAATGGCGCAAGCCGTTGTAAAACCGCATGTCGCCAAGGGCGACACGGTCGTCATCCGGCGCGGTAAAGAAAAGGGCAAACGCGGCGTCGTCAAAGCGGTCTTTCCGAAAGCCGGAACGGCGACGGTTGAAGGTCTCAATGTCATCAAGCGGCATACGAAACCCGGTCAGGCCGGAGCTCAGCAGACCGGCGGCATCTTCGAAAAAGAAGCGCCGTTGCCGCTGTGCGCGCTGCAAATCATCGATCCCAAAACGAATTTGCCGACGCGCATCCGGCGTATCCGCCAAACCGACGGATCTTCGGTACGTGTTGCGGTTCGCTCGGGCGAACAGCTTCCCAACCCGGTGAAAGACCGCTAATCATGGCAGAGCGCTTAAAAGATAAATACACCGGTACCGTACGTCCCGCGCTGCAGGCACGCTTCGGCTATAAGAATCCGATGCAGTTGCCGAAGCTCGAAAAAGTCGTTATCAACATGTCGGTCGGCGATGCGATTCAAAACTCGAAGATTCTCGACGTCGCCGTCAACGAGATGATTGCTATTTCGGGTCAAAAGCCGGTCATCACGAAGGCGAAGAAGTCCATCGCTGCATTCAAGTTGCGCGAAGGCATGAATGTCGGCTGCAAGGTAACTTTGCGCGGCGAGCGGATGTACGTATTTCTCGACAAGCTTTTTAACGTGGTGCTGCCGCGGATTCGCGACTTCCGCGGACTTTCGCGCAAGTCGTTCGACGGACGCGGCAATTACAATATGGGTCTGCGCGAGCAGCTCGTCTTTCCCGAGATCAATTTTGACAAAGTCGACAAGGCGCGCGGTATGGATATCGTCATCGTGACGACGGCAAAAACGGACGAAGAAGCGACGGCCTTCCTTGAATCGATGGGGTTGCCGTTAACCAAGGCGACGCCGGCGAAGGGAGCCGCGTAATGGCGAAAACATCCTCGATCGAAGCGTCGAAAATTCCGGCGAAATTTCACGTGCGCGACCATAACCGGTGCAAAGTGTGCGGGCGTCCGCGCGGCTATTTGCGCAAGTTTGCCATGTGCCGCATTTGTTTTCGTGAAAACGCGCATCGCGGCTTTATCCCCGGTATCACGAAGGCTTCGTGGTGATGCGCGCGCCGATGAGCAACGTCAGGGAGACCCGTTAGATGGGCGTTATCACCGATCCGATCGCCGACATGCTCACGCGCATTCGCAATGCGAATAGCGTGAATCATCAGACGGTCGATATTCCGGCCAGCAAGATGAAAAAAGCCGTCGCGCAGATTCTTGTCGACGAAGGCTTCATCAAAAGCTTCGAGCAGGTCGCCGAAGGTCCGCAAGGCACGATCCGGGTCGTCCTCAAGTACGGGCCGGAAAAAGAAAAAGTCATCACCGGTCTGCGTCGTATCAGCCGGCCCGGCTTACGGGTTTACACGTCGAAAACTGAGATTCCACGTGTGCTCGGCGGTCTTGGCCTGGTCATCATTTCGACTTCGCACGGGATCATGTCGGGCAAACGCGCTAAACGTGAGGGCTTCGGCGGCGAGGTGCTCGCGTATGTCTGGTAATCCTCTTCGTTCGTGGGTGAGCGCATAAGATGTCACGTATCGGAAAACTTCCCGTCGCCGTCCCGGCCGGCGTCAATATCGATCTTGCCGACTTGCTCGTGAAAGTCCAAGGACCCAAGGGCGAACTGCAGCAGCCGATTCTCGAGCACGTGACCGTGCGGCTCGACGGCGGCCAGCTTGTCGTCGAGCGCAAATCGGATGACAAAGCCGGACGTTCGGCGCACGGCCTAACGCGGACGCTGATCAGTAACATGGTCGAAGGCGTGACGAAAGGCTTTCGTAAGAGTCTCGAACTGCAAGGCGTCGGTTATCGCGCAACCAAAGCCGGAAACAACATTAATTTATCGCTCGGCTACTCGCATCCGGTAACGTTCCAGGCGCCGGCGGGTATTTCGTTCACCGTCGAAGGCACGAATAAGATTCATATCGACGGAATCGATAAGCAGAAAGTCGGCCAAGTCGCTGCCGAAATCCGCGATCTTCGTCCGCCTGAACCGTATAAGGGCAAAGGCGTACGCTATGAAGGCGAAGTCGTTCGTAAGAAGATGGGCAAGGCCGGAAAGGCGAGTAAGAAATAGTGGCCGTCAAAGTTTCGAAGAATTTGCAACGCGTCAAGCGTCACGACCGGTTGCGCCGCAAGGTCGTCGGCACGAGTGCTCGTCCGCGCTTACAAATATTCCGCAGCCTCCATCATACGTACGCGTTTGTCGTCGACGACTCCAAGGGTCATACGATCGTCGCCGTTTCGACGCGCGATAAAGCGGTCGCCGACGGACTCGACTCGACGACCAACGTCGAAGCCGCAACACGCATCGGTTCGGCGATTGCCGAGAAGGCAAAAGCTGCCGGAGTAACCGCCGTCGTATTCGATACGTCAGGCCGCAAGTATCACGGCCGTGTCGCAGCGCTCGCTGCCGCTGCGCGTGAAGCCGGATTGGATTTTTAGAGATGTACAATCGAGGCGGTCGCGACCGCGACAATCAGGGCTTTGAAGAGACCGTCGTACGCATCAACCGCGTCGCGAAAGTCGTCAAGGGCGGTAAGCGCTTTAGTTTTTCGGCGCTCGTCGTCGTCGGTGATAAGAAGGGCAAAGTCGGTTTTGCGATCGGCAAGGCCGGTGAAGTCCCCGAAGCGATTCGCAAAGGCGTCGAGCAGGCGCGTAAGGATCTCGTTACGGTTCCGATGGTCGAACGGACGATACCACACGCCGTCACGATGCAAGTCGGTGCCGGCAGAGTGATGCTCAAACCGGCGGCACCCGGTACGGGCGTCATCGCCGGCGGTGCGATGCGCGCCGTGCTCGAGCTTGCCGGGATCCACGACATCCTTACCAAGTCGCTCGGCACGTCGAACCCGATCAACGTTGTTTACGCGACGTTCGAGGCGCTCAAATCGCTGCGGACGGCCGAACAAGTTGCGAAGTTACGCGACAAGACCGTCGCCGAACTCTTCGCTTCATAGGATAGCGCACATGGCAGACACATCCGTTACGAATCCGGCGCCCGGTTCGGCGTACACGCTGGCCGCCCTCAAGCCCAACACGCATTCGCGCCCGAAGCGGGTTCGAATCGGTCGCGGTCATGGTTCGGGCATGGTGAAAACCGGCGGCGAAGGCGGCAAAGGCCAGACGGTTCGGTCGGGCGGTGGGAAGGGGCCGGCTTTTGAAGGCGGTCAAACGCCTTGGGCGCGGCGTCTTCCGCACAATCGGGGCTATTCGCAAAAGGGTCGCGACATCGGTCATTTCGGCCAGGTATTCGCGGTGATCAATCTCGCGGATCTCGCCGATTGGGATCCGGCAAACGAAGTCTCACCGCAATCGCTCAAGGCGCAACGGAAGCTCAAAGCATTGCGTGACGGCGTGAAGATCCTGGGCGGCGCGAAAAGCGGTAAGACGCTGCCGGCCGGTTTGCGCTTTCGTGACATTGCGTTTTCGGCTTCGGCGCGCGAAGCGCTGGCAGCGGCCGGCGCGACGTTCGAAGATCCCGCCGCCGAAGGATAGGACCGCGCTTGCTCAACTCGCTGCGTAACGCACTGCTCGTCCCGGATATTCGCAAGCGGATCGGGTTCGTGTTCTTCGCGTTCGCGGTTTTCGTGTTCATGATTCACGTTCAAATTCCGAACGTGAACATCGCGGTCTGGCAACAGCTGCTGCAGAGCGGTTCGTTCTATAATTTTCTCGGCTTCTTGAGCGGCGGTGCGCTGCAACGTCTGTCGGTCATTGCAATGGGCATCACGCCGTACATCAACGCATCGATCATCATGCAATTGATGACCGTCGTGATTCCACAACTCGAGGAGCTGGCCAAGAAAGGCGGCGAGGAAGGCCGCAAGCAGATCAGTCAGTACACGCGTTGGCTGACGATCGTGCTGGCATTCGTCCAGGCGACGTCGATGACGATTAACATGAGCCGGGCTAACGTGTTCTACGATACCTCGTGGTTGTTCATCACTTACGTGATCGTCGCGCTCGTCTCCGGTACGATGTTTTTGATGTGGCTCGGCGAGCAGATCACCGATAAGGGCATCGGCAACGGAATTTCGCTGATCATCTTCGTCGGTATCGTGCTTCGTTTTCCGTCTCAGGTCGCGCAGACGTTTTCACTCTCCGCGCGCGGAAACGTCGACTACTTCGGGCTCATCATCTTTCTCGTGATCGCGTTGATTACGATCGTGTCGATCGTCTTTTTGTATCAAGGTCAGCGCAGAATTCCGGTGCAGCAAGCGCGCCGGGTAGTGGGACGAAAGTTATTTGCCGGGCGTTCGAGCTACATTCCGTTGCGGCTCAACAATGCCGGCGTCATATCGATCATTTTCGCGATCTCGATTCTCGTGCTGCCGAATCAAGCGTTGACCTGGTTTCAACACGGCTCGACGAGTTGGGCCACGCAGACGGCGCTGTTCATGCAAACCTACTTTGGCCCGAATACGCTGTTATACAACGTCGTATACTTTTTACTCGTCGTCGCGTTTACGTTTTTCTATTCTGCCGTCGTCGTCAACACGCGCGACATTGCCGACAATCTCAAAAAATCCGGCTCGTTCATTCCCGGCATTCGTCCGGGACAGCCGACCGTCGATTACATCAACAAAATCTTATTGCGGATTACGACGGCTGCTGCGATCTATCTCGGCATTCTTGCCGTGTTGCCGTCGCTTCAACGGAATGCCGGGTTGAACGGCCTGTACATCGGGTCGACGTCACTGCTCATCATCGTCGGTGTAGCGCTCGACTCGATCACGCAGATTGAAGCGCGCTTGGCCATGCGCGACTATCGCGGCTTCATCAAAAAGTAATGATTCTTATATTCATCGGTCCGCCCGGCGCCGGTAAAGGCACGCAAGCAAAGATCCTCGAGGACCGGTTCGCGCATCGCCAGATTTCGACCGGCGATTTGCTGCGTGGACACCGAGCGCGTAAGACGCCGCTCGGTCTTGAAGCGCAGGCGTTCATGGATCGTGGTGCACTGGTGCCGGACGATGTCATCATCCGCATGATGGCAAACGAACTGGTCGATGCCGGTGACGTCATCGTGGACGGCTTTCCGCGCACCGTTGCGCAGGCCGAAGCGTTCGATGACATCTTGCGCACGAAAGGCGACCGGGCGACGGCGGTCGTTTTCGACGTCGATCAAGCGGTACTCAAGAACCGGATTGTTGGCCGTTGGACGAATCCGCGTACCGGTCGCGTTTACCACGCGACCTTCAGCCCGCCGCAACACGCGGGTATCGACGATGAAGACGGCGGTCCGCTGATTCAACGGCCGGACGACACGCCGGAAATCGTCGATACGCGGTTAGGCGAGTATAACGCAAATACGGCTCCGCTCGTCGCCTATTACGGGCGAGCCGGTAATTGCGTGCACGTCGATGCGTTGCAAGATATCGATGAGGTCACCCGGCAGATCGTCGCGTCGTTGCCGGGATTGTCGGTAAGCGCCGCGTGATTACCATAAAATCGCCGCGCGAAATTGAAATCATGCGGCGCAGCGGCAAAATTACCTCGAAGACGTTGTCGATGCTCATGAAGACCGTTCGGCCCGGCATGACGACAGGCGATGTCGATCGCCTGGCCGAGGATTCGATCCGTTCGATGGGCGGAGTGCCGACCTTCCAAGGCTATCACGGCTACAAGCACACGATTTGCGCGTCCGTGAATGACGAAGTGGTTCATGGAATTCCCGGTCAGCGTGTCCTGCTCGAGGGTGACCTGCTATCGATCGACATCGGGACGACGCTCGACGGATACGTTTCCGATTCGGCCGTTACGATCGCGATCGGGAATGTCTCGTACGAGGCGCAGACGCTCATGCGCGTCACGCAGGAGTGCCTCATGCTCGGCATCGCGCAGATGCAGAAGGGTAACCGGCTTTCCGATATCGGTTCGGCGGTTCAGCATCATGCGGAAAGACACGGCTACGGCGTGGTTCGCGATCTCGTCGGCCACGGCATCGGAACTAAGATGCACGAGGAACCGCAAGTCCCGAATTACGGCGAGCCCGGACAAGGCCCGGTTCTTCGTTCGGGCCTATGCCTCGCGATCGAGCCGATGATAACGCAAGGCACCTTCACCGTTGAAACTCTTGACGATGGCTGGACGGTTGTGACGCAGGATGGTAAGCTAGCCGCGCACTTCGAGCACACCATCGCCATAACCGACGAGGGTCCGCGCATTCTAACGCTGCGCGATACCGGCGAGCATCAGGATGTCGATCGTTTCCGGCCGAAAGAAGAAGTTGCCGCATAGCGGTGATTTCGATTGCGTGCTTCACTCGTCAATCTCACTCGACTCCACTAGCCACATTGAAAGGCCGCTTGCAGCGAACGCATCCCGTCGAAGCGGGAACGAGCGAATGCCGGCGGAGCGCCACATACATGAAAGTCCGACCGTCAGTCAAGCGCATGTGCGATAATTGCAAAGTCATCCGTCGTGAAGGTAAGGTTCGCGTTATTTGTAGCGTGAACCCCAAACACAAGCAGGTTCAAGGATAAACGATGGCTCGTATCTCCGGTATCGATCTGCCGCGCGAAAAACGGGTCGAAGTCGCGCTTACGTACATCTTCGGCGTCGGCTTGCCGACGGCGCAAAAGTTGCTCGCACAAACGGGCGTTGACCCGAATGTTCGCGTCAAAGATATGACGGCTGAGGACGAACAGAAACTGCGCGAAGCGATCGACGGCAAAATCAAGGTCGAAGGCGATCTGCGCCGGGAAGTCGCCGGTCACATCAAGCGGTTGACGGACATCGGTTGCTACCGGGGTTTACGGCATCGTCGTGGCCTGCCGGTTCGCGGTCAGCGCACCAAGACCAATGCACGCACGCGCAAGGGTCCCAAACGGACCGTCGCTGCCAAGAAGAAGATCACCAAGAAGTAGCAATAGCGGCGGCTTCGCGTCGGCAGCCGCTACGGTGATGTAGCGAACCGGCGGACTCTAACCCGGGAAGGGCAGATCCGTCCCGCGTCCGGCTTCGATGCATGCGTCGTATACGTGGCTTGCGACGGCGATGTCCCAGATACCGACGCCGAGCGACTCGAACAAGGTGATTTGCTCGCTGCCCGAACGGCCCGCTGCTTTGCCGGCGGCAAGTTCGGCCAGAGTGACCGCCGCGCTCCAGTCGAATGCGCCGGCGTCTGCAGCGTTGCGAAGGTTGCCCGACTCGATTTGTGCTTGCGCGAGGTCTTCGACCGCGACGATCGCCGCGCGCCGAACTGTCGTTACATCTAGCTCGTGCGCGTTCGCGCGATTCGATCCGGCCGCGTTGACATGCGCTCCCGGACGTAGCCAATCGCCATCGAATACAGGCCGTTCCGAGCTCGTCATGGTGACGATCACGTCGGCGGTGCGAATGACCTCGTGCGCCGTTGCCGCGGCTTCAACCGGGATGCCGATTCGTGCGCTAAGCTCGGTGCAAAACCGCTCGAGCCGGGCCCGATCTCGACCCCAAGCGCGTACGGCAGCGATCGGTCGCACGAGGCAGACAGCTTCAACTTGCGTGCGCGCTTGAAATCCGGTCCCGATCAGGCCCAGCGACGCGGCCGCTGCGTTTGCGAGATACCGCGTTGCGATCCCGGACGCAGCGCCCGTCCGGATTTGGCCGAGGCGATTCGCCTCGATGAGCGCCAGCATTTCGCCGCTAGCTGCATACAGCGTCACCCAAAAGCGTGCGCCGCGTTCACCGACGGTGTACGACTTGTGTCCCGTCCGCCCATCAAGCGCCGCCGGAAGCACCTGCAGCATCGCGCCGCCGGAATGCACGCGTTGCCGCGGAGCATTCATCGCGCCGCCGACGGCGATCTTGCGCGCAGCCGCATCGAGCAATTCGAGCGCGTCGCGCATGTCGAGCGTTGCGCCGACATCGACCTCGCTTAAGTAGAGCGGCACGTTTAGAGCGCTGCGACGGCGCCGACGTCGCTGGCGCCGTGACCCGCCGCAATGGCCGCATCAAAGAATTCGGCGATGTGCGGCAGCGTGTTGTAGTGCACGCCGTGCAGCGCGCCTTCTTCGAGCATGAGCCGCACGTCTTTGCGCGCCATGAATAGCTCCCAGGCCGGCGCGAAGTTCGCCTCCGCCATGTTCTTTCCGCGCACGTCGACCGCTCCGGTAATTTTAAAGTCGTTGAAGAGGGCGTGCGCATCTGTCGGCTCGATCCCGAGCGACCGGGCGAATTTGTACATGTCGGCCAAGCCCGATACGACGAAGACCAGCATCATGTTGCCGAACAGCTTGAACGCCGCCGCTCGTTCGTCGCCCGCCCCGACGTGGACGAGTTTGCCCGTCATCGGCTCGATGAACGGTCGAATGGTATCGACGCGTTCCGGCGGCCCGGAAACAAGCATCAAGCCGGTATGCTCGAGGGCGTTCTTGGGTCCCATGAACATCGGGACGTGGGCGAAGAAGATGCCGCGCCGGCTCCAGCGCGCATACCGCTCGGCAGTCGGCGTCGGGGCGGTCGTCGTGTGATCGATGATGTGTACGCCGGGATCGAGTGCATCGGCCAGCGGCTCGAGCACGCTATCGACCGACTCATCGTCGGACAGCGTTAGATGGATGCGCGTAACGCCGCGTATTGCACCGGCTGCGTCGGGGAATGCAACCGCGCCGTCGCTTTCGAGCGCTGCAGCTTTTTCCGCCGAGCGATTCCAAACATTGATCGCCTCGCCGCGTTGGCGTGCGGCGCGAACGAAAGCCGCTCCCATGAGCCCGGTACCAAGATGTGCAATCATAACGGCAAGCTCTTTCCCGCCGGAGCCGGTTGCCAACGCGACGATTACCGATCGCACCGGCGCCGCCGGCGGAACGCGCGGCGTTAGATTACATTGGCGTCGTAGCAAATACGTAAGGTGCTATGCCGGCGTCCGCCGGCATACAACGCCATGACGACTTCATTGCAGACGACGTTCGTGTCGCGCGCATAAACGAAAGCACCCCACGGACGTTCTGTTTCACGTTCGAGATTGCAATTCGATCGGCAAAAGGTTTGCCAGGTGGTGCGCGGTGCGAGGTCCGCAGCGGCTTCGCCGAGTCCCCAGCGTCCGACGCGCAGCGCATACTCATCCTCGAACATTCGCTTGATGCGATTGCTTGCATTATCGACAGCCGGATCGTTAGTCCAGGCTGCGATCTTGCGGTGCGGATACGCGTAAAGAAAGCCGTTGAGATCGGAAACGAACATGGCGACCGGCGAAAAAGCAGCGGCAGCGTCGTAGACGGATTCCAAAACGTCGCACAGGGCGGCATCGATCCGGTCGTCCCACGGCGTGGCATATTTTATCGGCGTGAATCCGCTGTCCGGAACCCGCGACACGTCGAAGAGGCGTGCAAGCGAGAGCGTTCGCGCACCGGAAACTTCGGAGTATTGAAAATCGAAGAGCGACTCGAGCGAGACGCGATTTGCCGCGAGCGCTGCTTCGATCGCGGCTTCGAGGCGCTCGCAGACCATTGCGCCGAACGTGCGCACGCCCTCGATCGCCGTTCCGATCGGCCGGCGTGCAGCGACTGCGTGTGCGCGTGCGCCCAGCATCGCTAATTGCAGGCGTCCGGCACCCGTAGCGGATGTCCCGTTCGATTCGAACGCCGTCGAGGTCCGGTTGATCGTTTGTAGTACGCTATCGAGATCGCGCGTTTGATCGGCGGCCGCCGCCGATACGTCGAGTGCGCGTTGCGTCGCTGAATCGAACGCCGAACGCAGCGCGGCGATCGCGTCGCGGACTTGCTGCGCGCTCGCGGTGACATCGAGCGTTGCGCTAGCTGCCGTTCCGGTTGATGACTGCAAGGTACCGCCGATGACCATGATGTCGGCAACAAGTTGCGACACGCTTTCGGTGGCCGTGTTCGTCGAGCGAGCGAGCGCGCGGATTTCCTCGGCGATGACGCTAAAACCGCGGCCGGCTTCGCCGGCATGTGCCGCTTCAATCGCTGCATTGAGCGAGAGAAGATCGGTTTCCGATGAAAGCGTTTCAATGAGCGTCATGATCTGCTCGGCGCGGCTTGCAGCGCCGTTCATCGATTCGACGAAACCGTCGATGCCGTGAACGCTCGCGGCGATGCGCGTAATCCGCGCCAACGCAATCTCAAGGGAAGCCAGGGCCTCGTCGTATTGCGCGCGGATAGTCTCGACGAGGGTTCGCATCTGTCGTGCCAGCTCCGCCGACGTACGCGCGCCGCGGGTCGATTCGTCGACGGTTTCGCGCACGATCCCGATCTCACGACTGACGCCCGTCAACGATTCTCCAATCGAGCGCCAGACGTATCCGTTGCGCGAAACGGCGACGGCGACTTGTACGACGCTGCCGAGCACCTCGCGCTGATCGGCGTTCACGCGGGTGAGAAGTGAATCTACGGCGCGAGCCAGCGATTCCAATTCCGGTCGCCGTTCGAGCCGGTTTACAGCTGCCGGACGACCGGCAATGAGCGTCGCGATCCAACGTCCGAATTCATCATCGCGCGGCTGCGTGGACGTTGCGGTGCGTCCGCTCGGCAAGGTCCAACACGCTGCTTTCGCAGCCGCTCGAGCAAGCAGTGCGTCGAGATCGAGCTGTCCCGCTTCGCGCGATGCAACGGTAATGGCGTCGGCATGCTGCGCGATCTGCTCGACCGCCGTGGTAACGGCTTGTAGCGCCATGCTTTGTGTTGCCGCAACGTCCGCGACGGTCATAACGGTCCGCTCGAACGTGGCGATCGCCGTTCCGGTCCGCGAAAGTGCTTCGGCCGCACCTTCAATCTCACGTGAAGCGGCCGCGGTTGTTTCAAGCGAGTCGTCTCCCGCATTTGCAACTTGATTCGTCGCTTCGCGCAACTCGGCCACGATGCGGACGACGTCCGCGCGTGAATCGCGCGTCGAACGCGACAGCGTCCGAACTTCCTGAGCGACAATGGCAAAACGCGAACCGGCTTCGGCCAAGTGCGCCGCTTCGATCGATGCGTTGACGGCGAGCAATTGAGCGTGCCGCGAGAGTCGTGCGAGCGTTACCAAAAAGTCCGCTACGCCGTCGGTGGCCGAACGCATGTCGCGTAACGGCGTCCTGCCTTCGTCGAGCCGGCAATGAAGTTCGCCGAGCGCGCCGACGGTTTGGGCTAAGCCGGTATCCGCAGCATTGGCTGAGCCGGCCGCCGCCTGCGCGAAACCCAGCAGCGCGTCAGCCGCTCCGGCCATGAGCTCGGCACCCCGGCCGGCTTGTCCGGCGGCCGAAGCGGTCGCGCGTACTAGGCTGCCCTGTTCGAGCGTAGCCTGTACGACGCGTGCGAGTTCTTCGGCGTTCGTCCGCGCGGCCGAACGTGCTCCGCCGGCAATGGCGCGATATTCGGAAAACTCGGCCGCGAGCGTCGTGAGTAGCGCCCCGATCGAGACGGCAAGCGCACTATCATCGGGCGGCGCGAGCGCAAAATTCTGTTGATCTGCGATGGCGCCCAGCCAGCGGACGAGCGGCGCGGTCGTAGCGGTGTGCGCGGCCACGCTCGGTTGCAGGTGCATTACAAGATACCAACAACCGGCGCTGCGGTCAGCAGTGTCGTCGTGAAGAATCGCCGCCGGGCCGCCCTGCGGCGTTTGCGTTTCATACGGTTGGGCCGCCTCCTATCCACGCGTTTACATGCTCCGGGAACCGCGCCGGCTGCTCGGCCGGCATTTTATGGTCGTATCGGCACAAAGGACGTCGAACGCCATCACACGGCCGATTGCCGGCCGCGGCCCCGAAAGCTTGACCGCAGGCAGCCGCAACGGGTAAGATATGGCGTTAGCTTTGCGTGATGCCGCTGCCTCACGCGCCGTGTCCGCTCTCGCCGTGCGGATGTGTGACAGATCGGACGTGCGTCGCGGGACGCCGTGGCGGTCGAGGCGACGACACCCCGGGCTCGTTCCGTGCGGGGCAAGATAAATACTGACGGGAGTCCTTTTTTGGCCGCGAAGAAACAGACGAAGACGCGTAAGAAACGTGAATTCAAAAACGTCGGATCCGGCGTCGCTCACATTCATTCGTCTTTCAACAATACGATCGTAACGATCTCCGACAATCAAGGCAGCGTCATCGCCTGGGCATCGGCCGGTAATCTCGGCTTCAAAGGCTCGAAAAAATCGACGCCCTTTGCCGCGCAAATGGCGGCCGAAGCCGTCGCTCGAAAAGCAATGGAGCACGGCATGAAGCAGGCCGAGGTGTACGTGAAGGGCCCGGGCGCCGGCCGTGAGGCTGCGATCCGCTCGCTGCAGGCCACCGGACTTGAAATCACCTTGATTAAAGATGTTACGCCGATTCCGCACAATGGTTGCCGGCCGCCGAAACGGCGCCGGGTGTAACGGGAGTTATAGGAAAAGATGGCACGTTATACCGCAGCCGTGTGTCGCATTTGCCGTCGCGAGACGGCCGCGAGCAAGACCGGCGAAAAGATCAAGTTATTTCTTAAGGGCGAGCGCTGCTTATCCAAAAAGTGCGCGGTCGAACGCCGGGGTACGGCGCCCGGACAGAAGACCCAGAATACCAAGGGTCGCCAGAAGATTTCCGAATATGGCCGGCAACTGCGCGAGAAGCAGAAGATGCGTAAGTACTACGGCGTTCTCGAGACGCAATTCGAGAACTATTTTCGGGAAGCGCAGCGCGTCCCCGGCCAAACCGGGCGCGTTTTTCTGCAGCTGCTCGAACGCCGTCTCGATAACGTGGTCTATCGTCTCAACCTCGCGTCGAGCCGAGCTCAGTCGCGCCAACTCGTTACGCACCGTCATTTCCGCGTGAACGGACGGCTCGTGAACATCCCGTCGTTCATCGTGAAGGCCGGCGACGTCATCACGATCGGCGAACGCTCGATGAAATCGCTCATCTTCCAAGCAAATCTCGAAACGGCGAAGGCGCGCCGCGCCCCCGAGTGGCTTGAGTTCAACGAGCACGATAGTTCGGCGCGTGTCACCGCTCTACCGAGTCGCGAGCAAATCGATACTCCGGTCGACGAACAGCTCATCGTCGAATATTATTCACGTTAGTCACGCCCGCTCGACGGCGGTATCATTCCCTCGTTCCGTTAGGCGTCCGATCGTCCCATGTGGGCGGATAACGTAAACGGAGAAAGACCGACAACATCATGACCGTTCTCGAAACGCCGCAAGGCGCGCAAATCGAAGTTCGCGAGCGTCGCGACAACTACGCGAAATTCGTCATCGAGCCGCTTGAACGCGGCTTCGGTATAACGCTGGGCAATTCGCTCCGGCGGGTGTTGCTCTCGAGCATCCCGGGCGCAGCGGTAACGTACGTGAAGATCGACGGCGTGCTGCACGAGTTTTCAACCATTCCCGGCGTCACCGAAGACACCACGGATTTGTTGCTCAATCTCAAGGGCTTGCCGATCAAACTCAACTCGGACGACCCCAAAGTGCTATCGCTCAACGTTCAGGGTCCCAAAGAGGTGACGGCGGGCGACATCGCTCCGGACGCCGACGTCGAGATCCTCAACCCGAACTATCACATTGCGACCCTGACGACCAAGGCCGCCAAGATTCAGATGGAGATCGGGGTCGAGAAGCATCGCGGCTACGTTACGGCCGATCGTCAGCGGAACATCGAGCATATGATCGGTTTGATTCCGATGGACTCGATCTTCTCGCCGATACGTAAGGTCAATTTTTCGGTCGACGATACGCGCGTCGGGCAGGTTGTCGATTTCGATCGGCTTACGATCGAAATCGAGACGAACGGCTCGATTACGCCCGATGATGCCTTGTCCTCGGCAGCTGATATTCTGTCCGACCAGCTCGCGCTTTTCACCAGTTTCTCGACCGAAGAGAAGCCGGTGCAAACGGCTCCCGCCTCGGAGTGGGACGTCCCGGTCGAGACGCTCAATCTGTCGGTCCGGTCGTTCAATTGTCTCAAGCGCGCCGGCATCTCGAAGGTCTCCGAATTGCTCGATATGAGCGAAGACGAGATTATCAAGATGCGAAATTTCGGCAAGAAGTCGCTCGACGAGATCAAGCAAGTACTCGAAGAAAGGAATCTCTCGCTGCGTCAATCGTAATGCGGCGGCGCCGAGGCGCCGTCCGATACGACAGCGAGTACCATCGAAATGCCGCATCAAATCTCGAAAAAGCGCCTGTCACGCACCGACGGTCATCGCAGGGCGTTGCTGCGCAACCTCGCGACATCGTTTTTCTTGCACGAGAAGATCGAGACCACGACGACGAAAGCAAAAGAAATCTCGAAGGTGGCCGAGCGTTTGATCACCGTTGCTCGCAACGGTGACCTGCACTCGCGCCGTCAGGTCGCCGAATACCTCTTTGACCCGCGCGTGGTCAAGAAACTCGTCGAACAAATCGCGCCGCAGTACAAAGATCGCAGCGGCGGTTACACGCGCATCACCAAATCGCGCGTGCGTCCCGGCGATGCGGCCGAGTTGTCTTTTTTAGAACTCGTCAAGTAGCGTCTGCGCGCGGGCGCGGCCGGAGCTACGCGGAGCTTCGCCGAACGTTGCGAAGAGACGGACATGATTCAAACGGCTGAGCAGCCGCAACATTTGCACGCGGTGACGCGCTCGTTTGTTGCTGATTCGCTGACACCGATACAGGCGTATCTTGCGTTGGCCACGCCGGGCCGCGCCTGTCTTTTGGAGTCTGTCGAAGGCACGGACCGCATCTCGCGTTATTCGTTCATCGGTATCGATTATTTAACGTCACAGACGTACGATAATCGGCCACACATGCTCGACGAGATCCGCGCGTTGATCGCGACGTACCGGATCGACACGTCGGCGTTGCCGTTTCCCGGCGGCGCGGTCTGCGTATTCAGCTACGATGCTGCCCGACAGCTTGAGAAAATCGGGCACAAACCACCGGTCGACGTCCCGTTTTCCGACGCGCTGGTCGTTATCCCCGGAACGTGGCTGGTGTTCGATCACTTCACGCATCGCTTGACGCTCATCGGTTTTGCACGCAACCCGAGTGACGAAGCAACGGTCGCCGCCAAGCTCGAAATGTACATCGAGCGGCTCCTTGCCGCTCGCGCAACGATTCCATCCGAGCTGCGCGCCGTCGGCGAGGTGACGCAATCGCTCGACCGCGCGGCGTATCTCGCGCGTGTCGCGCGGGCCAAAGCGGCGATTTACGAAGGCGACTGTTATCAGTTGCAACTCGGTATCCGCTTTTCGGCCGCGATCGGCGGCGGAACATCGTTCGATTTTTACCGGCATATTCGCGCCCGCAACCCGTCGCCGTATATGTTCTATATCGAGCATGGTGACGAAGCGGTGTTCGGCGCTTCGCCGGAATTCTTAGTCCGTCTCGACGGAACCGCGGCGCGCATTCGTCCTTTAGCGGGAACGCGTCCCCGGCACAGCGATCCGCAGCGCGATACGGACGTCGCGGTGGATTTACTTGGAAACGCAAAAGAGCGCGCCGAGCATATCATGCTCGTCGATCTCGGCCGTAACGATCTGGCGGCGGTCTGCACCGTGGGCAGCGTACGCGTCGACGAGTTAATGCGCATCGAACGCTACTCGCACGTCATGCATATCGTCTCGAACGTCGTTGGAACCTTACGACCCGAGCACGATGCGCTCGATCTCTTTGCGGCGGCCTTTCCGGCCGGCACGGTTACCGGAACACCGAAGATTCGCGCGATGCAGATCATCGATGAACTCGAGCCCGTTGCCCGCGGTTTGTACGCCGGCAGCGTGGCGCACATCGACTTCGACGGCGACATGGATTCGTGCATTATTTTGCGCAGTGTAACCACGGCGAACGGCCGGGCGTATTGGCAGGCATCGGCGGGAATCGTCGCCGACAGCGATCCGCAGGCGGAGTACGACGAAGTTTTTCAAAAAACGGCGATCGTGCGCGCGGTGCTCGGACTCGACCGATGACACCGCGGCTGCTGCTCGTCGATAACTACGACTCGTTCACGCATATCCTGGCACACTTGTTCGGGACGGCCGGAGCGAACGTCGATGTCATTCGCAACGACGATGTCCGGCTTGCTGCCGGCGTGCCGGCCGTCTACGACGGCATCGTCATCGGGCCTGGTCCGGGACGTCCGGCGGATGCCGGGCGCACGCCGGCGATCGTTCGCGAAGCGGCCGATATGCGGCGACCGCTCTTCGGTGTCTGTCTGGGCTTGCAAGCCGTCGGCGAAGTTTTCGGCGGGGATGTCGTCCATGCGCCGGCACTCATGCACGGGAAGACGTCGACGATCACTCACGATGGAAGCGGCGTTTTTCGCGGTCTTCCCCCCGCGTTCGCCGCCACCCGTTACCATTCGCTGTGCGTTGCGCACGATCGCTTTCCCGCCGTTTTACACGCCAACGCCGTGAGCGACGACGGCGTCATTCAAGGCTTGCAGCATCGCGAGCTGCCGATTTTCGCCGTGCAGTTTCATCCAGAATCGATTCTGACCGCCGAAGGTCCGACGCTTGCAGCGAACTTTTTAGCGTTGCTCGGGTGAAAGATTATCCGTCCGTTCTCCGATCGTTGTTGGCCGGCGTCGACCTCGATGCAGCCGGCGCAACGCGGGTTATCGGCGCGATTATGGACGAAACGATCTCAGCGGTACGCGCCGCCGCACTGCTCGCGGCGCTCGCTGCGAAAGGCGAGACCGCGCATGAGGTCGTCGGCGCCGCGCGGGCGATGCGCGAGCGAAGCTTGCACGTCGTACATGAGTTGCCGCTCGTCATCGATGTTTGCGGAACGGGCGGCGACGGCGCGCACACGCTGAACATTTCGACCGCCGCAGCACTTGTCGTTGCGGGTGCCGGGGTGGCGGTCGCTAAGCACGGCAACCGGGCCGCGTCCAGCGCCTGCGGAAGCGCCGACGTGCTCGAAGCGCTGGGTGTTCGGCTCGAACGCTCGGCTGCTGCGTCGGCGCATTTGTTGCGATCGGCCAACATCGCGTTTTTGTTCGCGCAGCATTATCATCCGGCGATGCGCGCCGTGGGCCCCGTGCGGCGCGAACTCGGCGTACGAACGATCTTCAATGTGCTCGGGCCGTTGACGAACCCCGCGGGCGCAACGCACCAGGTCGTCGGCGTCGCGTCGAAAGCACATCTCGAGCTCTTATCGGCCGCCTTGCGCGAACTCGGCACGGCCGGCGCGGCCGTCATCCATGCCGAAAACGGGCTGGACGAAGTTGCCGGTGATGCACCGACTCGCGTCGTGCAGTTCGATGGCCACGGACTACGCCGCTGGACGCTCGTGCCGGCCGACTATGGTATCAGCACATCGGTTGCCGACCTTCGCGGTGGTGACGCTGCCGCCAACGCTCGGGCGTTACTTGCCATTCTCGCCGGCGAATGTTCGCCGCGTGCTGACGTCGTCGCGCTCAATGCCGCCTTGGCGCTTGTCGTCGGCAATGAAGCCGTGGATGTCGCCGACGGTCTCGCGCGCGCGCGATCCAGCCTTGCTTCGGGGGCGGCGCTCGCCGCGCTGGATGCTTTGCGCGCCGCGCATGAAATGGAGTACGCCTAAGATGGACATGCTCGAAAAGCTGTACGCGGCAAAAGCGCGCGTCCGCGAGGCCGATGAATTGCGCGAGCCGTTCCGGATCGTTCGCGAGCGGGCCGCAAACCGGTATGCCGAACGGCGGCCGTTTCGTGCAGCGCTCGCAGCAGCGAGCGGGCCGGCAATTATCGCGGAGATCAAACGCGCTTCACCATCGCTCGGGTTGATCGTGCGCTCGCTCGATCCGGCACAAGTCGCACGCGAGTACGAAGCGGCCGGAGCCGATGCGATCAGCGTGCTGACCGAAGCCGATCACTTTCTGGGCGACCTGGCGTATCTCGACGTCGTCCGAAGCGCAGCGCGCTTGCCGATTTTGCGCAAAGACTTTTTGAGCACCCGCTACGACGTCGCGCAAGCGGCGGCGTATGGCGCCGATGCGGTGTTGGCGATCGTCGCCGGGCTGCGTGACGATGAAATAAGCGCGATGATCGATGAGGCGGCGCGCTATCACCTCGATGTACTCGTCGAAGTGCACAACGAGGCGGAACTTACCCGCGCCGTTGCCGCCGGCGCTGTTTTGCTCGGCGTCAACAATCGCGACCTGCGTACGTTTGAAACCAACTTAGCCGTGACCGCCGAATTGCTGCCGCTCGTTCCGGCGGGTACGATCGTTATCAGCGAGAGCGGACTACGAACGCAAGATGACATTCGGCCGTTATTTGCCGCCGGTGCTCGCGGCTTTCTCGTCGGCGAATCGCTAATGCGATCGGACGATCGCGCCCAGGCGGTGCGCGCGCTCAAAGGCGTATCGGTTCCGGTCTAGCCGGTGCGCACTCGCATCAAGATCTGCGGCTGCATGACCGTTCGCGATGCCGAGTTAGCGGTCGAATGCGGCGTCGATGCGATCGGCGTCATTTTTACTGCGCTGAGTCCGCGCGCAGTAACGCTCGAGCAGGGACGTGAGATTGCCGCGTCCGTTCCGGCGTACGTTACCCTCGTCGGTGTGTTTGTCGATCCGGCTGTCGTGGATGTCGACCAGGCTCGCGCCGCGGGCTTTACGCCGCAGTTCAGCGGTAATGAATCGGCGGAACTGTGTGAAACCGGCGCCGCGGGAACGTACATTAAAGTTCAGCATGTCACTCCTGACACGTCGGCTGCGGCGGTAGCCGACTTTGCGCGCGTCGCCGGTCCGTTTCTTCACGCGACGTGGATGTTCGATACGGCCGTCGATGGTAAACGCGGCGGAACCGGGCGCACCTTTGATTGGGCGGTTGCGCGTCAAATTGCCGCCGAACGGCACGTGATCATCAGCGGCGGTTTGACGCCGGAAAACGTCGGTTCATGCATCCGGCGGGTACGTCCGTACGGCGTCGATGTCCGCTCGGGTGTCGAGACGGGCGGCGTCAAAGATCGCAATAAGATGCGTGCGTTCGTGCGCGCTGTGAAAGAAGCCGATGAACAAGCCTGATGCCCGCGGATACTTCGGCCGTTTCGGCGGCAAATTCGTTCCCGAAGTGTTGATCGAAGCACTCGCTCAGCTCGAGTCGGCGATGAATGAAGCGTTCGGCGACGCCCAATTTTGGTCGGATTATCACGCAATCTTGCGCGATTACGTCGGCCGGCCTTCGCCGATTTACGCCGCCGGACGGCTACTCGATCGAGCCGGTGCAACGATCGTTTTCAAACGCGAAGATCTCAATCACACCGGCGCACATAAAATCAACAACACCGTCGGACAAGCGCTGCTCGCGCAGCGCATGGGCAAGAAGCGCATCATTGCCGAGACAGGTGCCGGGCAGCACGGCGTGGCGACGGCAACCATCGGTGCGAAACTCGGCATTCCGGTCGACATCTACATGGGGGCCGTCGACGTCGAGCGGCAGTCGCTCAATGTGTATGTGATGAAGCTGCTCGGCGCGACCGTGCATGCCGTCGAAGGCGGCACGGCAACGCTCAAGGATGCTACCAACGAAGCGTTTCGAGAATGGGCGGCACGCGTTGAAGATACGTTCTACATCATCGGCAGTGTTGTAGGCGCACATCCGTATCCATATATGGTGCGTGAATTTCAGAAGGTCATCGGCGTCGAAGCGCGGGCACAAATGCGCGAGCGTTACGGGCGGCTTCCGACCGATGTCGTCGCGTGCGTCGGTGGCGGAAGTAATGCAATGGGTATCTTCGCGGGTTTCGTTGCCGACGCCGACGTTCGTCTTTGGGGTGTCGAAGCGTCCGGTCACGGCGTTTCGGCGATCGATACGGCCGCAAGTTTGAGTGCCGGAACGGTCGGTATCTTACACGGTTCGCGCTCGTACGTTCTGCAGTCGCCCGAAGGTCAAGTTCGCGACACGCATTCGATCAGTGCCGGCCTCGATTATCCGGGTGTCGGGCCGGAACATGCATTTCTCAAAGATAGCGGTCGCGCGACGTACGTGCCGGTCGACGATGCCGAAGCGCTCGATGCATACCATCAAATGGCTTTGCGGGAGGGTATCGTGCCGGCGCTTGAAACCGCGCATGCAATCGCGTTTGCGCGCAGACTTGCCGTCGAACGCGGCCCCGCGGGTCTCGTTCTCGTCAATTTAAGCGGACGCGGCGATAAGGATACGCGCACGGTTGCTGCACTCGATCGGCAAGAGCAGCCGGCCTTCGTGTGATTGCCGGCATCGATCGCATCGGCTCGATCTTTGCCCGGCCGCGGGCCGAGCAGCGAGCCGCGCTGATTCTCTATCTGATGGCGGGCGACCCGGATCTGCAAACAAGTGCGCTCATCATCGATGCGATCACGGCGGCCGGTGCCGATCTCATCGAACTTGGGATTCCGTATGGAGATCCGCTTGCCGACGGTCCGACGATTGCGGCCGCCGGCCAGCGTGCACTTCATGCAGGAGCAACGCTGGACGCGACGATTCGGCTTGCCGCTGCCGCCGCTCAACGCAAGAGCGCACCGATCATTTTCTTCTCTTACGTCAATCCGATAGCGCAATACGGGACCGAACGCTTTGCTTCGGCCGCGCATGCAGCCGGTGCGCTCGGAGCGATCGTTCCGGATGTACCGCTCGAAGAACTCGACGAGTTCCGGCCGGCTTTTCACGCATTCGGACTCGGTATTCCGCTGCTCGTGGCACCAACAACGCCGCCTGCGCGAGCCGCGGCCATCGCCGCTCAAACCGACGGGTTTACCTACGTCGTCTCGCGCTTGGGAGTAACCGGCGCCCGGCGCGAACCCGACGTCGATTGGATCGCCGGCGCCGTTGCACGATTGCGATCGTGTTCGTCCAAACCGATCGCCGTCGGCTTCGGTATCTCGACCCCCGAGCACGTTCGGCGTGTCGCGGGTATCGCTGACGGCGTTATCGTCGGCAGTGCGCTCATCGATGCAATCGGCGACCGTCGCGGGGAAGCGGCCGCGCATGCGGCGTTCGCCTATGTCGCGGCGCTGCGTG
Organism: Candidatus Velthaea sp.; assembly: GCA_965214935.1. GTDB lineage: Bacteria > Vulcanimicrobiota > Vulcanimicrobiia > Vulcanimicrobiales > Vulcanimicrobiaceae > Velthaea. The sequence goes on along the minus strand of CBDCCS010000005.1, from coordinate 36,374 downwards.
CAGCGGTCTAACGGCGTTCGCCCAACCGTGAGACGTCTAAGGGGCGCATGAGCAAAATCGTTTTGATCACCGGTGGTTCGGGCGGAATCGGCGCCGAGGTCGCGCGGCGGGTGAATGCCGCGGGCGATCGACCGGTACTTGTCGCGCGCGATGCGGAGCGCTTGCAAGCGGTAGCGGCGGCAGTCGGTGGCCACGCGTTTCCGGGCAACGTTCTCGATAACGACGGCTTCGCCGAGGTCGTCCGCACGATCGAAACGGAAGTCGGCCCGATCGATGCCGTCGTACACGCAGTCGGAAGCGTTTTCTTGCGGCCCTTACATGCCACATCACTTGAAGATTGGCATAACACGCTCGAAATCAATGCGACGAGTGCCTTCATTGTTATGCGCAATCTCATGCCGTTGTTCATGCGGCGTAAGCGTGGCAATGTCGTCCTCTTTTCTACCGTCGCAACGTCGACCGGCTTACAGAATCACGAGTCGATCGCAGCCGCGAAATCCGCAGTCGAAGGTCTCGTGCGTTCCGCAGCGATCAGTTACGCACGCTACGGTATCCGGGTCAACGCAGTCGCGCCGGCACTCACGCGCACCGAACTTTCAAAAAGTCTCTGGCAGAATGAGGCGATGCTTGCAGCATCGGTTTCGATGCATCCGCTCGGACGCATCGGCGAACCGGCCGACATTGCGCCGGCCGTCATGTATTTTTTAAGCGACGAAGCCGCTTGGACGACCGGCCAGATACTCGGCGTCGACGGCGGACTCGGTACCGGTATGCCGCCGCCGAAAATCGGCGCCGGCCGTTAAGGCGCGCCCGGCGTGGCGCTGACGGCCGGCTTTGCAACCACCGGCAACGCGTCGTGCTTCCACTCGAGCCACGAACCGTCGTAGACGGCAACATCGGTAAAGCCGGCCGCTTTGAGCGCGAAGTAAGAACCGGCCGCTGAAACACCGCTGCCGCACGAGACGATCGTGCGCTGCGTACGATCTAGGCCACGCTCGGCAATCAATCGTGCAACGACGTCCGGGTCGGCCATTCGTCCGCCACGCCGATCGTCGAGCAACTGCGAACCGGATAACCGCACGAAGCCCGCGATATCCTCATCGCGCAACGCGTACGTGGTATCGCGCTGCGTTTCGAGCAACTGCGCGGGCGAACGGCCGGCGATTGCATCGAGCACTTCGGACCGGGTTGCGCGCACGCGAGGTTGTTCGATAGCGCGAAAGGTTGCCGGCGCAAAGTCCGGCATCTCGGTGGTTACGGCTTGTCCGGCCGCAATCCACGCCGGCAAACCTCCCGCCAGGACATAGGCAGCGACGTGACCGTAATACCGAAAATTCCAAACGATACGCGCAGCGTAAGGAACGGTGGCTGCGTCATAGGCGACGACGATCGCGTCGCTACCGATACCTTTTGCTCCGACGGTTCGTGCGAACGTTTCGGCCGGCGCGATACGTGCTGCATAGGGCGTCGCCGGATCGCCGAGTTCTTGTGCGTAATCGAGATAGATTGCAGCGCGGATATGGCCCGCAGCGTACTCTTGCGGCCCGGTCGGCGCTGCCGACGGGGCACCGTGCGGAATGTTGCGCGCATCGACGATACGCAACCGCGGATCGCCGATGTATTTCAACAGCCAGGAAACTTCGACGAACGGATCGGGCACGATTACACCGGGACGACCGTCCGACGCAGGTCGAAGCGCTGCTCGGCATCGTCGACGATATATTTCCCGATTGCCAGCGACGACGTCGCAGCCGGTGACGGCGCATTGCGAACGTGCACGATTCCATCGGCGCCCTCGAAAATAAAGTCATCGACGAGCGTACCGTCGGCCGCCATTGCTTGCGCTCGCACGCCGGACGGCCCCGGAAGACAATCGTCGGGTTGCAGTTCGGGAATATAGCGCTGAAGCGCTTTGACGTAGGCCGGACGCACGAGATCGCGATAGATTTCGCCGGCGCCCATTTTCCAATACTTTGTCGCCATTTTGAGAAAGCCGGGATAGCTGATTAAATCCCAAAATTCCGGTAAATTAACGGTAAAGAATGAATAGCCCTCACGCGCAAAAGCGGGCACGGCATTCGGTCCTAGCCAAATCGATCCGTCCATCCGCGGCGTGAAGTGCACGCCTAAGAACGGAAACTCCGGATCGGGAACCGGATAAATGTTGCCCTTGACTAAATAGTTTTTCTCCGGCTTGAGTACCAGATAGTCGCCGCGAAACGGCGTTATCTTCGGATCGTTCGTACCGCCGGTCATTTTTGCAAGCTTATCGGAATATAAGCCGCCGCACGTGATTACCGCTCGCGCTTCGATGTCGCCGCCGGGCGAATGTAAAATCGTAATTCCGTTGCGGCGTTCGATCTTCGTGATCTCGCGGTTGAGGTAGAGCTCGCCGCCCATGTCTCGAACGTCACTTGCGTACGTCCGTGACACTAAGCCCCAATCGACAATGCCGGTAACGGGCGAGAAGATCGCCTTAATGCCGCGCGCGTGAGGCTCGCGTTCGCGAATTCCATCGGCATCGAGTAATTCGAGCCCTTCGACGCCGTTGGCTTGGCCGCGTTCCCATAAGTCGTTAAGCCGCCCAAGTTCGCTTTGCTCCGTTGCAACGATGAGCTTGCCGACTTGGCGATATTCGATCCCTTTGCGCTCGCAATACTCCCAGGCGAGCTTGCGGCCTTCGACGCAAAGCTTTGCTTTGAACGAGCCGGGCTTGTAATAAATACCGGAATGGATGACACCGCTATTGCGCCCGGTCTGATGACGGTTCCAATCCGACTCTTTTTCGACATTCGCAAGTTTGAGAGCCGGGAACCGCTCGAGCAGTTCGCGCGAAGTAGCAAGGCCGACAATGCCGCCGCCGACGACTGCGATATCGTAAATCATATGCGATTATTCTGCCTCGAAATGGTCGCGTCCGCTACGACGAACCGGGTAGCGATCGGTCGAAGCCGCAGGCGCTGTGGTTTGCGCGCCGCCTAAAATGGACGGATGTTCCGTCACCAATCTATGGTAGCCGGTAAACCGCCGCGCCGGAGCGGCTTTGAAGAGCGAAGCGCAGTACGGTAAACGTAACCGGAGCGACTCGCTGCGACGGTGCCCGCGGGTTGGCCGCGAAACGGCGGCGGCCTCTGCCTCAGTGCGCTTGCGAATCGGCTGCGCGGCCTTGCGTCCGAACTTCGGAGTCACGCAAAAATGAGAGCTTCCGAACGCCGCGAATCTTCGGGCGTGCGAAGCTTGAATCGACTGATTTCATGATGCAGACCGCGACGCGTCTGCCGGCGCCGTTTCAGAACGAACCGATCCGGGCGTTCGCCGATCCGGCCGAGCGCACGGGGATGCATGCCGCGATCGTCGCTTGGCGCTCGCGTTTGGGCCGCCGGTATCCGCTCGTCATCGATGGCCGGCGCATCGATGATGGGAAGCCGACGATTCCTTCGCTCAATCCGGCGTATCCGCAGGAAGTCATCGGCGATGTCGTTGCCGCGGATCTTGCAGATGCCTCGAACGCACTCGATAGCGCGACACGAGCGTTCGCAACCTGGTCGAGAACGAGCGCAGCGAGCAGGGCAAAGCTGCTCCTGGACGTAGCCGCGGCGCTCCGCGATCGCAAGGATGCGTACAACGCGCTCATGGTGCTCGAAGTCGGCAAAACATGGATCGAGGCCGATGCCGACACTGCGGAGGCGATAGATTTCCTCGAGTTTTATGCGCGCGAAGCGTTACGCTTGGCCGAGCCGCCGCCGCTCGTCGCCTCGCCGGCCGGCGAAGACAACTCGCTGGCGTATCTGCCGCTGGGTGTTGGTGCGATCATTCCACCGTGGAATTTTGCGCTTGCAATCATGGCCGGCATGACATGTGCCGCGATCGTTACGGGCAACACCGTCGTGCTCAAGCCGTCGCCCGATGCAGCCGTCGTCGCCGCCGAGTTCGTCGACCTTTTGCACGACTGCGGTGTGCCGCCGGGCGTCGTCAATTTTCTGCCCGGCGACGGCCCGATCGTGGGCGAAGCCCTCGTTACCGACACTCGCACGCGCTTTATCGCATTCACCGGTTCGAGGGCCGTGGGTTTACGGATCAATGAATTGGCTGCCAAGGTCGTGCCGGGCCAACGCTGGATCAAGCGTGTCATTGCAGAGTTGGGCGGCAAAGACGCGATCGTCGTTGCCGACGATGCCGACTTCGACGCAGCCGTTGACGGCGTTGTGGGCGCCGCCTTCGGCTTCGGCGGGCAGAAATGCTCGGCGTGTTCGCGCGCTATCGTCGACGAAAAAATTTACGATCGCTTCGTCGCTGCGGTCGCCGCGCAAGCGAGTCGAATCGCCGTCGGCGATCCGGCCGACCCGGGAACCGGCCTTGGACCGGTCATCAATGAACGCGCCGCGGCTAAAATCAGCCGTTATATCGAAGCCGGCCGGCACGAGGCGCGTTTCGTGACCGGCGGACCGCGAACCACGCCGAGCGGTGGCTACTATTTCGCCCCGACGGTATTCGCCGACGTCGAATCGCGGTCACCGCTCGGGCAGGATGAAATCTTTGGACCCGTACTGGCAATAATCCGAGCTGCAGATTTCGAGCAAGCCCTCGCACTCGCAAACGACACGGACTTCGGCTTAACCGGGGCGGTCTACACGCAGTCAAGCGAGCGTATCGCGAAAGCACTCGATAAATTCTTCGTCGGTAATCTTTACATCAACCGCAAATGCACCGGTGCTCTCGTCGGCGTTCATCCGTTCGGCGGCTTCAATCTGTCGGGCACGGATTCAAAGGCGGGCGGCGCGGACTACTTGCAGCTTTTCTTACAATCGCAGTCCAGAGCGATCGCTGCCGAACGGCCGAGGCCGGTCCAATCGTGACGAGCAAGTCGATCGCTAACCTCGCAATGCCAAGTTGGATAGCCCGAGAGCAATCCGAGTTACGTTACCCACCGGTTATGCACGTCGAGGCTGTGAAAAGAAAACACCCCGCAAACCCTTGACTTTGTATTGCAGCGAATGATATTCTACTTCTCGTGACTCGGACGCCTCGCCCCTGCGGTGCGGTCAACGATCCGGCCAATGTAGGGCTGGGCGGAAGCGTTCGTTCCTTGAAAACTGAACAGTGCAGTAGCGCATAAGTCTGTGGGTCTCTGACTCGAGAAGATTGAAGCGCGGCGAAAGCCGTTTTTTTATTGTCTCGAAGTTTTGAGAAAACCAAACACGCGCGTATTCTCCGGCTCCACCGGAATTGCGCAAACGGTTTGGCGTACAAAATTTATGACTACGCCGATCGGATGTAAGGATGGTAACATCTGTTTATTCGGCGGCGCGATTCGATTCGCAGTCGAATCAGTAGCTTGCGTAAGCAAGTTGTAATAGTCAGCGATTAGTGAGAGCTTTATCGAAAGCTCCATAAAGTATTTTATGGAGAGTTTGATCCTGGCTCAGGATTAACGCTGGCGGCGTGCCTAACACATGCAAGTCGAACGAGGTAGCAATACCTAGTGGCAGACGGGTGAGTAACACGTGGTCAACCTACCGTTGAGCGGGGGATAACTAGCCGAAAGGTTAGCTAATACCGCATACGTCTAGCACGGCATCGTGCAAAGATAAAAGCCGAAAGGCACTCGACGACGGGACCGCGTCCCATTAGTTAGTTGGTGGGGTAACGGCCTACCAAGACTCCGATGGGTAGCTGGTTTGAGAGAGCGACCAGCCACACTGGGACTGAGAAACGGCCCAGACTCCTACGGGAGGCAGCAGTGAGGAATTTTCCGCAATGGGCGAAAGCCTGACGGAGCGACGCCGCGTGTGGGAAGAAGGCCTTCGGGTCGTAAACCACTGTCGAAGGGGAAGATATTGACGGTACCCTTGGAGGAAGCCCCGGCTAACTACGTGCCAGCAGCCGCGGTAAGACGTAGGGGGCAAGCGTTATTCGGAATTATTGGGCGTAAAGCGCTCGTAGGCGGGACAGGAAGTCCGTGAAGAAAGACCTGGGCTCAACTCAGGGAACGGCACGGATACTCTTGTTCTTGAGGCATTCAGAGGATGATGGAATTCCCGGTGTAGCGGTGAAATGCGTAGATATCGGGAGGAACACCAGTGGCGAAGGCGATCATCTGGGGATGTTCTGACGCTGAGGAGCGAAAGCTAGGGGAGCAAACGGGATTAGATACCCCGGTAGTCCTAGCCGTAAACGATGGATACTAGGTGTATGTGGTATCGACTCCATATGTGCCGTAGTTAACACAATAAGTATCCCGCCTGGGGAGTACGGCCGCAAGGTTAAAACTCAAAGGAATTGACGGGGGCCCGCACAAGCGGTGGAGCATGTGGTTTAATTCGACGCAACGCGAAGAACCTTACCGGGGCTTGACATCGGATGATCATCTAAGAAATTAGGTTTTCCCGCAAGGGAACATCCAGACAGGTGCTGCATGGCTGTCGTCAGCTCGTGCCGTGAGGTGTTGGGTTAAGTCCCGCAACGAGCGCAACCCTCGTCGTGTGTTGGTCCGCAAGGATCTCTCACACGAGACCGCCGATGAGAAGTCGGAGGAAGGTGGGGATGACGTCAAGTCAGCATGGCCCTTACGTCCCGGGCTACACACGTGCTACAATGGGCAGGACAACGAGCCGCAAGCTAGCGATAGTAAGCCAATCTCTTAAACCTGTCCCCAGTTCGGATTGGAGGCTGCAACTCGCCTCCATGAAGTCGGAATCGCTAGTAAACGCAGATCAGCTACGCTGCGTTGAATACGTTCCCGGGCCTTGTACACACCGCCCGTCACGTCACCTGAGTTTAGTGTACCCGAAGCCGTCCGTGCAACCGCAAGGAGCAAGACGTCTAAGGTGTGCTAGGTAAGGGGGACGAAGTCGTAACAAGGTAGCCGTATCGGAAGGTGCGGCTGGATCACCTCCTTTCTAAGGAGTACATATTGTTGGTTTGCCCTCGAGGTAAATGCAGCAATGTACATTCTAAGTCGACCACAGACGATGCCGAAACGATCAGGGATTGTCCGCCCCGCTAGGGTAGGATGGTTGAGATCATCGGCTCGATATTCCAATATCGATTGCGCGGCCCTCACAGCGAGGGTTTTCCAAGGCGATCGCTAGTAATAGCGTTCGTGGAACTGCACTGTTCAGCTTTGAGGGAGTGAACCTCGATGCTTACAAAGAACTCACGCCGGCTTCGCGCCTTGTGATGTTCTTTGTTGATGCATACGGGTTTATGACTTCTGATCTTTGAAAACTGCATAGAGAAGAACTTTCATGTGCCAAACATGAGAAGCGGCCCATGTGAAGAGCATGGGTGCAATTTCAAAGATCCATATTCGACGACGTGCGAACTAGCAATAGTAAGTATGTCTGTCTTTAAAAAGTAAAATAAGAGCACACGGTGGATACCTTGGCACCACAGGCGATGAAGGACGTAGCAAGCTGCGATAAGCTTGGGGGAGCTGCTAACAAGCGATGATCCCGAGATTTCCGAATGGGGCAACCCACGTGCCGTCATGGGCGCGTACTCTGCGATGAATACAATAGTCGCAGTAGAGCATACCCGGTGAACTGAAACATCTAAGTAGCCGGAGGAACAGACATCAACCGAGATTCCCGTAGTAGTGGCGAGCGAACCGGGAACAGCCTAAACTGCCTACGTGTAAGCTTTACGGCGTTGCGTAGTGTGGAGTCGTACGGCAATCAGTCTTATGCGTAAACATAAGAGATGAGTAAAAAACCCATTGTATAGTTGAAGCCGGCTGGAAAGCCGCACCAGAGCGCGTGATAGTCGCGTAGATAAAACACGATGGGCTCGTTCGATTGTTCGTGAGTAGGGCGGGGCACGAGAAACCCTGTCTGAATCTAGGGGGACCATCCTCTAAGGCTAAATATTCTGTGGTGACCGATAGTGAACTAGTACCGTGAGGGAAAGGTGAAAAGAACCCCCGAAGGGGAGTGAAATAGAATATGAAACCGTGTGCTTACAAACCGTGAAAGGCCAATGCGCAAGCAAGGCTAATCGCGTGCCTATTGAAGAATGAACCTGCGAGTTACGTGGTACAGGCGTGGTTAAGGTGTTGAGCCGGAGCCGCAGCGAAAGCGAGTCTGAATAGGGCGTTTGTCTGTATCAGTAGACCCGAAACCAAGCGATCTATCCATGGGCAGGCTGAAGCATGATTAAAATCATGTGGAGGGCCGAACCTGTTGTTGTTGAAAAAACATTGGATGACCTGTGGATAGGGGTGAAAAGCCAATCGAGCTTGGAGATAGCTGGTTCTCCCCGAAATAGTTTGAGGACTAGCGTTACGATTTAACCCTTGGGGGTAGAGCACTGACAGGGCTAGGGGCCTTACCGGGTTACCGAACCCCATCAAACTCCGAATACCGAGGCGGACATCGTAGCAGTCAGACAGTGGGGGATAAGCTCCATTGTCAAAAGGGAAACAGCCCAGATCAACAGCTAAGGTCCCTAATTGATGCTCAGTGGTAAAGGAAGTCATTTCGCATAGACAACTAGGAGGTTGGCTTAGAAGCAGCCATCCTTGAAAGAGTGCGTAATAGCTCACTAGTCGAGTGAAGTGGCGCCGAAAATGTAACGGGGCTCAAGCATCAAACCGAAGCTTTGGGATTAGGAAACTAATCGGTAGGGGAGCGTTGTAGCGTAGGCTGAAGGTCGACCGTGAGGACGGCTGGACGAACTACAAGTGCGAATGCAGGTATAAGTAGCGACAAAAGAGTGTGAGAACCACTCTCGCCGGAAGTCTAAGGTTTCCTGAGCTACGTCAATCGTCTCAGGGTGAGTCGGGTCCTAAGCCGAGGCTGAGAAGCGTAGGCGATGGCCAAGCCGTTCATATTCGGCTACCACCGACGTCTGTTTAGACTTCATCGAACACTGTTGTAATGTTTGGCCGCGATCGAAAGATTGTGGCTTATTTATTGCGCCGGCGTTCGCTGAAGTCTATGAAGCGAAGGGATGACGCAGGAAGATATGTCAGCGCACCGATGGATGTGTGCGTCTAAGTTAGTAGGGGGTCACATAGGCAAATCCGTGTGACTAACTCCGAGAAGCGAATGCGATGGTCCTTGCGACCAGAAGTGACTGACTCTACGCTGCCAAGAAAAGTCTCTAGTTAAGACATAGGTGCCCGTACCGTACACCGACACAGGTAGACTGGCAGAGCATGCTAAGGCGACGGGAGAATCCCTGTTAAGGAACTCGGCAAATTAACCCCGTAACTTAGGGAGAAGGGGTGCCCCTTTTCGTGTAGTCTTTACGACGATAGCGAAGGGGGGTCGCAGCAAATAGGCCCAAGCGACTGTTTAACAAAAACACAGGTCTCTGCGAACGCGAAAGCGGACGTATAGGGGCTGACTCCTGCCCGGTGCTGGAAGGTTAAAGGGAGAGGTTAGCGCAAGCGAAGCTTTGATCTGAAGCCCCAGTAAACGGCGGCGGTAACTATAACCGTCCTAAGGTAGCGAAATTCCTTGTCGGGTAAGTTCCGACCTGCACGAATGGAGTAACGACTTGGGCACTGTCTCGATGGGGATCCCGGCGAAATTGCAGTACCAGTGAAGATGCTGGTTACCCGCGGCAGGACGGAAAGACCCCATGAAGCTTTACTGTATCCTGATGTTGGTTCTTGAGATTTTCTGTACAGGATAGGTGGGAGGCGATGATCCGTGGACGCTAGTTTACGGGGAGTCAACCTTGGGATACCACCCTGAAAATCTCGGGATTCTAACTGACCGCCATTATCTGGTGGCAGAACAGCGTCAGGTGGGCAGTTTGACTGGGGCGGTCGCCTCCTAAAGAGTAACGGAGGCGCCCAAAGGTACCCTCAGATCGGTCAGAAACCGATCGTTAGAGTGCATAGGCAAAAGGGTGCTTGACTGCGAGGCGAACATGCCGAGCAGGTGCGAAAGCAGGGCTAAGTGATCCGGCGGTACCGAATGGAAGGGCCGTCGCTTATCGGATAAAAGCTACTCTGGGGATAACAGGCTTATCTCCCCCAAGAGTCCACATCGACGGGGAGGTTTGGCACCTCGATGTCGGATCGTCGCATCCTGGGGCTGTAGTAGGTCCCAAGGGTTGGGCTGTTCGCCCATTAAAGCGGTACGCGATCTGGGTTCAGAACGTCGTGAGACAGTTCGGTCCCTATCCGCCGTGGGCGCAGGAGATTTGAGGAGTGTCGACCCTAGTACGAGAGGACCGGGTTGAACGAACCGCTGGTGAACCGGTTGTCCCGCCAGGGGCATAGCCGGGTAGCTACGTTCGGATCAGATAAACGCTGAAAGCATATAAGCGTGAAACTGACTCCAAGATGAGATCTCAATCTCGAAAGAGGGAAGGGTCGTGGGAGACTACCACGTTGATAGGCCGGAGGTGGAAGACCAGCAATGGTTGGAGCTAACCGGTACTAATCGCCCGGAAACTTTTTAAAGACGCAATAATTTTGTTTGAGTACATGAAAGTTCTTCTCTGTGCAGCTTTCCGGCGCGATTGTCTGGAGCTACGGCTCGACATCGCGACGGGATCAAGTTTTTGGCGGTCATAGCGACGGGGTTCCACCCGTTCCCATACCGAACACGGCAGTTAAGCCCGTCAGCGCTGATGGTAGTCGGACCGCAGGGTCCCTCGAGAGTAGGACGCCGCCAAATTAAATCGGATAAGCCTCGATGTCGTTCAAAGACATCGGGGCTTTTACGCTTCCGATTCTTCGTAAGATGCTTTGTTCAGCCGAGCGCCGGCGTGCCAGTTTAATTCCGTTAACAGATCTAGTCAGTTTCATCATCTTCCTTAGAATGCATGTCCCTCGCATCTTAAGCACGAGGCGATTCATTGAAACGGATTTGAAAGGCTTCTGATGTCTGAGCGTTTTGTTTGTTAAGGTAGATTACTGTCACCGGGAAAGCCGACTGCCGCACCGACCTTATCATCGATTGGAGTAGCTTCCGGTGCGATTCGGTCGATCATCGCCGGACGACGAATGCGTCGCCAAAGCCACCCTGCGACCGCAGCCGCAGCGATAACAATTAGCGCAATATCCGTGACTTTGCGGCTCAGGCTCGGCTCTTCGGATTGATCGGTCATAAAGAATGTGTCCTTTTAAAGCTTCGACAAACGGTAGCTTTACCGAACGCGGCTCTCGGATTCGCAATGCGTAAGGTGCATTCGACGTGGCATCACGTGCATGCCGTATATGCGATCTGAGCGAATTTCGCCTTCGGATAGACAATCGATTGCCTAGGATCGCGAACGTATGCCGCGGGCTTGACGAACGGGCCGAAGCAATATCTGCGACAAGAGCGTCCCGGAAACGATAAGAATGGATGTCAGCACCGCATCAAAACCGACGTTAACGGCATTCGTGATGTCGGTCTGAAAAACGTAAATGATGCTTTCGTAGCTTAGTGTTCCGGGAACGAGCACGAGAATTCCCGGTATGAGCATAACCGCTTGCGGTATGTTGAGGTAGCGCGCTGAAAGATTCGTAAGGATGCCGATCGCGAAAGCGCTGCCGAATGCAGCGACTTGATGGCCCGGCAAAGAACCGAGAATCTTGGCGGCTGTAATTGCAACGACACATGAGATGCAGACCCAACCGAAGTCGATGGCTCGTGCACGCAGTATGATTGCAATGGCGGCAGCCATTATTATCGCCGCTGGAACGATGAATAAGCCGGAAACGTGCGGTGTACTGATCGGTGCAGCTTCCATTTTTGTGCCGACGATTGCAAGCGCAAGAGCGAAGCCGCAGCCGAGAGAGAGCAGTGTCACCAGGACGCCGCCGAGACGAGCGGTACCGGCAACCAGATGCCGGCTTGCCAGTTCGTGAAGCGCTGTGGTTAATGTAAAGCCGGGCAGCAGCTGAACGATACCGGCAATGAGGGCAACGTAAAGCGCTACCGGTCCGACAAAGCGTTCGTAAGCGGCGACGACAAGCGTTGCGACAAACGCTGCAAGCACCTCAAAGAGCCGGCTAACCGCGAGAAAGCGATCGGCCAGCGCGCCGATTATCCCGATCGCGACGCCGGTTAGCGTCGATACCTGTATCTCTTGCGCTCCGCCGCCGAGCAAGATCGAAGCACCGAGCGAAAGCAAAGCATACGCGAGAACGGTGATTTCCGGCCGGCGCGGTTTAACGACGACGTCGATTGCCGCAATGTCGAAGAGCGTTTCACTTGCATCAAGCCTGGTGTGTTGAATGTTACGAAAAACAGCATTGAGCAGCGCAAGTTTTTGAAGATTGAGTCGCCCCGGCTCAAGGCGTAAAATGACCAGCCGTTGCTCGGTACCGGGACCAACAGCGACGGTCAGACTGGTCGGTAATGCGTTGACTTGAAGCTCAACGTCAAACTCTGCTGCGACCGCGTGCATCAAGTCTTCGATTGTATCCGTCGGTATGCCGGCTTGGTGGTACGCTCGTCCGAATGCTAATAGGACGTCGAGTGCAGCGGCGTCGCTGTTGATTGCCACGCAGTGGCGCTTCTTCCAGCCGGCGATCAGCGCCCGCTTAGACTCGCTCGCGCAAACGCTCTAGTCCGCTGCGCGCACGCACAAGACGGGTAAGAACACCGGCTGAACGGTGGTTGACGTGACGCGCAGTTTGTCGTCAGCGCCCGCGCGTCGCACGTCACAACGCGGTCCTCAGCTATTTCGCGTGACGTCCTCGATGATGCACTGACGCAACGTTACGGACGCAACGTTTCTTATTCTCCGGTTCGGGCGGAGCTCGGATCTACCAAGCTTGTCTTGGGTTTTTTGATTTGACTCAAGGACCGGGTCACGCCACGTCCGGGGCGCTTTCTGGCGCAGGGAAACAGTGATTGCACCACTTCCTAATCGTGCTTCTCACTCACTACGATAGTAGTTGCAGCAGCCGTTTGCGCAGCGCAGGGCGCCAGACACGCACGGCTGAACACTATGTCGAGAACGCCGAAAGAGGTTTTTGCAGTTGTATAATGTCGTTATCTTTTTAGTTGTACTAACCGTCGTCCTGACGGCCTTGATCTATTGGGGCGGCTTTAAAGAAGAATCTCGTAACCGCTAAGGTTTCGCCACGAAGCGATCGATCGCAGCAACCCGCACGGATACCGCTTCATGTCTGCGTTACTTTACACACACTATCGTCGGTACGCTGAGAGGCCTGATATACCGTAGGCAGATCGGTCCCAGGCCGTAGCACGCCATGTATCGGCTTTTCGTTTTCGGAGAGTCGCTTTCGGACAGCCATCGTTTGATACGTCGGCTCGGCGATACACTTCGTGCGGCGTGTTCGATACGGTGCGTTCGTTGCTGCCGTTGGCACGGTCGCGATAAAGATATCGAAAGAGCGAAGCGCCGTTAACAACACTTCGAGCTTCCGTTCGGCCGCCACGCGACGCGCTATAGCTTAGGCGACGTGCGCCGGCGCCAAATCGTGGGACTCCAGCACCATTCCCGGCGTAATGATGTGCTTGTTCAAGCCGAGCAGCGACGGATCGATACCCAAGGCCAAGCCGACGAGCTGTGGTAAGTGAAAGGTCGGCAAATCGGTCCGGCCCCAACGCGCCGCTGAATCCGCTTGATAACCGTCGAGTGCTAGGTGACACAAAGGACACGGCGTCAACACAGCTTCGGCTCCACGATCTTTGGCCATCCGCATGTTTTGGCCGACCATGTTTGCGGCCACGCCCTCCTTTTCAAGCTGAATGTGAAATCCGCAACAGCGCGTCTTTCCGGCATAGTCGATCGGTTCACCACCCAAGGCCGTGATGATGTCTTCAAGCGAGTGCGGATTGCGCGATGATTCCCAGCCGTTTACCGCTTCGGGCCGAATGATGTGGCAGCCGTAGAACGGCGCGACCTTCAGACCGTTCAATGGATTAACGACCATCGACTTCAGCGTATCCAAACCGATGTCGTCGATGAGCAGCCAAAGCAGATGACGGACCATGACCGTTCCGTTATACTTTGAGCCAAACTTCCCGAGGATGGCATTCGCTTGACCCATCATCGGTTCGTTTTCAAGTAACTCTTTGTTGGCCGCACGCATATGACCGGTACACGTCGAGCAAATCGTGATAACGTCGTCGAGCCCGAGTGCTTCTGCCTGCGCATACGTCCGGGCGTTTAGGACGCGCGCCACATCGCGGTTCGTATCGTTGAGAACCGATGCGCCGCAACACGACGCTGCGGTCAATTCGACCAATTCGATTCCGAGCTTTTCGGCCAGCAGCATCGTTGAATTGAAAAGCTCTTTGCACGACTCTTTGGCCACGCAGCCGGGGAAGAAGCCGTATTTGCGCATTTGCGCCGACTTTGATTGGCGCTTGGTCGATAAAGCCGGTTTGTCGAGCGTCGTCGTCATGAAAGTACCGGAGCCTCCAGCGTATTGAAAATCGTACGAATTTCGTCGACTTTTGGAACGGGCTTGAGAAAAAGCGGCGGAATCTTTCCGGCCAGCGCGAGCCGTATCCCGAGCGGGGCGACTTTCATCAGCCCCTTGATATTAAAGCGCCCGACGGTTCCTTGAATCACTTCCGTCTCATGCAACATGCCGGTCTGCTTGATCGTTTTTGCAACGACGAGTGCGTGGCGCGGACCCGGTTCACTCAGATGACCTTCTTCGATCGACGCGCGTTTGGTATCGATGATGCGATCGTGCGGGTCGACGTGCTTGGGACAATACGAGCAGGCGTAGCAGTGAGCGCAAAGCCACAAGTAATCGTCGGCAATTTGAGCCGTGCGCTCTTTACGCTTACTGTCGCGGGAGTCTTCGATGAAGCGGTACGCATATGCAATTGCCGCCGGACCGGCGAACGCCGGGTCGACCGACACGACCGGACACAACGCATAACACGTCGCACACATGACGCAATTTGCGACGGCTACGAGCTTCTTCATATCTTCGGGCGAAACGCGCCGTTCGCGTTCGTGATCCGCGTCCTTGTCGGCCGGCTGCAAGTAGGGTTTTAGCCGTGAGTACTTGTCCCAGAACGGATCCATGTGCACGACTAAGTCTTTCATTGCCTGAAAGTTGGGCATCGGATCGACGGCAATGGTGTTGTCGGACTTCAGGACCTGGGCAACAGGCGTCTTGCACGCTAGACCCGTGACCCCGTTAATATTCATCGAACACGAGCCGCAGATCGCCGAACGGCACGAGCGCCGAAACGAGATCGAGCCGTCGACTTCGGCCTTCGCATACTCGAGCGCATCGAGCACGGTAATGTTCGTCGGCAGATCGAGCTCGACCCGATCGCGGTGAGGTACTTCGTCGACGCTTTGGTCGTAGCGGTAGATATCGAGTGTAAAGCCCATTAGTATGTGCGCACCTGCGGCTCGTATTTCGTAAAAGTAACATTACGGGAGTAGTCGGCTTGTGGATCGGCCGTGCCGCCTTGGTAATGCATAAGCGTATGCTTCATCCATTCCGCATCGTTACGCTCGGGGTAGTCGGTGCGCGACTGTGCGCCGCGCGATTCTGTTCGATTGAGCGCACCGAACATGATCGGTTGCGCGACATCGACGAGGAACTCGGTTTCGAGCAGTCCGACCAGGTCCGTGTTGAACGTCTTGGACTTGTCGGCAACCGTCATCGTCGCCGCCGCCTGCCGCACCTCGCGCAGCGCATTCATGCCGGCCGTCAGCTCCGTCTCGTTACGAAAGATGAACGCATGATCGCTCATCGCCTTATTGGTTGCTTTGCGAATCGTAGAGTGGCGCTCGCCGCCGGTCCGGTGCAGTATCTCGTCGATACGCTCGTGCTCTGCTTTAAGGGTTCGCTCCGACGAACGTACGTTACCGACCGATTTGATGTAATTCGCTGCGTGCTCCGCGCTGCGATGACCGAACACGATCGTTTCGAGTAACGAGTTTCCGCCTAAGCGATTCGCACCGTGAACGCTTACGCAAGCGACCTCGCCGGCGGCATAGACGCCGGGGATCCGCGTTGCGCCGAATTTGTCCGTCTCGATGCCGCCCATGGCGTAGTGCATACCCGGCAAGATCGGGATCGGCGTATCGATTGCGTCTTTGCCGGTCGCGTCGAGGGCAAGCTCCCGAATCTGCGGCAGCCGTTCGAGAATCTTTTCGCGCCCGAGGTGCCGAAGATCGAGAAAAACGCACCCGTCGACGCCGCGGCCCTCGGTAATTTCGGTCCATTCGGCGCGAGAAACGACATCGCGTGATGCAAGTTCGCCTTTATTCGGCGCATATTTGAACATGAAGCGCTCGCCGTCTTTATTGAGGAGATAAGCGCCTTCGCCGCGCGCTGCTTCCGAGAGCAGCACGCCGTTCTCTTTGAGCGACGTCGGATGAAACTGTACGAACTCCATGTCCATGAGCGGGATACCCGCACGGTAGGCGATCGCCATGCCGTCGCCCGTCGAAGCGTAGCCATTCGTCGTTTTGGCGAACACTCGGCCTAGGCCGCCGGTCGCAAAGATGGTGGCTTTTGCCGTCACCAACTCGAGGGCACCGGTTCGCATATTATACGCGACGACACCGGTGCCGACACCGTCCTCAACGCACAGCGCGGTTGCAAAGAACTCCTCGTACACCTTGACGCCGAAGCGCTCGAGCTGTTCCCAAAGCGTGTGAAGGATAACGAGTCCGGTGACGTCGGCTGAATAACACGTGCGCGGCGAACCTGCACCGCCGAATGGGCGCTGAGCGATACGGCCGTCCGGTAAGCGCGAAAAGATGCAGCCGCGATGCTCGAGCCAAACAATTTGCTTGGGCGCGTCGGCCGTCATCGCTTCGATCGCATCCTGATCGCCAAGGTAGTCCGAGCCTTTGACGCAGTCGAAGGCGTGACTCTCAGGCGAATCGTCCTCACGATTGCCGAGCGCTGCGTTGATACCGCCCTGCGCTGCACCCGAATGGCTGCGCACGGGATGCATCTTCGATACGATCGCGACGTCGGCGCCGCGCTCGGCAGCCTCAACGGCCGCCCGCATACCGGCCAGGCCGCCGCCGATGATGACGATGTCGTGCTTGATCAACCTGAACGAACTCCCAACCGGCGTCTTGTCGAGAAGCGGCAAACCGCAATCCAACCGATCACTACCGTCAAAATGCAAACCAAACGCGCCGGCGACCGCGAGCGCCGTTCCACCGTAGTTTACACGGTCGGGCGGTGATTCGAGATTACCAAGGTCGCACAATTCTTCGATCGTCGGTGGCCACCCGCGGCATTGTGTACCAGATGCGCGCAAACGATGAGAGCTTGCGCTCGCTGGGCATGTGGCGGATACCGAGCCTTGCGTGCCGCAGCGTGCCGTAGCTGCCGGCAAACCGCTAGGGTTCTTGCGGCTGTTTCGCACCGCTTGCGACGCCCGACTCATTGCACATCGCGCTAGCACTTGGATGACGCCCGAGGGATGTTGAGCCGGCTGCGCTTGATGCCGCTCTCGCACAGAGAAGCGGCAGGTGCCACATTTCGTTCGACCCGCCGTAGCTCTCACGCGCTCGAATTTCAAGCTTGTCGCAACGTTCGGCGCGACGCGAGTACCGCACGTTCGCGTTTGGCAAGCCCGGCGAACGCGTGCTGCCGGCCGGCCTGCTTCGGCCGGACCGATCCGCCATGCAGCGACGGGTCGTCAAAGCGTTTCTATGGTAGATACACCGCTCGCTTCGATGTTGCCCCGCCTCGCTCTCCGATAGGATCCGCCGCTACCCGTGAGTTCTTTCGTTCATCTGCACGTGCATAGTGAATATTCGCTGCTGGACGGCGCGTGCCGCGTCGACGATCTGTGCCGGCGTTCCGCGGACACCGGCGCGCCGGGAGTCGCGCTGACCGACCATGGCGTGATGTTCGGAGCCGTTGATTTCTACGACACATCGCGCAAATACGGATTGACGCCCATCATCGGTTGCGAGGCGTACATCGCGCCGCGCGGGCGTTTCGACCGGACCGTACGCGACGAAGCGCACATCACGCTGCTTGCCGCAAGCGATGAAGGCTATCGCAATCTCACCGCGCTCATCTCCAAAGGCTTTCTCGAGGGCTACTATTACAAGCCGCGCATCGATATGGATCTGCTCGCCCAGCATCACGCCGGACTCATCGTCTTGTCGGGTTGCATGTCGGGACTCGTCGCTGCACCGCTGCTCAAGAACGACCGCGCAACCGCGAAGAAAAACGCGCAGATGTTTTCGCAAATCTTCGGCGACCGTTTTTACATCGAGATCATGCGGCACGGAATGCCCGAAGAAGAGATCATCAACGACGGTTTGATTGCGATAGCTCGCGAACTCGATGTGCCGCTCGTGGCCACGAACGACTCGCACTATCTTTCGCGCAGCGATGCCCAAGCGCACGACGTTCTGCTGTGTATCGGTACCGGCAAAACCGTTGCCGACACCAGCCGCATGAAGTTTTTCTCCGACGAATTTTACGTGAAGTCGCCGCACGAAATGCGCGAGCTTTTCGCCGACGTTCCGGATGCCTGCGACAACACGCTGGCCATCGTCAAACGCATCGATATCAAGATACCGGAGAAGGTCTTCTATCTGCCCGATTACCCGGTGCCCAAGACCGCCGCCGACGACATCGCCGGCGTGCTGGCCGGGGTGGCGAGCGAAGAATCCGCAAACAACGCCGGCGGAGCGCGTACCGTCGAGATGTCGGCCGACGAATATCTCCGCTTGGTCTGCGAACGAGGCTTGACCCAGCGCTACGGCAGCGAGCGGTCGCGCACCGATACCGGCTTGCGCGAGCGGCTTGAATACGAACTAGGCGTCATCATCAAGATGGGCTTCGCGTCGTATTTTCTCATCGTGTGGGATTTCATCAAATTTGCGCGAGATAGCGACATCCCCGTCGGCCCGGGCCGCGGTTCGGCGGTCGGTTCGCTCGTCGCTTACTGTCTGCAGATTACCGATCTCGACCCGCTGAAATTCGGGCTTATTTTCGAGCGTTTTCTCAATCCGGATCGGATCTCGATGCCCGACATCGACACCGACTTCTGTGTCGAGCGGCGTGACGAAGTCATCGCGTACGTCACGCAAAAGTACGGTAAAGACCGGGTCGCCCAAATCGTCACCTTCGGAACGATGGCCGCGCGTGCAGCGATTCGCGATGCCGGCCGGGCGCTCGCGGTGCCGTTACCGGATGTCGACCGCGTCGCCAAACTCATTCCGTCGGGCCCGGGCGGCTTGTCGATCGCCAAAGCTCTGGACCAGATCGCCGAACTCAAACTTCTCTACGACATGAACCCGCAAATCCGCCGCTTGATCGATACGGCGAGCTCGATCGAAGGCTTGGCCCGGCATGCTTCGACCCATGCCGCCGGCGTCGTTATCTCGAAAAATCCGCTCATCGAACACGTGCCGCTCGTGCGCATCGGCGAAGGCGACGTCAACACGCAGTATGAGATGGGTGACGTCGAACGCGTCGGTCTGCTCAAGATGGACTTCTTGGGTCTACGCAATCTCACCGTCATGAAAAGTGCGACCGATGAGATCCGGCGCACCACCGATGCCGCCTTCGATCTCGCGCTGCTGCCCGACGATGATGCGCGCACTTATGACATGCTCGGCCGCGGCGAAACGCTCGGCGTCTTCCAACTCGAATCCGAGGGTATGCGCCGGGTCTGCATTGATCTCAAGCCGTCGACCTTGGCCGATATCATCGCGCTCGTCGCACTCTACCGGCCCGGGCCGATGGACTGGATTCCGCAGTACATCTCCAACAAACACGGCCGGACGCAACCGACGTATCTGCATCCCAAGCTCGTCGCGATACTGGGCGAGACGTACGGAATCGCCTGTTACCAAGAACAAGTCATGCAGATCGCGCGCGACGTCGCCGGCTTCTCGATGGGTCAAGCCGATGAATTGCGCAAAGTCATGGGCAAGAAGCAGAAAGAGAAGATCCCGGTTTACCGCGAGAAATTCATCGCGGGCGCGGCGATCGCCAGCGGCATGGACGCCGCCTTAGCCGCCGATATCTTTGCCTTCGTCGAACCGTTTGCCGGTTACGGCTTTAATAAATCGCACGCCGCCGCGTACGGCTGGATCGCGTATCAAACCGCGTTTCTCAAAGCCAACCACCCCGTTGCATACTTTGCCGCGCTCATGACCTCGGTCCGCGATAAGACCGATAAACTCGTCGAATACATCGATGAAGCAAAGAAGCTCGGCGTGGCGGTGTTGCCGCCGGACATCAACGAATCGCTGGTCGATTTCGCGGTCGTCGGCACGCAAATTCGCTTTGGTCTGGCCGCAGTCAAAGGCATCGGCGCCGGTGCCGTGCGAGCGATCCTCTCGGCGCGCGATAGCGGCGGCCGCTTCGGCGACTTCTTCGATTGCGTCCGGCGCGTCGACCCTAAACTCGTCAATCGAAAAACATACGAGGCGCTCATCAAATGCGGCGCGTTCGATACGTTGCCCGGTAATCGCGCGCAATTGCTCGACGCGCTCGACCCGGCGCTCGAAGGCGCGAACCGTGCCGCGCGCGACCGCGAATTGGGCCAGTTTTCACTCTTCGGAGAGACTGCCGACACGACGCCGTCGCTGGCCCAGGTGCTGCGTCCCTTAGCGCCGCCGTCGACGCTCGAAGCGCTCGCCTGGGAGAAAGAGACGCTCGGCATCTTCGTCTCGGGTCACCCCCTGTCGGACGTCGCGGAAGCGCTCGTTCGCGGCGGCGCGATGCCGGTCAAGACGTTGCGCGCGATGGAAGACGACGCACCGGTTCGCATTGCGGGCCTAGTCACCGCGGTGCGGCGCACGATGACCAAGGCGCAATCGCAAATGCTCATCGCGACCGTGGAAGATATGGCGGGCGCAATTGAAGTCGTCGTTTTTCCCAAACAGTATGCGCTGCTGCAAGGCTTCTTCGTTGAAGATGCAATCGTTATTGTCAACGGCCGCTTACGATTACGCGAACGCCGCGGCTCGACGCCCGGCGAAGAAACCCCGCTGGAACTGAGCGTTACGGCAAACGATGTTTCGCGTTACGAACGCAGCGCGCCGCCGCCCAAAGTTGCCGGCTGGCATGTGACCGTTTCACGCAAAGCGCAAATCGATGAGTTGGCGGTCTTGCTCGCCGAGTGGCCCGGACCGATTCCGCTCGTCGTGCATGTTAACGGCGACACCGTCGTGCGAGCGCTTGCCCCGGCTGCACAAATGCGCATGCGCCTTGCGAGCATCGTCGGCGAAAGCAACGTCCGCGAGGGCGCTCCGTGAGACTGCCGGCCGGCGTCCGTGATTGGCTGCCGTACGAACTCGGGCGCAAGCGCGACGTCGAACTCGTCATCCGCGCCGTCTTCGGGCGCTGGGCGTATCAAGAAGTGCAGACGCCGACCTTCGAGCGCTTCGACGTACTCGAACGCGGCTTAGGCGCCGAACTCGTCGATCAGGCGTATCGCTTTAGCGACCGGCGTGCGACGGCGCTGGCGTTGCGACCCGAGATGACGACGCCGATCGCGCGGCTCGTCTCGACGCGCATGCGCGAGGCACCCTTACCATTGCGGCTCTCGTACGTAACGCCGGTCTACCGGTATTACGATCAGCCGCAGGAAGGCCGGCTGCGCGAACTCACGCAGGGCGGCGTGGAGCTCATCGGTTCACCGGGCGTCGATGCCGATGCCGAAACGCTGTTCATGGCGATCGAGACGCTCGATGAAATCGGGCTCCACGACGCACTCTTCGACGTGAACGACGCCAGCGTCGTCGACGGCATTCTCGCCGGAGTCGGACTCGACGCCGCAACGGCACTGGTCGCCAAAGGCTTTATGAAGGAGCGCAACATCGTAGCGCTACGGGCATTACAGCCGGAACTCGTGCAATATGCAATGGCCCGCGGCGGCGTCGAGGTCCTCGACCTCGCGCGGCGTGTCTGCCGGACGGCGACATCGATTGCCGCGCTCGACCGGCTCGCAGCGTTGCTCGGGCGCACGGCGCTCCTCGGCTATGCCGCGCGCGTGCAAGTCGATCTAGCGCTGCTACGCGATCTGGAATACTACACCGGATTCATCTTCGAGGGCTACGTGCCCGAAGTCGGCTTTTCGCTTTGCGGCGGCGGACGCTACGATAGCTTGCTGCCGCGCTTTGGGTTCGACGTGCCGGCGGTCGGCTGGACCGCGGGGGTCGAGCAGTTGCTCATCGCGCTCGAACGGCGCGGCAAACACGTCGTACGGCGGCGTCATCGCGTCGATGTCGTCGTCAGCGGTTCAGACGTCGTCGCCGCACGCGAGCGCGCCGCCGGCAACGTCGTGCGCTTCGCCAGCGCTGAATTCAATGAGCGCGAACTCATCGCCGATGCGCGCGCGCATCATATTCCGCGGGTCGTGATTGCAACGAACGGCAGCGTGCGTGAAATCCGCGTGACCCCGCTCGACGAACGGCTGCCCGCCCATACGGTGACCGCCAAATGGGAGGCGAAATGATCGCCGACAAGCTCGTCATTGCGCTGCCCAAAGGTGCCTTGTACGTCGAGGCGGCGTCGCGTTTGCGCGCGGCCGGCATCGACGTGCCGACGGACCCCGGCCGCCGGCTCACCGTGACCACGGCCGACGGGCGCGCCGAGTTGCTTTTGCTGCGGCCGACCGACGTTCCGGCATACGTCGAGTTCGGTGCCGCCGATTGCGGGATCGTCGGCAAAGACGTCCTGTGGGAAACCGATCGCACCGTCAGCGAGCTGGCGGATCTCGGCTTCGGCTATTGCCGGCTCGTCGTCGCCGCGCGGCGCATCGATCGCTATCACGAAGGTGCGCCGTTCCCGACGTTCTTGCGTGTCGCAACGAAATTCGGCCGCTCGGCCGAGACGTATTTTGCTGAGCGCGATCTGCCCGTCGAACTGATCCCCTTGCACGGTTCGGTTGAATTGAGCCCGCTCGTGGGCCTCGCCGACGTCATCGTGGACCTGGTGGCAACCGGCAAGACGCTTCGCGAACACGACATGGTCATCGTCGCCGAAATCGCCGAGAGTACCGCGCGCTTTGTCGTGAACGCCGTCCGTTTCCGGGCAAAGTATCGCTCGATCGTCGATCTGCTGAACCGGCTCGACGCGCAACCGGCGGCGTGAACGCCCTCGGCGATTATCAAACGCCGCCGGCTTTGGCTCGAGCGGTCCTTGCGGCATGTTGCGAACGCGGCATTCGGCCGGCGCGGATCCTCGAACCGACCTGCGGCAGCGGTTCGTTTTTAGCGGCTGCGGCGACCGCGTATCCGCAAGCAGCCGAGTTTATCGGCGTTGAAGTCCAACGCCGACGGTACGAAGCGGAACTCGTGCGGTTGCAGTCTTGCGAACCACGGCTGCGCATTGAATACGGCGATGCGTACGCACTTGATTTCGCAGCGCTTCGGTGGCGAACGAGCGGCCCGTTGCTCGTCGTGGGCAACCCGCCCTGGATAACGACCGCCGCGCTCGGGCGATACGCTTCCGTCCCAACGCCGCCGCGTTCGAACCGCAGCGGATTGCGCGGTCTTGCCGCCCGAACGGGCGCGGCAAACTTCGACGTCGCAGAGTTCTTGCTGCTCAAGCTGTTGCGTGATTTGCATGCACTGCCGGTGCAATTCGCCTGCCTGGTAAAGGAAAGCGTCGCGCGCAAGCTCATCGCTGCCGCGGACGGGGCGCGCTTCGGAGTCACGACGGCGGAGATCGTACGCATCGATGCGCGTGCCTGGTTCGGTGTCGCTGTCGATGCGTGTTGTCTGCTGCTGGCGGTTCGGCCGCACGGCACGCTCGAAGCGCCGATTCCGATTCGAGCAGCGTTCGGCGGTCCGCCGGTCGCATTTGTTGCGCCGGCGGCTCCGCTCGCGGGCACCGGCGAATGCAACGGCCCGCGATTTCGGCAAGGCATCAAACACGATGCCGCCGATGTGTTCGAGTTACGCTGCGACGAAACGGGCGCATGGCGCAACGGCTTCGGAGAGGAGGTCGATGTCGAAGCGGCGTTCGTCTACCCGCTACGCAAAGCGCGGGCGTTGCATTCCGGCCGCATCGAGCCGACCGCCTTGATCGTTCCACAGATGCGGCTCGGTGCCGATACGCAAACACTGCGCGAAAACGCGCCGCGATTATGGCGTTACTTATCGCGCCATGCCGACCGCATTGCGGCGCGCAAATCCTCGATCTATCGTTCGGCGCCGCGTTTTGCACTGTTCGGTGTCGGCCCATACAGCTTCGCACCGTGGAAAGTCGGTGTTGCCGGCTTCTATGCAGAGCCGCGTTTCCGGCTCATCGGGCCGCATGCCGGACGTCCGGTGGTGCTCGGTGATACCGCGTACTTCGCACCGTTCGACCGCGAAGCCGACGCGCGTAGCTTCGCACGCCTCGCGCAAAGCAACGTCGCCGCTACCCTGCTTCGCGAGCGGATCGTGCGCGGGAAGCGCCCGGTCACCAAAGCCTTACTCGACAGCATTAATTGGGCGCTCGTCGCTGCACGCACCTGACGGCAGACAGTGTTCGGCACAGCTTGCACGAATTGCCGCACTATGATTTTCGCCGACGCTAACGATTATGTCGCTCTTGCGCGGCTGTATTCCGGCGGCTGGGATCCGCCGTCCGAGATCCGCACACGGGTAAGCGCGATCATCGACGACGTGCGTGCGCGCGGCGATGACGCGCTCGTCGAATACACGCAACGCTTTGACGATCCGGCGTATACCTTCGACGATCTGCGCGTCGCCATTCCATCGCGCAAGCATGCGCGGTCCCTCGTACCCGAAGCGATCGCCGCCGGCCTGGAGATCGCCCGCGAGCGCATCGAAGACTTTCACTTTCGACAAAAGCCGGTCGACGTTTCATATCATACCCTCGACGGCACGCTAAGCCAGTTGCTGCATCGGCCGCTGGGCAATATCGGTGCCTACGTTCCCGGCGGTACCGCGCGATATCCGTCATCGGTGCTCATGACGGTCGTGCCGGCGAAGGTCGCCGGTGTCGAACGCGTCGTCGTGACGACCCCGCCGGCTGCCGGCGGCGGCGTCAACGCAGCGATCGTGTATGCGTGCAGCTTGACGGGCGTCGACGAACTCTACGCGGTCGGCGGAGCGCAAGCCGTCGCTGCACTTGCTTACGGCACGCCGACAATCGCCCCGGTCGATAAGATCGTCGGTCCGGGCAATGTGTATGTAACCGAAGCGAAACGGCAAATCTTCGGTGTGTGCGGGATCGATGGGTTGGCCGGCCCGTCCGAAGTGCTGGTCGTTGCCGACGCCCATGCGAATCCGCGCTTCGTCGCCGGTGAACTCATCGCGCAAGCGGAGCACGATCCGTTGGCGCGCGTCGCGGCGGTCTCGCGCGACCGCAGTGTGCTCGAGGCCGTCGCAGCGTTACTCCGCGGTGACTTTGCACGCGCAACCGGTCGCAATGAAATCGTCGAGCGCGTTCTGCGCGACGGCACCTACCTGATCTTCGCCGCCGACGAATTGCAAGTGCTCGACGTGATCGAACGCTTTGCACCCGAACACCTATCGTTGCAGACGGCTTCAGCGTACGAACTCGTCGCGCGAATCCGGCGCGCCGGCGCAATCTTCATCGGTAACGATACGCCCGTTGCGGCGGGCGACTACATTGCCGGCAGCAATCACGTGCTGCCGACCTCGGGGGCGGCACGTTTCTCATCCGGCCTCCATACTGCAGATTTTTACCGCACGATGTCGCTGATCGAAAATAGTCGGGCGCGCATGGCCGGCGATCGTGAGACGCTCGCTAAACTTGCTGAGTTCGAGGGCTTACCAGGCCACGCTCGGACGGCGCTCATGCGCGATCCGGTGTAGCTGCGCCGCGTTGCAAAGCAAGCGCAATACGCATTTTAAATACGCGAGCTGCGTCGTTTGAGGCGAAGCCGTTCGGGAACGAGTGGACTGCAATTCTTACGGAGCACTTCATGGATCGATCGTTCGTTGTTTCGCGGCGTAAAGCGGCGTTGTTTCTCGCCGGCAGCTTTGCGACGTCGCTGGGTTCCGCTGCGGCTGCAGATGCGGTCGGACCTGCGCCGGCTTCAGCGAGCGATGCGAGCATTCGGCTCGTGCATCGGCGAATCGCCGAATTGATGCAACGTGTGCGACGTGCGAACGGACCGACTGCGCGCGGTCGCGCTTTTGCCCGCTGTGCCGCGGCAATTCAAGCGCTCGGCACCAGCGAAGTCGCCTCGCTTTCCGCAAGCGCCGTACGCAGCGGCCGCGCGAACGCGTTATATCGGCCGGCAGATACGACGCTGGTTCTCGCAGCGGTTATCGTCCGCGAACTGCAGACGTGGCCGCTGCATGACGACGCGTGGCTGACACGGTTTTCCGATCTCGAAGCGGCGCTCGCAACACATTTCAACGATCACGTTACATCGGGCGCCGTTACCTGACCGGTCAACGACCGAGACGACAAATTTATAGCGGTACAGAAAAGCAAATAGAAAAGGCCGCACGAGAAGCGCGGCCTTTTTATCTCAAACGGCTGGACCTGTCCGTTCGGTCGCCGGCTAACGTCCTCGGCGTTAGGCCGGCATCGCATCCATGTCGGTGCGATTGAAGAAGCGGCCTTGCGCGATCGCCGCTGCAAATGCGGCCGGACCGCCGTTTTGTGGAGCTGCCGCATTACCGACAACAACGCCGAGGGCCTGAGCAGCGGCCGGATCGCCGCTGCCGATGCCGGCTGTTTCGAGCAGTGCAACGCCATCGCCGAACGCACAGATCGGCTTTGCATGTTTGTATTGTTCGCGGACAAACAACAGCGCGGCACCGGACTGCGCGAGCGTTTTCACGCTAGCTGCCCCGCCGGGCACAAAGACGGCATCCCATAGCACCGACGGTTCGGCGATGATGCGATAATCAACGGCGAGGCTGCCGCCGTTCGTACCGCTGAGCCGGCCTAAGTGCGATGACAATACGGCAACTTTGGCGCCCTGCGACTGCAGCATCTTTCCAACGGTTTCGATGTCGGCGATGTTTACGCCGTCCGCGGCGAGAATCGCGACTTTGCGCGTGACGAGAGACGGCTTTTTGGGTGACGCCAAGATGCTCAACGCGGGCGACGGATGGGCCGCACCCTTCGCAAAGCCGTTATTGACGCCTGCATGCGCATCGGCGGCGAAGCCCAGCGCGTCGGCAACGCGTTGCGCGAGCTTTGAATCGACAAGTGCAAGATTGCCGACCATACGCTCGCGAATGTCCGGAATCTGGACTTTCGCCAGCTCGAATCGAAACGCGTCGACAATGTGATCTTGCTCGGGCGCCGTTTGGCTGCGCCAAAACAGCAGCGCTTGGGTGAAGTGATCGCCGAACGAATCGCTGCGGATGCGCCGCGCCGAACCGGAAACCGTCGCCGGATACGACTCGTAACCGCCTTGAACGGTGCCGACTTCGTGCGGCGTGTTCTTGTCGATCGAATTGGGAAAATACGAAACCCGGCCGACGTCGATCGGTCGCCGAAACTTGGCGTCGCGCTGATTGTTTGAGAACGGACACACCGGCCGGTTGATCGGAATGTCGTTGAAGTTCGGACTGCCCAAGCGCGAGAGCTGCGTATCGGGATACGAGAAGTTCCGTCCTTGCAGAAGCGGATCGTTCGAGAAGTCGATGCCCGGTACGATATGCGTCGTGCAAAACGCGACCTGTTCGGTTTCGGCAAAGTAATTATCGACGTTGCGATCGAGCGTCATTTTGCCGACGCGTTGCACCGGCACGAGCTCTTCGGGAATAAGTTTGGTCGCATCGAGCACGTCGAAGCCGAACGTCTCGGCTTGCTTCTCGGTGAAAATCTGCAACCCGAGTTCCCATTGCGGGTGGTTGCCGTCGGCAATTGCATCCCATAAGTCACGCCGATGAAAGTCAGGATCGCGCCCGGCAATCTTTTGCGCTTCGTCCCAAACCAGCGAGTGCAGTCCGAGCATCGGTTTCCAGTGCCACTTGACGAAGTGCGACGCGCCTTGCGCGTTGACTAAGCGAAATGTGTGAACGCCGAAACCTTCCATCATCCGATACGAGCGCGGAATGGCGCGATCGGACATCAACCAGAGCATCATGTGCGTTGATTCGGGCGTTAACGATACGAAATCATAGAGCGTATCGTGGGCCGAAGACGCTTGCGGTATCTCGCGATCCGGCTCCGGTTTCACGGCATGCACGAAGTCCGGAAACTTGATCGCGTCCTGAATGAAAAAGACCGGCATGTTGTTGCCGACGAGATCGAAGTTGCCTTCCTGGGTATAAAATTTGACGGCGAAGCCGCGTACGTCGCGCGCCGTGTCCGCCGAGCCGCGCGAACCGCCGACCGTCGAGAAGCGCACGAAAACCGGCGTTTTTACATCGGGTTCGTTCAAGAATTGGGCGCGCGTATATGCGCCGAGCGGCTTGTAGACCTCGAAATAACCATGAGCGGCGGCACCGCGGGCATGCACCACGCGTTCGGGAATCCGCTCGTGGTCGAAATGCATCATCTTCTCGCGGTAAAAATTGTCTTCGAGTAATGTCGGCCCGCGCGCACCGATGCGAAGTTGATTTTGATCGTCGGCGATTTTCACGCCGGTGTTGCTCGTTAGCGGCCGACCGCTAGCGACCGAACGATCCGCATTGAGTGCGACGACTTTGGCCGTCGTATCATTCGGATGGGGGCCGCGCACGTTGCTGTGCAGCGGCAATGTCGAATCTTTGTCCATACGCTCCTTCGTGATGGCGCCGCTTCAACGAGTCGACCGGCGACCATCTAACGGTAATACGTTAGCATCCCAAGCCCGGCGTGCAAAGTAACTGTCGGAGCGGTGAGGTCGGCTTGTTCAGCGGCGCAGGTAACGGCAGTACAATCAGTTGCCCGAGCGCGCTTTGAGTGCTGCAAGGAAGCGGAGTCACGGCGCTTGCACGCGTACTTGAACGGTCGTGATTCGTCCGGCCGTTGCCATTCGTCTTATCGCGCTCGATCTGGACGGGACGGTTATCGGTCCGGATCTCGTCGTGCGCGATCGGGTACGCGAAAGTATCATCCGCGCGCAAGCGCAAGGTATCGCCGTTACCATCGTAACGGGACGCATGTTCGCGGCGGCCCGGCCGTATGCCCGGACGTTGCATCTCGATGGGCCGGTCGTCTGTTATCAGGGGGCGGGTATCTTCGATGCCGCGACCGGCGCGCTCATCGCGCAGACGCCGGTCGCCCAAGACGTCACGCGCGAAGTGCTGATCAAGGCGAAAGCCGACAAGATGCACGCTCAGTGCTACGCCGACGACGAGTTGTTCGTCGACGAAATCAATCGCTACAGCGAGAAGTACAAGCAGCTTTCACGCGTCGAACCGGTTGTCGTGCCGTCGTTGTACGAGCGCTTTGCCAATCGGCCGACGCTAAAGATCGTTATGGTCGACGAAGCTGCGCGCGCCACGGCCTACACGCAAACGCTCAAGACGCTGCTGGGCAGCCGCGCGTACGTAACCCGCAGTCATCCGGATTTTGTCGAAGTGCTGGATCCCAACGTCGACAAAGGACGGGCGCTGGCGTTCGTCGCTGCCCATTACGGCATTCCGGTCGATGCGACGCTCGCGGTCGGCGATTCGTGGAACGACTTACCGTTATTGCAGGCTGCCGGGATGGGTGTCGCAATGGGCTCGGGACCGCCCGAACTTCTCGCTCGCGCAGACGCCGTGGTGGCCGATGTCGAGCACGACGGCGTTGCCGAAGCGATCGAACGGTACGCATTGGCGTGAGGTCAACTTCCGGCGCGTTGCGGCGCCGCCGCAAGCCGACGCTCAGAACGCGCTTGCGGATCGCTTGGGTGTTCATTTGCTGCGGATTAGCGGTGACCGCATATGGCGGCTATGTCTTCGTCACGCTGCCCCAATTCAAGGTGCATGTCGTCGACATCCAAGTCAGCGGACCGGTGACGACCCGGGCGCAAATAGCGGCCGCTGCCGACATCGATCGCCGGCAAAATATGTGGCTGCTCGATACGGCACGCATCGCTCGACGGATCGAGACGATTCCGTATGTCGACCGAGTTGAAATTAGCCGGCGGATGCCGGCGCAGATCGACATCGCCGTCATCGAACGCGCGCCTGCCGCATGCGTCCGGTCCGGCAATGACGTCGTGACGATCGACCGGCAGCGGCGTATCTTGCAGACGGGCTGCGCGCAGCAAAACGCCGTGCGCATCGAGCTCGCGCGTGGTGTCCTCGGCGCGCCGGGGACCACGGCTGCCGATCCCGGCCTTGCCACGCTGCTCGATGACGGCCGGGCTTTGGCCGCCGCGCGAGTCGGTCTGCGTTCGATTGCCCATGATTCGTACGGCCAGCTCGTTGCCGTCGACTCGCGCGGCATTCGGCTCTTGTTCGGTGACGACGCCGACCTGCCGGAGAAGGCGAAACTCGTCGGCCCCGTCTTGGCGTCCGCCGCGGGCGGTCAGCGCGTCCAAACCGTTGATTTACGCGCGCCCGCTACACCGACGGTTCAATACCGATAAACGTTTCAACTAGTAGGTAAACGCCGTCGCAGCCACAATATCTTGTATCAGTGGTACAATTCGGGCGGTTCGATGGCTAGAGGCGAGACGATCGCGGGCTTAGATATCGGCACGACCAAGACGTGCGCGGTCATCGCCGCAAACGGTCCGGCCGGTCTTGAAATAATCGGTGTCGGCGAAGCGCCGTCGCTGGGCATGCGTAAGGGCGTCGTCACCGATCTCGAAGAGACCGTGAAATCGATCGAAGCTGCGACCGAGCGTGCGGAGCGCATGGCGGGCGTCCATATTTCTACGGTTGTCGTCGGCGTCACCGGCGAACACATCAGCTCTACGAACAATCATGCCGTCGTTGCCGTCGCCGGCGCCGATCGCGAAGTCATCTCGGCCGATATCCGGCGTGTCGTCGACGCGAGTACGTTCATTCATTTGGCGACCGATCGGCAGATAATTCATGCCTTACCACGACATTTCACGATCGACGGCCAAGATGGAGTTAGCGATCCGATCGGCATGTCGGGCGGGCGGCTTGAAGTCGACACGCATATCGTCACCGGCGGTTCGACTTTTATCACCAATGTTTTGAAGTGCGTTAGTCGGGCGGGTCTGGAAACCGCCGGTATCGTGTTCGAGCCGCTGGCATCGTCCGCGGCGACGCTGTTGCCGGAAGAAAAGCATATCGGTGTCGTCTTGCTCGACATCGGCGGCGGTACCACCGACATTGCGGTGTATGCCGGCGGCGGCCTCGTGCATAGCGGTATGATTCCGATCGGCGGCAATATCCTAACCAACGATATCGCGCTCGGCCTCAAGACGACATTTGCCGAAGCCGAAACGATCAAACGCGCGTACGGCTCGAGTGCGACGGCGGCGGCGGACAGCGATGCCGTGACGTTTGCCGTCAAGACGCTCGACGGCCGCACATCGCGCGAAGTTAGCGCGGGGCACTTGCGTTCGATCGTCGTCCCGCGCATTTTAGAATTGTTCCGGTTGGCCAAAGCGAACATCGCCGCGCACGTGCCGCGCGATCAGATGCTGGGTGAAGTGGTCATCACCGGCGGCGGCGCGCATTTGCGAAACATCGAAGATACCGCTGCAGAGCTTTTCGGGTTGCCGGTGCGCATCGGCGTTCCGTCGACGGTCGCAGGCCTCATCGAGACCGTCACCCAACCAGAGTACGCGACTGCGGTCGGCCTGGTCTTATTCGGACCGCGCGGCGATGCGTCGCCGAACCGGCGGGCGAGTCGGATGACGACGGCGAGCGCGCGACTTTCATCTTGGTTCAGCTCGATCTGGAGCTGAGGGCATATGCCCGGCGAACAATTTCCACTTTTTGCGCCTTTGGAGGATCCGACCGCGATGGCCGATGCAAAACGGTATGTACCCGAACACGCAGCAACGATCAAGGTCGTCGGGCTGGGCGGCGGCGGTTGTAACGCCATCAACCGCATGATCGAGAAAGGTCTGTCGGGCGTTGACTTCTACGCGCTCAATACCGACGTTCAAGCGCTGCGCAGCAGCGGCACGCCGAATACCGTACAGATCGGTACGAATCTTACGCGCGGCCTTGGCGCCGGTTCGAATCCGAACATCGGCCGGGAAGCGGCCGAAGAATCGCGTGAAGATCTCGGCATGATTCTCGACGGCGCCGACCTCGTTTTTATCACCGCCGGAATGGGTGGCGGAACGGGAACCGGCGCGGCTTCCGTGGTTGCCGAACTGGCTCGCGAGTCCGGTGCACTCACCGTCGCCGTCGTCACGAAACCCTTTGGTTTCGAGGGCCGCAAGCGCATGCAGATGGCCGAGCGCGGCATCGCCGAACTCGAGTCCAAAGTCGACACGCTCATCGTCATCCCGAACGAGCGCATCCTGCAAATCATTGAGAAGCGCACGCCGCTGCAAGAAGCGTTCACGTTTGCCGACGACGTCTTGCGTGCCGGCATTCAGGGCATTTCGGATCTCATCACGCAGCCCGGTTTGATCAACCTCGATTTTGCGGATATTAAAACGATCATGACCGACGCCGGTTCTGCGATGATGGGAATCGGCGAAGGTTCGGGCGAGCACCGGGCGGCCGATGCGGCGCAGAAAGCCATTGCATCGCCGTTGCTCGAAACGACGATCGAGGGTGCGCGCGGTGTTATCTTCAATATTACCGGCGGCGCCGATCTGTCGATGTACGAAGTGAACGAGGCAGCCGAGATGATCAGCCGTGCCGTTGATTCCGAGGCGCAGATCATTTTCGGTGCATCGATCGATCCGGCCATGCAGGGCAAAGTTCGGGTTACGGTGCTGGCCGCCGGTTTCGGTTCACGGCCGAACGGGGCGCGCGCAGCAGCCGGCGCGGCAGCCGCATCGGTACTTGATTTCGATACCGTCAAGACGGTGAACATGGACGATATCGAAGTACCGGCGTTTCTGCGCTATCGCAGCTGAGCCGGCACAACTGAAGGCGACCTTGCCGGCCGTCGACGGTACGATTGCGGACCGCGCAATCGCATTGCGGCGTGAGATTCATCGGTACCCTGAACTT
Organism: Candidatus Velthaea sp.; assembly: GCA_965214935.1. GTDB lineage: Bacteria > Vulcanimicrobiota > Vulcanimicrobiia > Vulcanimicrobiales > Vulcanimicrobiaceae > Velthaea. Next base: position 3,497 of record CBDCCS010000005.1, on the reverse strand, counting down.
GGCTTCGAGGAAGAACGGACCGCGGCGCTCGTCGAACGCGAACTCGACGAGCTTGCCATCGAGCATCGGCGGGTTGCGAAGACCGGCGTGGTCGGCATCATTCGTGGCGCGCTTGCGGGCCGGACCGCCGGCTTGCGCGCCGATATGGATGCGTTGCCGATTGCGGAAGCCTCGGGTGAAGCGTGTAGCTCGCAGGTGGCCGACCGCATGCATGCCTGCGGTCATGATGCGCATACCGCAATGCTGCTCGGTGCAGCGCACGTATTGCAAGCCGGCCGCGCGTCGCTTCATGGTAATGTCATTTTGCTGTTCCAGCCGGCCGAGGAAGGTCCGGGCGGCGCCTTACCGATGATCGAGGCCGGCGTGATGGACACCGAGCCGAAGATCGAAGCGATCGCAATGCTGCATGTCGACGTGCGATTACCGACGGGTTCCGTATCAATCACGCCCGGCCCGGTCAACGCCGCTGCCGATGAATTTACGGTAACGGTGCACGGCGTGGGCGGTCACGGCGCGGCGCCGCATAAAGCGCAAGATCCGATTCCTTGCGCGGCCGCGATCGTGCTCGCATTGCAAATCGTCGCATCGCGCGAAACCGATCCGCTGGCCGCGATCGTTGTCACCGTCGGCACGATCGCCGGCGGTTACCGCAATAACGTCATCGCCGACTCCGTGCGCTTGACGGGGACGGTGCGTACGACCGATCCGGACATCCGTTCGCAGATCGAAACACGCCTGCGCCGCATCATCGACGGGGTAGCTACCGGTTACGGATGTACGGCCGATCTGACGCTTACGTACGGTTATCCGCCGGTCGTCAACGATCGGGTTCTTGCGAATGCCTTTAGCGCGTACGTGCGCCGAGTCACGCCGGTTATCGTGCATCAATTAGCGCCGACGATGGGTGCTGAAGACTTTGCCTATTTTGCTCAACGCGTACCGGGCATTCTCATTCGACTCGGCGTGCGTAACGAAGCGATCGGCGCGGTCCACTACGTGCATAGCGCGCGTTTCCGGCTCGATGAAGCGGCCATTCCGGTCGGCATTTCAACGCTCGTTGCCTTTGCTCGAGGAATTACCCAGGGAGAGGTCGCTTCAAGCTGACACGCCGGACGCTTGCGCTACCGTTGGCCATATTACAGAATGCGCCGTCGGTCGATGGTACGTTACTTCGGGGCCGGTGCCGATAGGGCCGGATTTCGGAGGAAGTCGTGTTACAAACTCAGCGTAAAGCGCTTGCTGCAGAAGGCCAGATGCGCGCCGCCCGTGACTTACGAATAATCGAAGCTTATCGCGCCGGGCGCGCTGAAGCCTTCGATGAACTCGTGTCAAGTTACGAGTCGACCGTTCACCGTCTGCTCGCGCAACTCAACGTCACGTCCGGCGATATCGAGGATCTGACGCAAGAAGTGTTCTTGCGGATTTTTCGCAATTTGCATCGCTTTCGCGGGCAATCGTCTTTTTATACATGGCTGTATCGTATTACGGTCAATGTTTTCTTCGATCATAATAAAAAGCGTAAACGTGCCGACGCGCGCCTGATGCGCCTGCAAAACGCGCTCATCGACGTTAGCGACAAGCGGCCTGACACCGACGATCCGTTTCGCGCAACGTACGACGCAATGACGCATCAGACGTTTTCCGCCGCTATTGCGACCTTGCCCGAATTGTTCCGTGACGTTGTCGCAATGCGGGAGGTCGACGATCTTTCATACGAAGAGATTGCACTGGCAACCGGGATATCGATCGGCACGGTTCGGTCGCGACTTTCGCGCGCACGTGCGCGGCTCAAAGAATTGCTGCGTCCGAATCTTATCGACGCCACCGCGGCGTAAGCTCGCGACGGCCGAGACGCGAATTCCACAGCCTTACCACAACAACTAGGGGTTATTCACACGTAACCCACAACAGATAGTGCTTCATTCACAAGGGTACGGCGTTGACAGCTTGAACGCTCCGACCCATGGCTTTGCCGCAGGTATCGTTCGACCGGTCGGCTTCGCGCTTGATTCATCGCAGTCAAGACATCGCTACGCCGGCTCAAACGGCTTTCGCGCTGATCTGCGAAGTTGAGAAATGGCCGGTTTGGCTATCCTTTTTCCGCAGCGCACGACGCATCGATTCGCATCGGCCGTTGGGTTTGGGTAGCGAGATTGCCGTTCGATCCGGTTTGGCAGAGGCGGACGAACAACTCTATGAAGTCGACGGCTTCATTCAAGATCACGTTTTAACGCTCGTCGGTGCCTATTCGGTACGTCGACGATTTGATTTCCGGATCGAGAGCAAGACCGAACGGTCCAAGATCGTCGTGCGAATCGATTATCCAACGTATGGTGGGGTTGCCGGCGCGTTGATCGATCGGTTGACGAATCGGCGCAAAGTCGACATTGCATTGGCCGATGCGCTCGTGCACTTCAAAGGTCTTGCCGAATACGAACGTAAGCCCGGAGCTCTGCTCGAAGATTTCTAGCTGTATTAGCAGTCGTTGACGCGCACTGCTACTATCGGTAGAATCATGACTGGTCCGTTCGTTTTTGTATCGGAGTTTGGTTTGCCGCTGTACGATTATCAATGCAAAAATTGCCGCACGATTGCCGAAGTACGTCACGGCTTCGGCGACGTTTACGCCGAGGCGTGCGCCAACTGCGGCGGCGTTATGGCACGCGTGTTCAACCCGGCGGGGATCGTGTTCAAAGGGTCGGGCTTCTATATCACCGATTCGCGTAAAGGCGGAAGTAGCGATTCTGCACCCGGCGCGGCACCTGCCGCGGCCGCTGCGGCCCCGGCCGCGGCGTCAGCCGGCGCGCCGGCAGCCGCAGCGGCCTCGCCGGCCCCCACCCCGGCTGCAAAGACGCCGGACGCTGCCTAAGTGAGCGCAGCGCACACGTGAGCGTCGATTCGTTCGTCTACTGGACGTTCGTCGTTGCTTGGTTTGCCGTTGCCGGTGTGTTTTTTTTCGGAATCGTGCCGCGAATTATCACGGAAATCGGTTCGATCCTCGGCCATGTGACCAAGCTGGTCGATCGTTCGGCGTTACCACTGCTGATTGCCAAAGCCGAAGGCGACTTGTCGCGGATCGAGTCGTCCGGCACGAAATTGACCGCACTTACAGCGCGCGCTCAAGCGGCGGTCGTTCTCATCCGCACCACACCGCTCGTCCCCGTCCAGATCGCACAGTTGATCGCTCGCGTTCGCGTTGAAGTCGCGGCTTTTCGCAAAGCGTAAGATTGAATCCGCTGCGCCGTCGGCCTAGCCGTTAGCCTCGGGCGGTTCCCACGCCCATCCGAAATCGTCCGGCGTTTCGGCCGCTGAATGCAAGCCGTCATTCTGTCCCGCGGCTTGCGGCGGCAGACCGAAAGCATTACGCGCGATCGGCAGACCAGGCGTCGTCGACGCCGGGCTCGTCCCCGGTGCGGGGAATGGAACCTCCGGAAACTCCGGCTCGTCGGCAGCGGCATATGTGTTTGTTGCTGCCGCGAACCCCGCGCCGCGGTTGA
>CBDCCS010000004.1:0-106953 GCA_965214935.1 Candidatus Velthaea sp. | reverse complement strand
ACCCCGCGCCGCGGTTGACGCTCGGCGTAGCGCCGCCGTCGCGAGCGACGTTTCGCGGTACGAAAGCTTTGAGTTTGGCGATGCGCACGTTTTGGGCCGGCCGAAAATCGGTGCTTGTGCGAGCGGGCACACGTGCACCGACCGACGTGCCGACGATGACATGGCGCGCCTGCGGTAGCAATTGCGCGTCGGACCGCGCAGCTAAGGCGCGAAGTTCCGCTAAATACAATTCCGGTGTCTCTTCGGCGGCCATGGTGGCGATGATCAACGCGACCGTATCGCGCACGGCTTGCGGGGGCGGGGTACGCGCGAACGAAAACGTTTGCGCGACAACGTCACGCTTGGCGATCGAGATAAGCTTTTTCCAGTAGTCGCTATGATGGTACTGCTCGAATTGTCCGAGCTGACGTTTGGCGCGGGAATATAACGCGGCGATGCGCAGGCCTAACGGATCGCTCGGCGGCGCCGGCTCGACGATTGCACAGCGTTTACCAGCCCGCGCCAGTTCGGCCACGATGTTTGCGTGGAAGAGCGGATCGACTTCGTGCAAATAATGAAAGGCGATCGTAACGTCGAACGCTTCGTCGCTCACCGGCAGCATCGAGGTGCTGCCTCGTACTGCCGTCACCGGCAGATCGCGGTATTCGTCGAGAGCGGCGGAATCATTCGAAATAACGCTTACGCGAGCGTCGATCGCCGCTGCACGCTTGATCCACTCAAGATTGTTAGCAAAGCCGCAGAAAAGTACCGACTCGCCGGCTCGCAGCGCCAGCGCATCCCAGATCGCTTGGTCGATCCGATGCGATTCCCGCTCGAATTCTCGCGCGAGCGTCAGCGTGGCATTCATCGGTCGTCCGTTCGACTGCGGCCGCAAGAAACTCGCTCGCCTGGCGAAAGCTTAACGGTGGAAGGTGGCGATCGCAACAACGACGACCGAAGCGATCGTGTCGGTTAGGTCTTCGGAATCAAAGCACGGCGGCGGGAGTTCATGTTTGACGGCTTCGGCTCGGGGTTCGAGAATCGTAGGAAAGTTTTCACAAAATAGCGCGATTACGGTGAACGATGGTGAGGGTCTGAAGTCCTAACGGCTTCCATTCGATTGGCGAGAGGCGATCATCTCGTCAACCCGTAGCTTTTGTACAGATGGCAACGACTGCGCTCGAGCTTCATCCAACAACTGCGTCACCCGTCGCGTCCACGCGTGCCGAGATAACCTATTTCTACGGCATCCGCGGGCTGTCGTCCGTTTACATTCTTTACTTTCACCTCAATAACATGATCCTCGCGGCGCATCATGGTCTGATCGCGCCGCTCTATTCGCGCTTAACGGATTGGATACGCGTCGGTGACTTTCGCGTCAGCGCGTTTTTCGTTATATCGGGTTATTTACTGACGCTACCGACGCGCAAAACGCCGAATTGGCAGTTGTCACAGGGAGTTCGCGGTTTCTTCGCGCGGCGGGTCGAGCGGCTTATCTATCCATATTATGTTGCGCTCGCATTGTCCGTGGTGCTCTTCGTTGCTTGGCGCTATACCACCGCGATGCCGCTCAACGTTCGGGGTCTCATTGCCGGCACGGTCATGCATCTCTTGCTCGTGCACAACCTCGACCCGCGAACGAATCTCTATATTAACGATACGCTTTGGAATATCGCGCTTGAGTTTCAGTGCTACGTACTCTTCGTCTTTGTTTTTTTACCGGTCATGCGCCGCTTTGGGCCGTGGGCGCAACTCGCGCTTGCAGCAGCAATCGGTCTCGGACCGCATTTCTTGCTGCACGGGTTTCTCGATTGGACGCGCCCCTGGTTCATCACCCTGTATGCCATGGGCGTAGCTGCCGCGGCTCTTGGTAATCGCGCTTACCCGCAGCTGACGCGCATCGAGCGGAGCGTTCCGTGGGGAACGCTTTGGATTGTAACGAGTGCGGCGAGTATCGTAGCCATCGTCATGTCGGGCATCGACACCCGATACGGTGACGGCTGGCCGCAAAATCTGCTTCTCGGCCTCGCGATCAGCTCGCTGCTGGTATTTACTGCTACGGGCATGCACGGATGGGCAGCCGGCGCTGCACGACCGGTCGTTGCACTGTTCGAAAACAGGTTTTTATGCAGACTCGGCCGTTTCTCATATAGTACGTATCTCATCCAATTTCCAATTTTGCGATTGGCGGTCGCTTTGACGGTGCTTGCGACCGGTTCTCTTTGGGTGACAAGCGCATTGTCGTTTTTCGTCTACGCACCACTGACGTTCGTACTGGCATACGGCTTTCACGTCTGCTTCGAGCGGCCGTTTCAAAAGCGCCGTCGCTCGTTCGTCGACGCGCCGGTTGCGGCGTGACCTCGCGAGCGCGCGCTGCGCACATTAATGAGGACAGCAACGATGCTGCTTGAGCGAATGCGTCCGATCGCACGATTTTCCCGATCGGTCGGGATCGCGCTCCTTACGTTTCTGGTTGTGACCATCGGTATTTCCATCGCAATCCGGAGCGGCAGCCTTCTTTCTCCGCGCGCACAAGTCGTTGACTATCGGGTCGTTGCATGTGCAGAACGCGTTATGCTTGCGCACGGTGATATCTACCGCACGGGGATGCTTCGCGATTGCGAACACGCGCGAGCGCCCGAAGCGGACGAACCTGCTTGGGCCGTAACGCCGTTCGCGCTGCCGCCCTACTCTGCAGCGTTACTCGTTCCGTTCGGTCTCATGAATTTCGAGCTCGGCCGCGCGGTTTGGTTCGCACTTCTCATTGTCGCATTATGCTTGACGACCGCCGCGCTCGCCCAGATCGTCCGCCGTCCGACGCTCGGCGTCGCCCTGGTGCTGTTCCCGACGTTCGGGTCGATCAATCTATTCTACGGCGAAACGGTCTTGTTCGGCGTTGCCGGCGCTGCGCTCGGCGCGTTAGCTGTCCAGCGTGGTCGGCCATCGTTGGCGGCTATCGCCGTCGCCTGCGCGCTCATCGAACCGGCGATCGGTTTGCCGGCGTTCATCGGGCTCTTTGCACTCGTTCCGCAAGCTCGTCGCGCGCTGCTTCTGTGTGGTTCCATACTGGCCGTCGTCGGTGTCGTAGCTTTGGGACTTCCGGCCAATCTTGAATACGCGCTGACGTTTATACCGGCGCACGAGCATGCGGAGATCTTCGCGCGCGATCAATACAGTTTGACGCGACTGACCTACGTTCTCGGTGCAAGCGAGCACATTGCCGCATTAATCGGGTCTGTCTGCTACGTGCTGACGATCGTTTGCGGCGTCATCCTCGGCAAATTACTGGCACACCGCACCCGCATGAGCGCGCTATACGTCTTGATGCCGCTCGCGCTCTCGATGCTCGGTGGCCCGTTCGTGCACGACTATGAAGCAATGACGGCGTTATTGGCAGCGCTCGTTCTCGCGCGTGATTCGCTCCTCGCGCGTGTCGCAGTGGCACTCTTGTCGATCGTTTGGGGTGCTCGCTGGCAACACGACATCGTGCCGGCGCTGGCGAGTGCAGCCGGTATAGCGATCCTCTATCTCGATCGTCTTCCGCTGGCTCGCGCGGGCTACATCGCAATCGTCGCCGCAGCGTTGTTGACCTTCAATGCGGCGTTGCCGAAATCGGCCGCGCATACCCGCACCGTCGTCGGTCACCCGCAGCCGGTCATTCGTGATACGGATCTATCATCGCGACCGTGGGAGTGGCGTATTCGTCTTACGCCGGCTTCAAGCGCTTACGACCGGGCAAACGAAATCGAAAAATTGCCGATCTGGCTTGGCCTCATCTTTTTGCCGTTTGCGCTTGCCGGAAAACGCGAAGCCCGCAGTATCGAGCGAAGTGCGGTGCGCGGAGCCGTCGTCCATCCATGAACGTCGCTTGCCGGCAACGCGCGATTCGCGTTCGTCCGGTTCATAAAGGCGGTTGACGTTGCGCATCGGATCGAAGGCCGTGTTGCGGCCGCATCGCCTTTATGTCTTGGATATCCCCCTGGCGCACCGCTTGACGCTAACGGTAACAACGGCGTTTCTCGTGCTTGTTTGCACGTTGTCGTATCGCTTGAGCATTTCTCAAGACGAGGCGTACAGCTTGCACAGCGCGTCGGGCAGCATCGTCGACGCGTTGCGTCAGGGCATCGGGTACGAAGCTCAAGCTCCGCTGTACTTCGGGTTACTTGCCGCGTGGCGGCTGGCGGGCGCTTCGCTCTTTCATGCGCGGTTGCTTTCAGTCGCTCTTTCGCTCGTAACCTTGGCGTTCACGTATCAATTCGCCAAGCGTTACATCGTTGCCGTAGCGCCCGGTATCGTCGTCGCCGTGGTCGCGTTCAACCCGTTTCTCGTTTGGGCGACGATCGAAGCGCGGCCGTACGCTGCGGCCGTAACGTTCTCAACGGCGCTGCTCTATGCATTCTTCCGCGGCTGGCTCGATCGTACGCCGAACTGGACCGCGCGCGCTGCCTTCGTCGGCATCGCGGTAGCCGGCGCTTACACGCAATATTATGTTGTGACTCTTGTCGCAGCCGCCGGCGTAGCCGTCGTTTTCTCGAATCGCCTGCGTGCACTACCAAGCTACGTTGCCGGCGCGGCGCTCGTTGGTCTCGCGCTTGTACCGTTGCTGTTCGTTCTACCGGGTCAGCTTGGAGCGTACTCGGCGCTCGCCGCAATATCTCCGCTGCCACCGTACTCGATTGTCTTAGCTCTTTGTGAATTTCTTTACCCGCATCATTGGCTGGGCAGTTGGATCCATCAGCCAACGCAGACGGCATTCTACTTTTGCGCCGCGGCGCTGCCGCTGGGCATGCTGTTCGTTTGGATGCAGAGAATCAGCCGCACGTCGTTCCTGCTGCTCGTCACGATGTTCACGCTTGCGGCGTTGTTCGCAGCCTTTATCGCCTTACACGTCCACGTCGTCTTTCCGCGACAAACTGCCGTTCTTTTTGCGCCGACCGTTTTTGCGGCATTCGCCTTGGCCGCCGATATCCGCGCCGATCGCCGTCGTATCGCCGTCGCCGCGTTTTGCACCATTTACGCCGCACTTGTGATACTTTCGCTCTGGTCGGATTATCATCGTATGGCCAAGCCGGGCGATTGGGCTCGCGTCGGTGGGTATCTTGTCGATCATGTCGGTCCGCACGACGCCGTTGCCGTATTCGATCCGGAAGTAGCGCTGCCGTTGCATTACTATTATAGCGGTCCGCTAACGGCAGTTCCGCGTGCGCTCGCTTTCGATCGATTCGATGAAGAGACGTTCACGATTCGCAGCGACCGCGAACTCGCCGCGAGTCTGGGCGCAGCAAGCCGGCCCGGGCAACGGATCTGGCTTGTCGTCAACGACCTGTGTACGACGCTGCCGCAGTTTTACGGTTGCGACCGGTTGGATCGCTACGTCGCGCTGCACTTCCAGAAGTTGTCCGTTGCCTGGTTCAATGGTTCGTCCGTCACCCAGCTACGGGCATCGGGCGCCCGATATGCCGTCTTGCATATCGGGCGTTGATTCTAGCGGCTTCTAATACGCCGGTGTATTACCGCTGCCGCTTACATGCGGCGTTTGCCCGCCCCAATCGATGAGTGTCGATGCGCCGGCGATGGTGTTGTTGCCGACGACGTACGATGCTGCTCCGGGGTAATAGATATTGTTGATGAACGTGCTGCCGTTGGGATCTTGGGCGTGGTTGCCCGTAACGTTGTACGCTGTAGGAACGTGACCGCCCGAAGGTGTGAACGTCACGATGTCACCGACGATCCCGCCCGGGTTGTTCATCGAGCCGAACGTGTTGTTCGCGATCGTGAAGCCGCCACCGTCGGTCGAAGCAGAACCGCCGCCGATCTGGATTCCCCAACCTGAGTGACAACCAGAAATTGTATCGTTTTTGATCGTGATGTGCGAGCCGTATGCATACACGCAATGATCGTTCGTGTACGGCAGCCAGCTTTGAGAGCACGACGACGGCAAACGGCCGATGTTGTAAATGGTGTCGCCGTCACTGGTAAATCCGACGACACCGGCACCGGAGAAGATTCCATCGCGGCCGGTTGTTTCACAACTTTGGGTTTGGCCGATATCGTGGATCACGTTGTGCGAACTGACGTTGCCCTTACCGGCGGAGTTGTTCATCAAGCCGCCTTCTCCGCAATGCTGCATGGTAAAGCCGGTTACCGTTACATCGTTCGCGCCGGTGTTGAAGCCGTAACAAAAGTTCGTCGCATAATTTTGCCCGTCGAGGATCGCCATGCCCGGATTAGCCGCTCGAACAACGATTGGAGCGGCGGCTGTCCCGCTTGACGATTGCAGCACGACATAGGTCGAGCCGTGTTGACCGGGCTTCGCCGTGTACGTTCCGTCCGCGACGCTGACCGTATCGCCCGGACGAGCCATGTCCGTCGCATGCTGGATCGTCGCGAACGGCTGACGTTGCGTGCCCGGGTTGGTATCGCTGCCCGTCGTCGAAACATAGAGCGTCGGCGTACCCGGAACGGTCGGCGTGGGAACCGGAGAGCGCGTCGGCAACGTCGTCGGGACGGTGGTCGGTGATGGGCTGGGTGCTGCGCTGGCGACCGGCGTCGGTGATGCTTGCGGCGATGCCGAGGCAACCGGTGACGGCGTGCCGGACGGCGCGACGGCAATCGACGTGGCGAGAAGCTGTGTCGCGCAGTTACCGGTTCCGACGGCGCGAATCGTGCTGCCGACGGCCGGTGCGGGTCCGGTGACGCTACTGCTGACGCCGAAATAGATGTTGAGAAATCCGCACGACGTTCCGGTCTGCACGAGCAGGTAACTCGGATGGGTCGCGTACACCGTGCCGCCGATCGACGTGACCGCCGTACTCGTTACGATAATTTGTGTTGCTGCAAGCTGCGTCGAGCACGAGCCCGTTCCCGTTGCAAACAGCACGGTGCCCGGCTTGAGCTGCGGTCCGCTCATGGAAGTTCGGGCGTCGTACGTAACGTTAAGCATACCGCACGCGCTGCCGGCTGCAACGAGCACGCTCGTCGCCGTCACCGACTGCACGCTGCCGATTATCGAGATCGGGGTACTGTTGCTCAGCACGGTAATGTGCGCTGCTTGCACTTGCGTCGAACAGCTCCCCGTTCCGTCGGCATGAATCGGCGCGCCTGCGGCAAGCGTGTATCCGTTCAAGTTTATGACGGTGGATGAGCCGTAGCGAACGGTAATGTATCCGCAGGCCGTGCCCTTGAGCAAGAGCGACGAAGCGCTGATGCTTTGCACCGTTCCGTCGACCGAGATGGTTGGTGCGGCTTGCACCGTCGCCGTCGTGAGCCGATCCGTCGAAGAGCTGCCGGACAACGCCGGAATCGAGCTTGCCGGCGGAATGCTCCCGCCGCTTCCGGTGCAAGCCGAGACAAGGAAAACTAGCGCCATGCCAAAGCCGGCGACCCGAATGGTGTGCATGTTACCGACGCCTTACGTGTGGACCGGGCACGCCAAATGACGCGGCATGTAAGCCGCGGCAAAGTGCAAATCGCCCAACTGCGAGCGCTATCGGCGCTCGTTACCGTCCTTTAGGTTTTCGGAAATTTGCGGGCGGACTTGCGCGTGCCGCCGACGAGCGCGCGGACGTGTGCGGCGTCGCACAACGCACCGCCGCGGTGCGAACGCGTGTTGCGCCGCTTAGTGTGTTAAGCGGTGATACAGGGCGGCGTGGCGATCGGCAACGGCTTCAATGTCGAAGCGTTCGACGAGTCGTCGCCGTCCGGCCGCACCCGCTCGCGTACGCCATTGCTCGTCGGCGAGCGCGCGTTCGAGGACGCGGGTAAATCCGCCAACCGACCAGTCTTCGGCGATGAGTCCGCTTGCGTCGTCGGCAACGAGATCGAGCGTGCCGACATTCGGCGTACCGACGATCGGCACGCCGGCCGCCATTGCTTCCAACAGCGAGATTGGAGCCGCTTCGACGATTGCTACCGTCAGCGCAAGATCGAGCCCGCCGATTAACGCTCGAACGTCGGGTCGAAATCCCCACCAGCGGAGGTTATCCGCGACACCAAGCTCGGCGGCAAGGTCTTGAAGACTGGTCGCAAGCGGCCCGGCGCCGAACACATCGAGCCGGACGCGCGCGCGCAATCCGGCCGATAAATTCGCAAGTGCGCGAATCGCCAGCTGGTGATTCTTTTGCGGATAGAGATTCGCAATGATACCAATGACGATCGTGCCCTCACTTGCGCCCAGCACGGCGCGCGCGCGCGCCCGATCGTGCGCGGTCAGCGCTGCTTCGATTTTGATACCGTTCGGTATTATCTCCAATTGCGGCACCGGCTCACGTTGTCTGACGAACGCTGCAGTACGCGCGGAAAAAGTGACGACCGCATCGGTCCGATGCTTGAGGGCATGCGCGAGCGCAAGTTCCCACCGCGGTAACTGCGATTGCGGGCTGTGCTCGGTATGCACGATACGTTGCACGCCGGCGGCCAGCGCCGACGCGCGGCCCCAGTATTTACCCGTGATCGTATGCGTATGAACGATATGCGGCGCGAATTCGTGCATTGCACGCACCGAACGGCGGGCGAATCCGACGTCGATCCCGCGGTGCTTGCGGCCGCAAAAGAGCCGGTATGGCAGAGCCGCGCGCTCAACGTCGGTAAGCCGCGGATCGTAGGCGCTAAATGCAGCAACGTCGATGCCACGGTCGTTGAGTCGCGGCAATAACTCGCGCACGAGCGTTTCGGCTCCGCCGCCCCGCAAAGTCGCGATATAATGAAGAACGCGCAGCGCAGGTTGCGTCATCGTCGTCTAACGCCTTCGCGGACGGTAACCGCGTTACTACGAGCCTGCGCCCCTCACACGCTAGGCCGATCGGCTCAAGGGTGCGCGCCGGGCAATTGCAATGCTACAATGTGGCAAACCGCATACTCTATCTCACATCGCAATTTCCATTCGGCCGGGCTGAGGCGTTTCTCGCCGCCGAAGTTGAAGCGTTGGTGAATCTCGGCGCTGACGTAAGAATCGTCGCGGTGCGGCCACAGCAGCGGCGTGCACAATTTCAAACCGGTACGCAGACCGTCGCCCTCCGCTTGCGCTCGGCCGGTACGCTGGCCGATGTGTTTCGAACGCTCGTGCGGCAGCCGCGCAAATCGGCCGATATTGCCCTCGCAATGTGCCGTGCGCGCTATCGGCCGGCCGCCAAATTGAAAAATCTTGCAATGCTGCCCAAGGGCTTGGCGCTGGCCGAATACATCCGGCGCGAACGAGTAACGCGCGTTCACGCCCATTGGCTGACGACGCCCTCGACGGTAGCGTTCATCGGCGCACATATCGCAGATGTGCCGTGGAGTATCTCCGCGCACAACTTCGATCTCTTCGCCGACAACTGGATCGCCGGCAAGCTTGCCGCCGCAAGTGCCGTTCGAGTCATCTCGCAGCGCGGCGCACAAGAGTTGCGCGAGCTGATGCCGCCGCACGTCCGCGACCGAATTCACGTCATCCATCTCGGCGTTCGGACGCCTCCGGCCCACACGGCAAAAATCCGACCGAGCCTCGGTCCGGTCCGAATCTATGCCGTTGGTTCGCTCACGCCATTCAAAGGACACCGCTATCTCGTCGATGCCGTCGCCGTCTTGCGTGACGCCGGTATTGCGTTAACGTGCAGCATCGCCGGTGAAGGTCCGTTGCGCAACGAGCTACAGCTGCAGATCGATCGTCTCAATTTGCGCGGTTTTGTCGAACTGCGCGGCTTCGTCGCTCACGACCGGCTCGTGCAAGAACTGCGCAGCGGCGCATTTGACGTGATGGTCCATCCAAGCACCGAACATGGCCGGCTGCACGAGGGTATTCCCGTGTCGCTCATGGAGGCGATGGCTTTCGGGGTACCGTGCGTATCGACGCGCACCGGCAGTATTCCCGAACTCATCGATGCTTCGTGCGGAATCGTGGTCGAACAATGCGACCCCGGGGCGCTTGCCGCAGCCGTCAGCCGGCTGGCGGCCGATCCGGTCCTGCGCGAGCGTCTCGGCGCGGTTGCGCGCGAGCGCGTAGCAACGCTGTTCGATGCACGCGCGACTGCTGCGGCGGTGCTGACGCTCATCACGAGCGACACCGGACGCACCAGCGTCTAGTCACGTTTCTGCGATGCAGTCGGAGTTCTACTTACCGCGCAGCACCAACGCGCCGTGCGGGTCGAGTCGATCCGGTCGCGCCGAGGACGTCCAGGACAGTGTGCCGCCGGCGGCACTGTTGTGAATGTCGAACGCTAAGGCGTCGGTGTAGCCCTTTAGCGCCGAGTCGAGCGGAATCGACGCATTTGTCGGATTGACGATCGTCACACACGAGCCGATCGGTTTACCGGCTTGAAAGCAGTGGCGGAATTCGCGGGCGTAGTAGCCGGCGGGAGCTTTGAGTTCTGCGATCGCCGCCCGAGCCGTTTGAACGGGATCGCGCGGAACGAGCTCCTCCTCGGGGAACAGCGAAAGATGATCCGCTGAATCGAAGTTTTCGAAAGCGATCGAATAATCCGCATCGTACGTCAGCAGCCATGAGGCATAAAAGAAGGCTCGCGCCGGGCGCGTATCACCGGATGACGGACTCAGGCCCCAACAAACCGCGGGTTTGCGTGCAGCGGTAATTGCAAGCAGCGTGTTTTGATCGAACGACCATTGACGTTCGGTTTTCGGAGCCGTCGACATGAGGCAGCCTTCGTTGTTGATCGCACCCGCCGCATACGGCAAAAACACTAAGTTACCCGACCGGTCGTCGAGATGATGGTCGGCGTTGCTAAATCCGCTGACGAACGCCGGTAACGTTGCGGCGCGCAGTAATTTCACGACGCCGCTGTCATACGCCGACTCATTCGGCGTTTCGATACCGCGTGAACTAAAATGCCAAAACACGTTGTCAAGATCGAAACTAGCGTCGTCCATCTCAATGAAGTCGAACGGTGCCGACCGGCGTATGGCATCCGTCAAGCCGCGAAAACCCGCAAGCGTGTGCGTCTCAGCCGGATTGAGCTGGTTCTGTACGCCCCAGCCGGGATATCGATACGAGATGCGCCGGCCGGATGCATCGTGAAACCAGGCGGACTCCGGTAGATCGCTCAACGGTTCGTGATGCGCGGGAATCACGCGAAACGGATCGGTGTAGGCAACGGCGAAATTGCCGCCCGCTGCTTTGAAGCGCCGGGCAAACGGCGCTGGCGCTTCAACGTAGGTCGCATGCGCGGCCATCCACTGCGGATCGACCGCCGTACCCTCGCCGGCAAAGCCGTAATACGCCCAATCGATGACGTGATGCGGAGCGAACGGGCTGATTCGCGCGTTCGCCGTGTTGGAAAGTGCGAGCGCGATCGTCACCGCCAGAGCAGGAAGCACTCCGAGTTTCATGTCGGTCTTTCCGAAAGGGCGACGATCCGCCGAAGTTTGGCGAACGTCCGCAGCGTGAGATTTGCATATGCGTACAGATCGGTCGTATCGAGAACGAGGATGTCGCGCAGCGGCATCTCGGCGGCGCGTGCGAACAGCAGCACGTATAGCGTTGCCGAGCAGATGTACGATGCGGCGACGGAGATTGCCGCGCCGGTGATGCCGGTGCGCGGGACGAGAATGAGACCGAGAACGACGCTGGTAAGAGCGCCCGCTCCGGCAATGGCCAGGGATCGCTCCGGCTTGCCAAGTGCGAGCGTAAAGTAGTTCGACAGTATTCCGCTGACGGACAGGGCGACGATTCCGACCAGCAGGATCCGCAGCACGCCGACGACTGGTTGAAAGGCCGAACCGAACAGCGCCGGAACCATACGCGGTGCCACGGACGCGATCGCGATGCAGGCGAGCGCGGCAATGGCAACGGTGTTGCGCGCAGCACGAGCGGTCAGCGCGCGGGAACGATCCGGCGGCAGGCTGCCGATGTGCGGCGCGGTCGACGTTGCGATGGCTTGCGTTGCAAGCTGCGTTGCTTCGGCACCCGCGACCGCCAATGTATACATGCCTAAGACGCTGGGCGGCGTAAAGAGCGCGACGATATAAACGTCGGCCCGGTAATTGAGCAACGTTACGAGATTGACTGCGCCGATCTTCGTTGCGAAGTGCAACGCGTTGCGGGCGGGCGACGCCGAGGGCGCTAATTCGCGACCGATTCGCGTGATGATGGCGATCCCGGCAACGGCAACGAGAACCTGTGACAGGAGCCATGCTGCAATCGCTATGCGCGGAGTGCGCTCGATCAAGACGAAGCCGGCGATGGTTCCGAGCAGCGAGACCAGCGTCAGGCTCAAGCCGATATAGTTGGCCAAACGCACGCGATGCGTACCGTAGCAGACGCCTTGCGCGATCGACGTCATTGCCGCAAACGGAAGCGATGCGACGGCGAACACCGTCGCCCAGCCGTGGTTCCCGACGAGCCCCAATGCGACGACCATGACCGATCCGACGGCAACGAATGGGATCGCCGCGAGCAAGACCGCGCGGATCGCCCCGCGTCCCGCCTGCTGCAAAAGCAGGTACGACATAGCCGTTGAAAGACCGACGAACATCGCCGTCGCAATCGCGGCGTTGATGGTCGGCAAAGCAAAGACGCCGCGTCCCTGCGGTCCAAGGCAGCGCGCGGTGACGACGCTCAGACCCAAAGCGCCGACCATGCTGAGCACGCGGCAGAGCAGGGTGATGAGGCCGTCGCGCACCAAGCGCATCGGCGCCGGCGCGACCTGCGCGCTAAGCGACACGGTGAAATAAGACTTCGATTGCGGTTTTTACGATAATTGCAGCGTCGAACACGAGCGAGCCGTTTGCGACGTAGAACAGATCGGCGGCCAGCACGTCGCCCATGTCGTCGTCGGTAAGGACGCGCGGCAGCGTAACTTGCGCCCAACCGGTGATGCCGGGCTTAACGCGCATGCGTTCGGCGTACCGCCCATGGCGTCGCGCAAATGTTTGCGCGTAGGCAACCATCTCCGGGCGCGGGCCTACGAGCGACATCTCGCCGCGCAGCACGTTCATGAGTTGCGGCACTTCATCGAGACTCGTCGCACGTACGAAGCGGCCGATGCGCGTAATGCGCGGGTCGTCCGCGACTGCCCAAGCGTCACCGGCTGCCGCGCGCATCGTGCGAAACTTGAAGAGCCGGAATGGCCGGTTGTTGCGGCCGACGCGTTCTTGAACGAAGAAGACGGGTCCGCCGTCGTCGAGCACGATCGCCAGCGCGACGGCGAGGCCGACAAACGCCGCTATCGGCGCGACGGCCACCGTGAGCACGACGTCCATCGTCCGCTTAACGGCCTCGCGCCGCGGGCGCCGCGGGGCCGCAGCCGGGCCGTTACCGACGCGGCCTTTGAGCTTCGCAATTCGACCGTGCAGTACGGCGCGCAGCAGAGCGCAGCCGGCAAAACCGCGTCCGAGCGCGGTCAGTCCTGCCCGGCGGTCGAGCGCGGCGCCGGGTATTGCGCATAGCGACGAGAAGCCCGCGAGCGCGATGAGACCGGGTACGGCCATGGCATACCATTCGTCTTGCGGCGCCCGTGCAAAGCTGCGCGTATACAGCGCACAAGCGGCGAGCGAAATAGGGGTCAGCAATGTTGCAAGGGCGATGGCCGGCCGGCTCGCGCGCGGCCCCGTTCGCATTGCGACGGCTGCAGCGAACGTAAGTGCAATGCCGTCGGCAACGACGAGCGCGCGTCGCGCATCAAACGGCAGCGTGTCCGACACGCCTGCCTGATCGCCGATCGCGCAGCCGCCGTCGACGCCGGTTCGTCGCGAACGAGATCGAGCACCGAAGTTCACGTTCAACTCCTTGCTATCTAGCGTGCCGAACTTTGCGCTCGACGCGTAGGGCCGAAAGTTGCAACGCGCGTTAGGACCCGTGCACCGCGAACTGGGGCGCGAGCACGTACCGAGCGGCCCGCGCACGGATGTATCATTTGTACGAGCGAGCTTCGCTCGTGCCCGCAGCTGAGGAGAATTTTCGCTCTCGTCCCGACGCCGGTCCGACCGGTATTGTGACGGATGCGATCGCGCAGATGTATTCTTTGAATGGCGGCGTCCTCAAGACGCGCGAATATCGCGACGCCAGCGAAGTCAAGGCGTTTTTCGGGACGATTGCGGCGCGGCGCTGGATCGTCCTCATCACTTTTGCCGTGTTCATGATCGCCACGGTCGCGATTACGCTCACGACGCCCAAACGTTATTCGACGCAAGCCAAACTCTTGACCGGACAGGCGACGGGCGGCGGTGCAAGTAGCGCGAACAACAGTACCCCGGTGCTCAACGCGCTCATCGCTGCAAACGGGCAGTCGCCCGAAACATACGCCGATCTGCTCGAACAAACACCGATCGCACAACGCGTTCGCGACGATCTTAAACTGTCGATCGGCGCGGATGCGCTGCTGGCTCATCTCGCGGTCAAACCGCTGACGAATACATCGATCATCACCGTTACGGTCGACTGGAATAATGCGGTCACGTCGGCGGCGATCGCCAATGAATTCATGAAAGTATTCGTCGCCCGCGAGCGCGAGCTGATATCATCGCAAGCCGCGTCGACGCTTGACTTTCTCGGTAAAGAATTGCCGGAGTCGCGCGCACGCATGCATAAGGCCAATACGATCCTCGCAAGCTTTTCGGCCGCGCACGGTATCGTCGACATCAATTCTCAAACGCAGGGCGTCGTCGGTCAAATGGCTAGTAATGAAGAGAAAATCGCGCAGGCAAACGTCGATGCAAAACATGCGCGCGCTCAACTCGCGGACGATCGGCTGCAATTAGCCGCCTACACGCCCTCGGATCGCGGCGGAGAGACGACTAGCCAAAATCCGCTCGTTACGGGACTGCTGTCTCAACTTGAGGCGGTCAACGTACAACTCGCCGCCGCCCGTCATCAATTTACCGATAATTACGGCGGCGTAAAAGCACTCAAAGCGCAACGCGCGCAACTTGAGGCCGAGATCGCAAAGCTGCCGGCGCGCGTCGTTGCAACGCAGAACGTCGTGCCGAATCCAATCTATCAGCAACTGCGCTCGCAGATCGTTACCCTGTCGGCGCAGATTGCATCGAGCGAAGCCGAGCTCATCGAGTTGCAGCGCCAGCGCGCAGCGCTCGAACCACGCGTGCGGCGCCTGCCGGCCGAAACCGCCCGGCTCGAGGATCTGCAGCACGAGGCGAAAGCCGCTCAGGACGTCTATAATGCGCTGCAGCAGAAGTATGAAGAAGCGGCGGTCGTACGAACGACGGCGCCGAGCGACGTGCAAGTCACTCAGCCGGCCGATCCCACGCGCGCCGTCGTGACGCCGAATCTCCGCTTAAATCTCGCGATCGGCTCGATAATCTCGCTTATTGTCGGATTAGGCGCCGCGTTTCTGACCAATTTTTTCGACAACACGGTCAAAAACGAAAACGATGTCGCCGACCGCTTACAATTGCCGACCTTAGGCGCGATCCCGATCATCGGGAAATCGGAAGCCAAAGGCGACGGGTACGCGCGTTTGAAACATATCACCATCGAGGCGTTCTTGCAGCTGGCGACGTCGCTGCGATATTCCTCGGACGGTCCGCTCAAGACGATCACGTTTATCAGTCCGGGCGCCGGTGACGGCAAGTCGACGATCGCCTTACGTGCCGCGATTGCCATGGGAGAGCTCGAACCGACGGTGTTGATCGTCGACGGCAACATGCGTTCGCCGACGCTGCACACGTTGCTCAACGTACGCAACGGTCCGGGTCTCTCCGATCTGCTCGTCGGGCGGCTGTCCTTCGATGATATCGTTCAAGAAACCAAACACGCGGGCGTCCATTTTATTGCGAGTGGAACGCGCGCTCCAAATCCGGTCAAGTTGCTGCGCTCGGGCCGGATGAACGACTTCTTGTCTGAAGCGGCGCGCCGCTACACCTGCGTGATCGTCGATGCTCCGGCGACAGATGCGTTCGTCGACGGTGTCGTCGTTGCCGAACAAACCGACGGCACGGTGCTGGTGATATCGAGCAATCAGACCGATATGCCGGCAGCGTCCAAAGCGCTGGCACTCTTTGCCCGTTTCGGCGTCAAAAACTGCTTAGGCGTCGTCCTCAATCGCGTAAAGCCGAACGCGTTGCCGCCGCTGACGCATCAGCTGCCCGAAGCCCGGTCCGAGATCGCCTTGACCTAAACGGTCAAATGTGGATTTGCGGTCCGGCGGCAATTCCGCTGCGGGTTTTGGCAGCAAAAACATATTGACGCGAACCGGGCACCACGAATTCGCCGGTCTGATACGCTCCCGCGCGCGTAACGGCTGCAAGCGCGCGCGATGTTGCGACGCCGTGCATGACGTTATTGAGCGGCGCGGTCTTGCCGGCGAACGATGCCAGAAATGCCAAAACGGCATTCTCGAGCGGATCGCTATCGGCAAAACTGCGAATCGCCGGCGGCTCGAAGGCGACGGACAGGCCATCGCGCTCCGGCTCGCAGCGGCGATAGAGATGGACGGAAAGCTGCGGTGTTCGGCCGGCCGTTTCGACGGACGCGACACCGCGCGTACCGAAGATGTCGATGCGCGAACCATCATGCGGGTCGAGCCACGTCACTTCGATGTGAGCCGACCGTTTATCGCCGAATTGAATATCGGCGTAAACGATATCGGCTAACTCCCCCGACGCGCGTGATTGCAGACTTGCGGCAACCGAAGTTGGTTCGCCGAATACATTCACGATATACGCCATGTCGTCGGGCGCCAGCCGCCACCAGACATCCTCATCGGTCCGAATCGCGCCGGGTGCCAGGCGCCGGGCACGGATATGCACGATGTCGCCGAGCGCTCCGCTTTCGATAAATTCGCGTTGCGCGATGATCGCCGGATGATAGAGCAGTTCGTGTCCCACGAAGACACTGCGTCCCGCGCGTTCGGCCTTGATCGCAACCGCCGACGCGCCTTCTTCGCTTAACGCAAGCGGTTTATCGACGAAGACATGCTTGCCGAACGCAATGGCTTCGAGGGCGAAACCAACGTGCGTGTGCGCCGGAGTTGCAATCGCGATGGCATCGACGTCCATCTCGAACATCGCGTGCGGCTCGAGCAGCGCCGAGATCTCCGGAAAGCGCCGGCACGCTTTGCGCAGCCGCTCGGGCGACGTGTCGGAGACGGCGCCGAGCGCGCCGTAAGCCGCGCAAATTTCACTCAGCCGCATCCCGCGTTCACCCGCGCCGATCACGCCGACGGACGGCAGCCTCATAGGCGCACCACATTGAGCGCGTCGGCGTCGGCATGGTAGACGTTACGCGTATCGACGATGAGCGGCGCACCGGCAAGCACGAAGCGCCAATCGATCGTCGCATGATCGGCTAAGACGACCGCACAATCACTCGCGCTCAGCCGTTCGTATGTCAGGGCGACACTATGCCGCGCGCGCCCGGCGTAATCGACGATCTCGGCGACCATGGGATCGTGATAGACGACTTCGGCTCCATCGCTTTCGAGGTCTTCGATGATCTTTAACGCGGGCGAATCGCGCCAATCGTCGATGTCGCGCTTGTACGCAACGCCCAACAGGACGATGCGAGCGCCGCGCACCGAACGCTCTCGTGCATTGAGCGCGCGAACGATTTTTTCGCGCACGAACGACGGCATCGAGCGGTTGATCTCGCCCGCGAGTTCGATGAAGCGCGTGCTGAAATCGTATTGCTTGGCCTTCCAGGCCAAATAAAATGGATCGATCGGAATGCAGTGTCCACCGACTCCGGGACCCGGATCGAACCGCATGATGCCGAACGGCTTGGTCGCTGCCGCTTCGATGACTTCCCAGATATCGATGTCCATGCGGTCGCAGAGCAACGTCAGTTCGTTCACGAGCGCTATGTTGACCGAACGAAACGTGTTCTCGAAGACTTTGGTCATTTCAGCGACGCGCGGGCTCGAGACGGTGACGACGTCGACGATGGTTTGTCCGTAAAAGAGCGCCGCGACGTCGAGACACGCCGGAGTTACACCGCCGAGCACCTTATTGGTATTGCGCGTTGAATAGCGCCGATTGCCCGCATCGACACGCTCGGGAGAAAAGGCGAGGAAGAAGTCGCGGCCGACTTCGAGTCCGCTCTCGAGCAAGATCGGCAACACGATCTCTTCGGTCGTTCCGGGATACGTCGTGCTTTCGAGACAGACGAGGTGACCGGGCCGCAAGTGCGCGGCGATCTGGCTTGCGACATTCGATACATGCGATATGTCGGGCGCGCGATTCGGCGTAAGCGGCGTCGGCACGCAGATGATGATGACGTCGCAATGCGCGAGCAGCGAGACGTCGTCCGTCGCCTTGATGGTCTGCGAAGACGTGACGGCGCTTAATTCGGCCGCATTTACGTCCTTAATATAATTCGTTCCGCTATTGACCATCGCCACACGCTTCGCGTTCCGGTCGAACCCGATGACGTGGAAACCGACTTTGGCCTTTTCAACCGCTAGCGGCAAGCCGACATAGCCGAGGCCGACGACGCCGATGGTCGCGGTCCGGTGCAACAGCTTGTCTTTAAGCGCGACGGCCGTGCCGGTCGTGACGGAAGCGCAAACGGGTGACGGGGTAGTTAGCATCACCTCTCTATCGTACGCGTGACGCCGTTCGTAAACGAAGGGACGTTGGGCCTAGCGCCATCGAATCACCGAACCCTTCGTACGCTGCGCCGCCGATCGTACGATGCGAGCATGAAAATCAGATCCGAATCTTCGCCGGTCCGGCTTGCGTTGATCGGAGCCGGTGCAATTGCCCAAAGTTATGCAGCAGCGTTCGCCGATTCGTGCAGCGCACGGCTCGTTGCGGTCGCCGACACCGACCTCGGTGCGGCTCGCCGGCTCGCCGGTCCATTGCAAGTACCGGTCTTTCGGAGCCATGGCGATCTGCTCGATGCAGCGGATATTGACGGCGCGATCGTTTGCACGCCGCCGGCTTTTCACATGGAAATCGCCATTGACGCACTCGCTGCGGGCGTCCATGTGCTGTGCGAAAAACCGCTCGCGATCGGCGCGTTCTCGGCGCAACGCATGTTCGCCGCTGCCGAAGCGGCCGGCCGAATCCTAACGATGGCCTCGAAGTTCCGGTTTGTTGAAGACATTCGCGCGGCGCGCGACGTTATCGGCAGTGGACGGATCGGTGAGATCCTGCGCGTCGACAACACGTTCATGTCAAGCGTCGACATGACCGGACGGTGGAACAGTCGCGTGGCGCTAAGCGGCGGCGGTGTACTCATCGATAATGGTACGCACTCGGTTGACATCATGCGCTTTCTCTTAGGACCGATCGGCGCCGCGCTTGCCATCGACATGTCCGCGGACCTGCGATACGGCGACTGCGAGGACTCGGTTCACCTGTTCGTACGGAGCGCCACGGATACCATCGGTTTGATTTTGTTATCGTGGTCCGTCGGCACGACCGACCCGACGTTTCTGCGCATCTACGGCAGCGCGGGAACGATCGACATCGGTTGGCGCGAATCGACGATCACGTTCGCAACGAAGCCCGCTGCAGCATTCGGCAAGGGCTACGATAAACGCGCGGCGTTTTGTGCCCAGATCGATGATTTCGCCGGTGCGATCAAGGGCGAATGCGAGCCCGCAATCTCTGCAGCGGACGCGATTGCTTCCGTCGACGTGATCGACGCGGCATACGCATCGCTGTGTAAAAACGCGTGGACGCCCGTTGCCGCGCGGCGCGTACTTCCCGCCCTCCGGTCGGCGGCCGGCTAAGCCGCAGTCGTGCGATCGACGGTTTTAAGCGATGCCGGTCTTGATCGCGTGAATGACGAGTTGCGTGCGGCCGGTAATCTGCAGTTTGGAAAAAATGCGGCTGATGTGATTTTTAACCGTCTTTTCCGATAAGGTCAGCGTTACGCCGATTTCTTTGTTGGAAAAGCCGCCGGCAATGAGCCGGATGACTTCGATCTCACGATAAGAAAGCGCATTCATCAGACCCGTGCGTCGGGAGCGGCCGTGCATTTTGAGCAATAAGCCGCCGACCCGCGGATCGACATACGTCGTGCCGAGAGCGATCGTTTTAATCGCCTCGATGAGTTCGTTCGGATGCGCATCTTTGATCGTGTAGCCCTCGGCCCCGGCGTCGAGAACGCGCTGCAGCAACTCCGGATGCGCATGGCACGAGATAATGCAGATCCGTGCGGTCGCCACCGCCTCTTTACACACCGCGACCATCTCGCACATATCGGTCGAACCGTGCGCATGGCCCAGAAGAATTACATCCGGACACACCGTGCGCAGCGTAAGCGCTTTAACCGCTTGCGATGTACCGACGACGTGCAAATAGTCGTTGGCCTCGAAAAGATGCGAAAGCGCCGCCGCTATGAGCGGTTGCGGGTCAACGATAAATAAGCGAATTTGACGCGTCTGAGAAGCGAGCAAGATGCAAACCCCGAACTCGGCAAAATTTTACTCGGCACGTGGTAATTGTTAAGTGCGCGTAAACTTATTTAAACATAGACTAACCGAAGCACTAAGCCGAGCGGCCGTTAAGCACTGCACTTTGGGACAAATGGCCCAAGGAACGGAATAGTTTTTCCGTTCTGGGTCACATGCCAGCGCCACGCACTCGGTGAAATCTATTTTTGTGCGTTTACCGGCCGGCGCATGCAGCGTATGTGTTCTGCTCCGTTAGGCCATGCGGCCCAGCGTTCGTACGGACCGGTCTTTTATACTAACTGATGATGACACGTCATCTGCGGCCGGTTGCAATTTCAAACAAACATCCACATACCGGCGGGTGGCAGACGGCGGTTATCATGCTTGTAATATTTATGACGGTTGCCGCCGCACCGGCCTTCACGCTTCATCCGGGCGATCAAATCATCGTTTATGCATTCGGTCAAACACCCGAATCGCAAACCGTTACAATCACGCCGGACGGCAGCGTGACCTTACCGCTGGCGGGACGCGTTGTCGTGGCAGGCAAGACGACCGACGCAGCCGCAGCGCAAATTGCGCGTGCGATGCTGCGGCTCGTGCGCGAACCCGATGTCAGAGTGTCGTTGGCGGCGTTGGGCAGCGCGAACGTGCTCGTCTTAGGCAACGTGAAAAATCCGGGCAAGTATGCGTTACGGCCCGATGCCCGTGTCGCTGATGCGATCGCGGCTGCCGGCGGCTTAGGACCGACGGACGGTGACTTTCCGGTCGCGCGCGTGAGCGACGACACGGGTTCGCAGGCGACGGCGGTATCGCTCGACCGGCTGCTGCGCAGCGGAGACTTGAGTGAAAACGTCGCGCTGGGCGGCGAGTCGGTCGTCTACGTGCCGGGTCCGGTGCTTTTCACCGTCCACGTTTTAGGTGCCGTCGACAAGCCGGGCGACGTGCAAGTCGCGGGCGGCGACCGCATTGCCGCGACGATTGCACGTGCCGGCGTCAACAGCCGCGGTACGGCCGATCTCAGTCACATTACCATCACACGCCGGCGCGCCGACGGCAGCTCGTCGTTGCAAACGGTCGACTTATACAAGCAGCTCAACGACGGTAACGGCGATGCCGACGTCGCGTTGCAAAAAAACGACATCATCTATATCCCGGAAAGCGCACATACCGGGCGCAACAATGCAACGGGTTTCTTATCGTTGCTGGGCCTGCTCGGACGCGTCGTTGGGCTTTAACGTGCCGGACGCAATGCCGTCGACGACGCTGCGCGGGATCCGGCCGCAAGTTCGCGCAGCGCTCATGATCGTCGATTTGGCCACCTTCGTGACCGCAGCCTTTTGCGCCGCCGTTGCCGGCGACACGGCCTCGACGCCGGTTGCGGGGCTTCTGACGCTGGCGCTCGTGCTCTACGCCGGAAGCATCGTTTGCGATACGCGCGGTGAGACCGCGCGAACATTCGACCAGCATGACGTTGGACGGATGCTCGGCGGCGCGACGGTCGGAATGGTGTTCGCGTGGGCGTTCGAGGCCTTTCCCTCGCCGCTCGCCCATGCGTCGGCGCGGCTCGTTTTTGCGGCTGCCGTGTTGAGTTTCGTCCTGCGCATCATCGTGCGAATGACGGTCGTTGGCCTGCGCCGTGCGCTTTACAGTCGTCGAAGCGAAGCCAAGCGGACGCTCTTAGTCGGTGCGGGCCGCGCCGCTTTGGCACTTGGCCGCGTCATACGCGAGAACCGGAAACTTGCATTTGAGGTCGTCGGTTGCGTGGACGACGACGCGAACGCACGTCGCATTGAAGATTTGCGCGTGCTCGGTAAGCTTGCCGACTTGCCCGAACTCATCGCTCGCGAACGCATCGAATGCGTCATCATTGCGATTCCGTCGGTTTCGTTGGCGGTCTCGAATCGCGTCGCCGAGATGTGTGCGCGTTCGCGCGGCGCGTTCGGTCGCGCGCCCAACGTCAAAGTGTACCCGGGCGTCGGTGACCTGCTTAACGGCGGAGTCGTGGTGTCGCGCATCCGCGATATTAAACTCGAAGAACTGCTGGGCCGCGCGCCGATGCCGCGTAACGCGTCGTCCGCGGCGCCGTTCTTGCACGACCGCGTCGTCCTCATCACCGGAGCCGGCGGATCGATCGGCAGCGAGTTGTGCCGGCAGATCGCCTCGCTGCAACCGCGGCTGATTCTGCTGCTGGGCCACGGCGAGAATAGCCTTTTTGCTATCGAGCAAGAACTTCACGCGAAGCAACAATTTGTGCGGACGCAGCTCGTGCTGGCCGACGTCGCCGACGCGGTTGCCGTGCGCAGTGTTTTCTCGCGGTATCGTCCGGACTTCGTCTTTCACGCCGCGGCTCACAAACACGTCCCCATCGTCGAAGCGAACGTGTGCGAGTCGCTGCGTAACAACGTCATCGGCACGCACACGATCGCTCTGGCCGCGGCTGCCGCCGGCGTCTCGAAATTCATCTTGCTCTCGACGGACAAAGCGGTCAATCCGACGAGCGTCATGGGCGCGACCAAACGCATGGCCGAACTCATTTGTCAGTCGTTCGGTTTGTACAGCCGGACCGAATTTGTCGCGGTCCGCTTCGGCAACGTGCTGGGCAGCCGCGGAAGCGTCTTGCCGACGTTCAAACGCCAACTCGAGTCGGGCGGTCCGTTGACGGTGACGCACCGCGACATGGAACGCTATTTCATGACGATACCGGAAGCCGTCGCGCTCGTGTTGGAGGCGACCGTTATCGGACGGGACGGCCAAGTGCTCGTTCTCGACATGGGCGCGCCGGTAAAAATTCTTACGCTGGCCGAGACGGTGATAACGCTGGCCGGCCTCGTGCCGTATCGCGACATCGACATTGTCGAAACGGGCATTCGGCCGGGTGAAAAGCTCTACGAAGAACTTTTGACGAGTCAAGAAGGCATTACGCGCACGGGCCATGACCGGCTGTTCATCGCGCAACAAGAACGCGTGGACTACGCGCGGCTCGTCAATGGCCTGCAACGTTTGCAATTCGCCGTCCGCAAGTTCGATGCCGATGCGGCACTTGCCGTCGTGCAAACGTTCATCCCTTCGTTTTCGCGTCAGACCGATACCGTTCCAGCGACGGTCGTGGCGCGCTTGCCGTCCGTCGTCGCGGCGCCGGAGCCGGAGGCCGCTGCCGAGCTTCGCCCGACTACCCCCGGCGTAGCGGCGAACCCTCGTCGCCGCCCGGTTGCGACAACTCAACCCGAACTCGTTGCCGGCTAATCGGTCGGAGCAAAGGCATTCGTCATGCAAGTCCTCGACATCAGTGGTGCTCGGACGTCGGTGCAGGCACTCCTTACGGAAAAGATCGTCGCGCGTACGGCGCACGTCGGCGTCGTCGGCATGGGCTACGTCGGCCTGCCGTTAGCCGTTGCAAAAGCGAGAGCCGGCTTTTCGGTTCGCGGCTTCGATCGCAATCCGATCCGAGTCGATCAAGTCAACCACGGCTTGAATTACATTCGAGACGTCTCCGATAGCGAGCTGGCTGATGTCGTCGACAGCGGCAAATTGACGGCATCGATCGATTTTGCGTCGCTAAGCGATTGCGACGTTATCGTGATCTGCGTTCCGACGCCGCTAACGCCGAATAAAGATCCCGACGTCTCTTACATACGCAACGTCGGCGCGGCGATCGCCGAACATTTGCGCCCCGGTCAGTTGATCTGCTTGGAAAGTACGACCTATCCCGGGACGACGGAAGAAGTTTTGCTGCCGTTGCTCGAGCGAAGCGGCCTGCGGGTTGCCGACGATTTTTTTCTTGCATTTTCTCCCGAACGCGTCGATCCCGGAAACAAGCGCTACACGACAAAAAATACCAATAAGGTCGTCGGCGGAATGACGCCGGCTTGCCTCGATGTTGCAGCGACATTTTACGATCAGACGATCGACGACGTTCTGCGCGTCTCATCACCGCGCGCAGCCGAAATGACGAAAGTTTTCGAGAACACGTTTCGGGCGGTCAATATCGCACTCGTCAACGAGATGGCGATGCTGTGCGACAAACTGGATATCGATATTTGGGAAATCGTCGAGGCGGCTTCGACCAAACCGTTCGGTATCATGCGATTCGAACCGGGACCGGGTGTCGGCGGGCATTGCATCCCGCTCGATCCGTTCTACCTTGCGTGGCGCGCTCGCGAATTCGATTTTCCGACCCGCTTCATCGAACTCGCCGGCGAGATCAACTTGTCGATGCCGTATTTCGTCCGTCAAAAGGTGACGCGCTGCCTCAATGCCGGTCGCAAAGCGCTCAAGAATGCAACCCTGCTCGCGCTGGGCGTCGCGTACAAACGCGACATTGCCGACTGGCGCGAATCGCCGGCGCTCAAGGTCATCGACATCCTCGAACGCGACGGTGCGCAGGTCGCCTATCACGACCCGTTCGTGTCGCGCTTCGAGGATGCGGCGGGCCGCCGGCATCACAGCGTCCCATTGACCGACGAGCTGCTCGCAAGCGCCGATTGTGTCGTTATTCTCACCGATCATAGCCAAATCGATTGGGCACGCGTCGTGCGGCATGCGCGCTGCATCGTCGACACGCGCAATGCGACGCGCGACGTCGCCGAACGCGGCAACGTCGTGCTGCTATGACGTCGGCACGTCCGCGCATTGCCGTCGTCGGCGCAGGCTACTGGGGGCAGCATCTCGTGCGCGTGGCCGCCGAGTCCGGCGTGCTGCAGGCGATCTGCGATTCGGACCCGTTGAATCTCGAACGTGCGCGTGCGGCATACCCCGGCGTGCGTACGACGGCGTCATTCGGCGCGTTGCTCGACGAGCGCGCTTCGATCGACGCGGTCGTGCTGGCCGTCCCGGCACCGCTGCATGCATCCTATGCAACGCGTGCCCTGGCCGCCGGCTTGCATGTTTTCGTTGAAAAGCCGTTGGCGCTGAGCTCCGCCGATGCCGCGTCGATCGTGCACGCCGCAGCGCGCGCGGAACGTAAGGTCTTCGTCGGGCACGTGTTGCTGTATCATCCGGCGGTTCGCGCGCTATTCGCCAGTCTTGCGCGCGGCGAGATCGGTGACATCGTTCACCTGCGCTCGCGGCGTTTGAGTTGGGGCAAGCTGCGGCCCGTCGAAAATGTTTGGTGGAGCTTTGCACCGCACGATATCGCGCTGATGCTCGCGGCGTTCGACGGCGAATTGCCGGCGTCGGTCAGCACCGTTCAGACGGCGTGCATCGGTCGGAGCGCAGCTGATTTCGCCTATGCCGATTTCCGCTTCGCCGGCGACCGAACGGCACACCTTGAGGTGAGTTGGCTCGACGTCGACAAAAGCGCCCGCTTCGATGTGTTCGGAACCGCCGGCGTGCTGACGTTCATCGATGCGCGCGACGGTGCAACGGTGTGCCGCACGCCGGCCGGCGCCCGCAGCGAGTCGGGGCAAGCGGTCCTATGGCGTTCGCCGGCCGTCGACGTGCCGTTCGTTCCGGCTGAACCGCTTGCGTGCGAACTGCAAGCGTTTATCGATTGGATGACAACCGGCGTTGCACCGCCCACGACCGTGCTGCAAGGGCGCGACGTCGTTACGGTGCTGGAGATGACGCAGCGAGTTGCGGATCGCGCAATGCCGGCCCTGGAGGCGATTGCGTGACCGCGCTAATGCACGACGTTGCCCAAGCGTTCGTCCACGAGTCATCCTATGTCGATGCTCCCGTTCGCATCGGCGCGCAGACGCGAATTTGGCATTTCTGTCATATCATGGCCAACGCATCGATCGGCGAACGGTGTACGATCGGTCAAAACGTGGTCGTCATGTCGCACGTGCGGATCGGCAACAACGTAAAGATCCAAAATAATGTTTCGATTTACGCCGGCGTTGAACTCGAGGACGACGTGTTTTGCGGTCCGAGCATGGTGTTTACCAACGTGCGCACGCCGCGATCGGGCACGCCGCGCAACCGTCCGGACGATTACGTTCGGACGCTGGTGAAGCGCGGCGCCTCGATCGGCGCCAATGCGACGATCGTCTGCGGCACGACGATCGGCGAATTCGGCTTTGTGGGCGCCGGTGCGGTCGTCACGCGTGATATTCCGGCGTAC
The DNA here is from genome assembly GCA_965214935.1 of Candidatus Velthaea sp. GTDB lineage: Bacteria > Vulcanimicrobiota > Vulcanimicrobiia > Vulcanimicrobiales > Vulcanimicrobiaceae > Velthaea. Next base: position 80,622 of record CBDCCS010000004.1, on the reverse strand, counting down.
GCTCGCGCATTCGGCAATCCCGCGCGAATTCGCGGCTACTCGTGCGAGTGCGGCCGCGACCTTGCATTCGTGTCGGGCAGTGCACGGTGTGCGGACTGTGATCGCAACTACGCGCAAATCGATAGCATCGTGCGCCGGACGGAGCCTTTTGCATGATCGCAATTTTGGACCTAACCGCGCAATACCGGACCATTCGGACGGAGATCGATGCAGCGGTACTCGACGTTCTTGCACACGGTCACTTCATCAACGGTCCGAACGTCGCGGCGTTCGAGGACGAGTTTGCGCGCTACACCGGTGCGGGCTACGGAATCGGGGTCAACTCCGGCACCGATGCACTGCATTTGGCGCTGCGCGCACTCGACATCGGCCCCGGCGATGAAGTTATCACGACGCCGTTTACCTTCGTCGCGACGAGCGAGGCGATCGGCATGGTCGGAGCGCGACCGGTATTTGCCGATATCGAGCCGGCCTCGTACAACATCGATCCGGCGGCCATCGAGGCGGCGATCACAAAGCGGACGAAGGCGATCGTGCCGGTTCACCTGTACGGTGCACCGGCGGCCATGCCCGAAATCATGGCGATAGCCGAGCGGCACGGTTTGGCGGTCGTTGAAGATTGCGCGCAGGCCACGGGGGCGACGATCGGCGGCCGGCGCGTCGGTACGTTCGGTACCTTTGGTTGCTTTAGTTTCTTTCCGTCAAAAAACTTAGGCGCATACGGCGACGGCGGAATGGTAACGACCGACGTCCCGGAGCTTGCGGCGCGCGTCAAAGCGCTACGCGCACACGGCGGACGCGTCAAATACCATCACGAGGAGCTCGGCGTCAATAGCCGGCTCGACGAATTGCAAGCCGCGGTTTTGCGGGTGAAGTTACGCTGTCTCGATGCGTGGACCGCCCGGCGCCGGGCGATCGCGCGAACGTACGATGCAGCGTTGAGCGACGTTCCGGCGCTCGTTTGCCCGCGTGCGACCCAACGCGCACAACACGTTTACCATCAATACACGTTGCGCGTGCAAGAGCGCGACGACGTGCAGCGCGGGCTTACCGCCGCCGGCGTGCAAACGATGATTTACTATCCGGTTCCGCTGCATCGGCAAATCGTGCATGCAGCGTTAGGCTATGCCGCGGGCGATTTTCCGGCAGCCGAGGCCGCCGCTTGCGAGGTGCTTTCGCTGCCGATGTATCCCGAACTCCCGTTTGCCGATCAGGCGCGCGTCATTGCTGCGCTGAGCCGTTCGGATGCCGCGGTCGGCGTTTACATGCAATGAAACTGCTCACCATCGTCGGCGCGCGTCCGCAGTTCGTCAAGGCCGCCGTTCTGAGCCGAACGCTCGGGCGGCACGGCATCGATGAAGTGCTCGTGCACACGGGTCAACATTACGATTACGCAATGTCGACCATCTTTTTCGAAGAGCTCGCGCTCGCGCCGCCGGCGTACTCGCTCGACGTCGGTTCGAGCTCTCACGGTAAGCAGACCGGCGACATGCTAGCCTTACTCGAACCGATCGTGGAACGTGAAGCACCGGATTGGTTGCTCGTTTACGGCGATACGAATTCGACGCTCGCCGGTGCGTTGACCGCTGCAAAAGCGGGCGTGCCGTTGGCACACGTCGAGGCCGGAATGCGTTCGTTCAACCGGTCTGCACCAGAAGAAGTCAATCGAATCGTCGCCGATCATGTCAGCAATCTGCATCTCGTTTCGAACGACTTGGCGCGCCGGAATTTGGTCGCCGAGGGACTCGGGGCCGCCGTCGTCATCGTCGGCGATCTGATGATCGATCTTGCGCTCGAGACAGCGCGTGCGCTGCCCGCGGTACCCGCGATCGCAACGCGTCTGGGTGTAGCCGCCGGCACCTATGCACTTGCCACGATTCACCGCGCGATTAATACCGCGGATCGCGATACGTTCGGGCGGCTGATCGAAGGGTTACGGGCGACCGGATTGCCGACCATCTTTCCGGTGCATCCGCGCACCCGAACGTTAGCGCACGAATTCGCGGTCGGCGCCCCCGGCGACTCGATTCGCACGTGCGATCCGGTTTCGTACGCCGAGATGATCGCACTCGAGCGCGATGCTCGCGTGGTGCTGACGGATTCGGGCGGGATGCAAAAAGAAGCGTTCGCACTCGGCGTTCCGTGCGTGACGATGCGCGATGAGACGGAGTGGGTCGATACGCTGACGGGCGGCTGGAACGTACTAGCCGGTAGCGATCCGGCGGCGATTGCGCGCGGCGCGCTCCGAAGGCTTCCGACCGCCGATCGAACTGCCTTGCCGTTCGTCGGTGAATGCGCCGAACGCATCGCGACGGCCCTCGTTGCGGCAGGTCGCGCGCACGGCGTCGCAGCGGCATGCTGAACGAGCGCGCCGGCACGTGAACGGGACGTTGCTCGCGCGGCACGTACCCGTCGCACGCATACGCATCTCCAAACGCGCCGGCACCGCTGCAGGAGTGCTGCTCTACGTAGCGGTGTGTTTGTATGCGCTCAAAGCGGCGCTGGCACTACCGTCACCGGTTGCGTTCATGGCAGCACTCGCGGTACCCCTGCTGCCGTTCGCGTTTGCCGTCAGCTTGCGCGCTCCGCTGATCTTCCCGTTCAGCCTGTACGCTGCGGTGATTCCGTTCGAGAATCTCGTTGCGCTCGGCGCCGTCGGTTCGATCCCGCGCGTGCTTGCCGTAATTTCAACCGCGGCGATCGTCGCACGCATCATCATCACGAAAAATTTGCGCTTACCCGGACGCCCGGTGCTCGTGTGGGGCGTCCTCATCATGTTCATGGCTGCGTCCATCATGTGGGCGGACAATCGCGAAGCGGCGTTCGACTGGTTTTCGCGCTACATGCAGCAGTATTTGCTGCTCGTCGTTGTCGCAATGATTCCGGCGAAGTGGAGCGACGTGCGCGCCGTCATGATCGCGCTCGTGATCGGCGGCATTTTTGCAGCGCTGTACGGCGACTATCTGCTCGCTCAGGGCGGGCACGCATACCGCCACGATCGTCTCATCGTCGAGGCCGGCGACCGGCAGATCGATCCCAACGAATTTGCGGCTGCTTTGATTTTGCCGTTCGGGCTTTCTATGATGTATTTCTTGCGCGCAAGCGGCGTGCGGAAGCTCCTCGCTTTTGGCCCGCTCGCGATTCTCGCCGGCGGCTTTATCGCGAGCGGATCGCGCGGTGCGTTGATCGCGATCGCCGTTCTGCTGGCATATCTGTTATGGCGTTCGCCGTATCGCAGCCAGCTCGGGCTGTTTCTGGCAATCGGCGGAAGCGCGATATTTGCAAGTCCGCTCGTCGCGCGTTTTGCCGTTGCCGTCAGTAGCGGGGGCGCCGGTCGAACGTCGATTTGGAAGACCGGCCTCGTCGCGTTTCGCAAACATCCCTTTGTCGGCGTCGGCATCGGCAACTTCCAAGATGCCTACGACCGTGCGTGGTTCGCGGTGTATCACGGAACGTACAAGCACTGGCATATCGTCGCACACAACGTTATCGTGCAGACGGGCGTCGAGTTGGGCGTGCTCGGCTTGGCGTTACTCATCTACGCGTGGATCGTGCAAATTACCGATCTGCGGACGGTTCGAGCGCCTGCGCCGTATGCCGACATCCGGGCGTCGATCGAAGCATCGACGCTGGCGCTTTTCGTCGCGTCGCTTTTCGTCGGCATCATGCATCAAAAAGCAACGTGGTCGGTCTTTTTGCTGGCGGCGATCGTCGTGACGTACGCGCGTTCGTTTCCGCAGTCGCATGCGCGGTCGGTACCCGCCGGCCAAGTATTCGCGACGCGTTAGGAGTCTCTCGTGCGAACCGAATTTCTTCCGTATTACCGGCCGTCGATCGTGCCGGCAGATCTCGCCTCCGTCGCCGATTCGATGCGCAACGGTTGGTTGACGACCGGCCCACGCGTGCGTGAATTCGAGCGTCGCTTCGCGCAAGACACCGGAGCAAAGCATGCCGTCGCCGTCAGCAGTTGCACTGCGGGCTTGCTGCTCGGCATGATCGCGCTCGGCGTCGAGCCCGGCGATGAAGTCGTCATGCCGTCGCTAACGTTCGTCGCGGGCGCCCAGTGTGCGCGGCAGCTCGGCGCCGTGCCCGTGTTTGCCGATGTCGATCCGTTAACGTTGTGCATCACGGCGGCGTCCGTCGCGCAGGTCGTAACGGCACGCACAAAACTCATCATGCCGATGCATTACGCGGGCTACCCCGCCGATATCGATTCCATCGCGGCCTATGCTCGGCCGCGCGGCATCGCGGTATTCGAGGACGCGGCGCATGCGGCCGGGATGCTTGACGGCAATCGCTGGGCCGGCACGCGTTCCGACGGCGCCGCCTATAGTTTTTATGCGACCAAAAATCTGGCCACTGCCGAGGGCGGCATGGTTGTCACGAATCGCGACGACGTCATGGAACGCGTGCGAATTCATTCATTACACGGGATGGATCGCGATGCGTGGAAGCGTTATACGCAGGGCGGAAAATGGCGCTACGACGTGACTGTGACCGGTCACAAATTCAATCTTCCCGACATGTGCGCAGCACTGGGTCTCTCGCAGCTCGATCGGCTCGCGGCAATGCAGCGGCGGCGCGATGAGCTTGCCGCGCGCTACGATGCGGAATTGGCGGACGTTGCCGGCGCGACGCCGGTCAGTCCGGCGCCGTCGGCCGGCGGCCGGCACGCCTGGTGCATGTACGTCGTCCGGCTCGATTCGCAGACGGCAGGCATCACGCGCGACCGGTTCATCGATGCGCTCGGCGAGCGCTTCATCGGGACGAGCGTCCATTACATCCCGACGCACCTTTTCTCGGCGTTCGCGGACTATCGGACTGCAGAACTTCCGGTCACCAATGCAGTCTGGCCCGAACTCGTATCGCTGCCGTTGTATCCGGACCTTAGCGACGCCGAGCAGAGCGATGTTTTGACGGCGATTCGCGCAGTGCTGCACGCGGCGACGAGCCCGCGACTCTTTGCCGCGTCACTAAGCGACACGGTCAATGCGTGACGACCGACGTCGCGCTGATGCCGCTCGAACAACTGCCCGCTCCGGTCGCCGAGATGCTCGCCCCGACGCCGGGCGCGGGCCCAACGAAGGTGGTCGATCCGTCAACGCGGACCGGAACGCTGCCGCACGAGCCGCTGGTCTTTACGACGTAGGTTTGCGCCGAAACCGACGTGACGTCGCCGGTGATGGTCGTGCCGACGCCGGTTAGCGTTATCTGCGATGCGTTCACGGACGTGGCGCAGGTCCCGCTGCCGACGACCTTTAAGTTTGTCCCGGCCGCGAGCGAATAGCCGTTCTTCGCGATCGGCGTCGAGCCGTCGAAGTACACGTACTCATAGCCGCACGACGACTGCGTGAGCAATGATGTCGCGGTGGTGCCGGCGATCGTTCCGTAGAGCGTGATGTTTGCGCCGCCCGGCGTCGGCTGCGGCGCCGGCGTGGCCGGAGCGCCGTTGAGCCCGGCGACAATGACGGAACTCAGCGGTGCAATCGTCCGCGCGGAGTTCGATTCCCAGCCGGCTTTCCCGCCGTCATAGGCATTGTTTGCATCGAGTGAGAGCATGTTGCGGTAGGCGGCGGCGCGCGCCGGCAGCGTGAGCTTCGATGACGATGGATTGACGAACGCGGCGCACGCGCCGATAGCGGTTCCCGCTTGATAACATTTCGCAAACTCGCGTACGTAAACGCCGCTTGGATCTTTGAGCCCGGAAACGTGCGCGTTCGCGGTTTGAATCGGATCGAGCGGCACGATTGCATATTCGGGAAAGATGAACAAGCCTGAATGCGAGGCGAACTGTGGAAACGCGACCGAATACGTCGGATCGTATGTGAGCCACCATGAACCTAAGAAAAATAAGCGCTCGGTGTGGGCGTCGGAGGTTTGCGCGCTTTGCGGCCAGCACACCGACCACTTATGCTGCGCCGACGTATAGAGCAGCGTGTTGGCGTCGAATTCCCACTGCGCAACGGACTTGACGTAGGTTGCCTGCAGGCAGCCTTCGTTGTTGATGCCGCCGGCGGCGTACGGTAGGAACATCTTCGTCCCGGAAACGCCGTTCAGTCCGCCGTCTTCATTGCTCAAGCCGTTGACGATCGGCGTTACCGCACTGCCTTGTAACAGCTGTACGATCCCGTTGTCGTACGCACTCTGCGATCCGGCCTCGACCCCCGGTGTATTAAAGCCGTAGAAGGCACCGACCAGATCGTAGTACGTATTATCGACTTCAACGTACGAATACGGTGCCGATGATTTAATTTGCTGCGTCAATGTTACATAGGCGTTACGTGTTTCCGACTTTTCCGGGTTGAGCATATTTTGCGTGCCGTAGCCGGGAAAGTAGGTGTAGATGCGCCGGCCCGAAGAATCGTGGAACCAGCCGGATTCCGGGACCGTCCAGAGATCTTCATGGCGCGCCGGGATGACGCGGCTCGGGTCGGTGTACTTTACGCCATACGTTCCGCCGGCGCTGTGGAACTGGCTGACGTGCGATGGATCGGCTTCTAAAAAGGTAAGGTGCGAGGCGACATACGCTGCCGTTACACCTGCCGGTTCGGTTGCCTGGCCCCAGTATCCCCACGTCTTTACGTGCGTTGACGACGACGAATCGGTCGAGCTGATTTGCGTCAGGCGCAGGGCTGACATGGCCGCAATCGGCGCACCGTTCGGAACGTCCGATTGAGAGCGCGGTGTTACGGTTGAACCACCTCCCGAACAACCGGTAACGGTCATTGCAAGAGCATAGAGCGCGCAGAAGACGACCGATCGCAACGTCAAGAAGCCTCGATTTCTCAATTGATTTAACGTGAAGTGCAAGTGCGATCGACGGAACATCAGATCGCTGCAGCGGACGTGAATTGTCGGCGGTCGGTAGTATCGGCCTAACGCTGCGGCGTGCCTGCACTCACAATCAAAGTTAAACCGATTGTGCGACTTCGCACATCAGCTCAATTTGTAATTTAGCATGCATTTCTTCGGCTGTCCGGGGGGCAAACAACCACATGCATGATGTGCGGTTTCGGTTTAATTCTTCGGAACGTCGCTCAGCCTAATTTTAGACGTTCGCTTACTTGCGTTAACCAAGTATCAACGATCGCGGCCCAACTAAAAGAAGCGTCGGCAAGCTGTACCCCGTTTGCGCCGAGCCGATTGCGCCGCGGCATGTCGCTCATGAGCTCGCGGATCGCATGTGCCATCGACTCGGGCGCTTCGGGCTCGACGACGACGCCGCACGCTGCATCGGTAAGCAACTTGGCTGATTCGCCTTCGCCGGCAAACACGATTGGGACACCCGATGCGAGTGCCGGAAACATTTTCGACGGCCGCGCATCTTTGAATATCTCGCGGCGCAGCAGCGGAACGATCGCTGCATAGGCAATCGAAAGATACCGTGGCATTTCTTCGAGCGGTACCGAATCGATGAATGCAACGTTCGTGAGTCGTTGCTCGCGCACGAGCTCGCGAAGTTGCGCTTTGCTGTGCCCGTCGCCGACGAAAAGAAAATACGCAGTCGTGTCACGCAACAGCGCTGCTGCTGCGATGACGAACTCGAGCCCCTGCGCTGAGCCGTGGGTTCCGGCATAGAGAAACACGCGCGCGTCGGCGCCGCCGAAGCGAGCTTGCAAATCGGTATCGGGTGGCCGTGGTGTAAATAAAGCCGTATCGACGCCGTTGGGAAAGAACACAACTTTTCCCGGCGGTACATGTTTATTTTGGGTCAGGGTCAGGACGATGCCTTGCGATACGGCGCAAACAATGTTTGCTTGCCGATATGCCCAGCCTTCGAGCCAGTCTGCTGCTTGCAGTAGGCGCGATTGTCCGAACGCGCCGCCGAGCGCGCGAACCGAATCCGGCCAAAGATCGGCTACGTTGAAAATCGAGCGCATGCCGCGGACTCGCGCGTACACGATGCCAGGTACTGCTAAAAATAGCGGCGGTGATTCGATGAAAATAACATCGGCGGCTCGTGCGCGTGCGAGACCCGCAACACACGAGAGCGTAAATGAAAGATAACTGAGCAGACGCCGAACGCCCATTCCACTTGCTGCATACATCCACGTGCGGATGATCGGCGCGCCGTCCCAGCGATCGCGTACGAATAGTTTACCGCGATAGCGCTCGAATGTTTTACCGGCTAAATGGTTCGGCATGGCTGTAACGACTTCAACGCTATGTCCGCGCATGCGCAACAATCGCACGATCGACATGAGCCGCGTTTGCGGTGCTCCGATCTCCGGCGGATAGTATTGCGTGAGAAAAATGAAACGCACGATTTTTAGCCGTTCCGCAATCGCGTCTGCCCGATGTTAACGCAATGCAAGTTCGTGTCGCACGCGGATTCGGCCAAAATGGGGGCGCTCGGACTCGAACCGAGATGAGCTCACACTCGGTTGCTTTTGAGGCAACTGCGTCTACCATTTCGCCACGCCCCCGCGGCCAGCTACGGTTTCGCGTCGAGTGCGCTGCGTTCTTTCAAGAGTTCGGCGCGTGCGTCGCTGATGCCGGTCACCGCGCTGAGCGCGTAGCGAGTACGACGTATACCGTTGGCCGCAAAACGCAGACGCACGACCGTCGAACTCCGTTCGGGCATGAGTTGAGCGTCTTCGACATCGCCCGGCGGCCAGGTGATACTCGCGACCGTTTGGTGGTCGGCCGAGTAAAAACCGATTTGCCCGTGCGTGCGCTCGTCGAGCACTTGCATGCCGCGCGAATCGAACGAATCGTAGCGTACCGCGCGTTGTGCGCCGGCATCGACGCCCGGTGCAAACGTTACTTCCTGGGCGACGGTGAATGCCGCTTTCCCGCGTTCGAGTTGCAGCGTTCGCGTGAAGACGGCTCCATTGGGAAGCATGTCGGGCGCAGCGTAACGCAACGTGACGGACGCTGCGTCAGCGGTTGCCGCTTGGTGCTCGACGAAATACGGGCGATTGAACGTTCCGGCCGGAAACGAGCGCGTATATTTGCCGATGCGATCGGTCGTCGAGACCGGCGGCTGGATTTCGACGTCGTCGCGTAACGCACCGACGCTCGTAAAGGCATTGATCGTCGAGCCGGAACCGCTGCGGGCAGAGAAAGTAAAAGCGCGCGCGCCGGCATCCGGAGCAAGCGTTACGGCGACACGATCGTTTGCAAGCGTGAGTCGCGCGAAGCCATCGCAAGCGCGATCGTCACGTACGATCGGCGGTGCGGCCGGAACGGACGGTTCCGGTTCGGCCGTCGCGCACGAGTCGATCGAGGGTTGGGGCGAAGCGGGCGGTGCTTGGGCGGGCTGCGGTGACGCGCGCGAATCGCGCGTATCACCGGAACGCAACAGCATGGCGTCACGCGCCGGGACGATCAGCGGTCCGACGATCCAGCTGCGCCCGTGTGGCAACCCCAGACGCGTCCGCGCGATCCGGCGTGCCGTGTCGTCGTAATTGACGATGTCGAGAAACGCCGTGCCGTCGGGCGCTAATAACACGGTTGCGTCGGCGATTCCGCCGTTGCGCGGCGTTGCTATTGCCGGCGGTTCGGCCAACACCCGCCCGCCGGCGCGGACGTACGCAGCAAGCTTCGCGCGAACGGCCGCCTCGAAGGGCAGTCGCACGCCGGTCGGCGGCACGACGACAAAGGGATAACCGGCGAGCTTCGCTGCGCCGGCGAAGCGAAGATCGATCAGATCGCAGGTGAGCGCGTGCCGGCGACAGGCATGCTGCGCATCTTGGGTCCGCGCGGCAATGGCAAAAACGTCGGCGTTCGTTAGGCGCGCCGGATCGTAGGCGGAACTGAGATAGGCGACGGCGCCGTCGCTGAGCCGCTGCGCCGCTGCGAGTTGCGTTCCGCCGGCGCGGACGAGCGTCCCGAAATCGGCTGTCGGAAGATACCTCGCCGAAGGCTGCAGCCGGCGGTCGAGTGCGGCGTCCCACCTATACGCAGCATTGGCAAACGGCGCTTCCCAACCCGCCGGGTTGAGGGTGTCCTGTGCCGGAAAGTCGATCACGCCGCGCGCTCCCATGCCGAGCAGCGTATGCAATGCCAGCGTCGTGTTCGCGGGATCGGCCGGACGCGGTGCGGGATCTTCGGGCGGTGCAAGCCAGCCGGCTTGAAATTCACTCATCGCGACGGGGAAGCGCGTCTGCGTTTGCAGCAGTCCGGTACTGAACTCGAGTGCCGTCCGATCGTGCTCGCCCAGTGCATACGCATCGGATTGATACCAGTTGCCCATCGCCCAGACCGGTGCCGAAGCCGTCACTTTCATCTCGTACGTGTTGATGAAGAGCGGCAAGCGCGCGCCGACGATACTCCGTACCGTCGTTTCGAGCGCGGCTACATACGCCTGAAAATGCGGCGCCGGCCAGGTTTGATTGTCGATGTACGCGCCTTGATCGTCATCGAGTTGCACGGCGATCACGAGGTCGGCGACCGGTACGAACTCGCGCAAGACCGTTTGCAGCCAGCGGCGGGCATACTGCATGTGCGTTGCATTGTGCAGCCATTGCGCGGCGGCATCATCCGAATTCGCATTCTGCAGCGTTGCCGTCGCCGGGTACCGGCCTTCAAGAATGTCGTGCAGCGGCATGTCGTATTCGGGCCGCGTCAGCAGCCACGCCGGATAGCCGCCGTTGCGCCACTCGTTGCGAATCACGGGCCCGGGCCGCACGACGATCTTGAACGCAAATTCGCGAGCGAGGCGCAAGACCGAACGCAAGTCACGCCGCGCGTTCGTGCGGCCGCTGAAATCGAACTCACCATCGCTACGTTCGTGCCAATTCCAGGGCACGTATAGGTCGAGCGTGTTGAAACCCATCGAGCGCAGCGCCGACATCGATGCACGCCACTGCGCGGCCGGAATGCGTTCGTAAAAGAACGCCGCTCCGTAGAAGAAGAACGGCCGCCCGTCGACGTCGAGCGTGGGTTCGCCCTCGTGCATCTCAACGCGGCTGTGCGTAAATGTCTGCGCCGCCGCCGGGCCGCAGCAATCCAGCCCGAAGAGGACCATGAATAGCAAAACGAACGTCGAGCGAACGGCGCGGCCGCAGGTCATCGCGCGCGTTGTTAGGGAGGCGCGCCGGGCTGCCCTGGTGCAAGCTGTGCGCGGTGCACGACCTCGATCGACTCCTCAGCCTCACCGGAAATCTGCATCTCGATTGGATCGATAGTGCCGCGTTGGCCGGCAATCCGCTCGGCGATCCTTCGGTTCGTCCCGTTGCCGTGTATACGCCGCCGAACTACGATCCGGCCGGCTCGACGCGCTACGGCGTGCTGTACTGTTTGCACGGCTACACCGGCGATGTCGGCGCGCTCGTTGCAACGCGGCCGTGGGAAACCAACGTCGTGCAATGGTTCGACCGGCTCATCGCACGCGGCGCGATGCAGCCGGCAATCTTAGCGATCGTCGACGGCAACACGCGACTAGGCGGGTCGCAGTACGTGGACTCATTGCACAACGGTGATTACGCAACGTACGTCGTGCGCGACGTCATCGGTCATGTCGATGCACGTTACCGGACATTGGCGCACGCCGGAGGCCGGGCGGTATTCGGCAAATCGTCCGGCGGCTTCGGCGCGCTGCACCTGAGTCTCGCGCATCCCGGCACGTTTAGTGCGTTTGCATCGCATAGCGGCGATACGTATTTTCGCTACGCGCACATCCCGGCGTTCGCGACCGTTTCGCGTACGCTCGAAACATTTACAAGTGCGCGTGCCTTCGTCGAAGAGTTCGAGCGCCGTCCCAAGCGCCCGCAGCATTTTTACACGACGATCGAGATACTCGGCTACGCCGCTGCCTACAGTCCGCAGCGTGCCGAAGCTTTTGCCTTTGAGCTGCCGTTCGACGGCGTTACAGGCGAGTTGCGTGACGACGTTTTCGGGTGCTGGTTAGGTTACGATCCGGTCGAACGCGTCGCAGCCGGTGCAACGGCCCTCGCCGATCTTCGCTTGCGCTATCTGGATTGCGGCCGGCGCGACGAATACGCGCTCGACATCGGTGCCCGAATTTTCGCCCAGCGCGTGCGCGATCTCGGTCTGACGGTGCGTCATGAGGAGTTCGACGACGATCATCGTAACGTCGGCTACCGCTACGAGATTTCGCTGCCCGCACTCGCCGAAGTCCTCGACCGCGGTTAAGCCGCACAGCGTCTACACCTGGGCGAGTTCGAGCGTAACGTCGAGAGCTTGGCCGAGGTCGGCGATGAGGTCATCGATGCCTTCGATGCCGACCGAGAGCCGCACGAGACCGTTGGTTACGCCGCGTCGGAGCCGTTCTTGTGCCGGAATCGAACCATGCGTCATCACGGCGGGGATCGAAATGAGCGATTCGACGCCGCCGAGACTTTCGGCCAAACTAAAAAGCGCCGTATGTTTGACGAACTCGTGTGCGCGCGCATCGGGTCCGCGCAGCGTGAACGAGAGCATGCCGCCGAATCCGCTCATTTGACGCTTGGCGAGCGCATGTTGCGGATGCGAGGCAAGACCGGGATAGTACACACGCGCGATGTCGTCGCGTGATTCCAAATAAGCCGCAATGCGTGTGGCATTCGCCTCGTGTTCGCGCATCCGCAGCGCAAGTGTTTTGGCACCGCGCATGGTCAGCCACGCATCGAGCGGCCCGGGGATGCCGCCGACGGCGTTTTGATGAAACTTAATCGTCTCGAATAACGCCGAGTCGTTCGTCAGAGCGGCGCCGCCGATGACGTCACTGTGCCCGCCGATATATTTGGTCGTCGAGTGCACGACGATGTCGGCGCCGAGCGCCAACGGCAGTTGAAAGTACGGTGAAGCAAACGTGTTGTCGACGACGACGACGCCACCGGCGGGCCGCAGCGCGCAAACGGCGGTAATGTCGACAAGTTTGAGGAGCGGATTCGTCGGCGTCTCGATCCAGAACAGCTTGGTGTTCGGCTGCACCGCCGCCCGCACGGCATCGAGATCGCTCATGTCTACGAAGCTGAACGTCAGTCCGTAGCGTGTTAAAACACGCGCGAACAACCGGTACGTGCCGCCGTACAGATCGTCGGTCACGACAACGTGATCGCCCGCCGAGAGAAGATCGAGGACCGCTGCCGTCGCAGCCATGCCGCTGGCAAAGGCCGAGCCGTACCGCGCGTCTTCGAGCGCCGCGAGCTGCGTTTCGAGAGCCTGACGGGTCGGGTTTACGGTGCGGCTGTAATCGAAACCTCGATGCTCACCGGCGGCGGTTTGGGTGTATGTCGATGTCTGATACACCGGTACGATCGTTGCCCCAGTCGTCGGATCGGCGCCTTGTCCGGCATGAATGGCTCGCGTACTAAAATCCATGTCCGTCTCTTCGCCCTGCGCGCGTGCCGGCCCGGTCTGGGGTAACCGGCGCTAAGGCTGCGCGCCGCCCGGCAGCGCCCGCAGGACCGTCACTCGACACGGTCTTATTGCGGGGCTAGTTCGAGGTTCGACTGCTTACTGCGGCATGCTCGAGGCGGAGAGAAAGCTGATGATATCCTGACGGGTAAGAACGCCGACCGGCCGGCCGCCCTCGGTCGCGACGATCGCCGCGTTTGAGAGCGTCAGCAGTTTATACGCCCGATCGACCGCGATGTCGGTCTCGAGCATGGGAAACGGACGGCCCATCACATCGCTCACCGGTTTGTGTAATAAATCGGCATGATCGAAGACCGCCTGCATGACGCCCACATCGTTGATCGACCCGACGACGTCGTTGCCGCGCGTGACCGGCAATTGCGAGATCTCGTATTTGCGTAACAAATCGAGTGCTTCGCGAACGACGGCGGTCTCGGTAACGGTAATCATGGGCGGTAGCGGCTCTTTCGAGCGCAGCACGTCGCCGACGGTATCTTTGCGTTTATCGTCACCGATGAAGCCGTTGGCCATCATCCACTCGTCGTTAAAGATCTTCGACATGTACCCGCGACCCGAATCCGGCATCATCACGACTAAGATCGCATCGGCCGGAAGCGTTGCAGCGATCCGCGCCGCCGCGGCAACGGCGGTTCCCGACGATCCGCCGACCAGCAAACCTTCCTCGCGCGTGACCCGTCGCGCCATCAAGAAGCTTTCTTTGTCGGAGATGCGCAAAATTTGATCGATGACGCGCATGTCGACGGTCTGCGGCAGATAGCTCATGCCGATGCCTTCGACTTTATACGACTTCGGCGTATCGCCCGAATAGATCGAGCCTTCCGGATCGGCGCCGACGACATGGATGGCCGGGTTCTGCTCCTTGAGAAAACGCGCCGTGCCCGAGATCGTGCCGCCCGTCCCCATGCCGCTTACAAAGTGCGTGATCGTACCGGCGGTCTGCTCCCAAATTTCGGGTCCGGTCGTCCGGTAGTGGGCATCGGGATTGTTGGTGTTATGCCACTGATCGGGTTGAAACGCGCCGGGAATTTCGGCGGTCAGCCGATTCGCCACGCTGTAGTACGATTCGGGCGACTCGTTCGGCACGCTCGTGGGCGTGACGACGACTTCGGCGCCGTAGGCTTTGAGCAAGTCGATTTTTTCTTTGGACATTTTGTCGGGCATGACGAGAATGCAGCGATAGCCGCGAATCGCGGCCGCCATCGCAAGACCCGTGCCGGTATTGCCGCTGGTCGCTTCGATGATCGTTGCACCGGCACGCAGAACGCCGCGCGCTTCGGCATCGCGAATCATCTCGACCGCCGGCCGGTCCTTAACGCTTCCGCCCGGATTGACGTATTCGACCTTCGCCAGAACGAGACACTTGGCGTCGTCAATGACTTTATTGAGCCGAACGAGCGGCGTTCGTCCGACGGCTTCGAGTGCGTCGTTGAAATATGCCGGCTTCGCGGATTGCGCCGGAGGTGTGCTGATCATCAGGTTTCGCGCTTCCGCAACTGCGGGAAAGCTGCCTGCGTCAAGGGGTACGCGCGACATCTGTCGCGCGCGCCCGAAACACGAGGAGAGCTACGTGGCAACGGACTTTCGCAGCGGACACGATTTTCCGCGCCGTGGACGCGAGAATATCGAGGGATACTTATGGCTTGGCCGGGCGTTCGATAAAGCGCGCGCGGCAAAGAACGGCACGATCCACGACTACATTTATCCGTGCCCGATGGACCGCGGCGTCTTCGATCGTTGGGGCATCACGGCGCGCGTATTCGACGCCGCGCTCGATTCATGTACGACCGATGCAGAGATTGCCGGCTGGCTCAAAGCCCGCGTATCGGATGAACGGCGCGACGATGCAAACCGTTGGCTGCTCGAGGAGAAGAGCGGGAACATGGATCGTCAGGACGCCGAAGAGGGCGTCGCGGTCGCCTGACGAGAACGTCGCGGGCGATGAAACGCACGCGCTTCGGTTTGTTGCTCGTTGCGGTGCTCGCCGGCTGCAGCGGTCCGGCGATTCCACCGGCTCAAAATTACGCGACCATTACGGGTCGCGTGTACGATGCCGACTCCAACGCACCGCTTGGCGGAGTCGTCATCACCGGATCGGTCGTTTTAAACGCAACGTCGGCGTCGGACGGCACGTATAAGATCGCGAATTTTCCGATCGGACCCAACGAACTGCAAGTTGCCGCGCCCGCCGGGTACCGCACCGCGCAACCGCAGTATAGCATCTCGCCGCAGCCGGGTGAAACGTTGACGGTCAATATCGCGCTTAAAAAAAGCCGCTAGTACGACTGCGCGAATAGCCCGCGGATGAGCGTTTTGTCTCCGCCGCCGGGTTACGCCGAATTCGACATCCCGCGGCTGCGCGACTATCTCTGGGCGTTACCGGCAGCTCGGAATCGGTTAGGCGGCCGGTCCGCAGACTGGAACATTCGCGAAGTCGGAGACGGTAATCTCAATCTCGTCTTTCTCGTCGACGGACCCGACGGGAACCTGTGCGTCAAACAATCGCTGCCGCACGTGCGTGCCGTACGAACCTGGCGCTTACCGGTCGAACGAACGTTTTTCGAGCATTCATACTTTCAAGCGATCGAACCGATCGTCGGCCCGTTGGTGCCGGCGATGTATCATTACGAAGCCGAGCTGTTTTGCATCGTCATGGAACAGCTGACGCCGCACATCATTTTGCGGCGCGGACTCATCGCGGGGACGACGTATCCGCACGTCACGCGAGACGTCGCCGAGTATGTTGCACTCGCCAGCTTTTACACGTCTGATTTTGCCGTAGCGTTAGAAACCAAGATGGACGGTATCGCGCTCTTTGCGCGCAATCACGGGTTGTTGCGCATCACCGCGGATTTGGTTTTTCACGATCCGTATCGTGAATCGGAACGCAATACGCCGACCCGCCCGCAACTCGACGACATCGGCGCTGCGTTTCGTGCCGACGCCGAGCTGAAAGTTGCCGCGGCGCGGCTTGGCCGGCGGTTTTTAGCCTGTCCGCAAGCGCTTATTCACGGCGACTTGCACTCGGGTTCGGTGATGGTGACGCCAAACGATACCCGGGTGATCGATCCGGAGTTTGCGTTGTATGGGCCGATCGGCTTCGACCTCGGCGCGTTCATCGGCAACCTGCTCATCAGTTATCTTTCGCAGCCCGGGCACGCAACGACGGCCGATTCGCGATTGCAGACACAGACCTGGATTCTCGCGCAATTGCCGCTCTTTTGGGACCACTTTCGCGAGCGCTTTCTTGCATTGTGGGAAGCAAATCCGGCCGGCGATGTCTACCCGGCCGACCTTTTTGTCGACCCGTCAAGCCGCGCCGCGCTGCAGGCCGAACGAGTGCGCTTCGTCGACGGTGTTTATGTCGACATGATTGGATTTGCCGCGGTAAAGATGATCCGGCGCATTTTAGGCTTCGCGCATGTCGGCGACTTTTTGGAGATTGCCGACGTTGACCGGCGGGCCGCTTGCGAAAGCGCCACACTCGAATTGGCCCGGACGATGCTCAAGCTCCCCGAAAACTTCAGCACGATCGCCGCGCTGGCCGATGCTGCGCGCCGGGCCGGCGAGATCCTGCGCGCGCAGTTCGCCTAATCCGTCATGACGCGCGATCGGCTCCGCTTGTTTTTGCCGCAGGGTACGCCTCGGAGCGGAATTTCACATACGAAGCGCGCGATGCCACGGCTTCGTCGATGATGCCGACGACGACGGCGGCAAGCTTCTCCGAATCATGCCGAACGTTCTGCGTCTCGCTAATGACGGCGGCACGAACCACGCGCACACCCAGCGCCTCAACGGCTGCCGTGTCGGCGACGACCGGCAGTTGGCCCTCGACGGCATACGCGTCGCGTAGTTTGCGCGGTAGTTGATCGTTGACGACGACGACATCGCAGACACGCGCCTTTGCGCGCTCCAACAGCGTCTTGACGTGGGCGGACGCCGTATACGCGTCCGTTTCGCCGGGCTGCGTCATTACGTTGCAGACGTAAATTCTTACCGCGTTCGCCGCGGCGACTTCGCGAGCGATGCGATCGACGAGTAGATTCGGCATGATCGACGTGTAGAGCGAGCCGGGACCGAGCACGACGGCGTCGGCATCGCGGATCGCTTCGATGACTTCATCGAGCGGCGCGGCAAACGGCGGATCGAGGAACACGTCGGCGATGGCTTTGGTCGAGCGGGAAATGTTCGATTCGCCCTCGATGACCGTACCGTCCACGAGCGTGGCGCACAGCCGCGCCGTCGCCAGCGTCGCCGGCAGCACGCGGCCTTTGATGTTGAGCACGCGGCTCGATACTTTGATCGCCTCATCAAAATTGCCGGTTATACCGGTCATTGCAGCGAGAAAGAGATTGCCGAACGAGTGTCCCGTCAGCCCTTCGCCTTCGGAAAAGCGGTAGCGGAAGAGATCGGTCACGAGTGCTTCGTCGTCGGCGAGTGCGACCAGGCAATTGCGAATATCGCCGGGCGGCAGAACGCCCAGTTCTTTTTGTAAGCGTCCCGAGCTGCCGCCGTCATCGCTCACGGTAACGACGGCCGTCAAATTCGACGTGTGACGTTTGAGCCCGCGCAGCATGGTCGACAGTCCGGTACCGCCGCCGATCGTGACGATCTTATAGCCGCTCTTAAGGCGCGATGCGTAGAGGGCGTCGATGACGCGCTCTTTACCGTACGGCGTGAGCGCGGTGACGATCGAATTGAGCCAGCGCCAGATGCCCACTGCGACGAGAATTGCGCCGAGCGCAATCTCGATATACGAGAGGTAACTTGGGTTAAGAAAGTCGCTGGTAATCGTGTCGACGAACTCATTGACGCGGAAGCTCGAGCCCTCGTCGGTGAACCAGCGCGACACGCCGTTCACAAGCACGATCGCTCCGGCAAGCGCGATAAGCAGCCAGCGTTTTACGCCTAAGCCCGGTAGCAGCCAGCGAATGAGATCGAACGAACGCTGCAGCGGGGTCATCGGTACGAGTCGCGTTCTTGCACGCTGACGACCGCCTCATCGGTCGCCAAGAGATGGCGCTCGAGCCGGCGCGCCAAGTAAACCGAGCGATGCCGTCCGCCGGTACAACCGATCGCAATCGTTAACTGCGACTTGCCTTCGCTGCGATAACGCGGCAGCAAGAAGTCGAGCATCGGCAACAGGTGTCCCAGAAACTGCTCGGTTTGCGGCAGCACTTCGAGATACGCGGCAACCGCCGCATCGTTACCCGTCAATGGTTTGAGCGCCGGAACGTAATTAGGATTCGGCAAAAACCGGACGTCGAAGAGCAGATCGCAGTCCAGCGGAATGCCGTATTTGAAGCCGAAGGCGATCAGTGATATCTGCATCTGCTTGACGCCGCTCGCGAACGTTGCCTCGATACGTTCTTTGAGCATGCCGTGCGTCAAGCGCGACGTGTCCCATACGTGATCGGCGCGATCGCGCAAAGGCGCCAAGGCGTTACGTTCCGCGGCAATGGCATCCGTGAGATGCAGCGTGCTTTCGCCGAACGGATGGCGCCGCCGCGTTTCGCTGTAGCGTCGCACGACGGTCGCGTCGTCGGCGTCGAGGAATAACAACTCCGGCTTTTCACCGGCCGTCCAAAGGTCGCCGATCGTCGTGATCGCGTCACCGAACGGTCCGGCGGTCCGCACGTCGAGTGCAATTGCCGCTCGCTCGATCCTTGCACGTTCGACGAGTGCGACGAACTGCGGGCAAAGAACCGGCGGCAGATTATCGAGGCATGCGAAGCCGAGATCCTCGAACGATTTTAGCGCCTGGCTCTTGCCCGCGCCCGACAGCCCCGTTACGATGACAAGACGCCGCATTATGAAACTCTTTTCGCCCGAAAATGCCAACGCCCTCATACCGGTTCTCGAGCCGATTCTCGAAGAACTGTGGCTCAAGCGCCGCGAGCTTGCAATTAAACTGCTCGAGATCGATCCGGCGTTGCGCGGCGGACGTCCGGAGCGCGCAATCGACCGGCGTTCGGGCCGCCGCTTTACCGAACTCAAAGCCGAAATCGTCCGGCTCATCAACCGTATCGAGGCGTACGGCTGCGTCGTTAAAGATATCGACCTCGGCCTGTTGGATTTTCCCGCGCTACGCGAGGGCCGTCCGATCTATCTTTGCTGGAAAGCCGGCGAGACGACGCTCGCGCATTGGCATGGTACGGATGAAGGCTTTCGCAGCCGAAAGCCGCTCGACGTACCATAATCGGCGTGCCCGACGCGATCGGCGCGTCCGACGCGAACGAGCAGTGCCGCACGCATGCAGCACTTGCTCAGAACATGCCGTCGGTTAGGATGGAGCTTGTTAGGCGGGAGCGGTTACCGCTTCGGCCTTGATGAAATCTTCGGCTAAGCCTTGCAGCCGGACATCGCCGAACTCAACGACATAAGCACCGGCGGTGAGCTCCGTTACGCGGCCGATCTCGGGGACCGTCGCGAGCTGCGGAATCTTCGATCGAATCTCATCGGGCAGCCGGACCGCGTCACCGATTTCGAGCGCAGGCTGGTCGAACAGCTTCTCGAGCTCGGCCATGAGCATGTCGAGCGGGATACCGTAGCCTTCGCTAACTTGTTCGATCGTCTCGGTCTCGCTGATCGAGCAATTCGAACAACCGCCGAGATGGAACTTCGCAAACACGCGGCGCGCGCCGGCATGGACTTTAAATGCGTTCTCAACGGTCAGGTCTGTGTTAAAATGGGCCACGTAGCTCTCCATACGGCTCGAACCTCGGAACGAGGCAGCGGCATTATTCGATAAGACGCCGTTGACGTCCCGGCGGTTGCGCGCACGTCGAATGCGGAGTACGCCTGTAAGCCGGATTCTGTACCGTACATCAGCACGGCGGTCATCATCTATCTGGGCCGTCCGTTACCGGACGGCTCGGTGCGATGTTGCTCGTTCAACCGGGCCGGTTGTCGCATACGCGAATGCCGAGCGATCTTGCTTCAGGTGGGGTTTACCCGCGAGTGCGTCTCCGCACATCGCCGTGAGCTCTTACCTCACGATTTCACCCTTACGTTACGCGCGGCGAACCGAGCGAACGCGGTTTGTTTCTGTGGCACTTTCCTTCGAGTCGCCTCGACAGGACGTTATCCTGCACCCTGCCCTATGAAGCCCGGACTTTCCTCAGACAAAGCGTTGCCTGCGATGACCCGGCGTACTCCGCGCCCGTATCGTAACATCGACGTTGACGCCTAGCAACTGCGGCGTCGCGCGCGCAACGTTGGCTGTGCGGACGCACGCAGTGCTCCGTTTCCCGTTGTCGAAGTCGCTGCTTGCGCGCTCGGGCGAAAAATCTATTGCGGCGTGCGCTTTGTCGTGAGGTACGTGTGTCCGCACCACTTCTCTGGCCGTCTCCTCGTATGTACCGCCCGGTCGTCTCGAGCTGACGATGCGGGAACAAGCGAGTCGTGCAAGCGCGCCGCGCGCAACGAACGTCCGCGCGATCGTCCTCTGGGCTATCGCCGTCGGACTCGTCGCCGCGATGGCGATCGATACAAAAGTGGTGCGCATCGGTTCATCAACAAGTGTTGCACCCGGCGGCTTTTCGGCGGCCGAATACGGCGCGGCCGAGTTTCCGAAGGTGCAGTCGGCCATCGATCGGCGCGCCGTGCCCGCCGCCACGTTGGCTGCCGCGATCGCCCGTAACGCGACGGCAGCGGCAAAGCAATATGGAACGGCGGCAAGCGCTGGTCCGGAGATGCCTGTGAAATTCACCGGCGTCGCCGGCAAAGACGATTTTGGTACGTACGATATCGCGGTGCCGGGTCTGCCGAAGACGATCAGCGTCAAAGTGCAAACCGGACCGGCAATTCTCGGCACCGACTTGCGCGATGCGACCGGCACGATAAATTTCGGCCAGTTCACCAATCAGATCGAATATCAGAATGCCGGAGCAGCGCTCAACAAGCAGCTCAAGAAAGACGTGTTGGCGAAAGTCGGCACGAGTAGTCTCAGCGGAAAACACGTGTCGGTCGTCGGCGTGTTTCAATTGACCGATCCGGGCAGCTGGCTCGTCACGCCGGTTGATTTCGAGGTCAAGTGAACGGCACGTCCCTGAACGATCCGGCCGCCGGCGATATCGTGCTTGCGGCACGCGACATCGTCAAAACGTACGGCAATACGCACGCACTCAAAGGCGTACGGTTCGACATCCGGCGCGGCTGCGTAACGACGCTTTTCGGTGAGAACGGCGCCGGCAAATCGACCTTGATGAAGATCTTTTCCGGCGTTGAAACGCCGACGTCGGGCACGATCGAGCTCGATGGACAAGTCGTTCGTTTCGCTTCGGCGTCCGACGCCCGCGATCGCGGCATCTCGATCATCCATCAGGAACTGAGTCTGGCGCCGAACCTCAATGTGAGCGACAACGTTTTCATGGGCCGTGAGTTGCAATCGCCGACCGGCATCAACTTTGCCGAACAAGCGCGTCAAGTCCGGACGCTGATGACGGAGTTAGAAGAACAGATCGAACCGCAGACGCTCGTCGAAGATCTGCGCTTAGGTCAGCAGCAGATCGTCGAAATTGCGCGGGCGTTGTCGGTAAACTCACGCATTCTCATTATGGACGAGCCGACATCGGCGCTCAGTGCGACCGAAGTCGAAGTGCTCTTCAAAGTTATTCGCGACTTAACGCGGCGCGGTGTCTCGATCGTCTACATCTCGCATCATCTCGAAGAAGCGTTGCAGATCACCGATTATGCCGTTGTGTTGCGCGATGGTTCGATCACTGCGACGGCCGAAGCAAAAGACATCGACCTCGAGTGGATCGTGCGCAATATGGTCGGTGAAAACTTCAATCTCGGTTCGCCGCCGGGCGGTTACCCCTTCGGTGACGTCGCCTTGTCGATCGAGGATATTTCGGTGGCCGACGTTGCAAATGCCGACGTCGCGGTGGTCGATCGCTTGTCGCTCGACGTCCGGGCGGGCGAGATCGTATGCATCTACGGATTGATGGGCGCGGGACGCACGGAGCTGCTCGAATGCGTTGCGGGCCGCGTGCCGCCGGCGGGTGGCCGGGTGCTGCTCGAGGGCCGTGATGTCTCGCGCTTGGGGATCGCCGATCGGATCGCGAGCGGCCTTGTTCTAGTCCCTGAAGACCGTCAACGCGATGGGCTCGTGCAAACGATGACGGTCGGCGGCAATCTTTCGTTGCCGAGTATCAATGCTTTTGCTCGCTTCGGGTTATTGTCCGGTCCGCGCGAGCGTTCGATGGTCGATGAGTCGATCCGCAACGTACACGTTAAAACGGCGGGCGGCGGCGCGCCGATCGGCTCGCTTTCGGGCGGCAATCAGCAAAAGGTCGTCATCGGGAAGATGCTGATGACGAACCCGCGCGTCATCCTCCTCGACGAGCCGAGTCGCGGCATCGACGTCGGGGCGAAAGCCGAAGTCTTTCGTCTGCTCAGCGAAGGAGCCGCACGCGGGCTTGCCGTGCTGTTTTCAACCTCAGAACTCGGCGAGTGCTTGAGTATCGCGCATCGGGTTGTCGTCATGCGGCGCGGCCGGATCGCAGCGCAATTCGGCGCCGACGTTACGAAGGAGAAGATCATGGCAGCCTCGGGCGAAGCCGTCATTGCTTAGTCACCTCGAAGTGGAGCTTCAACGATGATCGACGCCGGCCGCAAGCGCTCTGCCTCCGGGCTCTTTAGCAATGGCTTTGAACTCGGCCGGTTGCTGCTCGAAGGGCGGGCGTTCTTCGCGCTCATCGCCATCGTCATCGTTTTTTCGATACTGTCGCCCTACTATTTTACCGTCGGCAATCTGCTCGTGATGGCCTCGCATGTTGCGCTGTTTGCGATTCTTGCAATCGGCATGCTGCTCGTCATTCTCAACGGCGGCATCGATCTGTCGGTCGGATCGACGCTCGGGCTCGCCGGCGTCATTGCCGGTTTCCTCATGCAGGGCGTAACGCTCGGGGCGCTCGGCGTGATCTTGTATCCGCCGGTCTGGGTTGTAGCGGTCGTAACGTGCGCGCTCGGCGCACTCATCGGTGCCATCAACGGCGTTTTGATTGCGCGCTTGAAGGTGCCGGCGTTTGTCGCCACGCTGGGCGTCATGTATATGGTGCGCGGCGTTGCGTTGCTGATTACCAACGGGCTCACCTATAATAGCCTCGGCGGACGGCCCGAACTCGGCAATACCGGATTCGACTGGCTTGGATTCAACCGCATCCTCGGCGTGCCGATCGGCGTCGTCGTCATGGCGGTCATTGCCGTCATCGGCGTTCTTGCCTTGAGCCGGACGGCGTTTGGACGCTGGCTGTATGCGTCGGGCGGCAATTCGCGAGCGGCCGAACTCTCGGGCGTGCCGGTGAAAACCGTGCAGCTATCGGTGTATATGCTCTCCGGTATCTGCGCTGCGGCAGCCGGTCTCATCCTATCATCGCAACTCACATCGGCGGGACCGACCGCCGGCACCTCGTACGAACTGACCGCGATCGCCGCTGTCGTAATCGGCGGCGCTGCGCTAACGGGCGGTCGCGGCACGATTCGCGGCACGCTGCTCGGCGCGTTCGTGATCGGCTTCTTGTCGGACGGACTGGTTATTATCGGCATTTCATCGTATTGGCAGACCGTTTTTACCGGTGCCGTGATCGTGCTTGCCGTACTGCTCAATGCCGTGCAATATCGGCGTCGCGTCAAGGCACCGGGCTCGAGTGCCGGCCCGACGGAATTGCCGAAGCGAGGAGGGATCGGCTTAACCGCCAATCCCGCTCGCGAAAAGACTGCCGGTTAAATTCGTGATACCGCTAATTTAGGAGATTTGTTATGTTTAAGAAGACCGTTATTTCGACGTTTGCCGCCGTCGCGCTGGGCGCTTCGCTGATCGCCGGAAGCGGCGCGCCGGCGCCCGCAGCGGGCGGTTTAGTATCGATCATCGTGAACGACCCGTCGAATCCATACTGGCTGACCGAAGGAAAAGTCGCGGCGGCCACTGCGAAAAAACTCGGCTATACCGCGAACGTCGGAGCATCCAAGGGCGACACGAACACCGAAAGCAACTTGATCGATACCGCGATCACCAATAAGTCGGTCGCAATCATTCTCGATCCCGCCGATGCCAGCGGTTCGATCGGTGCAGTGAAAAAGGCGATTGCGGCCAAGATCCCGGTGTTTCTCGTCAACGCGGAAATCAATCAGGAAGGCTTAGCCAAAGCGCAACTCGTGTCGAACAACGCGCAAGGCGCGGCGTTGGGCGCGCAGCAGTGGGTTAAAGACGTCGGCCAAAAAGGCAGCTACGCCGAACTGCTCGGCGCACCGTCGGACAACAATGCCGCTACGCGCTCGAACGGTTATCAAACCGTGCTCAGTCAAATCGACGGGTTGAGCAAAGCCGATTCGCAAGTGGCGAATTGGAACCGCACGCAAGGCCACGATAAGATGCAAAGCATGCTGCAAGCGCATCCCAACATCGTCGGCGTCATCAGCGGCAACGACGAGATGGCACTTGGTGCAATCGCTGCATTAAAGACGGCCGGCAAACTCGCAAGTGTGAAAGTCGGCGGCTTCGACGGCTCGCCCGACGCCGTTGCGGCAATCAAGGCCGGCGACTTGCAATACACGGTGCTGCAACCGGTCGCGGTTTTTTCACAAAAAGCCGTGATGGAAGCCGACTTCTTCCTCAAAACCGGTAAGACCGGCGCAGCGACGGAAAAGCAGTTATTCGATTGCGAGCTCATCACGAAGACGAATCTTTCGCACTACACCGCGCCCTTTACGCTCTCGAAGTAAAACACGACACAAGGGTGCCCATGGGCACCCTTGTGTCGCTCGAACGCCGCCGCCGCCGGTTTTTTCGCCGGCTTTAACGGCCCGAACGGCAATTCGGGCTACCAAATGCGGAACTTCCGTCAACGGTCCGGCCGCGCAGCACGCGCGCAGCACGCGCGGCTGGTACGCTGGGCTCCACGACGTATCGACGGAAGGAAAATCCGGCGTGGTAGCTTTCTTCGTCCTGACCGTAGTATTGCTTGGGCAACTCTCGCTGCCGCATTTGCCGGACATTCCGCATCTGCCGAATGTGCCGCAGATTCCATCGACCGTTCCGCTCCCGCCGCTCGCGAAAGCACCGCCCGCGTCGATCGTCGTGCAGCCTGCCGAAAAGCTGCGCGAAATCCCGGAACTCGATCATTTCGAGCCCGGACGCTTCGCGGCGCTGACGGATCTGCCGCACGCCGCCGACGGCACCTTCACGCTCTACCCGGGCGCCTTCGAGCTGATCGACCAGAGTTTCTGTCTGCGCGCCGGCGGCCATGGACCTTCCGGGTCGAGCGCGTATCGGGTCGGCGCGCTGAGCGGTTCGCGCGCTGTCGTATGTCGGCAGCGTGCTGACGCGCTGGCACGCGCAACCGTCGATCGCTCAGGGCGACGTGCAATCGCTCTTGTGGGCGATCACCTCGCAAACAAAAATCTCCGCGCTTCCCGATCGTTTGAAAAGCGTAGCGGATGCGCTCTTGACCGCGCAAGAGATCGGGCAGCTCAATGGCGGCGCGCTCGGTTCGATTGCCGATTTTCTGGCCCGGTCGGGCGCCGCTTTACCGGCACCCGTGCGCGACGTGCTTGCGACCGAAAGCCAAGTGCGAGACCTTCTGACGCACGGCAACAGCTCCTACCAACAGCTCGCGGCTTTGGCGGTACCGGCGGTAGCAACGAAAGCGGACGCCGGGCGCAAGCGCTGGTCGTACGACCCGCGCGGTTTTTTCGTCCGCTTCCTACCGCAGAGCTATGCAACGACGACGATCCAACTGTTCGTTCCGCCGGCGTACAGCGTGATGCGCGACTCCGCGGGCCGCGTCGTGCGAATTGCCGACAACCGCGGATCGCAACTCGACCTACGCTACGTTGCTGCGAGCAGGGCACGAATGACGTTGTCGCGCACGACGTCGGTCGCCGATTTTGGACCACTTACATCGCGGGTTGCACTTGGAACAGCGACGGTCGTGCCGTCCCCATTAATGTCTTCCGATGCGCAGGTGCGTTCGATCGACAGCGTCGCGCGGACGGCGCAGTCGTTGATGAACGCTCGGACGATCGCGCCGGCCGAAAAAGCCGACTTGCAGACGTTCTTCGCGGGTGTCGTTGCCGGTGCGCTGTGCAAGTCGTTCGGCGGCTGCAATGGAACGCGTGTCGCCGCATTAAACTTGTTGGGGCTCGGACCGGACGGCTCCGGCTTCAACCCGAGCGCCGCAATGGGAACGCCGGTCGACGGCGCGCTGCAGCCGCTTGCGCAATCCGGCAAGCCCGCGGCGGGCGACAAGAACAAAGACTGCGACCGCGTACGCGAACAGCGCAACTTCGAGTATTTGTACGAGCAGCGCTACAAAGATCCGGAACTGGAAAAGGAAGCCGCGGCCCATAATTGGTCGGGTCAGCAATTTCAAGATGCCGTTCGTGAAAAAGCCGGCCGCGACGGCGTCGGCGGCAGCGGCGGTTTCAAGCAAGGCGGTTACACGGATTTCGTCAACTGTAAGCCGCATTTTCCGACGCCCGAGCAAGTCGCCGAGAATGGTTGGCCGCCGATTTTTTACAACGCCTTCAAAGCGCATGAAGAGGCGCACGAAGCGCGCTGTCTCGAAGCCCGAAAAACCGGTGACATCGACGATTGGCGCTGGCGACAACAGACCGAGATCGAAGGCTACCAGCGTGCGATCGAAACGCTCGAGCAGTGGATGGCCGAGAACTGCTGAGGATCCGCAGCACGTTTCTTGCGCTCCGTAAATCGTTCGACGTGCTCGGCTTTGCGTGTCGATCGATTCCGCGATGCTATTAACATGCTCGTAGATCGTTGACTCGCGTCGGCATTTCGGGCATGCGAACCTGCGCCGTTAAGCCTCGATCAACGTAGCTGATCGAAGCTGAGCTCTACGCTGCGAAACGCGCTTGTACCGCGAACGCGCCGGCCGAGCCGATAAAAAAAAGAGCGCTCCGGCGCTCTTTTCGTAAACTGGAGGCATGCGGATTCGAACCGCAGACCCTCTGCATGCCATGCAGATGCTCTACCAACTGAGCTATGCCCCCACGACGACCGAACGCCGTTCGCGCCGGCGCACTCGTTATCCTTGGCCGCGTTGTTTGCGCCGATGCGCTGCGGCATGCAATGCGCTGCCGCCCGAGGACTCATACTTCGCGCCGATAAGATCTGCCCAATCACGCATCTGTGAGGTCGCCGAGTGAACGCGCGTTTTACTTCCGTTGAGACATACGACGTCCGATTCCCGACGTCGCGCGAGCACGACGGCTCGGATGCGATGAATCCGGATCCTGACTATTCAGCGGCATATGTTATCTTACGCACGGACGACCCGAGCGGCGTTGCCGGCCACGGCTTTGCCTTCACGATCGGGCGCGGCAACGACGTGCAAGTCGCCGGCATTCGCGCACTGGTGCCATACGTCGTGGGGCGCTACGTCAGCGATGTTTGCGACGATATGGGCGCCTTTTTCAAGCAGTTGACGCACGATAGTCAATTGCGTTGGTTAGGCCCGGAGAAAGGCGTGATGCAGATGGCGATCGCGGCGGTCGTGAACGCCGCTTGGGACCTCGCGGCCAAACGCGCCGACGTTCCGCTGTGGCAATTACTTGCCGGAATGTCACCCGAGCAAATCATCGAGCTCGTCGACTTCCGCTATTTAAGCGATGCACTGACGCCGCAGGATGCGCTTGCCATTCTCAACGGCAATGTCGCTACGCGGGCTGAGCGCCTCAATGAAATGCGTCGCGACGGCTTTCCGGCATACACGACATCGGCCGGCTGGCTCGGCTACGATGATGACAAAATTCGCTCGCGCATTCGCACTGCTGTGGCCGACGGCTTCACCCACATTAAACTCAAAGTCGGTAAAGATCTTGCAGATGACGTCCGGCGGTGCCGGCTGGCGCGCAGCGAGATGGGTCCCGGCTTGCGCTTGATGGTCGATGCGAATCAGACCTGGGATCGCGCGACAGCCATCGCAGCGATCCGGGAACTTGCCGAATTCGATCTATTTTGGGTCGAAGAGCCGACAAGTCCGGACGATATTCTCGCGCATGCCGCTATCGCCCGCGCCGTCGCTCCGGTCGCGCTTGCGACCGGCGAACACGCCGCGAATCGGGTAACGTTCAAGCAACTGCTCCAAGCGGATGCAATCGGATTTTGTCAGATCGATGCGGTTCGCTCCGGCGGCGTCAACGATACGATCGCAACGATGCTGCTCGCGGCCAAGTTCGGCGTTCCGGTCTGCCCGCATGCGGGTGGCGTCGGCTTGTGCGAGCTCGTGCAGCACCTCGCGATCTTTGATTACATCGCCGTCGGTGCGAGTCTCGATAATCGCGTTCTCGAATTCGTCGACCACTTGCACGAGCACTTCGAGCATCCCGTGAAGATCGAGCGGGCGCGCTACGTCGCGCCACGCGAGCCGGGCTTTAGTTCCGCGTTGCGCGCACAGTCGGTGCTCGATTTCCAATATCCCGACGGCTCGGCGTGGGTAGATGTAAGCGGTAACGCTCCCTCGCTCGGTCGTGAGACAGCGAGTGCTGCGGCATCCGGCGACTCGCGCTAGGCACAGTCCGGATGACGAAATCGCTTTGGAGCGCGCAAAGCTAATCAAAACTTAACATTGCGAGCGTACCTTTAGCGGAGTCTTTGCTCTGGTTTTGAAGGGATACGCCGATTTTCTCACGCTTTGAGCGTACACTTACGTGCTCGTTACTCGCTCTGTTTGCGGCGAGCGCAACGCTTTCGTCGGCCGCGTCGGTGCGACCGCTCCAGGTATACGGCGGCGACGGAAATCCGGCACTGCTGCCGACGGGTCAATACATCACACCGACGCTTGCGTCGGGTTCGAGCTATCAGCGTCTTGCCAGCGGCCTCCGGCCGGACGGAAACGCCGACGCGGACAGCGCGATGGCGTCCGTGGTCAGCCCGGATGGAAAAACGCTGCTCGTTTTGACGAGCGGATTCAATACCGGTTTTGCCTATCAAGTCGCGAGCGGGGCTGCCCCCGAGCCGATAAACTTCCCGGCCCTGTTTCCGCTTACCGGCTTGCCCGCGCCGTTATCGGTCGTCGCGAATACCTATAACGGCGCGAATCAGTCCGAAGGCATCTTCGTTTACGACATCAGCAGCGGCGTGGCGATAAAACGCCAGATCATTCCGATTCGCAACACGTATAACGGTATTGCCTGGGATCCGAGCGCGGACCGCTTTTATGTGTCGGGTGGAATCGACGATCGGATCGCCGTCTACAAGAACAGCGCAGGGAAGCCGGGGACGAACTATAAACCCGATGCACCGTTTATCGTACTCAATCACAATGCAAACCCGACGGCAGCAATTACCGATTATCATGGCGGCAGCTTGGCGAACACGCCGGCCGGCAAAAGCGCTTTTGGGCCGTCCTTAACGCCGGCTGCGACGGTCGCCGGCTTTGATATCAGCCGCGACGGCAAAACGATCGTCACGGCAAACTTTCACAATGCGTCCGCAACGATCGTCGATACCGTTAAACGCAGCGTGATCAAAGACGTCGTGTTTACCGCACCGGGCTCGCTGTCGCCGATCGGCGAGATGCCGTTTTGGGTCGCCGTGAAGAGCGATCCGGCCGGTGCGTACGCAAAAGCTTACGTTACAAGCGAACGCGATGACCAAGTCGTGGTCCTTACCGGCGGCTCCATCTCGGCGGTCATCGCGGTGCCTGCCGGTCCGAACAAAGCGATCCTGGATAGCGCGCAGCGATATCTCTACGTTGCTTGCGGTAACGATGACTCGATCGTCAAGATCGACACGCTCAGCGATCGCATCGTCGGCAGCGCGAGCGTTGGGCGTCCGGGTGACGTTTACAAGGGCGCTATCCCCGACTCGTTGGCGATTGGGGCGAACGGTACGCGTCTGTACGTAACGCTCGGCGGTGAAAACGCCGTCGCGGTCCTCGATATGAAGACGGGCCGAGTGCTCGGACGCATTCCGACGGGATGGTATCCGACGTCGGTTTCGCTCGGTCCTGACGGCAAGCACCTCTTCGTCGTAAACGAGAAGTCGAATAGCGGTCCGAATCCGGGCAATCGGTATTATGCCTGGAATACGCCCTTCGGCGTTGCCACGAATCCGACGTGGAAAAATGAATACACCTGGGAGCTCGAAAAGTCAGGGCTGCTGTCCATGCCGACGCCCGATGACACGACGCTCGGATATCTTTCGAACATCGTCGACGTCAACAACAACTTCAATAATCGGCATAACTTCGCGATGATGCAGTACTTGCAGACGAGAATTAAGCACGTCATCTACATCGTGAATGAAAACCGCACGTTCGATCAAGTACTCGGCGATCTGCATAACGGCTCGAACGGCGATCCGCGCTTAACATTTTTCAGTCAGCCGATTACGCCAAATCTCCATGCGCTCGCGACGAACTTCGTCACGCTCGATAATTTTTATGACTCGAGTGAAACGAGCGGCGTCGGTTGGAATTGGGTTATGCAAGGCCATACCAACGACTATATCGAGAAGACGCAGCCGGTCGATTACGGGAACGGCGCCGACGGCTTTACCTACGACTGGCAAGGCATCGTCAACAATATCAATCTCGGGCTGCCGCCGACCGGTCCGCCCTCGATTTTCAAGACGCGGATCACCGGTATTCTCGATCCCAGCGGCAAGTCGACGATCTTGCCGGGTATCAAAGATCCGTCCGCAAACGTCGGTGCAAACAATCTCGCCTCGAACGCTATCGGCGGATATATTTGGGAAACCGTGCTGCGCAAATACGGCGCGAACTCGGTTCGTAATTACGGCTGGCAAATCGATCTCAACCCCTATAGCTATCCGGCTCCGCTCAACCCGGCGCTGGTACGTAACCCATTCATGGCGCACGTGCCGCAGGCGGCAGCAAGCACGCCGTCAATTCAGCCGGTGACGGACCCGTACTACCGTGCTTTCGATCAAAATTATCCCGACATCTACCGCATCGAAGAATGGACCCGCGAGTTCAACGGCTTCGTGGCGCACCGCAACATGCCGGCGCTCATGACGATGACGATTCCGCACGATCATACCGGTTCGCTCAAGACCGCGCTTGAAGGCCTCGGGACGCCGCAATTAGAGTTAGCGGACCACGATTACGCCATCGGCAAACTCGTCGAAGCGGTTTCGCATTCACCGTATTGGTCGTCAACGGCGATCGTTATGCTTGAAGACGATCCGCAAGACGGTCAGGATCATGTCGACGCACATCGTTCGATCGTCCATATCATTTCACCGTACTCCCAAAAAGTCGGCGTCGTGCATTCAACGTACTTCTCGACGTCGGCGCTGCGGACGGTCGAAGATCTGCTCGGCGTCAATCACCTGGGTTTCCAAGATTCCAACGCTCAACCGATCGTCGATGCCTTTAAACGCGTGCCGGACGTGACGCCGTATACGGCGATCATTCCCGGCTCGTTGTGCGCGAAACCCGTCGCGACCGACCTCGTTCCGGCATGTAAAAACCCAGGCGCCGTGCGGTCGGCACGCGTTGCGGATCTGCACGACCGCGCCTGGTGGGCCAGCGCAACGGCCGGTCTCGACTTCTCACGGCCGGACCACGTCAATCCCCAGTACTACAATCAGATTTTAGAGTTCGGCTTAACGGGGCGAGGATCGCTGCCCGCAAAGTCGGCGCTTGCCGTATCGTCGCAGAATTACGACAAAAACGATTCGGACGGCGATGGTAAGTAAGCTCTAAGTCCTTCGGACGAACCCGAAACCAGGGGCGCAGATGCATGTCTGCGCCTCTCTTCTGTTCGTACTACGGTTGCACGAATCCGACGAACGCTCGAGCGGTGAAGCCGGTCGCACGTCGCCTAGGTCTAGGTCGGCTGACGCGTTCAGCCGTTTCTTTCGAATCCGGGATAGAGCGCCATTCCGCCGTCGACAAAGAGCGTCGTTCCGGTAATATAATCCGCTAGGTCCGACGCAAGCCATACAACGGCTGCGGCTACGTCTTCAACGTCGCCGATTCGACCGTATGGAATGAGCTTGAGGAGCTCGTGCGCCGCTTGCGGATCGCCCCAAACCTTTTCGTTGATCGACGTTTTAATCGCCCCGGGCGCGATGGCATTGACGCGGATGCGCTCTGCGGCGAGTTCCTGGGCCAACGTTTGCATCAGCATCTTGATGCCGCCTTTGGCCGCCGTGTAATTGGCGTGGCCGGCCCATGGTATACGCTCGTGAACCGAGCTGATGAAGATGATTTTACCCGCAGCGCGGGAGCCGCCGGCGCGGACGCCTTGACGAAGAAAGATGCGCGCGGCGGCACGGCTGCACAAGAATGCGCCGGTGAGATCGATGTCCAGCGTCGCATTCCAATCTTCGAGCGTCATATCGACGAACGCCGCGTCCTTTTGCAATCCCGCGTTGTTGATCAAAATGTCGACCGAACCGAACGCGTCCAACGTGGTCGCGAAGATTCGCTCGACGTCCGCTTCATTCGAAACGTCGCCGTCGACGGCGATTGCACGTCCACCGCGCGCGCCGATTGCGGCCGCGAGGTTGACGGCATTTTCGGCATGGCGGTGGTAGTTGATCGCGACGGCGGCACCGCATCGAGCGAGCGCGTCGGCACAGGCGTAGCCGATCCCCGAATTCGCGCCCGTTACGATCGCCGTTTGGCCTTGCAATTGTCGATCTGCCATGGTCGTGCTCTGCCTTGCACGTTGCTGCGTCCCCTACCGCCGCTGCTCGCAACTTGGCGGCCGCATGAGGTGGCGACTAAGGCGGTGCTCCTTTGGGTAGGACCTGGCGGATGGCGCTGCGGATCGAGGATTATGCACTCATCGGCGATCGGCATTCAGCAGCGCTGGTAGGGAACAACGGATCGATCGACTGGCTGTGCCTGCCGCGCTTCGACGGCCCGGCGGTGTTCGCCGCGATTGTTGGAGATGCGGCGAACGGTCACTGGCAAATTGCGCCCAGCGAAGCCGTTATCGGCGTCAAGCGCGAGTACAAGGCCGGTACGCTCATCCTCGACACGACCTTTACGACCGCCGGCGGCTCCGTGTGCGTGACCGACGCCATGGTTTTAGAACGCGACCGGCCGCGCATCATACGGCGCATAACGGGGATCCGCGGCCGGGTGGAAATGCATCTCGAATACATCGTGCGCTTTGATTACGGGTCGATCGTTCCGTGGGTGCAGCGTGTCGAAGGCGGACTGTTGGCGATTGCCGGCAGCGACGGCTTATTTCTCGCAAGCGATGTCGAACTGCGTTCCGAGAATCTCGTGACGATCGCCGATTTCACCATCGAAGCCGGCGCCGATGTCAGGTTCGACCTCACGCATTACCCGTCGTACGAAGCACAGCCGGAGCCACGCGCGAAACACGATGCGATCGATAAAACAGCTGCGTCGTGGCGCGCGTGGTCCAAGCAGTGCACCTACGATGGGAAGTATCGCAAACTTGTTTTGCGATCGCTCATTACCCTCAATGCGCTGACGTACGAGCCGACCGGCGGGATCGTTGCTGCGCCGACATCGTCGTTGCCCGAACAGCTGGGCGGCGTGCGTAATTGGGACTACCGGTACTGCTGGCTACGCGACGCGACCTTCACGCTCAACGTGCTGCTCAATGCCGGCTTCGAAAGCGACGCGCAAGCGTGGCGAAATTGGCTGTTGCGCGCAGTCGCGGGTGCGCCGAGCGACTTACAGATCGTGTACGACATCCGCGGGAACCGGCGCTTACCGGAGATCGAACTGCCGTGGCTCGGCGGTTACGAAGGTGCAAAACCGGTACGTTCGGGAAACGCCGCCGACGGTCAATTCCAGCTTGACGTTTATGGCG
This sequence comes from Candidatus Velthaea sp., assembly GCA_965214935.1. Taxonomy (GTDB): domain Bacteria; phylum Vulcanimicrobiota; class Vulcanimicrobiia; order Vulcanimicrobiales; family Vulcanimicrobiaceae; genus Velthaea. The sequence continues at coordinate 46,509 of CBDCCS010000004.1, read as the reverse complement.
AAGTGGTCGATCTTTTGTATACGGCTCGCCGGCACGGGCTCGAATCAACCGCTAACGATTGGGCGCTCTTTTGCGCGATGGTTCGTGAAGTCGAGCGACGGTGGCGCGAGCCGGATCGCGGTCTGTGGGAAGTTCGCGGGCCGCTGCAACACTTTACGCACTCTAAAGTGATGGCTTGGGTCGCACTCGACCGCGCGGTCAAAGCCGTTGAAGAATTTGGACTCGAGGGACCGGTTGCAAGTTGGCGCGAAACGCGCGACGCCATTCACCACGATGTCTGTACGAACGCCTTTGATTCGGCGCGCCGGACCTTCACGCAAGCGTACGGCTCGGCGTCGCTCGATGCCAGCTGCCTGCTCATTCCGCTCGTCGGCTTTCTGCCGCCCGGCGACGACCGGGTTACCGGGACGGTTACCGCGATCGAGCAGACGTTGCTGCGCGATGGTTTCGTCTACCGTTACACGGAAGAACGGGCAACGAATGTCGACGGATTACCGCCCGGTGAAGGGGCGTTCTTAGCCTGCAGTTTCTGGCTTGTCGATGCGTACGTGTTAGCGGGCCGGCGGGCTGAAGGCCAGGCGTTTTTCGAACGCTTGATCCGTCTTTGCAATGATGTCGGTCTGCTATCCGAAGAGTTCGATCCGCAAGCAGAGCGCTTCGTCGGAAATTTTCCGCAAGCTTTTTCGCATGTCGGGCTCATCAATAGCGCTTTAAATTTAAATCACGCGAAATCGACGGTGCGTAGTCGTTGTCACAATGCGGCCGTCAGCCCGTCTGCGTCGCTCGAGGTTGGGTCGGGCCGCTAAATAGATAGACTTTCGGCCGATCGCAATTATTGTTTGCGGCGGCGCGGCGGCTAGCCGGCGGTCATCGCAATCGGTGACCGTCCTACAGGCCGGACGCACGACATTGCGAACAAAATGCGAAATTGTAAGCGGAACGGACGGAAGGTAGTCTTGGAATACATCGCCACGTTTAGCCTATCATTCGATGCGGGCGACGACGAAACTGCAACGCGGCTCGTTCAAGCGCATACCGAGGAACTGCGTGCCGCGCTGCATGCCGATGAGGCATCCTCGCACTATTTTGCGCTCGAGCACATCGTTGCAATTGAATCAGTCGGCGCAAGAACGTTACCGCTATCGCACCTTGACTCCCGCCCGACCTAATGTTGCAGGTCCGGCTGGCGGCTCGACGTTTTCGAAGCCTGTCATAGAGTGCATGAATGGCGGACGCCGGTTCAGCGCCGCGCAACTCGCATTGACGTTATGCGAATTGACGCGTCTTTACGAAGCTGACGAGAACGGCGTCCGGCATGCAAATTCGATTCATGGCAAGCGTGCTGCACGATAATTGCCGAGCGTGGGGAAGATAGCGCAGCGCCTCGCGGCCTGAACTCGCCGGCGTTGCGGGATCCTCGGCGCCGGAAACCGACGGTATCACCTTTGTGCGAACCGGCACTCGAACGTTCGCTTTAGCCCGGCACTCGAACGTTCGCTTTAGCCTACTGTGATGGATGGGAGAACTCAGCGCAGGTAACGGACAGGTTATCACCGATCGCCAAACCCCAGCCGAGATCCGCCGTTCCGGCCTCGATGAGTCGCTACAGCGGCTCGCAGTGACGGATGTAGGCTTGCTCGAGGATGTGCGGCACATACGCCGCTGCCTCATCGGCAGACATCGCCTGGCAAAGCCGGTTGCAAAGACGAAGTGTGAAGCCGCAGGTGGCTGTCGGCTCGAGCAGCTCGCGCAACAGACGCGACTGCGGCGGGGGCAACAAGGATGCGACGGCCGGAGCGCTTGCACGAATCGGGCAGAAGATCGGCAAAACAGGCACGCGTGCTCCGCCTCATGTTCGAGCCCCCCGGATCGAGCGTTGGGCTTCCGGCTCGGCCACAAGCGTTTCGGCGACACCGCAACATGAAGGACCGGAGCCGGTTCTTCGACCGCTTATCGCCCGGGCTGCTCGTCGCGTTGCTGCGGTAGGCTTAGAGCCGACTCTGCCTGAGGCAATAGATAGGCCGATTGCCGCAAATTACGAGCTTCGAAAAAGCAGATCCGCTCTGATGAGATTCGAACCGACGTTCTGCTTCCCGCAATCAAATGTGGAGACGAGGAGATTCGAACTCCTGACATCCTGCTTGCAAAGCAGGCGCTCTACCAACTGAGCTACGTCCCCGCGCGAGGCGATCACTTCGCGAGTGCCGCAGCGGAATCCACCTGTTTGCACGGTTCCGTACTGCATCATTGTAAAGCGAGCCTCGTATCGGCAGCCGACCGTCAACAGCCCGCCGATGCACGTTTGCGTTCATCGAGCCGCAGCCTTGCACGTGTAACGACGGAGGCGCGAACCGCTTTGAAGAAGCGAAAAGCATGATGCCCGAAACGCTGCAAGCTTATCCTCCGACTCCGTGTGGCGATGTCGTCGAAGATTATCACGGACATGCAATCGCCGACCCGTACCGCTGGCTCGAAAACGTCGACGCACGCGAGACGGTCGCTTGGATCGCAGCGCAAAACGCACTCACCGAATCATTCCTTACGACGGTCGACCGGCGCACAGCTATCCGTGACCGCCTCGAGCATGTTTGGAATTACGAACGGTATTCAACACCCTCGCGCGAGGGTGATAACTACGTATTCTTTAGAAACACCGGACTGCAGAATCAGTCCGTGTTATTAGCCGGGCCCGACTTGCAAAGCGCTACAACGTTGCTCGATCCAAACGTCTTGTCAAGCGATGGAACGATCGCGCTGTCAGGCCTTGCCTTCAGTCACGACGGCAGGTATTTAGCTTATGCGCTCGCCGCTTCGGGTTCGGACTGGCTTGAATGGCGCGTGCGCGACGTTGCAACGCGCCTCGATTTGCCCGACGTCGTGCGGTGGAGCAAATTCTCAGGTGCCGCATGGCGCATTGACGGATCCGGCTTTTATTATAGCCGTTACGACGAGCCGGGCGAAGGCCGTTTCAAAGATACGAATTTCAACCATAAATTGTTTTTTCATGCGCTCGGCACGAGTCAAATGGATGACGTGCTCGTCTACGAGAGGCCCGATCATAAAGATTGGAACATTGCGCCGCTGGTTTCCGAAGACGGACGCTGGCTCATCATTCAGGTCACGCAAGGTACCGATCCGAAGAATCGCGTGTTCGTGCGCGACATCTCGTGTCAAGCCGATGTCATCGAGCTGTTGCCCGACGCGGACGGACACTATGACTTTATCGGCAATGATGGTGATTGCTTATACTTTCAAACGACGTTTGATGCGCCGTTGGGTCGCGTGATATCAATCGATGCTCGGAACGGATTGCGACGCGAACTCCTGCCCGAGACAAGCGATGTCCTCGACAGCGTCGCACTGTTCGGCGATTGTTTTTTCGTCCATTACCTGACCGACGCGCGTTCTGCTGTGTCCATCATGACACTCAAAGGGGAACGCGTCGGTGAATTAGCGTTGCCCGGTTTCGGCACGGCGGGCGGTTTCACCGGTAGACGGCTCGATCGCGAGATGTTCTTTAATTTTACGAGCTATACGCAGCCGGCTACCGTGTATCGCTATGTTCTGGCTTCGGGCGACAGTGCGGCCGTCTTCACACCGGCTGTTGATTTCGATCCCGCACTTTATGTAAGCGAGCAATATTTTTGTACCAGCAAAGATGGAACGCGCGTTCCCTTGATCGTTACGTACAAGCGCGGGCTTGTACGTGACGGGTCGGCACCGGCAATTCTCTATGGTTACGGCGGCTTCAACATCTCGCTGACGCCGGCGTTTTCGCCGGCCACGCTGGTTTGGCTCGAAATGGGCGGTATCTATGCCGTTGCGAATCTGCGCGGGGGCGGTGAGTATGGTGAGGCATGGCACGCAGCCGGCACAAAGGAGCGTAAACAAAACGTCTTTGATGACTTCATCGCCGCCGGTCAATATTTAATCGCAGAGCGATTTACGCGCACGGCTAAGCTGGCAATTATGGGCGGCAGCAATGGCGGATTGCTTGTCGCCGCGGTGCTCGCGCAGCGACCGGATCTGTTCGCAGCCGCATTGCCGGCCGTCGGTGTGATGGACATGCTGCGCTTTCAACGATTCACCATCGGTTGGGCCTGGTCAGCCGATTACGGTTGTTCGGACGACGTTGCCGACTTTCGCTACTTGTTGGCATACTCGCCGCTGCACAATCTCCATGCCGGTGTTGCCTATCCAGCCACGCTGATAACGACCGGAGACCACGACGACCGGGTGTTTCCGGGTCATAGTTTCAAATTCGCTGCTCGGCTTCAAGCCGTGCAAAGCGGTACCGCTCCGATCCTGATTCGCATCGAATCGAAAGCCGGGCACGGCGCGGGTAAGCCGACGGCGAAGGTTATTGCCGAAGTCGCCGACCGGTACGCTTTCCTGGTACGCGTTCTTGAAATCGCGACGTGACGGCGTTTGCAAACGATCTTTCCGCCGTATCGGCTATTAAACGGCTATGCGTTAATGCTATGCAAGTGGCGTAAAGCTATTGTAACGGCGCTGTCGACGACATGCCTTGAGTACTTGTTGCAATCCGGCTCGGCCAGCTTTAGCGCACATTTAATGTTAGCGCAGAAAAACCGATCGTCAGGCGATATCCAGGAATTGCTATTTGCAACCGCGCACCTGTAGAAAGATCTTTAAAAGGCATCGCGATTAGGGGTTTCATCTATGGCGGTAAGCAACGGTCAGATTCCGAACAAAATTAAAGTCACTCAAACTGCCTACGATCTTGCAATGAGGCTCTTTGCAGCCGAAGCCAATAAAAAGCCGGTTCCGGTAACCAAAGAAATGCTTGAATCAAAGCTTTCTGAGTTAACCGATAAAAAGAAAAACATTGCTCAGCGCCAAGGTCAAACACCGGGCCGCTTCGGCAAGCCCGGTACGGTCAAGCTGCTTGTAACCAAAGATGTCCTCGAGCCGATTCCGAACCGCGCCCCGCGTGGAAGCGGCATTCTGCGCCGGCAGGGGCGTAAAACCGTTGATGAATCGCCCGGTGCGAAAGCCGGCTTATCGATTGCAGCGCTCGATGAATTCGTGAAGTCGTACCGCCGCGAAGAGGGTCCGGTTCGCGAGGAGCGCACCAAGGCCGTTTCCGCCCGAATTGCCGAGTTGCAGAAACATCTCGGAACTGCGAAAGGCGATGATTTCCGCAACACGATGGCGATGGCAAACGCCGAACTCAAGAAGCTCGATGAGATCGACCAAGAAGTCGCCGCCGATGTGTTGGAAAATCTTAATCCGGGACCGAATTCGCCACTGTATAGCGTGTGGAAGGCGATGCGTGGTTTAGCATAGCGACGCTGCACTTTTGGCCGACTTGTGGAAGCAATTTCGTTTGCAGTCGGCCGGCGTGCATGTTCCTTGTACCGCCCTTAGCGGCGGGCCAGCGTGGTAAAACGCGTACGTTGGCCAATCGGCACTGCTCGGCTAGGATGCCCTTCATTCCGTTTTCTCAGTGCCGATCGAGCGAATCCGCTCGGCTAGGCAACGGCCGCTATCTAACCGTAGCGAACAAGTAGTAGCGGTAGTAGCAGCTACGATCTTTCCGCTTGTACGTCGCAGGACCTTACGTACGACAAACGGCACGTTAATTTGCATCGTGCTTGCCGGTTGTCGCGCCGCCGGCGCGAAGTGCTGCGTCGGCTTTCGTGGGCCATCCTGGGATCGAACCAGGGACCTCATGCTTATCAAGCATGCGCTCTAACCAGCTGAGCTAATGGCCCGTACGTACCGCGACAATGCGTTATAGTAGACATGCGTCGTCCCCTTGTCAACGCAGACGGCGCGTCGCGCCCTGCCCGCTGTTCATCGGAAGCACGGCCGGCGGTCGAAATTGATACCGCCGTCGACCGGCCCAGAACGCTAAATCAGTTCGATCCACTTTTTGAGCAATTCGTCGTCTTGTTTGATCTGCTCCATTGCAAGGTCGCGCAAGGCATTGGTCTCGCGTTCGAGTTCCGCTTGAACGCGCGCGATAAAGTCAAAGCGTTCGTGTTGTTGTTCGAGCGCCTCGTCATCCGGGGTCGGCGTCCGGGCAGTGAGTGCCGTTAGCCGAGCGTCGAGTGATGCAACCGCACCGGCGTTGTCGGCATCTCCGCCGCCGGTACCGGTTGCCCGCGGCGTTGCGCTCGTTCGCATCGCGCTCGCGGGCCGTGCCGGCGGAACGATCAAGCGATCGACTTGATGAACTCTTTGGTGATCTCGTTGTCGGCTTTGCGCTGCTCCATCGCAACGTTGCGCAATTCATTGGACTCACGCATGATTTCCGACTTTTCGGACGTGACGTTATCGAAAGAATCTGCTTGTTGCTGCTCGGCGTATTGAAAGGCGAGTTGCTGCAGTTGCAGCTGTTCGTTTGCAGCGAGGTATGCGTTTTGTCCGGTTTGCAGTGCCGAGTTACCCATACCGCTCAGAACGCTGCTGCCGGTCGCGCCGCCGATGCCGCTCGAACCGCCGATCAGTCCGGAGATGGCACCGGCACCGGCGCCGACCGGACCGCCGGTTAGAAAGCCTGTTGCGGCTCCCGTAATCATGGACAGTAGACTCATTACTTTCGCTCCTCAAACGATGCATTTGCATCAGGTGTTCGTTTTGCAATCACGCGTGCGACTCGGCCGGCTAGCGACAGCCGGCCGCACAGCAACCTTCGTCGGCCGGCGCAAACCGGCGGTTAGTGAATTAAGCTGCCGTCGACATCGGCGTCGGCAAAAACGATGTTGCTGACGCCATGATCGTCGGTCGGCACGTCGGCGGGTTTGGCCGGTGCGGGCATCGGCGCCGCTGCGGGCAACGCCGGCTCCGGCGCGTCGAACGCCGCCGCTGCCTGCTGTAAGAGATTGACCGCAGATGTGGTCGCGCTCAGATCGGCGACCTGACTATCGCGGCTCGCGGTTCCAGACGTGCCGGTCTGCAGAGAGCGTGTCGTGGTTATTTGGGACCCGGCTTGCGCTGCAAGCGAAGAGCCGGCAACCGACTGGAGCGGCGATCCGGCCAAGCCGCCGGTCGAGCCGCCAAGGCCAAGGGTGAGAAAATTGCTCATGGCGCTCAGCTGCGACAATTCATTGCGTTGACAAGGGAGCGGTTCTAGGTCTATGATAGAGCGGTTTGCATGGGGTATCCCGGGCGGGAAACCCCGTTTTCTATGGTGTGGGTTCTCCGTTGGTCATCGACATTGGTTCGTTACTGCACGCAGGACGGCCGATCTCGTTTGACGATTCGGTCACGATTCCGCCGTTCGGTTCGCTCGTGTTTCCGCAGCCTGCGCATGTCGCGCTGGATCTACGGCGCGTCGAACGAGGCGTTCAAATCGATGGTTCGATCGATGCGAATGCGGCCGGTCAATGCGACCGCTGCCTCGACGACGTCGTTGTGCCGATCCATGTCGACGTAGCGGAACGTTTCGATCCGCCGAGCGGGTCGAGCGATCCGTTCGGCGACAATAATGTCTTGAGCGGGACGGAGTTGGATCTTGGAGATCTGGCGCGGCAGTTGGTAACCGCGGCGCTGCCGTTCGGCCTTGTATGCAAAGAAGACTGTCGCGGCTTGTGCGCGATGTGTGGGCAAAGTAAGAACGTGGGCGGCGGATGCGTTTGCCCGGAGATGGAAGGCGATCATGGCGAATCCTAAATGGAAAACCCCGCGTTCGAAAACTCGCAGCCGCCGGGCCGCGAACTGGAAACTTGCACCGGTGACGACGACCGAGTGCCCGCAGTGTCATCAGGCGAAACTTCCGCATTTTGTGTGCCCGACGTGCGGCACCTACGATGGCCGCACGCTCGTTGCGCCCAAGGAAGACCATGCCGGTCACAGTCACGGGTAGATGACCGCACGCGGATCGGCTGCCGTCGCACGATGACGCCGGGGGCGTAAAGCGATTTCCCTTCAGGCTTACGGCGTCCGCATCTCGGGCGTCGGGCATTACGTCCCCGAACAGACGATCTCGAATGAAGATCTCGAACGGACACTCGACACCAACGATGAGTGGATCACGACGCGAACCGGAATCGAGAAGCGGCACGTCGCAGCCGCTGCTCAAGCATCGAGCGATCTTGCCGTTTCGGCCGCCCGCGCGAGCTTAGCGCACACCGACTACGGTCCCGACGATATCGACTGCTACGTCGTGGCCACCGTAACGCCGGACTATCTGTTTCCGGCGACTGCCGCGATCGTCGCCTCGGCGCTGGGTGCGCGCGACAAAGCGGCCTTCGATTTGGAAATCGGATGCAGCGGCTTCGTTTACGGACTCAGCGTCGTTTCAGCGCTCGTTCGGGTCGGCGTGCATAAGCGCATAATGATCATCGGTTCCGAAACACTCTCTAAAATAACCGACTATACCGATCGGGCGACAGCGATACTCTTCGGCGACGGCGCCGGTGCCGTGATCGTCGAGCGCGCCGACGAGAACAGCTTTCTCGGTGCGCATTTCGGTTCCGACGGCAGAAAACCCGAGATGTTGTATCTGCCGGCGGGTGGCTCGCGTTCGCCGATCGACGTTGCGTTGCTCGACCAACGCGCAAATTTCATCCGCATGCAAGGACGCGAAACGTTTAAGTATGCGATAACGCGAATGGTCGAGTCCGTTCAGGCTGCGCTCAGCCAAGCCGACTTGACGATCGACGACATTGCATTACTCATCCCGCATCAAGCCAATAAGCGCATCATCGATGCTGCGGCAAAACAACTCGGCGTCGTCGCCGAACGAGTTTATATCAACATTGCCGAGCACGGGAACACTTCGGCCGCGTCGATCCCGATCGCTCTGTCGCAAGCGTATGCCGACAAGCGGCTCAACGACGGCGACCTGGTGATGTTCGTCGCGTTCGGCGCCGGCTTATCGTGGGGTGCCATAGCGTGGCGCTGGAACGCACTCGGCGCGGCCGTCACGAGCGCATGATGCGAGCCGGTATCATCTTTCCGGGCCAAGGCTCGCAAACAGTCGGAATGGGAACCGCCGTTGCGCAGGCCTTCCCGGCGGCGATGGAATGTTTCACGATCGCCAAACACGTCGTCGGTTACGATTTGTTCGAGGTTTGCTTGCGCGGGCCGGAAACGACGCTACGTGAAACGCGGTATGCGCAGCCGGCGATCTTCGTGGCCAATCTTGCTTTGCGTGCGGCGGTCGGCGACGTCCTCGACCCGGTGGTGTCGGCCGGTCATTCGTTCGGTGAATACTGCAGTTTAACGATTGCCGATGCAATGTCGTTCGAGACGGCGCTTGCGCTCGTGAACGAACGTGGCCTAGCGATGCAGCGTGCGGCGCTGCAAGCGCCGGGCCGGATGGCCGCGGTTCTCGGTCTGGATGCAACAGCGCTGCAAGCGGTCGTTGAAAGCGTCGTTCGACGCGGCGTCGGGCGCGTGCAACTTGCAAATTTCAACGCGCCGGGTCAGATCGTCATCAGCGGCGATGCGCAAGCGGTCGGCGCAGCCGGTGAGGCGGCCGTTGCGGCCGGCGCTAAACGCGTGATCCCGCTCAATGTCGCCGGTGCTTGGCATTCAGCGTTGATGGAACCGGCTCGTGCGGACTTCGAGCGCTTCGTGCGCGGCGCGGCGATAACGTTGCCGTGCTTTCGCGTGCTTTCAAACGTCGACGCGCTGCCGTACGGCGACGTTACGACAATACGCAATCACCTCGTGCGCTCGGTTACCGATGAAGTCCGGTGGCACGATACGGCGGTGGCAATGGTCGCTTACGACCTCGATATCATCGTCGAGTTCGGCGCTAGTTCGGTTCTTGCCCCGATGATGAAACGACTTGCCGGTGCGCCGCGCGTCATGAGCGTGAATGATGCCCGCGGGGTTGAAATGTTGCGCGAGTTGCTTGCACCGGTCAAACGATGATTTTTGCCGGGAAAGTCGCACTTGTTACGGGTGCGAGTCGCGGTATCGGGCGCGCAATCGCCGTTGATCTGGTCAAGGGCGGCGCGGATATCGCGCTTCTCGGACGAGATGCGGCGGCGCTCGACGCATCGGCTGCAGCCTGCTTCGCGGTTCGTCCCGGTGCTCGCGTGCAGCAGTATATCGTTGATGTCGCGGATGAAGCCGCCAACATGCGTGCCGTGACACAGGTTGTCGCCGATCTAGGCCGGCTCGACATCGCCGTTGCAAACGCCGGTCAAGCAATCGACGGTCTCATCCTTCGGTTCAAGAGTAACGACCTCGACCGGTTGCTGAGCGCGAATCTCAAGTCGGCGTTTTATCTTTCCGCTGCGGCCTTGCGCCCGATGGTCAAAGCGCGTAGCGGCGCGATCGTCTTTGTATCGAGCATCGTCGGACTTGCCGGAAGTGCCGGACAAACGGCTTACAGTGCGACCAAAGCCGGTTTGCTCGGCTTGACGAAATCGTTAGCGAAGGAGATAGGGTCGAGGAACGTAAGAGTCAACGCCGTTGCCCCCGGTCTAATCGAGACGTCGATGACCGCGCAGATGCCGGAGGCTGCCCGTGCCCAGTACCTTCGACAAATCGCTCTCGGCCGTCCGGGTTCGCCGGATGATGTCGCCGGCGTCGTTTCGTTTCTGTGCTCCGATGCCGCCCGTTACGTGACCGGTCAAACGATCGTTGTCGACGGCGGATTTTTGATGTGATGCTTGTGGAGATTACCGAATATTAATGGCCGCTGATACCTTCGAAAAAGTCAAAAAGATTATCGTCGAACAACTTGGTGTTGAGGAGTCCGAAGTAACGCCCGAGGCCTCGATCACCGATGATCTCGGAGCCGATTCGCTCGACCAGGTTGAGTTGGTCATGGCGTTTGAGACCGAATTCAACATCGATATCCCCGATGAAGAAGCCGAAAAAATCAAAACCGTTGGTGACGCCGTCACCAAGATCGATGCAACCACCGAAAAAGCGTAGCCTCGATGCTTGAGGCGTTGAGCGAGCGCTTAGGCGCAATCTTCAGTCGTATGTCGAATCGCGGCCGTCTTTCCGAGACGGACGTTGCCGAGGTATTACGCGAAGTGCGCGTTGCGCTGCTCGAAGCCGATGTCTCGCTCAAGGTTGCCAAAGATTTCGTTAACGCGATCAAGGAGAAGGCGACCGGAGCGGATGTAGCCGCTTCGCTCACGCCGGCCCAAACGATCATTAAGATCGTTCACGACGAGCTCGTCGAGCTCATGGGCGGGGCGCAATCCCGGCTGCAATACAGCGACGCGCCGCCGACGGTCTACATGCTCGTCGGTCTGCAAGGGTCGGGAAAGACGACGCATGCCGGCAAAATAGCGCTGCGGCTCAAAGAGCAGGGGCGCCGCACCTTGTTGGTCGCCGCCGACGTTTATCGTCCGGCCGCTATCGCTCAGCTGCAGACGCTGGGCCGGCAAATCGATCTGCCCGTTTTTGAAGCCGGTCAAGGCGATCCGGTCGCAATCGCGCGCAACGGCGTTGCCGAAGCGAAACGTCTCGGCATCCCGACCGTCATCATCGACACCGCGGGACGTCTCCAAATCGACGACGCTCTCATGACGGAACTCGACAACATTAAGGCAGCCGTTCAACCGCTCGAGATTCTGTTTGTGGCCGATTCAATGACCGGCCAAGAAGCAACGAACGTCGCCAAAGTCTTTAACGACCGGCTGGGCATTACCGGCGTCGTGCTGACCAAGATGGACGGCGACGCGCGTGGCGGTGCGGCGCTTTCGATCCATAAAATGACCGGCGCTCCGATTAAATTCGTCGGCATCGGCGAGAAGCTCAGCGCGCTCGAGCCGTTCTATCCGGATCGGTTGGCATCGCGAATCCTCGGCATGGGCGACGTCCTGACGCTCATCGAAAAGACGCAAGCCGTCTACTCCGAGCAGCAAGCCAAAGACATCGCGCAGAAGCTGCGCAAATCGGAGTTCACCCTCGATGACTTCCTCGAGCAATTGCGCCAAGTTCGGAAAATGGGCTCGATGAACGACATCATGAAGATGATTCCGGGGCTGGCAAAAGCGCTGCCGAATGTCGATATCGACGAGCGGGACGTCAAAAAGGTCGAAGCGATCATCTGTTCGATGACGCGGCGCGAACGATCGCGACCGGAGATTTTGAACGGTTCGCGGCGCAAGCGCATCGCCGCGGGCAGCGGAACGCAGGTGTCGGACGTGAATCGGCTGGTCAAGCAGTTCGAGGCGTCGCGCCAGATGATGAAGCAACTAGGAAAAGGCGGCCGTGGTCTACGCTTGCCCGGGCTCGGGCGATAAATTTGTTCAGCATGGTACTTTGCGGCTTTAGGCCGTTGGAAAAAGGATAAGGTATGGTTCGTATACGGTTGCGCCGGATGGGCGCGAAAAAACAGCCGACGTATCGATTCGTCGTCAGCGATGCGCGCTCGCCGCGTGACGGCCGCTTTATCGAGATCTTGGGTCACTATAATCCTCGCACCGAGCCCAAGACGGTCGTCGTCAACCAGGATAAGGCCAAGGAGTGGATCGCCAAGGGCGCCCAGCCGTCCGATCCGGTGCGCCGGCTTTTTGCCGAACTCGGCATCGTCGAACGTGGTTTCGTGCCCGATACCAAGCGCAAGCCCAAGTCGGAGAAGTCAGACTAAATCCGTGTCGGCTTTCGACGACGAATTTGGCCTGTTCGGCGATGAAGCGCCCGAAGAAGATGAGCGTCGCTCGACCCTTGGTGCGCGCACGATCGCGACGGGCGAGACGATCATCGATGAAATCGAGCCGGAAGACGAGCGGCCGGCGCGGCCGCGACGCGGTCCGTCCGAACGTTTTGTGCCGCGCGAACGCCCCGTGCGCGAACCGGGCGATCCGCTCGCGTCGCAGGCACGCGCAGCCGGCTTGCTTGAGTTTTTGGCAAAGAAACTCGTCGCGTCACCTGCCAGTGTCGTCGTTCGCCAAGTTGAGGGAGATCGCGGTCCGATCATCGCCCTCGAAGTTCATCCAGACGATCTCGGCAAGGTTATCGGGCGGGGCGGCCGGGTAGCACACGCTTTGCGAACGCTGGTGCGCGCCAGCGCGGAAGGCCGCGTCATCGTCGATATCGTCGATGTCGATCAAGATGATGTTGAAGCAGAGGAAGATCTCGAGCATCCGGTTGATGCGCACGGCACGATTGCCGACGATGCCGGACCAATCGCAGACGACCAGCCCGTTCAGATCGCACCGGATGACGACGGCCCCTGAGCTTCACCCGCCGGAGTGACCGCTCCGGACCTCAACGCGGGTCGAATCGTCGGCGTTTTCGGGCTGCACGGCGAATGTAAAATCGATGCGACTCGACTCGGTAGCGATTCGATGGCCGCCGGAACGCTTGTGCGAGCCTGGTTGCGCGACGGCTCGGAATGCGAGTTGCGGGTCAGGTCCTCACGCATGCACAAAGGCCGTCCGCTGGCCGCGTTCGTCGGCTTCGACGACATCGACGCTGCCGAGACGCTGGTCGGCGCCACGCTTGGACTCGATCGCGCCACCACCGCTTTGGCACCGGGTGAGTACCTCGATGCGGATCTGGTCGGCTGTACGCTCGTCGACAAGCATGAGGTCGGCTATGGAACGGTCGTTGCCGTCGAACATTATCCGGCCCAAGATATGCTGGTGATCGGGATCGCACGCCGCCTCGTGCCGATGGTTGCCGCGTTTATCGTATCGATCGATGTTGCTGCAAAACGGATTGTGGTTGATGTCCCGCCCGGATTGCTCGATGACCGAGAGGCGGAGCTTAGCTGACGTAGCGCCGGGAGCGCTCGACCATCGTGCTGCGCGCGGCGACATACTCTGTGCGTAACCGCGCGATGAGCATCGCCGTCGAGCAGACTTCATCGATGACGCCGATGCCTTGTCCGCTGCCCCAAACGTCGCGCCACGCCTTGACCGCCGTGCCGCCGAAATCCATCGCAGCCGGGTCGCTTTGCGGTAACGCATCTGGATCGAGTCCGGCTGCAACAATCGACGATTTCAAATAGTTACCGTGCACGCCGGTGAACAGATTCGTATAAACGATGTCGGCGGCCGTTCCGGTTACAACGGCTTCTTTATATGCCGGCGTTGCGTTTGCTTCGGTAGTAGCGATAAAAGCTGAGCCGATATAGGCGAAGTCGGCACCGATCGTTTGTGCGCTTAGGATCGCGCGCCCGGTCGCGATTGCGCCGGACAACACGAGCGGACCTCCGAACCAGCGCCGAATTTCTTGTACGAGTGCAAACGGCGAAAGCGTTCCGGCGTGCCCGCCCGCACCGGCGGCGACCGCAATCAAACCGTCGGCACCTTTTTCGATTGCCTTGCGGGCAAAAACGCCGTTGATCACATCGTGGAGGACGATCCCGCCATACGCGTGCACGGCGGTATTAACGTCGGTACGGGCGCCCAGCGACGTAATAACGATCGGCACCTTCCATTTGCGACAAGCGTCGAGATCGTGCTCGAGCCGGTCGTTCGACCGATGGACGATCTGATTGACGGCAAATGGTGCTGACGGGCGGTCCGGATGCGCGCGGTCGAACGCTGCGAGTTCCTCGGTAATGCAGTGGAGCCACTCGTCGAGCAAGTCGGCCGGTCGTGCATTGAGTGCCGGAAACGATCCGACCACACCGGCTTTGCATTGTTCGATAACAAGCTGCGGATTCGAGATGAGAAATAACGGCGCGGCGATCACCGGCAATTGCAGGCGATCGAACGGTCCGGTCATCCGCCGCGGCGGGTCGTCGCCGGCCGGGCTAAAAACTCATCGACGGCGTTGCGCACGACTTGATCGACGGCGTTCTTCCAACCGCCGCGCGCGTCGTTGGCGAAAATTTTGCGGTAGACGACGGTACCGCTACAATCGTAGGCAATAAAATCAAGCGTCGCGGTGGTTTCGCGTTTGCCCAGAATCACGTGGCTGAGCGTCGTGAGATTCCCGCTGACGAGCGTATCGATCGGTGCCGAGCTACACGCGCCGGGACCGGCCGCAACGTCCGCTGCAACTCGGCGATGACGGGCCAGCATGATGTTACGGACGGCCGCGGCGGTAAATGCGCGCCGTTCCGCATCAGCGGATCCGCCGATGGCGAGTAATCCGATGTTTAAGCCGGCACCGGCTGCGCTCGCCGTTCGAGCGGCCGGTGCCGGCGTTGCCGGCGGCAAGCTTGGCGGCGGCGAGCCGGCCGGTGTCGCAGCGCTCGCGAGCGCTACCCGCGGGGCCTTCGACGCGACCGGAGTCGGAGCTGCTTGAGCGTTGCTCCGCCGTTGTTTACGCCCGAAGAGCCGGCCGAGATTCGCTTGTGTCGCCGAGCCCGGTGCCGGCGTCGGTGACGGTGTGTCGGCGGCCGGCGGCGGTGCGGCGTACGCGCCCAAATTGCGCGTCTGGTGACGGAGCAGCGCATCGCGCAGGACGTCACCCTGCCCGGCAGCGTCGGCGTACGACCGTACCTGGGCCGTATTGCTGTAAACCACGATCCCGCTTTGCGTGCTCACCAACTGCTCGACCACCGAAACGCCGTCGCCCAGCGGCGTAACGTAACCGGCAATATAATATTGCACGCCGTCGGCAAGGGCGGCTTGCAGATACGTCTGAGCGTTTATTCCCGGCGGAGCCGGCTTCACCGCGACACCGCCCAATTCGGCGATTTGCGTTGCAATGGCGACGGCGAGCCGCGAACCGGCTTCGCGGTTAACGTCGCTGCCGTTGACGGCAAATGGATAGACGAAGAGCGTCGGTGTCCCGAGAATAGAAGCGGGCGATGTTGCAGCGACAAGCGGAAGCGCCATGCACAACGTCAGCAAGGCCATGTGAAACCGGCGCACCGTTCATTTTTCAACGCACGGCAAGGCGTTCCTTATCGACGAAACGGCTGGTCCGCCGCGGAGCGTTGCAGCGGCCGGCGTTGAGCGCGACAGGGGCAAAGCATGCGTTGCGCGCAGCATGCCCTTGAGATGCTCGTACCGGCGGCCGTGACGATCGTGATCAACGGCTCGATCGTCTCGAGTTCCGCTCCGGCGCGGATGGCGGGCGGCCGCGTCATCAGCCCATTGACGCCGGTCATCGCCCGGCTCGGCTCGCGCGTGGTGTACGATCCCAAGCGTCGAACCGTCACGATCGAACGGAACGGCGAGCAGATTGTCGTGCCCGTCATCTTGATCGATGACGATGCGCCGTACATTGAAGTCGGGCGCGTCGTAACGGGACTCGGCGGTAGCGCGACCTTTGATTCGCGGACGAGAACGCTGGCGATCGTCATGTCGGAAGCTGCCCCGATCGCGACCCCAACCGCGTACCGCGGTACTTTTTCGTCCGGTGCCGCACCGCTTGCCACGCCGCACGTATTGCCGGTTCCGCCGCCCGTCGGCGGCGCCATGCCCCAGCCCCGGCGTACGGCAATTCCGGCGTTGCCGTCGGAACCCGTCGCTTCCCCGCCGGAACGCCGCTGTTAAAGGCCGGTATCGGCGATGATCTTCAACCAATTTTGCGTGCGTGGAGCATCCCACCAGTTTGCGACGCGCGCTTCGATAACCGGGATCGTACGTAGGCGGCCGACGGATGATTCAACGTCTGCGGCGCGCGGCGTGGCCTGATGCAGTGACGCATGAAGGTCGTCGAGTGCAGCGTGTCCGTCGGCATGATCGCCGAGTGCCGTGCGATACTCTTCATACGGTGGATGCGGCGGTTCTTGCCGTTCGTTCATGGCAGCAAATCCTCATAAAGTTCGATGCGGTTCCCTTCCGGGTCGTGACACCAGGCGAACCGTCCGTAAGCAAAATCTTCCGTTTTTTCAATTGCGATGTCGTGCGCACGAAGACGCTCGAGCATCTCGCTTAAATCGGTGACGCGGTAATTCACTGAGAAGCTCGTCGGTTCGCGCGGCTCGCCGTCGCGTGCAAAAATGGCGAAGACGGCGCGCGCGGTCCGTTCCGGAGCGTCATGGCGCCAAGCAAAAAACGTTTGCGCAAAAGCACCGTCGGGCGCCGGGCTGTTGAACGCAATACCGAGCTTCTCGCGGTACCAGCCGGCGAGCGCCGGCGCATCGTCTGCAATGAGAAAGATACCGCCGATACCGTCAATCATGTCGCAGGCTTCGGTTTGCCGGCGCGGGCGACCCCGTTACTCGAAGCGAAGTGTTCGCGATGGCAGATACTGTTCGGGAGACTGCGCAAGCGCTCGAAACCGGCTTAGCGCTCCCGCCGGTGACGGCGTACGACGATTCGCCGCCGCCGGCGCTACTTGATTTTATGTTGACCCAGTGGGCTCCGAAAGCCGGCCTGCCGGCGCGCATGGAGGGTGCGGAACGTTTCGCGCTTCGTCGGGCGGCGCTTAGCCGGCTCTTTCCCGATGAAGTGCTGATCGTCCCGACCGGGCGCGAGAAGGTACGCGCTAACGACACCACTTATCGGTTTCGGGCCGGAAGCGACCACTATTATCTGTCGGGCAATCTCGAGCCCGATGCCGTCCTCGTTCTGATTCCGGAGGCCGGCGGCCATGCAGCGACGCTGTATGTTGAACCCAATCCGGGCAAAACCGATGCGACGTTTTATACCGACCGGACCAAAGGCGAACTTTGGGTGGGCGCACGGCTTGGCGTCGACGAAAGCGCCGCACGCTTCGGGCTGACGGCACGCGGTCTCCCGGAACTGCTCGACGACCTCCGCATACTCAATCGTGAAGATGCAGCGCGTCCTTTTCGGCTTTTACGCGGCATCGATTCGACGCTCGAAACGATTCTGCCGCTGCAGGCTCAACGTGACGAGGCCTTCGCCGCCGCACTTTCCGAGCTGCGGTTGATCAAAGATGAATTCGAGCTAGCCCAGTTGCAAAACGCAATCGATGCGACGCAACGCGGCTTCGAGGATGTCGTGCGCGCGCTCCCGCGGTCGGCTACCGAACGCTGGGTCGAAGGCATCTTTGGTCTACGCGCTCGCATTGACGGCAACGACGTGGGATATGGCACGATTGCCGCGAGCGGCGCTCACGCGTGTACGCTGCACTGGACGGCCAACAACGGTGCACTCAGCGCCGGCGAATTGCTTCTGCTCGACGCCGGTGTCGAAGCGAACACGCTCTATACGGCCGATGTCACCCGAACGATTCCGATCGCCGGCCGCTTTTCTGCAGAACAGCGCGAGATTTATCAGCTTGTCCTCGATGCGCAGGATGCCGGCTTTGCGGCTTGCCGTCCCGGCAACGACTTTATGGAACCGAACCGGGCTGCGATGCACGTGCTCGCGCACGGTCTCGAGCGCTTGGGGATTCTGCCGATGGGCGCCCAAACGGCGTTGCTCGACACGAACCGCTTTTACAAGCGTTATTCGCTGCACAACGTAAGCCATATGCTCGGTTTGGACGTCCATGACTGCGCGGCTGCCCGGCAAGAGGCGTACAAGTACGGCCGGCTCACCCCCGGAATGGTGTTAACGGTCGAACCGGGACTATATTTTCAACCCGACGATTTAACCGTCCCGGTGCGCTACCGCGGGATCGGCGTCCGGATTGAAGACGATCTCGTCATTACAACCGACGGCCATCGCGTGCTGAGTGCCGGGTTACCGCGCAGTCCCGACGCAATCGAAGCCTGGATGCGCGATCTGTGGACCGCCTGAGGCCTGCGGTTCGATAAGCCGCGGATTGGTGCCACGCCGACCGCAAGCGAACGAAGCGAGCGGTATCGTTTTCGCCGGCGGGCGTTTTCGGTGTGAAGCAGCAAGCACGTTGAGTCCCGACCGCAAGAGCGCCGGCAAAATTGATGCGCGCTTGAATTAAGTCGCAAGCTGCAATCATTGACGCTTACTTGGCTTAGCAAAACAATACATCGGTCATTAGAGTAAATTAGCGCACTCGGCATGCCCGAACGTTAATGGTGCGTGTCAACCGGTGAACACCTCGCGCAACGGGGGCCTGAATAGCCGTTCAGGCCATGGATGCTGCTTACGGCCGGGTGACCGAGCTGCCGCAACGGGCCTATCGGCGAGCAACGCACGCCCGAAGCGTAGACGCCGACCGCATGCAGAAACGAATGCGCAGCTAGGTACGTTCGTAGCTTAATTCTCTCGTCACGAACCCGTCGAATCTCGAGTCGTCGCTGCGCTTATTTAGCACAGCGGCTAATTTGCACGGACTTCGCTTAATTAATTTTTGAGCGCGCGTAGGCCGGAGGTCCTGTAAATCGTCGACGCTCGTCGGCAATATTGGGAAGCGCAATCGGGAAAACAAGCAAGCACAGCAACAACGTGTCGCCGATAGCCCGGCCGATCATCTAAAGGACACACTGTTGCGTTATACCTTTGCCGTCGCTTGAAGGAAACGTAGCATGTCAATACCCGTAAATTTATACGTCGACCGCATGAGCCCGGTGCAACCGGTGCGCGTAGCCGACGTGTACGCCGTAACGCAAGATCGTTCGTCGGCGTATAGCGAAGCAGCGGAGAAGATCGGCTTAACGACGCGTGAGTATGCGGAATTTCGGCAGGCGCTCACCGCTGGTGGAGCCGTGTATGTCCGCCTACCGCGTCATATCGACGCAATGGCGGGCGTTCATCATCGTAACGGTCACGTCTATGCGCTGCGTAATGTGGTCGTGCCCAGCGGTACGATGGGCTGGCAAGTCAACCTCGCCGATGGAACGACTGTGCTCATCCCACGAATTTGCGGCAATTTATCGATGAATCACGGCCGCGCAATCGCTCATCGGCCGCGGGTCGTCGCTTTTCATGCGCCCGCGGTTGTGCGTACGCAGCCCAAAGCCGTACGTGCCGCAACGTATGTCGCGGCGGTACCGGTCGCCGTCGCCGACACGCCGGTGACGTTTGATACCCCGCCGACCGTTGCCCCGGTCGCAGCATTTGTTCCGGCAGTTGTCGCCGGTGGCCACACCGCCGCGTTGCCGTTTCTTGGATTGCTGTTTCCCGCAATCGGCTCGATCGTCGGCAATCATTCGTTTACACCGCCTGCAACGCCGGTGGTCGCACCGTGCTCGTCGGGTTCGAATGAGGTCGGCGTCTGCCACGAGTAATTTCGACTAAAGCGGCAGTTGCGCTCCAAGCGCAATGCCGCCGGCCGAGAATGCTGCTAACACACGTTCGTTGATTTGCCGTCGTAGCGCAAACTGTTGCAGCGGCGCCGTCCGTACCGATGCCCGAAGAATTGCCCAATCCCGGCTTACTGCGTCAACGCCGATCCATTCGATCGGATCTTCAGTTCCGTAGAGCCAGTCCGAGTCGGATCGTAAATCCATAATCTGTTCGCGTATGATGCGCATCGCTTTCGCGATATCGGCGCCCGGATCGACCGGGATGCGGAAGTCGATTCGCGACCAGTTGCGCGATTGATTGACCACGTTCGTCACCGAACTATGCGGTATCGTCACCACGTCGCCGCTTGCGTCGCGGATTTGGACCATCCGTAACGTTAACTGTTCGACGATGCCGCTAAAGGCATTGATCGTTACATAGTCTCCGACGACATACTGGTCTTCGAGTAAGACGAGAAACCCATTAAGGAAATCACGCACGAAGTTTTGTGCCGCGAGCGAAAGCGCGATGGCGGTCAAACCGCCGATCGTAATGACGGATCCGATCGGTACGCCTATTTGCCCGAGCACCGAAAGCAGCGCGATAAAAACAATCGCAAAATTCTTCGCTCCGCCAACGGCACGTGCGATCGTTGGAATGCGCAGCAACGAACGCGCGCGGTCGTCGGAGTTTGCAACACGTCGCATGCGCCAAGCGCCCGCGCTTCGTACGATGAGCGCGTCGAGGGCACGCGTGAGAAGAATTGCAAAGATGCCCGTCGCTGCTACGCTAAACGCGTCGTGAGCGATCGTTTGCGACAGCGGCGTCGTCTCGGCGAACAGCGATAAACTCCATGTTGCGGCAGTCAACCACGCCAGGGCGATTGCCCAGAGCGTCGTTTCGGCGACGGCGCCGTAGAAGCCCAAGCGCTGCGCCGGTTTAAGATTTTTGAGCTGCACGGCAAAGCTCCGGCGGCGTTGGCTGCCGGCCGATGCATCCTCGGGCGCTTGCGGCCCGGTGTTTGTTAGGGTTTGGCTAATCTGCGCTTCGAGGACCGCCATTTGCCGCCAAAGTGAACGCAGAAAAAAATAGACGCCGATCGAAACGGCGATCATTACGCCGGCAACGCGTATGACGCTTTGCAGGCTACGCCGCTCGACCGCCGGCTGACGGCGCACGAGCGCCTGGACGACGGCACTTTGGAGTATTGCCTGCCACTCGCCGCCGAGGGCTGCAACGCTCACCGAATTCGCGCGAGCATCGTTTGCCGTTACCGTGACGATCGGCAGCGGATCCGTATGCTTGGCGTCGACCGCTTCGAGCACGACGGCATCACCGTCGCTTCGAGCGTGGATGCGTACGGTGCGCGGATCGAAAATCGTGCCTGCGTTTGGGCCGGTTCCAGCTTCGGCAAGGAGTTCGCCGATTGCCGTTTGCACGAGCGTCACGCGCGCGCCGATGGGCAGTTGCGTGGCGCTCGAACCGATCGGCGCCGCGATTCGAAAAATCGGACTGCCGTCAACGACGATCGGAGCGGTAAGATACAAGCCTTTTTGGACGATAAAGTCGCCGCCGCTCGCGGGTGCCGTCGTCGGCAGGCTCAGCTGCGCGAGCCGTCGTTCGTGCGTGACGCCGGGCCGAGGCGCAACTGCCAAGACAGCACAGACAAGCAACACGCCGGCCAGCGTGCTGCCGACGAGCCGATCGGTTGCCGTCGGCCGGTGCGCCAAGTCACGGAGTCGTTCCACCCCGCTGGTTTGTACGCGGGCTTGAAGCGCTCCGGTAATATCGATTGTTTTCAGCCAAGGCGCATCGAACGGCGCGGCACGGGCGCGTGGCGATTTCAGCCGACAACGATCTCGGGCGGGACCGATGCTGTTTAGCGCGGTCGAAGCCACGCGGCGTCAGCGTAGGACGCGCGAGATTGGGCACAATCGGCGTGGAGGTGCTAGATATGCCCGAACAGACGGAACTCGAAGAATTGCGCGTGGCGGAGTTACGTGAAAAAGCAAAAGACGCAGGTGTTTCCGGTGCGAGTCACATGCGAAAAGACGAGCTCATCGAATCGCTCAATGATGAAAGCGACGACGATTCGCTGGCTGCCGACCAAGGCGGCGACGTGCTTGCTGTTTTGAAAGCCGATCATGAGAAGGTCAAGGCGCTATTCGGCCGGGCGCTCGAACTTGAGTCCGGTGATGCCGATATTGAAGATCTTGCCGAGCAGATTATCATCGAACTTAAGCTTCATACCGAAGCCGAAGAGCAAATTTTTTATCCGGCGCTCAAGACGAAAGCGTTGGATGCAAACGAGGATGACGCAAAGAACGAAGTACTTGAAGCGTATATCGAGCACGGCTCGGTAAAGGAACTCATCGCTAAGATCGAGGCGATGGAACCATCGGACGAATCGTACAAGGCCGTTCTGCAAGTCATGAGCGAGCAAGTCGAGCATCATGTTGAAGAAGAAGAATCCGAGATGTTCAAACAGGCGCGCGAACTGCTAAGCGAACTCGAGCTACGTGATATCGGCGAACAAATCAGGTTATTTAAAGAGTCCGCAGCCGAGTCGGTTGCCTAGCGGTCGAAGATAAAAAGCGCTACGCCGTCGGCGTTGCCGTAAACCAAAAGCGAGCTTCTTCGATCGGGTATGTGAAGATCATCGTTGTTGCCGCAGCCCAAAGAGGTGCTGCGGCTGTTCGGCTTACCGTAGTACCGAATCGAGTTTGTGTAACGCAGCAACCCGCGCTACGCTGAGCGTATCGCGGGTTCTTTAATGCCATATTTCTACCGCGTGACGTTCACGCCGCCGAACGGTCCCCTAGGAACATTTCCCGACGTATCCGCACTGCTGCAGACACTGAATGCAACCGCCTTGGCTAATTAGCGGTCCACTGCACTTCGGGCACATACCGACTCCTGTTTGCATCGCACGCTGAACGTTGATCGGCCCATCGCCATTTGAACCCGCTGACGACATGCCGATGCCGGAATGACCGTTGCCGTTCGAGCCGTTTGCAAAGCCGGTGTTGCCGATGAGATCGATCGATTTGGCATTGAGCCGGCTTTCAATCTCGTCTTCGGCGGGATAAGGAAAGCGCGGTTCGGCCACCGCGACGAAACCCGACTCGTGGGCGACTTGCGGATCGGTGCCCGGCAACGCTAAAGCCAGCGCTTTGGCCAAGCCCTGTGAGATACCGTCGGCGCATGAAAGCGTCGTCGGACCTTCCGCGTTTCGCATTTTGGGATTGGGGCAACGCATGCCCTCGAATTTGTCGATGAACTTTTGTGGATCGGCACCATAACGCAGACCGACGGACATGGCGACGCCGAGTGCTTCGAGGTAGCTCTGCTGACAAGAACCGGATTTTCCTAGTTTGAAAAAAACCTCGAACGGCTTACCGTTGTCGTCTTCGTTGAGCGTGATGTAGAGCGGCCCGCAACCGACGTTCGACTGCACGGTCCGTCCACGCATGACCGCCGGCCGCTCGCGATACGTCGTGCCGGATGCCTTGACTGCAGCAGGCTTCAGCGCAATCTTTAGTTCGGCGTTAACGGCTTGCGCGTTCTCGAGCCGGGCAACGAGTTTTTCAACCGTTGCACCGCACTCGGCGTTAAGTTCGGTCAGACGAGCGTTGTGTGCTTCAAGCCGTTCGACGCGAGCAATCAAAGCCGCAAGCGTTGCTTTTACCTTCGTTTCTTCCATCTTCATTCTCTCCGGCTTACTTCTCTCCGAGCAAGGCGTTTGCTCGCTCGAGCAGCGCTTCGAGTGAATCGGCTACGACGTCCTTCACGATCGCTTCGGCGGCAATCACCGCATGATCGGACGTCGCAGCATCCGCATCGCGATTGACGCCGCCGATATCTGCATCTTTAGAAAATGTGACGACTTGCTCGGTACGCGAACCGTCGCGATAATAGGTGAATCCTTTGCAACCTGACCGATAGGCCCGAAAAATCGAGCGTGCAACGTTTTCCCGCGTGTCGTCATTGGGCGCATTGATCGTCTTGCTCACTGCATTGCACGTATGTTTCTGAAAGGCCGCAAGCATATCGATGTGTTGATCGACCGAAACATCTGCAGCTACCGTGAAGACATCCTGCCACAGCGCCGGCGCTTCGGAAATGCCTTTGAGGGAGCCGCGATTTTCTTCGACTTTTGCCAGTAAAGCCTCGGAGAAAAAACCCTCGTCCTTTGCAATTTCTTCAAAGAGCGGCAGCACGTAATAGAGGTGCTGCGGGCGGCCTTCGGCGTCTTTCATTACGTGTTTGGTGTAGGCGATGCCGAAGTACGGTTCGCAGCCGAAGCTGCAGCCCGCGATCATCGAGATCGTCCCGGTCGGGGCGATCGAAAGCAACGCGGCGTTCCGCCGCGGCCGCGGGTCGTCGGCCCACTTCGATAGATGTTTATTTGGGAACTCGCCCCGTTCGCGAGCCAAAAGCTCGGACGCATCCTCAGCGTGAGATTGCATGAACTTCATGAGGTTCTCGGCCAGTGCGATCGCTTGCGGCGAACCATAGGCGATACGAAGCTGTACCAGCAAATCGGCAAAACCCATGATCCCTAAGCCGACCCGCCGGTTATTCGTAACCATCTCTTTAATTTCGTCGATCGGGTAAATGTTCGCATCGATGACGTTATCGAGAAAGCGAATAGCTAAGCCGACGGTGTGAGCTAAGCGATCCCAATCGACATCGTTCTTCGACGACTCGTAAAAATGCCCGACGTTGATCGAGCCGAGATTGCAGCTATCGTAACCGTGCAACGCCTGCTCTCCGCATGGATTGGTCGCCGCAATCGGACCTAAACCCGGCAGCGGATTCCACTCCGGATGATCGAGAAACAGCACGCCCGGCTCGCCGTTTTGCCACGCACCCTCGATCATGCCGTCCCAAATTTCGCGTGCTTTGACGGTGCGCACCACCGACTTCGTACGTGGGTCGATCAGATCAAAATCAACGTCATGTTCGACCGCCGACATGAATTTGTCGGTGACGCCGATTGAAATGTTAAAGTTGTTCATTTGCGTTTGCAGCAGCTCTTGCTTGATGTGCGAGAGTTGGGTTGCGGTGAAGCGGCCGGTATCCGACATCCGATTGAACAGCGCCCGATTCTCGGAATCCAGCTCTTTCTTACAATGCATGAAGTGAAACACATCGGGATGATCCACGCGCAGGACGCCCATGTTGGCACCGCGCCGAACGCCGCCTTGTTTGATCGAGTCGGTCGCCGCGTTGAAAACTTTCATGAACGAGACCGGACCGGATGCATCTTTGCCGGTCGATGCAACGAGTGCGCCGTTTGCGCGAAGCTCCGAAAAGGCATACCCGGTGCCGCCGCCCGATTTCTGAATCAGCGCCATCGCCTGCAAATTATAAAAGATGCCTTCGATCGAATCAGGTACCGGCAGCACGAAGCAAGCCGATAGCATCGATAGCGGTCGTCCGGCGTTGACTAAACACGGCGTATTCGGCATGAAATCCCGACGTGCCAGCAGATCGTAAAAAGCGTGCGCGACCGAAGTCGTTACCGCACCGGCATCACGACCGGCATGCTCGGCATACGGCCGTTCGGAAACGGCAATGGCCGACGCCACGCGCCACAGAAATTCAGCCGGCGTTTCAATTGCACCGTCCGCTTTTTTCGCAAAATACCGCTCCTTGAGCACGCGCATCGCATTCGGGTCGAAAGCCGGCTCGCGCAAGCCCGGCGGTAACTCGGTTGACATGTAAACCTCCAAATCGCCCTGACGGAACGAGCGAAAACTTTGACGGTCCTCTATCGAACACCTGTTCGATAGAAGTCTTCGTTCGCGTTTAACTGTACTAGATATTGTACCTTAGCGCCGCTGAGGATACAAGATATCGTGTCGAGCTCCTTGCAAACATCGGGTCTCGTCCGGTGGAGAAGCGCAGAATGCGGTGTATAACCACCCGCATTGCGGCCGGCCCGCGGCCACGGTCGTGGGCGAGTTGTGGACGAGATGGGGGAAAGCGTGGAAATCTTCCGACAACTGGAGGGCAATGTTTGGTCCGGACCATGAATACGACACGCTTCCCGACGTGCCGCTCGAAGAATTGTGGCTGCGTGGCTATCGCGGCCTCATCGTCGACCTCGACAACACCGTATGTGCCTATCGCCAGCCCACGCTCGCCCCCGGTGTGAGCGACTGGATTTCGGCTGCGAAAGCGCGCGGTTTCCGGCTCGCGCTGGTCTCGAATAATTTTAGCGAACGAGTCGCTGCAATCAGCGCGCAACTTGATGTTCCGGCCGTTCCGAATGCCCTCAAACCGCTGCCGCAGGGCTTCTTGCTTGCGCTTCGCTACCTCGGCACACCGCGGGCTCGCACGCTCGTGATCGGCGATCAGCTTTTCACCGATATACTCGGTGCCAAAGTGTTAGGTCTGCATGCGATTCTCACGCACCCGCTCGTCGCCACCGATTTCCCGCTCACTCGGGTCTTGCGGTTGATGGAGCGCGTGTTCTTCGCCCGCTTGCCGCGCGCTTAGCTACTCTTTCTTGAATAAATTCGTCAGCAATGAGCCGTCGATCACCACGAGTGCGGCAATAACGACGGCAAAGAATAAGAAGACGGTCCGGACGATGCCCCAAATAAATCCCATGTTTCCGTCTTACCGTTTTCGAGCCGGATCGAACCGCGCGCCGCGTCCGGCGCTGTTTGAGCTGCGGCTCGGATGACGACAAGCCCAAGCATGAGTAAGAACGTTCCATCCGAACGCGCGGCGAATGCTGCGCAAGCCGGCGCCGGTCCGGAGCAGCCCGAACCGCCGCCGGGCGCCGAACCAACTGATGTCGAGACCAACCGCGGTGCGACGACGGGCGCCGTTCCCTCGTCTTACGGCGCCGGCGGGAGCCTCGCCGAGACGGCCGACTCCGAGCATTAGAGCAGAGCGACCGGATTGTTGGCCGCTCGCGGAGTACGGAGGGGCATGAACGATGATTTGCTTGTCCCCCTGCAAGCGCTCCGTCCGGCTCGGCCCGAGTCCGACATTGCGGCGGTCTTGACGGCTGTCCCGGCTGCCGCGCTCACGGCCAGCGTTTTGGCCGATGTCGGTGCGTTATTTGCCGACAACCCGGCCGATGCTCGGGCCTACGCGCGACGGGCGGTCGACTCGCTCAAAATCGGCTTGACCGCTTCTCTGGCCGGCTTTGCGTTAACCCTGCTCGACACCATCGGCCTGCCCGGTACGACGGTTGCCGGAAAGCGGGCCACGGGAGAACTTGCACGCGATGGGGCACTCGCGGCGATCTATCTGCTCGGTCTGGCCGCGCGTGAGAAGCAATTGACGGATTTCGATCGTTCCGAAGCGCGGACCGACATTGCACCGATCGGCTTATCGCTCGCAGGTTTAGTCTTGCTTCTCTCATCGGGCAAAGTGAAATTACCGCAGCTGCCCGGAATGTAAAACTCCGGTAACATCTCTTTGCGGCGGTTGCGCTGCGGCGTATCGTTAAGGGCCCGCGCTGCTGCCGTTAAGGACGCCCGATCATGCTATTGGCTCCGCTCCGGCCGCGCCGCCGGCGACCTGCGATGGATTCCGATGCTCGAGCGGACCGTCCGACTGCGCCGCGGTCCACCGACTTGTCGGTGGTGGCGGTACGGATTGCGGGACTCATCGACGGTCCGGTCAGCGAAGCACTCGTCATGCTGTTGACCGACTTGTATGGTGACGCGCTGACCCGCATCCTCGCCGTCGTCGAGGCCGCGCCGGGCGGACCGGCTATCTTACAAACGATCGCCGATGATACGCTCGTGGGCGGTTTGCTCGTCGTTCACGACTTGCATCCGCAACCGCTGGCCCGTCGCGTCGAACGCGCACTCGATGCCGTTGCCTCGACGCTTGGTGCGACGGCTGCCTTTACGCTCGACCGAATAGAAGACGACGTCGTCTACGTGCGCGCGGCGACCGCCGATGGGACCGGCCGCGCGGCCGTTACGCGCGCCATCGCTATCGCCGCGCCGGAAATCGCGAGCGTCTGCACGGTGCCGTCGGTTTGGGAAGATTTGCGCAACGACGCATCGAGGTGATCGTCGCGCCCGACGGGTAGAGAGAACCGCGTGACCGACGCGCCGTATTCACCGCTCGCCAAAGATTATGACTTTGCGGAGGTCGAGCCGCGGCGATATGCGCAGTGGACTGCGGCGCGCGTCTTCCACGAAGAGCCCGATCCCGCGCGACCTGCGTTCGTTATTTCAATGCCGCCGCCGAACATCACCGGGCCGGCGCACATCGGGCACGGTTCGACCTACACGCCGATGGATGTTTTGACGCGCTACCATCGGATGTTAGGTGAAAACGCCGACTGGATTCCCGGGCAAGATCACGCGGCAATCGCCACGGAGTCCGTCGTGATCCGCGAGCTTGCCAAATCCGGGCTAACGCGCGACGGACTCGGACGCGCCGCCTTTATCGACCGCGTTTGGGAATGGCGCGAACAGTACGGCGGCCGGATCTACGAGCAGTTCAAGGCACTCGGTTTCGGCGCCGACTGGGAGCGCGGACGCTTTACGCTCGATGCGGGGCTCTCGGCCGCCGTCGTCCGCGTGTTCGTCGACCTCTATAACGACGGCTTGATCTACCGCGGCACGCGACTCGTCAACTGGGATCCGAAAGCGCAATCGACGCTTTCGGACGCCGAAGTCGAAAGCGAACTGCGGTCGACGTTCTTGTGGCACGTCCGGTACCGCTCGGCGGACGGCGGCGAAGGTGTCGTCATCGCCACGACGCGGCCGGAAACGATGTTTGCCGACGTTGCGGTCGCGGTCCATCCGCACGATGCGCGTTACGCACAGCTCATCGGCAGCAGCGTCCGATTGCCGCTCACGGATCGCTTGATCCCGATCGTCGGCGATTCCGCCGTCGATCCGGCCTTCGGAACGGGTGCCGTCAAAGTGACGCCCGCGCACGACGCAACCGATTATGACATCGGTCTGCGTCACGATCTTGCAATGCCGACCGTGATCGGCTTCGATGGCCGGCTGACCGGCGATGTTCCGGCGGCTTACGCAGGTGTCGAGCGCTTTGCGGCGCGAGCGATGGTCGCGCGCGATCTTGCCGCGAGCGGCGATCTCGTGCGTGAAGAGCCGTATACGACCAACGTCCCGGTCTCTTCGCGGACCGGTGAAGTGGTCGAGCCGCTCCTGTCGCTACAGTGGTTTTGCAAAATGGACGAACTTGCACGCCCGGCGCTCGACGCGTACCGGTCGGGAAAATTGCGGTTTGTGCCCGAGCGATTCGGCCGCACGTACGAGCAGTGGCTTGAAAACATTCGCGATTGGAACGTCTCGCGTCAAGTTTGGTGGGGCCATCAACTACCGGTCTGGTATACGCCGGACGACGACGTCGTCGTTGCGCTCTCGCAAGCCGAAGCGGAGCGCATTGCACGCGAGCGTTTCGGCACGGTCGAGCTGCGCCGCGACCCCGATACGCTCGACACGTGGTTTTCGAGCGGGCTCTGGCCGTTCTCGATTTTAGGCTGGCCCGACGCGACGCCCGAATTGCAACACTGGTATCCGAATGCCGTGATGATTACCGGGCGCGAGATCATCTTTTTGTGGGTCGCGCGCATGGTGATGCTCGGCTTACGTTTTGCCGGCGGCATTCCGTTCGGCATCGTATTCATCACGCCGCTGGTGTTCGATATCAACGGTCGGAAGATGAGCAAATCACTCGGCAATGCGATCGACCCGCTCGAGATGATCGCGCGCTACGGCGCCGACGGCTTTCGCTTGGGCACGATGATGCAGATGCGCTTGGAATCGCAAGAGCTGCGGTTCGACGAGCGAGTTTGCGACCAAGCCAAGCGCTTCAATCAGAAGCTGTGGAACGCGCTGAAGTACGTCCGCTCGCTGCCCGAAGGGTTGCCGCGCGCCGCGGTTCTGCCGCCGCGCGAGCGGCTGACGCTGGCCGATCGCTGGATTCTTACCGAACTCAACACGTGCATCACCGACGTCACGCATGCCCTCGACACGTTTGCGATTGGGACGGCGGCCAACGTGCTGCACGATTTCAGCTGGTATAAATTTTGCGATTGGTATCTCGAGTCGACGAAAATCGAGGCGCAGCGAGCGACGCGGGGGGCCGTGCTTTCGTTCGTGCTCAACACCTTGATGCGCGCGCTTCACCCGATCGAACCGTTCATTACCGAAGAAGTCTGGCAGTTGCTGCCGCACGACGGGCAAACGATCGTTACCGCTTCGTGGCCCGATCCGGCCGAGATCCCGCGCTTTCCCGCCGAGGCCGAACTGTACGAAGCGTTCATCGCCTCGGTCGAACGTATCCGCAACACGAAAGTGCAACTCGAGCTCAAGCCGAACGAAAAGGTGCGCTTACGCTCGGCACCGTTGCCGGCTGAACTCGGTGCGCTGTACGTCGCATTCGTGCGCGCGGAGATCGATGTCGATCCGGCGTTAGCGAGCGACGGATCGGCGCAGGCGTTGCTCGGCCAAATCGATGTCCTCGCCGATCCGGCCGTCCTGCGCGAGCGTTACGTGCGGCAAATTGCCAAGCTTGAAGCTGAGGTCGAACGCCTCGAACGGAAACTTGACGGCGATTTCATCGCCAAAGCACCGCCCGACAAGGTCGCTGCCGAACGTGCGAAACTCGGCGATTACCAACACAATCTCGCACGCACGCAAGCGTTGCTAGCGGCGCTGTAGCAACGCGCTTCGGTCGCCGGCGCAAGGAGCCGAATCGAACCGCCGACCGACGCAAAGGCCGTCGCACCGGCGGCGCGAAGCGAAGACCGATGCCCACCGCGCTCGCACGCCGTCGCGTGCTGATGTCTCCGCGAGAGATCGAACGAGTGATCGATCGGATGGCGCACCAAATCGTAGAACCCGAAGATGCGCAGACCGGATTGTTACTCATTGGTATTCGGCGCGGCGGAGAAGCGTTGGCGCGCCGGCTGTCGTCGAAAATTTCCGAGATTCGCGGCGCTCCGCCGGACCTCGGCTTTCTCAATATCAATCTCTATCGCGATGATGACGTTGCGCGCGAATTACCCGAGTCGGAGATCCGCGTCGAGATCACCGGCCGAACCGTCGTCATCGTCGACGACGTACTGTACACCGGTCGCACGGTGCGGGCTGCACTCGACGCCGTGACCGATCTCGGCCGCCCGACGGCGATTCGGCTAGCCGTTCTCATCGATCGTGGCTTGCGTGAACTGCCGGTCCAAGCCGATTATGTCGGCAAAGCGATTCCAACGAGCCGGCGCGAGCATATCGACGTCGTGCTTGGTGCGGGTCGCGCGCCGACCGATGAAGTCGCACTTGCCGAAGAGGACCGTGGTTCCGCGTAATTTGCTCGATATCGACGATCTGTCGCGAGACGAGGTCGTTGCGCTGCTAGATCGAGCGACGGCTTTCAAACATACCGCGCCACGCCGCGATTTGTTAGCGGGTGTACCGGTGCTCAATCTTTTTTTCGAGGCGTCGACGCGCACGGCGACATCGTTCATGCTGGCCGAACAGCGCGTCGGTGCCGACGTCATTTCATTTGCGCCGGGTACATCGAGTTTGGGCAAAGGCGAAACCATCTCGGACACGGCGATAACGCTGAGCGGCATCGGCGTTCGGGTCATCGTCGTGCGTCATCCGGAGTCCGGTTTTCCGCGCCGGCTCGCCGAAGCGTTCGACGGCCACATCATCAACGCAGGCGACGGACCGCGCGCACATCCGACCCAGGCGTTGCTCGATTTGATGACCTTGCGTAACGAGTTCGGCCGTTTCGCGGGCTTGCGCGTCGCGATTGTCGGCGACATTCTCCATTCGCGCGTTGCGCGCTCCAATATCCTGGGCATGACGCGCTTGGGCATCGATGTCACGCTCGTCGGGCCGCCGACGCTGCTACCGCAGTCTTTTGCCGCGCCGGGCGTGCGCATCGAACGCAACCTCGATGCGATACTCGCTCAACTCGATGCGGTCATGATGCTGCGCATTCAGCGCGAGCGCATCACGTCGGGATTGCTGCCGGCGCTCGATGATTACACGCGCAACTATCAGCTCAATCGGCGTCGGCTCGACCTGTTGCGAGCGGACGCCGTGATCTTGCATCCCGGTCCGTACAATCGCGGCGTCGAGTTGACCGACGACGTCCTCGACGATCCGCGCTCGCGCTACATCGCGCAAGTCGGGAACGGTGTTTTCGTGCGTATGGCCGTTCTCGATCTGCTCGTCAACGGCGCGGTTGCCGCATGACCGTGCTCGTTCGCGGCGGCCGGGTCATCGATCCGCTTCAGCAACTGGACGCCCGGCGCGACATCCTCATCGAGAACGGCCGAATCGCGCTCATCGGCGAGCACATCGACGTCGGCGATGTGCGAGTCGTCGACGCAACCGGCGCCGTGGTCGCACCGGGTTTCATCGACATGCACGTTCATTTGCGCGAACCGGGACAAACGCGCAAGGAGACCATTGCGACCGGCACGGCGGCTGCGGTCGCCGGCGGTTTCACGGCAGTTGCGTGCATGCCCAATACCGAACCGGCGCTCGATTCGCCGACGATCGTCGCCGACGTGCTGCGCCGTGCAGAGGCCGCCGGGTACGCGCGCGTTTATCCGATCGGCGCGATCACGCGCGCGCGCGCCGGAACCGAATTAGCGCCGTATCATCTGTTGCACGATGCGGGTTGCGTCGCATTTAGCGACGATGGTGCGACCGTTGCCAGTGCCCGCGTGTTGCGCAATGCCGCCGCATACGCAAGCGATCTTGACGCGCCGTTCATCTCGCACTGTGAAGACGCCGAACTCAAAGGCGATGCGGTCATGAACGAAGGCCGCCATTCGGCTCGCTTGGGTTTGAGCGGCAGCCCGGGTTTAGCCGAAGACGTCATCGTTGCGCGAGATCTCCTCATCGCCGAAGACACCGCTAAACACTGGCACATCGCGCATGTTTCGACGGCGCGGTCGCTCGATCTCATTCGCTGGGCGCGCAGCCGCGGCGTACGCGTTAGCTGTGAAGTGACGCCGCACCACTTGTGCTTTACCGACGACCGTTTCGAGGATTATCGCGCTGACGCAAAAGTCAACCCGCCGCTGCGCGCGGCGCACGATCGGAGCGCGCTCGTTGCTGCCGTACGTGACGGCACGATCGATGTCTTTGCGACCGATCATGCGCCGCACGGCGCCGACGAAAAGGCGCAATTGCTTAGCGTTGCACCGGTTGGTTTCAGCGCGCTCGAGATTGCGCTCGGCGCATATGCCGCAGCGTTGCCGGATCTGGCGTTGAGCCGGTTCGTCGCGTTGCTCTCGACGAATCCGGCACGCATTCTCGGCGTTCGGGGCGGTTCGCTGGCGGTCGGAATGCCGGCCGACATCACGGTGTTTGCCGAGCGCCCGTGGACGGTCGATCCGGTCCGATTCGAATCGCTCGGACGCAACACGCCGTTCGCGGGCATGGAACTCAATCGCCGCGCGATTGCGACCATCGTCGACGGTCAAATCGTCTTTGAGTCGGGCCGTGTTTTGGCGCGACAGCACAATTTTGCCGTCGAGGCAGGCCGGTGAACCGCGCCGTGCTGTTGCTCGCGGACGGCACGCGGTTCGAGGGAAGCGGACTCGGCACGCAAGGAACGGGCTTGGGCGAAGCGGTGTTCTATACCGGAATGACGGGCTATGAAGAAGCTCTGACCGATCCGTCTTATGCCGGCCAGATTTTAAATTTTACTTATCCGATGATCGGCAATTACGGTATTTCGTACGACGTCGCGCAGTATCCGCGCGCCTGCGTCGCCGGTGCTGCGATCAAACAGCTTGCGCGTCACCCATCGCATCATGCCAGCCGAATTAGTCTCGGCGACTGGCTCGACGATCAAGCGGTGCCGACCATCGTCGGGATCGATACGCGCAGCCTGACGATTGCGTTGCGCGAACACGGCACGATCGGTGCGGCGCTGGCCGTCGGCGACGCGGCGATCGCCGGTGTCGCGGATGCCTTGACCCGCTACGCGCGCGGCGCGACCACCAAAGGATTGGTCGCCTCCGTCGGTGCCGGTTTCGTTCACGGCCAAACGTTGCGCCGTCAGGGCAAGCATATCGTGCTCATCGATTGCGGAGTCAAGCGCGCGATCGTCCGCGAACTCGAAGCACTCGATGCGAGCGTGACCGTGCTACCGTACGATGCAACGCGCGACGAAATCAACGCACACTGCCCGGACGGCATCGTCATATCGCCCGGGCCGGGCGATCCGCAAGATCTTCCCGAGCTGATCGCGACGCTGCGTTCGTTCATCGGCGAGCTGCCGATGTTCGGCGTTTGCTTGGGACATCAGATGCTGGCGCTGGCGTGCGGAGCGCGAACGTACAAATTAAAGTACGGCCATCGCGGCGGCAATCAACCGGTAAAAAACCTGATCGCACCGGGCGTGTATGTTACGGCCCACAATCATGGATATGCCGTCGACGGTGCGAGCTTGCCGCCCGAGCTTCAGACGACGCTCGTCAATCTCAACGACGGCACCAACGAAGGCTTTCGCCATCGCACGTTGCCTGTCACCGGCGTCCAGTTTCATCCCGAAGCCTCACCCGGTCCGTTCGACGCTCGTTATCTTTTCGCGCAGTGGATCGAATCGTTAGCCTAGCCGGATCGACGCGGCTCCTCGCCGTGCTTGGTGCGACGCTGGTGATAGCGCTGACGCCCGTAACCGGCGTGCAAGCGTATCCGACGCTGCACGTGCTGGCGCTCTCGCAGCGGGCCGACCGCGCGTCGGTTGCACCGAACGATACCTTCGTGTTGACCGTGCACGTCAAAGTCGCGCAACGACGCGAGCGGCTCGACGAGCTCATCCTCGGAACGTTCGAGAATTGCGAGATCATCAGCAACGAGACGGTGCGCACGCCGGCGCCGGACGGCACGGATTTTACCGAACGCTTGACGCTTCAGGCGTTGGCGCCGGGCGAAGCGACGATCAGTGCGGCTTACATCGATGCGTTCGATCCGGCGCTCGGCAAGCCGATGCGTTTTTCGTCCAACGCAACGCGCGTTCACGTGACGGGTACGGCACCGCTGCAGCGCGGATTGCAGGCCGCCGGAGGCTTTGCCGTCCGGCTGCTGTTCGCCGCGGCGATCGGGGTCGGCTTCGTTGCTGCGATTTTCGTGCTCGGCGCAGTATTCGTTCGGCGCCGCAAGCAGCGGCCGCCGATACCGCGTCCGCCGGCGCCGATGCGCTCGGTGACGATTGTCCCGGCAACGCAGGTTCCGGCGGACCGTCGCTTAGAGCTGGCAACCCAAACGTATCGCCAAACGCGCACTGCCGCGGCACTCGACGACATTCGCAGCGCACTCTTTGAGTTGGCCGGGGTCAAGCGCGGCGCGACGCTCGTCGACGCGCTTCGCGCGCTGGGCGACGGCGAACGCGTATTGCGGCTGGCGATACTGGCCGCAGAGCGCGCGATGTTCGGTCCCGCGGCCGAGCGCGTGACGGCCGGCGATGAACTGCTTGCCGCGATCGAAGCGTATGCCGGGCGGCAACCGGCGAACGAGGATGCGTGGACACGTTAGACGGCGCTCGGGTGCGGCCGCGCGACGTCGCGCGGGCAATCGGTCAAACGATCGTCGGTCAAACCGATGCCGTCGACGCGCTCGTTCTGGCGCTGATCGCCGGTGGCCACGTGCTGCTCGAAGGCGCTCCGGGCGTCGCGAAAACCCTTGCGTGCCGGGCCTTGGCGGCGGCGATCGGCGGGACGTTCAAACGCATTCAGTTTACACCCGACCTGCTGCCCGGCGATATCGTCGGCACGCGCATCTTCGATCAGCGCAACAGTGAGTTTCGAACGGTCCGCGGTCCGATCTTTGCCAACATCGTGCTGGCCGACGAAATCAATCGCGCACCGGCTAAAGTGCAGTCGGCGCTGCTCGAGGGCATGCAAGAACGGCGCGCGACGATCGGCCTCGAAACCCATGATTTTCCATTACCGTTTGCCGTGCTCGCAACGATGAATCCGCTCGACGGCGACGGCACGTACGCGCTGCCGCTCGCACAACTCGACCGCTTCCTGGCCAAGGTCGTCGTCGCGTATCCGTCGCTGAGCGAAGAACGCGAAATCGTTAACCGCTACGGAACGCACGATATTGCGCTGCGTACCGGCGTCGCCACGCTCGATGACGTGCGCGCTTGGCAAGTTGCGGCGCGCGACGTGTTTCTCGACGACCGCGTGCGCGATTACATCGTCGACGTCGTGCGCGCAACGCGCGGCGCACGGTATGTCGATCACGGCGCTTCGCCGCGTGCGGCGCTTGCACTGGCCACGCTCGCCCGGGCACGCGCATATTTGGACGACCGGCGGTATGTGACGCCCGACGACGTCCGCGATCTTGCGCCGGCGGTGCTGCGGCATCGCCTCGCCTTCGACTACCGGCTCGTCGCCGACGACGTGTCGACCGAGACGGTCGTACGCGACATCATTGCCGGCGTCGCAGCGCCGTGAGTGCGTTGCGCGATGCGATCGTGCGCGGCGCGCGCCGCACGCGGCGCCGCGGCGACGGCGTTCGTTCGCCGCGCGCCGGCGACGGTTACGAGTTCGCCCAGTTGCGCGCCTATATTGAAGGCGACGATCCGCGGCGGGTCGATTGGGCGGCGAGCGCGCGCGGCGGCGGGTTGCAAACGCGCGTCTATCTTGAAGAGACATCGCTCATGCTTGCGGCGATAAGCGATACGTCGGCGTCGATGCACGTCGGCCGCCGGCACCGGCTCAGCGATGCGCGCGACGCTGCCGTCCGTGCGTGGTTCGATGCCGCGCAAAATGACGATCGGGTCGGACGTATCGTCGACGGGCGTATCGTGACCGGCCGCCGCGCGGCGCTGCACGTGATGCCGGCGGCGACGTTCGATCTGCCGGCCGTGTTACAATTCGCGGCGCGCGTGTTAGCGCGCGGGACGTCGCTGTTGCTCGTGACCGACGGTTACGATTTCGCGACGCAGCGGGATGCCGATGTCCTAGCGCGGGTTGCAGCGCGGTGCGATGCAACGGTGTTGCTCGCTCGCGATCCGTGGCATGACGGCTTGCCGTTGCGCGGGTTGCAGCGCATGCGCGATGCTGAGACCGGCCGAACGCGCGTCATGTACTTCGGTGCGCGCGAGCGCGCCCGTTTCGTACGTGCGGTCGCGGCGCGTGAGACGGCGCTGCTGGCGCAGTTTTCGGGCGCCGGCTGGCGGGTCGGCAGTCTGTCGGCCGAAGACGGCCGCGCGTCGCTCGAGCGCGCGTTCGGGTTGCAATGAGCTTCACGCACCCGATCGTCCTGGCCCTGACGGCCGTCGGGCTAATGGTGCTGCTGGCGTTACTGCGCGCGTTCGCACG
The DNA here is from genome assembly GCA_965214935.1 of Candidatus Velthaea sp. Lineage (GTDB taxonomy): Bacteria > Vulcanimicrobiota > Vulcanimicrobiia > Vulcanimicrobiales > Vulcanimicrobiaceae > Velthaea. The sequence goes on along the minus strand of CBDCCS010000004.1, from coordinate 9,276 downwards.
CCGGCGCAGCGCCGACGCGCTCACCTACTCGAACCTCGATTTTCTTGCCGCCGCCGCGGCGCCGCGCGTCCCGTGGCCGGCCGTCTTCGGCAGCGTTTGGCTTTTTGCAGCCGCCTGCCTCGGGGTGGCGTTGGCCGGTCCGCATCTGACGGCGCCCGTGAGCGTGCGCGACGGCGCCGTCGCGTTGTGCATCGACACATCGGGTTCGATGTCGGCAACCGACGTCGAGCCGACCCGCGCCCAAGCCGCGCTGCAGGCGGCGCGTGCTTTTATCGATAGCGTCCCGGCCGGCACGCGGATCTCGGTCGTGGCGTTTTCATCCAGTGCCGAAGTTGTCATGCCGGCTAGCGACGACAAAGATGCCGTACGCGACTCGCTCGACCGCGTTCCGCCGCCCAACGGCGGGACCGCAATCGGCGATGCGCTCGAACTTGCCGCAGCGAGTTTGCCGCATGTCAAGCATCGGGCGATCGTGCTGGTCACCGACGGCGTGAACAATGCAGGCCGCGATCCACAGACCGTCGCGCCGGCCATCGGTCAAGCCGGAACGCTTATCGATACGGTCGGCATCGGCACCAGCGGCAGCGGCCTGCTCATCCCGGGCACGAACGAACCTGCCGATCTCGACGAAACCGCCTTGCGGGCGGTCGCGCAAAGCGGGCACGGCGCGTACGCGCGCGTCGCGGACGCCGGCAGCTTGCGCGCACGTTTGAGCGAACTTGCACACGCGTCGTCGTACGAGCGCCGCCGCATCGATGCATCGTTTCCGCTGGCGGTCGCATCCGGTACGATTCTTATGCTGGTGACCGTCGGCGCGTTTGGTCTCGGACGTTTTCCTTAGCTTCGCGCAACGCCGCCGGTCCGCTCGACGTCGAAGCTCGGTATGATCTGCGCACGTCTGTCCGGAATCTCGAGCCGATGAGTCAAGATCTTTCGCAAGCGCGCATCAGCTACGAACGCGGCGCACTCGATATCGCCGGCGTTGCGCAGAATCCGTTCGAGCAGTTTCGCACGCAATTCGATGCGGCGCTCGCAGCCGACTTGATCGAGCCGTACGCCATGACGGTCGCCACGGTCGGAATCGACGGGCAGCCATCGGCACGGGTGGTGCTCCTGCGCGGCTGGGACGAACGCGGCTTCGTCTTTTTCACAAACTACGAAAGTCAAAAAGGCCACGAAATCTCGCACACGCCGCGGGCAGCCGTGCTCTTCTATTGGGCGGCACTCGAACAGCAAATACGTATCGAAGGGTCGGTGGAACGCTTGAGCGGGGGCGAATCGGACGAGTACTTTGCGAAGCGCCCGCGCGGTCATCGCTTGAGCGCGTGGGCTTCGCGGCAAAGTGCAGTCGTTGCCGATCGCGCGTACCTCGAAAACGAGATGGCACTGTTCGACGCGCGTTTCGCCGGCGACGACGTCCCGCGGCCCGAGTATTGGGGCGGCTATCGCGTTAGAGCCGCCCGCTTCGAGTTTTGGCAAGGTCGCCGCAATCGCGTGCACGATCGCATTTTGTACCGGCGCGATCGCGCAACGGGTGCGTGGCTCATCGAACGCCTTTCGCCGTAGTCCGCTACAAGGGACTGCGTTTCGTCTGCCGGTGCATGCGGGGCGCCGGCCGCGCGCGTTGAAGGCGGCCCGCAGACATCACGCGGCGTTCGCCCGTTGCCGGTGTGGCGGCGGAATTGCAGCGGAAAAAACAACTCACGGGTAGGTACGTCGCTTCGTTATAGGTCGAGCCGTTCGGCGCGGCCGCAACGTCAAGCGGAGCATACAGGCCGTTCGGCGTTAGGACGGATGTGAAGTAATCGCCGACCATGTAACCCGCGCTCGTCAGCGGTAGCCACGCTACATTCATCGGCCCTGCCAGTTGCGTCGGCGACGACCAGGTCGCTCCGCCGTTGTTCGATATCGAGGTCGCCGCATACAGCAAACAGGTCGCAACTGCGCAGTTGGCTTGCGCAAAGTAATAATACGTTAGGGCGATCGACGGCGCAAAGAAGCCGTGAGATTGAATGCTGATCGACGGCAGAAAGTGGTCGACGCCGCTGGTGACGGGATCCAGCGGGATGCGCGCGGGGGCGGTCCAAGCGGTGCCGTCGGTCGAGGTCGTCAAGACGATGTCGTTCGCAGAGCAGTTCGCTCGAAAGCGGCAATCTTGCCAAACCGTGTAGATGGTGCCATTCGATGCAACGGCGCTCGACGGGAGCGCTTGCGTGCGCATGTTTGCCGCAACTTGATGCGCTTGCAACTGCGCTATCTCGCCGGCGCCGCTCCACGTTTTTCCGCCGTTCGTTGAGACGAACGAGATAAGGTTTGCCGCTTCGCCGTCGTAGCCTGAATAATCTTCGGAGCTGACGACAACGGTGCCGTTCGGTTGTACGACGGGGAAAGCTCCGTATGCCGAGTGATTATCAGCCGCATTTTGCGTCGTTGCCCAGGTTCGGCCGCCGTCGTTCGACACGTTCGCGTGAAAAAGATCGTTGTTATCATTATCGTCCCAGACAACATAACAATTTCCAAAGTAGCGGCTGCTGCCGAAATTGTTGTCGCACGTCAGCAAATTTTTCTCCGGCCGTGCAACATCGGGCGCAATCGGCTGCGGTGTCGTCCAGTGAAGGCCGTCACCCGAGCGTAAGACCACCGGTGCGTGCGTCGTATCGTTGCCGTTCGGATCGCCGGTAATCGGCAGAACGGAAATGAGCCAAGTTCGATAGGCGCTATTCCACGCAACGGACGGAAACGTAACCGCGTCGTACGGTCCGGCCGGAGTTTGATTTTTGGTAAGCCCGGGCAGCAGCCCCGACGCAACACCGAAGGGCGTCAAGACGCTCAAACCCATTGCCGGAGCCGCGTCGCCGTAATTGCGCCCGACGAGCATCGAACTGACTTCGACGCTGCCGTTGCTGCCGATAACCGCACCCACTTCGGTTCGGTGCATGCTTGTCGGATTGTTCAGCGGATCGGTATTGATCGGCTGTAGCGATGTCGCTTGAGGCGCGGTAACCGGCTGCAAAGCGATCGCCGTTGCAAGGAGAAGCGGGAAAAGCATCAACCAAAGACCTCGCGAGAAGCGTGGAGTTGTCGAGCCGGATGATCTCACGCCTTTCCCGAACAGCGTTGAGCCGATCGGCCTCACGTCTTGACGCGGGCAGACCTAATGCGGTGCTGAACCGCCGCGCGCGCTTCGGTTACATCGCCGGCTTCTCGCGTTCGTTTAACCACGTTGTGAGATGACCGACCGTATCGCCGAAGAACGTCGCGTAGGTTTGGCGTGTGACGAAACCGACGTGCGGCGTTGCCACGACGTTGGGCAACGTGCGGAACGGGTGATCGGGCGGTAAGGGTTCGGCTGCGAACGTGTCGAGCGCCGCGCCGGCGATGAGCTTACGTTCCAAGGCGTCGACCAGCGCGCTTTCATCGACGAGCGGACCGCGCGACGTGTTGACGAACCATGCCGTCGGTTTCATCAATGGAAAATCGCTCGCGCCGAAAATCTCGCGCGTGCGTTCGCTTAAAACGAGATGGACGCTCAGAATATCGGCTTCGCGCAGCAGCGTCTCTTTCGTCACCAACTGTACGCCGGCGGCCGCCGCGCGTTCGGCGGTAAGGTTTTCGCTCCATGCAATCACGTTCATGTCGAACGCCTGCCCGATCTGCGCGCTTTTCGAGCCGATGCGGCCCAAACCGGCGATGCCCAGCGTACGGCCGTTCAAGTCGCCGCCGACGCCGGTTTGCCAACCGCCCGCGCGCAGTGCAGCCGCTTCGGCCGGAATGCGCCGTACGGCGGCAAGAATGAGCGCCCAAGTTAACTCGATTGCGCCGTGCGACGTATAGCCGGTGTGCGTGACACGGATGCCCTGCGCTTGGGCTGCGGCAAGATCGATCGATCGAAGCGTTCGCAGGACCGGTCGAGGCGATAAGCTGCAAGCGCGGCAGCCGTTCGATAAGCGCGCGCGTTAGCGGCGTGCGCTCGCGCATGACGCAGACGGCATCGAACGGCGCGAGTCGGGCAACGATCGCTTCGGCGTCGCTTACGTGATCGCGAAACACCGTAACATCGGCGCGCTCGTCAATGCTCGACCAATCGGCCATCGATCGCGCGACGCCCTGGTAATCATCGAGTACGGCGATCCGAGCCCGTGCTGGCACATGCATACGCGCTACGTACCCATTCACTTACAACCGTGAATGCCACGGCCAACTGTGCGTGCGCGCCGCGCGTAAGAAAAATACCGCTGCACCGAGTGCTAACGTCAAGCAGCCGAAAACGACTGCTGCGCCGCCCGCGCTGACGAACACAAAGAGCCAGCCGGCCAGGGCGACGAGGGCCGGCACCGGATACAGCCACATCCGATACGGCGAGCTGATTCCACGCCGGCGAATCGCTGCAAGGGCAACGATCTGCGCGACCGATTGAACGAGCACCATTCCGGTGGTCAAGGCGTTGAACGCTTGATCGAGCGACAGCAAACACGCCGGTAACGCCAGCAACCCGATGACGAGCAGCGAAACATCGGGAAAGCGGTGTTTGCGGTTTACGTGCGCGAACGCGCGCAAGAAAAGTCCGTCGCATGCCGCGGCGTAGGGGATGCGCGAATAGCCCAGCAAGTTTGCGAACATCGACGCGAATGCACTAACGATAATGAGCGCGGTGACGACGCTGGCTGCCGGCGCGCCGAAGCTGCGCTCGACGAGCGCCGACGCGAGGTGTTGCCCGAGCGGCGGCAGCGAGCCGTCGGGTCGCGGCACGATTGCCGGCCAGGCAATAGCACCCAGCACGCCGATCTGCAGCACGACGTACAGCACTGCAACGATAACGATTGAAAGCAAGATCGACAGCGGCAGCGTGCGAGCCGGTGAACGCACTTCGGCGCCGATCGAACTTGCCGCATTGTAACCGAGATAGTCGTAGATCGCGATGAGCAGCCCCTGACCGAGACCCGCCCGCAAACCGTCCCACAGCGAGTCACGCGGCAGCGTTGCGACTTGCGCCGCGTTAAGGTGCGCGTAGGCCGCAACGATCACGCACAACAGCGTCACGATGACGATACAGGCCATGACGAAGCCGGCGCGCGCGATCGTGGTGATGCCGCGATACAGTGTCGCAAGCGTCGCGCATCCGAACGCAACGGCGACTGCTTTGAGCGCCCAGCCCGATGCAATCGCCGGCACGAGATACCCCGTGTAGTTTGCTAACCCGATGTAGCCGACGGCCTGATTGAGGGGCGCTGCAAATAACGTTTGCCAAGCGAACATAAATGCGAGCAACGATCCGGCTCGCGTTTCGCCGAAAATCGAGCGTACGTAGCCGTACGTACCGCCCGAGCCGGGATACAACGCGCCGAGTTCGCTCCACACCAACCCATCGCACAGCGCGAGCAACGCGCCGAGGATCCAGCCCGCCAGCGACAATGGTCCGTGTAAAAAGCCGAGCACGAGCGGGATGGTGATGAGCGGTCCGACGCCGACCATCGCGATCGTGTTGAGCGCAACGGCGCCGCGCAGACCGACGTCGCGCACGAGCGTGCGGTCACCGTCCTTAGCGCTGATAACGATAAATCCCGAGGTACACGGCGTACGCCGTCGCGATCGCCAGAACGGCGGTTTCCAGTACCGCCAGCGCAAGAAACACGCGCGATTGCGTCGCGGCGACCGTCGTCGGAACGAGCAGCGTTACTGCGCCGGCGACGATCGTCCGAACGACGCGTAGCGGAAAATCTCGGCTAGAGTCGTTCAAGCACTCCTCGTCCCGCCATGCGAGGGACTCCACGTTCGCACGGGCAATCGTTAGCCGGTATGTCCCGGCGTACCGTTCTGGTGATCGGCTCCGGCCCGATCATCATCGGGCAAGCCGCTGAGTTTGACTACGCCGGCGTTCAAGCATGCCGTGCGCTGCGCGAGGAAGGCCTGCGGGTCATCCTCGTCAACTCGAATCCGGCGACGATCATGACGGATCCCGAGGTCGCCGACGCCGTGTATCTCGAGCCGTTAACGGTAGCGTCGCTCGAGCGTATCATCGCACGCGAGCGGCCGGATGCGTTGCTCCCGACGTTGGGCGGACAAACCGGCCTGAACCTGGCGGTCGAACTTTCCGAAGCGGGCGTCATTGCAAAGTACGACGTCGAGTTACTCGGCACGCCGCTCGAGACGATCAAGCTGGCTGAAGATCGCGAGCGCTTCAAAGCCAAGATGATCGAGATCGGTGAGCCCGTTCCCGCGAGCGTCATCGTAACGGACATCGAAGCCGGGGTGGCCTTTGCCGATCTGCAAAGCTATCCGCTCATCGTCCGTCCGGCGTACACGCTGGGCGGCACCGGCGGCGGACTCGTCTACTCTGAGGCCGAGTTGCGCGCGACCTTAGCGACCGGACTGCAGGTCAGCATCATCCATCAAGCGCTGGTCGAGACGTCGCTGCTCGGCTGGAAAGAGATCGAATACGAAGTTCTGCGCGACCGGGCCGACAATTGCATCATCGTTTGCAACATGGAGAACATCGATCCGGTCGGCGTGCATACCGGCGATTCCGTCGTCGTCGCGCCCTCGCAGACGCTATCGGATCTCGATTTTCAAATGCTGCGCACATCGAGCATCAACGTCATTCGCGCGCTCAACGTGCAAGGCGGTTGCAACATCCAGTTTGCGTTGCATCCCGATCGTAACGAATATCAAATCATCGAAGTGAACCCGCGCGTGTCGCGCAGTTCGGCGCTGGCCTCAAAAGCTACCGGCTATCCGATCGCCAAAATTGCAACGAAGATTGCGCTCGGCCAAACACTCGACGAAATCGCCAATCCGGTTACCGGTGTCACCAAGGCCGCATACGAGCCGACGTTAGATTATTGCATCGTTAAATTCCCGCGCTGGCCGTTCGATAAGTTCCCGCTGGCCGACACGCGGCTCGGAACGCAGATGAAGTCCACGGGCGAAGCGATGGGCATCGGGACGCACGTTCAAAGCTGCGTTCATGAAAGCCGTACGCGGCCTCGATCTCAAATTCGAGACGCTGACGGGGAACACGTTCGCTGATTGGAGCAGCGACGAACTCGAGCGAATCCTCGTCACACCGACGCACGAACGTTTATTTGCCGTCGCCGAACTGCTGCGCCGCGGGCGCGCGATCGATGAACTGCATGCCCTTTCGACCATCGACCGCTTTTGGTTGTGGGAATTGAGCCGAACTCGTCGCGCTCGAAGAACGGCTTGCGCGCAGCCCGCGCGGCGGCACCGCTGCCGGACGATTTGATCGGCGCGGCGCAATCGCGGCCGGCTATAGTTTGCGCGGCATCGCGAGCGCTGTGCGGCAGCGCCGGTCGGCTTCGGTGCGCCGGCAACACCGGCGAATTCCGCATGGTCGACACCGCAGGCGGCCGAATTTCCGGCCGCGGTATCGCCGTACTATTATTTGTCACGCGGCGAAGCGGATGAGATGCGTGCCGCCGCCGCACGAAGCCGTCGTCGTCGTCGGCAGCGGGCCAATCCGTATCGGCCAAGGCATCGAATTTGACTATTCGTGCGTGCATGCGGCGTGGGCGCTTGCGTGCGAAGCCGGCTGTTCGCCCGTCGTGATCAACAACAATCCCGAAACGGTGTCGACCGACTTTGATATTTCCGACGTGCTCGATCTTCGAGCCGCCCGGCGCCGACGAAGTCGAGGCCGCGTTTCGCGCGACGCGCGCGCGCGGCGTGATGTTGGCCTTCGGCGGTCAAACGGCGATCAATCTGGCCGACGAACTTACCGCGGCGCGGGGTGACGATCATCGGCAGCGATCGCGTACGTCGCTCGATATGGCCGAAGACCGCGAGAAGTTTGACGCCGCGCTTGACGCGCCTGGGCGTGGCGCGCCCGCAGGGCCGCGCGGCACGCACGTTCCGCGAAGCGCGGGTCATCGCGCGTGAACTCGGCTTCCCGGTGCTCGTGCGGCCGTCGTACGTGCTGGGTGGTCGCGGCATGGAAATCGTCTACAACGAAGGCCAGCTGGCATCATATATCGGCTCGGCGCCGCCGCCAACGCCCGGTGCGCCGCTATGCTAGTCGATAAGTATCTGCGCGGTCTGGAAGTCGAAGTCGACGCGGTGTTTGACGGCGAGGACATTCTCATTCCCGGGCATCTTCGAGCATGTCGAGCGGGCGGGCATCCACTCCGGCGACTCGATCAGCGTGTATCCGACGCAAACGGTTTCGCCGCGTCGATGGAACGGCGCATCGTCGACGTCACGCACGCGAATCGCGCGCGAGCTACGGCATTCGCGGGTTGATCAATATTCAGTTCGTCGTGTTCGAGCAACGAACTGTTCATCATCGAAGCCAACCCGCGCGCGAGCCGCACCGTGCCGATCATCTCCAAGGCGACGGGGGTGAACATCGTCGCGGCGGCGACGCGCATTGCTCTAGGGGAACGGCTGCGCGACATGCCGTTCGGCATCGGCCTAGCACCGCGGGCCGAGTTCACCGTCGTGAAAGTGCCGGTATTTTCGTTCGCTAAGATGCGCGGCGTCGAGACGATCTTGGGACCGGAAATGAAGTCGACGGGGGAAGTGCTCGGCATCGACGCGACCTACGCCGGTGCGCTGCGCAAAGGTTTCATCGGGGCGGGCATTCGTCTACCGCGTGACGGCGGCCGCGTTCTCGTCTCGATCTCGGATGCCGAACGCGCAGGTGCGCAATCGCTCATGCGGCGGCTCGTCGCACTGGGTAACACGCTCGTTGCAACGCCCGGCACTCATGCCTGGCTGACGGCAGCCGGAATCGGCGCGGAATACGTTAATAAGATCAGCGACGGTTCGCCGCACGTGCTCGATTTGATCACCCGGCGCGACGTTGATTTAGTGATCAACGACGCGCTTGGTGCACGCGGAATCGCCGACCACTACCGGGTCCGGCGCGCCGCGGTCGAAGCTTCGATCGCTTGCCTCACGAGTTTGGACACGGCGACGGCACTCGTGACGGCATTCGAGTCGGAGTCCGGTCCGCCGCGTTCACTGCAAGAATATCAGCGCAGCCGCTTCGCCGCGCCGCACTCGTAGCAAGGGCTTAATTCGCGCTGTAACTATGCGTCGACAGTGCGCTGGTTTCGACCCGGATCGCGGCGGCAAGGCTTTCGATTGCCGCGTGTACCGCAGCGAGCGGTTCGCTCGAGAATTGAGGATTGCGGGCTTTGGCGTCGGCTTCAATGCTGCCGCTGATATCGCGCAAACGAATTGCATGTATGCTGCCGCTGGTGCCTTTGATGCGATGCGCGATCTCGACGACTGCAATTGCATCGCGCGCATCGAGTG
>CBDCCS010000003.1:0-199373 GCA_965214935.1 Candidatus Velthaea sp. | reverse complement strand
TCGACGATCTCGTCGAAGGAAACGTGCTGCGCCGGGCGGCGTTTCGCCGTGCCGCGCCGGCGCTGTTGCTCGGGTCTGGGGCCGATGCGGTTACCGGCGGCTTCATTCGCCGGCGCTACCGACTCATCGCGCACCGTCAGATCGGCGGCAAATGCGGCTTGCGCCGCTTGAGCGGCTAAGCGCGGAGCTTCATCCGCGCGCTGGACCGCCGGAGCGCTCGCCATCGATTGCAGAATAGAATTCTGCAAGTCGAGCGGGCGTATCATCCGGCGACGCTATCGGCAGCGGGCGCCTTACGTAAATATTTCTGTTTCACGTTCGGGTCGCCCTCGCGATAACCGAGATCTTCGGTTAAGTTGCGTAATTTCGTACGCAAATGGATGACCGCTTGGGCATGAATTTGTGAAACGCGCGACTCCGAAACGTTCAGCACGCCCTTGATCTCCTTGAGTGTTAAGCCCTCGAAGTAGTAGAGCGAGATGACGGTCCGTTCTTGCGGTGGTAATTCCTCGACGGCTTTGACGAGCGCGGCTTTGACCTCGCGCGCTTCAACGGCACTCGTAACATCGTTATCGACATCTTTGAGCGTTCCCAATAGGGGAATTTCATAGCCTTTTTCATTCGGCAGAAACTCCTCGAGTGAGAGCACCGACGTACCGCGAATTTTTTGCATCAGGACATCGAGTTCTTTGAGCGTCAGCCCCATGCGATCGGCGACTTCTTCTTCGCGTGCCGCCCGCCCAAGCTCAGCTTCTAGCTCCTGATACACCCGCTCGAGTTCGCGCGCCCGCTGCCGAACCGCCCGCGGAACCCAATCGAGCGCGCGTAACGCATCGAGAATAGCGCCGTTGATGCGGGTAATGGCATATGTCTCAAATTTTACACCACGTGCATCATCATATTTTTCGGTGGCATCGATGAGACCAAGAATTCCGTCATTGATAAGATCGTTGATTTCTACATTTGGCGGTAAATTAATCGAGATGCGCCCCGCCACATACTTCACGAGGTGAAGATACTTGTGGACGATTTCTTCGCGACTAAGTTCTAAACCGCCGATGACGTAGCGGCTCGATTCGCGGGCTACTTTCACAAGCGCTCTCCAAACATGAACGCGTCGTCCATGAGTGTGCGAACGTATTCCGATACGTCGTCAGCCGGCCTCCCCCGATTATCGAGGCCGCTTTCGTACAAGTACGGTAAGCCTTCGAGCGTACTGTCAAGCTGCTCGTGTATAGGGCGTGTTCGGTTACTTCGCACAATATGCGCGCGACATCGTTTAGGGCGACGACACGATCGACCAAACCAGCTGCAGCAGCGGCGCGTGGCATACCATACACAACGGCGCTCGCCTCATCTTGCCCCAAAACGTAACCGCCGTTTTTCTTTAATGACGCGCAAGACCGTTAACGCCGTCGTGCCCCATACCGGTTAAGAATAACGCCGAGCGCAGCCGCACCGAAGACGTTTCACCCACCGCTGCAGCCATGATATCAACGCTGGGGACGTGCAATGATTTCTTGCACATCGGCCTCGAGACGCATCTCGGTCAACACCGCCGATCCGACTCGGCGTAACGTCAGCTGCTGGCCCGCAGGCGCGATGATCGCCGTGCCTTTCTGCTAAACGCATGCCGGTTCTCGCCCTTCGATAATGCAAATCTGACGAAGCTCCGTTTAGCCGCTCCGCTAACGGCTTAGTAAATCCGGGCGGCATGTGCTGAACGATAATTATCGGTAGCGGAAAATTTTTCGGTAACTTCGGTAGCACCGTCGCCAATGCGACCGGACCGCCTGTTGACGTGCCCAGCGCAACACACTCGAACGGTCCCACTCGGCCGGAGCCGGCGGCGCGCGCCGGCGCTCGTCGGCCGTGGCTGCCAGGCAGCGGTGCGCTGGGAGCAACGCCCGCGACGACGTCAGGGAACGGTGACGTGCAGCCGGCGGCGCTGAGCGCGAATCGCGGAGTCACCGCCGGAGCTGGTCCCAGCAGCCGCGCAGCGCAGCCGGGGGCGAACCGAACAAGCCGGATCTTTCTCAAGCAAATCGCTGCTTGAGCTCGCAGGATGTCGATGTAGGCCGAACTCGGCTTTTGGAATAAAATCGACGACCCCCAATCTCTAGTGCGCGCAACGTCGTTTCCCGCGCCCGACTGGGTGTCAGCGATGAGATCATGATGATCGGCGGTCCATGCGCCGTCCGATAATCGTCTTGCGCCGCTGCGAGCCCGCCGATCCCCGGCATCTCAACGTCCATCGTGATCAGGTCGGGTTTGAGTTCGGCCTGCAGCGCAACGCCTTCTTCACCGGTTGCCGCCGTTCCGACGACATTGATGTCGTCTTCACTATCGAGCATCTTGGCGATCGCGCGCCGCATAAACGCCGAATCGTCGACCACGAGAACCCGAATGACCGGCTTGGTACCGATCATCGACGCACGCCAGCGGCGACCGCTGCTTTGAGGCGGTAGACGATCGATTCAGGCTGTACGACGGCTTCATACACGTCGGTCAGTCCGAACAGCGATTCCGCGTGTCCTAAGAACAGATAACCGCCCGGCCTCAATGCCCGCGCAAACGATTCGACCACCCGTTTTTGTGTCGGCTTATCGAAATAAATCAAAACGTTGCGACAGAAGATCGCATCGAACGGCCCGTTACTCGCGACCCTGCGGTCGTCCATGAGGTTGAGCGCGCTGAACTGCACGAGCCGCTTGACGTGCTCGTTGATGACGAAACCGTCGCCCGACACGTTGAAGTACTTCTGCAACATTGCCGGTTCCGTCGCCCGAAACGAGAGGGCGCGATAGAATCCCCGCTCGCACATTTCAAGCACGCGCGACGAAATGTCGGTCGCACGAATGGCGATATTCGACTCGGCGATCCGGCCGGTTTCGAGCAACGACATCGCCAGTGAGTACGGCTCCTCACCGCTCGAGCAGGCCGCCGACCAAATTCGTAAACGCGGCGACGCGGCTTGTAATTCGGTCAGTATCGAGCCGCAAAGTGCTTTGAGTTGAGCACGCTCGCGAAAAAAGTAGGTTTCATTGTTTGAAAGGACGGACGCCAGATCCCCGAAATTCGCTCTCACGATCCGCGCCGAAACGCAGAAACTTTACATACTCGGCGTAGCTCGACATCGACCGCTTGACCAGCCGCGTCTGCAGCCGGCTCAGCAACAAAAATTGCTTCGAGTCGTCATAAAAGATGCCGAAGCGCTCACGAACCGTATCGCGTAACAGACGGAAGTCTTCTTCGGAGATCGTGAACGTCGACATGCCGAAGCGTTACGAACCGTACCGGATTCGCGGGTTCGCAACGGCATACAACAAGTCGACCGCGGTATTGACGACGACGAACACGACGGCAAAGAGCAGCATGCAGCCGTTGATGAGCGGCATGTCGCGGTTCGAGATCGCGTTAAAGGCCAGCCGGCCGATACCGGGCCAGGCAAAAATGCTTTCGGTCAGGACGGCGCCGCCGAGCAGCAGCCCGATCTGCAAGCCTAAGACTGTGATGATCGGAACGAGCGCGTTGCGCAGCGCATGTCGGAAAACGATCGTCGATCGATCCAAGCCTTTCGCGCGAGCGGTACGGATGTAGTCGCTGCCCATCACTTCGAGCATTCCGCTGCGCGTGATCTTCGCGACGATCGCCAGCGGAATGGTGCCTAAGGTGACCGCCGGCAATATCAGGTGCCAAAGCGCATCGATCGCCGCCCGCGGATTACCGGCCAATAGCGCGTCAAGAATCGCAAGATGCGTGCGAGCCGGGATAATGTAGGTTAGCGAACTCCGGCCGGAGATCGGAAAAAGATTGAGACCGAATTGCCCGGGGATGACCGAGGCGGCATAGACGAGCATCCAGCCCAGCCAAAACACCGGAATGGAGACGCCCAGCAGTACGAGGCTCATCGTTACGACGTCGATGATGCCGCGGTGGCGAATCGCGGCCAGCACGCCGGCCGGTATGCCGACGACGATCGCGACGAACATGGCGCCCAGCGTCAGCTCGAGTGTCGCCGGGAAATACCTGGCCGAGTTTTTGCGCCACGGGTTGTGTATCGGCAATCGAAACCCCGAGGTCGCCGTGGGCTACGCTCGCTACGTATGCGGCAAGTTGCACGTACCACGGCTTATCGAGACCGAGCGAGACCGTTAAGCGTCGGATTGCTTCGGGCGTCGCATGCTCGCCCAAGCGAATTTGCACCGGATCGCCCGGGATCGCATGCATGAACAAGAAGCTTGCGATCGTAATTGCAACGAGTACGAAGATCAGTCGCACGATCCGATCGGCGGCGAATTTGAGCATGCGTTAAACGCGTGCTGCACGCAGAGAAAATTTGGCTGCTTGGACGCACATATACAGCCGTTGCATTGCGGAGCGGTCGGCGCGTTCCTCGGCGAGCAATTTCGCAAAACCCGGCGTCGACTCCAGTTGCTCGAAGAGCACGTCGAAACGAGCCGGCCTTCGTTCCAAGTACGACATCAGGTAATGGCGGTGCTTGAGCCGCGAATAAAAGCGCGCTCGCGTTGCGCGCTGGTAGCCGGGAGCCGGATCCGTTATGCGCTTCGTGCGAGCATCCGCAACGGCTTGCGCGGCAAGCCGGCCGGTCGTCGCAGCCTCAAAGATACCTTCGCCCGTCGTTGCATCGACGAGTCCGGCAGCCGTACCGCCGACCATCACGCGGTCGACGCCGATCGCCGGCCGCGGCAAACCGCCGTACAGCAGATTGCCCTCTTGCCGAATAGTGTATGCGATGCCGGGAAATAGCCGTGCTTGAACGGTCGGGAGAAATGCATCGAGTTCAGCGCGCAATTCCGCGCCGGGTATCTTTGCTTGAATGCCCAGGCCGATCGACAGATGATCGCGTTTCGGGAAACATCCAAGCGATCATGTTGCGCCCGCTATGCACGCTGCGGTAATAGTGCATTTCGAGCACTTGATACGTGTGAGGAATCGCCGGTACGGCGGGATAGATGCGGTATTGAAGGCAGGTGATCAGTCCCGCGTTCCAATCTCTTGAGCTCAAAGCGCGGGTCGACGGTGTCGAGCCGCGCGGTCGAACCCGCGGCGAGAAACACCGAACGCGCGCGAATGTGCTTGCGCACTCCGCCGCGTATAATCGGCATATTCCACGACGACGCCGTGCAGCATCGCGTTCGAGCGAACGAAACAGCGTGTTGCACCGTCCGATGTCGGCACCGGCTTGCCGAGCGAGCTGTCCGATCGTTCCGTCGAGTTCTTCGCGCGTCGTCGTATGCGCGGTGCCGACGCCGAAGGTGTAACTGCGTTTGGCGGTCGAGACGGAGATGAGCGGCGGGTCGCAGTGCACGATCGAACGCGGGACATCGAATGCTTCGCAGAAGCCCGGACGCAAGCCCGGCGCGCACACGCGCTTTGCGCCGACGACCGCATCGCGTTCGAGCACGACGGTCGCAACGCCCGCGCGCGCCGCCTCGCGCGCCGCGATACCGCCGGCCGGGCCGCAGCCGACAATGAAGAAACTCGGTCGATTCCATACCGCTCGAGGGCGTTCGCCGTGCAGCCGTCGGCTCATACAACGGCGCTCGGCGATCAAAATGTGGCGGACATCATTTCCGTCGCTTTGCGTTCGCACACGCAAAGGAGCTTCGCGCGAGTGCGGACAAACGCGGCGGATCCTAACGACCGCAGCGTCTTGTGTAAGGACGATCGTGGATCCACAAGTTGCTAATCAGCTTCGGGCTCTGCGGCTCAGGCGTTGCTCGCAATTCTTTATGGCGTTTACTTCATTTCTTGGGTGCTGCGCCAACCCGCCGGGCAACGCCGTCATGCAAGAGATCGCTGCGGCCATTCAAGAGGGCGCGATGGCCTTCTTACGGCGTCAATACACGACGGTCGGCATCGTTGCAATCGTGCTGTTGTTCGTCATTCTTCTTATCGCGCCGCAGCCGCTCGGCTGGGAGGCCGCGGTCGGCTTTTTGATCGGCTCGGTACTTTCGGGCGCCGCCGGCTTCATCGGCATGCTCGTGTCCGTTCGGGCGAACGTGCGCACGGCGGAGGCGGCGCGCGGCGGGCTTAAACCGGCGCTTAAACTCGCCTTTAACGGCGGCGCCGTTACCGGTTTGCTCGTCGTCGGCTTGGGCTTATTCGCGGTCTCGGGATATTACAAGATCGTCCTGGCCGTCAACGGCGGCGATGAAGCACGATCGCTGGCGGCACTCATCGGACTTGGCCTTCGGCTGTTCGCTCATTTCGGTATTTGCCCGGCTCGGCGGCGGTATTTTCACGAAGGCAGCCGACGTCGGCGCCGATCTGGTCGGCAAGGTTGAAGCCGGTATTCCCGAAGACGACCCGCGCAATCCGGCGGTCATCGCCGACAACGTGGGCGACAACGTCGGCGATTGCGCCGGTATGGCGGCCGATCTGTTCGAAACCTATGTGGTCACGACGACTGCAGCGATGCTTTTGGGACATCTCGTGCTCGGCAGCGTGGTCGGCGCGACCACGTTTCCGCTGGTGCTCGGTGCGCTCTCGATCGTCACCTCGATCATCGGCACGCTTGTCGTCGGTAGCGGCAAAGTCACGAAAACATCGATCATGAATTCGCTGTACAGCGGTATGATCGTCGCGGGCGTTTTGTCGGCGATCGGTTTCTACTTTTTGAGCACGGCGCAATTCGCCGAACCGGTCACGGTCGGCACCCAAACGATCACCGGCTTCGGCATCTTCGTTTGCGCGCTCGTCGGTCTACTCGTTACCGGCTTGATCACGTTCATCACCGAAATCTATACCGGTACGCAATATGCGCCGGTACAAAATATCGCGAAAGCGTCGGTGACCGGTCACGCAACCAACATCATCAGCGGGTTGGCCGTCTCGATGCAAGCGACGGCGCTTCCGGCGATCGTGATCGTTGTCGGTATTCTCGTATCGAATGCGTTCGCGGGCATCTACGGCGTCGGCATTGCGGTAATGGCGATGCTTTCGATGGCGGGCATCGTCGTTGCGATCGATTCGTTCGGACCGATTACCGATAACGCCGGCGGAATTGCCGAGATGTCGGAGATGCCGCAAAGCGTCCGTGATTGTACGGATCCGCTCGACGCGGTCGGTAACACGACCAAAGCCGTCACCAAGGGTTACGCAATCGGTTCGGCCGCCTTAGCTGCAGTGGTGCTGTTCGCGTCGTTTTTACAAGAGCTCAGCGATCGCTGTAAGAGCGACTCCGGGCTGGCGTGTTCCACGACGCCCGTCACGTTCGGCTTGCAAGATCCGTATGTCTTGACCGGTCTGTTCGTGGGCGGACTTCTACCGTATCTCTTTTCGTCGCTTTCAATGGAATCGGTCGGCCGCGCCGGCGGTGCCGTCGTCGAAGAAGTGCGCCGTCAATTCCGCGAAAAGCCGGGCATCATGGATCGGACGGAAAAGCCGGACTACGGCACCACGGTCGATATCGTCACGCGCGCGGCGCTCAAAGAGATGGTGCTGCCCGCGCTGATTCCCGTCGGAATTCCGATCCTTATCGTGCTGCTCAGCTTTGTGTTGCCGACCAACGGCGGAGCGAAAATGATGGGCGGCCTGCTGGTCGGCTCGATCGTCACCGGCTTATTTCTTGCGCTCTCGATGACCAGCGGCGGCGGCGCCTGGGATAACGCGAAGAAATATATCGAGGACGGTCATTTCGGTGGCAAAGGTTCGCTTGCGCATGCGGCCGCGGTTACCGGCGACACCGTCGGCGATCCGTACAAAGACACCGCCGGACCAGCGATCAATCCGATGATCAAGGTACTCAACATCGTCGCGCTGCTGCTCGTCGGCTTCGTCGTACACTAGCGCCCTGACGGCCGCGTTTTATCGAAGCGCTCGTCGTCGGAGCCCGGCTCGTCGAAACATGGTGCGTACGGCCCCGGACGCGCCGCCTCGTCACGGTCGGCACTCGCTCGCATCCGGGCCGTCGTTCCAAGCGAGCTCGTTGCCGAAACAAATAACGCGCGCATCGTTGCGCCGCGTTTCGACCGGCGCGCAACGACGGCAAACTTCGAGGTCGCCCATTGCGCGCTGAGCGAACATCGCCGGCTGAGCAGCACCTATGAAGCCGATTCCCGTCCGCCAGCGGGCGCACCATCAGACCGCTCGGCCTCTATTTCGGGGCCAAGGTGTGGACGCCGGGCCGCATGGTGCGAGCTGCGTCGAGACGTTCGAGTTCTCCGCGTCGACCGCATCGGCGAGATGACATTCGGCGATCGATTTGCCGACGACCCCCGCCAAAACGCTCAACGCACTGGATCGAACGGCGCTTAACGTAACGTCCACATCCAAGCAATGAGGCCGGCTTGCAGCGGCAGCCGAGCGAAAAGCAGCCATGCCGGAGCAACCGGCGCAAAATGCTCGTGCGCAACAGCCATGTAAATGTTCGCCGGAAACACCGCGACCAGCAGAACGATAAGTCCGAACGCCGCAGCGCGGCGCGTAAGCGGAAACGATAAGCCGATCGCTCCGGCGATCTCCGCCGCTCCACTAATGGCAACGAGCGCAGATGCATTGGGCAAACCGGGCGGAACGATTTGCTGGTAGACAGCCGGCTTGGCGAAATGCAATGTACCGCTCGTCGCAAATAATAAGCTTGCAGCGACACGCGAGATGTTGGTCATACCGTCCGCTTCGCTGCAACGCAATTTACACCGGCTCGCAGGTCAACGTAGCCGATCGAGTTCACGCAGGGTGCGCGCGTTTTCCACATTGCCGGTGTTGAGGGTAGTGGCTTTTTCGAGCAGCACCACGTTGCACTCGGCAGACGTTGCCTCGGGTAGATGCTCGACGCCGCGCGGTACGACAATGAACTCGCCCGCTTCGAGATCGACGATCTGATTGCGAAAGTTTATACGCAGGCGACCGGCGACGACCAGAAAGCGTTCGTCCTGAGCGTCGTGGTAATGCCAGTGAAACGAACTGATATCGCCGGCGATTTTCGGGCTCCAGTTATCTGCTATCATATCGGATTGCCGGCGTACTTTTTCCGGCCGGTCATGCGCCGGCTGTGCGGCGCGGCGGGAACGCCTGGCGCGTAGTTCCAATGACGTCCAAACACGCTAGCGGTGCCGCTGCAAACGGGAATGATAAGCGGGCGTCGGTTGAGGAGTGCACGGATGGGTCGACCTTCGATACGTAGCTGGTACTGGCTGCTCGTCATTCCGTTCGTCGCACTGTTGTGTCCGTTGTATTTGCGGCAGAATCCCGCGATCGGCGGCGTGCCGTTCTTTTATTGGTACCAATTCGTGCTGTTATTGGTCAGCGCCGGGCTAACCGGTATCGTGTACTATGCGGTCCGGGACACCGAGCCGTGAAGGATCCGGTCGAACTTGGCGTTTTTATCGGCTTGTTCGCACTTGTAACGGGACTCGGTTTTTATGCCGCCCGCTGGCAACAGGGCGGTTTGACCGGGCTTGAAGAGTGGGCACTGGGCGGACGCCGCTTCGGCACGCTCATCGTTTGGTTTCTGCTCGGCGGCGATCTGTACACCGCATACACGTTCATTGCCGTACCGGCGCTCGTTTACGGTGCCGGAGCGCTCGGATTCTTTGCCGTGCCGTATACGGTTCTCGCCTATCCGCTGGCATTTATCCTCATGCCGCGCCTGTGGCGTGTTGCGCATGCGAACGGCTACATTACCGCTGCCGACATCGTGTACGGTCAGTTCGGCAGCCGCGCGCTCGAGGCGGCGACCGCATTTACCGGCATCCTTGCGACCTTACCGTACATCGCGCTTCAGCTCGTCGGAATGCAAGTCGTCATTGCCTCGCTCGGTTTCGGCGGCAGCGGTATCGCCGCCGACGTGCCGCTCATCGTTGCGTTCCTCATTCTCGCCGTCTACACGTACACATCGGGCCTGCGCGCCCCGGCACTGATCGCGTTCGTCAAAGACACGCTAATCTACGTGACGATCGCCGTCGCGATCGTCATCATACCGCTAAAATTAGGCGGCTTCGGGCACATCTTCACGACCGCGCAGAGCGTGCTTGGCGCGCGGCCGAAACCCGCCGGCATCATTGTTTCGACCTCCGCGTTCAGTGCATATGCCACGCTTGCGCTCGGTTCCGCAATGGCGTTGTTTCTTTATCCGCACAGCGTTACCGCGGTGCTGAGTTCGCGCAGTGCAAACGTATTACGGCGCAACGCCGCGCTGCTGCCGGCGTATAGTCTGCTGCTTGCGCTTATCGCACTGCTCGGTTATATGACCATCGCGGCCGGAATAAAACCCAGCACTCCGAACTTTGCCGTCCCGGAACTCTTCGAGCGGATGTTTCCCGCCTGGTTCGTCGGTTTTGCCTTCGCCGCCATTGCGATCGGGGCGCTCGTTCCGGCGGCTGTCATGTCGATCGCCGCAGCAAATCTGGTCACGCGCAACATCTACCGCCGCTATTTTCGCCCCGCTGCAACCGACGAACATGAATCGCAAGTCGCAAAAATCGTGTCGCTGTTGGTAAAGGTCGGAGCCGTCGCGTGCATCCTAGTCGTTCCGCAGCAATACGCGATCAATCTGCAACTGCTCGGCGGCGTTTGGATTCTCCAGACGTTTCCGGCCATTGTCTTTGGATTATTCTTGCGCTGGTTTCATCATCGCGCGTTACTTTGCGGCTGGCTTGCCGGCATGGTCCTAGGCAGCGGGCTGGTAGCCGCCCAAAAATTTACCGCGATCACGACCCTACAGGCCGGGCCGCTGAATTTCCCGGCCTACACGGCACTTGTCGCATTGAGCGCAAATTTGGCCGTTGCCGTTGTGTGTACGCCGCTGTTCGACCGGTTGGGCATCCGGCGTAACGCGGTGAAAGCATCGCCGGTTATGCGCGCAACGCCGATTTAGACGGACGCGTTTACGCTTATCGCCAGCGTCAAGGTTTGCGCTTGAGCGGGAGCAATGAGCATCATGCCGGGCTTACGTTCGAGCGGACCGTTAAAGTCGACCGGACTTGCATATCCGCGCCATGGCTCGATGCACATGAAGTCGCCCGGCTTCGACCATACGCCGAGTTCCTGAAAACCGTCCCAGGCGACGTTGATCTGCGGCGTGCCGGGCGCGCCGTACCGCACCGAACGGCTCGCCGGATGGTCGAAAATGATCGCGTCGGTAGCGAATAAACTCTCGTCGAGGACGAGAATGCGCCCGACGACCGGAGTCGGGTAGCTCTCTATTTGCAGTAGCCCGGCCTGCAAGCGCCGGACCGGCAGCGGCTCGTCCTGCTCGAACGTAAGCGTATACGCGGTCTTCTCCGTAGCGCTCGTAAGCGGCCAACGAAACGCCGGATGCGCACCAACCGACGCCGGCAGCACGACGCTTCCGGTATTGCGCACGCTATACGCGATGTGTAACGTTGCGTCGCGCAACGCATATGCGATCTCGAGCTCGAACGCGAAAGGGTACAGCGCTTGTGTTTCGGCGTCGTCGCGAAGCATGAGCCGGCACGATTCGGCATCGGTGTCGAGCCATTCGAAGCGACGTTGGCGAGCGAAACCATGTCGCTTCAGCGAGTAGACGCGGCCTGCAACGGAATACTCGTCGTTTACCAGCTGTCCGACGATCGGAAACAGGTTCGGTGCATGCTGCGGCCAGACCGGTCCGGCTTGCCACAAGATTTCACCGAACGTCCGGTGGGCGATCGACGTCAGTTCGGCGCCCTGCGCATTGACATCAACGCTTAGCACAGCGTTTGCAATACGATGAGTGCTCGGCGGCTCTACCACCAGCGTGCCTTGGCAACGACGCCCGATCCCGCGCAGTCGGCGAGAGGCTTACGAACTTGAACCGGGTCAAGCGACAGCGGCATGTCCGCGACGGGCGACTTGACGGCGGACGAAACGGGCGATAAAGCATCACGCGCGAGCAGCGATCCCAACTTCATCGGCGATGCAATCGGCGATGAACATCGAACATCCTCCGAACGGCGCTATGCAAAGATGCCGGGAAAAAAGCGCGTGCCGGCCGCTGAGTCGAAGTGTATTGCTATGAAGCTAAGCTGGCTGCGGTGAACAACGTCCACGCACGGTTTGTGCGACGGCGTTCCATCTGCGTGTTACTCTGCGGAGCGTTACTCATGGCGGCCATGCCGCAGCCGGGGACGGCCGCAAGCGTGCCGTCGATACAATCGCTCGTGCGGGCGAAGATCAAATATGTCTTCGTAATTTATCAAGAGAACCGCTCGTTCGACTCGTATTTCGGTACGTTTCCCGGTGCCGAAGGCTTCTTCTCGCATGTGCCCGCATTGGCGCCGAGTTTCGAGCAACCGATTCGCGACCTCAACGGAGCGATGACGCTGATCCGGCCGTTCCGAATCGGCCCCGCGCAGTATGCCGCCGATACCGATGACGTCGATCACTCGCATACCGGTATCGATGCGAAGATGAATATCGTTGACGGCACGGCGCATATGGACCGCTTTGCACTCAGCGAAGAATTGCGGTTGTCACCGGCCGGCAATCCATCGTTGCAGGCAAAGCAATTCGGCGAACTCACGATGGCCTACGAAGATTGCGATACCGTGCCGTTTCTCTGGCAATACGCGAACCGCTTCGTGTTATTCGACCATATGCAGCAGCTGATGACCGGGCCGTCGACACCGGGAAACTTGTCGATCATTGCCGCGCAAACCGGCGTCACGCAACGTATCTTGCATCCCGATCAAGCTGCCGGCGGCGCCAACGGTGACTCCGGCGCCGGCGTGCCGGTGCTCAACGATTTCGATCCGTTCTGGGGGTCGCCGTCGGATCCGACGACGGCCGGCAAGTTACCCGTGAATCCGCACGACTTTCCGGGCTACGGAACGCAGCGCAATCTTACGTTTGCTGCCTTGCCGCTCAGCCTAATGGGACTCGACCTTCCGGCAACGGTCAAATCGGATCGCGATCCGAACGGCGATTTGACGGATGTCGCGGACGATATCGGCGCAATAGCGCGTAGCGGGCATGCCGCGATTCCCTGGGGCTGGTACGAAGAAGGCTACGACCGCGAACCAAGCAATCCGCAGGACGGGCCGGCAACCGCCGACGGCACGCATGCCGCGTACGTCACCCATCACAACGGGCCGCAATACTTTGGTTACGTTGCGAACAACCCGGTCATGGCGTCGCACCTGCACGGTTTGGATGACTTTCGCCGCACGATCGATCGGCGCGCGTTGCCGCCGGCGGGCGGCGTATTTTATCTCAAAGGCGGCTATCAAAATCTGCTCGGTTTAAAACCCGCAGATCCGGAAACCGCGGTGCAGACGCGCTTTATCGGCGATGACGATCATCCGGCGTATTCCGACGCGCAAATCAGCGAAGCGATGGTCGCGGATCTGATCGATCGCATTGCGCGCAGCCCGTATTGGTCGCAAAGCGCAATCGTCCTTACGTGGGATGACTCCGAAGGCGATTACGATCACGTTCCGCCGCACATTCGTCACGAGGTCCCGGGTGAAGCGCCGCAACGCGACGGGCCGCGCGTCCCGCTGATCGTCATCTCGCCGTATGCGAAAACGCATACCGTCGACCACGCTCCGGGCGATCACGCGTCGGTGGTAAAGCTCGTCGACGCGATGTTCGGCTTAACCCCGCTGGGAGCGTTACCGGACGAGGCGCGCGCTGCAGCGTCGGCCCGTGCACTCTTGGGCTCGGGCGATTTTGGACCGGTCGATACGGATCCGGCTATTAGCGACTTGCTATCGGCTTTCGATCCCGACCGGCTCAGCGGAATCCGCCCGCCGATTCCGGCGGGGCAAGCCATTATCCCGGACGCGATCGTTCGAACGCTGCCGCAACAAAGCGGCTACGGCTGCACGTCGATCGGCATCGTTCCGACCGACGTGCAGATGCATATCGAGAATCATATCCCGGCCGACTTCAACCCGCGGCCAAAAACGAATCCCTCGCCGCCGTAAGCGCGATTAACGCGAGTTCAGGCGCAGGCCGACCTCGAATGTCCGCGGCGGCGCCCAGTGGTTGCCTTGAGCGTTGAAGTACGTTACTTGATACAGATCGTTGAGCACGTTTTGCATCTTCAATGTAAGTGCGACGCCCGGAGCTACGCTGATGCCCTTCTCTACATCGAAGGTAAAATGCGGCGTCCGCTTACACGGACCGCCAACGTTCTGTGAAAGGTCAAGGCCGCCGCATGTAATGCCGCCGATCGGATTGAGCGCCGACGAAAGGCCGCTGCCGTACTCGCTGTCAAACGCAATCCAGCCGCCGTTGCGGTCGTTGGCAACGATGCCCGACGTGACGTCGATGCGTTGATCGTGATCCGCGGGCGTCCAATCGACCGGCGCGCCGAAGCACGGTGCGAGCAGTTGCGTTTCGCAGCCTTTGTTGACGGAGTACGTGTGGGTCGCTGAGAGATAAAACCGGCTTGCACGCGCGAAACCGAGTTGGTAGTACGCCGTCTGCGTACCGATCCGGCCCAACGTGTAGTTGATATCCTGGTGCAAGTTCGTGACGCCGACTTGGGTGTCGTCGATTAGATCGGTCGCGTTCTTCTGCATGATCCGCACGCCCAAATCGCCTTTACCCAAGCCGACATGGCCGCCGAATTCATACACCGAGTCGCGTTGCGGCTTCAGATCGAATTGCGCTACCGCCGACTGCAGCGGCAAATTGAGCGCGTATGCAGCGCTGGGTGAAACGTTTTCAACCGAAAACGGCGTGAAGAAGCGGCCGTAGAACACGTACACGCTATCGCGTGCGCCGAGGTTACGCGTGAGCTTGATCCGCGGGCTCGTCATGCCGTAACCGACGTGGAACTGGGTCGACGCAACGTTGAACGTATTGCCGCGCAGACCGTAATCGAGCTGGTAGGCTCCCATCTTCCATGAGTCTTGCACGTACGCGGCACCCGAGTGAGCGATGTTCGGCGCATTATCAATTACCGTGTATGCTGCATCCGGCGTGGCGGGCGTGAAAATGGGCGCGAGAAAATTGCCCGGCTGAAGCGAAACGGCATACGTCTTATCAACATGCGTTGCATCGTAGAGTGCACCAAAGCGAACGTCATGGTGCGCACTGCGATTATCGTAATCGACGTTACCGCCGACATCAATCGCCGTCCGGTTCGCTGCAAGGGAAAAACCGCAGGTGCCGTTCGCATAGCCGTTTCCGTTATCGATCGTGCCGTTACCGACCGGTGCGGTAACGAGCCCGTTGACGATCGGACCGTGGCCGGTGAGCGCCTGCGCGCAATCCGTAGCGGCGCCCGGATTCCCCGCTTCGCCGAAGCTATAGTCGTTTGACGGATCGCCGAGATCGCGAATGCGCGAGCGCTTGTAGGACGGCCCAAACGACAGCGAGCCGTGGTCGCCGATCGGATGCCGGTATTGGAGCGCACCAATCAGATCGTCTTGCGTTTCGGCATCGTTGGTCAACGCCGGCTCTCCGCCGTTGATGTCGTTCGGAATTTGATAGGTCTGATATGCGTGGCTCAGCGTTAAATTCACGAAGTCGTTACCGGCTGGGGTCGTGAACCGGAAAAACTGATTGGCGTTGCTGAAATTGTCGTGCGGTGAATCCGGGTTCGGCGGATCGAGGCCGCGTTCGCTCGATTCGTTCCGGCTGGCCACGACGAAGGTGCTCTTGCCGATACTCGCATGGTACGCAATGTCGGTATCGAGGTGAAAGAACGACCCGGCATTGAACTGGGTGGTAAAGCCGGGTGGACCGCTGCCGTTCCGCGTGTTGATATTGATGACCGATGCAAAGCGCTCGCCATATTGCGCGGGATACGCGCCTTGCAGCGTTTCGACGAAAGCAATGTCGTTCGGGTCGAACTCCGATCCGACGCTGCGATTGAGCTCTTGCGGAATCTGTACGCCGTCGACGATGTAGTTGATATCACCGTGATCGCCGTTGAGATGAACGACACCGTTCGCTCCGCGTGCCGCACCCGGCAGTTGCAACAGCAGCGCCGGCAAACTGCCGCTTGCCGGCGAACGCGTTAGTTGCTCGCTCGTCAAATTTAGATCGGTTCCCGAACCGGCAACCGGCGGGCGCGCGGTAACCGACGTTCTGCCGATCTCTTTAAGGTTGCTGACGACGACGGTAACGATCGTGCCGGCTGACGGCACGTCGACGCGCAGTGCCGACGTGCCGGCTGCGGCCCGGATATCGACGGCGTACACGCCCGACGGAAGTGCGTTAAAACGGAATTTACCTTGTGCATCGGTCGTCGTGCGGACCGAGATGTTGCTGCCGCTTGCAGTGACGACGGCACCGGCGGCAGGCCGGCCGTTCGCTGAAACCGTGCCGGCAAGAAACGTCGAAGCCTGAGCAAATGCTTGCGAGCGGCAACTGAAAATGAACGCTAGTGCGCAGAGCGCGTACGCCAACGGCAACGCGCATCGAATTCGACCCACGGAATAACCCTTTCTGATTAAGCGAAGAAGTCAGAACTGGGTCAACAACGGGGGCGGTCGGTTCGGTCGTGCGAGCGTGTAGGTGAGCGTTGCATGTCGCGGCGTGACAACGGCCGCCGAGCGCGCCCAGACTGCAGGCTGCGCGCGACGGCGCGAAAGGCAATTGATGACTGCATCGATTGTGGCCCGTAGACCGGCACGACCGAAGAAAAAGACGAACAGCGCGGCGCCGATCGAGCACGCGAATGCAACGACGAGAGATAGGGCCACGGCGCCGGTTGCAACCGGAACCCCTTCGGCAACCTGAGTCACGACGAAGAACGCGAGGTTCGCTGCGACGAGCGTCGCGATGCCGTGCGAGTTGCGATCGCCGCGCAGATCGGCGCGCATTAAGGCGCAGTGCCGGCGACGCTCGCGCAGCGGCCGGCCGATGCCGGCGGTCATGCCGAACCAGGTCGCCGCTGCCCCGAACAAGATCGCAAAATATGCGTGGCGGACGAGAAAGGCCAAGCCGAGACCGTCTCGACCGACGGCGGCCGCCTCAGCAATGAGATGAACGATAATTGCGCAAGGGACAATGGCGGCGGCTAAACCGGCATGCGTTTTCAGCCGCCGAACGCGCATCGTCCAGCCGATGGGGCGGAACATCCGGCAGCATAGATTCACGTTGCCGGGTGACAACTCATGCCGTGCGCGGATGCCGCCGCAACGAGTTGCGCTTCAGGCTAGCGCCCTGACGAACAGAGTTAAGCGAGCAACGGCAGCGTGGGAAAGGTGCCGCTGATGACGCCTTGTACCGGCCGGTCGAACCATTTCTCGATTAACGTTGCGTACACACTGCGAAAATCGACGGTAAACGTCGCATCGCCGTTATCGAGCCGATCGAGCGCCGGGTGCATCCCGTACAATCCGCCGCGAACGTTGCCGCCGATGACGAACATCGGTGCCGCTTCGCCGTGGTCCGTTCCGTGATTGGCATTTTCGGCGACCCGCCGGCCGAACTCCGAAAACGTCATCGTGAGCGTCCGTTTATCGTTGCCGTGCGCGGCTAAATCGGTGTAAAACGCACTGAGCCCGTCGGCGAGTTCGCGCAACAAGCGGTCTTGCACCGGTTGCTGCGACACGTGCGTGTCGAACGATCCATGTTGAACGTAAAGAACGCGCGTCCCGAGTTTGCTGCCGATGATTTGCGCGGCTAGAGCGAGACTGCGTCCCAGCGGCGTCGCCGGATAATTCGCACTCGTCGTGTAGCCGCGCACCAGTTGCGGCAACTCCGCAGCGCCACGTTCGGCATGATCTTCGATCTCGGCCACCGTTGCAAGATAGGGCGAAGCAAACGGCATCCGCGTATCGTTCGTCACGCCGGCGAAAGCTGCACGCTCGCCGCGATCGCGGTCGCTCAGCAATCCGTAATTGCGTAACGTATCGATCGCGGGCACATCGATACGTTGCGTCGCGAGCACTTCGGGCAATACCGGTGCAAGCGCAACGGCATTGAAAAGGTTATTCTCCGGCAGATCGGAGCCGTCGAGGTAGCGGCCGAGCCATCCGGTCGACGCGTATGCTTCCGGGACGGCCGTTTGCCAAATCTCGGTCGAGCGGAAATGCGAATGATCGGGATTGGGGTAGCCCGCGCCTTGGACGACGGCGACCATACCGCGATCGTAGAGCGCTTTGAGCGGCGCAAGCGCGGGGTTGAGACCAACGGCGGCATCGAGCCGCAAAACATCGTTCGGCGCGATGCCGATCGTCGGCCGGTATCGATAATACGCCGGATCGGCAAACGGAACGACGGTATTGAGGCCGTCGTTGCCGCCTTGTAAGTTGATCACGACTAAGACGCGATCGCCGGTGCTCGCCGAGCCCGTCAGCGCCGGTGCTGCAAGTGCGCGAGCGAACAAATGCCCGGAGTTCGCTGCGAGGCTGAGCCCGGCGCATCCGCCGGCTAAGAAACTAAAACGCTTCATCGATTTCGATCTTTCTCAAGCGAGTTGATAGGCCGGCATCGCCATCGTGAGATAGGCGCCGCCGCGCATGCGCTGCTCGAAGTTTTCACCCGACAACGCGCCGTTTGCGGCGGTGTCCGCGCCGCCCAAGTATGCCTCGAGCCGGCTTATCGACGCCGGCGACGCATCGCCTTGAACGATCGAATCCACGATCGCCGTGGCGGCGTTCGCCGCACTGGAGGGGCCGGCCGATAGCAGCCAACTCGACGCGCCGTCGACGACGTTTGCCGTCATGAGCGCGTCGGCAAAGTTTTCGCGTGCAAGGACCGTCGAGCTATTAAGCCACGCGCCGCCGCCGGGCCAGCCTTTGACGTTGGGCGGATAAAAGAGCACCTGCGTCATGCGCCGGAGGGCCGGCAATGCCGACGGTTGCGCGTTTGCAACGCCGAATAGCCGGTACGAACCGACGACGAAGTCGACCGGACTCTTGACCAACGCGCGATATGCGCGTTCGGAATGAAAGACGTTCGATGCGAGCAACGTCGCCATGACCGGTGCAAGCACGTACTTGTGCCCGCGTAGGAGATCGGCGACGGCCTCCACCAACTCGGGTTCCGGCTCCGCGTAAACGAAGAACGTCAGCAGCTTCGTTGCAAAATAGCGAGCGGCGGCGGGCTGCTCGAAGATAATGTTGACGGCATCGGTGCCGCGCCAGTTCCCGGTTTTGCCTAAGAACGTTTTCGATCCATTATCGACAAAGCGTTCGTTGAGGAACACTTCGTCGCTTGCGCGGTGCAGCCGCAAGCCCGTCCACGCGCGGGCGCCTTCGCGCACGTCAGCCTCGCTGTAATTGCCGATCCCCAACGTGTACAATTCCATGAGTTCACGCGCGAAGTTTTCGTTCGGATGGGTGGCGTCGTTGCGTAAGTTATCGAGGTATTTGAGCATCGCCGGGTCGACGGCGACGCGTTGCGTCAATTCACGGATATCGCCGAGCGCAAACGAACGGAACAACGCATTTTGCGCGACGATCTCGCGCGGCGTTACGCCTTTCTGAATCGCCGCGGTGGTAAAGTGACCGTGCCAAAACAAGGTCATCTTCTCTTGCAGCGGCGCCGGCGTGGCGATCATTCGGTCGAGCCACCATAATTGCGTCGCCATCACGCCGCGCACTTGCAGCGCCCGGCGCTGCTTGCGCAGATCCACCAAGGCCGGGTCGGCGCCCGGCATCGCGGCGTCGGACATCGACCGGTCGCGCAATTGCATATCGATCGCAGACTCGTCCGGGATATCCGGGCGCTCGGGCAAATGAACGGCCGGGAAAGCAACGAGCGAAGCGACGGCATCGCGCATCGGCCGTCGGGCGAGTGCCGCAACGTCCGCCGGCGAACCGCCGAAACCGGCCCGTCGAAGCAGATGCGCAGCTTGGCGAACATCCCAGCGGCCGGTGTACGGTGCCAGCGGTGACGCCGGCAGTGAACCGGGCGGACGGAATGTACGAGCAGCCTCTTGCATCTCCGAATAATAGCCGCTCGGGTCACGACGCGTCCGCTTTAAGGCAGACTTTTAACCGCGGTTTAAAGCCCGGCTAACACCGCGTTAAGCCGAGCGCCAGGCGCGTCGAGCTTTAAGAGTCGGCAATTTATGTGTTTTACGGGAAAGCGAGTTTCCGGTCGGCACAACGAACACTCTCCGCAACGCTATTTTCGCAATCATCAACTTAGCGTAAGCGAAGCGCCGTATCGGTGCATCAAAACGCGAATGCTACGAGTGAGACGCCTCTGTGAATTACTTCGCTTCGCTTCAAACAACCTTAGAAGCGCAGGCGGCTCATATTTTTTACGCATTTTGCATGCCGGATATCCTTCACGGTTTGCCTGCCTTTTGGGGCTGTGCTGTTAACGCAAACCGTTGTTAGATTACGTGAATCGAACGCTGATCGATTGACGCTGTCGATACGGTCGGACGGGTTGCGGCCATTCACGGCGCTTGCTTAGCAGTGAAGGCCGCGTCTGCATGACGGTAGATCTGCTGCCGGACCGCAAGCGGATGACTCGTTTTCGCGTCGGCGATCGTCCAATGATCTGCTGCTCCGGCTTGTTTGGCAACCGGCAGGGGTGGGCACCCGTACCGTGCCGCGCGCGTATGCTCGCGACGCAACTTTCGCTGTAACGAGGAATGATTCGAATGCTCAATGACGACGACATGACGACCAGCGGCAGCGGTGCAGAGGGTCTTGCCGACGGCGGAGCCTCGGGCACGTCGGGCGTGCATGACGGCGGCGCCGACGGCGGAGCCGAGGGTCCAGCCGATGGCGGTGCATCGGGAACGCCCGGCACGCATGACGGCGGCGCCGACGGCGGCGCCGAAGGTCCGGCGGATGGCGGAGCTTCCGGAACGCCCGGTACGCACGACGGCGGCGCCGACGGCGGAGCCTAACGAACGTGTTAGCGCGGTCACGCATTGATGTGGCCGTCCGCTAACCCGGTCGAGCGTGTAGCCACGCCAAGCGCCTTGCCCGAACGGGCGCCCTTCGTCGACCCGTTACAACGAATGAGCGGCCGTTCTATTGCCGACTTCGGCACGCTGTACTGGGGTCGCAAACCATTGCTATCCCGGTCGGCGCAACTCGCCGGCGGCCGGTTTGGCGACTTGTTTTCGCTTGCAGCGGTCGACGAACTCGTATCGGCACGTGGTTTACGGACGCCCTTCTTACGTCTAAGCCGCGACGGTGAGGTTCTCGCTCAGCGCCGCTTCACTCGTTCGGGCGGCGCGGGCGCGGAGATCGCAGATCAGGTTGCCGACGATAAGGTCTTGATGGAGTTCGCCGCCGGCGCGACCCTCGTTTTACAAGGTTTGCACCGCATTTGGTCACCGCTTCAATCGTTCGCGACGGACCTCGTCGATCAACTCGGCCACCCGGTTCAGGTGAACGCCTACGTCACTCCGCCGGGTAACACCGGTTTTGCCCCGCATTACGACGTCCATGACGTATTCGTGCTCCAATTTGCCGGGTCAAAACGCTGGCGCGTTCACGAACCGGTACTTCCATCTCCATTGCCGTCGCAACCATGGGACGGTTACAAGCAGGCCGTGACCGCACGCGCCGCCGAGCCGCCGCTCATCGAGACGGTGCTCGAACCGGGCGACGCATTGTATTTACCGCGTGGATTCGTGCATGGTGCAGCGGCTCTCGACGCAATTTCGGGGCACCTCACGGTCGGCATCCACCCGCTTACGCGCCACACCATCGTCAAAGAGGCGTTTGCGACACTTGCCGGCGACGTCGCGCTGCGCCGGTCGCTGCCGATCGGCGTCGATCTAAGCGATTCCGACGTGTTGAGTGCCGAGTTGCACGCGACGATCGCTGCTTTACATGCCGCTCTCGACCAGCTTGACCCGGCCGCCATCGCGCGCGGCATCGGCCGGCACGTCGCCGCAGCGACACGGCCTGCGCCGCTTGGGCCACTAGAACAGCTTGCAGCAGCCGATGCGCTCGACCCATCGATGGACTTGCGCCTCCGCCCGGGTCTGCAACCGATCGTGCGGCTCGAACGTACCGAAGTCGTGCTCGAACTAGCGGACAAAGAACTCCGGTTGCCGGCCGAACTCATTCACGCCGTCCGCGCGATCGTATCCGGGGCGAAAATCTGCGCCGCCGGGTTACCGGCAGTCGACGTGACGGACGGGCTGACGTTACTGCGCCGGTTGCTGCGGGAAGGGATCGTCGTTCCGGCATGATTCGCGGCGCGTTCAAGGTCTCCGTATGACGGTGCCTGCGTTTCGGTGTGCGAACGAAGCCGAGTTGCGCGGCGACGCGATGCCGGGTACGGCCTGGCCGCATAGCCGAGTCCTTTTAGTTCATCAGCCCGGACCTTGGGGTCCGCGCGGCCTTACGGAAAGCCGGTGCGAACCGGATGTTGCGCGCCGCATCGACGTTGCGGCCGCCGCTGCAGGAATGCGATTGCAAGCGATTCGTCGCTCTGGCAAGCATGAAATCGGCAAGCCTGCAGGCGGGTATGCGATCGGCATTGCAGACGTCGGCGCCGGTGCCATAAGCTGGCGGCATGCCGACGACCTCTCCGACGTAGCGTCCTGGCTCGAACAAGGTTCGGAGATGCCGGCGCCGGCTACGGTCGACGCAGATCCGCTCTATCTCGTGTGCACGCACGGTCGCCATGACGCTTGTTGTGCGCTACGCGGCCGGCCGCTGGCGCAAGCCTTGCAGCACGCCCGTCCCGGCCGCGTCTGGGAGACGACGCACCTGGGCGGCGATCGCTTTGCCGCCAATCTGCTGGTATTGCCGAGCGGTGAAATGTACGGCCGCGTCCAGCCGTCGGCTGCTGCCGAACTTGCCGATCGAGCCGATGCCGACGAGGTCGTGCCGGACCTCATGCGCGGCCGTATCGGGCTTGCACCCATCGCGCAGGCCGCACTCATTTACGCTCACCGACAGCTTGGGATTCTTGACCGGCGAGCGCTGGCGATTGCCTCAGAACAGCGAATCGACGCCGCTCGCTCACAGGTGACGCTGAACACGCCGCGCGGCCCAGTCGTCGTCACGGTCGCCATCGAGACCGGCGCTCCGGCGCAACTGACGTGTCGCGGCACGCAGGCGGCACGAGCCCGCACCTACCGCGCAACGGCGATTGAACCGATACCTGATGCTTCGGCAATGCGCTGAGCAAAGCCGATATAGCTTCGTGGATTAACGGCCTATCCGTATCGTTTTTGCGAGACTCCGTTTCCATTTTGAAACGGCGAGCAACAGAGGTGACAGCCAGTTGGCACTCTTGACCGGTAAGGTGCTCGCATGGACTTCAATTTCGTTTGTCCCGCTTGCCGCGAGCACCACAACGATCCTGGCATGCCGCATCTCGGCTCCCGAGTCGTCTGCGTAACGTGCCATCTGGTCAACGAGCGAGACGCGTTTTTAGCGGCGATAATCGTTGTCGATGTCAATGAGCCGGATGTTGCCGGCGTCGCTGCTTGACACGAACCGAAACGTCGTCGTAGCGAAGACTTAAGCGGCTGTCGCCCCTGACGCTTGAACGAAAGCGGCTTCCAAATCACGAATGATCGTGCGAGCCAGCGACGTGAGAATCGTCGACTGTACGCTAAGATCTTCAAACGAGCGGGTCTTTAAAATCTGAACTTTCACTTGCTCGAGCGAGCGGCTGATTTCCGGGATTAACATGCGATTCAACATTTCTGATCACTCCGAGCGAAGTTCGCTTGAAGTCTGTAGCTTCTTCGGGAACGGCGGTACTTTTACTTTGTCCCCGCAAACCCCAATAAATTTAACGATTTTGCTATTGATGTGCAGCGTGTTCGGCCACGCTTTTGCTCGACCCCGATACCGGTGAATTGGTGCACGCTGTTCTTCGTGACGACGTTGGACGTTCGTAAGTTCCCCGAAAGGATTGCTTCGCTGCGATGAGTGCCGGCCGTTGCGGGAAGCCGGCGAAGGTTATCGCAAGATCACAGAATGTTCCGCGTCATTACTTTTAATGCGAACGGCATACGTGCAACAGCACGTAAAGGTTTCTTTCGTTGGATAGAATCTCAGCGACCCGACGTGCTCTGCATGCAAGAAACCAAAGCGCAAGAACACCAATTACCGCCCGAAGCGATCGCTTTAACCGATTATCATTACGCATTCGCCGATGCAGAGAAAAAAGGTTACAGCGGCGTCGGCATCTACAGTCGGCGACCACCCCGCTCGATCGTCCGTGGCCTGGATATGCCGGATATGGATGCGGAAGGCCGCTTTATCAAAATGGATTTCGGTGACGTAACGATCGCCTCTCTGTATGTTCCGTCCGGCACCAGCGGACCGGAGCGCCAGGCGGTAAAATATGCTTTCCTCGATCGCTTCATCGGGCGACTGATCACATTGAAGAATAGCGGCACACCGACAATCGTCTGCGGCGATTACAATATCGCTCATCGCGACATCGACGTGTTCGACCCGAAGAGTTGCGCGCAAACGACCGGATTTTTACCCGACGAGCGGAGCTGGTTCGACGATGTCGTCGAGCGAATCGGCTGGGTCGACGCCTTTCGAGTCGTCAACGCCGAGCCGAAGCAGTTTTCATGGTGGTCGAATTGGCCCAAGGCGTTCGAACGCAATCTCGGATGGCGCATCGACTACCAACTCATTACACCCGATCTGGCGCAACGCGTTCGAGCCGCATCGATCTTCCGCGCCGAGCGCTTTTCCGATCATGCACCCGTGATCATCGATTACGAATTGTAGCGGAATTCGATAAACCTGAGCAGCCTCGTCGAGCGTCATGAGAAAAAGGTCCTTTTAGAAGGTCTCCGTCTCC
Organism: Candidatus Velthaea sp.; assembly: GCA_965214935.1. Taxonomy (GTDB): domain Bacteria; phylum Vulcanimicrobiota; class Vulcanimicrobiia; order Vulcanimicrobiales; family Vulcanimicrobiaceae; genus Velthaea. The sequence continues at coordinate 174,737 of CBDCCS010000003.1, read as the reverse complement.
CCATTTTGGATAGTTACAGATTGTGCGGATGATTGTCCGGGAATCTGATTAGCCTACCTAGTCGTCTGGAGGCTCTATGATAGAGGAACTTCTTCAGTGTCGCTGTGGCCATGGCATATCCGGTCATAGCGGCTCGGGCTGTGAAGGCGATCGGCTTCGCCCTTGCTCTTGCCGTCGCACACGAGGCGACGTTCTTGAGTCGGCGATTCACGACGTGCGCACTGAGATTATTTCACCCTCCGGCCCCGACGAGCAGCCGCGCTACGTAACGCGGCCGTAGCCGGTCTGCGTAGACTACCACACGTACGGAATCAAACGGCTGCGCACTGCTTTCATATAGGCACCGTACTCCGGCAGCCGTTTCTTGAGAAACGCCTCTTCAACATTAATTCTCAGAACGAGTACGAGTAGCGGAAAAATTGCAGCGAGTTCTGCTGCATAGGACTCAAGCCACAACGCCCCTCCGACGACGATGAGACTGACGCCGGAGTACAGCGGATGCCGGACGACGGAATAAACACCGCTCCGGATAACGGTTTGGCCGCGTTCGTATTGATGTCGCACGATTGCGACGGCAAAGGCGTTGTCTCGAAACGCCAGCGCGATCAACCACACCCCGCCGACGAACAAGCATAAACCGAGGATCGTCAGCGGGGTCGGCGGCCGGCTAAAGAGATGAAGCCGGAACACGTCGAGCGGAATGAATGCGATAAACGCCGGAAAGACGGTGAGGAACGCAACGACGAGCAACTTGTCGGCAAACGGCTGACCACGCTGCAACGGCGGTCTGCGACGTTCGGCCAGCAATCCATCTTCGTCGCGAAAAACCCAAAGACGTGCGACGACCATGGCAAGAAGCACAATGCCGATAACCGTCCAACCACGCCACCAATGCAGCGTACCGGCCGGCACGAACAAGAGAACGCCGTAAATCGACGTCGATAATGCGCAGCTGCCGACGACGCGCAGTAGTTTCATGCCTCTCAGCCGCGGATTCGTAGCTCATGCAACATTTGCTAGCTGACACTCACGATGAATGGCACTTTTGCAAACAACGTCTGCTTCGGCATCGGTCGGCGCTGGCGTGGGGAGCCAAATTTATCGATCTAGCGCACCTGACTGCGCGTTTGTCCGCAGCTCACTTGCATGCGAACTTGCCTACGTTCTTGCGTACGGCGTTACTTTGAGAACCGCCCGTTGCTCGCGATTGGGCCGAACGAACGAACCGGCGCGTCTTACGCGATTCCATTTTTTACGACGGTGCGAACGGTAACGTTCGTCCCATCCGTAGACTTGCAGGCCCGAAAACCGGCCTGGTATCCATTGAAGGAATGGCCGTCGATCAATCGACCGGAAAGATGTTTGTTTTCGACGGCGGCCTACAAACCGGTCAACCCGGCTACGCATCGCTGCTCCGTTTCCCGCCCAACGCGAGCGGTAATGAAACACCATTCGCACGGAGCCCGCAACTTATCAGCCCGGCTAGCGAACTTGCGAACGATTCGACCGGCGCCAACATTATCGCGAACTACTATTCAGGGGTCTTATTCGATCTTGCCGGCGTTGGAATCAGCACGATTGAAAAGCGACATTACAACAACACGGTTCCAGCTTATCCATACGGCATCGGTGTGTTCCTTAGCGGTGGCGGCGTCGCTGACGATCCCGCGACGAAGACCTACGTTGCTACCGGCAAACCGGTCGGAGCTGATAACGCCGGCATCTACCGCTTTGCTGAAAAGACTACGGGCGCTTTCTCGTTTGATGGTTCCCCGACCACGCTTGCGCCTTCAGTCGTATCGGTAATAACAAGCGATACCTGCGGAAATCAACTCACCTTTGGCTACCCGCGAAACATCTATGTCGTCCATTCCAAGCAAATTATTGCCCCAGCGATGCATCCTGAGCGGCCCGGCGACGAAACTCAATTTGCCATCCGGCATCTACGAAGGACGGTAAGCCACGGCTGAAACGCTTTATCAGCCACAGTGGTACTCGAACATTGCTCATCTGAGAGATTGAACATCCATCGCGCGTTTTGTCCGGTCGGCGACAAGATTAAAGATGCGTTCTTCATCTACGAAGGACGATGAAGTCGCGACGGCTTCATCGGTACGTTCTCAGCTGACGCGCATGACGCCATTGCCGCAAGCCGGCTATGCGGTCAACTCGAACGCCGAACTTGAGATAGCATCATAGACTACGACGACAATCGATGCGTATAGCGGGCTGGGCTCTTCTTCGGAACATCGGAACCGCACGCTGTCGAGGATAATAAAAAAGCCCCGTCCTCCGAAAAGGCCGGGGCTTTAAATGTGCCGAGAGCCAGAATCGAACTGGCGACACCAGGTTTTTCAGACCTGTGCTCTACCGACTGAGCTATCTCGGCAAACGATATGTTCCTTCGGGAGTGCGCTCACTCCGTACCGGATGGCAATGAACGATGCGGCGTCCGTTTCGACGGCAGCTTTCGCTTTACGTCAAGACAAGATGTCCAGTGTCGCATCGTGCGCGTGGTTATTTGTTCAATTCAAGGGCTTGCGCCTTCACAGATGATTGCACTTCCGACCTGCCCGTGGAACAGAACTCCGCGTAGCGCCGCTGCTCACAAGGTGATGTTACGGGGCAGTATGTCAAACCGGTCATTACAAAATATCGAATCGCCAACGGACGCCGTCTTTCGCCTGCGAAAACGCGCGAGTTTCACCGTCGGATCCAGTCGATCGAGCCCGGACCCCTGCGGCAACATCCTTTGCGCGAAGCAGATTTGCGCGGCTATCAGTCTAGAAACGCTTGGAAATAACCTCACTGCCGACAATGCGCAATTTCAATACCGATCGAGAGCGACAGCTCACACTCTTTCGATTGCTTCGCAAGAACTCTCCATTCCAACGTCGTGAACGCATGCGTCGCGTGCTACCAACGGCGAACGAACCGGCCTCTACAAGAGATGGACGGCGTTTGCACTGGCGACGCAGAAGGGGCTCGAACCCTCGACCTCCGCCGTGACAGGGCGGCGCTCTAACCAACTGAGCTACTGCGTCAGATCCAGACCACTTAGCCGGAGCGGCACCATGATGGTGGGCACGGTTGGGATTGAACCAACGACCCCCCGCGTGTGAAGCGGATGCTCTCCCACTGAGCTACGCGCCCGCCCGGCGAACTTCGGGATTATACAAGCTTCGGAGAACGCCTGTCTAGTGCAGATTCGGCTGTTCTCACCGGCTTCGACGGATCGAGTCACGCCCCAATCCAATGCCAAGGTTGGCAGACGTCGGTCAGTAACAGCAATCGAATCGCGCGTCGCACTTGCGCGACGCCTGGGCTGCATCCACAGTTGCGAATTCCGTGCCTGCTTTGCGTCGCACAGTCTGGTTGCGACGACCGGGCTTCGCCTTGCTGCGATCTAGACGGCGGCGTTCAGTTTCGGATGTTCTGCGATATGTTCGTGACCGTGTTGCACGGATGCAGAATCGGCCTCAATCGCGTCAGCCGCTGGCCGGCTGTTGTACCGGCGGTAAGCACGAGCCTTTGCTCGTGCGCCCCAAACCTCACGATCGGCCGGAGCCGAGCGTGTTACGAGCGCCTCAAGCAGGGTGCTTGCAGCGCTCGATACGTCATCGACCGCGCGATCGAACGCAGCCTCATTCGCCTGTGAAGGACGATTGAACCCGGACAGTTTACGAACGAATTGGAGCGAAGCCGCCCGAATGTCGGCGTCCGTCGCTGCGGGCTCGAAATTGAATAACGGACGGATCGATCTGCACATACCGCAAGTATACACCGGTCGAAAACGAGCCGACGACACCGGTACCGGTCGAGTAGCGTATCTGCGGCGTCGCCGACACCGGCTCATGCGCTTGAGGTCGAACGACTGCCCGCCTAATCGGCGCGACTTCTTTGGTTGACGCGGGGCAAGCGTTCGCGGCCGTTGGCGAGGCCGCACGCTTGTTCCTTGGAGAACGCCTGTCTCGTGCAGATCCATCTGTTTTCGATCGGACACGGGACCCTCGACGGCGCGGCGTTTGCCACTCACCTGCGTGCAGCCGGTATCGCGTCTGCGGCGGACGTGCGGCGCTATCCGGGCAGCCGCCTTCATCCGCAGTTCAACGCTGATGCGTTACGACAATCGTTGCCCCAGTCGAACATCGAGTACCAATCGCTGCCCGAGCTGGGTGGCCGCCGGGAACCAATCGTGAATTCGCCCAATGTCGCGCTTCGCAACGCGTCGTTCCGCGGCTATGCGGATTTTATGCAGACAGCCGAGTTCAGCGCTGCGTTGCTCGATCTCATGATGCTCGCCGCCGATCGGCCGACGGCCATCTTTTGTTCTGAAACGCTTTGGTGGCGGTGCCATCGACGTCTCATCGCAGATGCGATCGTCCTCCTGCATGGCGGAAGCGTCACGCACCTTGTCGGCGCAATGTCCGCCGAGCACGTTCCGACCCCAGGCGTTCGGCGCGAAGCGGCGCGACTAACATATGACGGGCGGGTACAACGCTTGTTGTGACGACGATGGAACCGGTCGAATCGGCCAAAGCTGCCGGTTTGCGCTATGTAACGGACGATCGCCCCGGGATTCGCCGCGTCAAGCGGCGCGAGGGATTTGGCTACGTCGGTGTGGACGGAAAACCGATCAAAAACGAAACGGAGATCGCGCGCATCAAAAAGCTGGCGATCCCGCCGGCCTATGCCGACGTCTGGATCTCGCCTGACCCGCGCGGCCACTTGCAGGCGACCGGTCGCGACGCGCGCGGGCGCAAACAATATCGCTACCATCCGCGTTGGCGCGAGGTGCGTGACGAGACGAAGTTCGATCGCATGATCGCCTTTGCCAAAGCGCTGCCGTTGATTCGCGAAGCAGTCAGTCGCGACTTAGCAAAACCCGGCCTGTCACGCGACAAGGTGCTGGCAACGGTCGTTTCGCTACTGGAGTCGACGATGATCCGCGTCGGCAATGAAGAGTATGCCAAGCAGAACGACTCGTACGGCTTAACCACGATGCAGGAAGATCATGTCACCATCAGCGGCGACACGGTCCGGTTCAGCTTTCGCGGAAAAAGCGGTCGCGACCATAAAGTCAGCATCCGCGATAAAAAGCTTGCCCGGATCATCCGTCAGGTACGCGACATCCCGGGCCAAGAGCTCTTCCATTATATCGACGATGACGGTGAACCGGCGACGATCTCATCGCAGGACGTCAACGACTATTTACGCACGATCAGCAACGACGATTTTACCGCTAAAGATTTCCGCACGTGGGAAGGCACGCTCGCCTGCGCACTTGCGCTTGCCTCCGAACGCGTTGACACGAAGACGGACGGTAAAGCCCGTGTCGTTGCTGCAATCAAGGCCGTGTCCGAGCGGCTCGGCAATACGCCCGCAGTCTGCCGGAAGTCGTACATTCACCCCGGCGTCATCGACGAATTTTTAGCCAACGGGGGCCTCGAACTCATCGAGGAAAAAACTCGTCAATCAGCCGCCGCGTCCGCTCATGCGCTAAGCGGAGACGAAACGCGCGTGCTCGCCTTTATCGAGAAACTCATTACGCGGGATGAGAACAAACATCTTGGTGATCTCCTGGCAAAGTCGGTCCGTGGCGCAAAAAAGAAAGGCAAGGCCTAAGCGCGCAGCGGCGATGCGAACATGAGAATGTTACCGCCCGGTTCGCGAACGCCGATCTCATGCATACCGTTCGCCGTCCGGCGCAACGGTATCACGATATCGGCGTCGATAATTTCCGGAACGAGCACACCAATGTCATCGATCTCGACGTAAGTGAGCGCTGTGTACGGACCGGGCACCGACCGCTCCCCGGTGTCCGCGCGAAATACCGCCTCGGCCTGTATCTTCAACCGGACGTCGTCCCGGTGCACGACCGAAGATCCGAGGTGCCCTTCGAATTGGACGTCTGCGCTGACCGCAAAGCCAAGCCGGTCGACAAAGAACGAACGCGTTGGTTGAACCTGCGCGACAAGCAAGACCGGAATTATTGCGCTATAGCGAACGGGCATGGTTGCTCCTAAGTGAAGTTACATTTCAGGCCGGGCGCCGCCGCGGCAGAATGAGGCGCACGGCAGCCGCGTAAGCGGCAACCGGTACGATCGCGGCAACACCGCCCCAGACGAACCCGATGATGCTCGGTAGAAAAAAGCCGAGCAGGAGGGCAGCGGCCGCTGCGACGATTCCCGCCGCGATGAAGCGCTTGAGCGTAACAATCGCGACGATCGCGATCGCCAGTGCGCCGAGCCCCACGACGAGCGACGCTTCAACGAGCACGACGCCCGAGTGCGGCAAGACGCGATCGAGACCGCGTACGGGAAAATACAGCGAAGCAATCTGCGGCAAAAGAAATTCGGGTTGCGCATCTTGATTGTTGGTCAACAGACAAAATGCTAAAGCGTCGTCGGGAAAGATGACGTTTAGCGCGTGAAACCCGCCCGTTTCACCGTTATGCCAGACGTAACGATGTGAGCCGAGTGCATCTTCCACCCAGCCCATGGCATACAATCCCTGTCCCCGACCGGATTCACGGCCCTGCCACATTTCGCGCAGGGACTCGGGTTCGAGTAACTTGCGGTCCAGCAACGCCGCATCCCAACGCGCGATGTCGCGAGCGGTCGACGTGATTGCGCCGGCCCCGCCGAGCCATGGCAGATCGAACGGATAAGCGCGCCGCACGTTGTCCTTCGCATCGTTACGATAACCCACGGCAACGTCGCTTGCTTTCGCAGCGGCGGCATATGCCGTACGATCCATGTGCAACGGAGTGAAGATTTTGTCTGATAAAAACCTTTGCAACGAACGACGGGTGATACGCTCGACGATCGTGCCGAGTACGAAATAATTTGAATTGCTATATTCGAACGCCGAATCCGGTGCGAAGCGCACGGGAAGTTTGGCAATCTCCCGGCTCACGAGAAGCGAATCGATCGTGCCGTCGGCCCGTTTCGCCGACGGATGGACGCGCTGCAAGAAAACGAGCGTGTTTAAGTCGGGCAAACCGGAGCGCTGATTGAGCAACATGCGTACGGTCAATGCCGAATTCGGGTACTCCGGCGCATACCGGTTGACCGCATCATCGAGTTGAAGCCGATGCTCTTGCGCAAGCAGCAAGATCGCCGCTGCCGTAAACTGCTTGGTCACCGAGCCGATCTCGAAGATCGTGTCAGCGTCGGCCGGCTTGCGCCCGGACGAACCGCGCCCGACCGAGATGCCGTAATAATTACGATCGTCGGGAATGAACGTATCCGGCGTGCCGTCATCGCGAAAGCCGTAACCTTTGATGTACGTTAACTTACCGCCGTGCACGATGGCCAGGCTGAAACCCGAATGCGGGTGCGCCGGAAAATTCGTAAGCGCGGCAGCATCAATCGCTCGTCCAGACGGATCGGCAGCAGCACTCGACCCCGGCGTCGCCGGCAGCGCAATGAAAATCAGCAGCGCAAGCACCGGCCACTTTGGCGTACGCTTCAGTCTCGACATCGCCGCTTAGCATTCGCTAAGCAAACGTTTGCGCATGCTGTCGGTCGTTAAGCCGAGTTGCCGCCGTCGGCGTACGAGCGACGCTCTCGGCCCGATTTGTGCCCTTCAATACACGGTCGGATACCGACCGCGAAGCGTACAGCGTCGCGTCTTGGGCGAATGTTTTCAGGTATCCGAATGATAGCGGCACAAGGATGGGCTCCGTAACGAGGCGTATAAGATCCGGTCCGGTCGGCATGCGCGGTTAGCTCAGTGGGAGAGCATCACATTGACACTGTGGGGGTCGCAAGTTCAATCCTTGCACCGCGCACCATTGAAACCCGCAGCTGCGTGGCTTTTTACATGCAAGCCGACTCGCATAATTGATTGAGGCGCTCGGAGCGATGCATTGCAGTTCCGAGCAAATGCTGATTCTCGCAGCCTAGCCGCATCTTTCGTCGGCCGACTCGCACCGATGTTAAACTTGACATCCGGCAACAAGCGCAACCGGGCGAGAAACTTTCAATGTTGGGCGGCTATGCTGCCTGTACACGAATAGTCGCGCAGATCGCCGTCAAGAGCGATCGGCATCGTGAACCACATCAATCGAGAATTGCAATAACCGGTACACTGTCGGCTAAATAAGACGCGTGCTACTGCAAACGGCAATAGGACCGTTTCGCCGAGGCTATGCACGTTTATGAGCGATAGCCGACTAAGAGTCGAGAAAGATGACAAGACGTTAAGCACCCGAGCCAACATATTACATTGCTCGCGGTGGTCAACGTGCAACATCGTACGGGCTAGTCAAATTGCAACGCCGGCAGAAATTCGCAAACCTTTAAAGCGAAGGCGATAACGTGGAAGACGCGCGACAAGATCGTCGACGACCGGATGAATCGACATCAGAACGAATCAATTTCGAGCACAACGACGTACTACTTCACAAATATATAATTGCGAACGGTTCGAGCCGAAGATTTCAAAAAACCAAGCCCGGACGGCGGTCCAACGAAGCAAGTTTCGCGGTTAACGCCGTAGCAAGCGTTGCCGGATCGCGATCTCGATTTTCAAGCGTGCCGTAATCGAGGTTTAGCTCGCGGCGAGATCTTGCCTGCCGCACTCGGTGCAGGCGCGGGGCGGCTCTCTATTGGGTTGTTACCTGCGGGTGCAACGCTCGGAGGCTGCTACTTTGTGCCTGGCTCCTTGATGTACGTTAGCTATCACAGATATTGCCGGCGGCATTTCACCGGCGCCGATCGTCATAGGCCATAACATTGCGTCGCGATAGCAAGCGCTTACGGCGCAGCGCCGAGCAGACCGAGGCTTCGTGCCGCCGAGCCCGGAAAGCGCTTCGGCGATGAGTCAGCCCAGTCTCGAAGAGCTTCGCCACACCGCCGCCCACGTGTTGGCCTACGCCGTACAAGATTTGTTTCCCGAGGCGAAGCCGACGATCGGGCCGGCAATCGACAACGGCTTCTACTATGATTTCGACCGTCCGACGCCGTTTACGCCCGACGATCTCGCCGCGCTCGAGACGCGCATGCACGCGATCGTTGCAGCCGATTTTGAGATGACCGGCCGGCGCGTCACGCGCGAGGAAGCCGCGGCGCGGTATGCGGCAAACGAATACAAGCTTGAACTTGCCGCGGGCATTCCGGACGGCGATCCGATCACGTTGTACACGATCGGCGAATTCACCGATCTTTGCCGCGGCGGTCACGCCGAGCGCACGGGCGACATCGGTGCCGTTAAATTAATGAGCGTCGCGGGCGCTTATTGGCGCGGCGACGAGCACAAACCGATGTTGCAGCGGATCTACGGTACCGCGTTTGCGACGCAGCGCGAACTCGATGAATATTTGGCGTTCCTCGAAGAAGCGGCAAAGCGCGACCATCGCAAACTCGGACCGGATCTTGGCTTGTACAGCATCGAAGAAGATGCCGGCGGCGGTCTGGTCTTCTGGCACCCCAAGGGTACGATCGTCCGCAGCGTCGTTGAAGAGTTCATCCGCCAGGGTCTCAAAGAGCGCGGCTACGACCCGGTCGTTACGCCGCACATCGTGCACGAACGTATCTACGAAATATCCGGGCATCTTGAGAACTTCGCCCACGGGATGTTCGGTCCAATCGAGGTCGAGGGTCAGCGCTTTCGGCTAAAACCGATGAACTGTCCGGGCCATATTCTCATCTATCGCTCGCAAGCACACTCGTACCGCGATTTACCGTTGCGCTTTTCGGAGTTCGGCACGGTTTATCGCTTCGAACGCAGCGGAACCTTACACGGGCTGACGCGCGTGCGCGGGTTTACGCAAGACGATGCGCATTTGTTTTGCACGCCCGATCAGTTGCAAGGCGAATTCGAGCAAACGCTCGATGAAGCACTACGCCTCATGCGGGCCTTCAAGTTTACTGAATTCGAGTATTTTCTGTCGACGCGCGAACACCGCGGGCCGACCGATCCGCTAGCTGAATCGGCCATCCGAAACGCGCTTGAATCGCGTAATCTTCCCTATGCCGTCGACGAAGGCGGCGGCGCATTCTACGGTCCGAAACTCGACATCAATTTGCACGATGCGATCGGCCGAAAATGGCAGCTCGGCACGGTGCAAGTCGACTTTATATTGCCCGAACGGTTCGAGCTTACGTACCGCGGTGCAGACGGCGGCGATCATCGTCCGGTCATGATCCATCGCGCGTTGGCCGGATCGATGGAACGCTTCATGGGCGTGCTCATCGAGCACTTCAGCGGCAATTTCCCGGTCTGGCTTGCGCCGGTGCAAGCCGTCGTCGTTCCGATCTCCGAGCATCAGCTCGACTATGCCTATCGGATACGGGACGAACTCCGCGCGAACGGCTTCCGCGTTGAAGGCGACAGCAGCAACGAAAAGCTCGGCTATAAAATTCGGCATTGGAAAACGCAAAAAGTCCCTTACATCTTGGTCGTCGGCAAGAACGAATTAGCCGACGGCACGTTGAGCGTCAACGCACGCGGCTCCGATGCGAAACGTCCGCCGATTAGCGTCGCCGAATTTAGCGCTGAACTCCAAGCGGCCGTAACCGATAAAACATAAGATACTGTCGTGCGTGCGCGCATGCGCGTTTACACCGGCGAATCGGAGACCGCACGATGCCGTCTGCCGGGGGGCGTGGCCGGCCAGATCGTCACCGCCAGCATTGCGGCGAACAGTTGAACGCCGACGATCAGCCCGACGGTCGCCGGCCAACCGCCGTGGTTCCAGACGACCGCCGGGATGACGGCGCCCAATCCGCCACCGGTATAGTACACGCTGAGATACAGCGCCGCAGCCGTCGAACGCTGCGCCGAAGCAACGACACCGATATAGCCTTGCGTCGCCGACGATGCGCAGAAAACGCCGGTGGCCATGACGCCGAGCCCCGTTACGAACGCCGAAACATTTGCAACGAGGGTCAACGCGACGCCGCCGACACTTAACCCGAGCGCCAGCAAAACGGTCGTGCGGTGTCCGTAGCGGTCGATGAGTCTTCCGGCGAGCGGTGTAGCAACGACGCCGAATAGGTAGACGCAAAAGACATTGCCGAGAGCGGTGGTACTCAAGCCGAACGGCGGCGCTGCAAGCTCAAACGTCGCGTACGTGAAAGCAGCGACCAGCGCAAACAGCAGCGCACCGCCGATCGCATCGGTCGCTACAAGCACGGGGTTTCGCACGAACGAAGCAATTGCACGCAGCGAAGCAGCGAGCGAACCGCTCTTTACGAAATGGCGCGAACGCGGTAACGCCACCCCGACAACGACGGCACCGATAAGATTGAAGCTGCCCAAAGCGATGAACGCAACGTGCCAGTTCGCGCGATCGGCGATGAGCGCCGTACAATAACGTCCGAGGAAACCGCCGAAAACATTGCCGCCGACATACGAACCGACGGCGCGGCCGCCGAAACCCGGTTCAAATTCCTCGGCAATGTATGCCAGGGTCACGGCAAACACTGCCGGCATCAACAGACCCTGCACGAAGCGCCAAGCAACGAGCGCCGCCAATGTCGTTGCCGATGCCGCCGCCAGCGTAACGACGCCCAGCAATGCAATCGCCGTGACGATGATGCGTTTGCGGCCGATACGATCGGCGAGCGATCCGACGAACGGCGCCGCCAACGCGCAGGCAAACGTCAGTGCCGAGATCGTGGCGCCCACTGCGGCTTCCGAGGCGCCAAAATCGCGGCGCAGTTGGGGTAGCAGCGGCTGCGTGGCGTACATGTCGATGAACGCGCTCGCTCCGGCCATCGCAACTGCGAGATATCGCCAGTCCACTGCGACAGACTTTAAACGTTTATCGACGGCGCCCCGCGCGGCGTTCGCGCAACTGCCCGGAGCAGCGAACGGTCGAACCGTCAAATGCTCTTACTTGGAATCGAAACGTCGTGCGACGACACCGCGACGGCCGTCGTTCGCGATGGACGTACCGTTTTGGCCGACGTCTCGACGAATCAAGATGCCTTTCATGCTAAGTATGGCGGTATCGTGCCGGAGATCGCCAGCCGGCAGCATGTTGCATTGCTTTCGGCCGCCGTCGACGACGCATTGGGACGAGCGGGCTGCGGACTGGGGGACCTCGACGGCATCGCAGTAACCGCCGGACCGGGTTTGATCGGCAGCCTCGTCGTCGGTGTCGCTGCTGCAAAAGCGCTCGCGTTCGCGACCTCGAAGCCGCTGTTCGCCGTCAATCACCTGCACGGTCACATCTTTGCCGCGTTTCTCGACACCGACCGCGAGCCGCAATATCCATTCTTGGCCTTGCTCGTATCCGGCGGTCACTCGCAGCTCGTCGACGTTGAATCCGCCGCCGAAATGCGGATCATCGGAAAGACGCGCGATGATGCAGCCGGTGAAGCGTTCGATAAAACGGCGCGCTTATTGGGGCTTCCGTTTCCCGGTGGTCCGGCACTCGAGGAGTTGGCGGCCGGAGGCAACCCGGCCGCAGTCGGCTTTCCTCGGTACCGCGCCGAGCCCGGAACGCTCGACATGTCGTTTTCGGGAATTAAAACGTCCGTACGGTATTTTCTCGAACAAGATCAAGGGGTTTCGCCGGCCGACATTGCGGCATCGTTTCAAGCTGCCGTCATCGACGTACTGGTCGATCGCGTCGACCGGGCGCTGCAACGGCGCACCTATCGCGCCATCGTTCTAAGCGGCGGTGTCGCGGCGAACGGCGTTTTACAACGCGCCTTTCGAACGGTCGGAGCAAAACACGCGACGCCGGTCCACATTCCCGTTCGGCGTTATTGCACCGATAACGCGGCTATGATTGCAGCCGCAGCCGATCGGCGCCCCGAACAAACGCGCGCCGACGTAAAAACGGTATCGGCACATCCGAATATGCCGTTCGAGGCGGCGACCGCTCGTGTCTGAGCGCGTCGGCGCAACTCCGGTCTAACTTCCGTCTACTGCATTATCTGCTCAGAGGACAATCGTGCCGCTACGTGCCGCATTGCACACCTGACGCACGCACGCACGCTAAAATGTGGTGAGCTCCTGACTCGTGCGGTGCGCCTAAGGAACAGGGCGGTTTGATAAAGTAAGGAACGCGGGTTGCGTGCCTGAAAAACAGCACCGGCGGCCATCCTTACGCATCGATCCGTCTGACCTTGCGTTGGAAGTCGTTTCGATCGTTATCGCGATTGTTTTGGCAACCGCCGTGGGCCAGATTGTCGCGAACTACCAAGCCGGCGGGCGCACGCGCGAGGCACTCGCACAAATCCGCCAGGAAGTTGCGCACGATCACCAGAGGTTGCAAGAGGGACGGCCGTTACATCGTCAAGTACGCGCTGCGTTCGACGCGACCATCCGCAAAACGCATCTCGAACAACTCGACTTCGACGAGTTCGTTCGGACGTTTCACGACGCTGCTCCGACCGGTTATCAGCCCTTCGGCGGAACGACGACGGCTTGGGACCTCGCGCGCTCCTCGAACGCACTTAGCGACCTGCCGTACGCACTACGCGCAACGCTACAGACGCGATATGCCGAACTCGCGCAGCTTCGCGAGCTGAACACGGCGTTGTATGCCAGGCTGACGACGACGCCGGCCGAAGGTCGCCCAAACTTCTACTTCACGGCCGTCGCGCTCGCGTCGACTCTCGCCGATCTCGTCGCTTCCGAAGAGCGACTTGCCCGAGACGATGACACGGTAATGAGCGCGCTTGACGCTCGAGGCATTCGTTGATTGCGCGATTCGCGTAAGTCGGCAAACTCGCAAGTCGAACCACGACGATAGTTTGCGGGCGCTGCCGTCATTGCGATCGTCCTCGCAGCTGCGTTAAGCGCAACCTCGATTGAAATATCGCCGGCTCACAGACGAAGCATCTTCAGCATGGCGCAAAACGAAGGTGGTGCGTGGTATGAAAATGAGCGTTGGTACTAGGTCCCACCAGTCGTAGGAAAATCTGCACAATTCTTTCATGACAGCGACGAAAGTAACTAGCCTACGCTAACTTGCTCTGTAAGATAATCGTATGGAAAGCGTTTCGCGTTCTGCACAAACCGACGACACCGAGTTCACTGGTAACGCTCCTGCGCTCGTACATCCGCGTTATTGGGGTCTTCGTTCGGCCGTCGATCGGCTGGCTTGCGCCGGCGTTCCGCTCAGCCCGCCGCTCGAAATCCGCGATTGGGACGGCGATGCGCGGCATGGATACTTCGTGCAGATCGATGCAGCGACGTGCGCGCTGCACGTCGGACGCGGCTGCTATATTACCCTCGACATTCAACGCGATCTCAATGGCGTTACGCCGGTCGAGACGACGCGCTGCATGCTGTGCCGGTCAGGCGCCGTCCGGCGCCCGGACAGCAGCCGCAGCTATTGCCCGTACTAGCGCTCGAAGCACCAACGCCGGATCGCAGCTGCAACCGCGGCATGTTCGATCGGCCGTAACGCTTCCATCACCCGATCGCGATCGGCAGTCGCACGGCGTACCGGCGTTCGTACTACGATCGAACCGCGATCGACTTCTGCCGTAACGCGGTGAACGCTCGCTCCTAGCCAGGCTGCGCCGGCGGCAAGCGCATCCCGCACGGCATGTGCGCCGCGAAACGCCGGAATCGTCGTACCATCCGGTGTTATCACGTCATTCGCGTTGCCGTCGAACGGTAAGAATGCCGGATGGATGTTGAGTATCTCGGGGAATCGTTCGATAAATTCCGGACCTAAGCGATGCATCCACCCGAGCAGCAAAACGAGCTCCGGTTCGCCGGCTGTCACGGCAGCCAACACTCTCGCGTCGTAGGCCGGCCGGTTTTCGATCGCGCGTTGCCAAATAACGGTTTGCGTCGATACGCCGGCCGCGGTCGCACGTTCGAGTACACCCGCATTCGCGACGTTTGCAATAACCGTGCCGACGTCAAGTGCAAGCCGGCCGCTAGCGATTTGGTCGAGTACATTCTGCGCGTTCGTACCTGCGCCAGAGGCTAGGATCGTGGTGCGATAGCGCCGCGGCGATTCGTAGCGAATTATTTCACAAACGCGCGCGCCGGTTCGCTGCTCGTACATCGCAATAAGGCGGTCGTAACCGACCGCCGGTATGAGAGCCTGCGTGTAACCCATGGCACGCAGGGCGGCGAGTCCAACGTCCAGCAGCGCCGCGCCGAGGCCGGTTCCTCGATGCTCCGCGGCAACGCCGTACGGCCCGAACACGCCGACTCCGGGCCGCAACGCGTAGCCGCGCAGCCAAGGGAAGCGAAATCCACGGACGTCGATCGCGACGAAGCCGCCGATTGCGCCGGCTGCATCGAGTGCGTACCACACTTCGCCGCAACGCGCTTCACTCGACCACCAGCTCGGCGCAAATTTCCAGTCGATCCATGCACTGAGCCGGTCGTCCGCCGTCGCGGCATGGTGGAGCCGGAAGCCTCGTCGCTGTGCCTCTTCCATCGCGCGTCCATGCACGTGCGGCCCAAATCGCCCGTCGGCGAGATCGACGACAAGATTGACCGCCAAGCCGTTTCAGACGCGCGCGGGATGGACGATAACGGCCGGTTCATCGCCGTGCCGCGCTTCGATCCAACCGACAACCTTTGCACCGGCCGCTGCAGCGACGGCCTTTTGCGCATCGGCGATCGGCACGATGAGCGTGAACCCGAGTCCCATGTTCAGCGTCCGATATCGTTCCGCCATCGACAATTCGCCGCGTTGTACGAGTTCGCGCATGATCGGAGGCACCGTCCAGCGCTGCTGCTCGAAGATTGCTTTGCAGCCGTCGGGCAGCGTACGCGGAACGTTGTCGAGCAATCCGCCACCGGTGATGTGCGCCATCGCTTTTACATCCGCCACGGCTTGAATCGCGCGTACGGCGGCGTAATACGATGGATGAGCGGCAAGCAGCGCATCGGCGTAGGTTCCGGCATCGAACGGCGTACGATACTCATGAGGTGCAATGAGTGCGCGGGCCAAGGTGTAACCGTTCGTGTGCAGCCCGATCGACGGCAGAGCGACGATTGCATCGCCCGGCGCGACACGTTCGCGATTCGGTACGGCGTCGACATCGACGATCCCCACGATCGTGCCGGCAAGATCGAAATCGCCGGCCTTGTAGAGATCGGGCATTTCCGCAGTCTCGCCGCCGAGCAACGCCATCGTGTGAGCCTTGCATGCGCGGTGACAACCGGCGACAATTTGCGCGGCGACGAGCGGATCTAATCTCCCGACCGCGAGATAGTCGAGGAAGAATAACGGCGTCGCACTGACGACGACAATGTCGTTGACGCAATGGTTGACGAGGTCGGCGCCGATTCCATCGTATCGTTCGAGTGCGGCGGCAATTAAGATTTTGGTTCCCACGCCGTCGGTAGAACCGACGAGCGCGCGCGTGTCGTCGCCGGGCAAGCGAAACAAGCCGCTGAAACCGCCGAGCGTCCCGAGCTGATTGGGATGCGTCCAATCAGCCGTAAGGTCACGATAGTGCAGCACCGCTGCATTGCCCGCAGCGATATCGACACCGGCGCGTGCATAGGCATCACTCATGACAGGGCCGGCGCCGTGTACTGCGCAACACCTGTAGGATTCGGCTCAAATCGTTCATTGATCGATCGACCGTTCCAGCCATTGAAAGGGACCTCATGCTAGTTCGCATCGCCGCTGATGCCGCGCCGAACGTGCACTCCGGTGCACTCGTCGTTCCCGTATTCACCGACGCGAATCTCGACGGCGTAAGCGCCGAGATCGACGCTCTGCTCGGCGGAGCGATCGCCGAAATACTAAGCAGCCGCGAGATAACCGGAAAGCTCAATGAAGTCGCTTTATTGCATGCAAAAGATCAGCCGTTCCGTCGCGTTCTCGTCGTCGGTCTCGGCGAGCGCACCAAATTCATTCCGTCGAATTTAGCGAAATTCGCCGGCACCGCCGTGCGCTATCTCGGCAAACGGAACGCAACGTCGCTGGCGTTCGCACTGCCGCTCGAAGCGAAGAACGACACAATGCATTGCGCGTCGTTCATCGTCGAGGGCGCGCTTGCGGGCACGATCGATACGACCACGTATCGAAGTGAACCTGATAAGCCGATCGTCATCGACGACATTACGATTCTCGCCGGCGAACATGATGCTGCGATGCTGCAGCGCGGCGCCGATCGTGGTGAAATCCTCGGTACGGCGATCAACACCGCGCGTTTAATGGCGCTTACACCGGCGAACGATATGACGCCGACGCATATGGCACAACGCGCCGAAGAACTTGCGCGCGAAGCGGGTCTTGATTTCCACGTTCTCGATGAAGATCAAATGCGCGCAAAGGGCATGGGTTCGCTACTCGGCGTTTCGCGCGGTTCGGATGAACCGGCGACCCTGTCGGTCATGAGTTATCATGGTGATTCGTCGTCGGCGGAGATCCTTGCACTCGTCGGTAAAGGCGTGACGTTCGACAGCGGCGGTATCTCGATCAAACCCGCCGACAACATGCACGAGATGAAATACGACATGTCGGGCGGCGCCGGCGTTATTGCAGCAATGCACGCCATCGGGAAACTGCGCCCGAAACTCAATGTGATCGGCCTAGTACCGGCGAGCGAAAATCTGCCCGGTCCGCGTGCAGTCAAGCCGGGCGACATCCTCAAAGCGATGAACGGCAAGACGATCGAAGTCATCAACACCGATGCGGAAGGTCGATTGCTGCTCGCCGATGCGCTGTGCTATGCGCGCGAACTCGGTGCGACGAAGATCATCGATTGCGCTACGCTTACGGGCGCATGCGTCGTCGCGCTCGGGCACGCGGCCTCGGGCACGATGTCCAATAACGAAGAGTGGGTGACGCGCTTTCTCGAAATCGCCGCCGACAGCGGCGAACGCTACTGGCGCTTGCCGCTCTTCGACGATTTCACCACGCTCATCAAGAGCGATATTGCCGACCTCAAGAACACCGGCGGGCGCGCGGGCGGCGCGGAGACGGCCGGTGCTTTCCTCAAAGAATTCGTCGCCGACGTCCCGTGGATTCACCTTGATATTGCCGGCACGGCGTATCTCGATAGTGAGTCGGCCTTCTCGGCGAAAGGCCCGACCGGAACGCCGGTGCGTGCGTTCATCGCCGTTGCCGAGGCCCTTGCCGCGGTAGCAGCACCCACGAACGGTCAAGCGAAGATTCCCGCCGGCGTTTCGTGAGGATCGTTCGGCTTTGACGCTAAAGCGCCCGATCGCGACGGATCGGGCGCTTTAGCGATCCCGGTTTGCCGGCGTCAGACGCGTCATGCGCGTGATCCGGGCTGCCGTCATCGTACCGTCGGCGGCCACGATGCCATCGACGGCAACGTATTTACCGACGAAGAGCGGCAATGAGATCGTACCGGCAGCAAACGCCGGTTGGGCATCGATCGCGCGCACACTGCCCGTCCGGGTGCGAAGCACCACCATCGTGCCGCTTAGGCGAACGATCGTCCCAAATAGCACGTGCGGCATCGGGTTACGCACGGTGCGCGCATCGAGCACCGTAACGTGCCCGGGCGGCAATTCAACGGTTCCGCTGCGATGGCCGGCGACCGGGTCTGCGAACGTGCGTGACGGCATGGTGGTCGTCACCGTTGCCGCCGGTGCGGGCACCGCGCACAGCAGACCGACGCTTGCAAGCGCGCCGCACACCAGCAGCGTGCCGATCGGACGACGACGGCAATCATGAAAGCGCACGCGACGACTTCCTCTCTTATTCCTGAGCAACATTAGTGCAGACCGAAGACGGCTACGCCGCCATCGACGGGGACATAGACTTTGCCGTTCGCGACGAGCGGCGAGACTAATGCGCCGCCGATATACGAAGCGTTCGGACCGACCGTCCAGCCGCCGGCGGTACCGCGAAACAGCGTGTGACCCATGTTCAGCGCATCGAACGCGTACAAGGCGATCGGACCGCCGCCGCCGCCCGGCGTGCGAAGCGCCCACACGACGGCTGTTCCGCCGATCGTGCCGTTCGATGAAACGATCGGCTGCGAGCCGTTATCACGGCATTCCAAACATCCGACATTGGCCGAACTTTGAATTGCTAACGAGAGCGGGCCCGTTGATAATGCGTAGGTGCTCAAGGGCGATCCGTCGCCGTAGACGATGTAATTGCGCCCGTTAGCATCTTGGAACGCCGCCGGTCCACCCCACATACCGCCGCCGGTGTTCGCGGCGATCAGCGCGCCGCTGTCACCCGCGCGCTGTCCGCCGAGATTATCGCGGTTGAGCACATACTTCATGCATCCGCTCGTCCCGCCGGCAGCACTTCCGGCACCGCATTTGCCGCCCGCTACAAGCACGTGCGGGAACGCACCCGCCAAATCCGGCAGCAGGACGACACCGCCCGAGCCAAGATCCGCATCCGCACCGGCATCTGCGTGCTCGCCGAACGGACTAAAGAATTTTGCTTTCGTCATGTCGAGCGTTCCGGGCAGACCGACTACGGACATCGAAAGGTTCGATGTTCCGTTGAACGGCCCGTTACCGGTCGCAAAATAGATGTTGCCTTGCGCATCGCTGCTCGGCCCGAAACCGCTCATCCAGGGCGAACCCAGGAAGTAATTACCGGCTGCGTTGGAGTCGGTGATATCGAGCATGTTGCCGGTTTGCTGGAGAGACGATGCGCTATATGCAAGCATCCAGCCGTGAGTAGTATTGCCCTTGTAATCGCAGTGCGAACTTAGCCCGACGTAGATGTTACCGTTCGCTTCCAGTAATGCCGATCGGGCAAAATTGTTTGCCGCATCGACGCTTGCGGTGCCGCCTGCGGCCATCGCGTACGTTGCGGTAACTTCGGTCGGCCCGACTTGCCGGCCGTTGACATCGGTTGCCTCGACGCCGGTCTTCATCGACACGGCATGCAGCCGGAGATGGAAATTACCATTCTCTTTCGTCGGTACGACGACATACAGGACGTCGCGCGCACGATCGATCACCGGCGTCGCGACGATTCCGACGTTCGGGTTGACATCGCCGCAGCCCGAATCCGTCCACATCTGTTGCGTGATTCCGCCGGCCGGATTCGTAAAGTCGCGATGCCAGACGATCGCCCGCGTCGCATCGTCGTATGCATACAGCTGATCGCTCGAGGTCGCGATGACAACAAGATTGTGCTTCGAACCGTCGCCGGCGGTTTCGCCGCTGACATACAGCGGCTGAGCGTACACCTTACCGAAAGCCGGTAAACCGGCCGGCGCGGCGAGCGTTGCAAGTAATCCGAAGTTCGCCGCTGCGACGTTGGCCGGCGTTAATTGCCGTTCGGCTTGATACCAGCCGGTGCGCATCGCATTTTGATGAAAGGTGAGATTGTCGGGACTCGTGCCGTTGCCGGCCGGCGCGTTCACCGATACCGCCAATGTCGCGTTATTGCCCAGACTATCGGTAAACGTTAGCGTACACGAACCGATACCGGCCGGTCGAATGCCGGCAACGGAACCGGCGATCGTCACGGCAACCGTTCCGGCACAGCCGCCGGCCGAATACGGCGGCTGTCCACCGCTAAGCGCGACGTTCTGGCTTGCAGCACCGGTACCGGCAAAACTGACGTCATTCGGCAAAACGGAGAGTACCGGTGCCGCTGCGGCGACGTTGACGGCGATCGAGCCGATCAAGCCGCTGCTATCAGCGACGGTTAATTGGCACGTACCGGCGCCGGCGGCAGTAATGACGACTGCGTTTCCCCGAACGACCGCCCCGGCAACCTGCGCGCAGCCGCTCAGGCTGTACGGCAACGTACCGCCGCTTACCGTGACGGTTTGCGCCGCTGCAGTTGCCGCAGCGAAATTTACCGTCGCAGTACTTAAGCTCAGCGGTGGCGCCGTGCCGACCCGAATTTGAGCCATCATTCCGGCGTCCTCGTGCGACAGGATATGACAGTGCAAAAGGAACGTTCCGATGAGATTCGGATCGCTGAAGTCGAGCAATATTTTTACGCTGCCCGGTCCGGCCGCTGTTGCGGCCGGAACGTTGACGTTATCGAAGAAAAATTGCTGCGCGAGCGTCGCGCCGTTGATTGCTTCGAGTACGAAATGCAGTTGATGGATGTGAAAGGTGTGTACTTGACTCGAGTTATTGACGATCGTCCACTCTTCGACCGTATTACTTTGCGCGTACAACATCGGCGGAGCAGCCGGGTCGTATGCGACGCCGTTGATGGTGTTTTGATCGCTGTAATAGAGCGTCTGCGTGCGCGCGACCGCGAGTGTTTTAAGCGCTTGGACCGACCGCAAAGCCGGTAACCGAAACGTTCCGACGCGCTGACGATGTAACGCGGCGGACGACACGATTGCAGGTGTTGCATTCGGATCGATCGCTGCCAGGACGGTCGCCGGCATCGCTGCGCCGGCTTGTCCGGCATCAAAACACTTCGTGCGCAAAAAGGCCGGCGCACCGGCCGCGGGGCCGGTAACAATAAATTCGATGCGGCTCGACGGCGGCACCACATAGTCGTTGACGGTCAGTCCGCCGGACGAAGCGCCGGCGACGGGCACGCCGTCGAGTGCGACAATTTGCAGTTGGGCGTTATCAACTTGTACGTCGAGATAGGTATCGGCGCCGGCATTGACGAGCCGCCAGAATTGCCGTTCGCCCGGATGTAGTGCGATCGCCGGTTGCGTTTGCCCGTCGATCGTCAGCGCTTTGAGCGGCGCTTCGTTAACCGAACAGTGGGTGCTGACGGCCAGCGGACGAACGAATTTGCGATAGTTGCGATCGATGATCACAAACGGGTTGCGCGTCGCCGTCTCTGTCGTCGCGCGCCGGTTCAACGCCGTTTGGTTCAGGTGCGTTCGCGTGCCCATCGACATGCCGTGATGCATCGACCATTGCATCGCTTTGACTTGCGTTGCGTTTCCCTGTACGAGTGCTTGTCCGGGTAAGGGAGCGTCGCGCACGATTAAAATCTGTTCCGTTAGAGCAGCAACTTGCGGCACGAATTGCGCGATGCCGTCAACGATTAACGCGCCGGACATTCCGGCAAGGGTCTGCCGTTCGGTTTCGCCGTGCGCATGCGAATGGTACCAATACAGACCAGTCGGATGATTTGCCGGAATCTTTATCTGATAGTGCAGCGACTGGCCGGGCGCGGCAATCATATCGATCGAGTCATCGCCGGGCGCATTTGGATTTACATGCAGCCCGTGATAATGCAAGCTGATGTCATTCATGTATGCGGCGCCCGCCGGGGGCGCGGGAAGATTATCGGTAACATTGACGAGGAGCGTGTCGCCCGGCAAGACCCGCAACGTCGGCGGTATAAGCGAGCCGTTGTAATTAAATTCGGGGCGTCCGGTCGACGCATCCGACTGTGCGCTGACGTTAAAAACGAGCGTGCCGTTTTGGCTCCGCAGTTGCACCGGCTCTACGAGCGGCTTCCCCGGCACGGGCGTCGGTGATGCGCCGCTCGACGCGGTTACGCTGAAATTACCGATTTGATGGCAATTGAAGCTGCCGCCGGTCGAAGCGGTGAAGCCGATAAAAACGCTGGCCGGAACGGCCGGCTCGCCCTCGACTCCGACAATCGTTCGCGCATAGTAGGTGACGAATCCGGTTCCGTCATGATGATCGACGGCGGCGCTCAATGCGCCGTCCGCCGTTAACGAGATTTGTACCGTCGGTGCGTTTGCAGGCCGGGTTTTGAGCGCCGGCTGATCGAGCGAAAACGGCAGGCTGGCGGCAACTGTGCCGGCGGCGACTCCGCCGAGGTAGGGATAGCCGAGCGCCGCCGCACCGCGCACGGCAATGGTTTCACGAACGCGGCCCGGTCCGCCGAGCCGGCGCTGATCGGCCGTGGAAAAATTTCCGAATTCGTCGAGACCGATGCCGAGATACGCGTTTGCAACACCGGCTTTACTGCTTGTTCCGGCATAGCCCAGCGATGCGCCCGGCGCGCCGAGCGTTGCCGGGAGCGGCTTACTGCCGTCGGTAAAAAACACCGTCAAACCGTCAGCACCGCTATACGAACCGTTAAAGGCGTAGTCGGTGAAGGTGATTTGCAGCCCGTTTGCGGTCGAAACCGGAGTACGGCTCATCACCAGCGCGGCTTGATTGTTCGTCGGGCCGGTCATTTGCAGCGCGCCTTGACCGCTGAGATCTTGGGGCGCGTTTCCCCCGCACGCCGGAATTGAAGCCGCCGGCGTCGTTGCGTTGCCTGCCGTGAGGCAGGCGGTGCCGACGTTCAACCACGCTGCGGCGGGCGTTGAAACCCCGGCGAAGCTTTCGGTCAGCAACGCGGGCGAGGCAGACAGCGGTCGAATCGACGCTCCGGCGATTGCCGGTCGCGGGCCGGCCGCCGGCGCTTCCCGATCGACCGACATGACGAAGAGAACGGTCGCAATGACGACGGCAATGGTGCGAATCACGACATTCCTCTGCTGTATCGAGCACAGCCGGGCACGGCGCGTTCGGGCCGATGCTACGTGCGGCGGCTATCCGAACAACAATCGCGATGCCGCGACGCCGGCTTCAGGTTACCAAGCCATCCCTTTCATTGCACACCGGCTTAGTTCTCGCTGAGATAGGGAACTTCGGGACGGGTAATTGACCGCTATGAATCTACCGGAACCGGTCCTACCTGATCCCGAGGTGCCCGGTGCAATTTCCGAACCCGTCGACGATCCGCCGCTGCCCACGCTTCCATCGACCTATGAAGCGGCGCGCACACGTAATGCAGGCGGTCTTGTCGCCGATGTCGTCGAGACGGGGGCAACGGCAATATGGGTTGGTGCCGCGGCCGGATTTGCATTCGTCGCCGCTCCGGTTGCATTCGCGTTAATTGCCGATCGCGACGCTTTTGCGACGTTCACGGAACGCAATCTTGAACGGCTTGCGACGTTGACATATGCCGGAGCCGCGATCACGGCATTGTGTGCGTTTGCACGCGGGCGCTTCGAGCCCGCCGGAAGAACGAACGACGTAGCTCGCTGCAGTGCCGCTCTGCTTGCCGTAGCGGGGACCGCGTATCATCAGCGCGCGATCGTTCCGGCTATGACGCAAGCGCAGCGTGCAATGGGCGGCTTTGCCGAAACGGTCGCGAGCGATCCGCAACGCGTCGCGTACCGTGTGATGCATAAAAACTCGACGCGCGTTTACGGCACCGTTCTCTTACTCGGAGTGACGCAGATCGCACTTTGCGCTGCGCGCTCGCGAACGTAGTCCTCATTAAGCGACTTACAGCACGGCGAACGCAAAAAATAAGGAACGATCACCCCGCTAATTAGGACCTTCGGCCGTTCGTGGACAACGCCGAATCATGTTTCACTCCGCTGGAACGCGCCGTGTGGTTACCAGCACGGCGATGTGCTTTGCCGGAGTAAGACGTGCGGTTCACATCTCGACTTGCGGGCTTGTATGCCGCAGCTTTCCTCGTTCTCACAACCGTCGGTACGACGGCGGTATCCAACGGCGCAGCGGAAACCACACTGCAAGCGCCGGCGGAATTGGCCAACTTGCCCGAAATCCGCAGCGTCAACGGCGTAGCCTACGTCCGCTTGACCGCGGCGTTAGACCCGGCGACGAAGTTACCGGCGTTCATCTATCGCGGCGCAATGATCCCGCCGACCATTCGCGTTCGGCCGGGCGATACGCTCGTGATCGATTATACAAATGCGCTACCGGCGGCGAGCGGCCCGATCATGGACATGAGCAACCTGCATACGCATGGTCTCATGGTGTCGCCGCAAGCGCCGGGCGACCAAGTCATCATGACGATGATCATGCCGGGTCAGCGGTATCGCTACGTGATTAACATTCCGCGCAATCAACCGCCGGGACTGTACTGGTATCATCCGCATCCGCACGGCGAGAGTAACCGGCAAGTTGCCTCAGGCATGTCGGGATTGATTGTTGTCGACGGCATCGACCGTTATGCACCGATTGCAAGTGGACTCGTCGAACGCGACATCATTCTGCGCGATTACTACTTAGATCCGTCGCTCGCACCGCTCGCCCGTCACCGTCAACGCGCGGTGATGCGTGCAGCAGCCCTTGCACGCGCAGACAATCCGGCGCTCGATCCTGCGACGGCAATCCGCGCGGCTGCAAGCCATGCTTCAACGCTGCCTGCGGTCAGCGCCGGATGCGATCCGGACGGCGCTTCAAAGGGCGTTACCATCAACGGCCAATCGAGCGCGACGATCTCAATGAATCCCGGCACGCGCCAAGTATTCCGCGTCGCAAACGCATCGGCGAATAGCTTCTTCGACCTGCGCGTCCCGGGCAGTAAATTATTATTGATTGCATCCGACGGCGTACCACTTTCATTTCACGACCGCTGGTTGCAAGCACAATATGTCGAACACGTGCTTCTTGCACCCGGCAACCGATCGGAATTCATCTTGCAAACACCGTTGCATGCGACCGCGCTTGAGTCGTCGTGCATCGACTATGGACCCGACGGCGACGTCGATCCGGCTCGACGACTTGCAGAGATTCGCATCGGTGGAGAGCCGCCACTCGGGCACGTAGCGGCCGGCGCGATACTGCACGATGCCGAACCGTTCGGCGACATCAACCGAGCGCCGATCGCGGCGCGCCGCGTCGTGAACTTCACGGAAAACAATCCCGACAGCATGTTTTACATCAATGGTAAGCTGTGGGACCCGAGCGCGCCGCCGATGTTCTCCGTCCACGCGGGTACGGTCGAAGAATGGACGGTTGCAAATTATGCCGATGAACTGCACGCGTTCCATATCCATCAAATTCATTTTTTGGTCGAGGATATCAACGGCGTACGACAACCGAAATCAGCCTGGCGCGACACGATCGCTATTCCGTATGCAAAAACGGTCGGCGGCGGACGAGTACAGCCGGGCGTCGTTCATTTGCTCATGGACTTTCGCGACCCGATCATTGCCGGCACCTTCGTTTTCCACTGCCACATTCTCGAACACGAAGACGGCGGCATGATGGCAAAGATTCAGGTTCTCGGACCGAAACCATCGACGGCTGCGATCGCACGCAGCGCATACCATCAGGGCTTTCTCCGCTAAGCGCCGCGCGGTGTCGAAGCGCGGCTCCCGTCGCGTTAGCGTTTACAAACGTTTGCGGAAAGTCAGTGCAACAACCTGCGACGTGTCGCTGTCGAACGGTACGTCGCATATGTTCTGGCGGAGGCGTTACGCTATCCACGGCAAGCGTTGATACGACGGTTGCTACGCGACGGTGAATGCCGCGATCGGCTCGATTGTTCTAGTTAGCCGTGCCGTGTTTCTGACGCCACTTATCGAGCATGACCGCGAGAACGATGACGACGCCTTTCGCGACATACTGCCAAAACGACGACAAGCCTAAGATGGTGAGGCCGTTGTTCATGACGCCGATGATGAGCGCGCCGATGACGGTGCCGCCGATGGCGCCGACACCGCCGCTCAAGCTCGTGCCGCCCAACACGACCGCAGCGATCGCATCGAGTTCGTAACCGGTTCCCCAGTTGCCGTTGGCGCCGTACAGACGGCTGGCCGACATCGCTCCGCCGAGTCCGGCGAATAAGCCGCTAATGGCATAGACGAACATCAGCACGACGCCGACTTTGATACCGGTTAGACGCGCTGCCTGCGGATTACCGCCGACTGCGTAAATCTGCAATCCCAGCACCGTCTTGCGTAGAATGAACCAGCTGATGATAACGACGCCGGCCGCCAGCCAAATGAGCCACGGAATCGCTAAGAAACCGCTGTTGCCCATCCACTCGAAGCTTGGAATGTTCTGATTGAGAACCGTCGTACCGCCGGCAAAGAGATAGGCGGCTCCGCGCAGCGCGGTCATCGTGCCGAGCGTGACGACGAAGGGATTGAGGCCGACGAATGCTACGAGCGCACCGTTGATCAATCCGCACGCAAGGCCGGCGACTAAGAAAACCGGAATCGACAAACCCGCAAATTGAGTGAGTGACGTCAGCATCCCGAACACCGCCGAAACGGCAAGAATCGATCCCACCGATAAGTCGATACCGGCCGTTAAAATGACAAACGTCATTCCGGACGCGAGCACCAGGTTGATCGAAACCTGACGCAAGATGTTCATGGTGTTGCTCGTCGTCAAAAAATTCGAACCGGACGCGCCCGCCACGTAAACGGTTAGCGCGTACATTCCGATATATAAAACGATGAGCACCGGCAACATTCCGATCTGACGGAATATTGCCGCGGCGTCGGGCCGCTTCGAGCGTTCGATCGGGCCGAGCGTTATCGTCGACATACTGTCACCTTCTCACACATTGGGGGTCGGACGATTTAAGCGGCGGCCGGTTCGACCTGAGCCGCGAGAGCCATGATGTTTTCTTGCGAAATGCGCTCGCCGGTGACTTCGCCGGTAATCTCACCTTCGCGCATGACCATCACGCGATCGCAAATGCCGACGAGTTCGGGAAGTTCACTTGAGATACAGAGTACCGCGACGCCGTCGTCGGCAAGTTGATGGATGATCTTGTAGATTTCACTTTTCGCACCGACGTCGACGCCGCGCGTCGGCTCGTCGAGAATGAGCACCTTGGGTCCGATCTCGAGCCAGCGCGCGAGCAAGACCTTCTGCTGATTACCGCCGGATAGACCGCCGACGATCCCGTCCGGACCGCCGATCTTGACGTTAAGCTTCTTGATCGAATCGCGCGTCAAGCGAAACAGATCGCGGTAGTTGATGATGCCGCTGCGCGCATGAAGTGAAAGCACGTTCATCGACGTGTTCGCAAGCGCGGATAACTGCAAGAACAGCCCGAGACTTTTGCGATCTTCCGGCACGTAGCCGATGCCTAAGGCGATTGCGTCGCCCGGCCGCATGACATTGATCTCGCGGCCGGCGAGCAGAACTTTTCCGCTCGACTTGCTATCGGCGCCGAAAATCAGTCGCGCTAATTCGGTCCGGCCGGCCCCCACGAGACCCGCCATCCCGGTGACTTCGCCGGCAAACAAACTGAAGCTGGCCGGCTTTACCTTGCCGCCCGCAACCGCTTCAACCCGCAGCAATTCCGGTCCACGCCCGGTACGCTTGGCGTGCGCGTAGAAGTCGCCGAGTTCGCGTCCGACCATCATCTGGACGACCCGCCGCGGCTCGAGTTCCGCTTTGCTCAATTCGCCGACGTAGCCGCCGTCGCGCAAAATCGTCACGCGAGTCGCCAAGCGATGCACTTCGGCCATCCGATGGCTGATGTACAAAATCGCAATGCCCTTGTCGCGCAATTGTTCGATGATGCGAAAAAGCTGCTCGGTCTCGCGGTCGGACAGCGCCGCCGTCGGCTCGTCCATGATGAGGATGCGGCCTTCATGGATAAGCGCGCGACCGATTTCAACCTGCTGCTGCTCGGCGATCGACAGATATTTCGCCAACGTGGACGCTTTGAAGCGTGCGCCGAGATTCTCGAGCATCTCGGTGGTGCGGCGGTTCATCACCCGCTCGTCGACCATGCCGAATCGTCCACGCGGCTCGCTGCCCATGAAAACGTTTTGAGCAACGGTCATATGCGGCGCGACGCTTAGTTCCTGATAGATGAGATTGATGCCGAGGTCGCGCGCCGCTGCCGGGTTTGCAATCTTGACCGGCTTACCGTCGAGCAGAATCTCTCCGCTGTCGGGCGTATATACGCCCGACAGAATTTTCATGAGCGTGCTTTTGCCGGCGCCGTTTTCACCCATGATCGCATGAACTTCATGGCTGCGAATCGGTAATTGTACGTCGCGCAGCGCATGGGTTGCGCCAAAGCTTTTCGAGATACCGCGCATCTCGAAAATAAGCCGGCCTTGATCGATCAAACGCACCCTCCTTGAACCGCGCGGCCGCGACGCCGAACGAGTGACCTACGTAATCGGACCCGACATCAGAGGCGCAGCAATCCTGCGCCGCTGATTGCGTGACGTCGTTGCACGATCACGCTTTGACTGCGAGGCTTAGGGCTTCACCCAGCCCGGATAGCTGGCAACGTTCGCTTTGGTAACGAGCGGAACCGGTAGGAGCACGACTTTCTGCGCGGGCTGCTTACCTTGCAAAATGCCGTAGCCTTCAGCGATCGCCATCGACGCCATCTTGTAAGGATTTTGGGCGGCCGTTGCCGCGAACAAAGACGCTTTGTCTTTGAGTCCGGACTGTCCGTCGGGCGAACCGTCGACGGCAGTGATGAGTTTGATATCGTCGCGATGCGCCTGTTTGATGGCTAAATCAGCACCGATCGCGGTCGGATCGTTGATGGCGAAGATACCGTCGATCTTCGGGTTCGCGGTCAGCAAGTCGGCCATGACTTGCAAGCCGCCGTCGCGGCTGCCCTTCGCGTTTTGGTTATCGGAAAGAATTTTGATCCCCGCGGCGTTGAGGACTTTCTCGCAACCCTTGACGCGATCGATAACCGACGACACCGGCGGACCGTTGATGATGACGACGTTGCCCTTGCCGCCGATGTGCTTGGCCAAATAATCGCACGACGTCGTCCCGGCCGCGGAGTTGTCCGACATGACCGTGGCGTCCGCTCCTTGAGCGGCGACGTCGAAGGCAACCACGACCACACCGGCGTCGGTCGCTTTTTTAAGAACCGGCGCGATCGCTTTGGGATCGACGGCGTTCACGAGGATGATGTCGGTCTTGTTGGCGATGAAGTTTTCGATCTGACCGACTTGCGTATTGAGATCGTAATTGCTGGAAACCGTCGTAATTTTCACGTTCGGTCCGCCGAGCTTTTTCGCTTCGTCCGACGCGCCCTGGCCGATAGCGACGAAGAATGGGTTGGCCAAATCGCCGACGCTAATTCCAATCGAATTGAGCGGCTTCGCTGCCAGCGAGTTCGAGCCGCCCAGCGCTACAAGTGCCAGCGCGGCAGCAGCGCCTAATGCGATTCGTTGTATCATACTGTGCGTTCTCCGGAAAAAGTGTTCACCGACGGTAAAGCCGTCCGTTACGGCGCCATTTCCGCGCAAAGTTTTTGCAACCTTCGATTATCGGATGAAGCGCCTCAAAAGGCGCCCGGCTGCTACTTGAGAGCCGGCTGCCGGTCCGTGTCGGGCAGCGAAAACACAGGCGCCGAGGGATACCGTCCGGTCAAACACCCGAGGCAAAAATCGGTCCGGACGCGGCTCGTCGCGTCAACGAGACCATCGACGCTGAGATAGCCGAGCGAATCGGCGCCGACCTTGTCGCAGATCTCATCGATGGTTAGGTTCGCTGCGATCAGTTCGGCGTATGTCGCCATGTCGACGCCTAAGTAACACGGGTGCACGATCGGCGGCGACGTGATTCGCAGATGGACTTCACGCGCACCGGCGTCACGCAGCAAGCTGACGATACGCGGCGTGGTCGTGCCGCGTACGATCGAGTCGTCGACAACCACCACGCGTTGGCCGCGCAAATTCTCGACAATCGGGTTGAATTTCAGCGCGACGCCCTGACTGCGCAACTTCTGATCGGGGCTGATGAACGTCCGGCCGATATAGCGATTCTTGATGAGGCCTTCGACGTAGGGCAAGCCGCTTTGCGCCGCAAAACCGATGCCGCCGGGAATCGCCGAATCGGGAACGGCCATCACGACGTCCGCGTCGGCCGGATGCTCCTTGGCCAACGCCCGGCCCATCTCATAGCGGGCCATGTAGATCGACCGGCCGTTCAACACCGAATCCGGTCGCGCAAAATAGATATACTCGAACATGCACAGCGATGGCGGTTTGACGACCTCCGACTGCTCCGCGCGCACACCGCTGGCATCGATGCGAACGATCTCGCCGGCACCGAGTTCGCGCAAGTAGCGGGCGCCGACCGTCGCCAGCGCGCACGACTCCGATGCGATCATATAACCGTCGTCGCCGTACGTGCCGATACACAGCGGTCGCACGCCCCACGGATCGCGGAAGCCGTAAATAGCGTCGGCGGTGGCCAGCACGACCGAATACGCGCCCTCGGCGATGCGCATCGTCGCCGCAATTTTTTCGAAGAGCGTGCCGGGCGCCGTCGCGATGGTCTTTGCTAAAATTTCGGAATCGGAAGATGCGTCGAGTATGGTGCCCGGCGGCAACAACGCCAAGAGCGACTCGGCGTTCGTCAGGTTTCCGTTGTGTGCGAAAGCAAACGAACCGGCGTCCGATTCTTCAATGAACGGCTGCGCGTTACAGACGGCCGATGCGCCGCTGGTCGAGTAACGCGTATGGCCGACGCTGACGTGACCGTGCATGGCACCGAGAATCGACTCATCGAAGATGCCGCCGATCAAGCCCATCTTGCGATGGCTTTGCAACGTCGACCCGTCGCCGACGGCGATACCGGCACTTTCCTGACCACGATGCTGCAAGGCATACAGACCGAAGTAGGCCAGCCGGGCGACGTCCGCATTGCGCGCGTAGATTCCGGTAACACCGCACGCTTCGTGCAGAACGTCGCCTGCCGGTTGGCCGGCATGATCGTCGAAAGCGCGCGCCATCGTTGCTAGTTAAACGGCCGCCGGGATGCGTCCCGGGTACGAGTGTTAGTCGCGGCTATTGCGATTGCCGAATATTTGCAAAAAGGCAAGGAAGATATTGATGGCATCAAGGTAGATCGCGACGGCGAGTTGCACCGGCGAATCCCAGGCTTGCGCGGCCCGGATCCGACTGAAATCAATGAGCGTCAGCAACGAAAAGACGGCGAGCGTCAACCACGCATAAACGCCCGGGTGCAAGAAGTGCGTGAACGAGCCGATCAAGCCGACGACGATAAGTGCCAGCAGCGCGCCTAGCGCAACTCCGCTGAAACGACGCCAATCGACGCTGAACGTAAATGAGATTGCGGCCAAAATCAACATACCGAAGCCCGTCGCGGTGGCCGCGTCCACGACGACCCCGTTTCCGTCGAGCGCGATATAGCGTGAAAGGATCGGCGCGATGCCAATGCCTTCGGCGAACGTAAAGGCATAGAAAAGTAACAGCCCCAGCGCGGCGTTGGCGCGGGCTCCGTTGATCGCGAAAAGCAGCAATAAGCCGACGAGCGAGGCGCCCATGCCGACGCCGTAAGGAACGCCGCGGAAGAGATACGATGCCGCAGCGGTGATAAGAAAACCGACGGCGGTAATACCGAGAACTTGACCGAGCAACGCGGGCGCATTTGCCGCGCGCGTTTGCAGATAGGGACGGCGCTGTTGATACATCTCGAATACTATGTACCACGGCGCAGGCTTGAGGTTGCAGCGCAGGGGACAATCGATCGTATGCGAACGTACGTTCGATGCATGTCGCTCGTCGTGCGTCCGAGATCCACGTTCGCGAGGTAATCGCTAAGAGCGTTTTAAACAGGGTTGCCGGAATGCCGTTCGGCTGGTCGATCAACCCGTATACCGGTTGTCAACATCAGTGCGTCTTTTGTTACGCGCGCGCAACGCACGCATACCGCGAGCTGGACGGCGTCACGGCCTGGGGCTCCGAATTGGCGGCGAAGGTCAACGCCGCAAGCGTGCTACGGCGCGAATTGAACCGGCCCGGCTGGCGCAACGCCGACGTCGCCGTCGGTACGGCAACCGATCCGTATCAACCGATCGAAGGTAAATATCGGATTACGCGCGCGGTACTGATCGAACTCTCGCGCGCTCGGACGCCGATGCATCTCATCACGCGCTCGGGCCTGATCGTGCGCGATCTCGACGTGCTGACCGCGTATGCTGCGCGCGCCGCGATTTCTATCTGCGTGAGTCTCCCGACCCTCGATGCCGATCTCGCGCGGGAACTCGAGCCGACCGTGGCGCCGCCGGCCGCGCGCTTAGCTGCGGTCCGACGCCTGGCCGATGCGGGGATCCGCGTCGGCGTCGGCATCGCGCCCGTCGTACCCGGTTTAACGGATGCGCCGGCTGCGCTCGCTGCCGTCGTCGAAGCTGCCGCGGCGGCCGGCGCAGCGTTTGCGTGGCACTCGGCACTCAACTTCGGCGAGGTAACGCGCGATGCGTTTTTTACGTATCTCGGCGATCGCCATCCGGAGCTGGTGCTGCGCTATCGCGCCATGTATCGCGGCCGCTATGCGCCCAACGGCTACACGCGCGAACTCCGCACGCAGTTCGCCGCCGCAACCGGCGCCGTCACGTTTGCGCCGCCGCAAGCGATCGTTGCAGCGCCGGTTCTCCTTGATCTCACGTTGTTCTCAATCTGAAGTCGGCGGTTGTGCGAGCGAGTCGACTGCGGGCAGCCGGGCGATATCGGCGCGAAACGTCAGCGGCAGACCGGGCGGAAATTGCGGTTTGAGTTGCGCGATCGCATCGTAAACGGCGACCCGCGCCGCTTCGACGGTCGCGGCGCGCGCGGTCACCGTCAAAACTCGGCCGCCGGGCGAATCGACGAAGGCCCCGTTTCGCGTCGATGCACCCCAAAACGTCGCGACGTTCGGCGCCAAGCGAAACGCGGACGGCATCCCGGCAAGCGCGGTATTTTCATAGGGATACGCTTTGGTCGCTAAGGTAACGCCGACGCACGCATCACTCGATAATGTCGCGGCATCGACTTCGATCGCACCGTCCGCCGCCGACTTCAAATAACGCGCGAAATCGCCGTTGACCCGCGGCATGAGCACTTGCGTTTCGGGATCGCCCCAACGCGCATTGTATTCGATCACCGATGGACCGCGATCGGTCCACATGATGCCCACATACAGCACGCCGCGGTACTCTTCGCCTTCGGCCTGCAAACCGCGCAGGGTCGGACCGACGATGCGTTCGCGTACGATGGTCAAGAGTTCGGCTGGAAAATTTTCGGGCGGCGAGTAGGCGCCCATACCGCCGGTGTTCGGCCCCGCATCGCCATCGCCGGCGCGCTTGTAATCGCAGGCGGCGGCAACGGGTATCATCGCGCGGCCGTCGGCGACGGCGAAAACGCTGACTTCGCGGCCCTGGAGTCGCTGCTCGAGCAAGACGTCGACGCCGCCGCCGGGGACGCCCGATTCATACCAGCTGCCTACTAACGCGCGGGCCGCCGCGACATCGTCGGTGACGACGACACCTTTGCCCGCAGCAAGGCCGTCCGCTTTCACGACGACCGCACCGCTCCAGTCGTCGAGCACTTTGTTGGCCTGATCCAAAGAATGGACGACTTTGAAACGCGCCGTCGGGATTCCGTGCCGTTCCATAAAACGCTTGGCGTAAATCTTACTCGTTTCAAGCCGTCCGCCGCCCCGATTGGGACCGAACACCGCGATTCCGGCATCGCGCAAACGGTCGCCGACACCGGCGGCAATCGACGTTTCCGGCCCCAGGATGGCCAAATCAATCTTCAACGCCTTGACCCGGTCGACGATTTTGCGCGCATCGGTGACGCCGACGTCGGCTAAATTTTCACCCCGCGTCGACGTGCCCGCGTTACCCGGCGCGTGAAACAGTTCGCCTGTCGATGCCGATTGCGCGAGCCGCCATGACAACGCGTCCTCGCGCGCGCCGTTGCCGACGACGAGTATGCGTAGCGGCGAACCTATTCCCACTCGACGGTCGCCGGCGGCTTGGACGTGATGTCGTACGCCACGCGATTGACGCCGGGCACTTCGTTGACGATCCGCGTGCTGATGCGCTCGAGCAATTCGTGCGGTAGACGCGCCCAGTCGGCGGTCATGCCGTCTTCGCTGGTAATCGCGCGAACGGCGACGAGATTCGCATACGTCCGGCCGTCACCCATAACGCCGACGCTGCGCAGCGGCGTAAGCACGGCAAAATATTGCCATGGCTTGGGGTTCAGCGTAACGGCCGCATCGATCTCGCTCGTTACGATCCAATCGGCCTGGCGAACGGTCTCCAAGCGCTCGCGATCGCAGGCGCCGAGCACCCGCACGGCCAGACCCGGTCCCGGAAACGGCTGCCGCTCGACGATCGGCTCGGGCAGACCGAGGACGCGTCCCGCCGCCCGCACTTCATCTTTGAACAGCAAACGCAACGGTTCGATGAGCCCGAAATTCATCCGTTCGGGCAGGCCGCCCACGTTGTGATGCGATTTGATTTTGTGGCCGGCTTTCGAACCCGGCGTTTTCGATTCGATGACGTCGGGATAGAGCGTGCCTTGGACGAGAAACGCAACGCCGGGTATTTTCGCGGCTTCTTCTTCGAATACGGCAATGAATTCATGACCGATGCGAATGCGCTTTTCTTCCGGATCCTCGACTGCGGCGAGCCGGTCGAGGAAGCGTGCTTGGGCATCGACGGCAATGACGTTGAGATGCAGCACGTCGCGAAATGCCGCCAGTACGTTGCGTGCTTCATCTTTGCGCATGAGTCCGGTGTCGACGAAGATGCATGTGAGTTGCTTGCCGATCGCGCGCGCAACGAGCGTTGCGGCAACGGCTGAATCGACGCCGCCCGACAAAGCGCAAATAACGTTTGCCGGACCGACCGTCGCGCGTACATCGTCGATGGCACGATCGACGAACGAACCCATATCCCAATCTCCGGCGATCCCGGCGATCTGGTGTAAAAAATTGCTGATGACCGTGCTGCCGAAATCGGTGTGAACGACTTCGGGATGGAATTGCACGCCGAAGATGCGGCGCTCTTCATTGCCGATCGCCGCGATATTGCAGCGTGACGTTTGCGCCAGCGCCCGAAAATCCGGCGGCGGCACGACGACGGAATCGCCGTGTGACATCCAAACTCGGCTCGCAAGCGGGACGCCGAAGAATAACGAGCTGTCGTCGCGTGTGAGGGTGAGTTCGGCCGGACCGAACTCGCGATGCTCGAGCGGAACGAGCGTGCCGCCCAGTTCGCGCGCCAAAAGCTGCATGCCGTAGCAAATGCCCAACACCGGTAAGCCGCTGGCAAGAACGCCGGGGTTGAGACCCGGCGCACCCGGCGCGAGCGTCGACTCGGGGCCGCCGGTCAAGATGATCGCGGCGGGATTGCGTTGCTCGATCTCGCTCCACGGCGTGTCGTGCGGAAGCAATTCGCTATAGACCCGGGCTTCGCGCGCGCGCCGCGCGATCAGTTGGCTATACTGTGCACCGTAATCGAGTATGACGACGGTCGCGGGTCGAGTCGTTACGGCGGGCATCCGAACAACCTTCGGCATACGTCGCCGGCTCTCCGCGAGTGCGTGCGCGTGCGCGTGCGTTAGGTTAGCACGTCCGCCAAACGGCCGGCGTTGCGCGCGGCGACGACTTCCATGGCGATGCGTTCGCCGACCGAAACGTCGCGCGCCCAGCGATACGCCGAGTAGGGTGTAAAGCGCGTACCCGGCGAGCCCGGTATGCGCAGCGAAACGTCGTAAACGACGAAATCTTTGGGCGGTCCGGCGACGATGATGCACTGCAAGGCAAATGGACCGATGATTCCGCGTTGACCGCCGGCTTGCGTCGCGCGCACGAAGCGCTCGCCCATGGCAAATGCCTGTTCGAGCATCGACTCGGTCAGCGTCGCTGCAACGTGGCCGGCTTCCTCGAGCCGCACGGGTTCGTCGGCGAGCGCTTCGGCCTGCGCAAAGGGCAGGTTTTTCAGACCTTCGAGATTGGTTTGACGACGCGTATCCGTTCCCATGAGTTCGACTTCATCGAGAATGGGCGAATAGAAAAAATTTAAGTTGATGGATGGCCCGAGCGCAAACTCCTCGATCACCGCACCGTGCAGGCCCGCGGCGCTGACCATGCCGGCGGCCACAAGCTGTTCGCTGCGCTGCACGTAGTCCTCGAACGACCGGGCTAAGAAAAACGCCCGCTCGAAGGAAACTCGGGCATGCGGCGCTTTGACGATCGCGAGCCTGTCGATCTCGCGCGGCGACGCGTATTGCTTGGGATACCGCACGCCGGCGCGCTCGAGCAGCAAATACTGATTATCTTGCTCGTCGCGCTCCTCGGCGCGTAGCAGCACCCGCGAACCGAAGAACGGTACCTGCATGCGCGCCTCGATCTCGGCATACGTGTAGCGCTGACGCAAATAGACTTCAAACGAGCGGTTCGCAACGAACAAAACGTTGCGCGCAAGCATCTCCGCTTGCACTCCGTCGTCGAGAATATCGCTGAACTTTGCCAGCGCGAGCGTTGCATCGACGCAACCGCGAGCGGGATTGTCGCGCCGGATAAAGTGCTCGGCGTACGTCCGTTCACGGCCGCGCTCGGTTACGACGAGATTTGCCAGACCTTGCGCGCGCGCGCCCGCCGCAACTTCGAGCGCGGAATGACTCCCGATCGAACACAGCGTTACGTTAGCGCTATCGTACGTTCGGAGCAGCGCGGCTACGTCGAACGGGCGCGACCCGGCCGCCATCAGGAGTCGAGCAGCGAGTGTGCTTCGCTCGAAGCGTTGTACTCCACGGTGAGCAACTTCTTGACCCGCACTTCGGCGACGTGCGCTTCGGGCGAATTAATCCGGTCGAGCGTTTTGTACGTGCTGAGCAACAAGCGCGGCAGTTCGTAATCACGCGGGTACTGCTCCCGCCAATCATCGAGCGCATCGACGACATACAGCGCTTCGCCGGTCATCTGCGGACCCCAGCCGGCATCGAGATATTTGCTGATGTGCAGCAACGCGTTGCGTACGCCGATCGGTGATAGTTTGGTGCGGCCGAAATACTCGTCGGCGGGCGCGGTGATCGTCAGATACGCATCGTGGGAAAGCACCCGCCCGATGACCGGGATCGACTTTGCCGTCGCCCTGTGCGACACGATGGCTTTCGCAGCGGCGGTATCGCCGTCGGAATACCCGAACGCGCCGAGCCGAGCAGCTTCGCTGAACGCAAAGAGGTCCTTGGCGGTTTCCGGTGCGACGAGCGCAATGGGAAACTCCGGTTGGGCGGCGCGTTGCAACGCGAGCGAACGGTAATACGCGTTCTTGCTCAAGGTGTATCCCCGGATGTCGGCGTCGACTTGCGCCAGCAATCCTTGCGTATCTTCGGCGTAGTTGGCGGCATTTGCCGTTGCGTCCGCATCCGCATCGCGTGCCAGGGCCACCGAATCGGCATCTTCGGCGTCGAGCTTCGCGAGCAACGCCGTCGCCGCTGCACCGCGCTGCGGATCGGCGGCATACGTTTGCGCAGCGAGCCGGACGTACCATTCGGCCGCATCGCGATTGATGAGCGGATCGTAATGCAACCGCGTCGCCAGATCGACCGTCGTGCCCTTGAGTGCGAGGTTTTCCGGATCGTCGCGACGCCGTAACTCGAACGCCCGGCCGGCATCGAGGACGGTCGAGAAATAGTCGAGTTCATCGGCGAAATGCCAACTCGACGCGGCGCCTTTGTCATATGCCGCTTTCATCGCGTTATATAAGACCGTCGGATCGGTCTGCAATTCCGCGCTTGCAGCGAACGGCACGCCCGCGCAAAGACACGCCGCGATACAACCGGTGAGTGCGAGTCGTGCGACCCGAGCGAATTCGCGGGCAAAAGCTTGCATCGCCGGTAATCCTCTGCGCAGCGAGCGATCGAAGTGACACCGTGTTGGCCGATCGAACGGCACCCGGCAGGTCAAGATATGTTGCACGTTCACGTTAGATGATGCTGGAGTCATCCAAGACGAGATGCAGCGAATTGGTAAGCAGCGCATTTTTGATTTCTCGTGCGATGCGCCGTCCGGTCGACATCGGTTCGCTGTAATTGAGATACGAATACGGAGAGCCGTCGATGAACAGGTTCGTTCCGGCGACGATTCGCGCCGATACTTCCATGATGTAAAATTGTGCGTCGGGCGTGATGATCGTTTCGATGCAAAACGCACCGAAGAGTCCCTTGGGTCCGCAAATCTCTTGACTGACGCGCACGACATCTTCACCCATGCGATACGCTTCGGCGAGCATCGATTCACGCAAGCTCAGCGGCGAATTTCCGACGACGACGTATGACGGATCGATGTCCATGCTCTCTTGCGCGCGTGACGGGATCCGGCCCAGCGAGTCGACGTTTGTTTCGTAACGCCGGTCCATCGACATGATTTCGAGTTTGCCCGTGAGCGGCGAATAGAAATAGTGGATGTAGAGCGGAACGCCGATAATGTATTCTTGCAGAATGTAATTCTGCCGCGCGAGCAAGCTTGCACGCTCCTCGAAGTCAAGCGTGTTGCGCAGAAACATATACCCCTTGCCGCCCTGCGCTCCATAGAGTTTGACGATGACCGGCCGGTCTATTTCGGCGCCTGTCCGGAATTGACGCGGCACCTTGAGACCCGCACGCGTCAGCCACTGGCGCTGCAGTTCCCGGCTCGCTTCCCAATCCAGAACGGCCTTGTTACCGAAATATGGGATGCGCATCTTCTTATGTTCGTCGAGCGACAGATACGCGACAAACGAACCGTGCGGCACGACGATGAGCTTGCGTTGCTCGAGTTCGGGCACCAAGGTAATGAATTCTGAATACTGTTCGATGACGATGACTTCGTCGACGAAGGCGAAGCTGCGATACAGGCGCTCGGTGTCGCGATTCGCGATCGCAAGCGTTCGAAACCCCTCGTCGTGAGCGCCTTTAAGGATCTGCAACGCCGAATGTGAACCGAGCGTACCGATCGTGTAAAATTGGCGGTTTTCCGGCGCGTCGTCGGTAAGGGCGTGCTGCGTTTCGACCGTCATCGTCATTGCGGCACCAAAGTAAACGGCATCATCGTGTTGCTTTCTGAAACGCGGGATTGCAGAGAAAAGTCTCGACTGCGCGATCGAGCAGCGTCGAATCGGCGTAGGCTCCGGATTCAGCGAAGAGCTGCCATGCCGTTTGACGTTCGATTCGCTGAACGCCCGCGAGCTTGCGGCCGGCGATACTCGCGAGCGGCAGGTCGTCGAGCGTCGCAATCCAGACCTCGCCTGCAGCGGGCCGTCCACCGGCACGCTCGCTCAACCGGTGTTTGTTCGGGTTGAAGATTGTTTCAAGGGTGGCGACCGTCGCGACGAGATCGTCGGCGGCCCGCGGCTCGACGTCAAACGTCCAAATGGCGGCACGCGCGACGCGCGCGACGGGCAAGCCGAGCCGGCGTAACGTCGCGCACGCGGTAAACGCCTCGTTATCCGGGATGGTCAGAGCGACGGCAAAGGTTCGGCGCAGCGTCTCGCTCATCGCTCCGCCGTCGCATGCAGTGCAGCGGCGAAAGCCGTGAATACCGCACTTCCGCCCGACGGCCGCAACATTGCGGGCGCGTCACCGCGGGCTCGCTCCTTGAGCGCACCGTCGCGGTGCATAAACGTCCACGCATCGCGTTCGGGGTGCGGCATGATCGCAAGCACCGTGCCGGTAGCGTTCGTGAGACCGGCACAATCGAGTGCCGAACCCTGCGGTGCGGGTACCGGTCGTCCGGCCGAATCGCTATAAACGAACGCTACGTGCCCGTTGCGTTGAAGCTCGTCGCGTTCGGCCGGCGCTGCGGTGAGCCGGCCCTCACCGTGCGAGACCCACATCGGAATAACCGCATCGCGCGGTAAACCGGCCAATACCGGGAGCCGCTCGGGATCGACCGCCAAGCGAACGTGCACGTGCCGGCACAGGTAGCGGCCGCCGCTGCTATTGGGCGTAAAAGCTGCTGTCGGGCGGCGCACCGGACCGGTGCCGGGAACGAGGCCGGCTTCCAGCAAGATCTGCGCGCCGTTGCAGATGCCGAGCACGAACTTGCCCGCTCCGGCCGCCTCGATGACGGCATCAGTCAATTCGTCGTGTGCGGCGACCGCACCGGCGCGCACGCGATCTTCGTACGCAAAGCCGCCCGGCACGACAAAGGCGTCAAAAGCGCGCAACGCCCGTGCACCGCGACTCCAGTGTACGAGTTCGGCCGTGCACCCGGCGGCCTGCAACGCGCGTAACGTTTCGAGTTCGCTGTTGGTGCCGGGAAACACCGGGACGGCCACGCGCGGCATCACGCCGCCGACCCATAGAAGTCGCTCAACGGCGCGGCCCAAATATCGCGCAACAAAGCCAAGTCGATCGATTCCGGCGCGCGGTCCGGCGTGCCGGCAATGCCAAGGACGGTCTGCTCGGTCGTTGTCGCGATCGGCAGGCAATCGACGTCCCACGCGCGCGCAAGCGCCGCAAACGCAACGGCATCCGCAGCTTCGATGACAAAGCCGCCGGCTTCAGCGAAAAGCGCTGCCTCGACACTTGCCGTACGGTCGGCCCGCCAGGTTTCCGGTGCAGCGAGATAGATCCCGATTGCAACCGGCTCCAAGCTCCCGAACGCCATCTCGGCAAGCGCGGTCAGCAACCCGCCGTCGCTGATTGCGTGCGCCGCGAGCACCAGATTGCGCTCGAACGCGGCCGACAGAAAGGCGAACGCGGACCGGATGGCGGCGTAATCCGGAACCGGTAGCGGCGAGCCCGTCAAGCCGATCAATTCGGCGTAGACCGAACCGCCGAAATGCGCTTGCACCGGTCCATCCAGCACAAAGAGGGTCGAGCCGGTTCGCTTGAGCGCCAGCGTGGCGGTTTTGGAGATGTCGGCAATCGCCCCGACGCATGCAACGATTGGGGAGGGGGCGACCGCGTGCCCGGCTTTGGACTGATTGTAGAGGCTGACGTTGCCCGACACGAACGGCGTGCCGAGTTCGCGTGCGGCATATGCCAAGCCGTCGACGGCGGCAACGAAATTACCCAGCTGTCGGGGCTCGGTCGGGTCGCCGAAGTTCAAGCAATCCGTCAGCCCGACCGGCCGGGCGCCGACCGCCGCGACCCGCGCCGCCGCGCTTACCACGGCAAGTTCGGCCGCGCGCTGGGCATCGATTTTGCCGTAGCGCGGATTCCCCGCAACCGCTAAGGCGACGCCCAAGGGCGCGCCGAACAGCGGCGCGATCACGCCGGCGTCGGCATAGCCCGCCGGAATGACGGTCGTGCCGCGAACGACGGCGTCGAAACGCTCGAAGATCGGACGCCGCGAGCACACGTCGCGGTGTGCGACGATGCGGGTGACTATTTCGCCGAGCGGCCTGCGCTCGGGCTCCTCGCCGGTAATGCTTCGCGCGGCGGAGACGGGCGTGTCGGGCAGCGCGATGAAATACGGCCGATTATAGCGCACACCGTCGATGAGAAACTTGAGCGGTACATCCATGACGACGTCGCCGCGGTGCCGCGCAACATACCGGCCGCCGTCGGTTACCTTACCGATGACCGTCGCCCCGGCACCCTGCGCGATTTGCGGCAAGGTGTATTCGTCGTTGTAGATGCGCAACAACTCAGGTGTGAACGCCGGAGGAACGACCCAGCACAGCCGCTCTTGCGTCTCGCCGATCGCGATGACCGCGGCCGGCAGATCGGGTTGCGACGTCGGAACACAGTCCAGATCGATTTCGGCGCCGAAGCCGCCCGCGGCAACGAGTTCCGCGCTGCAGCCGGCGAGACCGCCGGCGCCTAAATCTTTGAAGCCGGCGACGATCTCGCGCTGCCGCAGTTCTTCAAACACGCGGTACGACGCGCGCATGATGACGCTTTTGAGGAACGGATCGGGAACTTGCACCGCGCCTTTATTGTGTTGGGCATCGGCTTCGTCGAGCGTCAGCGATGAAAACGATGCTCCGCCGAAGCCGCTGCGGTCGGTCGCTTTTCCGACCAGCACGATATCGTAACCCGCCGACTGCGCCGGCGCTCGCGAATGAATGATGTCTTGTTGCTTGACGAGGCCGAGTGCGACGACGTTGACGAGCACGTTATCGTTGAACGACTCATCGAAATACACGTCGCCGCCGATGTTCGGCACGCCGATCGCGTTGCCGTAAGCGGCGATGCCGTCGACGACGCTTTGCGCGACGTAGCGGCAATGCGGGTCGTCGAGCCGGCCGAAGCGCAAGGGATCCGCAACGGCAATAACTTCGGCACCCATGCACAACACGTCACGCACGATACCGCCGATCCCCGTCGCGGCTCCCTCAAACGGCACGACTTGCGAGGGATGATTGTGCGACTCGTGCGCGATGACGACGCCGTAGGCATCGCCTTGCCACTCACCCAGACGGACGATGCCGGCGTCTTCGGCCGGTCCTTGCATTACCGTCGGCCCGTCGGTCGGCAACTTTCGCAGATGGCGCCGGCTGGACTTATACGAACAATGCTCGCTCCACTGTGCATCGAAGGCGTACAACTCGACATCGGTCGGCGCGCGACCGAGCTCAGCGACGATCGCGCCTAATTCGCCGTCCGACAGTCCGACCGCAAGCCGCGCGCGCGACGCAATGAGACGCTGCGCTTCACTCGCGACCGACGCGGCATCAAGCAAGGCCGCTGCCGGGCGGCATCTGCGCGGCCTGTGCTTGCTGTTGCGCTTGCACTTGCGCATCGGCTTGCATGACGGCCGAACGGACGTTGGCCTGCATGAGCATGACGCGCCCGAACACGATCGTGTCTTCCAAGCCCAGCGCTTTGGCACAGGCGAACGCGATCCCGTCGAGGTCGACCGCGGCAGCGTCGACACGTAGCACGGGATTAGCCGTAACGTTGTCGATCATCCCCGATAGGGCGCTATTCGTCGGACCGACCGCGATCAACACCATTTTTGCAAACGTCGCATCGAGCTGTGCGACGAGTTGCAAAATGTATCCCGGCGTCCGTTCGACCGAAACAATGTGGCGCACCGTCGGCAAACCGAATTGCGACACGGCTCGCGCGACGTTGTTGCCTAGTTCGGTAAACGCCGGACCGTCGATCAACACGCCGATCATTCCCGGCCGCATCTGCGGAAACACGCCGACGATCTCCGCGACGCGTTCGTAATTATCGCGCAACACCGCGAGATCGGCCGGCGTAACCGTTTCGAGATTGCGGTAGCGCTGCTTGTCGAGCATGAGATCTTCGCGGCCTTGCGGCCAGATACGCCACGAATCGTTATCGATGACGTCGGCGATTACCAGCGAACCTTTGCCTTCGCCGCCGGCAATCCGGCCGAACTCGATCTTGACGTCGACGAGCAGCGTGTCGCGGCGCCGCCACGCGTGCGCAAGGATCTCGTACGTCATGCGCGCGAGCTCCGTCATCGTGCCGAGTTCTTGCGGTGTTGCAACACCGCCCGCAACGATGTCGTCGGGCTCGATGAGCGGGTCGTGATTGGCATCGTCCTTGATGAAAAATTCGATCACGCGCGGAACGAGCAGTGCGCCGCGTGCGATCGCCGGTTTGCGCGTAACGAGCGACCCGGCCGCAA
The DNA here is from genome assembly GCA_965214935.1 of Candidatus Velthaea sp. Lineage (GTDB taxonomy): Bacteria > Vulcanimicrobiota > Vulcanimicrobiia > Vulcanimicrobiales > Vulcanimicrobiaceae > Velthaea. The sequence goes on along the minus strand of CBDCCS010000003.1, from coordinate 130,841 downwards.
CGCCGCGCACGACAACTTCGAGCGGGATCATCTGCACGCGCCGCACGAGCATTTCGTTGTCGTCGTCATCTTCGCCACCGCTCAGGTAGTGCGTCGGCAGGCCGCAAAGATTGAGCAAACGGAAGACACGCGCCGTCGTTTTTGCAGCGATCCGGCCCTTGCCCTCGATGACGTCGCTGCGTTCGCCGTCGCGCGCGCTGATCGTATCGAGTTGCGAAACGACGAGCACGTCGGGTTGCCCCGGATATTCGTGCAGCACTTTGGTTTTGCCGCGGGTAATTTCGAGGCCCTTATTCACGCAGTCGTCTCCAGCGTTTCTCGGATGCGGGCAGCGAGGCGACGCGCGCGTACCGAAGCGTCGCCGGCGTGACCGGTCGGATCGAGCTGCACGACGATATCGGCCGGATCGACGAATCGCGCGATGCGGTCGTCGGCGGCGATAAGCCGGGCGAGCGGATTGGGTTCACCGCGCGCAAGCGCAGCATACGCAATCATGGCTGCTTCACGAATCGCCTCGTGCAGCTCTTGCCGATTCGCTCCAGCCTTGGCGGCTTCCATCAGCACGGCCTCCGTGCCGGCAAACGGTCCGTACGTGCGCAAGTTCTCGGCGATGCGGCGCTCGTCGATCCGCAGACCCTCGACGATCTTGCGCGCGAGCGACAACAACTCGTCGGAGCACAACAGCGCTTCGGGCAGCACCGTCCGCCGATTCGCGCTATCGTCGAGCGTTCGCTCGAGATAGTTGGTGGCCGCGTTCTGCCACGTGACCCCCGCAAACGCGGGCAGTAAGCGAGCCAACGAATCGAGGCGTTCGGACATGACCGGGTTACGCTTGAACGGCATCGCCGAACTTCCGACTTGCTTGGCACCGAACGGCTCGAAGAGTTCGCCGAAACCCGCCGAGCTCAAAATTCGAACGTCGCCGGCAAATTTTGCCAGCGACGCGGCTAGTCCGGCGAGTTGCGACAATAACAGATAATCGAGTTTGCGCGGATACGTTTGCGTCGCAACGTCGCGCGCCGTCAAATCGAATGGCGCCAGCACGTCGAGCTCTTGATCGGCGCTCGTGCGCCCGCTGCCGTCGAGCAAGCGCATGTACGAAGCCGACGTTCCGACGGCGCCGCGAATGCCTTTGGCGGTGAGCTCGTTAAACGTAAAGTGCAAGGCTGCACGATCGATGAGCAGATCTTGCGCGTAGATCGCTAAGCGGTAACCCATCGTCGTCGGCTCGGCCGGCTGCAAATGCGTGTAGCCCATGCACACGGTGTCGGCGAACGTTTCGATCTGACCGGCAAAAGACGCGAGTAATCCATCGAGCGCCGTCAAGATTTGTCGCAGCGCGATCCGCATGCGATACATCTCGACGGTGTCTTCGATATCCATCGACGTCGCACCAAGGTGGATTTTCCCGCCGCCGAGCGTTGCTTGCCGGGCAAAGACGCGAATTTCCGCCATCAGATCGTGACCGATTTCCCGTTCGATTTCGAGCGCCGCCGCAAGATCGATGTCATCGGCATGCGCGCGCAGATCGGCCACTTCCGCCGGCGTGACCAAGCCGCTTTGGACTTGCGATTCGGCGAGCGCAACCCAAACCGCGCGCCATAACGTGCGCCGCTCGCGTTCGGAGAAAAGTTCGCGCAATTCCATGCGCGCATAGCGCCACGAAAACGGCGAAGCATAGACGGTGTCGTTCATGCGGTCGCCGAGCGTCTTCGCGCCGCCGGCGGTGTGTGCCTAGACCGAACCGCGCGTCGCTGTGACGTTGGCGGCGATGTCGGCCGTAAGCAACTCGATCATTGCCCGTCCGTCGTCGAACCGGCCGGTGACGACCGCCTCGAAACCACGGACGGCCGCTTCGTAACCACGCCGCGCGCGAGCCGGGCCGATCCGGCGCGCGACGGATTGCAGCTTGGATGCACGCCAGCGATGCCGCGACTCGATCGCGACGCCGCCGCCCGGGCGCGCGAGTTCCCACACGATGCCCATCTCGCTCGCCAGCGCACCCGCGAGAGGGACCGCGGCACCACGCGGATCGCTCGCAAAAAGCTCGAAGGCAATCGTCAACGCTTCTTCGGTGCGGCCTTCCACCAAGGCTTGCGCGTAGTGCCACGCTTTCGGATCTTCAATCGATAGACTCTCGGCTTCGAGCGCGCGAAAGCTTATGGGTTGACCGCCGAGTGCCAGCTTCTCGAGGTCGCTACGAATCGAACCGAGGTCGGCTTCGCCGCCGGCGAGCTCGGCAATCACGCGCGGCTCAGCCGTAGCACCGATGCGATCGAGGGTTTCACGCACGAAACGCTCGCGCACGTCGGCGTTTAGCGTCGTGTCGATGCGCAATGCTTTGCGTCCGGCTTGCGGCCCAAACGGCTCGGGCTTCGTTTTTTTCGATGGCGCGAAGAGATCTTCGAGGACGAGGGTGTTACCGGCCGGCAGCGCTTGCGCCGCAGCCCAAACATCGCGACGCGGCTGCGCGCGCAGTTGTTGACAGTTTCGTACGATGATGAGGCGCCGTTCGGCCAGGAACGGCATGGCGGTCGTCGCATCGGCCACCGCTCGGCCGACGTGCTCGGTCTCCGGACCGGCGATCGTATCGAGATTGAGCGCGCGAACGTCCGGCGGCAGACTGCGCTCGACGATCGATTCGATCGCGCGCTGCGCCAGAATAACGTCAAGGCCCTCGATGATGATGAGGCCGTCGAGTTTGGGTTGTTTATCGAGGAAGTCGTAGAACTTTATCGCCGGCGTCCGATCACGAGATGGCGCCCGCTTCGAGCGTTATCGCCGGGGCTGCAAGACCGGCCAGCGGCGGAATGTTGCGGCTGTACGGCGGCCGGATCACGCCGTATTCAGTAATGATGCCGGCAATGAGCTCTCCGGGCGTTACGTCGAAGGCCGGATTGTATACGGCGTCCTGCGCCGCTATGCGCACTTCGGCAGCGGAACGTTCCTCGATCGGAATACCGCTGCCGTCGGACAAGGCAAAATCGATCGTCGAACGCGGCGCCGCGATATAAAACGGGATACGATGATGAGCGGCAGCGATGGCGACGCCGTACGTGCCGATCTTATTAGCGGTATCGCCGTTGGTCGCAATGCGGTCGGCGCCGACGATGACTGCCGCGATCTGCTTTCGTTGCATCGCGATCGCGGCCGCCGAGTCAACCATCAGCGTGCATGGTACGCCGCCCTCATGTAACTCGAACATCGTTAAGCGCGCGCCTTGCAGCAACGGCCGCGTTTCATCGACGAAGACGTGCAGCTGTTTTCCCGCACGCTGCGCTGCGATGAAGCAACCCAGCGCGGTTCCGTCGCCGCCGGTTGCCAGCGGACCCGTATTGCAATGCGTGAGCACGTTACCGGCTTGCGGCAAAAGCTCGCTCCCGGCCCGACCGATGCGCCGGTCGATCTCGCGCTGTTCGGCATGAATGTCGCGGGCTTCAGCGAGATAGTCGCGATCCGGCCGCGCTAAAACCCGATCGACGGCCCAGGCAAGATTGACGGCGGTCGGGCGTGCGCCGCGGATCCGGCCGGCGGCAGCGTCGAACTCCGGACCGGCATGCAATTGGGCCGCGAGCGCTACACCGTACGCGCCGAATATCCCGATCGCCGGAGCACCGCGAACGCCTAAGCTCGCAATCGTCGCAACGATATCGTCGATATTCGTCGCGCGTTTACGCTCGACGGCAAGCGGCAAATTACGCTGATCGACATACCCGACGGCGTCACCGTCGAACCATACGGATTCCACGCCTGTTTCTTCGCGGTGCGCGCGGCGGAGCATGCCCGGTGTGAGGCAAGAATCGGCAGCCAGTAGTATGAAAGCATACGGGCGACGTCGATGCGATCGTATTTCGGCTACCATTTGCAGACCATCTCGAAGATGCGTTTATCGATACGCTCGAAGGCGGCGAAGTCCCCGGCGCGACCGGATGCCGTCCGTTCGGCGCTTGGGTACCGAGTCTGGTCCAGATCTTACGCCCCGACTTGAGCGCGCGATTTCACAAAGCTGAACGCTCGCAAACCGCAAGCCCGATCGATGCGCGGCCGATCGTGAATCCAAGCTCCGAATGCAAAGCTTCTTCGCTTGCTCCAACGACGCTTCGCGCGATCGCTCCGCAAACGCCGCCGGGCTTGCGCGAACCTGGTGTCGTCGATGTGATCGTCGAACTTGCTCCGGACAGCTCGGTGACCAAAGCATCGGTCATGAACGCGCAGTCTAGCGCAATGAACGATCGCGCGCTTGCGGCGGCGAAGGCATCGCTCTACCGAACGGAGATCGACGGCTGTCGACCGATTGCGGCAACGTATATTTTCGAGTACAGTTTAACGTGCGCTAAACGCGCGGCTTCCGATGAGCCGAGCCGCCGGGCGCAATGCTTTAGCGCAGCGAGGTGCTTTCATCGGGCTGCCGGTTCTTCGCCGGTCGCGTATCGCGCAAAAGCGCGTTGTATTCGCGTTCCATCGCGCCCGAATCGATGTAGTGTTTTGCGCGCATCGCCAGATGCTCGAACGCCCGGCCCGTATACGGACCATACGCGATCCGGCGCTGCACGATGATCGGTCGCAAGTTGTCCCAAAGTTCGACGAATGTATCGGCGTATTCAGCGAGCAGCAACTCTTCGGCGACTCCGCCTTTGGTTACCAGAACAGCGATATGTTCGAGGAAGCGCAGCAACTCGCCGATACTCATGAAGTCGTCGGGAATGAAATGCGGGTCGGTCATGCGCTCGCGATAGGTGACATCGCTATCGAAACGTGCGCGCATATCGCCGACCGTACGACGTGCGGTCAAACCTTCGGTTGAATCCATGCGATCGATAAGCCGCAGATAGACCACGATATCGTTCGCATTGCGAACATGGCGCAATTGCAAGAACGCGGCGATGGCCGCCAGCGCAACGACGAGCGCTGATGCGATCGACGCGATTGCGCCGGCCCACTCGGCGTCAAGCGTCACGCCGCGCTTCTCACTGCCATCGGATCGCCGCGCTTACGACACCGCGGACGATCGAAAACCGACCCGCGCGGTATCGCGCTTGGGCGGCGGTTCGATGAGTGCAACGGTGACTGCTGCAAGAGCAGCTTCGTAGCCTTTGTCGAGGCGGTCGGGATCGGCGCGTTCTTGCGCCTGAGCCAAATTTTCCGTTGTAAGGATGCCGAACCCGATAGGAACGCCGGTTGTAATTTGAACGGTCATGATGCCGCGCGCGCATTCACCCGCAACGTAATCGAAATGCGGCGTATCGCCGCGAATAACTACGCCGAGCGCGACGATCCCATCGTATTCACCGGCCACGATGAGCTTGCGTGCAACCAGCGGAATCTCGAAGCAACCCGGTACCGTGACGACATCGATATCCGTTTCGGCAACGCCGCAACCGCGTAGTCCGCGTCGTGCTCCGTCTTCGAGCCAGTCGGCCAAATCCGCGTAGAACCGTGCACTGACAATCGCAAAGCGCTTGCCTTTCGCGTCGGGCAGTGTCCCGGCCGGAAGCGCGGTCTTCTTCATGGAATGATCGGCGCGGTCGGCTGTGCGTTGACGAACATGTGCCCCATCTTATCGCGCTTCGTGTCGAGATAATGCGCGTTATGAACCGTCGGCAGTGTTTGAATCGGAACGCGGCCGAGAATCGTCAAGCCGAAGCCTTCGAGGCCGGTAATCTTACGCGGATTATTCGTGAGTAAACGCATCTCGCGCACACCAAGATCCACCAGGATTTGCGAACCTATTCCGTAGTCGCGCTTGTCGGCCGGTAAACCAAGTGCGACGTTCGCTTCGACGGTATCGGCACCGGCATCTTGCAACGCATACGCGCGCAATTTGTTGGCTAGGCCGATGCCGCGCCCTTCCTGATGCAAATACAGAAAGACGCCTCGGCCTTCGGCAGCGATCGCACTCATCGCAGCATCGCGCTGGGCGCCGCAGTCACAACGAATCGAGTGCAGCGCATCACCGGTTAGACATTCGGAGTGAACGCGGACCAAGATGTCCTTACCGTCGCCGACCGAGCCCATGACGAGCGCGACGTGCGCGATGTCGTCGACCTTCGACTCGTAAGCGATACCGTGGAACTGACCGGCCGTCGTCGGGAGATCGAATTCGGCGATGCGCGCAACGAGTTTCTCATGCCGCATGCGATACGCGATCAGATCTTTCACGGTGATAAGCCGCAGATCGTGTTTCTTCGCATAATCGCGCAGCGCGGGCAGGCGCATCATCGAGCCGTCGTCGTCCATGATTTCGCAGATGACGCCGGCCGGCTTGAGGCCGGCGAGCTTGGCAAGGTCGACCGATGCTTCCGTTTGTCCGGCGCGTACGAGCACGCCGCCGGGCCGCGCGCGCAACGGAAACATATGGCCGGGACGCAGGAAATCCGCCGGCGTCGCTGCTGGATCCACGAGCGCTAAAACGGTGTTCGCGCGGTCCTGAGCCGAGATGCCGGTCGTGACCCGGCCACGCGCTTCGACCGACACCGCGAAGGCGGTGCCGAGCGGGGTGGTATTGTCGTTGACCATCGGCGGAATCTGCAATTGATCGAGCCGTTCGCTCAATAGCGCGATGCAGATGAGGCCGCCGGCTTCCTTGCGCATGAAGTTGATGGCCTCGGGCGTCACGCGCTCGGCTGCCATCACCAGATCGCCTTCGTTCTCGCGTTCCTCGTCGTCGAGGACAACGACCATTTTGCCGGCTTTGATATCGGCAGTCGCCGACTCGATCGAATCCATCGTTCTCCGTCCGCTGTCGAAGCGCGCCGCAAGCTGCGGCAACGCTGCGGAGAGCGCCACAATCGAGCGAAACGACGGCTCCCGCCGGCCCGATCGAAGATAAGAGATCGCGCCCTCGGTCAACCCGGAACGGGCAGCCAACGTTGTCGCTGTTAAGCCCGCTTCATGCATCGCAGCACGCAATTCCGTTGCAAAACTCTCCACGCGCTTAGACTACGTCCGGCTCTTAACAGTTGTCAAGAAACTGAGCGTTTCGGCTGCGGCTAAAACGAGCGGTAAGGCTTCGAGCCGGCTCAATCGTTAACAACGTGCTTCGCCTGGTAGCGAATCAGCTAAAGGCGATCGCACCGGAACCGGGCTTGATGTGAATCGTTTTGCCGTCGAAACGGGTGAACTCATTCCCCGCCGCATGCGGCCCTTGGAGTGCGGCGCGATCTTGCAGCACGGAGACGCAGCGGCTTCGCCGAGCTACAAACCGGCCAAACTATCGCTGCGATACTGGACGCCCGACGTCCCGCGGCGATACGCGCAATTCGCCGCAAGCTTACCAGCTCGCCTCCGATTGTCAGGGCTGCACCGGAATACGCTACAAGCTGAGTGCCGTCGGCAGTCGGAATTTGTGGTTGCGCAATCGTGTACCGCTCGTTAACGAGCGCTTTAAGAATCGTTGCGCCCGTGCCCGCTAGGTTTCCAAGTCCGGCCGGATAGCTCGGATGCGGCGGAGTGCCGTACGGATACGCTTGCGGTAAGAATGTGTTGCCGTTTCGCGCTTGTACGAGTTCGAGCGCCGTCGACGACCACAGCGATGCGTCGAGCGGCGCCGCATCGCGCGCAACGTGATAAGGCCGCCGACGGCATCCGGCCGAACCCGCCGCTGGACGAGCATCTTCTGATAAAACATCGCCGATCCGGAAATGCTGCGCGCAAGACCGAAAAGCGAGTGAAAGTCGTCGATGTCGAGCTCGGGAGCGGCTGCGGCGTCCATTGCGCCGATGATGGCGGCTGCGTTCTGCCAGGCGATGCCGCTGCGGATCTTCTGCAGATAGTCGCTGAGATCGCGACCGTCGAGCAGGTAGCGCGGCGCGGACGCACGCGGCGCCGGTGCGAAATGCACGATGCCGTTTTGCACGCCTAGCCAGGTTTGGCGGTCGGTGACGAAGTCGACGTTGGCTGCCGCGGTGCTGCGGCGCTGCGGCGCTGCAGTATCGATGCGTCGAGTTCGTGCGGGATGTCCAGCCATAAAAACTGCGAAAGATACGGTCCGACAAGACTGCGGCCGCCGCCGCACATCGCAACGTAGCGAGCAGAATGCTGGCATCATTGCAAAAGCGGTTCGCACAACAGAAAGCGCGCTTCTTCAGTCGGCACCATTGCAAACAGTACAACAGAACTCGAATGGACGCTGAGCCGCTGTCGTTCGCCGTTCAGCAAATTTCTAGGATTCGCGTTCGCGATCGTTCGCGTTTTAGCGCTTGTTCGCGTTCTAACGAACATCACGTCGCGCTGCACGCAACGTTTCGGGTCGTGGGCGCCCCCAAACCGTACGTTTCCTCGAACGGCGATTGTACCGGCGTTATCTCGGGAGCGCTACCCAGGACATCGAGCATTGCGCGTAACGTCGCTACGCGCGTCCATGCGAGACGCGCGAGCGGCGGGCGAGCGAATCGACGATAACGGCAATTGCCAAAACCGCACCGGTGATCATGTAACGCAGCGATGACGACAGATCGAGCAGCGTCAGGCCGCTGGCGATCGATTGAATGACGATGATGCCGAGCAACGCCGAATAGGCGCTACCGCGTCCGCCGAACAAACTCGTGCCGCCGATGACGGCTGCGGAAATCGCATTGAGATTGACGTCGCCGGTGCCGGCTTGTTGACTTGCCGACGCAAGCCGCGTTGCCGCTAAGACGCCGCCGATCGCGGCAAATACCGAGCACAGAACGAATGCACTGGTGTAAATCCGTCCGACGTTGATACCGGCACGCCGCGCAGCTTCGCGATTTCCCCCGACGGCGGTGAGCGACCGGCCCCATTTCGTCCGCGTCAGAGCATAATTCATAATGACGACCAGGCCGCCGAACAGACCAAACATCCACGGCACGCCGCGATCGCGATTGAGGTACGCGACGATCAACTCAAGTGCAATGAATATTACTGCGGACCGAACGAGTAAGTCCGTCAACGAACGCGACGACAACCCGGCTTTTTTCCGGCGGGCCGCCGTGTTGTAACCGGAAGCAAATAAGCCGACTGCTGCGAGTGCCGCGATAACATACGCGACGACCGGCGGCATGCAATACTGCTGTCCGAAATTCACCATTGAAGAGCCGTAGGGCAGATTGATCGAGCCGCCTTGACCGAGCACGTAAAGCTGTAAGCCGAGCACGGCAAGCAGTCCCGCGAGCGTCGCAACGAAGCTCGGCATCCCGAAACGGTTGAACAGAAATGCATAGAGGCTGCCGATGATCGCGCCGGCGGCAATCGCACCGATGACCGCGAGCGGCACCGGCCAACCGCCGTTGACCCACAACACGCCCAGCAACGCCGACGAGAAACCGCTGACGGAACCCACCGAAAGGTCGATTTCGCCGACCATCAATACACAGACGATGCCGAGCGCAATCACGCCGACCGTCGAACAATCGAACAGCAAATTAACGAGATTATTGCTCGAAAGAAAAACCGAATTCAGACTTTGAAAGACCGTCCAGATGATGACGAGTCCGACGACGACGGGCAACTGCCCGAGGTCGCCCGAGCGGACGCGGCCGAGAAATGCCTTTGCCGCGCCGCCGATTCCGGCTTCGTGTTTGACGCGCTCGTCGCTGCGGTCGAGCAGCGGTTGGGCGGGGGCTGGAGCGGGCGCGTCGCCCTCGATCACATCAGGCACTAGAGTTCTCCTGCCGGCTCAGCGGCCTGCGCTTGGCGCCGATTCGACCGGCGCGATACCGAATTGTCCGTTGCGCCGGTTATGGCGCCGACCAGTTCGGCGTTCGATGTATCGGGAAAGAATACGCCGTTATTTCGACCGAGTCGCAGCACGACGATCCGATCGGCAACGGCGCGGACGTCCTCCATATTATGGCTGATCATCACGACGCCTAGCCCGCGGTCGCGTACACGCTCGATGAGATTGAGGACCTCGGCTGTCTGAGCGACGCCGAGCGCCGCCGTCGGCTCGTCGAGGATGATGATCTTCGGATCGAGCAGCAGCGAACGCGCGATTGCGACTGTTTGACGCTGACCGCCCGACAGCGAAGCTACCGGGATGCGAACGCTGGGGATACGTGCAGACAGTTCACGTAAAAGCGTCCACGCGCGGTTTTCCATCGCAACTTCGTCCATGCGCATCGGACTAATTTCTTGGCCGAGAAAGATATTCGCGACCACGTCGAGATTTTCGCACAGCGCAAGATCTTGAAACACCGTTGCGATGCCGAGCGCTAACGACGCGCTTGGATCGGCGGCCGTCACCGGTTTGCCGGCGAACATCATTGTTCCGGCGCTAGGTTGATGTACGCCGGCGAGGACTTTGACGAGCGTCGACTTCCCGGCGCCGTTATCGCCGACGAGTGCGACCACTTCGCCGGCCCGCACTTCAAGATCGATATCGGTCAGCGCTGAAACCGCACCAAAATGTTTGGAGATGCCGCTCAGGCTAAGAACGACTTCGCCTGCGGGCGCCGGCCGATGCAACGTCTCAGTCATACGTAAGCGCTTTCTTTTAACGAATCTGCAGCACTTCTTAGCCAAAGCACATGCGGGTTTGCTCGTGCAAACCCGCATGCCGAAGGGCCGAGTTACGAAGAAATGCCGAGCTTGGAGCAGCCGGCCGAGTAACGTCCCGTGCACAGTTGCGCCGGCGTCTGGATCGGTGCGCCGTTAACCATCTTGTCGATGATGAGCGCTTTGAGATTGCTCGCCGTAACGATTGCCGGCGTATACAATTTCGTCGGCGTACCGAACAGCGTCGTGTCGGCTTTAGGCTGTTTGCCCGACAACAACCCGACGGCAACGTCGGCTGCCGCAGCGGCAACGATTTCGCTGGGCTTCGAGATCGTGTTGTATTGATCGCCCGCAATGATCAGCTGAAGACCGGCGATGGTCGCATCGTTGCCGGTAACCGGCGGAACCGGATCCACGCCGGCTGCTTTGAACGCGGCGATTGCCGCGCCGCCCGTGCCGTCGTTAGCTGCAACGACGCCGACGATCTTCTTGGGGAATCGCGATACTTGACCGCTCACCCACTGCTGAGCTTTGGACGGATCCCAATTCGGGGTGTCGTACTCGGCGAGCGTCGTAAACCCGCTGCCGGCTAAACCTTCGTGGATGCCCTTTTTGATCAGACCGGCTGCCGCGTCGGTCGGCGAGCCGTTGACTTCGAGAAGCCCGCCGGAGCTCGGCGAAACGCCCTTCGCTTTAAGATCTTGAACCAACGATTGCGCGATCGTTTTACCAATCTCTTCGTTGTTGAACGATACGTAGTAATCGACTTTGGTCGACGGGATCGGCCGGTCGTAAGCGATGACCTTTACGCCTTGACTTTGGGCTTGCTTGACGAGTGAAGCCGCGGCGGTCGAGTCGACAGGGTCGATAACGATCGCTTTTGCGCCTTGCGAAATGACCGAGTTAAATTGCTGCTGTTGTTTGGAGGCGTCGGCGTCGGCGTTTTGATAGAGCACGGTACAGCCTGCGCACATTTTCTTCATCTCGGCGACGAAGCCGGGGCGATCGTGCTCTTCATAGCGTGTCGAACCTTCGTCAGGCATGAGAAACGCGATTTTTGCCGTCGACATGCTGCCGCCCATCGCGTCGGCGGCGAAAGCCGCCGTTCCACCGAGGACGCCCACCATAAGCGCTGCTGCGCCGATCGCTTTCCGCCTGGCTGCTGAGGTCATAAGGTCTCCATTCTTAAACTGTCGTCGATGACGACAGCGGTTCGTTGAACTCGTCAGTGTTTTGGGATTCGCTTGGTCGGCGGGCGCATGCCTCTGACTCGCGGCTTCATAAATGCCGGCGCCCGGTAGAAGATTGCTCGCGCGTAGGGGCGATGGTAATGCTTTACCGTTCTAAATGTCAACAGGCTGTGATAGCTTCGGAACGTGCTGAGGGAAGCTGCGACTCCGATTCTAGGCGTCGCCGGCTTCGATAAAACGCTCGAACCGTCGCAACAAGCGCTTAAACTTGGCGTTTTGGTCCAACCGCCATCGACGATCGAACCATTGATGCAGCGATACCGAACGTTTATAATTCGCGAGTCTAAAGCGTCTGCCTGAAGCCTTTACGGTAATGCATTACCTAAAATTTTGAATTCACGCAGCGGTTACAAGCACCGGCATGAATCGCGTCTTTCGTGTTCAGCTTCTCATCTCAGCGGCTTGACGCTTGCAGGGTTCGCGGCCGTTGGCAATACGGTTTGCGGCTTGCCGGTTTCTACGGCTTGCAATCTTTATGGCTCGAGGTTAAGCGGCTAGAGGCTTGCGGGCTTGCGGGCTTGCGGCTTGCGGCTTGCGGCTGCGCGTCGTTCCAGCTTGCGGCTTCCGAATCCGCGATGCAGTTCGTCGTACGAATAGCCGAGTGAACGAAAGAATTCAGTCTCGGCGATCTGGAGCGAAACGAATGTAGCAGGCGAAATACATGATGCCCATCTTGTCGACATCGCTCCAATAAACGCGATCGCGTTTAACCGAAGACTGCGTGCCACGATAAGTATTATCGGACATGCTAGGTTGCGCTCGCGCCGGCCGGCTTAGATTTCATACGCCCATGCAAGTTCGTCCGTTGAGGCACCGTTTTGGTTGTAGGCGCCGAGCGCGGCTTGAGCGTAACGCGCGATCGGATCGACTTCGACATTGACCCGATCCGCACGTGTCTTTTCGCCGAGCGTCGTGCGCTTCGACGTTTCCGGAATCAGCGCGATCGTAAACCGGCCCGGGGCCACCGATGCCACCGTCAGACTCACGCCGTCGAGCGTTACGTAGCCTTTTTCAACGATGAACGGTGCAATTGCCGGCGGAGTGGCGATTGTTAAACGGTGACCTTGACCTTCGACTTGTTTGTCGAGCAAGGGCGCCGTCGCGTCGACATGACCGTAAACGAGATGTCCGCCAAGCCGGTCGCCGAGCCGGAGGGATAATTCCAAATTGACCGGCGCGGTCGCACGCAGCGCGCCGAACGTCGAGCGTTTGACGGTCTCCGGAACCACATCGAACTCGATCGTCGTTGCGGTCACCGCCGCCGCGGTAAGACACACACCGTTGACGGCGACCGAATCCTTGACGGCGACGCCTTCAGCAATTGCGTCGGGCGCATGAACGCTCAAGCGCAGGCCGCTGTGTGCATCGCCTTCAATTCGCTCGATCCGTCCGAGATACGCAATGAGGCCGCTAAACACGATCGACTCGAGCACTGAGCATGATATCTTCTCCAACGCGTTCGACTTGGTCGAATCTCCATCCGCTTGTAGCGCGGCTTACATCCGCGCCGGCCAGCACGCCGACGGAATCGGCAGCTTGCAGAAAGCGCGGCGCGATAAACCAAGTTGCACGCTGCACCAAACGCCCTTCGAGCAGCCGGCCTGCTAACGTCGGCCCGCCTTCGCATAAAACGGTCGTAATGCCGTGTTCGCGCAACGCATGCAGCGCAGCGCGCAAATCGAGCGTGCTAGCATGATCGTCGCCGACGTACACGACGTCGGCAATGCGTTCGAGCCGCGCGAAACGCGCGCGCGCGGCGCCCGGGGCGAGTACGACCGTCGGCGCATACGCACCGGGCGGTGCGTCCGGCGGCGCGACAAAAATTCGGCTCGTGTCCGCTACGGGATCCGTTTCGCAGACAACGACGCGAACGTACGCTTTGCGTCGCGTCCGATGCGGGCGTACCGTCAGTTGCGCGTCGTCGACGCGTATCGTACCCGCGCCGACCATCACGGCATCGTAGTCATACCGTAGATCGCGGACGCGCTCGTGCGCAGCGCTGCCCGTTACGGCGAAACTTACGCCGCTGCGCGGCGCGATGCGCCCATCGAGTGACATTGCCATCTTCAGCGTTACGAACGGCAACGGCGCTTCGATGGTGAAGGCAAAGCGTTCGACGAGCGCAATTGACGCAGCATCGCCGATCACTTCGACTGCCAGACCCGCTTCGATCAAGCGCGCAACGCCGCTACCGGCGGTCCGCGGGTTGGGGTCGAGCGCCCCGATCACGACTCGCGCGATCCCCGCAGCGATAAGCGCTTCGGTACACGGACCGGTGCGGCCATGATGATTGCACGGTTCGAGCGAAACGTAGGCCGTCGCGCCCCGTACATCGGCACCGGCCGCAGCAGCAGCACGCAGCGCTTCGACTTCGGCATGTGCCTCGCCGCGCCGGTGATGGTAGCCTTCACCTAACGTCGCGTCCCCGCCGACGAGCACCGCGCCGACGGGCGGGTTGGGCGCGGCATCGGCGACCGCACGTGTCGCAAGCTCACACGCTCGTGCGATATACGTGCGTTCGCCGGTTATTGCGTGACCTCGACGCCCTTCCAAAAAGCAACGTGATCGGCAATATTCTTTGCGGCGCTTTTGGGCGCCGGATAGTACCACGCGGCATCGGCATTCGTCTTGCCGTCGACTTGTAAGGTGTAATAACTCGCTTCGCCTTTCCACGGGCACGTGCTGTGCGTCGAGCTCGGCGTAAAATACTCGCGGTTGATCGCGGCAGCCGGAAAATAGTGATTTCCCTCGACCACTTCAGTCGTGCTGCTCTCGGCGATAACGGCGCCGTTCCACATTGCTTTCATCGTGTCTCCTTTTCGACCGGCGGCGTTGCCGAAGGCATCCGGCGGTCCGCCTTCGAGAACCACCGCTATGGCCGAAGGGTTCCGGGATTACCGGCACGCGCGAGCACGACCGCGCCGCTTATGGCGACGCCGGCGGCGCGCAAGGTGCGAATCGCGTCGCTGAGCGTCGCACCCGTCGTGCAAACGTCGTCGATCAAAACGGCACGCGCCGGCAAAGCGCCCGCTTTGATGCGAAACCGGCCTTCGGCTTGCAGCCGCGCGAAGCGATTGAGACCGCGTTGTGCCGCGCCGCGTTTTTCGAGCACGTCCGCGCATAGGACGCCGGTTCGAGCGGCAACGCGACGCGCAAGCTCGATCGCTTGGTCGAAGCCGCGGGCTGCTCGGCGGCGACGGCTTGTCGGCAACGGAATGAGTGCAATGTCGCGGCCCGACGGCACGTTGGCCGCCAGCACGCCGGCCAGCGGATCGAGGTACGCGCGCTCGCCATGCTTCATGGCGATAATCGCCCGACGCAACACACCCGTGTACGAGCCGGCTGCCGTGACGGCGGTTTGGGCCACGACGTCAATGCGGCGATCCGCCGGCGACGGCGCGCAGTCGGTGCACAGGGCAATATCAATTCGCGCGCAGCCGAGACACCAGACGGGAAAGAGCCAGCGTCGAACCACTGCGTCCATCGCGCATCGATCACACCGTAATCCCAACCGGCTAGCAATCGGAGGGCCAATCGTTCGTAAAGCGCCGGGGTGACGCTACGATCGCGTCTTTCGGTAAGCCGCATTCGCGGCCGACGGCGTTCGTCCATCGCCGGCGACCGAGTTGTACGTAGTCGGCGGTTTACTTGACGACGGGTTCGTTGGCAACGATCGTGTCGTGCAATTCGGTTTGCGCGACCACGGCGTAATCGATGCCCACGACGGTATCGGTAAGCACGGCGCCGGGACCGATCGTTGCATGATCCCAAACGATCGCTCGCTCGAGTCGCGCGTCGGCACCGACGATTACCCCATCACCGATGACGCTCGGTCCGATCACGCGAACGCGCGCCCCAAGCGCCGCCTTCGCACCGACTCGTACGTCGCCTTCGATTTGCACGTCGTGGCCGAGCGTTGCATCGCCGGCAATGCCGCGCGTCCGCGTGCCACGCAAATGAACGCGGCCGGCAAGTGCGTCGGCCGTCGCCCGAACGTATTCATCGGGTGTGCCGATGTCGGCCCAGTACGCGCCGGTTAAGCGGAAGCCGTAAAACGCGGCGTCGGCCGCGCGTAAAGCCGGAAACACTTGCTTGCCGAAATCGTAAAATTCGTCGGCCGGTATGTAATCAAAAATCTCGGGACCGAACGCATAAATGCCGGTGTTGACGAGCTTGGAGCGTTCGGTCCCTTTCGGCGGCTTCTCTTGGAAATCGGTGATGCGACCGCTCCCGTCGGTGATGACGACACCGTATTGATCGACTTCCGGACTTTCAACCAAACCGATCGTCGCGAGAGCTTCCGCTTTCCGATGAAAGCTGACGAGCGATTCGAGATTCGCGTCGGTCAAGCAATCACAGCCGACGACGACGAACGGTTCGCGAAAGTAGGATTGCAGCGCTTTGAGCGCTCCGGCGCTGCCCATCAACTTCGGTTCGTAGAGATATTCAAGCTTGACGTCAAATTCCGATCCGTCACCAAAGCGTTCTTTGATCGTGTCGGCGAGATAATGAACGTTGATTGCGATTTCGTCGTAACCGAACGACTTTAACCACCGTATGACATGAGCCGAGATCGGCTCGCCGACCACCGGTACGAGAGGTTTCGGCACCGTGCGCGTGAGCGGATATAAGCGCGTGCTCATTCCGCCGGCGAGAATCATGGCTTTCATCGTGGAGCTCCGCAACATTGAGGACAAGGCGATCGCTCGATGCGACAAGGCGGCATGCAACGGATCACGATAGGTCAGCTACAGCTTTCGGACCGTCTGCTCCTTGCGTGCGCAGCGTCGAGCGCGACGGCCAGCGCAAACTGCGGTAACACCAATTGACGCCGCCAGCGGCTCGGCTCGCGCAACAATCGATACGCCCATTCGAGGCCGGCGCGCTGCACGAAGCGCGGTGCTCGTTCGACATTGCCGGCCAGAACGTCAAACGCGCCGCCGACACCGATGCCGGCGCCGCACCCGGTCTGCGCGCCGTACCGGGCGAACCAGCGTTCCTGCTTGGGACTGCCGAGCCCGACGCATAACACGTTTGCACCGGTCGCAGCGATCGTCGCGGCGATCCGCTCGCTTTGCGGGTCGGCGAAATATCCGTCATGCGTGCCGACGATGCGCGCATTCGGAAAGCGTCGCAGAAGGTGGGTCGCCGCACGCTGCGCCGTGTCGCCGGCGCCACCCAGAAAATACAATCGCACATCGCCGCGGCCGGCTGACCGAGCCGCGAGATCGGACAGCAGGCCTATTCCCGTCACCCGGCTGCGTAACGGACCGCCGCGCAAGCGAGATGCGAGCAGCAAGCCGATCGTATCGCAGACGCTCAGCGCGGCACCGTTCACGATCGCGCGAAACTCACGGTCCCGGCGCGCCGCCATGACCATCTCGACTCCCAGCGTCACGATCAGCGATCCGGCCGGTCCGGCCGCGAGCTGCGCGATTCGATCGACGGCGGCGCCGGCGCTGACGGCATCGACGCGACAGCCGAGAATGTCGATCGATTGCACGACGTCAGCGCTTGTAGGGCGCGATCAATGGTTCCAACGTCGTTGCAAGCGCCGCCGGCATCGAACCCAGCGGCGACCGGCAGGCCCCGGCGTTGAAGCCGAACGAATTCATCGCCCACTTTACCGGGATCGGACTCGTAACGGCAAAGAGCTCGGTAAACAGCGGCTGCAACTCGCGATGAATCGCACCGGCAGCCGCAACGTTACCGGCATCGAACGCGTCGATCATCGCCCGAATGCGGGTACCGACGACGTGCGCGGCGACGCTGATGAGGCCATGCGCACCGAGCGCCAGCGCCGGCAGAAAAAAGTAATCATCGCCCGACCATACGGTGAAATCGTCCGGTCGCGGATTACCGCCGATGAGTTGCGCGTGCTGCTCGACGTTACCCGACGACTCTTTGATACCGACGATATTGACGTGGCGGCGGGCGAGTTCGTGCGTCGTCGCGGCGGTCATATTCTGCCCGGTGCGGCTGGGAATATTGTACATGACGATCGGGATGTCGCACGCCTCGGCGATAGCGCCGAAATGCGCGAGCAAGCCATCCGGCGTGGGCTTGTTGTAATACGGTACGACCGCCAGCACGGCGTCAACGCCCGTTTCTGCCGCCTGCTTCGTTAACTCGATCGAATGGCGTGTGTTATTACCGCCGGTCCCCGCAATCACAACGCCGGTGCGACCGAGGCGCTGTTTCACCGCCGTGAAGAGCGCGAGTTTCTCAGCAGTCTCGAGCGCCGCGGACTCACCGGTCGTGCCGCTCACGACAACGCCGTCGTTGCCGCGAGCGACCAAATATTGCGCCAGCCGGCAAGCTTCATCGACGTCGACGCTGCCGTCGGCTGCGAACGGCGTAATCATCGCGGTCAACAACCGCCCGAGCGCCTTCACGCGACCGTCGCTCCGCGACCCAGCCGGAAGAAATCATGCAGCGCTTGTTCGGCGCGATTCGTCTCGTCTTCCGGAATGAGGACCGACACGGTAATATTGGAGTCTGTCGAGTGGATGATCTCGACACCGGCCTGCGTGATTGCGCGTACGATGCGATACATGACACCGGGGGTACCGCGCATCCCCGCACCGACGATCGAGAGCTTCGTGCAGTGCGGTCGCACGCGCAACGCCAAATTAAGATTGCCAAGTTCGGCGCGGACCGCATCGATGTTCTCGGTATCACATACGAAGAAGACGCCGGCACTATTTACATTGATCATGTCGACGGAGATATCGCGCAGCGCAAGCCGCTCGAAGATGATGAGGTCGAGCTCGGCGCGATGTTCGACGTCTTCACCCTGGATGATACGAAAGAACGTCACGTCGCGCAGCGACGTGATTCCGGTTACCGGCTGCTCGCGATCGGCCGGCGCGCCATCGTCGATCGTCGTGCCGACGTTCGAGCGCAGCCCTTTAACGAGATAGGGCGTCGACGTGTCGTGCGCGTATTGCGCCGCCTTGTGGTGCATGACTTTGGCGCCGTTTCCGGCAAGCTCCACCATCTCGCCGTAGTTCACCCGCTCGACAGTATGTGCGCCCTCGATGCGCTTGGGATCGGCAGTCATTACACCGCTGACATCGGTGTAGATTTCGACGGCCTCGGCGTCGAGCGCGTCGCCGATGGCGATTGCGCTCAAATCGCTGCCGCCCCGTCCTAGCGTCGTGGTTGCGCCCGACGCCGACATGCCTTGGAAACCGGTAATAACCGGCACGATTGCGGCGTCGATGAGCTGCCGGACACGCGCCGGGTCAACGTGCAATATTTTTGCATCGCCCCAGCGTTCGTCGGTAACGAAGCCGGCACTACCGCCGGTCATCGCTTGCGCCGGCGCACCAAGCGTAACGAGGAGTTCGGCGAACATCGCACAGGCGATCGTTTCACCGCACGCAATGAGCAGATCGCGGTTCGGCCCGCCGCGCGCCGGCTCGACAAGTTTTGCCAACGTGTCGGTCGCATACGGATCCGGGGCGCGGCCGATTGCCGAGCAGACGACGACGGGAAATTTACCCGCTGCACGAACGGCAAGCACGCGAGACGCGGCGATCTCGCGCAATTCGCGCGTCGCGAGCGACGAGCCGCCGAACTTTTGCACGACGATCGCGGTCATGAAGCGACTGCGGCACCGTGCGGCGTCCGCGCACCCGCTACGCGGCCGCGCGCGATGAGCGCTTCTAAGATCTGTACGGCATTGGTGGCGGCACCTTTCCGCAACTGATCGCCGACGATCCACATTTGCCAATGTACCGCCGAGCCGGCTTCGGGCCGCACCCGCGAGACATGCACCAGATCGGTTCCCTCGACGTCGAGCGGCGTCACGATCCCGCGCGGATGAAAGACGACGCCGGGTGCAGATGCAAACGCCGCATGTAATTCCGCCGTCGTTGTTGCGCGCGCGGTCTCGAAAAATACCGCTTCGCTATGCGCTTGGCGAACCGGCACGCGGACCGTTGTCGCGGCAACGTGCAGATCGCTACGGCCGAGCATCTTACATGTTTCCGCCGCGACTTTAACTTCTTCTCCGGTGTCGCCGTCACCATCGTACGAACCGATCTGCGGCACGACGTTACGAAAAATCGGCGCCGCGAACGTGGCAGGATGCGCGACCGGCCGGCCGGCGATGACTGCGGTTTCTTCGTTTTCCAGCGTCTCGAGGCCGGCGCGGCCGGCGCCGCTCACGGCTTGGTAAGTCGCGACGCGAACGCTGCGCAAACCGATGCTGCGTTCGATCGGAGCCAGCGCAACCGATAACACGATCGCCGTGCAATTAGCGACTGGGAAAATGCGGTCGTCGGGCCCGATCGCCTCGACATTCACTTCCGGAACGATGAGCGGGACGCGCGGGTCGAGCCGAAACGTCGCGCTGTTATCGATGACGATCGCGCCGCTCGTTGCCAGCGCCTCGGCCATCTCGCGCGATGCATCGTCGCTCGATGCAAAGAAGACGACATCGGGCGCGTCGGCGACGATTCGCTGGATCGAAGCGGCAAACACCGTTACCTGCGCCTCGCGGAAAATGATGCCTTCGGCGCGATCGCGCGACGCGTATGCAAAGAGCCGATCGACGGCGATGTGCCGTTCGTCGAGAATGCGCAGAATCGTCTGGCCGACCACCCCGGTCGCGCCGACAAGGCCGACCTTCACGGACGTTTGTCGAACAACAGATCGTCCAACCCGGTGACTAAACCGGACTGCAGCCGCACGTTGCGCGCGGCCAACGCGATCCCGGCTGCGAACGAATCGCGACCGAGCGAATCGTGACGGATCGTCAGCGTCTCGCCGGTTGCGCCGAAGATCGTCGCTTGATGTGCGATCAGTCCCGGAAGCCGCACGCTATGGATCGGCACGTCGGCCGGACCGCCGGCAGCCGCGATGCGCTGCGCCGTCAGGAGAGCCGTGCCGCTGGGCATGTCACGTTTCGCATCATGGTGCATCTCGATAATCTCCACGCTGGGCATGAAGCTTACCGCTTGCGCCGCGAAACGCATCATCAGCGCCGCGCCGACCGAAAAGTTCGGCACGAGCATCGCGCCGATCGCAGCTTCATCGCAGCGGTCGGCAAAGCTGACGAGATCTTCGTCGGTCCAGCCGGTCGCACCGATGACCGGCGAGACCCCGGCATCGACGGCTTCGCGCGCGACGTCGAGACTAACGGGATAGACGGTGCAATCAACGACAACGTCCATCCCGGCGGCGTAGAACGCCTCGAAATCGTCGAAGCACGGGACGCCGGCGTCGCTGCGCGACGCTGCATCGCGTACGAAGATCGCCGCCAACTTTAGATCGGCCGCCGATGCTATTGCAGCGCAAGCCGCGCGGCCAAGTCTGCCGTAGGCCCCCGCCACGCCGACTCGGATCGTCTCACTCATGACTCAAGAATGTTCCCGCTCTATGATCGGCGCGGCCGCGAAGCGGGCGCCATGACGTCCGCTTCGCGCCTGATTGAACGCAGCTACACGCGTTCGAGTGGGGCGTATTTAAGCATGACCATCTTCTGCCCGACGTTGGGAAAGTTGATCGTGAGCAACCCGTCACCGCCCGCGCCCGCTGCCGTAACGACCGTGCCTTCACCCCACTTGGGATGCCGAACGCGATCGCCTTCCTGCAGGTCGAGACCGATGCCCGCGCCGGCGTTTTCATGTATGGCAACTTCGCGCCAGCGGCCCCCGGTCGGACGCTGTCCCATCCCGATTCCACCGATGACTTCGACCGACGGCATCTCGTCGATAAAGCGCGATTTCGGATGGCTAAACGTGTTGCCGTACAACGTACGCCGGCCGGCAAATGACAGATATAAGCGGTCCATCGCACGGGTCACGCCGACGTACGCCAAGCGGCGCTCTTCCTCGAGTTCGGTCATATCGGTCAACGCCCGTGTGTGCGGAAAGACGCCTTCTTCAAGCCCGGTCAAGAAGACGTTCGCGAATTCCAATCCCTTGGCGGCGTGCATCGTCATCAAAGTGACGAACGACGCTTCCGGGTCGAGCGCATCGAGATCGCTGACCAGCGCGATGTTCGCCAGAAAATCTTCGAGCGAATTGCCGTTGTCCGGATGCGCCTCGAACTCGCGCGCAACGCCGATGAGCTCCTGCAAATTTTCGATTCGTGCTTTGCCGTCGTTCGATTCGTCGGCTTGCAATTCGCGTAGGTAGCCCGACTCTTCCATTACGGCGACAAGCAGATCGGAAATCGAAAACGACTCGACTTTGGTCTTGAGGTCGCTGATAAGTTCGGCGAAGCGTTCGAGTTCACGTTGCTTTTTGGGCACCGCGCGCTTGAGCAAGTTGCTGTCGAACACCGCTTGGCCGACCGACATGTTCGCTGCGTTTGCCGCTTCAAGCAGCGACGCTAGCGTCTGTTGACCGATCGAGCGGCGCGGTACGTTCACGATACGGCGAAACGCGACGGCATCGGACGGATTGGTGATGTAGCGCAGATACGAGAGCATGTCTTTGATCTCGGTCCGCGCATAGAAACCGACGCCGCCGACGACGCGATAAGGAATGCCCTCGGCTAAGAAGCCTTCCTCGAATACGCGCGACTGGGCGTTCGTGCGATACAGCACGAGGAAGTCGCGATACGCTCCGCCCTCGCGAACGAGTTCCTTGACTTTTTCGAGAACGTAACGCACCTCGGCGCGTTCGGACTCCGCTTGGTACGCGGTGAGCGGCTCGCCCGCAGCGCGGCTGGTAAAAAGCGTTTTCGGATGTCGCGACGCGTTATTTTGAACCAGTTCGTTCGCTGCCGACAGAATCGACTGCGTCGAGCGGTAATTTTCCTCAAGCTTAAACACGGTTGCGCCCGGAAAATCTTCCTCAAAGCGCAGAATCATCTTGTAATCGGAGCCGCGCCACGAATAGATCGACTGGTCGTCGTCACCGACGACCGTCAAATTTTTATGCTCGCCGGCCAGCATCGAAACGAGCTTATACTGCGCAAAGTTGACGTCTTGATATTCGTCGACGAGCACGTAGCGAAACTTCGACTGGTAGCGGACGCGGGTGTCGGCGTCGTTTTCAAGCAACTCGATCGTGCGCCCGATCAGATCGTCGAAATCCAGCCCGTTCGACTCTTTGAGTCGCCGCTCGTACTCGCGGTAAACCGTCGCGTAGCGTTCGCCGATAAACGACGAGTTCTTCGATTCGTATTCATCGGCCGACCACAGATTATTTTTGGCTTTTGAGATTTCGGCAAGCGCTGCTCCGGGTGCGATTTGCCGTTCGTCATAATCGAGATCGTGGAGAATGTCGCGGACGATAGCACGCTGATCGGTGTCGTCCATGATTGCAAAATTCGATGCGATCCCGATTTTGCGGCCGTCGCGCCGCAAGATCCGCACGCACATCGAGTGGAACGTGCCGACCCACAGATCGCGAGCGACGTTACCGACCATGCGCTCGAGCCGGGCTTTCATCTCGCCTGCGGCTTTATTGGTGAACGTAACCGCAAGGATGCGATCGGGGAAGACATTTTTCGTGTTGAGGAGATATGCGATGCGGTGCGTAAGCACTCGCGTCTTGCCCGAACCGGCTCCGGCAAAAATTAGAACCGGACCATCAGTACACTCGACAGCAGCCCGCTGAACGTCGTTAAGAAGTTCGCTCTCGACAATCATCGCAGCAACGTTCGCCAAATAGGCGATTTTCGCCTATGAATGCAGCTTACGACGTCAAGACCGATCTAGGATCTTCCGAATACGCGCCAAAACGACCTTGAACGGAAACCAAAAGTAAACAGGACGCACATTCACAAATGGCGCCGCCGCTAGCGAGCTATTTGCAGCCTGGCGCTTGTCGACGTGCCGATTGCAATCGAGGCTTGCAGATAGGCCAGGGTCGATTCTGCACCCATATTGACATTGATGCCGGTTGGATCGATGCCGTCGCAGCAGCCACCGTTGACGACGAGCGACGAACCAGCCGGATTCGCGCCGCCGAACCAATCAAAAACGATTTGAGCGTTACGCGAGTACCGGACATCGCCGCTGACCACGCGCGCCGCCAGCATCGCGTCGATCGTCGCCGCGGCTTCGATCGGCTGCTGACCGAAACGCGCTTTGACGCCGCCGCGCGGATACCACCCGTTATTTCCGACCGGCATGAAGCGGCCGTCTTCGATCGTCACCCTGGTCAGGAAATCGAGCATTTGCAGGCCGATTTCGACAAGCCGCGGCTCGTCGAGCGTCGTCCCGGCGCGAATGAGCGCTTCGCTAAGTCGGGCATTGTCGTAGGTGAGCACCGGCTCGCACCATTGCCACTCCGCACGTGAATGCGTCGCGAAGCCGGCCGCAATCTTCGCAGCGGCCGTAGAAAGAAGGTCGGTATAATCGCCGGCTTGCGCCGGAGCGGCATCGATTGCGTGCGCCGAACCAAGAACGACGTACGCGTTCGCACGCAAGTCAACGAGGTCTGCGACGTGCGGCATCCCGGCACGCAGCAATCGTTCGGCGAGCGCCCGCCACGAATCACGCGGTGCAAATCGTAGGCAGTAACCGAGTCCCCACATCGCTCGGCCGAACGAATCCGGCGAACCACGCCGATCTTGCCACGTCCGATCGAAACCCATGAAATTATGAAACCAGCCGTCGTCGGTCTGCGCATCGTGCAAATAGGCTAAATAGGTGGTCACAAGCCGGGTTCCGAGCGCGGTGGTCGGCCGATTGCGCGCGGCGTCGACTGCAACGATGAGCGCACGGGCGACATCGTCGGTGCAGTAACCCGTCGCCCGGTTCGGCACGTCATGCGTCGCATGCTGGATGACGCCGGTGTCATCCGTCAAAGCGACAAGATGATCGAGCACCGGGAAGCGTAGGTTCACGCGCGGTTAGGCCGGAAGCGCAAACTCGGCGGCGTGTGAACGAACCGACGCCGGACGTTCGCGCCGCGGCACAAGTTCGTCGAACAACCGGCCATACTCGGCGGCAACGTGCGGCCACGTCATACGGCGACCGAATCGGTAGGCACGGCGTTCGGTCGAACGGCGCAGATCCGGGTCATCAAGCAAGGACGTGATCGTCGACGCAATCGATGCGGCATCGCGAAAATCGACCAAGAAGCCGCGTCCGTGCGCGAGCAGTTCCTCGGCATACAAATACGGCGTCGACACGACCGCTTTGCCGCAGCCGATCGCGTATGCTAACGTTCCGCTGACGATCTGTACCGGATTCAAATACGGCGTGAGATAGATATCGGTCGCCTGCAAATAATGCACGAGTTCGTCGAAATCGAGAAAGCGATCGACGAGTTTGACATTGTCTTGCAAACCGAACTGCGCGATCGACGCTTGCAACGATTCGCGGTAAGTCTCACCTTCGTTGCGCCGGATGACCGGATGCGTTTGGCCGAGAATCAGGTACAACGCCTGCGGGTGCTTCGCGACGATCGAGCGCATGGCATCGATCGCGTATTCGAGACCCTTGCCGCGATTGATGAGACCGAAGGTTGAAATCACCATACGATCGGCAAAACCAAATGCCGCTTTGGGTGCGTCCGTAAGGCAAAAGGGAACGTCCGGAACGCCGTGCGGAACGACCCGCACCTTGGCTTCATCGACGCCGTAACGCCGGATGAGAATATCGCGCCCGGTCTGCGAAAGGACGACGACGGCGCTTGCCGCCGCGCAAAGGCGTCGGGCGACACGCAGATGATTGAACGACGGTTCCGGCAGCACGGTGTGCAGCGAGACGATGACGGGCTTCGTAACTGCCGTAATGAGGTCGACGATCCATTCGCCGTCTTCACCGCCGAAGAGTCCGTACTCGTGTTGAATGTTCAGCGCGTCGCACGGATTGCGATTGACGAATCCGGCTATTGCCGCATACGAACTCCGGTCGTTTTGGACGAGCCGCGCCACGACTTTCGCAGGATAGTCGCGCCCTTCGCCGCCCGGTTCGTCGATCGCGATGATCGCGCTATCGGTACGAAAGTGCGTATCGTAACTTTCGACTACGTCATTCATAAATGTCGCAATGCCGCATTCCCGAGGCGGGAACGATCCCAGAAAAAGCATGCGATCCGCTGCGTCCAACCTAAAAACCCCTTGCCGATGGTCGACGAAGCACAGCTGGCCTGTAAGACCCTCTTTACCGTGCTAGCACCTATCGTTTTTGGGTAGTACCCGAGAAAGCTAGCGGACAAACGAAGGTATTAGCGCACGCTTGCTATACGCGCGTTCTCACCCACGATTTCTTCGGCCTCAATCTCGGTACGATGCCCGATAACCGAGCCGGTTCGGACAATGGCAGCGGCTCCGATGTGCGCCCCGCTTGCAACAATCGCACCCTCGATACTCGCACCTGCGCCGACGGTGACATCCTCCCAAAGCAACGAATCACTAACCGTTGCGTCCGCTCCGATCGAACAGCCGTCGCCGAGAACCGCGTACGGCCCGACTTTGGCCGAAGACGCGATCGAGACGCCCGAACCAATGAAGACCGGAGCTACGCACGAGCCGGCGCTCACGCTGCCGGCGCCCGGGCCCTCGACACCGGCGCCGATCCCCAGCGGCATCGAACCGTCGAAGATGTGCCGGTGCGCGCGCAAGTACGCGTCAGGGTTGCCGATATCAACCCAGTAGTCGGAGGTCGTGAAGGCGTAGAGCGGCCGCGGACCGGCCACGATGAGCGGAAACGTTTCGCGCTCGATCGAGACCATGCGGCCGGCCGGAATCAGATCGAGGACCGCCGGATCGAGCAAATACGTCCCGGCGTTGATCTCGTTCGTAGGTGCGTCTTCGCGCTTGGGCTTTTCGACAAAGGCCGTCACCCGACCGTCGCTATCGTGCACGACACAGCCGAAGGCCGACGGATCGGCGACGCGGATGAGATGCAAGACGCCCATGCCGCGCTTCCGCTCGTGCACTTGCATCATTGCGCGTAGATCGAGGCTGGTAAGCACGTCGCCGTTGAGGACGAAGAATGGGCCGTTGATATACTCTGCAACATTCTTGAGCGCACCGGCAGTACCGAGCGGAGAGCGCTCGATCACGTAGCGGACCGACATTCCAAGTCGCCCGCCGTCGCCGAAGTGCGCGGTGATTGCCTCGGGCAGATATCCGGCCGGCAAAATCACATCGGTGATGCCCGCATCTCTGAGCCGGATCAAGGTGCGTTCGAGAAACGGTACGTTCATGATCGGCACCATCGGTTTGGGCGTCTCGAGCGTCAACGGACGTAAACGCGTGCCCTCACCACCGACTAAAACGACTGCCTGCAAACGAACCCTCCCGACCGATCGGCGTTATTTGCGGCGCTGCCGTACGCCGCCGCGGGTAAGCTTCCGTTGAGCCAGCATGTGTTCATTGTTTGGCGCCGCGCTCTGTCGGATCCGCAGAGTCGCTTGGCTTAGCGACGTTGCCGGGAGCACCGATGCTTGATGAATGGAGGGGCACATGCCTTGGGATCCGTAAACGTTAATAAAGGTCCACGCAGCCGGAGCCACTTTTTCCCGGATCGTCTAACGGTAAGACAGCGGCCTCTGAAGCCGTTTATTGGAGTTCGAATCTCTGTCCGGGAGCCACGGCCCTATCGTCTAGAGGCCTAGGACGCTGCCCTCTCACGGCGGTAACACGGGTTCGAATCCCGTTGGGGCTACCAAGAAAACCCTTACTTTGTGAGGGTTTTTTGCTTGCTAAGCGGCTTTATCAAGCTTGTCTACGCAGCGCGAACGTTTGTGCATCACGTTGGGTCCGACATTTGCCGGCGGAACAAGGATGAACGCGCGTAAATCAGGGAAAGCCGAGTTGCTCTGCGGGACAATGGACGCCTGCTCGTAAAGCTCTGCCGCCCCCGTCCGCACACGCCGCTTTGGAGGCCCCATGACACGAGTGACTGCGCTCTGCGCTATGGTCTTTGCGCTGAGCGCCGGCGCTGCCGCGTTGTCGTCAACCGCCACGCCCGTGCCGGGCGGCGCAAATCAAGCATCCGGCGTCGCGGGAACGTTCGGTGACAAGCTGTTCAACGGCGAAATACGCCTTGTTGCAAAAGAAATCCGCAACGCGAATGATGCTGACGGGTTGACCGCGGCGTCCGGGCAGAAATGGCTCGTTTTCAACGCATCTGCAAGTAACGGCACGGCTCACGCATTAGATATGCAGCAATTTGTAGCATCGATCGCCGATTCGGATGGCGATACGTTTCAGGCGCAACCCGACAAAGTCAAGCCAATGGGCGGTGTGTTTGGGGTTCCACCAGGCGGTCAGTGGAAAGAACAGATACTGTTCAATGTTCCGTCGGATGTTGTCCCGGTGAAGATCGTTCTTCTACCAAACGATCGAAAGCATCAAGCTTTCCGGATTACGGTTCGGGCCCAAGACTACGCGCACTCGTAAACACGAATCTCGTGCGCGACGAGTTGGTCAGCCGGCGCAGCAAGACGGTCATCCTGGCGAAGATTTTGGTCGATGAAGGCAGGAGCTTTGCGACCCGATCGCCGTTTTGCGAGCCGGACCGTTCGCGCTAAAATGGTTGCGATACTGTCTCGTTTCGATCTGCACTCGTTCGAGCTTCATGCAAGTGCAGTCGCCATCGGGCATCACGCATTCCGTCATGGACCTCGAAGACTAATTGTCTCCGGCCTGATCCTTAACGAGTCTTGAAAGCATGCCATGATTGTTTTGCGCGCTGCGTGAGGACAAGGCAAGCTGCAACTCGACCACACTTGCCTTGCCGACGTCCACACTGCGGGTTATGCGAAATAACATTCGCGGTAACGCGAGGCATCTTGGATGCTCTGAGCCAGCTCACTTAGACGCTTGCGTTGCGCCGTTTTCGAATGCCGCTTACAACGTGATCACGCTTGACTTAAGGGATGACGATAGGGGCTAGGTCACCCGGTACAGTCACTTCAACATCCCACCTCTTCGCATCATGGACATACACCGTAAGGTGATAGCGCCCAGGGCTGATATCGTAAAACGCGTACCGCCCGTAACTGTCACTTAGCGCCGGGCCGATCGGCTCAGCCGCACCTTGTCGGACAAAAAGTCTTGCTCCTACGATCGGCTCAGCGCCGTTAGCGCTTCGCAGACTTCCGAATAAGCTCAACGTTTGCGCAGACGCTACGACGCTTATCGCTGTGAACAAGCTAATGAAAAGCAAGACACAAGTGGACGTTCGAATTCTTGTGCGTACGCGGTGTATTGAAAATAATGACATGCTCTGCTGACATACCTGTTGTTGCGCAAATCTGCTCATCACTTCATTCCAATGCTACCGGGTACGCGAGTGAGATGAATGGCACCCACATGCGCAGCAGTACCGACAATGCTGAAAGGACCGTATTTTCGGGCACCGTTGAGCGTATAGTAAACCGACTGCGTGGCGCTATTGACGTATGCTTGCAACGTGAGCGGCGCATACGACTGCCCTGCACTCACGTCGAATTGCTGCTCTGCATCCGTTACGACGATTGGGATTGAGAATGTATTGCCGTATATGTGCAAATTATCGGGCAACACTGAAAGTTGTTGCGGTGGCGGATCTGTGGCGGCTTGGTCAAATGTTCCGTCGAGGAGCATGATATGTGTTTCTAGCCGATTTACATACACAAAGTATGTCGGCAACGCAAATGCACACATCGCCGAAACAACGTACAGCGCGACGATCGGCACGCCGGAAACGAGCTTAAGCTTTTCTAGCAACTGCAAGTTTATAGCATCGCGACCATTGCCCGCCGCGTCGGATATCGTGTTACCTCGGGTCGTCGTCAGCCAAACGGCAAGTGCGGCAAGTATTATCCCTGCAAGTAGGCTCATAGCGACTAACGCTAAAAATTGTTCCATTGATACACCTAATTATACGTGTCGGTCGCCGCAATTGTGCGACGGCGACGAATCGGTAAAACCAGTATAAGATCTGTGCCTTCTTAATAAAATGGGACCAACGGCACCAGAGCGGAGCTTCATCAGACTCACTCGGTGCGAGGAGCAGCTCCCGTTTTATGCCGGACACTCGGCCTAGCCTGAGTCCATAGACATACGAATCTGATATAGCTCGGGTGAGGCGAATCGCTCGATGGCGCGCGCAGCCGGTCATTCGCAAATTGCAATAATATCCGAGCTGCCTAAACCGTCACTATTAAAAATTGTATGAGATTCTGCGACACGGCTGGCACCGATTAAGCTCAGTTATGTTTTGCGCAAGAGCGCAAAACCCAAACTCAAACGTCCGCCTCATTGTAGACCACGGAAGATTACGCGAACGTTGCTCTGCCCAAGACATCATGAACGCGTAATATCGCCGAACCAAGTTGGGGCGGTGTGAAGTTCGGCCCACTTACTATGACGAGTTGCTGTCGATCGGGCTGCTTGATGTTTTCGGACCGGCGCGTCAATCGGCGCATGTTCGTAATCTGCGGCTTCGCGCGAGCACCGCTTGGTAGATCGCTGCCAAGCGTTGCGCAATGATGCAAGTGCCAGATCGCCGGGGCGACACCACGAACGGACCCGAAGGCCGCCAGAGCAGCTTCGGGGAGTTCGCTTCATAACGTCTGCGCTCACTTGATGAGGACGTTGTAGGTCGTGCCGCCGCTGTCGACGGACGGCGCAGGCCCCAGCGCTCCCGACATCGTCCAGCGGATGTTGGTCACGTTGCCGTCATAACCGGCGGGTGCGCCGCCCGCACCGCTTACGGGCGCGTACGAATACGTCGATCCGCCGTCTTGCGAATAGCTGATACTTGCACTCAATCCGGTCGTGCCCAACGCAGCGGACGCCGAGCCGACCGCAAAGTACGTCTGTGCCGGTATTCCGACGTTGATGACGGGATTATACACGAGCGTTCCGCTCGAGTTCGTGAACGTTGTGGCGTACGTTAGAACCGTATTTGGACTTTGCGAGCCGGCCGGCGACACGGCCAGCACGAGCGCCAGCGAAGCCGTTGCACTAAGCGGACAATTTCCATGGTACGGATGTCCCGCCGGTAGCGTTAGGCCCCATTTACAGGCCAGATAGCCTTCGACGAACTGGCGCTCCGCGGTCGAAAGTACGGTGTGATAGACCAAAATTTCACCGATGTTCCCGGTAAGAAAGTTGGCGGCGCCGGCGAAACCGCCGACTTCTATCGATGCGTCGCTCACCGGCGTATTAGCCGTAGACGCAGACGCAGCCGCTCCGCCGTTGACATAGATCGACCCCGCACCCGCCGTCGTCGACGTTGCAACGGCAAGAAACGCCGCCGTCCCGGTGCTCGGTGCCGAAACGACGTTGCCGTTTTGCCAAAGCGTCGGCGTCATGACGTTGTTGCCGTACAAAGCGTGGCTCGTTCCGGCGGTGGTATAGCCTGAGAAGATATTGTTGGAGCCCGCTCCGGTAAATTGCGCCACGGCTGCGACGGTATAATCGCTCGAGGTTGGAAAACCGCTTGCTGCATCCAGATACTGCCCGCCGGCGAACGCAACCGTCGTCAGCCCGTTGATCGAATTAGCGGCGGTGACGGGCCAGAGATTTTCTTGCGCCGTGGTTGTCAGGTTCGGCGCGTTTCCGCTTTTGTCGTTCCAACGCGTGACGCCCGGTACGGTCGTGACACTCGTTGCATCGCTGGCGTCGTACCAAGCACTAAGATTTGCTACCGACAGCGGCGTAAAGCTTTGCGGCGGCGCTGCGGCGTATGGATGTCCGGCCGGCAGATTTGCTTGCAGCCCCCATTTCCAGGCAACGTAGCCTTCGATGGATTGACGCTCCGCCGTCGTGAGCACCCGACCGTATACGAGTGCTTCACCCAACGTTCCGGTGAGAAAATACTGGGCGCCGGCAAATCCGCCGATTTCGATTGAGGGATCGGTCGCAGCGGCGCCGCCGCTTCCCGTTGCCGGCGCGGAAGTACCGTTGTTATAGATGGCTCCTAATTGACTCGAAACGTTATATGTTGCAACGCAAATGAAGGAAGCCGAGCCGACGCTCGGACTGCTGACGAACGCTCCGCCGTTGCCGCTATAAAGTGACGGCGTCTGACCGGTATTCCCCCAGAACGCGTGCGACGTCGAGTTACTTGTCGAGTAGTCGGAGAGCAGATTGTTGGTGTTGACCGCCGACATCTGTCCGAGATAGACGATCGTGAAGTCACTCGATGTCGGAAAGCCGGTCGTGCCGTACAAAAAGTCCGAGTATCCGTTGAAGACGATCGTGGACAGTCCGTTGAGGCCATTGGTGAGAAGTGCCGGCTGCGACGACTTTGCCGGCTGAACCAGAGTCGCGCCATGGCCACTCTTATCGAGTAATTGACTGACTGCCGTCGACGTCGTGCCGATTGTCGAACTATCGCTTGCATCGTACCAGGCGGATAAGTTCACGACTGCTGCCGGCGGCGTTTTGGCAGCCGATGCGGCGCTGGGCGTGAAGCCGCATGCCAAGAACGCAAACATCGCGAACGCGCACCAGCTGCAATGACGTTGCCGTTCGGACGCGAGCTTTTGGCGTAATATTCGTTCCGAGCGCGTAAAGCTCAACACGGCGGGTCGAACGAGAAAGCCTCGATCGCGACACCTGACCCGATGCCCTGCTCCGCGGTATGCTGCACCGGTAAAGTAACGGCCGGCAAGAGCGCTCGCTGCAATCAGCCGCAGCTGCCTTTAACAAAATAAAACATTGATCGAGCAAACTTAACGTGCGCCGGCGCAAGTACCGTGCACGCTAAGCTACGTTGCGACACAAGCCGGTTCATGTCTGTCACAGCCCTGCCGATATACCGACTGTGTGACGTTCCGCATGACACGACAACGGACCGTTACGGCTCACTCTAGGAATGGATGCTTTAGAGATGCCTCGTTTTTGTGCTGTGCTCTTTTCAGTGGCGCTAGTGGTTTCGTTGGCCGGGATGGCGAGCGCGAAACCAATTGTCGGACTAAGCTTACGTGGCGATTTCGTCAGCAATGCTGCCGACGGCAAAGTGACGCTCGTACCGATTAACTCGCGCAAGGCGTTACCCGGCGAGCACATTCGCTGGCAAATCGATGCAAAAAACTCCGGTGACGCGACGGCGCACAATTTTACGGCGGCCGGAAAGATCGTCGCGGCAACAACATTGCTTCCCGGCAGCGTCACGAGCATCGGTGCGCGTGTCGAGTATTCACTCGATAACGGTGCAACCTGGTCGCCCGCACCGACGCGCGTCGTTCACAGCGCCCAAGGCGATCGTCGAGTTCCGGCCGACGTGGCGAGCTATACCGCGATTCGCTGGGCCGGCACCACCCCGCTTGCGCCCGGCACCTCGCGCCGCTTCGTTTATGAAGTTGTCGTCCGGTGAACGCCGCGCAGCGTTACGGCCTAGCCGCGATCGTCGCGAGTTGCTGTCTCTTCGGCGTTAACCAACAAGCGGCGTCGGCAGCGACGGCGGCCGGTACGGCGATTACCAACACATCGACGGCAACGTATTCCGACGGCAGCACGAATTACTCGTCGCAATCCAATACCGTCACGACGACGGTCCAAAACGTTCCGGCGTTGACAATTTCGCCGCCGTCGGGTTCGCCCGGTAACAACACCGTTAGCCCCGGTGCGGCGATGACCGATACGTATACGCTCACCAACACCGGTAACGGTTCGGGTTATTTTCAGCTGACCGGAACGCAGAGTACCGATGACGGCGTGACGAGCGCCAACGCCACATTCACGTCCTACGTCGTCAACGTGCCGGGCCAAACGCAACAGGTCTACACCTCGATTGCGGCGGTCAATACGTATCTATCGACCGGTAATACCGGCAGCACCCCGTTTCTTGTTTCGAGCAGTGCCGGGACGATCACCATCGGCGTTCTCTATTCGGCTGCCGGTAACGCGACAGGTTCGATCACGACCGATCTCACGGCTACGATCACGCAATTAGCGGGTAGCGGAACGACGCAGACGACGTCGACGAGCGCCGTCGGTAACTATAGCGATACCGTTATCGCCGATGCGCGGATGGATGTCGGCGTTACTGCGGCGACGCCCGGCGCAACGACGACCACCTATACGGTCAACTACAACAACGGCGGTGGCCGGGCGATGGTCGCAGTCAATCGTGCCGGGCTTCCGGCCGGTGCCGGAATCACCGGCAACGGTATCGTCGTCACCGATGCGCTACCGCAATTCCCCGCCGCTACGACGCTGGCATTGAGCGGTACGCCGTCGTTCGTCGCCGGTCATCAACCGACGGGCGCGACGTTCATCTACTCGACCAACGGCACGACGTGGACCACCTCGACGACCGGCGCGACATACGTCGGCGTCTTCATCCCGGCGTCGGCGATAACCGGTTCGTTCGGTGCTTCCAATCCCGGCTCGTCGCAAAACTCGGTTACCGCCGCCCAAGCGCAGCTTGCCTACACCTTCACGGTCCTCAACTCCGCTGCCAGCGGCGCCGGCAATGCGACCGCCGTTACCGATGTCGCCAACTCGATCTTCGCCGATCAGTCGGGTTACATCGAGGGTCCCGGCATCACGTTCCAGACGGTGGCCAACACCGGCAGCGCGACCGCTTCACAAACGGCGGCCGCTATCACCAACACCAACGGCGGAATCCAAGGCGCCGGCTCGGTTCAGTCCGCCGCAGCGGTCGTTAGCAATTCGGTGCTCAATGGTCCCAGCGGTCAGCCCGGCGCCGTCGGCGCGGACAACAATAGCGACTTTACGGCCATTAGCTACACCAACGGCGGCAATCTGACGGCGTCGGTTTGGGGATCGACGGTTTCCGTACCCGCAGCCGCTGCGGCGATCACCTATACGAACTCCGCGCAAAATACCGGTAATAAAGACGACGTTTACACGCTCACGAGTACGATCGCGACGCTGCCTTCGGGCTGGACGGTGCAATTCCAGACCGTCGGCGGCACGGCAATCACAACGCTCGCCGTACCGTCCGGATCGACCGTCAATTACAAAGTCGTTCTGACGCCGCCGTCAGGTGCGGCGACCACTTTCAACGCGGTCACACTGTACGACGATCCGATCGTCGCGACGTCCGGTAACGACAATACGAAGAGCAATACGACGCACGACGACTTCTTCGTCGGCGGTTTCATCAAGCTCGTCAAGACCGTCGATGACGCCGCCGGGCAAACATGCGCGGCTGCGACAACCTGGACGGCAAACGCGACGGCCGCCAAGCCCAATGATTGTCTGCGGTACACCTTGACGTATACGAACGTCTCGCCGTCGGGCGGCACCGGTAATGTCATGCTAAACAGCAACACGCTGGTCTTTACCGAGAACGGCACGGCCAGCGGCGGCAGCGGCGGTACGGCGTACGTCAATAACTGGGCGACGTACAGTAACGGACTCTATGCTGCGCCCGTCGATGCGGGCGGCACGCTGGGCGGATACTCGGGTGGTACGGCGGTAGCCTCGACCCGCTTCACCGATTCGGTTGCGTCGCTGGCAGCCGGCGCAAGCGGTACCGTTGTCTATCTGGTTCAGGTGAAGTGATCGTACGTGTTGCGCTCGGCAGCCGGACACGCGCGCACGATCGCGCACGTCCTCTTACTTGCGGCCGCATCGGCGGCCGCCGGAATCGCAGCGACATCGGGCGGCGTCATGTTGACGAACACCATTGCCGGTTCGTACACCGATCAATTCGGGCTACTGTATACCGCGCAGTCGAACACGATCGTCGAAACGGTCGCCAATGTTGCGGCGCTCGATCTTACGCCCAACACTGCCGCCGTCAATCCGGCATCGGATGCCGTCGTGCAAGGTCAAAGCGCGACGCGCACGTTTACGATCGTCAACGGCGGTAACATCAGCGACGCCTATACCGTGACGCAAGTCGACGCCGGGCCGGCTAAAATTAGCGGCATTGCCTTCGTACCGTCGACCGGCCCGCTAACCGCCATCGCGAATTCAACGCTATCGCCGCCGGTTGCGGCGGGCGGCACGCTCGCGCTTACGATCAGCGTTACGACTGCCGACGTTCCGATCGGCACCGCATTCGCCGTAAGCGTGACGGTTCAATCGCACACCGCATCGGCCAACGGTCTGCAGTCGGCAACGGCAAAGCAGTGGATCGTCGTTCAAAGCGGTCCGGTCATCGCCGGCTCGTCCGGTGCGACGAGCAACATCGTTCAAACCGTCAATGCAGCGAACGCAAGCTCAATCTCACCCGGATCGACCGTCGCGTTTCAACTCGCATTTGCAAATTACGGCGGAGCGGCCGCGACCAACACGATCGTCATCGACACGCTGCCGGAAGGCCTCTCACCGATTCTTGCCAGCGTGACGATCGACGGCCGCCCGGCCGGCGCAGCGGTGACGCTGCACGGTCAAACGCTGTCGATCGACGTCGGTACGCTGCCGCCGAACGTCACCGTTACGCTATCGTACTCGGCGCTCGTGAGTCAGACGATAGCGCCCGGTCTTGCGTTTCTCAATTCGGCGCAGATCAGCGCCGATTCGCTAGCGCCCGTCGCAACGACGCCGACGTCGCTCTTTGTCGGTACGTCAAACACGATTTTCGACGGCGATTCCGGCGCACCGGTCGCGGGTGCGGTGGTAACGCTGCTGGATCCGTCAACCAACTTGCCGGTACCGGTCGGACAGCCGACGTTTTCGCGCGTACCGAACGCAGCGGCGGCGAACGATGCAAACGCACTTGCCGCCGCGACGACAAACCCTTGCTTCACGTCCGCAACGGGCTTTTACGGCTTCGTGTTGAGCGGCAAACAAATTGGTACGCCCGCGACGCCCGCCCACTATTTGCTGACCATTTCCGCCGCCGGCTATCTAAACCGGCGCATCGACGTCGTCGTCACGCCGGCTGTCGCATCGCTTGAAAACACGACGGCATCGGCAACGGACGGTCAGCCGCTGGCCGCCGCCGGTTCATTCACGTTGGTCTCCGCGCCGGTCACGCTCAAGAACATTACCAGCCGTCAAGCCAACGTGCCGCTCTTTAAAACGACGCCCGTCGCGATCGTCAACAGCGTCGACCGCAACGTGGCCGCGGCGGGCGACCGGCTTACGTACACCATCACCCTCACCGCAGGCGCGGGCGACGCACTAGCAACAACGGACGTCCTTGCGGCGCTGCCGCCGGGCGTTGCGTACGCGACGCGCACGGCCCGCATCGATGGTCTGCCGGTCGAACCGCAACGTTCCGGGCGCAGCCTCGGGTGGACGTTCGGCAGCTTTAGCGCGCAGCACGCGATCGTCTACGACGCGGTCGTGCTTCCGGGCGTACAGGAGCAAACATCGCTGATCAATGTGGCTTCCGTCGCGGCATCATCGAAAGACGGCCGGCGCGCGAATGCCGGCGCAACGGCGACAACGGTCGTCATCGGCGGCGTGCTTTCCGATCGGATCGTGATCACGGGACACGTCTACGCCGATGCAGTGCACGGCGGCCGTTTCCGTCCCGGTGACCGCGCGATCCCCGGCGTCCGGCTGTTTCTCGAAGACGGCGAATCGGTTACCACCGATCGGCTGGGACGCTTTTCGTTTCCGGCGGCCCGGCCCGGTCAGCACGTGCTACAGCTTGACGTCACGACGCTGCCGCCGACAATGCGCATCGCACGCGACCGCGCTTATGACAACGAGCGCAGCGCGGTGCGCCTCGTTCACGGCCTGCTGGATGCCGGGCTCATGCAAGATGTCGATTTTGCCGTGGAGCCGGTTCGTTGAAGCGGCACGTGCGACGCCGCCGGCGTCACGAGCGCTCCGCGCTCGCGTTGGCCACGTTACTTGCCGCAACGGCAGCCGAACGCGTCGAAGCCGGTGAGATCGCAGCGAACGTCGTGGCGGCAGCGGCGACGTCGGATCTCGCACATCCGACGTATACCGCGCAGACAAACCTCGATGCGCAGCTGGTTTTTCCGGCCGATCGCGGCGTTGCGGCGTCGTCGAGCGCCGCCTTCGAGGTGAAGACGACGGCCGGCGCAGGCGTCGAATTGCGCGTCAACGACAGCGTTGTGCCGCCGACGCATATTGGAAAACGGACCGTCGACAACACGACGGGCGAAACACATTTTTTCTTTTACGGCGTGCCGCTCGCACCCGGGCCGAACGGCGTCAGCGTCGCGGCGTTGGGTGCCGATGGCCGGCGCGGCGCGCCGCGTCGCGCCATCGTCTTCGGCCCCGGACCGGCGACGAGTTTGAGCATCCGCATCAGCGGTCCGATGCATGCCGACGGCCGCTCCGAGAACACGATCAGCGTCGTTGCCACCGATGCGTGGGGACATCCGGCCTTGCCCGGCATGCCCGTCCGTATCGAGCTCTTGACCGGCGACGGATTTGTGGATCGCGGCTCGAGCAGCAACGTCACGCTACTCCCGCCAAGCGCGGCAACGGCAACGGCAACGGCGGCAATAGCGGCCGCTGCGCCGCAAGCGCAACTGCCGGCGCCGGCGGCCGGCGACCTTGCGCACGATGCGGATGCAGCCGCCGGCTTACCGGTCACCGCCGCGGCGACGGCGTCGCAGCGCTTCACCGAAGTACCGCTCGAAGCCGGTGGAATCGCCAAAGTGCGCTTCGTGCCCGGACTCGTGGCGGGCAACGTCGACGTTCGGGCGACCAGCGCGCGACTCGAAGCGATCGGCCGGTTCTTCCTTGGTCCCAACATCCGCAAGCCGTTCGTTAACGGCTTGATCACCGCGGGTGTCGGCGCCGTTCCGGGCGATCCGGCCGCCGCAGCCGACCAGCCGGACGGTGTTAATTCGCGGCGCGCCCGCATTGCAATTTACGCTACCGGCGCAATCGATGAGAAGACGCTCGCGACGATGGCATACGATACGGCGAATCGGCTCGAACGCAACACCACGACCGGCGCGTTCGTCGACGATCCCAACGAACGGCCATACACGAATTACGGCGATGAAAGCCTGCGCCGCGACGATGCCCTCTCACGCGATCACTTATTTTTTCAACTCGACCGCGGCCGTAACGCGCTGACGTGGGGCGAGTTCAATGCGTCAACTTCGCCGACGACCGACACGAGCGAAGGATACACGCAACTCGTCGACGGTGCGCAGCTCAAGCTTGCCGGTTCCGACCGTTCGTTCAGCGCTTTCGCCACCCAAAACGATATTGCATACGATCGTCGCGTTTTCGCGCCGACGGCGCTTTCGTCGACGGGTCAGCTGCTGTTTCCGAATATCGTTGTCGGTTCCGAAACAGTCACGCTGGTGTCGCTCGATCGCCGCACCGGTGCTATTGTAACGCAGTCCACGCTGGCGCCGAACGTTGATTACGTCCTCGACGACGCAAGCGGAGCGTTCCGGTTCATCAACATTCCGCTACCGTTCGATGATTCGGGTAATCCGCAGCAGGTCGTTTTGACGTACGAATACCAGTCCGCGGGTTCCGGTTCGCGTACCATCGGCGGACGGACCGAAATCGGGTTACATAACGGCATTCGTGTCGGCGCCGGTTACGTCAATGATTCCACCGGCGCCGGCAACATGTCGTTGCTCAATGCCGATATTGCCGGCACGTTGAAAAACGGCAGCTGGTCCATCGTCAATGTCGTGAGTCGCGGCAGCCTGGGCTTCGCCAACGGAATCGAAGGCGCACCGGCCGGCGGCGATGCGTTGCATGCACGGCTCACAACGACGAGCGGTGCCAACAGCGTCAATGCGAATTTTTCGACGACGACGGCCGGCTATTCGAACCCGTTCGGCGGTTTGTCGACGCCGGGGCTGCTCGACGCACGGGCATCGTTCACGCATCGCTTGGCGAACGGCGCCGGCGACATTACAGTTAGCGCCGATCACCAGGCCAACCTCGGCCTGAGCGCACCGGCAAGCGAATCGCAATTCGAGGCGCACGTTCACCGCACGCTGTGGAAGCGATTGAGCATCGTCTTCGGATTGGTTCGCCAAATCAATCGCAGCGGAACGCCGCAAGCGCCCGCCGTTGCCGGCGCGCCGGCGCTCGCCCAATCGGGCATCCCGGCCGCAGCGATTGTGCCGATTTTGGGAACGCAGACGAGCGACACGACGCTGGCGACGCTGGCCTTAAGCGACCGGATCGGCAGCCGGCTTACCGTCGATGCTTCGCGCACGCAAAGCCTGAGCGGCGGTGCGTCGCTTTCCGAACCCAATCAAACGCAATTTCAAGCCGGTTATCGGCTGGGCGACGCGGGCCGAGCGTTCGTGCGCGAAACGTTCAGCGCCGCACCGGCGCAAAGCTTCGCTGCGTCAACGGTCGGACTCACCTCGGCGGCGGCAGCGACGCGTTCGACGGAAATCGGGATCGAACGCACGCTGAGTCCGACTCTTTCCGCCGATAGCGAGTACCTCGTCGAACGTACCGGGGCGGGCTCCGACCTGTATGCCGCGCTGGGCGTACGCGAACGTATTACGTTCTCACCGGCACTGCGCGGCGATGCGTACGTGCAACACGCGAATGCCGCCGGGACGAACGCAACCGGTTTCACGGCGTACGGCGCATCGCTGGCCTACGGCAACGCGGCAACCGGCTTTCATTCGACGGCGTCACTGCAACAACGCAACGGCGGCGCCGGCGGCACGACATATTCGTTTGCCGCCGCCGGCCCGCTGCTTGCGGACCTGTCGCTATTTGCAACGGTGCTCGGTTCGCGCGCGGCCGGCTTCGGCTCGAGCGATGCTCGGGTCGGCGTTGCCTGGCGCGGCAACGCGTCGGATCGCAACGTGACGCTGGCCCAGTTCGAGCGCATCGGCGGCACGAGTTCGACGACGTCGAGCCGCAGCGGCGTCGTTTCGGTCGACCAGTTCTTCCGGCCCGACGCACGCACCGAACTATCGGCGCGGTATGCCTACAAGCTCGACGGCGATGCGAGTTTCGCTGCCAATACGTCGCTGCTCGGCTTACGCGCCGATCGCAAAATCGGTTCGCGCCTGGACCTTGGTTTCGAGCTGCGCAAGACGTTTGCCGCCGCGGTGAGCGGTTCGACAACGCTCGGCGCAGCGGTCGAAACAGGCTTGCGTATCGGCGACCGCATGCGCCTCGCCGCGGGCTACAATTTTCGCAGATCCGGCGATGCGGCATTGTCGGCAAGTCCGAGTAAGTGCGGATTCTACTTTACCGCTACGTCGGTCGTGGACCGGTTATTCGGGTGGGGCGGCCGGCCCTGACCGCGCGGGCGCTTTGGGCCGCCGAAATTGAGCGAGCTCGACGCTCGTCGTAGCCGGCGAAATCCTCGGCTCGAGCGTGCGCATCGAGGTACGATCGTGACGCCGCAGTGCCGATAGTAAGATCAAGCCATGGCACGTTTGTTTTGAGGCAACGGTTTCGGCCTTCGCGCTTTGCCGTCGTCGCCTTCATCGCGCTGTTTGCTTTCGCTTGCGGAACGGCGTCTGCAACGCAACCCGGCGGCGTCGGCGGTGCCACGCTCTGGTTCACCGCTTCAGGCTACAACGGTATTAATTGGTCCGACCAAAGCGGCTCGGGTTCGATCTCCGCAACACCGTCCGCACCCAGCGGCTTTACCAACCCGACTGCCGTGTCGCTCGACACGAACTTCAACCCGGGCGTCAGTTACGACGGAAATTCGCAATTGCTGCGCGGAACGTTGACGTCGAGCGCTTTCAGCGGCGCAAACAGCTATTTCTTCGCCGTATCGAATTCGGCGTTGCTTAACACAAGCGGCAATCACTGGGGTGATGTGCTGTCGGGCTACAACGGACCGGGCCAAGGTCTTCAGTATCAGGGCGGACAGTATCAAGTCGACCTAAACAATACACAGTTACCCGGACCTTTCACTCAGAGCGCCGTCGGTCCAATCCTGAGCGACGTTTCATATAAGACCGCCGGCAACGGTATTAACTCGGCGATTGCAATGAACGGGCTCACAAACACGTACTCAAACGGTAACGTAGTCACGGCCGCAACCCAGTTTGAAATCGGAGGGCGTACATCTGGTGGTTGGTCGAGCCGAATCTTCAACGGCACGATCGACGAAGTTATCTACTTCAACAGCTTGGCAAGTCCGCTAAGCGCGACGCAAATATCGCAAGTCCGATCGTACCTAGCGATAAAATACGGAATAACCCTCGGCTTTAACACCGCCACGAACGCTGTCACCGGTACCGACTATCTTTCAAGCGCCGGAACGACGGTTTGGGCCGGCGCGAGCAATGCGACCTATGCATACGACGTCACGGGCATCGGCAAAGACGCGACGTCCGGACTCGACCAGCG
This sequence comes from Candidatus Velthaea sp., assembly GCA_965214935.1. GTDB lineage: Bacteria > Vulcanimicrobiota > Vulcanimicrobiia > Vulcanimicrobiales > Vulcanimicrobiaceae > Velthaea. The sequence goes on along the minus strand of CBDCCS010000003.1, from coordinate 89,055 downwards.
CGTGTCGCATTCGGTAAATTCGAGCGCCAACGGTAACGCGCTCGACGTGACGATCGCCAACGGAAGCGCGCTGAGCACGACTTCGCAAACGGCGAATACGGCCTTTACGAGCGATCAGACGTTCATCGTGTTCGGCGATAACGGCGGTGCGACGACAATGTCGGCGCAATCCGGCGTCTACCGGATGGCGCGCGTCTGGCGCGCTCAAGTGACCGGTAGCGGTTCCGCGCACGTGACGGTCCAAGTGCCCAAAGCCGGTCTGAACGGTTTGGCGACGCCGGTTTTTTGGATTGCCTCCGACGCGAATTTCCAAACCGGCGTAACTGCCGTTCCGCTCGCCTGCGGTGCAACGTACTGCACGGTTTCGGTGCCGACGTCTGCGTCCGGTACGACGCTGTTCTTTAGTTTCGGCTCGCTGCTGTTAAGCGGTACGGTCTTTGAAGATGTGAATTACGGCGGCGGTGCGGGCCGCAGCTTGGCGACATCGGGCGGCGCCGGTCTGAGCGGCGCGACGGTCGAGCTGTACACCGGTGGTGCGTTCGTCAGCTCGACGACGACGGCGGCGAACGGTACCTATTCGTTTGCCGTCAATACGAGTACGACGTACATCGTGCGTACGGTGACGCCGACGACGTCCTCGCGTCCCGGCGGGTCGACGGCCGGTATCCTGCCCGTGCAAACGTATCGCACGGACGCCGGCAGCGGCACGGCCGGCGCGGTCACCGATCGTGTCGGCGGCGAAACACCGACCCTTGTCGATGCGGCGGCAAACGGCGACAGCGCCACGCTGGCGAGTTTGACGACCGCAAGCGCAACGCCCCAATCCATTACGACGGCGACGACCACGACGGCGAACATTAGCGGTCTAGATGTCGGCTACAACTACGATACGATCGTCAATACCAACGGCGCCGCCACTCAGGGAACGCTCGGGCAATTCATCGTCAACGTGAATGCACTGGGCAACACGTCGCTCGCACAGACCGGACAGCCCGCAGCGCAAGAAACATCGATCTTCATGATCTCGAACGGCAGCGCGCATCCAGGTCTGCGCAGCGGTTTAACAAACCAGCTCACCAACGGCATTGCCGTGATCGCGTTGAGCGCGTCGTATGCGCTGCTGACTCGCGCGAATGTCGCGATCGACGGAACGACGCAAACGGCCGATGTCGGTGATACGAACGCCGGGTCGCTCGGAACCGGCGGCACCGTCGGCGTCGATGCGCTGACGCTAGCGCAAGTTGCCGCTCCCGAAGTCGAGCTGGCCGGCGGCGGTTCATATCGCGCGCTGCAAGTGCAGGCGGGCGCGACGGGTTTCGTGCTGCGCGGCATCGCGCTTTACTACATGGCCAGTCACTTGGCCGATATTTACTCGACCGGCGCGCTCATCGAAAAAAACATTATCGGGTCGCACGCCGCGGCGTTCGCACCGACGGCGATTGCAAACGGCGGAATCTACCTGCGTAGCGGCTCGGCGGGCACCCTACAAAACAATTTGATCGGCTTTTCGCTGGCGAATAACATCCGGATCTACAGCAACTCAACCTGGACGATATCGAACAACGAGATTCGCGCGTCGAGCGGTTCGGGTTCGAACGTCTACGCGTGCATCAACATCCTTGCAAGCGGCACACCCGGCACGATCGCCGTCAGCGGTAATCTCATCACGGCTTGCGCGAATCAGGCGATCACAAGTTCCAACGCGGGCACGTTGAAATCCGTAACCGACAATACGCTGACGAGCAACCAACTCGGCGTCGCCGGGGCTTCACAGCCGGGCTTGAGCGGAGCCGTTTATCTCGACGGATCCGGTTCGGGCGCAACGGTCTCGAAGAACGTCATTTCGGGAAATTTCGGCGCCGGGATCATGGTTGCCGGAAGCGGCACGAATTGGACGCTTTCCGAAAATAGCGTCTTCGGCAACGGCACGATGACCGACAATCTCGGTGATGCCGCCAGCGGCGAGATCGGCATCGACTTGCTGACGTCGGCGCAAAGTGCGACCCCCGCTACACCGTATATAACGCCGAATAAGAACGGCGGCACCGCCGCCGGCGGCAATAGCCTGCTCGACTTTCCCGTTTTTGACGGAGCAGCGATCCTCGGCGGTAATCTCGTGCTCACCGGTTATGCGCGACCCGGTGCAACACTCGAAATCTTCATTGCAGATGCGAATCCGGCAAGCGGCTTCGGTCAGGGCAAGACCTATGTTACGACGCTGACCGAAGGCGCCGGTTCGGCACCGGTTGATGCCGACAGCACGACCGGCACGTATAACAATCCCGGCGGAAACACGAACACCGGTACGGATACGACGAACCGTTTTCGCTTTTCGCTACCGACGCCCGGCGGCGTTACCGTCGGCAGCGTTCTCACCGCGACCGCTTTGTTGAGCGCCGACGGCACCTCGGAGTTCGGTAGTAACATCGTGGTCGGCAATGCGCTCGGCGTCCCGGCAATCGGTACCGTCCTGAGCGTCGCTCCGACCGGCGCGCAGCCGCCCGGAGCGACGCTAACGTACACCGGCATTTTTACGAACAGCGGCGCGGCTCAAGCGTATTCGTTTGCCATCGTCGATCCGGTTCCGGCGAATACCGACTTTCAAATCAGCTCAGCGGCAACGACATTGACCAACAGTAATTTGACGGTGAGCGTCAACTACTCGAATGACGGCGGCAGTACGTGGACCTACACACCGGTCAGCGGCGGCGGCGGCGCTCCGTCCGGCTACGATCGCAATGTCACGAGCGTACAATTCGTATTTTCCGGCTCGCTCAGCTACAACAGCCCGTACAATACCGGGACGTTTTCGCTGGCGGTTCGCATTCGCTAGAAGCCGACCTTACGTACTCCGGGGTCGAGCGTCCGCGCAAGTTGCCGGCGGTTCAGCAGTTATGGTGCGTTGTCGATGTATGCGATAACCTCGCAGTTGACAATGACACCGACTGCACCAAACGGTTTACCGTCCGGACCAGTCAGCTTTCCGGAGTCGGCAGCTGCTTGAAAATCTTTTGGCGATCGCATCTGAACGTTGGCGTGCTCACTCAGCGCGGCGGCCGTCCAAACGCCGACATGCGCGGACCACACGGGTGTATAAGATTCCGGGTCAGCGCCGGTTGGAAAACTGCCCAAAACATTCATCGGCGAGTATAAAGTATCGGAGTTTTGTAGCGTCGCATCCAGGCTCAGCCTGCCGCGCGACGCCGCGAATGCAAACCCTTGCGGCGCGCCGGCGTCCATCGCGCCGTTAGCAGCGGCGAAAACTGGGATAGTTCCGTCGGAGACGTCAGTCAAAGCCGGTGCGAACGTCGCGCGCTCCATCGAAGCAACGCCCCGATCGGACGCTTCGGTGCTGATGTAAACGACCGGTTTTCCGTTCGCAAAACCGCGCGACAACAGCAACGTCGCGGTCATTCTTGTCGTGTCGATTGCAAGGACGCGGTCGAGCGTATTGGTATGCCGCACGACGTCGAACGGTCCGTCGCCTGCGGCGACGATCGGCGCATTCAGAATGGCCGTCTGCCGATTGATGCGTATAAACGGCGAGTATGATTTCGGACTGACGGAGCCGGGCGCCGCGACGGTCGGCGGAAATCCCGTAGGGCCGGGCTCGAAACTGCGTACGGGCGAGAAATCGGGGGCGCCTTGGAAGTCGATCGAACCGTCGCTTTCATGTGCCGTCTGTACGCACGACCCGCACGCGGCGGCCATTTCGATCAGCTTCGGAGCATAGACGGCACCGCGCTTGGACGCATCGGCTTGCTCGGAAGAATCCGTAACGATATACCAAACGGAGCGCCCACGATAGGTGCCGCGCTCGAGCGGGACGGTGACTGTCTGTGCGTCGACATCGACTGCCAGCGCATTCGGTAAAACGACTCTGGCTCGCGGTAATTGCTCGGCGCTTGCGTGAAGGGGCGAAGCGCAGGCCAGTAACGCGGCGGCTCCGCATGCAGCTAACCGAATATACTTCGCAGTCCGCTCGCGCATGAGTTCAGTGTACTTCCTCAGGACAAGCACCAAGGTACCGAGGGCGTTGCCCGGTTGAACCTTGCACGTGCAGCGGTCGCACAGAAGGCCGCCTTCGCATTACGGCCATTGCAACAATAATCTGAATCTGATTCTTGCTCAATTGAAGAATCGAGGGTGCGCGATGCGCTTGACGCTAACGCGCGAGCCAGCCGCCGTCGACGGCAAGCATCTGTCCGTGAACGTACGCCGCGGCGTGCGAAGCAAGGAAGACGACGGCGCCGCCGATATCCGAGGGTTCGCCCCACCGGCCGGCGGGAATACGACTGCCGATTTGCGTGCTGCGCACCGGGTCGGCAATGAGCGCCACGTTCATCTCCGTGGCCATGTAACCGGGCGCGACTGCGTTGACGTTGATGCCGCGCGCCGCCCATTCATTGCACAAGGCTTGCGTGATGCCCGCAACACCATGCTTTGCGGCGGCATACGCGGCGATCGTGTATCCGCCTTGCAGCGCGATGACCGAAGCGATATTGACGATTTTTCCGCCGCCGTGCGCAAGCATATGCCGGCCGTAACACTGCGCGAAGCGAAATACCGCGTTGAGATTGACGTCGATGACGTCGTCCCAATCTGCAGCCGGGAAACTCTCGGCGGGCGATCGGCGCTGCACGCCGGCGTTGTTGACCAGAATGTTCGCTTGCCCGAACGTCGCGAGCGTTGCTTCGAGTGCGCGCGTCGCAGCATCCGGCGCGCCGACGTCGGTCACGACGGCAAGAAAACGGCGTCCCGCCGCTTCGACGACGGCGCGGACGGCCTCCGCATCGTGCGTGCGCTGCACGGAAACAACATCGGCGCCGGCCTGCGCGAGGGCAGCGGCGATGCCTAGGCCGAGACCGCGATTGGCGCCGGTCACCGTCGCCACGCGGCCGTCCAGCCGAAAGTCGTCGAGTATCATCGGGCGCCCGCCGTAAGCGACTGACCGGACATCGGCTAACCGCGACCGACAAACGGCATCTTGGTTGCCATTAAGGTCATGAATTGAACGTTCGATTCCAGCGGCAACGTCGCCATGAACACGACTGCGCGTGCGACGTCATTGACGTCCATAAGCGGCTCGGGTGCGATCGTGCCGTTCGCCTGCATCGCGCCGGCCGACATGTGCGACGCCATCGTGGTGCCCGCGTTGCCGATGTCGATTTGCGAACACGCAATATCGTACGCGCGCCCGTCGAGCGAAAGCGCCTTCGTTAAGCCGCTCACAGCATGTTTTGTCGCGGTGTACGGTGCCGAGTTGGGCCGCGGTGCCTGAGCGGAGATCGACCCGTTGTTGATAATGCGTCCGCCGCGCGGTTGTTGCGCTTTCATCTGCCGGAAGGCGGCCTGGGCGCACAGGAACGTGCCGGTAAGATTGACGGCCACAACCCCGTTCCACTGTTCGATCGTCAGTTCGTCGAACGGAACCGCCGGCGTCGAAACGCCGGCGTTGTTGAAGAGCACGTCGAGCCGGCCGAACCGTTCGCTTAACGTCGCGAAAAGCGCCTGAACCGCGTGCGGATCGGCGACGTCCGCGGCAACGACGTGCGTGCGGCCCGCGGCGGCAGCCGCAGCGGTCGTCTCCAATAGTTCGATACGCCGCCCGACGAGGACCGTTTGGAACCCCGCGTCGACGAGTGCGAGCGCCGCGCACTTGCCGATGCCGCTTCCGGCGCCGGTAACGAGCGCGATTTTTTCCGACGGCTCGCGCATCGAAGCGCTTATTTCACGCCCCAAATTGCTTTGTAGTGGTCGCGATAGCCGTTCTCCGGATCGTAGATATTATTCGGTCCGCCGTCGACGCCGATGTTGGCTTTGGTGATAACGTGGGCTTTGGTAACGTAGCCGCTGGGCGGCGCACCGGCTAATGCGCGATTGACTTCGTCGACGGCCTGCCAGCCTTGCAGATTGAGCGGTTCGGGAACGGTCGCGAACTGATACTGTCCGTCGCGGATGCGCTGATAGGCCGAAACGCTGCCGTCACCGGCCGACGCAAACTTCGGCGGGCCGTCGGCGGCAACACCGGCAGACCGCAGCGCCGGCGCGGCAAAGTCGAAATAGGCATCGTTGATAGCAAGCATCCAGTTCATCTTCGCGCCGTACCGCTGCTTGAGCGACACGGCAAGCTGCGGCATCCGTTGCGATGCTTCACCGATCGGTGAATCGACGTATTGCAGCACCGCGCAGCCCTTGCAAGCTAAGATGGTTTGCTGCATCACTTTGGCTTTATGGACCGCGAGCGCGTATTCCGAGTCGGTAAAGATGACGACGTTGGCTGCTCCGTGCGTCTGTTCGATCGCGTATTTTGCCGTCGCAGTCGCGACGTCGTCGGGATTCGTTGAAACGTTGGTGACGACTTTTGGTTCGCTGAACGGCCCGGGTTGCGGACCGGCATGCCAGCCGATGACTTTGATACCGTTCGCGTTGGCACGATCGATCGCAGCCTTTTGGCTAACCGCGTCGATGCCGCCTAAGATGATACCGTCGGGCTTGAGCGCGATTGCCTGACCCATCGCGGTGATTTCGCCCGATACGGTGCCTTGGCCGTCAACGATTTGCGCCCGCCAGCCGATCGCTTTGGCCGCTTCCATGACGCCGTTGCTCGCGCCCAATGCGCCGCCGTTTTTCTGATCGGTCGAAACGTAGATGATGAACTTGCCGGACTGCGCTTTGGGACCCGTCGTCGGGCCATCCCAGCTCGAAGCTTGCGTGCCGGTCATCCCGGTCACAAGCACGGCTGCGGCAGCCACCAGGCTGACGGCGATGCGGTAAGGTTTCATGAAGCAGGTCTCCTTATGCGGGTGAGTGCGAGTTCGGTGTCTCGCCGGTGATCGGTCGCGGTGTTTCGGGTATGGCGACGGCCAGACGCAGACGGCGGCGGGCGAAGTAGCCGGCGAGGCCGACGGCCACGATGAGCGTTGCTCCGTTGAAAAGCGGCTCGATAAAAAAAGACGCACCCATTTGCTGAATGCCGCTGATGCCGACCGCCAAAATTAATACCGCAATGATGGTGCCCCACACGTTGACGCGGCCGGGACGCACCGAGGTCGAGCCGAGCAGTGCGCCCACAAACGCCGGCAGCAGATACTCCGGGCCGATGTTGCTTTGACCGACTTGTACTTTGGCGCCCAGCACGATGCCGGCGATTGCGGTAATGACGCCGGATGCGACAAACGCGCCGACGACATACCGCGTGATCGGAATGCCGATGAGCTCCGCCGCGCGTTCGTTCGAGCCGATCGCGTACAGATAGCGCCCGATCGGCAAATACTCGAAAGCGATCCACATGATAACGGCCAGCGCAAGCACGTAGAGCGCCGGCACCGGTATTCCCAGCGGGGCTGCGCCGTTGATCGCGATGAACGCGGCGGCCAGCGTACCGCTGATCTGCTGGCCGCCGGTATACCACTCGGAGACCGCATACAGTATCGTGCCGACGCCGAGCGTCGCGATAAATGAATCGATCTTGGCGAAACGCACGAGCAGACCGTTAACCAAACCGATCAACGCGCCCAGCACGACAACCGCGAGAATTGCAAGCGGCCACGGAACGCCGGCTTTCACTTGTAATCCGACGGCGAGAATGTGCGCGACACCGATACCGTACCCGACCGACAAATCAAATTGTCCGGCCGAGATGACGATCATTTCGGCGAGTGCCAAAAATGCGATCGTCGAACGGTCCGAGAGAATCGATTGCGCGGTGAGCAACGTCGGAAACGTGTTGGGCAGGACGATCGAAAAAACTATGACGAGGGCGATCGTGAGGAGCAGCAGCCCCTGCGTCGCAAGCAAACGCGAGACGGTCGAGCCGGTGCGATTCACGCGACCCTCCCGGCGCCCGTGACGAGCGCGGTAAGCGAACCCAGCGTCATCGAGCTGCCACCGACCTCGTCCACGATTTTGCCGTAGCGAAAAATAAGCGCGCGATTACAAACGCCCGCAATCTCTTCCAAATCGCTCGAGACAAGAACGATGCCGAGTCCCGACTCGCGTGTGAGCGCCGCTGCGAGCGTCGCGTAGATGTCGGCCTTCGCACCCACATCGACGCCCTGCGTCGGTTCTTCGAGCACGAGCAGCGCGCGGCCGATGGCGACCGTTCGGGCGATCACGACCTTTTGCTGATTGCCGCCCGATAACGTGCTGACCACGCGCTCGGGATCGCGCGGCCGTACGTCGAAACGCTCGCACATCGCGGCCGCTGCTGCGCGTTCGCGCCGGCGTGATTGCACGCGAAACATCCGGCGGCCGGCGGCGGCCGGGTTGAGAAATAAGTTCTCTTGAACGCACAAGCCGACCGCAAGGCTCTCGTCTTGACGTTTGCTCGAAACGAAACCGATGCCAAGCTCGATCGCGGCAGCCGGCGACGTCGGACGAATGTCACGCCCATGCAGCCGGATCGTGCCGCTGCGTGTCGGGATGATGCCGGCGATCGCTCGCCCGATCTCATCTTGCCCGGCACCGCGCAAACCCGTCAACCCGACCATCTCGCCGGCCCGTACGGAAAATGTGATCGGCCCGATCCCCGCGACTTCGAGATCGACGATGTCAAGCACCGTTTGCGCTTCGGGATGCAGCGGTTTAACGAACACATCGGCGGGCGGACGGCCGACGATCATGAGCACTAATTCTTTAGGCGTCGTCTCGCTCAGCCGGCGCGTCGCAACTTTCTTGCCGTCGCGCAACACGGTGACCCGATCGGCTATACGAAAAACTTCATCGAGCCGATGGCTGACATAGATCATGCCGACGCCGCGTTTGCGCAGCCGATGCAAGACGTCGAAGAGGCGCGCAACGTCGGCCTCGGGCAAACTCGCCGTCGGTTCGTCTAAGACGAGTAGCTGCGCATCGCCCGCTAACGCGCGCGCGATGGCGACCATCGACTTATCGGTCGCGCGTAATTGCGCGACGTTTTGTTCCGGATCGAGCGTGCTGCCGACAAGATCGAGAGCGCGCCGTGCACGCTCGCGCAGCGCACGCCAATCGATGACGCCCGACCGCCGCGGATAGCCGCGCACCAGACCGATATTCTCACCGATCGTCATTTCATCGATCAGGCCGAGGTCTTGATGAATGAAACTAATCGCCGGTTGATCGGCGCTGGTATCGATGACGCTGCCGTTAAGCGAGATCGTCCCGGTGTCGGGCCGGTGGATTCCGGCTAACGTCTTGATAAGCGTCGATTTGCCGGCCCCGTTACCGCCGAGCAGCGCGTGAATTTCGCCGCGCTGCACGGTAAAATCGACGTTGGAGAGCGCACGCGTTCCACCGAGCTGCTTAGAAACTCCGGCAACGTCGAGCAGTGGTGTGGCGTCGGACATAACGACCTTCCGTCGGGCTTCGCGCTGGTGTCGATCGCTACTAGTACGTGACGATACCGCCGTCAACGTTGATGGCTTGACCCGTGAGATAGCGCCCGTCGTTACCGACGAGGAAAGAAACGACTGCGGCAACGGCATCCGGCTCGCCGGCATAGCCGAGCGGGATGCGGCCGAGCCGGTCGGAACGGACGGCTTGCGGCGTACGGGCCTGCAACTCCGCAAAGCGTGCATCGACGGCGTCTTGCATCTCGGTTTGAATAACGCCCGGACAGACGGCGTTGACGCGAATACCGTTCGCTGCGTACGCCGCGGCGAACGTCTTCGTCATCGCTAAAACCGCAGCTTTACTGACATTATATGCCGGATGCAGCACGGTGCTCGCCATCTTACCGGCAATCGACGCAAGGTTGACGATTCGTCCCCGGGTCTGCGTTTCCAACAAGATGCGGATCGCGCTCTGACAGGCGAACCAGGTGCCTTTAGCGTTGATGTCCATCATGCGATCCCAATGCCGCTCGTCGACGGATAACGGATCGCTGATGATCTGGATTCCGGCGTTGTTGACCAGCACGTCGAAGCGTCCGAATGCCGATCGCGTGCGATCGATCATGCGCTCGCGGTCGTCGGCTTGCGCGATGTCGACGCGCAATGCCAGCATCTCCAAACCGCCGCCGGCGGCTTCGCGGGCAACAGCTTGGGCGCCGGGTTCATCGAGGTCCGCGATCGTTACGTGCATGCCGTCGCGCGCAAGACGCAAAGCGATCGCGCGACCGATTCCACGCGCGGCACCGGTAACGATGGCAGCCTGTCCGCGGACGTCGATCCGATCATCCAAGCTCAGCATTCTCCACCGCGCGTTCTAGTAAAATTCGGCAAGGTTCACCACATTTCGCAGCGGCCTATCCGCCGCTAGACGCTGCAGATTGTCGCAGAAGATGTCGACGATGCGCTGATTCTCATGCACCGAGAGTGCGGCGGTATGCGGAGCAAAAATGACGTTCGGCAGCGTCCACAGCGGATTGTCCGGCGGCAGCGGCTCGGGATCGAAGACGTCGAGTACCGCACCGGCGATCCGGTTCTGTTCGAGCGCTGCCACGAGCGCGTCGTTATCGACGACCGGACCGCGGCCGACATTGATGAGGATGCCGTGCGCGGGTAGCGCCGCGATCGCCTTTGCATCGATGAGATGCTGCGTCTTGTCGGTTAATGGCAAGGTGACGACGACGGCATCGCTGGACGGAAGGATGTCGCTTAGCGACGCCGCGGCAACCGTCTCATCGCCGAGCGCGTGTACCTCGCCCGTGCGATTAACGGCAATGACGTGCATGCCGAAGGCACGTGCGCGCAGTGCAACGGCGCAACCTATCTGGCCCATTCCGACGATTGAGATGCGCGAGCCGTCGAGTTCGCCCATTGCAAAGTGCTCCCAGCTTCGCTCGTCGCGCAACCGTTGCAAACGGCGTGCGTCTTTGCGCAACGCGAGCAAACCATAGAACGCAAATTCGGCCAGCATGCCGCCGTGTGCACCCGCTGCGGTACAAAAGCGAACGCGTTGTAGCACGTCGGCGCTGAGCGCCGCGGCTTTCACATGTCCGCCGGCACCCGCCGCAGTGCCTTGAACGAAACGCACGTGCGGTGCACGCGCAAGCGCCGCAGCCAGCCCGGCGCCGGAGTCACCGGGATACCCGAACAGCACGTCCGCACGTTCGAGCATGGCATTCCAGCGTGACTCGGCGGCGGCGTCACGCACGAACGGCACGCCGGCATGATCGTTAATATAACGCGGCTTGGGCAAAAGCGCTTCGTCATACAAGAGTTCGCCGACGACCGCAAGCGAACGTATTCGATCGGCTAGCACCGACTCGAGCGGACCGGCGATCATGACGTTCAAAAAGCCACGGCGTTTATTGCGCGTGCATCTTCGGCGACGACGGCGCAACGCACATCGCGAACGACAAACGTAATGAAACGTGTTCCCATAGCGATGCCGAGTACAGGCGCGCTTGCAAACATGATGACTCCGCTCGACGGTTCAGTGCCCGCCGTCTAAGTTAGCGGTCTCCGGGTAAGCACCCTGCGCGATAACCGAGCCGTGTTCGGCGCAAACGTTAGCTGCCGGAAGCGAATACAACAACGATGCAGAAATGGGACAATCGCGTGCGGACCGCAAGCAAAGCTATTTAAGCGGGTCATCAATGGCACTCGACGAGATCGAACGCGCAGCACAGATCGTTAAGTTGAAAACGCGGCTGCGAGCGTCTTTCGATGTTGCACATGTCTTTGCCGAGGTCGAGGCTGAGTTTGCGCAGTTAGCTTTTGAAATCGGCGAACGCGACGCGCAGGGCGAGCAAATCGTTCCCGAAATCACGTACGCCTCGATCGCCGCCGGCACGGTAGACGGCGCCGTCGAACGTGCCGTACGGATGCGCGGCTGCGCCGTCATCCGCAATGTTTTCGCCCGCGACCAGGTTGCGGCGTGGAACGACGAGTTGGCGGAGTATCTGGCGCGCAACGACTATGCGCACAAGGCGCAGCAGCGAGCCGGGCTCGACAATTACTTCGATCAGCTCGAAAGCAAACGCCCGCAGATTTACGGAATTTACTGGTCGCCGCCGCAAGTTGCGGCCCGTCAGTCCGAAGCGTTGACCAACGCTCGGCTATGGCTCAACGGATTGTGGCATTTTCGCCGCGGCGCGCCGGCTGATATCGACCCGAATCGGCTCTGTACGTATGCCGACCGCATTCGCCGGCGCGAGCCGGGCGACACGACGCTCGGATTATCGCCGCACACGGATGGCGGTTCGGTCGAACGCTGGCTCGATCCGGCGTTCAATCGCGTCTATGGCGACGTTTTTTCCGCGGATTGGCGCAACTACGATCCATTTGATGCTGCATACCGGCCGGACGTGCGAGAAATTCCGTCGCCTGCGGTTTGCCGCATGTTTCGCACGTATCAAGGCTGGACGGCGCTGACCGAGCAGGGGCCCGGCGACGGGACGCTACGCGTGTTACCACTGCCGAACGCGATTGTTTTTCTCTTATTGCGAGCGCTGTGCGATGATGTGCCGATTGATTCGCTGTGCGGTGCCGCGCCCGGACGCGCGCTGGGCATTTCCCAACGCTGGCACGCACCGCTGCTGCCGGCCGTCGTGTCGATTCCGCGAGTCTATCCGGGTGACACGGTTTGGTGGCACCCCGATCTCATCCACGCCGTTGAAGACGTTCACCGCGGCGCAAAGTTCAGCAACGTCATGTATATAAGTTCGGCGCCGTATTGTGAGAAAAACCGGTCGAATCTCAAAATGCAGAAAACCGCCTTCTTACGGGGTGAAAGTTCACCGGATTTCGCGCGCGAGGATTACGAGCTGGATTTCAGCGGGCGCGCTTCGGAGACCGACTTGACCGCTCTGGGTCGCCGGCAGATGGGTTTCGAGGGCTTGTGAGCGCTACGCCGGAATGCGCTGCAACCACGGAAAAAGCGATAGCAGGCGCAAGATCGGCGGCCGACGCACGGCGCTCCGCTTTGCCGATAGCGGCCGGAGAAGCCGTTTGTGACCGATCGTTTGGCCGGCAGCGACAAGCCGGGCAGGCAACGCGCGCCGGCGTTGTACGGCGCCGAGTTGCCGGCTCGATGGAATACCGGATACTAACGGCCCGGCAAGCTGATGCGCAGCATCGCCGATGCATGGTAACCCGGCGCGATACCACGTGCGGAGGCGATCGAGTTCAACGGTCGGCAGACTGACGTCATCCCATGTCAGCATTCGTCGGTGCGATCGGCGAGGAATGGTGCAAGCGTTCGCCGAGTCATCGATGATTCGCAGGGTCGACGGATGGAGCGTGTCGACGCCCGCGCGCGAGCAGGTAACGGGCAATGATCCCGGCCGCACCGCCGCCGACGATACAGCAACCTGCGCTTATCAAATCTGGTAGTATGTCAGCATCGTGACGAGTTCGACACATCGCCAGGCCGGCCCAGCGCAACCGCCGCCCAAACAGCGCGCGGACGTGATCGAATACGGTTTGCGGCGTGTGGCCGTTGTCGTGGCCGTCGTCTTCGGCGCGCTGCTCGAAATCGTCGATACGACGATCGTCAATGTAGCGCTGCCGGACATACAAGGCAATGTCGGTGCGTCACAAGACGAAGGCACCTTCATCGTCACGGGCTACATCGTTGCGAACGTCGTCGTCATCCCGCTGTCACCATGGCTGCAGCGACGATTCGGTCGTAAACAATACTTCGCTGCATCGATCATTCTTTTCACCGTTGCCTCGATCATGTGCGGGCTTTCGCACGACCTCGTTTCACTGGTGGTCTGGCGCGTCGTGCAGGGCGCGGGCGGCGGTGGACTTCTTTCGCAAGCACAGGCGATTCTACGCGAAACGTTTCCGGCCGATCAGCAAGGTGCAGCGCAGTCGATCTTCGCCCTCGGCGCGATCGTCGGTCCGACCATCGGACCATTGCTCGGCGGTATCATCGTCGATAACGCATCATGGCAATGGTGCTTCTTCGTCAACGTGCCGATCGGAATCGTGGCTGCATTTTTAACCATCGTCTTCTTACGGAATCCGGAAGCGCCTGAACGCCTGCCGCTAGACGGCGTCGGACTCGCATTGCTCGCCATCGGCCTGGGCAGCTTGCAATTCGTTCTCGATCAGGGCCAAGAGAAAGACTGGTTCGGCGACCCGACGATCGTGCGACTCAGCTTCACTGCCGGCCTGGGTCTCATGACGTTCATCATTTGGGAACTGTTTATTTCGCGTCGACCGGTTGTCGATCTGACGATCCTGCGGCATCGGACGGTGTGGGCGGGCAGCGCTCTCGGCTTGGCATTGGGAATCACGCTACTCGGCACGCTCGTCACGTTGCCGCAATACACGCAAGGGTCGCTCGGTTTTACCGCGACGGTTTCCGGTGCGCTCATTTTGTTTCGGGCACTACCGGTGATGCTGCTTACGCCGCTTGCCGCTCGGCTCGCGGCGACCGGCCTGGTCGATCCGCGCTGGCAAATCGGCATCGGCTTTGTCTTAATCGGCGCGTCGAATTGGCTGCTGGCCGGCGTAACGACGTTCATTTCCGATTTCTGGACGTTCTTCGGCGCGCTCGTTCTGTCGGGAATTGGACTTTCGCAGGTGTTCGTGCCACTGTCACTCGTGGTGTTCGGCAGCGTTACGCCGCCCGAGGTACCGAAGGCTTCCGCGATGTTCAATCTCGCGCGTCAACTCGGCGGCAGCCTTGCAACCGCGTTACTCATTGTTTTACTCGAGCGCGCAACGGCCGTTCATCAAACGCGGCTCGCAGCCGACATCACGCTCGAGCGGACACCGGTCGTTGCGTTTCTCGATCAGCGCGGCGGCGTATTATCGAACGGTGCCCGAAGCGCACTTTCGCAGATCGTCTCGACCCAAGCGGTGGTTCTCGGTTATGCGGAAATCAATCGTGACAGCGCGCTGGTGACATGGGCGCTGGCACCACTCGTGCTTCTTCTCAAGCGTCCGGGGCAGGCCGCCCAAGTTGCTGCAGAATAGGCATATATGAGCGCGGCGATCGTATATGCCCATCGTACCTCGCGTTAGCCGACTCGCGACGGATACGGATACCGTCGGCCGGTGGCCGTAATGGCGTTACTGCGAAACGTCACGAGCGGGACAATCGTGGCGACGCGTGTCGGGCTTGCAAAAACGTGGTTGCAGCGATCGGTCGGTTTGCTATCACGAGCGCACCTCGAACCAGACGAAGGTTTATGGATCGAACCATGTTCGGCTATTCACACACTCGGAATGCGTGTCCGGATCGATATTATTTTCCTCGACGCACAGTCGCGTGTGCTGCGGGTCTGCGCAAACGTTCCCGGTGGACGCTTAGCAATTATCTGTTATCGGGCCCACGCCGTTATCGAGCTCGGCAGCGGCGCATTACAGCGCGGCGAAATCGCGTTGCGCGATCGACTTGAACTCATCGCGGACGGCCCGCAGCGGTAATTGCCCGATCACGTCGTCGCGCTGCTCAAACAAGCGTTGATTGCCTCGATGACGCGCTTTGTTTCATCCGGATCTCTGACTTGAATGCAGCGTGCGCCGGTGTCGCGAACGGGCGCGTCGTTACCGCCCGGAAAAAGCGCGTCTCCGATGAAAAGCATGTCGGCAATCGGAATGCCGAGAATATCGCGCAGTTTTCGCATGCCGTAGGCTTTGTCGATGCCCGGCAACGTGATATCGATCGATGTCGAACCGCCCAAGCGAACCGAAAAGTCCGCTAAGTTACGATCGAGCGCGGCCTTCATCGCCTTGCGTTTGGCGAAGTCGGGATCCCACTGCTTTTTTGCATCGAGCGGCGCTTGTTGGCCCAGTGCCGAATACGTTATTTGACTTTCGCGGTCTTCAATGGTGTCGCCCCATGTTTGGGCTGCGTCGAAGCCCAAAGCGGTTATCGCACCATGCAGCGCAGCAATAATTCGCTCTTTTTGTGCGCCGCTGAGATCTTCGGAATAAAGCTTGTGCCAGTCGTCCGAATAGGTATAGAAGCGGGTCCCGCAGGTCGGCAGCAGCGACATCTTCGTGAGGTCGGCGCCGGACGGCAAACGCCCGAGGAGCTGCGTTTGGAATTGCGGCAGATCGCCGCCTGAAATAACCGCAACGCGCGCGACGCCGAGCAGGGCCTGCAAAAGCAGACCCATCTCCGCATCGAGGGGCGCTTTACTTTCGGCTAACGTTCCGTCGAGATCGAAGACGATGAGCATGATCGTTGTATCATCCGGCTGATAGCAGCTAGCGTGACGACGAGCTGCGCAGGCTTAGCTTGAGCGGTAAGGAGTGCCGGAACGCCGGTCGACGCGTCCGGATTTCTCGTACGAATAGCCGTAGCGGCCGTACGAACCCTCCCGACGATTGCGCGAAGGCCGGTCAATCGACCATTCGCGGCGAGCAGACGACGCGCAAGGACTCTGTTTCATATCGCTTTTTTAACGATATAATCAGCCGCTTGCCGGTTGTATGATCGCATGGCGAGTGCGATGGCAATCGCTCGCAACGGCGTCCGGCCACGAAAGAGCTGATGTTGCACCGATCGCTGCGCCGGCCCTGACGGAAGGCCGATATGCTACACAATAGCGTTGAAACAGTCGAAACGCTCCAGCGCGAGTTAGCCGTAAAGCAAAACACGATCGACGCGCTGCTCAAAGGATTTTTGCTCACCGTTTTTCCGGTCGTCGATGGGTTGACGTTTGATGTCGTCTACCAGCCGGCGGACGACTTCGAGCGGCTAGGCGGCGATTGGTACGACGTCTTTGTCTTACCGGATGGACGAACGGCATTTTCTATCGGCGATGTATGCGGCAAAGGGGTGGGTGCGGCAGTGAAGATGGCGCAAGCGAAGCAGGCCATCAAAGTGGCCGCTTCGCTTCAAATCAACGATCCGATGCCGATCGCCGTTCTCGATCAGGCCAATAAGGTGATCTTCCTCAACGATCATCACGTTCAATTCACGACTGCGATTTACGGCATCATCGATGTGTCATGTCGCAAAATCACCTACGCTTGTGCCGGTCATCATCCGCCGGTAATCGCGAGACTCGGCGAACCGGCGCGTATTCTGCCCAACCATGGATTTCCGCTCGGCGTCGAAGTCAATCTCCCCGACTTGATTCGCGAACACGAAGTCGTGTACGAGCCTAACTCGCTGCTGGTGTTCTACACCGACGGCTTGATCGAATCGAATCATGATGTCGAAGCAGGCGAAACACGTTTATTGATCGCGGCGCGCGATGCGCTTATCGAAGCGGCAACGCGGCCCGCGAGATTTATCGTCGACCATGTGCTCGAGGCGACAACACCGCGCTATCCGGACGACATCGCCGTTCTCACAATATTGCTACGCTAGGGATGCAGCCACACGGCTAACCGCCTTTTCAAAACGCACAATGTCGATGTGCGCTGCATCCCAGCGGTTCTTCCGTGTGAGGTCGACCGGCACTCGTGTCACGGTAGGTTCGCCATTGATCGACCTGCTAACGCACCTTCGCGAGCTGAGCCGGGCAGTGTAAGCAGGCTGCGGCAGAGTACCCGGCAATCGATAGCGCAGCGAAGTACGCGGTCATCGGCGTGTTTGTCGGAAAGGCGTTCGATTCCAAAGAGCGCTTAGGGCGGCGAGAACGAATCACGGAACCGAGCATACGCAGCGCAGCAGCGTCTCAACCTAGTAAACGGTACGGTAAAGTTTCGGAAGGCGCTCCAACTTCAGATGAGGCTCCATGATCGTTTTGACCGCCCCCACGAGTAACATCGGTCGCCAGGTTCTCGCAAACATTCTTGAAAGCGGGGAAACTATCCGGGTGATCGCGCGCGATCCGTCTCGGCTGCCCGCGAGCACCCGCGGTCGGGTCGAAGTTGTTGAAGGTTCGCATCGTGATGCGGAGGTGGTGAATCGTGCATTCGCAGGCGCCGACGCGCTCTTTTGGCTGGTGCCGGCAGACCCCGCCGCTGCGAGCGCCGACGACGCATACGTGACGTTCAGCCGGCCTGCCGCTGCTGCTTTCCGCAGCCGGGGCGTGAAGCGGGTCGTCGGGATTTCGGCGCTCGGCCGCGGCGTCGATTTACCCGCCGGGCACGTAACGGCGTCATTAAAAATGGACGATCTCATCGAGCACCGGCGTTAGCTATCGCGCTATTTTGGCTCCCTCGTTCATGGACAATATGCTCCGCCAAGTCGACTCGATTACGAATCAAGGCATGTTCTTCTGGCCGATTTCCGGTGACCGCAAGTTGCCGGCTTGCGCCACACGCGATATTGCTGCCGTCGCCTCTGCGCTGCTCCTCGATTCTTCATGGAGCGGCACGCAGAGCTTGCCGGTGCTTGGTCCCGAAGACATCTCTTACAACGACATGGCCCGAATCATGTCCGAAGTGCTCGGCAAGCCGATTGCATTTCAACAGGTTCCGGCCGAGTTGCTTCGCCCGCGGTTGTTATCGAACGGATACTCCGACGCGATGGCACAAGCGATGATCGATATGCTCGTCGCCAAAAGCGACGGTCTCGATAATGCGGAGCCGCGCACTTCGCAAAACAGTACGCCGACCAGCTTTCGCCGGTGGAGTGAAGACGTGTTAAAGCCCGCCGTGTTGAGCGCAGCCTGAACGAGGAGATACTTGCCGATGAATGAGCCGGCTTTCGATACCATGCCGCGTTCCGCGAAAGGCCCGGTCGCACCGCCGCCGAGGCTCGATGGCCCACTTGCAACGGTCGCCGACGCCGTCACCAACTGGCCCGGCGTGCTGGCGACGGTACATTGGGATCTCCACGAGCCGACGCGCGTCGATGGAGTCGACTTTTACGTCGGCAAGCGGGAATTAGGCCACATCCATTTAGGCGGTGAAGTGCATCTCGCGACGGACCCTAGGCTAGGTGCCGAATTGGTCGCCTCGGGCCATGCCCGGCCATTTCGCTATGCACGCGGCTGGGTTTGCGAACAAATCGATCGCATCGGTTCCGATTCGGCTATTGCGTTATTCCGTCGTAACTACGACCGGCTGATACATGCAGAATAAACCCCAGCACAAATTGCCCGCCGAAAAGTCTGTGAAGCCGCACGAGTCGGGCCGCAGGTGGGAGACGACTGAATACTTCCAATTACCGCCAATAAAGTCGGCGACCGTCGTTACGTGAATGAATCGACGGTCAAATCAACATACGTCTTGCGGGCTGTTGACGAATGTATCGATCGCGCAGCTAGCTCTCGATCTCGGCATAGCAATCGAGACGGACCGTAAGTGGACGCGCAGACCTTCATGTAAATCGCTCGATGAGTCGCCTGAGCCGTTTACGCAACGTTTCCGGTGAAGGCACATCGGCAAGCAGCCCATCCGCCGACATGACGAAGATCTGCGCGAGTTCGCGATTGCCGAGAACCGCAACAGTGTAGCGTAAGCGGCGCTTTTGATACGCGAGTTCCGCCGCCGGGATGATCTGCTCGCACGTGGCAAGAAATTCGTCCGGAGCCGCGCCGGCCGTCACCTCGGCCCATGGTTCGACAAGCAACTGATCGTAAATGCGAGCGAGTTTTGCAGACGGTGTTTCGTCGGCCGATAGGATTTGCTCGACCACGGGATACCGTTCCTCAAATACTGCGGTAAACACCGCTCCAAGCAGATCATCCTTGTTTTTAAAGTGCAGGTAGATCAGCGAGCGTGTGATGCCGGCGGCTTTCGCAACGTCCTTGAACGACGTCTTTTTGTAGCCGAAGCGAAAGAAGCACTCTCGCGCTGCAGAGACGATCGCTCCTCGTCTCGCCGTGGATGGCTTCGCGTGCGTCATTGGTCTTGGAAAGATTGACATAATTGACACATTATGTCAATCTGTCGAGCATGCATAACACTCAGGCTCGTGTCGCCGTCGTTACCGGCGCCTCGTCGGGAATCGGTAAAGCGGTCGCGCGCAAGTTACTTGAAAAAGGCTACCGCGTCCATGCCGCCGCCCGTCGAACTGAGGCGATGGCAGACCTCATGGCGCTCGGCGCCGGCGTGCACTATTTAGATCTTACGCAGCCCCAGAGTATTGAAGCGTTCGTTGCAACCGTACTTGCCGAAAACGAGCGCATCGATGTGCTCGTCAACACTGCCGGTTACGGTTCGTACGGATCGGTTGAGGAGATCCCGATGGCGGCTGCTCGCGTGCAGATGGACGTGAACGTGTTTGGGCTCGCGCACGTCATTCAACTCGTGCTGCCCTCAATGCGCCGCCGCCGCAGCGGACGAATACTCAACGTCTCGTCGATCGGCGGTAAGATATGGTCGCCGCTCGGCGCGTGGTACCATGCATCGAAATTTGCCGTCGAGGGCTTCTCCGACTGTCTGCGCAACGAACTGCGACCTTTCGGGATCGACGTCATCGTTATCGAGCCGGCGGGTACGGTAACGGAGTGGACGGGCGTTGCACTCGACAACGCGCGCAAGGTATCGGGTGCCGGTCCGTACGCCACAATCCTCGACGGCGCTTCAGCGATGTTTTCGAGCGAGCAAGGGCAACAGAGTGCCGAAGATTGCGCGGATGTTATCGTGCGCGCCGCCACCGTCGCAAAGCCGAAAGCGCGCTATGCGACTTCGCCTGCCGCGCACATTATTCTATTTTTGCGCTGGATCTTATCAGATACGGCATTTGACGGACTGCTCGGTCGCATCTTCAAGATCCCAAAACGCATGCCGAGCGTGTAACTCGCCGGGCAGCCCGAGGAGATGAACTACGGCAATGCTCCCGGCGTCGAAGTCCCGGAACAGCGACGTTCGAGTCGTTGCCGCGCACGCTGCGAGTAATCGCTTGACGAACACGACACCCGTCATTGCTTTCGGCGCGATTAAACCAGGCTCAATCTAATAACGTTTGAGACAACAGCCCCTTACCTGTAAGATGTTCCCAACCTGATTTTCCGGCGCGCATAGCAGTCCGAGCGCCCAGGTCGGATCGCGAGTTGCGGTATACTCTCCGTTGCGATGTCAAAGGGAATCGATACCTTTACGCTGGGCGTCGAGGAAGAGTATCAGATCGTCGACAGCCAGTCGCGCAAGCTTGCTGCGCGGCAAGCCGCTTTACTGCCCGTTGCGGAACGGCAGCTCGGCGATGCCGTGCAACCGGAACTTCAAACGTCGATGATTGAGATTGCAACGCCGGTGTGTGCGACGCTCGCCGACGTGCGACGCGAAGTCGAACGTGCACGGCGTAACGTAATCGACGCCGCGCGGCAAAACGGTAGCCGCATTGCCGCCGCGGGGACGCATCCATTTTCAGCCTGGAGCGATCAGGCGCTGACGCCCAAAACGCGTTACGAACAGATCGGGCAAGCTTTTGGCTTGATCGCGCGCGAAACGGTTATCTTCGGTTGTCACGTGCACGTCGGAATGGAAAGCGCCGAAGTCGCGATCGACGTTCTCAATCGCGTTCGTTCGCAACTCTCTGCGCTGCTCGCACTCACGGCCAATTCGCCGTTCTGGCTCGGCGCCGATACGCAATATGCGAGCTTCCGCACGGAGGTTTGGTCACGCTGGCCGCTGTCGGGTCCGCCGCTCGCGTTCGATTCGAAGGCGGAATACGACGAGCTCATTCAAAGTCTCATAGCAGGCAAAATTATCGAAGATGAGACGAAGATTTACTGGGATGTCCGTCCGTCGGGCCGCTTTCCGACGCTGGAATTTCGCGTGACCGACGTTTGTATGACCGTCGATGAAGCGGTCATGCTCGCGGGGCTTGTCCGCGCTCTTGCGCGCCGCGCATACCTTGCCGGACAAAAGGGTGAAGATTTGCCGCGCGTTCGACACGAATTAGTGCGTGCCGCGCATTGGCAGGCGGCCCGTTACGGACTCGAGAGCGACTTGATCGACGTGCGAACCGGTCATACAAAGCCGGCCGGCATGCTGATCGACGAGTTGCTCGCGCACGTACGCGACGCTCTCGAAGAAGCCGGTGATTATGCCGAAGTCACCGATCTCGTGCGCCGAACCCTGCGCCGGGGCAACGGTGCTACGCGGCAACGCCAAGCGTTCGCGCAAGCCGGGCGCTTTGAAGATGTCGTCGATTATATTATCGCGCAAACAGAATCGTCATAAAGGCTCAACCCGGTAGGCTTACACCCGAAAGCATCCGGCAGGCTTCGAGCAGCATCTCCTGTGCGCTGACGTCACGGGTAGCAGCCTTGGGCTTGCGCAACTTCTGATGGTAGAAATACTCGCCGGTTCGCTGCGCACCGGCATCGTCGCTGACCGCTAACCAGGCTTGCGTTTCACACCCGGCTTGCAGATCGTCGGTCGCTCCGGCGCCGCCCATCTTGGTTGCAACCCAGCCCGGTTCGACGGCGTTCGATCGGACGTCGGGCCAGCGACGTGCAATCGCAAACGCAAGCAGCGCATCGTGGAATTTCGTGTCGGCATACGCTTGAAGACCGTTCCACGCGCGATGTTCCCACGCAAGATCGACCAGCGTCGCATCACCGCTTTGATGCAAGCCGGAACTTAGATAAATCAGCCGTTTTGGTTTTACGACGAGAGCGGTGAGCACGTAAGTCGCCAGCGTATTCACGGCAAAAACACGCGGTAAGCCGTCGACTGTCGCATCGCGCCGCGATTCACGGTAGCCGACGCCGGCATTGTGAACGATCGCATCGAACGTGCCGAGTGCATTGAGCCGTTCGGTAACACTGCACGTCTCCGCCAGGCTCGACAAATCACCGGCAATTGCCGTTTCGGCACCCGGAACGCCCAGAAGCGCTTCGTGCGCGCGCCGCTCGTTGCGCGCATGCAGCACGACGGAATGCCCAGCGGCGACGAGCCGTTGCGCGGCCATGCGGCCAAGCCCGTCAGCCGAACCGGTGATGAATACCCGAGCCATTACCGAAATGCCCTACGAATAGCTCGAGCGTTTCGGCGCGACGTACGATAACGCAGCGCGATCCCAGCCGGCCGCCGCGATGCATTGCGCGTAAAGCGCATCGAGAAAGGTGTGCAGTTCGGCGGCCGGGTCGGCCGCCTGGCGAACTGCATCGTACGGCAGCACCCACTCTTTAAACGTGTCTGACCAAGCGGCAGCGGCCGGTGCCATCGGCAGCCCCGGTGCGCCTTGCGGCTGCGGGAAAATGTAGCCGTAGAAGAACGGCGCGGTCCGTTCGTCACCGAAGTACAAACCGGCGTTCAGCATTTCCGCGTCCAGATCGTAGCGCATGAGATAGCCGCGGTCGGTGGGCGGCTCGGCATGCTTGCCGTTGAAAAGCAGCAGTGCAACATCAAGTGCGCCCCACCAAAGCTGAATCCCCGAACGGCCGAAAAAGTGCGCGCGCCAATCGTCGAAGACGTTCGCCGTCGCCGTCGTTGCATGAAACCAGCGCTGCACGGACTCCGGCTCGTACGACGCGGGGCGCCGGTCTTCGGACAAGGGCAGGGTGTCGGCGATTTCCTGGGGTGCCGGAGAAATCGTACATTCGACGGCAATCGCTTCGAGCGCAGCTTGCAACTCGGCGTATATTTCGGCAACCGTCCGCACCGGGAGCAGCGCGATCGAGCGTCGATCGCCGTTGCTGCGTTCGACGATGATTTCCGACCGAAAGACGTCGAGCGACGCCGCAAACGTCGTATCGTGCCAGGGGATCGGCCCGGTGGTAATTCCGCGCGCGGTCAACAGAAGTGCCGTGAACATCCAATTCGGCTGCGCGGGTGAACGTGCGACGCGAAGCTTGCCCAACATCTGCAGATATAAGTGGAGGCTCTTCTTCGTCGGCGCCCAAGCCGTGACGTGCACGTCGGGCCAGTTCGTGCGATGGACACTATTCGTTTCGGTCATCGGCAACCCTCACGCAAGAATGGCGCTCGGCACGTACGAAGCAGAGGCTCGGCCGCGCGAACCGCTAAGTCGCGTGCGTGAACGTTCACTTCGCGTCCGTCTGGGACCCTGCGCCTGCCGGTGCCGCCGTTAGCGTCGACATACGCTTGCAGGTGTAAGGGTGCAGTCGAAATTTTCAACCGAGTCAAGCCGGCTCGAGGCGTTCAGCGACGGCGTCATTGCCGTCATCATTACGATCATGGTGCTCGAACTCAAACCGCCGCCCGGTACGGACTTGCAGTCGTTGCGAACGCTCGTGCCGACGCTCGCGGCCTACGCATTAAGCTTTATCTTCGTCGGCATCTATTGGAACAACCACCATCATATGCTCCGGGCGACCAATGGCGTCGACGGCCGGGCAATGTGGGCGAACCTGCATTTACTCTTCTGGCTTTCGCTCGTACCGTTCACGACCAATTGGTTGGGAGAACATCCGTTGGCCCGCGTGCCGACCGCATTGTACGCCTTCGTCTTACTGGCAAATGCACTAGCGTATACGCTGCTGCAAATGGCGCTTATCGCGGTCAACGGTCGCGGCACCCCGTTTGCCCAAGCCGTCCGAATCGACCGCAAAGGGAAAGCGTCGCTGGGTATTTACGTCTGTGCGATCGGTTGCGCGTTCGTCTCACCGATTGTCGCCGACGCGCTTTTCATCGTCGTTGCGGCCCTATGGCTCATTCCGGATCGGCGATTCGAACCGGTCATTGCCGAGCGCGGCTCGTAGTCGACATCGCGGCTCGAGCGGATCTCCTTCGGTAACATAAGATACTTGTAGCAATAGTAATGAAGTTGCCGTCGCGGGAGCGCCGGCTTGGATGGCCAAGCTGCACGTTCGATGCACAAATCGCACGTTATGACCGGCGAAGACAGCGCACCGCGTTACATGCTGCTGCCCGGCGATCCCGGCCGCGTACCGTCGATCGGTAAGCAATGGCACACGTATACCGACGTTTCGTTCAATCGTGAGTTCCGGTATGCGCGCGGAACGCTCGATGGCGTAAACCTCGGCGCGTGTTCGACGGGCATCGGCGCTCCGTCCACGGAGATTGCCTTGCTCGAGCTTGCAGCTGCCGGGAGCGATACGTTCGTGCGTGTCGGCACCTGCGGAGCCATCCCAGCAGAGATTGCGGTCGATTCGCTGGTAATTCACGAGGCGGCCGTCCGGCTCAGCGCTTCGTCCGATGCCTATTGCGAGCGCGCATTCCCGGCCGTCGCGCATCGCGACGTAACGTTTGCACTCATTGAAGCTTGCGAACAGCTCGAACTTCCATATGTCGTCGGCATAACGGCCAGCACGGACTCGTTTTTCGCCGGCCAGCAAAACGAACTTCCGCTTCCGTTGGGCTTCGCGGGCAGCGGACCGGTCGTGGCCGCCATGAGTAACTACGGCGTGGCCACGTTCGAGATGGAAGCGGCCACGCTTTTCGTGCTCGGTTCGCTATTTAAGCGCCGTTGCGGCAGTGTTTGCGCGGTCGGATCGAATCGCTCGACCGGCTCGCGCAGCAGCGGGGCCGACGGCATCGAACGCGCGATACTTGCTGCTAATCGCGCCGTAACGATCTTGAGCGGTTGGGACGAACTGCGCGCGCGAAACGGCCGCTTACAGCTAAGCGCCTCACTGTTGACCGGGCGCTGTGCACGCTAAGCGCGCGCCGATCGTTCAACCCATCGTTTAGTTCCGAAAATTCTCTTACCCGCATCTTCTCAATCTTGGCCCGGCGCTTCGCGTAGCAGAGCGAAACTGTGTTCGGCAGCAACACGGACCGAATCCAAAACCGGTATGCCGAGCTCACGTGTCAGCCCCGTTACGAGCGGCGCGCCGGCAACGTTCGTACACAAAATCACGACAGCTTCTACATCATCCTGTGCGACGCGGCGAACCATGTCGGCCAACGTATGAGGCGCGATCTTGGCAAACGCCGTGTTTTCGACAAGATCTGCGCGAAGCGCGGACGTTACGCGGATGCCGCTTTGACGGTAGTTTTCAATAATGCACGCTTCGATCGGCGCGATGTACGGCGTAACGAGCGCGATGCGGCGCGCACGCAAGAGTGCGAGCCGGGCGTTCATTGCCAGTAACGCCGTTGTCGCACGCGTGCCGGTCGCCGCGCGGATCGCGCCGACTAATTGCATGTCACGCTCGAAGCCGAGCCAACTCGCCGCGGTTCCGTTCCATAGGATCAAATCGCAACACGCATCGGCCAGGAGTGCCGCGCTATCGAGCAGCGGGCGCAAATCAAATTGCGCCTGCGAAACAGCGTCAGCGCGGATTGCGAGTACACGCAGTCGCGCAACGTGTAAGGTTACCGACCCGTCGATGGGCATCAACGCCGTCGTTGCCGGTTCCGCAACGGTGTTCGAGGATGGTACGATCATTCCGAGCCGTCGCGGCTCGAGCACCACTGGGATCAGGCGATGGATCGCCGGGCGGCGATTCCGCCGTCGACCGTCACTATCGTGCCCGTCGTGTAGCTCGAACGCGGCGATGCCAGAAAGACGATTGTAGCGGTAATTTCAGCGATGTGCGCCGGCCGCCCCAGTGGATACCTGTTTAATAAATCGACATACCGCGTCTCATCGGCATACAGATCGCGCGCACGCTTTTTGAGCATCGTGTAAATGCGTTCGGTATCGACCGGTCCCGGATTGACGCCGACGATCCGAATATTATCGTCGAGGCTCACTCCGCCTAGCGAACGGGTAAAGGACATGAGACTCGCATTGCCTGCGCCGCCGGCAATGTAGCGCGCATCGCCGATCTCACCGCCGTTCCCGATGTTGTTGACGATCACACCGCCACCGCGCGCTTTCATACGCAAGTAGTAGATGCGAGTGAGATTGATATAGCCGAAAACTTTAAGTTCCCAGCCTGCCCGCCAGGCCGCTTCGTCAATATCGAGGATCGAACCAGCCGGAACGGCGCCCGCATTATTGATGAGGATATCGACGTCGCCGACCATGCCGGCAAGCTTATCGATCGCGCCCGGTTCGGTAAGATCGCACGGCACCAGCGTTACTGAAACGTGCGGGGACTGCGCGAGAACTGCGTGCTTGATCGCATCGAGATTCGCGCTGCTTCGTGCCGTTAGCGTAAGCCGGCAGCCTTCGGCGGCAAACGCCATTGCAAGACCCGCACCGATGCCCTGCGATGCACCGGTGATCAGCACGGTTTTCCCACTGAGGTGAAGGTCCAAAATCGCTCCGTGCCCGCTCAACGATCGGTGAAGTTCGACACCTCAATCATTATCGGTTCGAGAACGACGGCCTCGTGCGCGTAGCGGCGATGCTCCGTGCGTCCATGGGCTTCGACTCGAATGCTTACATCGTGCCGGCCAACTCCGGTCACCACGCCGGCTATCGCTTCACCACGAATCCGTATGCGGTCCCCAGCTTTGAATCGGTGAAATGCCGGCTGTTCCGACATCGTGTTCTCCTCGTCGGTCCGCTCGTCCGTACCGACACGGCTCGAGAACGCGGCGGATGCCGGTGACTCACGTTATTGACCCGTTCGCACCGCTGCGACGTCACAAGCGTACGATGCACGTGCGAAGCGCCAACGAACAACGCATGAACGTGGCCTTCACACGGCGAGCAACGTCGAAACTACAACGCCGTTTCTTCCGGCGCGACGTCCCAGCCCAACACGCGTGCGACAAGCTCGGTTCGATTGCGGCTTTCCGTCTTCTCGACCATATTGCGAATATGGTCTTGGACGGTCGACGACGTGATATGTAAGCGCCGTCCGATTTCATCGAGATGTGCGCCGTCAAGCAGCAACGCGAGCACCTGAAGTTCGCGCGGCGAAATATGGAAGCGCGATGCCGCGCCGGATAGCGGATTGGGCGCACGAGTGCGATCGATGCGGACGCCGATGAACAAGCCGGTCGGGCCGGACAACGGTTGCGTGCGTACGACCAAGAATGGAACCGGCCGGGCAAAACCGGCTTCCTGCGTGGCCGGCTCAATGCCCCACGCTGCGGTCAGATCGCGAACGGTCTCTTCGAGGACGGGCGGCAGACGATCCGCAATGCGCGTGCGCAAACCGGTCAGGGCGACCCGCCGCTGTTCCTCCGAACTCCAAGCTAATACGATCTCGAAGTCCCGGTCGAGCACGTAGAACGCCGCATCGGCGGTTGTCGCATCGTCTTGCGCATTGCGGTGGATCTGACTTTCGGGCGCTTGTAGCCGCAAATCCGAGAGCTGATCGGAACCCGAAGACAAGGCGAAGGTGAGCATACTGACTTCGCTTGATGTAAACGGCCCGAGTTCGGCGGTGCGCAGCAGCGTGAGGATGCCGAAGGTTGCACGAGCGTCCGCGAAGAGTAGCGTGATCCCACTATCGAATTCGTCGAGCGGGCCGAGTGCGGCCGCAATCCGCGGACCGCTACCCGACTCGGACCGCTGGCGCTGAAGCTCGATATGCAGAGCGCCGAGTGTTTCGGCGTTACCCGCCGAAGCGAGGAGCTGCACCGTGTTACCGTCCGGCGCCACGCGCGCAAAGGCCCAGCGCGAAACCGGAACGATCCGGAGAATTGCGCTAATCGTAGCGTACGCCGGATCGCTGCTCGGCACCGCGCCGACCATGACGCCGTCATAGCTATCGCGTTTTTTCACGATAGTCCGAGCGCGGCTGCCGTGCTACGGTGATTCACGCGGCAAGCATTGCCGCACGATCGCCGGTGACTCGCATGGTGAAAGCGTCAACAGTAATGAACCATATCTCTTGTTTCGCCGGTCTCGAGTCGGACGACGCCCTTTTGTTTGCAGCGGTCCTCAAAGAAGCCGGCTTGTCCGAATCTCCGGTTATCGCGAACCTTGACGTGATCGAACTGGGAAAGCTCAAGCCAAGACTCCTTATTTGCAATCTTGACGCCTTGCAGATCGATCCGCTCGAGCTGCTACGTCAGGTGCGTTTCGTGCTCTCCCAGTGTATCATCATGGTTTATACCAGCGTCATTGAGCCGAAATGGGGCGTTGCCTGCCATTTAGCGGGTGCAAGCGGTTTACTTGCAAGGGGTTCGCTGCGCAAGCAACTGGTTCTGGGCGTGACGGATGCGATGCGCTACGGTTGTTATACCGACCCGCGCTTTAATGCGCCGATGAAAACGGCAATCTAACGAATCGCTAGGGCGCGCTCGTGCCCTCCGCAGCCTTCGCGCCAGCGTCAAAGGTCAAATCGATACCCGGTTCGGCGGCTTGCGCCCAGGTGCGGATTGCATGCAAATGACTCGCCGCTCGATCGCCGGCCGGCGCCGGTGCCGTGATGTACACGCGCTGTTTCGCGCGTGTGACGGCGACGTAGAAAACGCGCGCTTCCTCCCGTTCGCCCGCAACTTTACGCGGTGCAGGTTCGATACGTTCGCCCGTTTGCGGATCGTGCTCGGACATCGACATCACCCAGCGTAAGGTTTCGCGGCCGTCGACGTCGTTTTTCATTGCGAAGGCACCGCTGCTCACATCGTAATTGATGACGCGATCGGTTTGTTCCATGCTGCCATACTGATTTTTCGTAACACATGCGACGAAAACGAACGGCCATTCCAGTCCTTTTGCTTGATGGATCGTCAGCACGCGGACGCCGTCGAGGTCGAGTTCGGCTTCCTGCGGATCGTCGTCATAGATAATACGCCGTTTTACATCGGCGAAAAAATCTCGTAGCCGCGCGCCCGGATGCTCGGCGGCGAACGCGAAAGCGAGTTCCTCGAAGCCGCGCAAATTTGCACCGGCTTGTGCCGCGACCGCTGCGCCCAGACCGCGATAACTGGCAGCCAGCGGCAGCCGTTCGACGAGCTGTTCGATTGCCGCCGTCAGGGGCAGCGCAACGAGCGGCAGCAGACCGATAACCAGCGCCCGCATTCCGGCTAATCGCGCGTGGAAGTCGGCGTCGAAGTCACCGTCGAGCGAGCCGCGCAGCGCAGCCGACAGCCAATCCGGCCGGGCGGTCAATTCGATCATCGACGCGTCGTTTAAGCCGCACAACCGTGATTGCAGAATGCGGACTGCGGCTTGACGGTCGTCGAGATCGAGTACGAGCGCCATCCAGGCCAGGATGTCCCGAATCTCGTCAGCTGCGAACAGGCCGTTTCGCCGATCGAGCGCAGCAGCGATGCCTAGCCGATTGAGCGCACGCACATAGGCCGTCGCATGCGTTCGGCGCCGGACGAGTATCGCGATATCGCTGCTGCCGATCCGACCGCCGGTAAGCAGCCGCTGAGTTTCGCGTGCGATCGCCGCTGCTTCACGCTCGACGTGCTCTTTAATCGTCTCGCCGACGTCACCGAAGTGCTCGACCCGCACGCAATCGAGGCCGCCCGGACCGGCCGCTGCCGACAGTCGCTGCGTGCGAGCGTCGACGATCGTCGCCTCGAGTAAAACGGCGTGCGCCGCATCGACGATTTCTTGCGCCGATCGGCGATTGATCGTTAGTCGATGCGTCTGCAATCCGGCACCTAATTGTTGCATCACGCGCTCGTCGGCTCCGTTGAAGCCGTAGATCGATTGTCGCATATCCCCGACAGGCATCATGCCGGCCGCATTTGGTTCGTCCTGACCGCCGAAGACCGCTTCGATGAATGCCAACTGCAGGCGACTGGTATCCTGACTTTCGTCGAGCAACACATACCGCCAACGCTCGCGCAGTCGAATTTGCAACGCCGGCCGTTCGAGCAACAAACGCGTCGTGAGGCCGATAAGATCGCCGTACGTTGCGACGCCGCGTTGTCCGAGCCGGCGGTCGAAGTCGGCCAAAACCGCGCCTGCAACGAGGATATTGGCCCGCTCGCGTTCGGCTTCGATCGCGCGTTGCCCGGCCGATATCGTTTCTTTGGGTTTACACTTCGTGCGTTTCGTCTTGACGGCGCCGGCGGTCCAGATTTGTCCCCACGTTTGTTCGGCGAGGCGATCGGCCTGCGCCAAGGCCCGGCTTACGAACGTTGCAACGGAAATGCCGTGATTTTTAAGCCGCAATGCAAGCCGGCCAAGATCGCGTTCGAGAACGTCGATGTTCGTCTCCGCGACCGGAAAGGCTGAGGCATCGACGCCCAGCCGGCCATTTAACAACGCCGCAAACGACTCGTGGAACACTCCATATGCTTCGCCGTCGCTGATCGGCCGCGGCGGCGTCAGCAGATCAAGATCAAAACTGCATTCGCGTAACAGCGCCGCTGCCAGCCCGTGAATGGTCGTGCATTCGACCTGCTGTGCAGCGTCGTCAAAGGCAGCGCCGCTCGCTTTCGCCCGATCGATGGTGTCGGCGATCCGCGAGCCGATTTCCGCCGCGGCTTTTTTCGTAAACGTCAAGACGACGATTTGGTCGGCGCGAACATGACCGGCTTCAATGAGATAGACAGCGCGCAATGCCAAGGTCGAGGTCTTACCGGTTCCGGCACCCGCTTCAACGATCTGCCGGCCGAACGGCGGAGCAACGATCGCCGCTTCTTGATCGGCGCTCGGGAGTCGTCCGCCGCCCAGCGCCGTTCGCCACCACTGCGTCATGGTTCGTCGTCCTCAAGATAGCCCGGACAAACCGCGGTAAATTCGCACGAACGGCACGAGCGTGCAAAGCGGGTCGGATCGAGGGAGCGAACCGCCCCCGTCGCCCAGGGTTCGCTGAACGTCGTTGCGGTAACCGCGTCGATCGCCGCGAGTGCAGGCTGCTCATCGACGCACACCAGCCGATCGGTATAAGCCGCATCGGCATAATCGTCCGCCTTCGAGGCTGCATCCAGATAAACGAACGCAAGCGTCCGGGCAGCAATCGCCAGACGGTACAGCGCCAGTTGCGGATTTACTCGCGACGGCGCCTTGACCCACAAGCTCGTTTGTGCTGCCGCGCCGAGTTTGCGGAAACCATCGGCCATCGCTTTGTCTTTTGCAAATGCACCGGTCTTGATGTCGACAAGGGCAAGCGTTCCATCCGCGAATGCATCGACGCGATCGATTTTCCCGGTAAAGGCAATACCGGCAAGTGAAAAATCGACGCGCTTCTCGCTTGCGATTACCGCAAAACCTCGCGTATCGCGCGCCGCGCGCTCCAGTTCACGCGCATACCGGCCGACGAGCCGATTCGCGGCGCGGATCGCCGCTGACGTTTCAAGCGCCGATTCAAACGGCTCGAACGGCCGATCGATGGATGCCAGAACGGTCGCGACGGCATCTTGTAATCGTGCCGACCAGTCCGCATGCGCGCCGGCCTCGACGTGCGTGAAATCGCGAACAGCCGAATGAAATTCTTGGATCGCCCGATGGACGAGCGTTCCAAGTTTGGCTTTGAAGCTGCGTTGCGAACCGCCGACGCGAAGCAGCGCGGAGTAGTAGAACCTGCGGCGGCACGTGAGCCATGTTTCGAGCGTACTTACGGCAACGGCACGGGTTAGTCGCGCCGGCGATGGGCTTTGCACATCGCGGATGCCGGTCGAACGATCGTCCAGCGGTGCGCGAAAAGCGGGTCGCTGCGCTTGCCCATCGCGGACATCGAGCGGAATGAAACGGCTTGCGCGTTGCGGCGAACCGTCGATGGCCGTCTCCGACCAGGTGACGAGCAGATTTCGTTTCGTGCGCGTGAGCGCAACACACCACAGTGCGCGTTCGGCGGCAGCGTGCTCGTCGACCAGCGTCCCGACGTCGACGCCGCACCCGCGCGCTGCCGCGAAATCATGCGCGCCGAGCACCTGATCCGGCTGCCAATTGTCGGGAAAGCGACCGGCGGCGGCATCGGCTATAATAACAAACTCGAACTCGCGGCCTTTGGCGGCATGTACGCTCATGATGTGCACGCCGGATTCGCTTGCGCCGGCCGCCGAAGCCGTACGCAACGAACGACTTCCGTCAAGGAGCGCACCGAAGTTCGCAGCGGCCGATGTGTCGCACTGCAGTCTAGCTCGCACGTCGCAAACGTCCGCTACTGCACCGAAGAACGCGTCCAAAGCGCCGCCGTCAAGCAAGGCGCAACGCGACAGGTTCAATTCCGCCGCTAACACCCGCGCCGCGCTCTGCACGTCGTTCCGTTGCCAATCGAGGTGCGCCGCTCGTAACGCAGCGGCGACGTGCACGCCGTGCACGCGCGCGGTACCGTCGACTTGGCGGACATCGAGCGTCTCGAGCAGCGCCGAAACCGCCTCGAGACTTTGCAGCGGCGTCGCGGCAACGGCCAAACGCAGTTCGAGCGGCGGGATCGCCAATGCCGGATGACTCAACAACTCGATCCAGCCGTCGTTCCGATCGGGTGCCGCGAAAGCCGTAAAAGCCGCGCGAATGACGTCGACTGCCGGATCGTCGAGCACCGCGCGCCCGCTGCGCTCCGCAACGGCGACACCGCGCGAACGCAATTCGCGTTCGAGCAGCCGCGTCATCGGTTCGGGGTTGCGCAACAGCACGGCAATGTCGCCCGCCGGCGTCCCGGCAGCGACGGCTCCGGCAATGCATTGTCCGACGAGCGCTGCTTCGTCGCGTGGCGACACGGCGCGCCGAAACCGAATCGCACCGGCCGCCGCGACCTCCGCCGAGGAGGCCGCAAGCCGGCCGCTACGGGCGAAATCAGAAATCTCGGCGGGACAACGAAGGGACGGGCCGAGCCGGAAAACC
This sequence comes from Candidatus Velthaea sp., assembly GCA_965214935.1. GTDB lineage: Bacteria > Vulcanimicrobiota > Vulcanimicrobiia > Vulcanimicrobiales > Vulcanimicrobiaceae > Velthaea. The sequence goes on along the minus strand of CBDCCS010000003.1, from coordinate 55,794 downwards.
GTCATTGCAAGGGCGGCGCGAGCCTGCATTTGAGCGGCTTGCGCCGAGCGACGGAAGGCGTAGATCGTCTGATTGCGATCGCCGACGGCAAAAATCTCGCCATGCAAGTGCTGCAGCAGCGCCAGTTGGGTCGCGTCGGCATCTTGAAACTCGTCGATCAAGATGTGTTTGTAGCGTTGCAGCAAGATGCGGGCCGGACGCGGTTCGGCCCGGCCGGCGAGTTCGACGGCTTGCGCGACGACGCCGGCGTCGTCCGCGATGTCGAGCCGCTCGCGCAGACGGTCGCGACTCGCCTCGAGTTCGATGATGTCGCGCAGTCGCGGCGTTGCATGCTCCGCCAGCTTTCGGCGTGCAGCCGCCGGCGATTCGCGCAGTTCATCGGCCCTTACTTCAGCAAGCGCGAGGAAGTGCGCCGATCGGGCGGTATACGGCGGCAACGACGTCAATCCCGTTGATGCGGCGGCGTAGGCGAAGACTTCGCGTTGAGCGGCCCGGCTAATCCGCCGCTGTCCGCCGCCGGGCTCGCTTTGATCGACCAGCCACGATGCAAATCCGTGAAACGTATAGACGAGCGGTAACGCGCCGCTCAGCTGCGTCGTGATACGCGCGCGCAACTCGGTTGCCGCCCGCTGCGAGGTCAACACCAGCAACGCGCCGGCCGGGATACCTGCGGCGAGTAACGAGCGGCAACGCTCGACGATCACGCGCGTCTTGCCCGCACCGGGCAACCCTTCGACGATCGCGTTACTGCCGCGGTGTGCAATCGCCGCCAGCTGCAATGCGGTTAGACCGGTCGCCGGTAGCATACTTTCAATCATGCGGTGAAAGACCGCGCGCCGACGTGCATACCGGTGCATGATACGGTAGTGAAGTGCCATATGCATGGCATTGCCGGCATGGACCCCTTTCCGGTTGCTTAGCGCCAGTAGACGTATCGGCACGCCGGATGTTACGCGCAGGGTCGGGCGGCGAGGACCTTCGCCCGAGCGCTCTAAAGTGTACATCATGAGCGACGCATCGGCCTCAACGAACCCGCGCACTGCACTTGTGACCGGGGCGAGCCGAGGTATCGGCCGGGCGATCGCGCTCGGTCTTGCGCAGAGCGGCTTCAACCTCGTCCTCAACGATCTCGATCGTCAGCGCGAGCAGTTAGCGCAAGTCGAACGGGAAGTTTCTGCTCGCGGTGCTCGTACGCTCCTGACCTACGGCGACGTGTCGCAGCAAGCGGATGTCGACGCCATGGCCGCAGACGCAGTTCGCGCATTCGGGGCCGTCGATGCCGTCGTGAACAATGCAGGCATACTCACCGAGGCACTGGTCGAAGATTTAACGGTCGACCAATGGGATCAGGTGTTCGCCGTCAATGCTCGCGGCACGTTTTTGGTCGTGCATGCGCTATTGCCGCAAATGCGCGCTCGGCATTACGGCCGGATCGTCAACATTGCTTCGATCGGCGGGAAGCACGGCGGACCGCGGCAAGCGCATTACGCGGCGACGAAGTCGGCCGTCATGGGCTTCACTCGCGTGCTGGCGCAAGAAGTCGGAGCGGACGGGATTACGGCAAACTCGATCTGTCCCGGTATCATCGTCACCGATATGGGCCGCGCGAATCTCACCGATGAAAGCAACGTCGCCATGTGGGTCGGCCGGACTGCGTTGCGCCGGCTTGGACAGCCCGAAGACGTCGTCGGTGCGGCGGTGTTCTTTGCATCGGATGCATCAGCATTCATTACCGGACAATCGCTCAACGTCGACGGCGGGATCGTTCTGAGCTAAGGGCGACCACCGGACCGCTAAGGCGCGGCCGGGCCGGCCCGTTCTTTAATGGTGCAGTTGCGAAGTGACGAATGCTTTTGCGCTGACCGCAAGATCGTAACCGTCGGTCCACAGATTGCGCCATACGCCCAGAATACTCGACAGTGTCGGCGAGACGATCGCCGACGAAAAACTTTCGAACGTAATGGTGCCGGTATACTTCATTTCGGCGAGCGCTTTGAAGAACGTCGAAAAGTCGACGGAGCCCGAACCGAGATAGCCTCGATGGCTCTCGCCGACGTGCACGTACACCAGCTTGTCCGCGCAGCGGCGCACGGGGCCGGACATGTCGTTTTCCTCGATGTTCATATGGTATGTATCGAGATGCACGCCGACATTCGCTTCATCGACTTCGGCAATAAAGGCCAGTGCTTCATCGGCGGTGTTGATGAGATTGGTCTCATACCGGTTGACGACTTCGAGCCCGAGCGTAACGCTGTTTTTCGCTGCTTCGCGCGCAAGCCGCTGCAGAACGCCGATCGCGTTGGCGCGGCCGGCAGGCGTCGGCGGATGCATGTATTTCTGAAATGCGCTGTAGAGGATGCCACCCATGTACGGAGAGCCCAATTCGACGACGCGGTCGAGCGCCAAACGTAACATCGCTTCGCCTGCCGCAACCGTTGCCGGATCTTCGCTTGAAATATCGGTCGCCGCCGACAGTCCGAGCGAACAGGTCGCTTTGAGACCGTGCTGGTCGAGTAATCGCCGGGTCATCTTCGCATCGACCGATTCCGGATCGAGCAACGGAATCTCGATAATCTCGTAACCGGCTTTTTTCGTTTGTGAGATGGCTAGGGCGGCCTCATCGGCAGTCCAGCCGCCGGTCCAAACGAGGGCGTGCACACCGAACGCATTCATGCGCGTGCACCGGTCATACGAGCTTTCATTCGGCGAGACTGCATTTGCTTGTAGCTCGTCGCGCGGCATTCGCAAACCTGCCGGCATCGCCCCCTTGCGATCACGGCTCGAGGTCACTTCAAGCCGACAAATTGCGCTGCCGCCGGGGTATACGCCGACCATGCCGGCAAAAAAGAAGAACGCTGACTTCGCGCCGCTGCCGTCAACTCTCGAGCGGTCGCCGAAACACGCGCAAGACATCTACGAAGAGACCCTCCAAAGCGCTGAAGCGACCTACGACGGCGATGCGGCGCGTGCTCACCGGGCGGCGTGGGGCGCCGTCAAACACTCGTTTGAAAAAGTCGACGACCACTGGGAGCGCAAACAGCAGCGCGGCCCGTCAGATCCGCGATCGCAAGGAGGCGGTCCGAACCCGGGCGGTGCTTCGTACGGCGGTGTCGACATGCTCTCAAAATCAAAACAGCAGCTCGTCGAGCTCGCGCGCGAACGCGGCCTGAAGACAACGTCGCGCATGACGAAAAATAATCTCGCTGAGGCCATCGCGCATTTCAACGATCGGGCGACACGAAACGCAAAGAAGCACGACGCAAAAACGTAGCGACGTTGCGTTGGACGGCTCGAGCGGCGAAGTATCGCTCCCGGTCAGCGGACGCCGGCCGGTTCGCCCAACGCAACGTCCGCGTCGGCTAACGGCGATTTGTGTATCGGACGCCGCTCGTTATTAAAGAACACGTTGAGCGCGACGGCGGTCACCGCCGCGAGCGTGATCCCGCTATGGACGAACGGCGCCGTCCATTGCGGCAACTGTTCGAACATCGTCGGCGCGACGAGCGGGATCATCCCGATTCCAATGCTCACGGCTACGATTAACGCATTGTGCCGTTTCTGCAATTCCGCACCGCTTAAAATCCTGATGCCGGTCGCGGCGACCATACCGAACATCGCGATTCCGGCACCGCCCAGAACGGCTTGCGGGATCGACGCAACGATCGTCGCGAGCTTCGGAAATAAGCCGAGAACGACCAGGATCGCGCCACTCGTTGCGACCGCCCAGCGGCTGCGGACGCCGGTCATTCCCACCAGGCCGACATTTTGCGAAAACGACGTGTACGGAAACGGATTGAACAGACCGCCGATGACCGCGCCTAACCCGTCGGCGCGCAATCCACGTACGAGCGTCGCCGGTTTGACCGGCCGTTCGCATAACTCGCCGAGCGCTAAAAACATGCCGGTCGATTCGACCATCGTTACGAGCATCACGATGCAAAGCGAAACGATTGCGGCGAGGTCGAAGCGTGGCGGTCCAAAACGGAACGGCAACACGATGCCGACGAGATCGGCCCGCCCGACGCCGGAAAAATCGACCAAACCGAGCGGAATGGCGATTAAAAACCCGGCCGCCAATCCGGCGAGAACGCTGACGTTTGCCAAGAAGCCGCGCAAGAACCGGTTTATGATCAGAATGACGGCCAGAACGGTCGCTGCCAGCACGAGATTGACGGGAGCGCCGAAGTGCTTTGCACCAACGCCGCCACCGACCCAAGCAATACCGACTTGAAGCAACGTTATTCCGATGACCGTGATGAGCGTTCCGGTCACGAGCGGCGGAAAGAAACGGAGCAGCCGGCTAAAGACCGGCGCGATGAGTATCGCAAACACTCCGGATGCAATGACCGCACCGTAGACACCGGGCAAACCCAGCGGCGAACTGCCGATCGCAATGACCGGACCGACCGCTGCAAACGTTACGCCCATGACGACCGGTAAACGGATGCCGAAGCCGCCGAAACCGATGCACTGCAAAAGCGTTGCCAGGCCGCACGCAAACAGATCGGCGTCGATAAGTCCCGCCAGCTGCTCCTTGGGCAAATGCAGAGCGCCGCCCACGATCAGCGGGACGGCAATGGCACCGGCATACATCACGAGCACATGCTGCAAGCCGATCGCCGCCATCTGACCCGGCGGTAGTCGCTGCTCGACCGGATCCCGGCTTGCTAGACGTTCGTGCCGAAAAGCGCTCATGCCGAGCGATGATGCTCGGCGATTTGCAAAGCCTTTATGCAAACGGCATGCTGCACCAGGCTTACTTGTGCATTTTGCCGTTCCGGTAGCGCCGGATCAGCGCGTTGGTCGAACTGTCATGATCGAGCGGCGCATCATGCTGGGCATCGAGTTCGGGAATGATCCGGCCGGCCAGGACCTTTCCGAGTTCGACGCCCCACTGATCGAACGCGTTGATATCCCAAATTGCGGCTTGCGTAAAGACGCTGTGCTCGTAGAGCGCGATGAGTTTACCGAGTGCCGCGGGAGTCAAGCGCTCGAGTAAGAGCGTGTTCGACGGACGGTTGCCCGTGAAGACGCGATGCGGCACGAGCCACTCCGGCGACCCTTCGGCTTCAACTTCGGCCGGCGTCTTGCCGAAGGCCAGCGCTTCGCCTTGAGCGAGCACGTTTGCGAGCAGCATGTCATGCGACGCTCCGAGCGGATTCAGCGATTCGATGAAGGCGATAAAATCGCACGGAATGAGCCGGGTGCCTTGATGGATGAGTTGGTAGAACGAATGCTGTCCGTTGGTGCCCGGCTCGCCCCAATAGATCGGTCCGGTATCGGCGCTCACTGTCGCGCCGTCGAGCGCCACGTGTTTGCCGTTGCTCTCCATGGTCAGCTGCTGCAAATAAGCCGGAAAGCGTTTGAGATACTGTTCGTACGGCAGCACGGCGACGGTTTGCGCGCCGAAAAAGTCGTTATACCAAACCGCAAGTAAACCCATGATCACCGGTAGATTCCGGGCCAACGGTGCGGTCCGAAAATGTTCGTCCATTGCATGAAAGCCGGCGAGCATCTCGGCAAAGCGATCGGCGCCGATCGCCAGCATCGTCGATAACCCGATCGCGGAATCCATCGAGTAGCGGCCGCCGACCCAATCCCAGAATCCGAACATGTTCGCGGTGTCGATACCGAACTTCGCGACTTCTTTGGCATTGGTCGAAACAGCCACAAAGTGTTTGGCGACCGCCGCTATATCACCGTCGAACGCCCGCAGCGACCACTCGCGTGCAAGATGCGCGTTGGTCATCGTTTCGAGCGTCGTGAACGTCTTCGACGCGACAATGAAGAGCGTTTCGGCCGGATCGAGATCGCGCACGGCCTCGGCAAAGTCAGTCGCATCGACGTTGGACACAAAGCGAAATGTGAGTTCGCGCTGGCTGTACGAACGCAACGCTTCGTAGGCCATTACGGGACCGAGATCGGAGCCACCGATCCCGATGTTGACGACGTTGACGATCCGCCGCCCGGTCTGACCGCGCCACTCGCCGGTACGCACCCGCGTGCTAAACTCGCCCATCTTATCGAGGACGGCGTGAACCGGCCCCACGACATCTTCGCCGTCAACCTCGATCGTCGTGCCCTTGGGCATCCGCAACGCGACATGCAGCACCGCGCGATTTTCAGTAACGTTAATTTTCGCACCGCGAAACATTGCATCGATGCGAGCTTGCAGTCCGCATGCCTCGGCAAGGCGTACCAGTAAGTCGAGCGTTTGCGCGGTTACCCGATTTTTTGAGTAGTCGAGATAAATGCCGGCCGCTTCGGCCGTCAGCTTCTCACCGCGCTCGGCATCGTCTGCGAACAACTCCCGTAAGTGCAGTTTTTCGATAACGCTGTAATGTTCTGCAAGCGCGTTCCAAACAGCGAGCCGCGTGCTCGTTTCTCCGAGTGCCGTCACGTCGTCGGTCCTTTCTGTCCAGCTCCGGGACAGCTACGGTTAGCTCGTACCACGTTCGGCTGCGGTCGTACCACCGCTGCTTCGAGCTAACGAAAGGCGGCGGCGTATAATGCAAGCACGCGTTCCGCATCGACGTTCACGGCGACCCGCCGGGGCCGATAGCCGTCCCATGCGCTGGGCGGAAACGACCGGCCGGCGGGCTTTTGAACGGTCATTCCGGCGGCAATGCCGTCGGTCACGACGCGTACGGGTCCGTGCTCGAAGGTAAATGCCGCTTCATCGAACGCACAAATCGCAGCCGAAGGGTCGTGCGCGTAGATGCCTGCGACACCGGCACGCGCTTGATGGAACGCTTCGTACGCGCGCGTAACGTCCCAAACGAAAGCGCCCGCGGCGCTGCCGCTCGCGCCGAGCATACGCAAATAGTCCGTGGGCATGACGACGCGTTCGGTCACGTCGAGCCCGACGAGCGTCAGCGGCAGATCCGCCGTGCAAACGATATCGGCGGCATGCGGATCGCCGAAGATGTTTGCCTCGGCACACGGCCGCACGTTACCATAATGTCCCGCGCGGCCGAATGCGCCGCCCATGGCAACGATGCCGCCGATCAACGGCACGATGCCCGGATCGGCAGCGATGGCCAGCGCGATATTCGTCAACATGCCGGCCGCAACGATCGTGAGTTCGTGCGGATAGGCGCGGACGCTCTGCACGATGAGTTCGTGGGCGGGGCGCGGGTCGAGTTCGCGCACGACGCGTTCGACGGCGACATCTCCCAAAGCGTTCGCGCCGTGAATCGACGCCGGCGGCGGCTCGAACGTTTTGTGTAACGGTCGTGCAGCGCCGCGTGCGATCGGCGCCGCGATGTTGAAGCGGTCCGCCATGTAGAGCGCATTACGCGTGACTGCATCGATCGTGCCGTTGCCCGCAACCGTCGTAATGGCAACGATCTGCGCCCGCGGCTGTTGGTGCAAGTAGAGCAAGGCCAGCGCGTCGTCGACGCCCGGGTCGGTATCGAAGAGGACCGGCACGCGTTTCATGCAGTCGTCGCCATTTCACGTATCTGCATCCGCGCGCTGTAAAGCAGCCTTGATTCGGTCGGGATCGTCATGGCCGTGAGGCGTGCGCGCCAGAGTATTGGGCGGGTCGATTTCCGAATCAAACAGAGTCCATCCACAAGCCCCGATCGACGTATGCACCGGTTCGGCGTTCGCATCACAACCGCTCCGCTCGAGCCAGTGATCTTTCGAGTTACGTCTGGGCCAACGTCGCCGAAGCCGTGCGCATCGTGCTATATTCGACGCATCGGCTCACTACGCTGACGTGGTGACAAGGGCCTATCTTAGGTTGAAGCTCATATGCCCCGGCATAGATAATCGTTTGAAGCTTCGATTGCGGAAACGGAACGACCGATTCGTGGCCGGATCACGAGCCTAGAAAGTCGACTGAAGCATCGCGTCATGCACACATTTGCCGACGAAATCACCTTCCCTCAAACCAAGCCGGAGACGGAGTGGATCGCCGGCCGCGCGGTTCAAAAAGTACTGCCGACGACCGATCACAGCATGCTGCAGAAAGCATTCTTATATGCCTTGGACGCCTGGGCAAAAGCCGTTCGTCGCGGCCAAGCAGGAGCGGAGTGGCGTTTCCGCGTCTCGATTCCCGGGACACCGGTTCATCCGCTCGTACCCGATGTTGCTTTCATGTCGTTTGCGCGTTTGCGGCCGCTTGTTGGAAGAGATCGTCAAAGTCCAAATGTGCCGCCCGAGATCGTCGTCGAGATCCTCTCACCTGATGACAAGCCGAAGGCCGTCGAATCCACGCGTAAAGAATACTTGGCCTGGGGCGTCTCACAGGTGCTCATTGCGGACCCGAACGAGCGCTACGTCGACGTCTTTGACAGCGCCGGCACGTACGAACGCGTTGCGGCAACCGTGTAAAGACATTCGCCCGCGATCATATCGGATCTGCTGCTGCCCGTAGAAGCAATGTTCGCCGAACTTGATTTTCCCGAAGATCCGGTGTAGCGGCGCGACGTTAGGGCGGCGCGGGTGCAACGCTCTTCGACACCGCTAATCGCATAGCACGTCGGCCGTCGGCATTCGGGACGAGAAAAACTTGCGAATCGGTGTAATCAAGCCAAACGGTAAAATAGCGCAATAGTCGCGCACCAATGAGTCCATCGGTTGTTCCGTTGTAAGCTCTCCGCTCCAGAACGCGGTAGCCGACAAAATTTTGAAACCGTACCGAGCCGATCTGCACTTGGTCGAGTTGATAGGGACGAACTTCGATCGGCCCACCGATTCCCGACAAATGCGCGCGACGCTCGTCACCGCCGCCGCCGCCATCGACGAGCGAATGCGGATATCGGCGCGCGAAGTAGTCGAAAATCAGCAATGTACCGTCGGCGCCGGTATCGATGAGAAAGCGCTCGCCGAGCGCGTTATTGATCGTTACGCTCGTCATCGGACGCTGCGTGCCCAGGCGGATATCGAGCCGGAACGTACCCGGCTCGTCGATCGTCAGCGGCTTATCCAGGCGCAATGCCGTCACGCGCCCGTGTTCGTAATCGAGTTCCAGCCCAAGTTCGGCGATGAAGTCAAAGCCGAGATAACCGGCAATCCGAACGTCGTCGCCTCGTTCGTCAACGGCGGGCAATGAGACGAGCGTAACATCGTGCATTTCCAAGTCGCCGACATGTATCTCCGGCGCAATTGCCAGTGTCGTGCCGACGCGTCCGGCGTTCGCTGCATTCGAGAAGTGGCTGACGGTTGTCAAGCCGAGCTGCCTGACCACCTTATCGTCGATTGCGATTACGGAAGCTCCGGAATCCAACTCGAGATCGAGACCGCGACCATTTATCACCGCACGCACGACAAACTTGTCGCCGACCATTTTAACCGGAAGATCGACGCGCTCTTTACCGGCCGGAAATTGAACGACGTTGCGGCGCGGCGCGGCGATTGCAATTTCGGCCGCCGCAATCGGTCGAGCCTCGTACGCCGTCAGCGTGTAGTCGGCGTTGTTCTCGGCGTGACCGTCGCGACGGCTCCAATGCCAGGCGGTCGTGTATCCGCCGACTGCTCGAAAGTCGTCGTAGGTCGTTACGGTGGTCTCGGTCGGCGTAATGTTCTCGTGCCTCACGACGCGGTAAGCGACCGGGTCGACATAGTCCTTCGTACCGCTGCGGTCATTATTCAATCGTGCGATGACGTACGCGTCGAACGGCGCGGTGACACGGCTAACGGTTGTCACAAAAACATCGGCGACAGCTTGCCCGGGATCCGGCTGATCCAGCACCGTTTGACCGTTCGCCGTTTGGTGCCACTCCTGATTTTCAAAGCGCCCGTACGCGGTACGTAAGGGCCCGTACTCATCGTTCTCGCGAAAATTTTCGCCGGCGTAAACTCTCGTTTCGGTTCCATCGACGCCGGAACGTCGATAACGCACTTGCACGTAGCGAGAGGCTGGTTCGACACCGGCGGCCGTCGCAATTTTTTCGTTTAAAGCGTCAGCGGTCGGAAGTTCGGCTGCGTTCGCGTAACCGCCGAGCGCGGCGACAAAGCTTAAGATAGCCAAGGCTCGAAGAGTTGCATTGCCGCCCGTCCGACAAACTCGCTGCGAATTCATCCTCGCACTTGCGACCGACTTGGATTGCAAGTCGGCCGGAGACGCACGCAATGAACAGCGGTTTAAGCCAAGGCGACGGCGTTGAGGCGGTTCGTGAAGTGCTGCCGTCATACATAGCCGTCAATGAAATCGGATCGAACGGTACACGAGTTGCTTCGCGCAACTGTACGGCAATTGTTGACCTCGCTACTCACCGCTTCGCTCTTCGCATCGACGGCGGTGCCGGCGCCGGCGCAAGCCGTCGCGATTCCGGCCCATATCGTTGCGTCCGTCACCGGCAACCCCGTATCGCCGCAGTTCATTGTCGCGCAAATCGACGCGGCCGTCGAACGCGCCGCCGGCGCACAACTGCCTCCCGGCACGACGTTGCACCCGGTCGAGATTCTGCCGGCGCCGCAGCCGCTCGAACGCGGCTTCCAAACGACGTTTCTCGTCCGGTTTACAGTCGATGCTGGAAATGGAATCGAGCCAATCACTGCAACCACATCCGTTGACGTCGTGAACGCCGATATCGCTGGGTTTTCACCCGTTACACTAGCCTTTCGCGACGATCCCGAGCGCATCGTGAGCGACGGCGTTCTGTCGCGCACGACGATCGATCGCGAACACCCTACGCGAGTGTATTACTACCATCAAAACATGCGCACGGCGCGGCGCTTCTGCGTCGTCTTGAGTGCGAACGGCAGCGTCCGCACGCACGTGCACGTCATCGCCGCTGCAGCCGGTCCGAATATCGATGTAATGAGCGTCGGTCATGCGGTAACCAAAACGTTCTTAACGCGTCAACCGCACGCCGAAGGTACGATCGTTGAAGTTGCCGGCGGCCGGCCGTATCTCACACGCGATTCGCTTGCCGGCCCGGGTGAAGGCGTCGTCGGCTCGGTCGACCTTCGCGTCCTCGACGGTGGCCCGCTCACGCTCACCGTTCTGGCCGTACCCCCGGGCACCGATCCGTTGCTCTTTCTGTACGCGCCGAAGTTGCCCGACGACGGTCATGACCGGCACGGCAATTTTCCGCTCGGCGGTTTCGCCGAACGCATCATCGCTTACACCGTCGGCGGACCGGATGCTGCATACGTTTACGGCCGGCGCACGCGAACACTGGGCAACGTCGATCCGAACGACGCCGGCCATGACTTCGGCGACTACGGCGTCTTACAGCGGCTCACGTTCGATCTCGCGAACCCGACCGAAACACGGCAGACCGTATCGCTGTATGAACGGCCGCTGGGCGGTGTCGTGCGGAGCAGCTTTCTCGTTAACGGCACGCTCGTCGACGTCGGCTGCGTGCGCGTCTCCAAACGCTATGCCGTCTCATCGTTCGTTCTCGATGCACGCGCCATTGCGGCAATCGACGTCCTGACGATGACCGACGGCGGCTCAAATTATCCGCTCGAGATCGGCGTCACGAGCTTGCCGACGGCGGCCACGATTCCGCCGATCGCGGCGCCCGACGGTTGCTTTCCAAAGCCGGCGAATCGCTGAGCGAGCGGTCCGGCCGACGTTTTTCCGAGCCAAGGTGGTATGGCCGGACTTTACGCGAAATGGAGACTGACATGGAACGGCGTCTAAGCATCGCCGGCCGTTGCCTCGGCCCGTCCGCCGCTTATTTCATTAGTAAGGATACGTGTGAACACCGCAACGATACTCCCCGCTTTTCGGCCGCAGCCCGAGCAGGAATCCATCGAGAAACTCATGGGCCTCGCGATCTTCGGCGAAAAAGTCGCCGCGAAGATCTATCTGCTCGCCGCGGAGATCAAAGGCGAGTTCGCGCCGTTGCTCAAGAAATTTGCCCGGATGGAAGCCAATCACGGCGCGTGGTTCCTCGAAGCCAGCCGTGCGAACGGTATCGAACCCGATCGCGCTTTTGCGACCAACGAACTGAATTACCTCATTTCGCAAGTCGACGAGCATTATGCGAACAAAGATTTTGACGCGCTGATCGTTGTGCAAGGCTTCATCGTCGAAAGCCTCGCCATCGCGACCTACGAGTCGTTTCTACCGATCGCGCATAAATATGCCGGCACGTACGGCGCATTTCAAAAAGCGCTCGACGAAGAGCACTATCATGTCGATTGGGTGGTGCGGTACCTGCGTCTGCGGTATTTCGATGCAGTCGATGAGTTCCGTACCTTAGCCGAGCGCGTCAACATCCAGGGCATCGATTGTATCGGCGGCACGATGATGAACATCTCGGAATATCTTGATAAAATCGGCATGTCGGGCGCCTATTGTGCCGGCGCGATGATGGACGGCTACACCCGTTTACTCGAAAATGTCGGTTTCGGTCAAAAGGACGCTACCAAACACGTCGTGGGGATGTTCATGCCGCTCATTCGCAAGTACCGTCGCGGTGAGAAAACAAAGTAGGCGATTTGGCACGCACGAACGTGGTTGCCGATTTGGATGCAACCGAGGCGGTTCTGTGGACGATTCTCGACCGGTTCGAGACGCTCGCGGCAACGCAATATGCAGTAAGCGCGCCGGCGCTCTTGAGTCCGGCCAAAGCAGCCGTGGTCGCCCTCCTGCAGACACAGCCGCGCGTGCGCGACGCGTTGGCCGGAACACGCCTTGCCGAACCGGTATCCGCACTCGTAGCAAGCGCCACGAGCGGACGGGAAGCGCACGTTTTGATTGCCCAGGGGTTACTGCTCGAACTCATCGGAGAAGCGATCTATCGGACCTTTGCCGATAACGCGGAAGCAAGTCCGCGCACGCGCGAGTTGTGCCGTGTCGGATTGCAAGCCAGCGGCCATGCGCGTAGCAGCATCCCGGATCTCTTACGCTCGCGCGTTGGAGTCGGGGATGTCTTGCTCGCCGCAATCATGGTCGAAGCCGACGCGCTGTTACGATCGCTCGACGCGTTAGGCGAAGGGATCGATGAAGTTTTCGCCGAGCGCTTTCAGGTCGGATTCGCCGATCTCATGGGCGACGTCGCCGCGGAGCTCATCTCGCTCTGTATCGACTTGGATGTCGATCGGCGCAAGCTCGTCTCGTTCCTCACCGGCGCGTTGATGGGTGTCTGACGGACCATGAACACCTTATTACTGGGCGGCAGCGGCTATCTGGGCGGACTGGTGGCTTCGGGCCTCTTGTCCGACAATCAAGGCCTCATCATCGCGCCGATTCGCGGGTCGCATACGCGCGAAAGCGTATTGGCACCGATCGCTGAAGAACTCGCGTGTGAAGGCCTAAGCGGGCAGGTCGACCTCGAGCGCATTGTTACGGTGCCGCTGCCCGATGTCGACGATAACGAAACGTTCGATCGGCTGGTCAAGCGGTTTAACATCGAACAGATTGTAAATTGCGCGGGCTCGGTCGATTACTTTAATTCCGCGCTGCTGCACGCAGCCAATATCGTCTTTACCGGGCGGCTTCTCGATCTGGCAAAACGCCATGCAATGAAACGCTTTGTATTTCTGTCGACCGCGTTCAGCAGCGGCTACATCGACCGGCCGGTCCAAGAGCGGCTGCACACCGCGATCGGCGACGACCCGACCGAATACACAAAGTCGAAGCGCGAAGCAGAAGCGCTGGTTGCCGCAAGCGGCGTTCCGTACTTGATCGTTCGGCCGAGTATCGTCATCGGCGACAGCCGCGACGGCCGCTACTACGGCAAAGCGTACGGGCTCTATCAGTTCTGGACCGCTTTCGAGCGGCTTCTAACCGACCGCTATCGCGAAATTTTCCATATCATCTCGCCTCGCGTCCAGCTTCACGTGATCCATCAGAACGCGTTTAAAGATGGCTTTGTGGCCGCTTGCCGGCACCTGCCGCTCAATTCAATCGTGAATCTTACGTCGCGCTTGGATGCGCTTCCGACGGCTCGCGCTTTGGCATTACAGTTCTGCGAAAAAGTCGCCCGGCCGCAAGAGGTCTTCTTCTACAATCGTTTAGCCGACGTTCGAGCCGAAATCGCCGACCGTCGCATGCGTATGTTGCTCGAATTCACCGCCGTCAACAGCGAGATCTCATCGCATGCCTGGCGTTTTGAAAACGCAGCGCTACGAACGTTGCGTTCGATCGGCCTGCAATTTGCCGATGCGACGCTCGATACGGTCCTCACGTGTCAGAACCGGTTTGTCGAACGCTCGGCTCGCATTCAGGCGTACCTCTCCAAGAACGAGCATCTCTTTGCGGAGAACTCGGGTACGATCGAAGTCGGCGTCGCGTAGCATTCCCGCGCGGACGCATTAAAAAAGCGGCCGGCAGAGCCAACCGCTTCAGAAATCGGAAAGTGACGTTCGATCGCCCGGCGGTTGCAGTGGCTTAAAGTCCGAACACGGAGAGCAGCGGTGCAATCGAATCCGGTCCCGGTATGAGTATGAACTCGCCTGAGATCACCGGCTCTTGCTTCTCGAAGCCCGTCTGAACGTAAAAAACCTCTTGGTCGGCGGGAACGTCGATAAGCTCGAGAAACGTGCTCTGCGCCGTTCCGACCGATAACGACGGAACGGATGCAATCAACGTTATTCCCGTTAGCGACGTCAGTGCGGTTAAATACGCACCACCGATAATGTTGCCGACTTCTTTAACCGTCGATTCTACCAGCACATCGAAATCGTCGCCGCCGCCGGGCTCGCTGCCGGTAAAGATGCTTGTAAAACCACGCGCTTGCGCTTCATCGAAAAGCACGACGATCTGACACGGTGCTTCGCCGAACACGTGCATATGCACGGCGCTGATGATGCGGCCATGCCGGCTGACTCGATCCGCCAAACCCGAAAACGGCAAAATCTCAACGGACGGCGTACCGATTTGCACCGGTTCGTTCAGCATTTCGGAAAGAGCGGTCGCCGCATGTCCGGCGCCGATATTGCCGACTTCCTTCATCGCCTCCATTTGCATATCGCTGAGTTCGAGTGCGGCCATCAGGCAAGCACCTTTTCAATTGCTTCGACGATTTTAGGCGGCTGAAAAGGCTTTGTGATAAACGATTTCGCGCCGGCCTGTATTGCCTCGACGACTAAGGCTTGCTGCCCCATCGAGGTGCACATGATAATCTTTGCGCCCGGATATTCAGCGACGATTGCCCGGACTGCAGCGATGCCGTCCATGTCGGGCATTACCATGTCCATCGTCACGATATCGGGCTGCAACGCTTTGTATTTTTCGACCGCTTGCAGACCGTTTTCGGCTTCACCCACGATGTCGTAACCGCTTTTACTCAAGATGTTCTTGATCATCATCCGCATGACGACGGCGTCATCGACGATAAGAACTTTTTTACCGGCCATTACGTTTTCTGCGTCTCCTTACGCTGCGAACCGTCGTCCGGCCGCATACTGCATGCTATGTTGCTTGAAGCTACCCTATTGATTCGGTGCGCGGCACACGCAACCTGAGCCGCCTGCTCCGTTCGTTCGACTCGGCGGTCCCAAAGCGTACACAGCCTTTACCGGCAGCGTGATCCGTTCGTGTTTACTGTTCTTTAAGGCGCAAAACGACGATATCGACGCGCCGGTTGAGCACGCGATTCGCTTGCGAATCGTTGACGGCGAGCGGGTGCCATTCGGCTAATCCGATCGCTGAAAGGCGGCTTGCGGCTATGCCGTCGTGCTCGCTCAAGTGACGCGTTACGGCAACGGCGCGAGACGTCGATAGTTCCCAATTTGTCGGATATGCCGGGGTTGCAATCGGGACGTTATCGGTATTGCCCTCGATCTTGAGCGCTCGATCGCGCTGACCGGGCGTCAGCAAAAAAGCCGCAACGGCATGGATCACGTCGCCCGCTTGCGGCTTGAGGATCGCGCTGCCGCTTTCAAATAAGGCGGCGTCGGAACGCAAGCTGACGACCACCCCGCGCTGCTCGAGGTGGACGTTGACTTTTGCCGTGAGCCGGCGTTCGCGAACGTAGTTTTGCAAGGACACCGTAAGCGTCTTGAGGCTTTCGGCATCTTGCCCGGCGCTTGGCCCCGGCATCGATCGAAGCTGACCTTGCGCCGCATCGAAGCTGCCCGACATCTCATGAGCGAGCGCTTTGAACTTACTCTTACTGATCGACGAGATAGAGAACAGAATAATGAACAGCGCGAGTAATAACGTGATCATATCGGCGTACGTCAATAGCCAACGCTCGTTGTTGGCGTGCGCGATTGCGTGCGATCGGACGCGACGCCGCATCGTTAACCGGGTTGCGCCGCAGCGCCGGCAAGCACGTTCGGTGCCGCAACCGGCGGGGCCGATTCACGAGCCGGGACGCGGTCCGGGACGGCCAGATAGGCATGCAGTTTTTGCCGGATCACTTTGGGACTGTTTCCGGCATGAAGCATCAGCACGGCTTCGGTCATCAGTTCGCGTTCGAGTTCGATTCGCGCAACGCGCGCTCTGACTTTTGCGCCGATCGGCAACCAAAGAAGATTGGCGAAGAACACGCCGAGGAAAGTTGCAATAAAGGCCGCTGCTGTTTCGCCGCCGATCGAACCGGCGATATTTCCGGACTCGGAAAGCGCTCCGAGTTTGCCCAGCATAGCGATGAGCCCGAGCACCGTGCCGATGATTCCCAGGGTCGGAGAAAAACCGCCGAGTGCCTCGAAGAAGGCTTGCGTATCGCGCAGCTGCGCGACGGCGACGTCGGTTTCGGTCTCGAGTACCGTCCGGACGACCTCTGCATCTTGACCGTCGATGATCATTTCGATCGCGCGCCGTACGGATGGGTCGTCGATCGTACGAAGTTGACCCTCGAGGGCAAGCAGGCCGCCGCGCCGAGCGACGTCGGCGAAGCGCGCGAACTTGTCGATACTTTCTTCCATCCGCGAGGTGTGACGAAAAAGCACGATGCGGAAGCCTTGACGCATCGACCCAAGGCATGTTTCAAGGGGGAACGAGAGGAACGCCGCGCCGAGCGTACCCCCAAATACGAGCAACAGTGCCTCGTATTTCTCGTACAAGAGCGCCATGTTCGCATGGCTGACTTCGGCCGCGACGATGATCGAACCGAATCCTAAGACAAGCCCAATGATCGACGCGATATCCATATATCAATACTCGGACCGTGGGCTTGCTTAGAATGCTCGGGTTTGTTAATTTGGCGTAAAGCCGAGGCGGTGCTCGGCCGGCGCAGCGCTACGACATGCGCGGGCGGTCGCGTTCGTCGGCCGTGAGAT
The DNA here is from genome assembly GCA_965214935.1 of Candidatus Velthaea sp. Lineage (GTDB taxonomy): Bacteria > Vulcanimicrobiota > Vulcanimicrobiia > Vulcanimicrobiales > Vulcanimicrobiaceae > Velthaea. The sequence goes on along the minus strand of CBDCCS010000003.1, from coordinate 38,658 downwards.
TGACCCGCGTGTCGCGCCCGCGCACGTCGAACACCGTCAGGACGTACGTGCGAATCTTGGCCCGATCGCTTTCCGGCAATGCGTGAATAGCGAGCTTTAAAGCTGAAAAATCTTTATCGCGTTGCATCGAACGTGTGTTCGATGCAACGCGATGTTTCTCCGTTCCGCTTTTGAGCGAACGCTGCTTACTGGTGCCCGGAATCCTCTTCGGGCTGTCCGGCCTTGGGCGAGCTGAATGTCTTGCCGGCGAGGTACGCTTCGAGATTATCCTTCGTTACGACCGTCCCAGGCGTTTCGAGGATCGGCGGAACCGTTTTGCCGTTCAGTACTTTTGCCATCTGGTCGATCACCGTTGCGCCCATCTGCGTCGGATAGACACCGAGGGTCCCGGTGACTTGGCCGGCTTTGATCTGGTCGAGCGTCGCGGCATTGCCGTCGATGCCCAAGGTAAAAACGTCTTTGTGCAAGCGGTGAGCGGCAATCGAGGCGCCGATGGCCATCTCGTCGCTGCAGCCGAAAAACAGTTTGATGTTCGGATATTTGGTAAGCGCCGCGGTTGCGACTTGCTGGCCGGCCGTTCGCAGCCAGCTCGCTGATTGCTCGCCGTCGATCTTGACCCCGCCCGCACCCATGCACGAACTCAAGCCGTCTTTGAAGCCGCCGGCGCGCCGATGCGTGTGAAACTCGACGATCCCGTCGAGGATGAACACTTCACCCTTACCGCCCAGCAATTTGCAAGCCGCCGCTCCGACCGCTTTCGCCCCTTTCCATTGGTTGTAACCGATGTACTCGACGACTTTTACGCCGCCGCCCAGCGGCGTGATTCCGTTGTGCACGATGATCGGAATCTTCTTTTGATTCGCCCGCTTGATCGCACCGATATCGGCGTTGGGATCGATCGGACTGACCGAAAGAATGGCGACGTTCTTGGAAATTTCATCATCGATGATGTTGGCTTGCTGATTGAAGTCGCTTTCGGCCGCCGCCGACGCAGTGTCGATCTGCCAACTCAGTTTTTTCGCCGCTTCGACTGCACCATCTTTAACGGCGACGTGAAACGGACTGGTATATCCAGGCGGGATGACGGCAACGGTATAGCTTTTCGCCGCCGTCACGGCAGTTGCGCCGAGCGCGAGCGCGGCGATTCCGGCGCTCATCGTCAAGGCAGTGCGATACTTCGGTAGCATCTTGGTCCTCCAGTGTGATGTGAGAAAAGAACGAACGTCTAGACGCGCCGCGCGCGTTTACGCAAAACATCGATGAGCACCGCGAGCACGACGGTGCCGCCGGTGACGACTTGATTCCATTGCGGCGATACACTGAGCATGACCAGAGCGTTCGGCACGACACCGACGAGCACGATTGCGCCGATCAACGTGCCCCATACGGAGCCGATGCCGCCGGCCAAGCTCGTACCGCCGATGACGACGGCGGCAATCGAATTGAGTTCGGCGGACTGCCCGTTGCTCTGACTGCCGCCGAGGTTCTGCGCCATGATCATCATCGCGGCAAGCCCGGTCAACAGACCGCTGATGGCGTAGACCGCAATTTTATACCGGTCGACCGGGACGCCCGAAAGCCGCACGGCGGCTTCGTTACCGCCGATTGCGTAAGTATAGCGGCCCACGCGCGTGTAGCCGAGTACGAACGATGCGAGGCCGTAGATGAGCAGCGTAATGCCGATCGGAATGACCGGTCCGATATCACCGCCGTAAATCCAGTCCCAGCCTTTTCCGTCGACGCTGATGGCCGAACCGTTACTGAGCACCAGCGCTAAACCCGCGAGCGCGTTAAACGATCCGAGCGTAATGATGAACGGCGGCATCTTGAGTTTGGTCACGAGCAAGCCTTGGATCAAACCGACTGCGGTTGCCAGCGCGACCCCGAGCGGTATGGCAACCCAGGGTGCAACGGGATGCGCATGGGCCGTTCCGCCGGAGATCAGCAGCGCCGTGCACACGGTGGTAAGTGCGGCCAGCGAGCCGACCGATAGATCGATGCCGCCGGTGAGGATAACGAATGTCTGACCGACGGCAATAATGGCGATCGGCGCGGCCTGCTGCAACAGCAATAAGTAATTATTGAACGACCGGAATTGCTCGTTGAACGCCGCAAGAACGGCGCACAGTAACACCAGCCCGAGCAACGAACCGAGCCGATTGAGCACCGCCGCCGTTCGCGGTCGCGGCTGCGTAACGGCATTCATGCGATTTTTCCGGCGGCGGCATACGCCAGTACGGTTGCCTCGTCGGTCGTTGCGGCGTCGAGTTCGACGACGATGCGCCCGCGTTTGAGAACGCCGATGCGATCCGACAAGCTGAGCAATTCGGGCAATTCCGAGCTGATGATAATGACCGCCATTCCCTCTGCGACGAGCGCACGAATGAGCGCATAGATCTCGGCTTTCGCTCCGACGTCGACGCCGCGCGTCGGTTCATCGAAAATCAACAATTTCGGTTTAACGGCCAGCCATTTTGCCAGCACGACCTTCTGCTGGTTACCACCCGACAAGTTTATTGCCAACTGCTCCGGCCCGGGAGTCCGAATCCGCAAACTTGCGATGAGATCTTGCGCGAGCGAACGCTCGCGTTCGGGCGGAATGAAGCCGAAGAATCGCGCGATGCGGTCGAGGATCGCCAGCGACACATTCGCCCGCACCGGCAACCCTAAAACTAAACCCTCGGCTTTACGATCTTCGGTCAACATCGCAATACCGGCTCGGACCGCCTCGCGCGGCGAGGTGATGCGCACCGGGCGGCCTTCGATCGTCAGCTGGCCGGCGTCGATACGATCGGCACCGAAGATCGCGCGTGCCACCTCGGTCCGGCCCGACCCGACGACGCCGCCCAAGCCGTAGATCTCACCGCGCCGAACGCTGAAGGAAACATCCTCGAAAACACCGCGCCGCGTTAAGCCGCGTACGCCCAGCATTTCGGCGGTATCAGCCGCCGGATTCGGCGTACGTAAGGCGCGTTCGAGCGTCCGGCCGACCATGAGTGCAACGAGCGTCGACACGTCGCTGGCAGCGACGGGACGCGTGTCGACGACGGTTCCGTCGCGCATGACGGTGACGCGATTGCAGAGAGTAAAAATTTCATCGAGGCGATGGCTGATGTAGACGATCGAGACGCCGCGCGCGCGCAGTTCGCGAATCACGCGAAATAGTTCATCGATTTCGGCCAGTCCTAACGACGCGGTCGGCTCGTCCATGACGATCGCGCGCGGCGTCCGATGCAACGCTTTGGCGACTTCGACGAGTTGCTGCTTGCCGACACCTAGGGTGTTCACCCGGGCGTGCGTGTCGAGGCTAATTCCGACACGCGAAAGCAGTTCGGCCGAACGCCGGTGCACGCTGCGCCAATCGATGACGGGCGACGACCCGAGCTGCGGTTCGTCGCCGAGGAAAATGTTTTCGGCGACCGACAGTTCCGGGACGAGGTTGAGCTCCTGGTAGATCGTCACGATTCCGGCGGCAAGTGCCGACTGCGGTCCGGCAAAGTGCACCGGCCGGCCGTCCAGCCGAATCTCGCCTTCGTCCGCGATGTACGCACCGGCGAGAATCTTCATGAGCGTCGACTTACCGGCTCCATTCTCGCCGACGAGGGCATGCACTTCGCCCGGTACGAGCGTGAAATCGACATCGCGCAAAGCGCGCACGCCGGGAAATGCCTTGCCGATACCACGCATTTCCAGTAACGTGCGATCGACTGCGCCGGCGGCGGTCATGCACTCACCCGACGGAACATCGAACTTTCTTTCAAGCACAAGGGCAAATCAGGGCTGCATCTACCTTGGTAAATTCGTCTTTCGACACCTGCCCCGCCGAGCAAGCCCGACCGGCGAATCGGCAGCGACGCGTTGATTGATGCGCGTCATTTGTGAAAAACGGCTTAAATCGCGACGGGTGGACGGCGGACTTTGCGCTATCTCAGGTTTTGATTCGATACTGTTGACGAGCCGCTATTTCGGCGCCGTAAGCGCCTTTGATATCAGGAGCAATCAAACGAAATGAGCATCCGTTTCCACCGCCGGCCGTTCGTTGCCGCACTTGCCGCAGCGCTAATTTTCAGCGGCAGCGGAACCGTCGTCGCTATCGCGACCAAGAGCGTTCCGGCAGCCTTCGCTCAAGATCAGGCCGGCGGACCGCCGCCGGCAGCACCGCACGGCCGGCGCATGGGCCAACTGCTGATGGCACTCGATTTGAGCGATCAGCAAAAGTCACAGATTCGCGAGATCATCGGCGATGCGCGCAAGCAAAATCAGACCGTGACCGATCGTGATGCACGGCGCGCGAACATGAAAGCGGCGTATGCCAAAATCGATTCCGTTCTGACTCCCGCGCAACGGACCCAATTTCACACCAAGCTCGATGCAATGCGCCAAACATCGGGCACGCGCGCGCAGTAACGGCGCTATCATGAACGGCTCGCGTAGTTTCGCGCTCATCGTCATGGTTGCCGTCGTCAGCGGCTGCAATCACGGCGCTGCCGCGCGACGCACGCGCCCGGCGCCGTCACCGAATCCGGTTCCTACCGCCGTCGCCAAACGGACGACCGTGCACGCGACGGCTTCGATTTCGGGCGTCATTGCGCCGCTACAAAACGTCGCGCTGTCGAGTTCGCTGACCGAACCGGTCGCCGGCGTGAACGTCAACGAGGGGGACCGGGTGCATGCGGGTCAGGTGCTCGCCGTGCTCGACACGGCCGATCTGCGCGCGCAGCTCGCTCAAGCGATCGCCACGGTGCAAACCGACGTGCGCAGCGCTGCTTCATCGCAAGCGAAAGTATCGCAGGCGCGCTATACGCAGCAGCTCACGATCGGGCAAAGCGGCGATCAGACGCAGTCGACTCGAGCGGCTTTAGCTGCCGCGCAGCAGACGTTGCGCAACGATACGCTCAATCTGCAACGCGATCGGGCTCTGGTTGCCAGCGGCTACATCGCGCAGCAGACCGTCGATCAGCAGCAGACCACGGTGAACAACGATGCCTCGGCGGTACGAACGGCGCAAGCAAACCTGCAATCGGCGATCACCAATCAAACGGTGACAGGTACCTCGGGCAGCGGCTTGCAAGCCGCAAACGTCAGTTCGGCGCAAGCCGATGCCAACGCCGCGCGGGCAACGATCGGTGAAGCGCAAGCGCAAGTCGCGCAGTATCGTGCGCAGATCGCGAAGGCCACGATCGTTTCGCCGATCGACGGTGTGGTCGTCAATCGCAATCTCAATCCGGGTGAGTATCCCGGCGCGCGCACGATCTTCACCATTCAGCAGCTCGATCACGTCTATGCCGTGCTCAACGCTTCGAGCGCCGACACGTTCGCGATTCCGGTCGGTGCGCACGTGACGCTCGCGGTCGCCGGTAACACGGCCAAAGCGTATAGCGGCAACGTCGTCGCGGTGCTCGGACAAGTAACGCCGGGCACGACCGACTTCACCGTGAAGGTGCTCGTTGCTAACGCCGACGGCCGGCTGCAATCGGGCCTGCCGGTCACCGCGACGGCGACCTTACCGCCCGTGACGGGTGTCGGCATCCCGGCGACGGCGTTCCTCGACGATACGCATACCTCGGTCATGATTGCCTCCGACGAACTCGTCGACGTCGTTGCGAAAACCGTCAAAGTCCGCGAACTGGGCACGAATGGAACGACGTCGGTCGTCAGCGGGATCTCCGCCGGCCAAAGCGTCATTGCCAACGGACAATTAGGTCTTAGCGACGGACAATCGCTCGCGCAAAATTAGATGCGGCTCACGCAACTCTTCGTCAACCGGCCGCCGCTGGTTTTCGTCGTCCTCGCGCTCATCACGATCGCCGGACTCTTCGCGCTCGCAACGTTGGTCCAGCAGCAATTTCCGAACGTCGATTTCCCGACCGTCAACATTTCCGCGAGTTATCCGGGCGCATCGCCGTCGGAACTCCGCGACGCCGTCGTTCGGCCGCTTGAAGACGCCATCGCCGGCGCGCCGAACCTCGATCACATCACGACGTCGATCCAGCAAAATCAAGCGTCGATTTCGGCAACGTTCAGCCTGGATTCAAATCAAACGAGCGATTTGACCGCGGTGCAAAACCGCATTCAGACGGCGCGCAGCACGCTGCCGGTCGACTTACCGGCACCTTCGGTCCGTACGTTCGATCCGGCGCAGGCGACGGTCGTTACGTTGTCGCTGACATCGGCGTCGCTAAGTCTCGCCGGGCTGTCGGCGATCGTTACCAATACGATCGTACCGGCGCTCGAGCAAGTCGACGGTATCTCGAACGTCGGCGCGGGCGGCACCGTTACGCCGGCGCTCGAAGTGACCGTCGATCCCCAAAAATTATCGAGTTTCGGCTTCACGGCAAACGACGTCGTTAGCGCCATTCAGTCGAACAATGTCCGGGCACCGGGCGGCATCGCCTACCTCGGCAATCGCGAGACGACGCTCGACGTTCGCGGTGACGTGCAGACGCCGCAATCGATTGCCGATCTGCTCGTTAGCGGGTCGACCGCCGTGCTGACGGGCGCGACGTCGCCGTCGGGCACGTTAACCCAGAAATACACCGGTGCCAGCGGTTCGACCAATCAAGCTTTAGCGTTGGGCGGCGGCGCAACGGCCGGAGCGGCGGCAGCCGCGACCGATCCGTTCGCGACGGCGGCACGGCTACCGCGCGTCGGCGACGTCGCCCGTGTCACCGACACGTACGAACCCAAGCGCGTCGCGTCGTACGTCAACGGCAAGTACGCGATCACGCTCAACGTACAAAAGGCGACCGGCGCGAGCGAAGTCTCTTCATCGCAAGCGGTGCTGGCGGCTCTGCCGGCAATCGAAGCGCAATATCCCGACATTGCCTTCAACGTCCTCAACGTGCAAGCCGACGATACCAAGGCGCAACTGTACGGCGTGCTGCAGACACTCGTCGAAGGCGTTGTTTTTACCGGCATCACCATGGTCTTCTTCTTGCGTTCGTGGCGCAATGCGCTCGTCGTCATGATCGCTATTCCGACCTCGCTCTTCGTCACGTTTTTCGTCATGCGCATTCTGGGCTACACGATCGACACCGTTTCGCTGCTGGCAATGACGCTCATCATCGGTATCCTCGTCGACGATTCGATCGTCGTGCTTGAAAACGTCGAGCGGCACTTCGAAGACGGTGAAGCACCGCGAACTGCAGCAATCTTAGGCCGCTCGGAGATCGGGGCGGCGGCCGTCGTGATCACGCTCGTCGACGTCGTAGTTTTTCTGCCGATTGCATTTTTGCCCGGTCAGACCGGCCGCTTTTTAAGCGAATTCGGGATTGTGGTAACGATCGCGACGCTAACGTCACTGGTGACGTCGTTTACCGTTACGCCGTCGCTGGCCGGTAATTGGTCGTTGCTCTCGAATTGGCGCGCGCCAAAATTCATCACCGGCTTTACCACGCAATTTTCTCGTCTGCGCGACTTTTACAGCGAGCGCATATTAACGCGCGCTTTGCGGCATCCGCGTACGGTCGTCGGTTTCTCGCTGCTGCTGACCGCCGGTGCCATCGCGCTCATCCCGCTGGGTTACATCGGTTTTGAGTTCATTCCGTCGGTCGATCGCGGCCAGATCTTCGTTTCGATCCAATTTCCGACCGGTACGCCGCTGGCCACGACCGACGCCGCGGTGCGCCGCCTTACCGGTGCGTACTTGCAATTGCCTGACGTGCAAACGATCACGTCGACGTCCGGCACGTCGCAAGCCGGTTTCGGCGGTTCGATCAATCTCGGCTCGAACGGACAACTGCGCGTTTTCCTCGATCCGAATCGCAAGGCGTCGACCGATATCACGGCGCGTAAGATCACCGGCATCGGCCACAAGCTCGTACCGGCCGCGCGGGTGGTGGCGATCCCGGCGACCGGGACGCGCGGCGGGAACGCGCAGCCGATCGATGTCACGGTGAGCACGACGCGCGGCGAACCCGACGCGTACGCGCAAACGGTGCTGCAAACGCTCGAAGATACGCCGGGTGCCGCGAACGTCAATAGCTCGGCGCTCAACTTGGCGCCGCAGATCGATATTGAGTTTAATCGCGACCGCGCGCGCGCACTCGATCTCGACATCGGCTCCGCTGCGCTGGCCGTAAAAGCGGCATTCGGCGGTACGTTGGCGACTCAATTCGACAGCGACAACGGTACGAAATACGTTCAAGTATTGTATCCGTTTGCCGATCAAACGGGGCTGGCCGCGTTGCGCGATATCCGGTTGCGCTCGCGCACCGGAGCGATCGTACATCTTGACGACGTCGCGGTGTTGCAGAGCGATCCGGCCGAGGCACTGATCACGCGCAACAACCGGCAGACCGTCGTGCACATCAGCGCAAACGTCGCACCGGGCGCCGCGCTTTCCGTCGTACAGCAAGCGTTCAGAGACCGGGTCGCGGCATTACATCTTCCGAGTACGGTCATCGTCGGGACCGGCGCCGGCGGGCAACAGCAAAATTTGGCCCAAACGGTGAACGGCCTCGGCGTATCGCTCGTCCTGTCGTTCTCGCTCGTGTATTTGCTCATGGTGGCCCTATACGATGCCTATCGCGCCCCGCTCGTGATTATGTTCGCCGTTCCGGTGGCGGCGATCGGCGCGTTCGGCGCGCTGGCAGTGACGGGTCAAAGCTTAAATTTGTTTTCGCTCATCGGCGTCGTCATGCTCATCGGTCTGGTGAGCAAAAACGGAATATTGCTAGTCGACTTCGCGCAGCTCAAAGTTCACGGCGGTGAGGCGAAGCTAGCGGCGATCAAGGCTGCGGCGCGCGAACGCTTTCGGCCGATCGTGATGACGACCATCTCGATGATTGCGGGGATGCTGCCGCTCGCGCTTGCACTCGATCCGGGTTCTGCGGCCAAACGCTCGTTGGGCACGGTCGTCATCGGCGGATTGACGAGTTCGCTGGTGCTGACCCTTGTAATCGTCCCGGTTATTTTCATCTGGTTGGCTCCCGGGCCGCCGCCGTCGACAACGCAGCCGGCGGCAACCAGCGTTGAACCGCTCGCACTGGAGTCGTACTAAATGTCTCTGACCCGGCTGTTCGTTATGCGACCGACGCTCGTGACGGTCTTCTTGGCGCTCGTCGTGCTGGCCGGTTCGATCGCCGGCTTTTCGCTCGTGCAGCAGCAGTTTCCAAATTCGGACGTGCCGTCGATTCAAGTGCTCTTGAGTTATCCGGGCGCATCGACGACCGAGATGCGCGATGCCATCGTGCGGCCGCTCGAAGATCAACTGGCCGGGGCGCCCAACCTCGATCATCTCGAAACGTCGATCCAGCCGGGCGCAGCCTCGATCGTTGCGGTGTTCGCGCTAAGTTCCGACCAAAATAACGATCTCGTTCAGGTGCAGGGCCGCGTGCAGAACGCACAGCACGCGCTGCCCAACGACGTCGCCGCACCCCAAATCGCGCTGTACAATCCGAGCGAAGCCGTCGTCGTCTCGCTCGCATTGCGCTCGCGATCGCTGGGAGCCGGCGACCTTTCGTCACTGACGATCAATAAGATCGTGCCGGCGCTCGAACAGATCCCGGGTGTCTCGTACGTTGTCGGTAACGGCACGGTGACGCCGTCGATTCAAGTCAACGTTCACCCGGATACACTATCCTCGTCGGGTTTCACGCTTACCGACATCGTTAGCGCAATCACCAGCAACAACGTGCGCGCACCGGGCGGAATTCTCTATGCGCCCAATCGCGAAACGAATCTCGACGTTCGCGGCGACATTCAAAACGTTCCGACCGTCGCCGACTTGCTGCTCGGAACCGGCAGCGCAAGCGCCGGAACGACCAATGCGTTTACGACTCAGCCGCGGTTATTTCGTATCGGCGACGTCGCCGACGTCAGCGACAGTTATGAAACGCAACGCGTCTATGCCTATTCGGGCGGCGCTCCGTGCGTAACGCTCGACATTCAAAAGTCGGCCGGCACCAGCGAGGTTGCTACGTCGCAAGCCGTGCTCGCAGCTTTGCCGGATTTGCAGCGCACCTATCCCGACGTGCAATTCTCGGTGCTCAACGTGCAATCGACGTACACGCAGCAGCAACTCGTGGGCGTCGGGCGTACGCTGCTCGAAGCGATCGTTTTCACCGGGCTCGTCATGCTGCTCTTCTTACGTTCGTGGCGCAATGCAATCGTCGTCATGATTGCGATTCCCGCTTCGCTGCTCGTCACGCTCGCCGTCATGCAGCTCGCGCATTTCACGCTCGATACCGTTTCGCTGCTCGCAATGACGCTCATTATCGGCATTCTCGTCGATGACTCGATCGTCGTCCTCGAAAACGTCGAGCGCCACCATCGCGACGGGGAAGCGCCGGCCGATGCGGCGATCCGCGGCCGAGCGGAGATCGGCGTCGCGGCAATCGTGATCACGCTCGTCGACGTCGTCGTCTTTCTGCCGATTTCTTTCTTACCCGGATCGGTCGGCTTATTTCTGCGCGAGTTCGGCTTGGTGGTGACCGTGGCGACGCTGACGTCGCTATTCGTCTCGTTCACCGTTACACCGGCACTGGCCGGTCGCTGGGCACTATTTTCACATTGGCGGCCATGGCCGCTCATCGAAGCTTTCAACGTCCGCTTCGAGCGCGTGCGCCGTTCCTATGCCGATGGTGTTCTTTCATGGGCTCTCGCCCACGGGCGCGCAGTCGTTTTCGTTTCGGTCATCTCGCTCGTCGCTGCATTCGCGCTCATTCCGCTGGGTCTCGTCGGATTCGAGTACATCCCACCGGTCGATCGCGGTGAAATCTTCGTTACCTTGACGTATCCGCCCGGGACGCCGCTCGAAACAACGCGCCGCGGTATCGTTGCGGTCGAAGCCGCCGTCAATCGCGTGCCCGACGTTCGGGCCGAAGCGGCAACGGCCGGCGCCTATCGCGGCCAGCTCAGCGGCTTCATCAACAACGGTGCCGTCGGCCAAATCGACGTGTATCTCAAAGACGCGCGCGCGCATACGACCGCTTATTGGGCGGCGCAGTTGGGCGCTCAAGCGCGATCGATCGCGCCGGCAGCCGGCGTCGTTGCAATTCCGGCAACCGATATCGCCGGCGGCAACTCACAGCCGATCGACGAGCTTATTTCGAGCCGGACCGGCGATCCGCAGACATACGCGGCTCGGGTCGCCGCTGCCCTCGCGGCAACGCCCGGGGCAATCGACGTGACGTCGTCCGCGACCGCCGATGCGCCGCAATTCAACGTTACGTTCGATCGCGAACGCGCGCGTGCCCTCGATACAAGCATCGGAACGGCATCGACGGCGATTCGCGCTGCGTTCGGCGGCGATTTGGCAACGCAATTCACCGGCGCGGACGGGCTCAAAGACGTATTGGTGATCTACCGTCAAGCCGATCGCACGTCGCTGGCAGCAATTGCTGCGATCCCGATTCGTGCAGCAAACGGTTCACTTGTGCATGTCGGCGATATCGCGCATCTCGTGCAAGCGCCGGCGCCGCCGATGATTTTGCGCATCAACCGTGCCGGAGTCATTTATGTCGGTGCGAACCTTGCACCGGGCGCGGTGCTCTCGAACGTGCAGCGCGACTTTGCCCGGCGGCTCGCCGATCTGCACTTGCCGGCCGACATCACCGTCGCACCGTCGGCCGGCGGCAATGCGCAAGCCGTCGGTTCGACCGTCAGCGGCATGTCGATCGCGTTATTGCTTTCGATCCTCTTAGTCTACTTGCTGATGGTCGCGCTCTATAACAGCTATCGCACGCCGTTCATCATCATGTTCGCCGTTCCGGTCGCGGTGGTCGGTGCGCTCGGTTCGCTGGCTCTCACGCATCAAACGCTCAATCTGTTTTCACTTATCGGTTCAGTGCTATTGATCGGACTTGTGACCAAGAACGGTATTTTACTGGTCGATTTTGCAAGTATGCGCCGCCGCGCGGGCTTGGATCGCGTTGCTGCGATTCGCGAAGCCGCCCGCGAGCGCTTCCGCCCGATCGTCATGACGACGCTTGCAATGATCGCCGGTATGCTGCCGCTCGCGTTAGCGCTCGATCCGGGTGCGCAAGCGGAACGTTCGCTCGGCACCGTCGTCATCGGCGGGCTTGCAAGTTCGCTGCTGCTGACGCTGCTGCTCGTGCCCGTCGTTTACGTTGCGCTCAGCGCGCAGACGCGCGCCGGCGACGGCATTCGGCCGTTGCCGGGTCTCCGCCGCGGCGAGTCGCCGCAACTCGAGTCGCCGGTACGCCGTTAGCCGCCGCACCGCAAAAATTAAGATCGCGTGGTAATTCGGCTTTTCGGCGCGACGGCGACCAAGCTGCGGAACTCCGCTCGCCGAGCACCTCGTTTCGCGGATATCTTCTTTCCCGAGGCAAGTCAATGCACTCATCCCGATTCGAACGGCTAGCGCCGCTGATCCCGATCCCGATCCTTGTCATAAGCTTTCTCCTCAGCTCTTCATTCGCGGCCGCGGCGCAGAGCGACTCGATTGCCGCCGACGGCGTCGGCGTTGCGCGCATCAGTCTCATCGACGGCTCGGTCGATATCCAGCGCGGCGATGCAACCGGCGCGCTCGCCGCCGTCGTCAACGCCCCGGTGCTGGGCGGCGATTATCTTACCACCGGCGACGCGTCGCGCTCCGAAGTACAATTCGATGGTTCAACACAGTTGCGGCTAAGCTCCGATGCGCAGGTGCGTTTCACACATCTCGATTCGGGCAACCGCACGTTGCAACTCGCGCAAGGAACGATCGAACTGCACGCGTCACGCGCCGACGGTACGACCGAAATCGACACGCCGTCGATTGCAATTAAACCGCAAACACGCGGTGCGTATCGCATTACGGTCGATGCGGACGGACGGACGCAACTTACCGTTCGCAGCGGCAACGCGGAGATCGACACGCCCCAGGGTTCGCAGACCGCCGGCGCCGGCACGACGCTCATCGCGCAAGGTGCCGCCAGCGCTCCGTCGATACAGACCGTCGCCGCAATTGAACCCGACGCGTTCGATGCTTTTAATTCGCAACGCGACCGTCGTTACGAGCGCAGCTTCGCGGCAAGTCAATATGTCAATGCCGATATTGACGGCGTCGACGATCTTAGCGCAAACGGACGCTGGGTCAACGATGGTTCGTACGGGCAAGTCTGGACCCCGTCGGCAGTCGGCGCCGATTGGGCGCCGTATCGTGACGGACGCTGGGTGTGGGAAGAGGGTTATGGCTGGACCTGGGTTGCCGCGGAGCAATGGGGCTGGGCCCCGTATCATTACGGCAGCTGGTACCACAGTCCGAGTTATGGCTGGTGCTGGTATCCGCCGCAACAACACGTGTACACGCCCTGGCGTCCGGCACTCGTTGCGTTTTTCGGTTTCGGCGGCGGCAGCGACGTAGCGCTGAGTTTCGGTGGCGGACCGGGCTACGGCAACATCGGCTGGGTGCCGCTTGCGCCGTTCGAGGCGTATCATCCCTGGTGGCATAGCGGTTACGGCAACGTAACGAATATCACCAATATTACGAACGTCACCAACGTCACGAACGCGAACGTCTACAAAAACGTGCAATATAATGCGGTATCGAGCGTTACGTCACAACGTTTTCTGCAAGGACGATTCGAACGGAACACGCCGGTGCACGCGACCGAACTTAGCGCTGCACGCGTGTTTCGCGGCGCGATCCCGGTCGTTCCGACAAGCTCAAATCTGCGCTTTGCGGAAAGTGCGGCAGCCCGTACCGTTCGCACGCCGTTCGTGCAGCGCTCGTTTGCCGGTGACAATGCCGTTGTCCGGCGCACGGCGTTCAGCGAGCAGCGCACGAGTCTTGCGACGCTAACGCACGCTCCACTGACGCCGCTGCACTTCAAAGATGCGCAGACGACACCGGTCATTCCCGCGCATGCATTCGAACCGCGACCGACCGAGCACGCAACGCCGGCGGCGGCTTCGCTCGAACGCAAAGCTGTTGCGGTGCCGTCGTATGCAACGCCGCAACACGCGGGCGCGCCGAGCGATCCGTGGACACGGTTCGAGCGAAGCCGCGCGCTCGCACCGGTTCACGCCGCCACCCAAGCTACGCCGCTCAAAAAGACGCCGGCAGAACCAACCGTAGAAACGATCACCGGCACGACGCGACGCTCGGGGGCCGCCACCGACGGCAACGTCACGATCACCACCGGCGGACCGGCGTATGCGCAGCCGCGGCGCGCCGTTCCGACCGACCGGTCGCGAATCGATCCTCAGTACACGGTTCAGCGACCTGCGTATACCGCACAGCCGCCGATGCGCCGCAGCCGGACGACGTCGCCGCCCGACGGCGAACCGGGTCCGCGCACGTTCCAGCCCCGCTCGCATCCGAACGTGGACGCCGCGCCGCATGCAACCCAAACGTCGCCACGTAACGTTCGGCCGCCGCAACATACGGGCCGGCCCGAGGCAACGCACCCGAGCGACGTACGCGTCGAGAATCCGCCACGCGAGCGCCGTAGCCGCTAAAGGTCTCGTGCCGACCGAGCGATGATGAATGCATCGGCACTAAATTCCGAGCCGGTGCCAGATATCGCCGTCCGCATCGAGCCTGACGTCAAACTGGGCCGCGACGACTTCGAGCGCGTCGGCAGCGTCGAACGCATCGACCAGCGGGCGCGAAACAAGCATGTATTCGAGTTGCGCCGTATCGCGAATTCGCGCGAATCGTAACGCTTCGGGGGCGAACGGCCGGCACGCCAGAGCAATGGCCTCAGCAGCCGTACGGGCGCTCAACGGTACCTTTGCCCCGGCGAGAAAATCGCTTGTCAGCGCGTTGGTATACATCGCCTGGTAGTCGATTTTAGCGCGGAGTTTTTCGGTGATGATGTCGGCCATGCCGACGCCGACGGCATTACCGTGCGACTCGGCCGTTAAATCGAGTGCGACGATGCGCGCGATGCGGCGATCCGGCGCACCGCCGTTGCGCCGCCACATCCCGATGACGTTGGGATCCATTCCGGCGCCCGAGATATTCTTGCCGATCGCATCGACGACGAGAACGTCGAGCGGATCGAACGGCAGCGCCGGAGATTTGCGCCGAACGTAGTCGAGCAGGTCGCGATCGGCCGCAACGAAAGCTGCCGGCACGACGCCGCGCAGCAGCGCGATTTGATCGCGCGGGTTCTCGGCGATCGCGATTCCAAAAAGTACCGGTGCGCGTTCGATCACGTGCAGCGCGCAGGGCACGAGGTGTGCTTGCACGCCGGCGCTATGGATCGCGTCCGCACCGCGTGCATTACCCAAACCGATCGCCGTCATCTTCAGTAAGCCGCTGCCGAGTTCGCCGGTTAAAATCGAATGCGGTTTGACCCGTCCGACGACGATGATACCGTCGGCAAGCGCGGCTTCACGATCGCAGAACACCGGCGTTCCGCCGGCTGCACCGAGGTCGACGACATCCATCGAGGACCGGATTTCACATCCGGTTCGCGCTTCGGTGATACCGTAGCCGGCTAAGACGTCGAGCTGCCCCGCGGCCGTTGCACCGCCGTGAGAGCCCATTGCCGTCGTAATGAACGGCACGCCGCCGCAACGCCGGACGCCGGCGGCGACGGCGGCGAGCAGTTCGGCGATCCGATCGATGCCGCGGCTGCCGGCCGTGATTGCAACGGACATGCCCGGTGTGATGCGTTCGGGCGCACCGGCTTGCGCGAATGCATCGGCGAGCGCTGCCGGCAAATCCGCGACTCGCGTCGTGTCGACGCGTTGCCGGACAAGTCGCGCGCTTCGATCGGCCGGCGATTGAATCTCCATCCGAACGTTCAGCGTTGCGCGCGAACCAACGCGGCTCCTCGACCGCGCTCGAAGGAACCGCACACCGTGGCGCTCTGACCGGATGTCGCGGCACCCGAGGTCAAAAGCCTCCAGTGACCGCTTCGCGAGCGTAGCAAAACCAAAGAGTGTCTGCGCTTTTAAAAGTTACGCTCGTTGCGCCGTTGATCGGGCTCTCGCTGTTTTTGCTCAACCTCGCCGGTCCGGTCCATCGCGCGCACGCGCCGGCTTCGCATTTGCCCGACCGATGGTGGCCGACGTACGGCGGTTCACTGGCCAATACGCGACATGCCGATTTGCACGACATCGCTCCGGCAAACGTCGGCTCGTTAAAACTTGCGTGGAAATTCAACACCGGAATCTCCGGCGCATTCGAGGCGACGCCGATCGCCGTAGACGGTGTCGTCTACGTCACGACCGGCAGGGATAACGGCGTTTTCGCCGTCGATGCAGCATCCGGCAAGCTCAAATGGCACTACGTTCCTCGCGTAAGCTCCGCGCCGTACATTTTTTCGGTTAATCGCGGCGTCGCCGTTGCGGGCGGCCGCGTGTTCATCACGACGCTCGATGCGCACATTATCGCGCTCGATGCGCAGACCGGCAAAGCGCTCTGGAATACACGCATCGGCGATCCGCACGATGGTTTGAGCGAAACAGCCGCGCCGCTGGCGTGGAACGGCCTGGTGTTCATCGGCAGTTCCGGCAACGAGTTCGGCGTCCGCGGTTCGTTTAGCGCGTACTCGCAGCGGGACGGAACGCTCAAGTGGCGTTGGTGGACGGTGTCCCGCGGCTGGGAAGGCCGCTATGCCGCAGCCGCGCACGGTTTGCCGTTGCATCGTAATATCCGCGCCGAACGGGCGTCGGCTAGGCATCTTAGCGAAGCCTGGAAACACGGCGGCGGCGCCGTTTGGATGACGCCGGCGCTCAACGCTCGCGAAGCGACGATCTACTTGTCGACGGGCAATCCGGCGCCGGCATTTCGCGGCGATCGCCGCCCGGGCGACAATCTCTACACCGATTCGATCGTCGCGCTCGATGCGCGCTCCGGAACGCTCAAATGGTATTACCAGGAAACGCCGCACGACGTTTGGGATTTTGACGCCTCGAGTCCGCCGGTACTGTTCGATACACATGATGCCGCCGGCACCGTGGTACCGGCGGTCGGCGAAGCCGGCAAGACGGGATTGCTGTACATTCTCGACCGGCGCAACGGAAGGCTCATTCGAATCTCCGATTCATTCACCGCGCAAACACTACGTTACGATCCGCCGTCGGCCGGCGGGCAAAAACTCGATTTCGGCGGCGCGCTCGGACCGGTCGCCTTCGACCGCGCGACGCAATCCGTCTACGTCGACGCAACCATTCAGCCGCAAACGTTGCGCACGTCCGCAACGCCGCTGCAACCGTGGAGTCCGGGTTCCGTCGAATGGACGGGCGGCGGCAGCGAAGATACGCAGATCGGTTCCGATGCACTGTCGGCAATCGACGTAAACTCGGGTCGCCGGCGCTGGAGCACGAGCGTCCCGAGCGTTGATTTCAGCGGCATCCTCTCGACACCGGGTCTGGTGTTCTTGGGCGAGCAGTATACGGGTGTCTTTCGCGCCTACGATGCCGCTACGGGTAAGGTGTTATGGCAAGTTCGTCCGGCCGAAGAACTCGCTACGCCGTTTGATTTGCGCGACGCGGGCGGTCAATTCATCTACGCCACGCGCACGAAGGCGACGCACTTTTGGCATCGCGTCCGGCATATCGCCGAATCGCCGATCGGTTCGGGCAGCGCGAGCATCAACTCGCCCGCCGTCGCTTACCGCTACAACGGTCGCGAATACATCCTGATCGGCTCGAATGTCTTCGAGCAGTTCACGCACCGCGGCGGCGACACGCTGTTTGCATTCGCCCTGCCCTAAACGGCGGCGAACCGGCGTGTCAGCGAAGACCCTTGACGATTCGATACGCAGCAGTAACTCGCGCCTCGATCGGATACGCCTTGTTTGCAAGCAAAACAATGCCGATCGTTTGTCGCGGGACGAACGCGACATACGCGGCAAAACCGCTCGTCGAGCCGGTCTTGTTTATCCACACGCCGCTCCGGGGGCCGGACGGTGGATCGATCGTCCGAACCGGATGCTCTTCGAACACGATGTCATCCGAATTCCCTCGTAATAGTACGGCCAACGAAACCGGGTAGCCGTACTGCTCCCAGATCAAATCTTGCGTCATTGCACCCAGTTGATAAAACCCGGAATGCGTCTCGACGATCGCGCGACGAAGCGTCGCGTCGAGCTCAACAAGATTCATGTTGGCGTCGATGAAGCGCAGCATATCGGGCGCCGTCGTCCGGATGCCGTACGCTTCGGCCGCAAGCGGTCCGGGAGACAACCGCCGCGGTTCATCAGCATCGGTATAGCCCTGCGCGTAGCTCGAGAACCGATCGCCGGGAACCGCTAGAAACGTGTTGTGTAGCCCGAGGGGTGCGAACACTTCGCGCTGCATGAGCGTAGCAAACTTGGCGTGCATCGTTTCGGCAGCGCTGAGCCCAAGCAGCATGACGCCGGGGTTCGAGTAAAGCCGGTACGTGCCGGCCGGGTGCGACGGCTTCCAGCGCCCGTAGTACGTGAGCGCATCGTCGTCGTTTTTAACGTCGTCCGGAAACTGCAACGGGAAATTCCCCGCCGTGTGCGTGCCCAGATTGACGAGACGGACGCGGCCGGCACTCGCCGTGCGCAAAGCCGGAACGTCCGCACCGACTCGGTCGGACAATGCGAGCTTGCCGCTGAGCTGCGCGTACGCGACAAGGCTCGCCGTAAACGTCTTCGTAATCGAACCGATCTCGAAAAGCGTCGCATCGTCGACCGGCTTCCCGGTCGCTTTCGATGCGACGCCGTAGGTGAAGACAAAATGGCGGCCCCGCAGCGTTACTCCGACTGCCATCCCTGGGATGCCGTACTGCTTCATGACCGGGCGAACGGCGCGAGCAACGACCGTCCGCACCTCGTTCTCACCGGCTGCCGCCCGAGACGCTAGCGCCACGAGGCAAGCTGCCAGCAACGCAGCAAAGATGGCTCGGCGATTCGCCGGCATCAACCGGGCGTGTTTGCGATGAAGCCGCCTCAACCGGACGCGATCCGAACGTAGCGGCGTACGAGCGCACCGCGAAACGGAATAACTTGCTCGGGGCGATACCAATGATTTAAGTAGCTTTCAAGATACGCGCAATGGTAGTCATAGACGTCGAGCTTGGCGGCAATGCAAGGCCCATCCGTAACCACCCATAAGCCGGCGGTGTGCGCCCGGATCGGATCGAGAACGCGAGCGACGTCCGACTCGCCTCGTAGGGTCGAAGCTTGCACGTAGTCGGCGCGAAATGCTAACGGTCGCGGAATCGATACGAGCGAATGCGCCGTGTACGTTTCGAGCGGCAAGCCGATCTCCGGCGGAAAGACTGCAACCGGCGTGTCATCCGCGGTCGAAACCGCCTGCGCGACCCGGCGCCAATCGCCGGCTTTGGCAAGCGGCGGACGGTATTGCACGGCGAACATCGCCCCGCTAAAGATCGCGAAGGTTGCGACGGCAATGACGGACAGCAGCCGCCGCCGCCGCGTCAACGACGACACGACGATGCAGGCCGCAAGCAAACACGACGGTGCAACGACGATCATATGACGGCCGACGAGCGCCGGCATCCCCGCGGCATAAAAAACGACCGCAAAAATGCCTAAGCACACGCCGAGCTGCAACAGCACGGCGCGCTGAGACGCCGTTCGGATGACGGGCCGGCCGTCAACGAGCAACGCGATAAGGACGGCAGCCGCTAATAAAAAACCGATGTATTTCGCCGGTCCCGACCAATCGATCTCGTGCGGCAGTACGTAGGCGAACACATCGTTGAGAATCTCATGCACCGCATGCAAAAGTGATTGATGCGCAACGAAACCACCGCTGGACCGGACCTGGAAAATAACGGTTTGAACGAACGGGACGAATGCCAGACCGACGACGATCATCGATACGCAAAACCGGAGCAGCGCGCGCCGGCCGAAGAGCAGCACCGTTACACCCTGCGAAACGAGCATGAAGCCGACGTAATATTGCGTGTACAAACCGAGGATCGCAACGACGACATAGCACCCCAGTGCGAATCGGTTCGGCCGGTCCGCAAAGAAGCTTTCGCAGAACGTCCAGACCAGCAGCGTGCCGATCAAAAACACGAGCGCGTACACGCGCATCTCGGTCGCCGCCCAGATGGTTAGTTGATTGCCGGCCGTGATGAGTGCAACGGCCAGCGGTGATATGCGGGGCAGCAAACGGTGCGCGGCGCCGACGATCGCGGCGACGGCGGCCGCGGCAAACACGATCGAAGGCACGCGCGCAAAGGCGATCGATGATTCGTTCAACGTTCGCCAGGCGGCTTCGATAAGAAAGTATAGCGGCGGCTGCGCTTCGAAGACGCCGGCTTGGTTTAACGCATAGCCGATGCCCGCTCCGGTGGAATGCAGCGTAAACGCTTCGTCGATCCAGATATTGATCGCTGCCGACAGCGGTATGCCGACGAACAGGACGAGCGCCGCACCGATCGCGGCCGCATACGCGGCGGCACGATCGTCGCAACCGAGCAGTGTTTGCAACACTTGCTTGGGCGATTGCGAGATGTGCGGCGTTTGCGCAATGGTAACGGAGTTGACGACCGGTGCAACCGGCCGCGTTGTGGTGCGCGGATTTGCACGCGCGCGACGGCGGCGACTAGCGCGCCGATTGCCGCTCATTAGCGGCGCGCTGCGTCCGTCGTGAACATAGCGGCAACCTTCTGCGCGCAAAAAGACAACCTTTGTCGGCTGCGGCGCGCCGCACGTTCGAAGGTTGCGCCGATTGCGGCGCAGCAGGTCCGGCGGCTGCGATTTTGCAACGATGGGAGCTTGGACTGCTTGCGATGCGCCTGACCGACGTCGAACGCGATAAGCTGCTGCTCAGTTATGCTGCGGAGCTTGCGTGGCGGCGCCGCGCGCGCGGTGTCAAGCTCAACTATCCCGAAGCGATTGCGATCTTATCGTCGTTCGTCCTCGAAGGCGCGCGCGACGGCGTGACGGTTGCCGATCTGATGGAACGTGGACGCACCGTTCTCGGCCGCGGCGACGTCATGGACGGCATTCCCGAGATGCTCGCGGAGGTTCAAGTGGAAGCCACGTTTCCGGACGGCACCAAACTCGTTACCATCCACGAACCGATCCCATGACTCCGGGTGAGATTTTGGCCGCACCGGGCAGCATTGAACTGCGCGCCGGACGCCGGCGTTGCACCGTGCGCGTCGCGAATACCGGCGATCGGCCGATTCAGGTCGGCTCGCACGCCCATTTCTTTGAAGTGAACGATGCGCTGGCATTCGACCGTGAGGCAGCCCACGGAATGTGCTTGGACATCCCCGCCGGAACGGCCGTACGCTTTGAGCCGGGCTTCGAGCGGCCGGTCGACCTCGTAGCGGTCGGCGGCGAAGCGCGGATCGCCGGCTTGCGCGGACTTGCCCGCCGTTGAAAATCGAGCGTAGCGCCTACGCGCGATTGTACGGACCGACGACCGGCGACCGGATGCGTCTTGCCGACACCAATCTCATCGTTGAGATCGAACATGATTTCGCGACGTACGGCGACGAGATTACGTTCGGCGGCGGCAAGGTGATTCGCGACGGCATGGGTCAGCATCCGACGGCTACCCGCGCGGAAGGCGTGCTCGACACCGTCATCACCAACGCCGTAGTCATCGATGCGAGCGGCGTTTACAAAGCCGACATCGGTCTACGCGACGGGCGCATCGCCGGCATCGGGAAGGCCGGCAATCCGTGGCTGCAAGATGGAGTGGACGCCGCAATGACGGTCGGGGCGTCGACCGAAGTCATCGCGGGTGAGGGGCTGATCGTCACCGCCGGTGCGATCGATGCGCACGTGCACTTTATTTGCCCGCAGCAAGTCGATGCGGCCATTTCCAGCGGCGTCACGACACTGTTCGGCGGCGGAACGGGACCGGCGTCGGGAACGAACGCGACGACGTGCACGCCGGGTGCTTGGCACCTCGGGCGCATGTTTGCCGCAACGGACGGGCTGCCGGTAAACGTTGGTTTCCTCGGCAAAGGCAATGCGTCGAGCGAAGCGGCACTGCGCGAACAAATCGCCGCCGGCGCAATGGGTCTCAAGCTGCACGAAGATTGGGGAACGACCCCCGTCGCCATCGATACGGCCCTACGCGTCGCCGATCAATGCGACGTACAAGTCGCCATTCATACCGACACCCTCAACGAGATGGGTTTCGTCGAAGAGACGCTGCGCGCGATCGCCGGCCGGACGATTCATACCTATCACACCGAAGGCGCAGGCGGCGGCCACGCGCCCGACATCATTCGGGTCGCGGGTGAAGCGTACGTGTTGCCGTCATCGACCAATCCGACGCGGCCGTACACGGTCAATACGCTCGCCGAGCACCTCGATATGCTCATGGTGTGTCACCATCTCGATCCAGCCATACCCGAGGACGTCGCCTTCGCCGATTCGCGTATTCGCGGTGAAACGATTGCCGCCGAGGATATCTTGCACGACCTCGGTGCGCTCAGCATCATCAGTTCGGATTCGCAAGCGATGGGCCGCGTCGGCGAAGTCATCATGCGCACGTGGCAGACGGCGCATAAAATGCGCGAAGTGCGCGGACCGCTTGAGGGCGAACGCGACGGTTCCGACAACGAACGCGTGAAGCGTTACGTCGCGAAATATACCATCAACCCGGCAATCGCGCATGGCATGGCGCACGAAATCGGTTCGGTCAGTGTCGGCAAGCTTGCCGACCTCGTCGTATGGCAGCCCGCATTTTTCGGTTTCCGGCCCGAGCTCGTCATTAAAGGCGGGACGATTGCATGGGCGGCGATGGGCGACCCGGCTGCTTCGATTCCGACGCCGCAGCCGGTCCGCATGCGGCCGATGTGGGGCGCGTACGGCACGGCTCCGCAAGCCGGCGGCGTGACCTTCGTTTCGCAGCTTGCACTCGATAGCGGTTTTCCGGTGTCATCGGCTGCCGGGCGACGGTACGTCGCCGTGCGCGGCTGCCGCACGATCGGCAAACGCGACATGGTACGCAACGCTGCAACGCCGCACATTACCGTCGACGCGCGCACCTACGAAGTGCGAGCCGACGGCGAACTGTTGACCTGCGAACCCGCAACATCGCTACCGCTGGCGCAGCGCTACGCGCTTTTTTGATGCTCGTACGGACGGCGGCGCTCGGTAATCTCGACGTCTATCCCGTCGGCGCAAGGTCGCTCGAACGGCTTGCCGTGCGCTCCGACGACCTCGCGAAGCGCATCCTGCGTTTGGAAACCACCGTCGGCGAGATCGGAATCCGCTTCGCGGGAAGCGAACGTCTGCGCGACGGCGACGTCATCCATGCGGACGACGAGCGCGTCATCGCCGTCGGTGTTACTGCCGACGACGTCCTCGTTTTTCGGCCCTCGAACGTAGCGTCGGCGATTGCGATCGCGCATGCGCTGGGAAACCGGCACCTGCCGATTCAAGTCGACGGCGAGACGATCGTCGTGCGTTACGATCCGTTACTCGAAGCGCTCGGTGCCGAACACGGCGTGCCGGTCGAGCGGACGGCGCGCACCGTGAGCGAGCCGTTTCGCCACGCGCACGCGCCGCATCGGCATGACTGACTTGCCGGCGCTCTTGCAATTGGCGGATGCAGCGTTTCCCGCGGGCGGTTTCAGTCACTCCTTCGGCTTGGAGACGGCAATCGTCGGCGGCGGCGTGCACGACGGCGCAACGTTGAGCGCTTGGATCGAGCGCTATCTCACCGACGCTGCTGCGACGCTCGACGGCGCGGCGATGGTCTTGCTGCTACGCGGCAATGCGACCCTTGACGCACTCGACCGGCGTGTCGACGCCGCGCAACCCAACGCTGAAATCCGCCGGGCGAACGCGCATCTCGCGCGGGCAACGCTCGACACATACGTTGCAATGGGCATCGCGGATGAATCGGTGGCCGGCTATCGGGCAGCGATCGAGAGCGCCCGATGCGCCGGCATTCACAGCTTAGCCGCAGCGCTCGGCTATCGCGCGATCGGCGCGCCCGTCACCGTCACCCTGCAGGCACATGCAACGACGATCGTAACGGCGTGTGCGTCGGTCGCCGCCCGCGCGGTCCCGCTCGGGCAACGTGAAGTCGCGCGCGTCCGCTGGAATCTGCGACCGGCGATTGCGTCGTTCGTCCAGCGCGCATCCGCTGCTCGCGAGCTTGACGATCTGCGTTCGAGCGCCGTCGCCTGCGAGATCGACGGCTTGCAACACCGGCGTTTAGCAGCCCGCCTATTCGCATCCTGACATGCTCGTACGAACGCAACGAGGAGTAGTATTGCGACATTTAAGCGACCGCGCACGATGAGCGCGGTGCGCATCGGAATCGGCGGCCCGGTCGGCGCGGGGAAAACCGCCCTCGTCGAACAACTCGCGCGGGCACTCGGCGACCGCATCGATATGGCGGTCGTGACGAACGATATCTACACGCAGGAGGATGCGCAAATTCTCGTGCGCAGCGGTTGTCTTCCGCCCGAGCGCATCGTCGGCGTCGAGACCGGCGGGTGCCCGCACACCGCAATTCGTGAAGATGCATCGATGAATTTGCAAGCGATTGCGGATTTCGAGCGCACGTTTTCACAACTGGCGCTCGTACTGATCGAAAGCGGCGGCGACAATCTGGCCGCGACGTTTAGTCCGGATCTCGCCGACGTCACGATTTATGTCATCGACGTCGCGGGTGGCGACAAGATTCCGGCCAAAGGCGGGCCCGGAATCACCCGCGCGGACCTACTCATCATCAACAAGATCGACCTGGCGCCGCACGTCGGCGCCGATCTAGGACGAATGCGCCGCGACGCGGCGGCCGCCCGCGGTACACGGCCGTTTCTCTTCACGAATTTACGCGACGGAACGGGCGTTGCGGACGTCGTCCGCTTCGTCGAGCGAGCCGCATTGCTCGACGCCGTTTGAATCCGGGTTCCGGTTCGCTTGCAATCGCCGCCCGCCGCAGCGGCACCCGAACGGTGTTGGATCGCGTGCGCTATGACGGTATCTCGCGCTGCAGCCGCGCGTTCCGCTTGGGCGATGCTGCGCTCATCGTACTTTCGCAATTAGGACCCGGCGTCGTTCGCGGAGATAGCATCGTGCTCGACGGGCACGTGCAGCGCGACGCTCACCTCATCGTCACGAGCCAAAGCGCGACGCGCGTTCTGGGCGGTCCGTCGCAAGCCGCCGCGATTGCACGCTGGCGCGTCGATGCCGGCGCCTTGCTCGAGATCATCGGCGAGCCGCTGATCGCCGATGCCGGCGCAGCGTATGTCGCCGGCCTCACGATCGATCTCGGTCCCGGCGCACGCGTAATACTCAGTGAAATCGCATGCGTACCGGCCGGTGCACGTGTCGTTTTGCGCACGAGCATCCGGCAAAACGCGCGCGAAATCTTCTACGACGCGATTGCGGCGGCCGATGCAGCGCCGCTCAACGTCGGTACCTTCACGGCGGCCGGTCTGAACAAGCGCGAAATAACGGCATGCATCGCTGCACTCGATCGTATCGGCGACGACCGGCCGGCGATGCGTTTGGGTATCGGAGAGTTGCGCGACGGCGTTTTTGCCCGCGTTCTCGCGACCGACGTGTGGTCGCTGCGCGGCAGGCTCGAACGACTTCGTCAGACGACGCTCGACGCACTCGCAACGGTCGCCTTGGTTTGAATTCGCGGCGCTGATCGGACACCGCGCGGCGATTGCTACAGCTTGCGCGAAGCGTTGCGTACCACCGATCTTAGCGGCCATCTTTTACCGGCACGACTTCAGCCATCTGCCGGCCGCATTGGAGCGAATACCGCCATCGCAGTGCAATCTCAACCGATCGACATCGAGCCGCGCGTCGCTGCCGCGCTTGCCGCGCGAACCGCCGTCGTCGCGCTCGAATCAACCATTATCACACACGGCATGCCCTATCCGCAAAATCTCGCGACCGCGCGCGGCGTCGAAGCGATCGTCCGCGCGAACGGCGCGATCCCGGCGACGATCGCGGTGATCGACGGACGCATTTGCGTCGGCCTGGACGAAGCCGCTCTCGAAGCACTTGCCGGCAACCCCGATTCGGTGAAGATATCGCGACGGGATCTGGCTTGCGCGCTCGTGCGTAAGCAAACCGGCGGAACGACGGTCGCCGCAACGATGACGGCGGCGGCGATGGCCGGCATTGCCGTTTTTGCTACCGGCGGGATCGGCGGCGTGCATCGCGGAGCGGCGGCCACCTTCGATATCTCGGCCGACTTGAGCGAGCTTGGTTCGACGCCCGTCGCGGTCGTTTGCGCGGGCGCAAAATCGATCCTCGATCTTGCCAAGACGCTGGAATACCTCGAAACGCGCGGCGTCCCGGTCCTGGGTTATGGAACCGACGAGTTTCCGGCCTTTTTTTCACGTACGAGCGGCTTGCCCGTCGATCAGCGTTTCGATACGCCGCGCGATCTAGCCGCGGTCATCGCGACGCAGCGGCGGCTTGATTTTCCGCAAGGGATACTCATTGCCAATCCGATTCCGCGCGATGCGGCCTTAGCTGCCGCGGAGATCGACGCGCGCATTGCCGACGCCGTCGCCGCTGCGGAGGCCGCCGGTATTTCGGGCAAACGCCTGACGCCGTTCTTGCTGGCGACCATTAATGAACGGACCGGCGGTGCAAGTTTAACGGCGAACATTGCACTGGTCCGTAACAACGCGCAACTTGCCGCGCAGGTCGCCGTCGAACTTGCGCGCATCGAAGGCTGACGGCACGCCGGCCGGCAATGTGCTCGTTATCGGAGACGTCATGCTCGACGTCGTTGCCGCACCGGCGGGAGCGGTCGAAAGCGGCTGCAATACGCCGGCCGCCATCGCACTGCTGCCGGGCGGCTCGGGTGCAAACGTCGCAGCATGGCTCGCGCATCTCGGCGCTGCGGTCGTTTTGGCTGCACGTGTCGGACGCGACAGCCACGCCGAACATAGCGCGACGCTGCGGCGCGCCGGCGTCGCACCTGCTTTTGCGCTGGACGAACAGAAACACACCGGCATTATCGTGACGCTGCTCGACGCCGCGGGAGAACGCTCGTTTCTCACCGATCGCGGCGCGAATGCAAACCTATGCGCAGCCGACCTACCGCTCGCACTGCTCGAGCGAATGCGTTTGGTTCACGTGTCGGGGTACGCGCTCCTCGAACCCGGCGCGCGCGCCGCGGTGCGCGGTCTATTGAACGCTGCGGCGGAGCGCGGTCTGCCGTGCAGCGTCGATCTTGCGTCGGCCGACGTCATACGCCGGATCGGCCCGGCGATGTTTTTCGAATCGACGCGGTCTGCCGCGCTGTGTTTCGGCAACACGGCCGAAGCGACCGCGTTGACCGGCTCAGCCGACGTCCGCGAACAATGTGCACGGCTCGCCGCACGGTATGCACTTGCGGTGGTAACGCTCGGTGCGCGCGGAGCGGCCGCGGGAAGCAATGGCGGCGCTGCGTATTCGTCGTGCGCAACGACGGCACAGCCCGCGATCGATACGACGGGTGCGGGCGACGCCTTTACGGCGGGCTTTCTGGTCGCTCATCTCAGCGGCGCGCCGGTTGGGGACTGCCTTGCCGCCGGCGTGCGCGCCGGTAGTTTCGCGGTCGGCCGGTACGGCGGCCGGCCGCCCCAGCACTAGTCGCTCGGAACGAATTCGCGCTGAACTGCGCGAGCGAGCCGGCCGGCGTGCGCACCGGAGATCATCGAGAAGTGCGAACCGCCCACTTCCTTAACGGCAATGACGTTCGTGTAGCGGCTCCAGCCAAGATCGGGCAGAGCGACCGCCGACGACTGCTGCTTGCAGCGAAAAACGATCGTCGTCGTTGCATGGCGGCGCGGCTTCCAGCTGCGCGCCGCAATTTCACGTGCCCAGCGAGTCATCCAGTCGTCGAAGGGCACCGCGACTTCGGCCGGCAGCGGCAACCGCCGCCGGTGCCGAGCGCCCAGCAGGCGTAAAGAGCGCGACCGCTTGAACCAGCGAGCCAAATGGAACGCAACGCGCACCCCGACGGCACGAGCGAAGCCGGCGACTTGGATGTCGCGCGTGAGATTTGCACTGCGCGAGCGGCTATGGAGCGTCGCTTCCGCCTGTGACAACGGGCCTTGCATGATGTCGCAATCGAGAATCGCGACGAGGCGGATTGCAAAACCGAGCTCGCTCAAGCGGCCGGCGACTTCATGTGCGATGAGACCGCCGAATGAATAGCCGATCAGCGTTACCGGCCCCACGTGAAGCTGCGCGACGACTTGGGCGACGACCGCATCGATGATGCGCGCCAACGATTCGTTGCGCGAAACGATATCGGGCCATTGCGGATACGTCGGAACGAGGAAGTCATTCTCAGGCGCAAAGTACGAACGAAACGCGGCCATGCGGCTGTTATCGCCGTCCAATCCCGGCAGCAGTACGACGATCCTGCGATTCTCGCGATCGTTGGCGCGCTGCTCGCGATCCAGTAGCGTCAGCAGATCGCTCGGGCGCATCTCGGTGCTCAAGAATTGCGAATCGTGCCGGGCATACCGCTCGCCGAGTTGCGCCGCGATTTCACGTAATTGCCAAGCGTCGCCCCCGGCTTCATCCCAGCGCTCGTCGGCAAGTAAGGCGTCCGTTCCGACGACGGCACTCCAGAGCGCGACCGCGGCATGTGCGGCGTCGTCGCGGCGCGGAACCCGATGCATGCGAAAATACCGTTGCGGATTCGGTCCGGCAGCGCAGCGCAGCAATTGCTGCCGATCCGGCGCCCCGCCGGCTGTCCGCGGGATACCGCCGACAAAGCGCACGTCGCCCGGGATCATCCAGAGCGGCACCCGCAGGCGCATCCAGCGCCGGACCTCGGCCCGGGTCAGCGTCGGTGTTCCGACCGCAACGACGACGAAGGCGATGAGCCGTGGCGAAGCAGCGCCTTGGGCAACGCAAAACGCGACGTCGGCGACACCGGGACATTGCCGCAGGGTGGCTTCGAGGTAGCCGCGTTCGACTTGCCGTCCGCGCACCGCAAGTTTGTCGGGCCCCGGTCTCGCTGCGCCGGATTCAGCCGGCGCGGCGGTGATTTCGCAACGGGCCGGAAGCATCGCCATGAACGCCGCGCGCTCCGGCATGGCGAGCGATTCGGCATCGACGGAGACGACACGTAAGGCGCTTCGCGTGAGGTCGTATTGCGAGTGCGCGAGCGCGCGGACGATCGGTGCCTCACTGCACAGGACCGTAATGCGCTCGGAGACGATCGTCCGCACGATTTCGTCGAGCGGTGTTCGTGCGGAGCGCATGACGAACGTCGCTCCGGCCAACTGTGCTGCGAGCAGATTGCGAATGCCGGCATAGGCTCCGGCATACGTCAGACCCAGAACGCGATCGCTCGGCTGCAAATCGAGTGTGGTAGCGAGCGTGTCGAAACTGCGATGCAGAGCGCTGCAGCCATGCGCCGAAATACCGATCGAACCATGCTCGGTCGGAACGGCAGTAAGCACTCGCGGCCGCTCGGCCTGCACGTTCGGCGCTTCCGCAAGCGCGCTGCAGCGGACATGACCGTCGTTGCGGCGACGCAGCACTGCAAGCCGCTCCGCGACAACTTGCGCACCGGTCGCGCTTTTGATCGCTGCGTTATACTGCGGCGGATCGTGCGGATCGAGCGTAACGAAGGGGACGCCGGCGATCAAGCAGCCGACGATTGCCGCAGCGAAGTCAACGTCGGCGCAATCGGCAAGCGCGACAGGTCGACCGGCCGGTATCGTTCGTGCGATAAGCGCTGCAAAGCGCGCCGCGTCATCGGCAAATTCCGCGCGCGATCTGTTCGTCTGCGCATCCACGATCGCGCTTGCGTCGGGCAGCACGGCGGCACCGGCTCGCAGCCGTTCGGCGAGTGTCGTCATATTCGCGGCTGGACCAAGTCCGACGACAACCGTCCCCTTTCGTTCGTGTGCAACTTTGACAGACTCTTGCTTCTTCACCGTCTCGAGATCGGATACCGCTGCAAGCTTTGCCGAGTACGCCGGCCGCCCGTGCGTCGTCCGCCTGGAGTGCAGGAGCGCCGGCATGCGCGAGGCGTATGCGCACCTATGAGCACATCGAACACAACGGTTCAAGGGCGCTACACGGATGTCGAACTGCAGGCATTTGCAGGGCAATTCCGGCGCGACGGCTTCGTGCTGCTACCGCAGCATTTCGAGCGGTCGCTGATCGCGGCTTGGCACGAGGCGTTTCAACCGCTGCTCGCGCAGCATCTCGAGACGCAAGGCGCGCAGCAGAATCGCGGCAGTGCGCGCCACTACGTCACCCTGCCGTTTTCGGCACCGTTCGATGACCCGCACGTTTTTGAAAATGCCGACATCGTCAACCTCTGCCGGTTGCTCGTCGGCGACGATATGTGGCTGTGTCAGCTTGCATCCGACACGCCGCTGCTCGGATCGCAAACGCAGCCGGTACATCGCGATGCGCTGCCGCTGTTTCCCGAGTTGGCCGCCGAAACACCGCCGTATCAGCTCGCCGTAAATTTCCCGCTCGTCGATGTTTCAGCTGCGAATGGACCGACCGAGATTGCGCGCGGCACGCACGAGCAGACAAAAGAAACTGGACTCGGACGGCTTGAACGCGGTGAGATTGCGCTCGAGCCGGTCGATATGCGCGTCGGCGACGTGCTCGTTCGGGACGTGCGCGGTCTGCATCGCGGCACGCCGAATACCACGGACACACCGCGCCCGATGATCGTTCTGGGATACTCGCGCCGCTGGCTGTTCCGGCCCGAAGTCGGCATCCGGATCGGCAGCAATGCGTGGGCGCGGTTGAGCGAACGTCAGCGCTATTTGCTGCGCTTCAATCCGGTCGTCGACGACGCTGCAGCAGTCGTCGCTACCGAATCGTATCGTAACTTCGCTTTTTAGCGGCGTTGCGCTAGTGCGTCGGCATTGCGAACGTACTGCCGGCAGCCGCACCACGCGGCCAGCGCGCGGTGACGGTCTTCAAACGGGTGTAAAAATGCACGCCTTCGGTACCGTGAACGGCATGATCGCCGAAGAGCGATTCTTTCCAGCCGCCGAAGCTGTGAAAAGCCATCGGCACTGGGATCGGCACGTTGATCCCGATCATTCCGACCCCGATGCGATGGACGAAGTCGCGTGCGCCCGCACCGTCGCGCGTAAAAATCGCAACGCCGTTGCCGTAGCGATTCGCATTTACCAGATCGATCGCGGCCGCTAAGTCGGCGACTCGCACGACGCTCAATACCGGACCAAAAATCTCGTCGCGGTAGATCGTCATCTCCGGCGTGACGTCGTCGAAAAGCGTTCCGCCCAGGAAAAACCCGCCGCCCGCAGCGTGAAATTCACGTCCGTCGGTAACGATCGTTGCGCCCTCGGCAACCCCGGTATCGATGTAGGCGCGCACTTTCGCCTGATGCTCGGCGGTAACGAGCGGGCCCATCTCGGCATCCGGATCGGTCCCGGTCGCGACCTTAAGCGTGCGAGCGCGCACCGCCAGTCGCGCGACGAGTTCATCGGCGATATCACCGACCGCGACCGCAACGGAGACGGCCATACAGCGTTCGCCGGCCGAACCGTAAGCGGCCCCGGTCAACGCTTCGACGGTTGCATCGAGATCGCAATCCGGTAACACGATTGCATGATTTTTCGCACCGCCCAGAGCTTGAACGCGCTTGCCCGCAGCAGCGGCCCTCGCGTAGATATAGCGCGCGATCGGCGTCGAGCCGACGAAACTAACGGCCGCAACGCGCGAATCTTCGAGCAGCGCATCGACTGCGGTTTTGTCGCCTTGCACCACGTTGAACACACCGTCGGGTAAACCGGCCCGAGCCAAGAGATCGGCGATCGCCAGACTTGCCGACGGATCGCGCTCCGATGGTTTGAGCACGAAGGTGTTACCGCAAGCGATTGCAACCGGAAACATCCACATCGGAACCATGACCGGAAAATTAAACGGCGTGATCCCCGCGCACACGCCGACCGGTTGACGCATCGACCAGCTATCGATACCGCCGCCGACGTTTTCCGAAAACTCGCCTTTGAGCAGATGCGGAATACCGCAGGCAAACTCGACGACTTCAAGTCCGCGCGTGACCTCGCCGCGCGCGTCGCTCACGACCTTTCCATGTTCGCGCGTGATGATTTTCGCGAGATCGTCGGCGTGCGCTTCGAGCAGTTCCTTAAATTTGAACATGATGCGCGCACGCCGTAGGGGCGTCAGCTCGGCCCAAGCCGGCAACGCCGCTTGCGCCGCATCGACGGCGGCACGAACGTCGGCGACATCAGCCAACCGGACGTGGCTGCCGACGTCACCCGTGGCCGGATCGAACACACGCGCGCTACGCCCGCTCGAGCCGGCATAGCGCGCTCCGTTGATGTAGTGTTCGACGAAGTGCGTTTGCGTCTGCTCGGCAATGCTCATTATCGCTCCTTTGCGTCTACGCGGACTAATACCGCCGGTAGGGCAAGAATTTACCGTTAAGCGTAAGCTGCACGCGATCGCCTTCCGGGTCGGCTACGCGAGTCAACGACATGTCGAAATCGATCGCGCTCATGATACCGTCGCCGAACTCTTCTTCGATCAGCGCTTTCCAAGTGGTGCCGTAGACCTGAACGAGTTCGTAGAGCCGCGCGATGAGCGGGTCCGTCGGCGGTCCGGGCGGCAGCGACCCGCGATACGGAATTTCCGTCAATAATTGCGCCTCATCCGCATCCAATTCGAGCACGCGCGCAGCAGCGGCGGCTTCGTCGGGCGTCAAGCGCATTTGCCCGAACAGCGCCGCGGTGGTCAGAATCGGTGAACCGCTCGATGTTTCGCGCGCAATAAATTGCCAGGTCAGATGCTTCTTGCGCTTAATCGAGTGAATCTTACGAGTAAGTTCGTCGCGCGTCATGTGCGCCAATGAGTCGTTGCGTCGTGCAAGCCCTGCCCGGCGGAGCGACCGCGAAACGTGCATCGGCCGTTCGTTCCGCCGGAAAGCCCGCTCGGAGGTGACACGATTGGAAGACCTCAATCCGCCGGCAGACGATTTTGCCCGGCCGCTCGACGTTGCGCGCGCGCTGCAACGCGTGCTGTTGTATGGAATCTTACCGCTCTGGACGATTCCGGGGTTTGTCGATTACTTGCTGCATCGCAAATCCGATATCGAACATACGAGCGGCACCCACGAGTCGATGCTGCATGCATTGCAAATGACGACGATCGGGATCCCGACGCTCATGGCGCTCTTGCTCGAAGTCAATGCCGGGACGGTTGCCGCCATGATCGGCGGCGTGGCACTGCATGAGGCGCTGACGTTGTGGGATATTGCGTACGCCGAGCCGTTACGACGTCCGAGTCCCAGCGAGCAGCACGCACATAGTTTTCTCGAAGTGGTGCCGCTCATGGCGTTGACCTCGATGCTCAGCCTCCATCCGGCGCAAACCGCGGCGTTATTCGGCCGCGGAACGACACGGCGTGCGTGGGCACTCAAGCTTAAAGCGCCGCCGCTGAGCCGGCGGTACATCGCCGGAATTTTCGCATTGATCGGGTCCTTGCTGTTTGCTCCATACACCGAGGAACTCGTGCGCTGCTGGCGCGTGGACCGCACGTTCGCACCGCATTCGCCGCCGGCCGACGCATGAACGGATCGGCGGACGAGCGCAAACGCGCCGCAGCCGAAGCCGCCGTCGAACGCTTCGTGCGCGACGGCATGTGCATCGGCCTCGGCACGGGCAGCACTGCCTATCATGCGATCCGGCGCGTCGGAGAGCGCGTCGCAGGCGGCGAGTCGATCGTGGCGGTGGCTTCGTCGGTTGCAACCGAAGCGTTATGCCGTGAAGCCGGCATTCCGTTAACCGGTCTCATGCAACGTCCGATCGCGGTCGCAATCGACGGTGCCGACGAAGTCGCGCCGGACTTCGCGTTGACCAAGGGCGGCGGCGGCGCGCTCTTCCGTGAGAAAGCACTCGCGCTTGCGGCCGAGATCTTCGTCGTGATCGTCGACGAATCAAAGCTCGTCGATCGGCTGGGGAGGTTTCCGACGCCGCTCGAAGTCGTGCCCTTTGCGCTAAGCTGGGTGGAAAGCGAGATTCACGCGGCATATCCGCACGTCGTTATCCGGCGGCGCGGCAGCGGCTCGCCGTTCGTAAGCGACAACGGCAACGCGATTCTCGACTGTGCGTTCGGTGCAATCGCCGACCCGTCCGAACGCGAAGCCGAGTTACGCTCGATTCACGGAGTCGTTGATGCCGGCTTATTTAGCAATCTTGCCGATACCGTTCTGGTGGCCGGGATCGACGGCGTACGGGAATTGCGTCGGCAAACCCGCTAAGTGCGGCGTGCGCGGCAGCGGCGCGGCATTGCGCCGGATTGCGCCTTTGAGCCGGCGCCCGATTTCAAGCAAAAACGCCAGCACGCTCAATGCGACGAGCGCATAAGCCCACGACGGCAGCGTCGCCGCCGCATCGTCGGCTTCGAGGTGCGGCACGATCGACGGCGCATAGGCGTTGCGCGCGAAGCGAATGTCGACGAGGCGCGGGCGGCGCGAATAGATCACCGTTGCGCCGGCAATCTCGGCGATTGCGCGTAACGGAACGTAGACATGGCCGTGCAGTCGCAGCGGCGCGGCATCGAGAATGCGGTGCCGGTTGGCGACGACGGCACTTCGCCGTCCGATGACGAGGCCGGCGACGATCGCTTCATTCTTTCGCACGACGACGATGCGGGGCGGCGTATACATCACGTTCGCGCCAAAAGCTTCAAAAATGCCGCGGACGGGGACCAGCAAATGACCGCGATCGTCGGAGATTGCGGTTTGCCGGATAAACTGCCCGCCGACAAAAATCGGCGGCGCTTCGGCGGCGGCAGCGACCGGCCCGGCGAACAACGCCGCAAATCCGAGTAGGGCGCAAACGGGCTTCGTCAACAAAACGCACGACCTTGGTGATCACGGCGGCTATCGAGCTATTACACCATTGCCGCCGGAGCTTGCCAGGCGTCCAAGGTCCCGGCGCGTTAGCGAAAGGCGCACTACGGCAAGGGCCGCGCGGCACGCGGATCGAGAAGCTCGCGCAAAGACTCGCCCAACACATTGAGCGCCAGCACCGTCACGACGATCGCCGTTCCGGCAAACAGCGAAAACCACGGGGCATTGACGAGGTACGCGCGTGAATCACTCAAGATATTGCCCCACGTCGGGGCGGGCGATTTGACTCCCAAGCCCAGAAAGCTGAGTGCCGCATCGGCCAATAGCGCTTCGGCATACACGAACGTTGCTTGAACGATGAGCGGACCGAACGCATGACCGAGGATGTATTTGCGCAAGATGAGCGAGTCGTTCGCGCCGATCGCGATTGCCGCTTCGACGAAGGGACGGCGACGTAATTGGAGAGTCGACGCACGCACGACCCGGACGGTGCGCGGCCAGAAAACGATCGTTAGCGCGAGGATTTCGTTGGGCGCATCGGCCCCAAGCACGGCGACGATAGCCAGCGCGAGCAGCAGTGCCGGAAATGCCATCAATCCATCGAGCAAACGCATGAGCCAGGCGTCGACACGCGGATAATACCCGGCAAGCAAACCGCAAACCGTGCCGGCAACCGTCGATGCGATCGTCACTCCGGCCCCGATCGTCAGCGACGTTTGGGCGCCATAAACGACCCGGCTCAGTAAGTCGCGGCCTAAATTATCGGTGCCGAACCAATGGACCGCCGACGGTGGCGAAAGCCGTGCGAATACATGCACGGCGTTCGGCGCGGCAGCCCAGAGCGGCGCGCTAAACGCCGCAGCGATGAGCGCGACGAACACCGCGGCGGCGAGTATTGCCGGCGGCCGGCGAATCACGGCGCGCATTACTCGTAGCGAATGCGCGGATCGATCAACGTGTACGATACATCGACGATTGCGTTGACCGCAACGTACACACCGGCGGCCAGCAACACCGCGCCGGCGATGACCGGAAAGTCACGGCGCGCGACGGAGTCGACGATCAGTTGCCCGATGCCCGGTATGCTGAAAACCGTCTCGGTGACGACGGCGCCGCCGAGGAGTGCTGCGAGACTCGTGCCGGCGACGGTAGCGGTCGGAACGAGCGCGTTGCGCAGCGCATGCCGCAACAGAATGCGGCTCGGCGGCAGCCCTTTCGCGTGTGCCGTTTGAATGTACGGTGCCTGCAACACATCGAGCAGCGCGTCGCGCAGGATGCGCGCGATAAGTCCGGCCTGCTGCACCGCGAGCACGAATGCCGGCAACGTCAAGCCGCGCAGCCACAGCCACCAGCCGTGCGCGAGCGGCACGTAGCCCGCGACCGGAAACCAGCCGAAGTGCACGGCGAAAACGAGAATGACGACGAGGGCCAGCCAAAAGCTCGGAATGGAAACACCGAGCAGCGAGACGGCGAGAAAGATCCGGTCGGCCGGCGTGCCCGCGTACATCGCTGCAGCGATACCGCTCGGAATCGCAATTGCCAACGTCAGCGTAAAAGCGACGCAGGTCAAGCTGACCGTCGGCCCGGCATGCGCGGCGAGCGTCGCGCCGACCGGCTCGTTAAAATACAGCGACGTGCCGAGATCGGCGTGCAACAGCGCGATGAGCCAGCGCCCGAATTGCACGGGCAGCGGTGCGTCGAGTCCGAGTTGTCGGCGCAAATCATCAACCCGAACGGATGTTGCTTGCGGACCGGCAATTAGCGTTGCCGGATCGCCCGGTGCAAGATGGATCAGCGTGAAAACGACCGCCCCGGCCACCAAGAGCACCGGCAGCAGCGTAGCAAGCCGGCGCACCAGATAGGCGCCCACTAGATCACGCTACGCCGGTGCCAGCCACGTATTCCAAAAAGTGAAATCCATATACGGCGTATAGCCGCGCAACCGTCCTGTATAGGCATTGAGCTGCTTGTAATTCGCGATTTTGATAACCGGAAACTCGGCATACACCGTTTGCTGCATCTGCACGATCAAACGCTGTTTATCGGCCGGTGCGCTTGCGAGCGCCCAACTCGCCAGCAGCGCTTGCATCCGCGGACTTTGATACGAACCGGGCCACTGCGGATTCACCCAGATCATCGCGCTCGGATCGAGCGCGATGTTAAAACCGGTGGCGAACAAATCCCAACCGCTCGTCACGCTGCGCTTGGCAAGCACCGTGGGCCAATCGTAGGTTTGCACGTCGACGTTCAAGCCGATCGCTTGCAATTGCGGGACGACGACCTGAGCCAGATCGTCCATCCAGGCATAATCCTTGGTCGTCAGATACACGATCGGCTGCCCGGCATAACCGGCTTGTTTGAGCAATGCTTTCGCACGCTCAACGTTGCGATCGCCGTACGCTTTGGTCCCGGCAGTCGTATGCAGTCCGCGCTGCGCCGGAAAAAATACCGAGCCGTCGAGATACCAGAAGTCGTTCGGGCCGAATGCGCCTTTGGCGGCGGTCGTTCGATCGAGCGCCAGCGCCAACGCTTGACGGATCCGGACGTCGGCAAGCGGACCGCCGGCTTTGTTCGGAACGAGCGCGGCCCAAGCGTATGGGTCGATAGCATCGGCCCGGACGCCGGGCAGCAGCTTCACTTGGCCGGCGGCATCTTCGGACAACGCTTGCGCGTACGCGAATTGCCCGGTCTGCAAACCGGACAGCCGAACTTGCGCGTCTTTAACGACGTCGTAATCGATCTCATCGATATAAGCGACTTTGCGGCCGCCCAGACCACCGGGGTTGTCGTTGCGAGCAACGTAACCATCGAAGCGTTTGAGCACGAGCCGTTCGCCGGGCGCCCACGACTCGAATCGATAAGGACCCGTTCCAATGAGTTGATCGCGCGTTAACGGTTTGGTTCCGGCCGCTTGTGCGATACGAGCCGGCACGACCACGAGCGCCGAGCTGACGTCGGCCAAGTCATTGAGCAGCGGTGCAAACCGCGCGCGCAATCCGATTTCGACCGTTTGCGGATCGACGGCGCGCACGCTTGTAACCGTGCGAAACGCGGCCTTTCCGGCACCGGAGAGTTGCCCCCAGCGCTCGATGCTGGCAACGGCGTCGGCTGCGCCGAGCACCGAGCCGTCATGAAACTTCACCCCGCGGCGCAAGCCGATCGTGACCGTCTTGCCGTCGGCGCTAACCCGCGGCAGGCCGTCGGCAAGCATCGGCACGGCGTGATAGTCACGATCGATCGTGTACAACTGCTCGAAAACGTGCCAAGCGACTTCACGGCACGCATAGGCGGTGGTGCTGGTCCAGTCCAGCGTCGCCGGTTCGGCGGCGAAGGCGACGTGAAGAACGCCGCCGCGAACCGGAGCGGCGGCAGCAGACGCAAACGCCGGCCGCAGCATCACGGCGCAACACATTGCAAACACCGTCAGGCGCCACAAACGGCGCCGAGCGACCACGAGTCTTCGTTCCAAAGCTGGCTCGGCGTTCGGCCGTAGCGCTCGGCGCCCTGCGCGTCCGAAAGTCCTAGGCGACCTCGAACAGCCCGGCCGCGCCCATGCCGCCACCGATGCACATCGTGACGACGACGTACTTTTCATTGCGGCGCTTCGCCTCGATGAGCGCGTGCATGACCATCCGCGCGCCGCTCACGCCATAGGGATGCCCGATCGAAATTGCACCGCCGTCGACGTTGAGTTTTTCGGATGGAATCCCGAGCCTGTCGCGACAGTACAGCGTCTGCACGGCGAAAGCTTCGTTGAGTTCCCAGAGCCCGATGTCGTCGACCGACAGGCCGTGACGTTCGAGCAGTGCCGGCACCGCGAAGACCGGTCCGATACCCATTTCGCCCGGATCGCAGCCGGCGACCACCATCCCGCGATAGATTCCCAGCGGCTCGATGTTGCGCTGTTCGGCAAGCTTGGAATCCATGATGACGACCGCAGCTGCGCCGTCCGAAAGTTGCGAGCTGTTACCGGCGGTGATC
>CBDCCS010000002.1:0-84616 GCA_965214935.1 Candidatus Velthaea sp. | reverse complement strand
CGCATGCCATTCTCGAACGCTCGATTCGCACGAGCGAACGAACCGTCGGCAGCGAACTGTTGGCGCAATCGTTCGTCGAGCGCTATCTCCGGGCACTCGGCGGCGGCGATTGGCATGCGTTTTACAACTGGATTGAACGCACGTGCGAGCGTCATCACGGGAACGCAGCAATGGCACGGATCATGAACGTAGGTGCCGCGGTCGTCGCGCGTCACATCGAGGGCGCAACGTTGCAAACGAGCGTTACGGAACGGGCGGCGTCCGTGAGCGAGCATGTCCGTTCGATTGCCGAACGACCGCGTAAGCCGGTCGAGTTGACCGCGGTCGCGGCGCTCGATGAGATCGACGCAAAAATCGAACGGCTCATTTTGCGCTTGACGAATTTTGACGCGGCGACGGCCGATCATTCGCGCGCCGTCTCCATGTGGTGTGCGCGCATCGGAAAACGCCTCGGGCTTTCACAAGCGGAGACCGTCTTCGTGACGCGAGCCGGCCTGATCCACGATATCGGCAAAATCACGACGCCGCCGGAAATTCTCAACGCGCCGTACCGCTTGTCGGATCAAGACATGGAGATCATGCGCCGCCATGCGGAAGCCGGCGCAGATCTCATTCGAACGATCCGGCCGCTCGAACACCTGACGCCCGTCGTTCGGGCGCATCACGAACGCATCGATGGCCGGGGTTATCCGGATCGCCGCGCGGGTTCCGAAATTCCGATGACCGCCCGGATCGTTTCGGTGGCCGACTCATTCAACGCAATGATCGGCAACCGTCCGTATCGTTTACCGATGGCACCGACGGCGGCGATCGAGCAGCTCAAACTGCACAGCGGATCGCAATTCGATCCGAACGTGGTCAACGCAATGATCGACGTCGTCGGACGAAGCCGCTAACGGGCGCCGGTGAACGAAGATCGGTCGAGCAGTCCGTCGAACGCCGCAGACACACCGTTTAAGCCGGCGAGGTAGATATGGCTAAGGGTCAGGGCGCGAAGAAAGAAAAGAAAAAACCGAAGAAAGACGCGAAACCCAAACCAGTGAAATAACGTGACCGCTGCACCGCCCTTCATCGGGCGGCTGCAGCTTACGTTTCGAGCGGCGGCAAATCCCACAGGACCAGTTCCGCCGTGCCGGCGACGTCGAGCGACTCGATACCGCCGGTCCGAACCGCGTCGCCGCTGCGTAGCGCGGCCGTCCGCCGAACGCCGTCGCTACCGAGCGCGTAAATGCTAGCGGCACCCGACGCCACGAACAGAAAGCCGAAGCGGGCAACGTCAAAAACGTGTTGCACCCACGTCGTTTCAACCCGGCAAACGCGCAGGGTCGCCGTCTGTGTCAGTCGGATCGGGGCGGCGCACTCGGGCACTCCGGATGCCACCGTCAGCCAGCGATCGCGGCGCTCACGGTCGTCGAAGTCGAGCTGCCCGTAGGCGGGTGCGCGATCGAGGGCACCCGGAATGACCCACATCTGAACGAAATGCAATTCGCGATCCGGCAAGGCGTTGTACTCGGAATGGCTTAGGCCGGTGCCGGCGCTCAAGTATTGAACGCCGCCGGCGTTGACGATGCCATGACTGCCGAGCGTATCGCGATGTTCGAGCTTACCGGACAAGACGTACGTGACGATTTCCATGTTCTGGTGCGGATGCGTCGGGAAGCCGCGACCGCCGGCAATGCGGTCGTCGTTGAAGACGCGCAGCGCACCCCACGAAACATTGGCCGGATCGAAGTAGTCGGCGAAGCTGAACGAATGGAACGTTTTAAGCCAGCCGTGATCCGCCGCGAAACGCTCGCCACTTCGTTGTGCGGCAAAAGTCGATGCGACCGTCGTCATGCGATTTCTCCTTTGCGAGCCGGTGTCCGCGACCGTCGAGCCGCTGCGAGCGTACACGAACTTGACACGCCGGGCCATGCAATCGGCGCGTTTCAAGCCCCTTCCGTACGAAAACAATCATATGACTGTCGTAGCGCAAATCCCGGCCTATGATGAGATCCTCGACGGCATTGCCATCGACGGCATCGCCGTCGATGCCGAGCCGTCGCGCCGCGCCGTTCACGGCGAATCGAGCATCGTCTCGTTTCATGACGCCGAGCAGACGTCGACCGAAGCTGCGCATCATCTCGTCGACGTGTTATTCGCGCGCAATCATCGTCCGATCGCCGGCATCTCGTATGCCATCACCTATAAACTCGCCGAAGGCCGCGCGGGCGGCGACATCGTCGACGTCTACCACTTCGATAATGATTGCGTTGCGCTGTCGGTAGCGGACATCGCAGGCAAAGGCGTTCGCGCCGCCGTGCATGCCGCGCTCATCAAGTATAGTTTGCGAGCGTACGCGTCGCAGGGCCTGATGCCCGAGAATGTGCTGCGTAGCCTCGACCGGTTGTATCTTGAGAACAATGCGTTTGAAGAAACCGATTCGTTCGCGACCGTTTTTTTCGGCATGATCGATCCGACGCGGCGCTATCTCACGTACGCTTCGGCTGCGCACGAGCCGATCGTCATCGTGCATCCCGATGGTGAACTCGTACGACTCGACGTAACGGCACCGCTCATCGGCGTCTTCGACGACCAGCATCACCTTTTCAAACAAAACGTCGTCGCACTGCGTGAAGGCTCGCTGATCGTCACGACCACCGACGGTGTCACCGAAGCGCACGCGGCGAATAGCGAGATGTTCGGCATGCAGCGATTCACGCGCGAAGTACTGCTGCGCCGGCATTTATCGGAAAACGAAATTGCACAGGGTCTGCTGCGGGCCGTTGAAGATTATTGCGGCGGTCAGGGACGCGACGACATCGCGATCATGGTCGCTCGCATTCACTAATCGGCGGCCGTCCCGGATCCCGTCGACCGACGCCGACGTCCCCAAACGACGCAACCCTCTGTGTAATGGTGCGGCTGCCCGGGTATAACCCGCGCGCTACCACTACTTGCTAGAGGGTTTTGTTGTGACTGTCGCTGCCCGGTCCGTCGTTAGCGAAGGTTTACCCTACCCGCAGGGTGCGAAATGGGACGGTCAGGGGACGAACTTTGCGTTATTCTCCGCGAATGCGACGAAAGTCGAGCTGTGTATTTTCGACGGCTCCGGACGCGAAGAGATCGAACGCATCGTACTGCCGGAGTATACGAACGAGATCTATCATGGCTACGTTGCGGGCATCGGCCCCGGGACCGTTTACGGTTACCGGGTGTACGGACCGTACGAGCCGCAAGCCGGCCATCGCTTCAATCACAATAAACTCTTGCTCGATCCATACGCTCGCGCGCACGTCGGAGAGTTAATTTGGGATCCGGCGTGTTTCGGTTACACGCTCGGTGATGAAAACGAAGACTTGTCTTTTGACGAGCGCGATAGCGCGCCGTTCGTCCCCAAGTGCGTGGTCGTCGATGAGAATTTTGCTTGGCATGGCGAGCGTCTTGAGCGCGTCGTTCCGTGGGACTCGACGGTCATCTACGAAACGCACGTCCGCGGCTATACCAAGCTCAATCCTGCGGTTCCCGAGGATTTACGCGGAACGTATGCCGGGCTCGGTTCACCGGCCATCATCGATCACCTCAAGCAGCTCGGCATTACGTCGATCGAACTGCTGCCTATTCACGCATTCGTCACCGACGATCTGCTGCTGCAAAAAGGCCTCACGAATTACTGGGGATACAACACGATCGGTTTCTTCGCGCCCGATACGCGCTACGCTCATCGGCCTGATCGCATTCTTGCCGAATTCAAAGACATGGTCGCGCGTTTCCACGAGGCGGGCATTGAAGTCATCCTCGACGTCGTTTACAACCACACGGCCGAAGGCAACGAACGCGGACCGACGTTATCGTTCCGCGGTATCGACAACGCGTCGTACTACCGGCTCATGCCGGACGAGAAGCGCTATTACATCAACGATACCGGTACCGGCAATACGTTCAATGTCTCGCACGCCCGCGTCATCCAACTCGTGAACGACAGTCTCCGTTACTGGGTCACCGAGATGCACGTCGACGGCTTTCGCTTCGATCTGGGGACCGTGCTGGCACGCGAGACGTCGGGCTTCGATGAACAGAGCGGCTTCCTCAAAGCGGTCGTGCAAGACCCGGTGCTCGCGACCGTTAAGCTGATCGCCGAACCGTGGGATGTTGGTCCGGGCGGTTATCAAGTCGGTGCATTTCCGCCGGCGTGGGGCGAGTGGAACGATATGTTCCGCGACACCGTGCGCGATTTTTGGCGCACCGAAGCGTCGGCTGCCGAACTCGCACCGCGCCTGTGCGGATCGCCGGACTACTTCAATCATCATGGGCGAAAAGCGCACTCATCGGTAAACTTCATAACCGCCCACGACGGCTTTACGCTCAACGACCTCGTTTCGTACAACGAGAAACACAACCAAGCAAACGGCGAAGACAATCAAGACGGAACCTCGAGTAACCGGTCCTGGAATTGTGGCGTTGAAGGTCCGACCGGCGACGAAGCGATTCTGATCCTGCGGCGCCGGCAAATGCGTAATTTGCTCGCGACGCTTTTATTCTCACAGGGCACGCCGATGCTCGTCGCCGGTGACGAATTCGCACGCACGCAAGGCGGCAACAATAATGCGTACTGTCAGGATGACGACATTAGCTGGGTGCATTGGGATTTCGACGCTGCGGCCAAGCAACAGATCGCGTTCGTGCAGGCGGCGACGGCGATCCGTCGCGAGTATCCGATTCTGCGTCGTGCGCGTTTTCTTGCCGGTGAATACAATCCGGAGTTCGACGTTAAAGACGTCACGTGGATCGATGCAAGCGGCACCGAGATGCGTCAAGAAACGTGGCAAGACGAAACGACGCGCTGCTTCGGTATGATGATCGACGGACGCGCGCAACCGACGGGCATCTTCAAACAAGGTAGCGACGCGACGGTCCTCATCGTGTTCAATGCATATTATGATGCGGTCTCATTTACGCTGCCGGAGTGCGGCGGCGCGGCGGTCTGGACGTTGAAAATCGACACCAATCACGAGGAGCAGCAACCCGGTGCCGAATTCGCAACGGGCGACGTGTATCAAACCACTGCTCGTTCGTTATTGCTATTCGCGCTCAAGCCGCGGTGAACGACCTCGGGGCGCTCGATGCGCTCGCGGAGCAGTACGGTATCGAGCCGGAGTTCACCGATGCCGTCGGCGCCACCAAGCGAACGTCGGCGCAGACACAGCGCGCGTTGCTTGCAGCGCTCGGCGTTGAGGCGACCGACGACGCTGCGTCGCAAGCGGCGTTAGATGTCAAGCGTGCCGAGCATTGGCAGCGCGTTTTGCCGCCCGTCCTGGTCGCTCCGCCCGATGCGCTCCGGGTTCCGGTCGTCGTCTCGCGCGAAGCCGGCGACCTGCGTTGGACGCTAACGCTGGAGCACGGCGAAGTACGCTCGGCGACCGTCGGACTCGCGGAGCTGACGATCGTCGAGCGCGAACCCGACGGCGGCGCACGCACGCGCCGCGAACTCGTTCTGCCGTCGGACGTTGCGACGGGTTACCATCGGCTGCGGATCGATGCGGGCGACGAGATGCTGCTCATCGTTACGCCGGGCGCGTGCTGGTTGCCGCCGGCGCTTGCGGCCGGCGAGCGGCTGGCCGGGATTGCCACGCAGTTGTATCTCTTGCGCTCGGCCGACAACTGGGGTATCGGTGATTTTTCCGATTTGCAGCGTTTCGTAACGCTCGTTGCAGAGCGTGGCGGCGATGTCGTCGGGCTCAACCCCCTACATAGCATGTTTCTCGACGAGCCCGAGCACGCCAGCCCGTACTCTCCCGCCAGCCGCTTGTTACTCAACGTGCTCAATATCGACGTAACGCTAATAACGGAATACGCGCAGTCGGCTGACGTGCAGGCGCACGTGCAAGCACCGGACTTCGCGCGGCGACTTGCAGATTGCCGGGCCGCCGAACTCGTCGACTACTCGGCGGTCGCGGCGCTCAAGATCGAAGCGCTGCAACTCATCTATGCGCAGTTTCGCGCGGCTGCCTCGGCCGAGCGCCGGCAAACCTTCGCGGACTTCCGCCGCAATTGCGGCCGCGCGTTCGAGCGAACCTTTGTGTTCATGGCACTGCGGCGGCACTTCGCGGACATCGGCGCGCGCGCATCGTGGCAAGACTGGCCGGCTGAATTCCGCGACCCGGCATCGGCAGCCGTCGAACAATTCGCTCGCGAGCA
Organism: Candidatus Velthaea sp.; assembly: GCA_965214935.1. Taxonomy (GTDB): domain Bacteria; phylum Vulcanimicrobiota; class Vulcanimicrobiia; order Vulcanimicrobiales; family Vulcanimicrobiaceae; genus Velthaea. The sequence goes on along the minus strand of CBDCCS010000002.1, from coordinate 78,439 downwards.
TGCCGCCGACGTTGACTTCGAGGCGTGGCTGCAGTGGATCGCGGATACGCAACTTGGCGCGGCGGCGCAAGCGGCCGAACCGATGCGGGTCGGCCTGTACCGCGATTTGGCCGTCGGCGCCGACCCGGCGGGTGCTGAAACGTGGGCGAATCAGGCCGCGGTCGTGACGGCGGCTCGAGTCGGCGCACCGCCGGACATCTACAATCCCGCAGGTCAAGATTGGGGCTTGCCGCCGTTTCATCCGCAAGCCCTGCGCGACGAAGGCTACCGCAGCTTCATCGAGCTGGTGCGCGCGAATATGCGGCATGCCGGAGGGTTGCGCATCGATCACGTGATGGCGTTGCGGCATCTGTACTGGGTGCCGGACGGGGCGACGCCGGGTGAGGGTGCGTACGTGCGGTATCCGCTCGACGACCTTGTCGGCATCCTCGCGTTGGAGAGTCAGCGGTCGTGCTGTCTGGTCGTCGGTGAAGATCTCGGAACGGTGCCGGCCGGTTTCCGCGAACGCATGGCCGCCGCCAACATTCTTTCGTATCGCGTGCTGTTCTTCGAACGTGAAGCGACGGACGATGCCGCCTTTCTTGCACCCGCCGCGTATCCCGCGTTAGCGCTGGCGGTCTTGGGCAGTCACGATTTGCCGACGCTTGCCGAGTGGTGGGACGGCGCCGATATCCGGTTGCGCGAACGGCTTGGATTACTGCGCCGATCTCCGGCGCGCGAACAGACGCGCGGACGCGAACACGACCGCGACACGCTGCTGGCGGCACTGCGGGCGGCCAACGTGCTCGACGCATCGGTCCCGATCGACCGTCGCCGTTTGTTCGCAGCGGCCCACGCCTTTTTGGCCGCTACGGCATCCGCACTCGCCGTCGCTCAGATCGACGATGTGACGGGAGAGATGGAGCCCGTCAACGTACCGACAACCTCGGACGAGCGGCCGAATTGGCGCCGTAAACTATCGCGTACGCTCGAAGAACTTGCCCGAGATGAGGCCTTTGCCGCAGTGTTTCGTGAGTTTGACACCGCCGGACGATTACGCAAAGCATAGCAAACGTCAGCGGCGCCGCAACGTTCGAACGTCACCGCTGCGAATGGTAACGCCGGTGGCATCGAAGAACTCGAGCAGCGGGACGGCATACTTACGCGACGAGCCGGTCACGTCGCGAAATTGCGCTACCGTGATTTCGCCGCTCTTTTGCAACGCTCGCTCGAGTTGCGTGCGAATCGTCGCTATCTGCTCGCCGCGATAAATGGTGTCGCCGACTTTTGAGAGGACACCGGTAACGACGAGCGTCTCAAACGCGGCGCTGATATCGGCAACGTTACTGACTCGCATTCGATTCCGTAGCTCCTCGAATGCGACCGGAGCGTTTGCGCCTGCGGAAAAGATCGAATCAAAGAACGATCGCTGTGCAATGCTGAGCTGCGGCCGAAAGGCGAGCGTACTGTAGTAACCGCTGCGGTAGACGAGCCGGCCCGCTTCGACGTACGCAGCCAACACGCGCATGAGCACGGGTTCGGAAATGCCGAGTGCGTGTCCGAGCGCCAGCGATGTCATGCCCATGTGCCACGGCCGTTCGCGCTGGCGCTGCTCCAACACATCGAGCGCGCGCGCGAGCAACGCTGCTGCCGTTTCGCTCCGTATGTACGCCGGTGGTTTGAGGAGCACGATGACGCGACCGTCCTGGGTAAGCCCGGCCAGCACCGTCTTCACGCGGTCTTCGCTAAGGTTCGCCACGGCTCCGAGAGCCGCTGCGGCAGCGCCGGCAAGTCCGGCGTTTGTGAGCGCGGCGATCACCGCAAGCGTATCGGCGCTATCGCCGCCGGCGCCGGCGGCGATTGCAACTGCGGCGTTCGCCGCGGCGATGGTTCCGCCACCCAGAACGTTCATCGGCGACACGCGACGGACGACGAACGGTGCACCGGGCACGGTCACGGTCGATTCGCGCAAATGCAGCGTCCCGTTAATTTCGATCGCGCGCGTCGGAACGCTGTCGAACACGAGCGTCGCGAGGATCTCGGCGGCGCCGATATAGGCGCGCACCGGCGTGCTGCGCTTGAGCATTTCGAGCGCGGCCGTTAGGGGCGTGAAGCGAACTGCGAGCCGGGTTGACGCCGTGAACTGCGAACTTGCCAATACGGCGCCGCGCCGGATCTCCGTGCGTTCGACGCCCGGCAAATTAACGGCAACGCGCGTACCGCCGCCGGCGCGATCGCGCTTTTCTCCAAAGACTTGCAGACTGCGGATGCGCACCGAACGTTCGAGCGGCGAAAGCCACAGCGTTTCACCGACGGCGATGCGACCTTGCAGCAAGGTGCCGGTCACGATTGTCCCGTGGCCGGCAAGAGCAAAAACGCGATCGATCGGCAGATAGGCCGGCGCGTCGGGCGACCGCTCCGGTAGCGCCTGCAACGCTGCATGTAACGCTGCGCGCAAGTCTTCTACGCCCGCTCCGGTCACCGTCGAGACCGGTAACACTGCAGCGCCGGCGGCGATCGTATCCTGCAAATCTTCTCGCAAGCGACTTTGAACGTGCGAGCGTTCATTGGCCGATACGGTATCGATCTTGCTCAAAACGATCAACGTCTGCGCGACATTAAGGTAGCGCAATATGGCGAGATGCTCGAGCGTCTGCGGTTTGACGCCTTCGTTAGCGGCAATGACGAGCAGAACGACTTCCATCCCCGCAGCGCCGGCGAGCATATTATGTAAGAACCGTTCGTGTCCCGGAACATCGATGATTCCGGCTTGCGTTCCGTCGGCGAACGACAACGGAGCGAAACCGAGATCGAGCGTCATGCCGCGCCGCTGTTCTTCGAGCCAGCGATCCGGATTGACGCCGGTCAATGCGCGCACAAGCGATGATTTCCCGTGATCGACATGACCGGCCGTGCCGACAACGTGCATGGTGCGCCGCTACGTTTGCGCAGCGAGTGCGCGCCGGAGCAAAGCCGTTACGTAAGCGTCATCGGTTTCGCGAATCGTTCGCAAGTCGATGAACCACTTGCCGTCGTTGACGCGCCCGACGATGGGCGGCCGAGCACGCCGCAAACGCGCGGCAAACGCGGCAGCATTTTCGCCGCGCGATTCGATTGCTAGTCCGTATGACGGCACCGGCACTTCCGGCAAGGTTCCGCCGCCGACGCGGCCATGCATTGCGACCGCCGTAGCGTTCTCTGCACCGAGTGCATCGCGCAGCCGATTTGCGCGGACGGCTAAGCTTTCGACGCTCGCACCGAGCATCGCATACAGTGGAATGCGATCGATGCCGCCCGGGCGCAAGTACAGATGCAAGGTTGCCGCGAGTGCCGCGAGCGTCGCCTTGTCGACGCGTAAAGCGCGCAGCAGCGGATTGGTGCGCAGCCGCGCGATGGCCGCCTGCGTTCCGGCGATGATACCGGCTTGCGGGCCGCCCAGAAGTTTATCGCCCGAAAACATTACGAGCGCGAAACCGTCGGCAATCGCTTCGCGCACCGTGCGTTCGTGCGGTAAGCCGTAGGCGGCGAGATCGACGAGCGCTCCCGAGCCGAGATCCTCGACCGCCGTGACGCCGGCGCGTCGTCCGAGTTCTGCAATGTCGGCCGGTGCGACGTCGGCGACGAACCCGGCAATGCGAAAGTTCGATGCATGATTGCGCAGCAACAAGGCGGTATCGACGCTCAGTGCACGCTCGTAGTCGCGCAAATACACTTTGTTGGTCGTGCCGACTTCGACGAGTCGTGCACCGCTGCGCTGTAAGACGTCAGGTATGCGGAAACCGCCGCCGATCTCGATGAGTGCATTGCGCGCGGTAACGACTTCGCGTCCGCGCGCATAGGTATCGAGAACGAGCATGACGGCAGCGGCGCAATTGTTGACCAGCAACGCTGCCGGCGCTCCGGTGGTCTCCCGTAAAAGCGCCGTGATCCGATCGTAACGCGAGCCGCGCGAGCCGGCATCGACATCGTACTCGAGATTCGAAAAGCCGCCCGTGATGGTTGCCATCGCTTCGATGGCTTCCGGCGCGAGCGGCGCACGACCGAGATTGGTGTGCAGCAAAATGCCCGTGCCGTTGATGACGGAGAGCAGCGCGTCGGACTCATGGCGTTCGAGCCGCGCGGCGATCCGTTCGACGAGCGTCGCGTACGGCGGCAGCGAGGTCTGCGCGTCGGTAACCTGCCGTCGTGTCTCGCGCAGTTCGTCGGTAACGGCGGATTTGAGGGCTTCGTTGCCGAGCGTGTGCGCAAAGGCGGCCAAACTCGGGTCGGTGAGAAAGCGATGCACCGCGGGCAAATCGCGCAGGATGGAACGCACGAATCTATAGTTCGACGCCGGCGTGCCCCTCGCTGCCGTTCGGCGCGCGGCGAGCCGGTTTAATCCAACACGGCCCGATGCGATGTTACCGCGTTAACCCGGCAGTAACGCTGCGAACGAAATGGCAATTCTCTACGGTAGGGCACTCCGGCCGATCGCGGCGCGAAATGAGGTGATTCTGTATCAAATTGACGACGTTGTCATCGAGCGGTGGTTGAGCGAGTAAAGTCGGCTCAGCCGACCTGGCGCAAGTTTTGCGCCGTTTACCGCCCACGACCGATCCGAACGTGCTCGTCGGTTTTCAAACGAGCGACGACGCCGGCGTTTACCGGTTGACCGACGATCTGGCAATCGTTCAGACCGTTGATTTTTTCACGCCGATCGTCGACGATCCATATGACTTCGGGCGAATTGCGGCAACCAACGCATTATCGGATTTATATGCCATGGGCGCAACGCCGCTGACGGCGCTGAACATTGCGAGCTTCCCGATCGGCGATTACGGAGTTGAACCGCTCGCGCAAATTCTCGCCGGCGGCGCAGCGGTGGCACAAGCGGCCGGCGTCGCTATTCTCGGCGGCCATACGATCGAAGATGCGGAACCGAAATACGGCATGGCGGTAACGGGCCGCATTCACCCGGCGCAAATCGTCACAAATGCCGGTGCGTTGCCCGGCGATCGGCTACTGCTGACCAAACCGATCGGCACCGGCATCTTGGGTTCTGCATTAAAAAACGGGTCGATCGGCGAAGACCGGATGCGTGAGGCAGTCCGCTCGATGACGCGACTCAATGCTTCTGCGGCACAGGCGATGGTGGGCATCGGCGTCCACGCCGCGACCGATGTGACCGGTTTCGGTCTGCTCGGTCATGCACATGAGATCGCTCGTGCAAGCGGCGTGCGCCTGAGACTTAGCGCCGCTGCGATTCCGTTATTTGCGAACGTTCGCGAGCTCGTTCGCAGCGGCGTTCTGCCGGGCGGATCGCGGCGCAATGCGCGCGAGCACGCGGAGTTTACTACCTTCGGTTCGCAGATCGATGCGGAATTGCGGCTGATTTTGAGCGATGCGCAGACAAGCGGCGGGCTCCTCATCGCTGTTGCAGCCGATCGCACTGCGGTTTTACAAGCCGCGCTCCTTGCCGGCGGCTCACTCGCGGCTATGATCGGCAGCGTCGAAGCCGGCGATGGTATGATCGTCGATGCGTGAGCGTCCGGGCGTCAAGCGGCGCCTCCCGGTTGCCGAGAATCGCGTGTTGATGTGAGCCGTCGTGCAGCGGCAACGGTCGTGCGTACGACGGGACGACGTTCGAACGTACCGAAGAACCCGATGCGCTTGGAAAAGTACGAATCCGGTGGTTCGCTCGGTCTTCAAAACCGTTGAGGTCTTCGCAAGCAGACTGGTGAGTTCGACTCTCACACTTTTCCGCCACGCTCCGCTTGCCTGACGAAGAACAAGCAAGGAGCAGACACGAACGTTCAATGTACAAGGCGAGCCGCGCGCGTTTGCCGCCGAGACTCTGATCGCCGGTGAGCCGTAGTAGCCGCACGAGAGCGTGCGGGCTACGGGGCCGAGCAACGTCGTAGCGCTTTACCCGATCGGTTCGTCGCGAGCGCGATCGTTGCTTAACAGGGAATAATCCGGCCGGCTCAGCAGATCGAGCAACGATTCATCGTACGGCGGGCGCGTAATTCCATATTCCGTCACGATTGCGCTAAAAAAGCGGCCCGGCGTCACGTCCCAGCGCGGAAAAATGCCGTTGCCGATGTCAACGCCGCCCGCGGCGATCGTTTGCAACTGCGTTAAGCGCAGCGTGCAGTCGACGATCGAACGTGAAGCCGCAAGATAACACGGGATGCCGTGATGCGCTGCGGCGAGTGCGATGCCATAGGTTCCGATCGCGCATACCGCATCTGCATCGGCGCCGATTGCTTGCGCGCCGACGATGACCGCATCGATCCCGGCACTCTGCAATAGCCATGCCGCAGCGCGATCCGGAAAAATCGTTGCCGCGATGCCGGCATGTTGCAACGCAAAGGCGCTAAACGTTGCCGTGTCGTCCGGCGCTTGTGATTCACGCAAGAAGACCGTTGCGCGCCGTTCGCCGTGAAAGAACGGACCGCTTAAGCCGTCGCTCAGAATCGCGGACCTGCCGTCCAATAACGGCGATGCGTTCCGAGCGATCGCGTCGTCGGTGCGAGCCTGTTCTGCTAGACACGCGTGTGCCTCGTCAAGCGCGTGAGCTGCGGTCGCGCCGGCGACTCGATCGATCGCCGAGTGCACCGTCGTACGTCCGCACAGCGTGCGAATACGTTCGAGAATGGTGCGAAAAATATCGCCGGTTGCGCCGTCGCGACGTGCGAATGCGAGACCATAGGCGCCGATGAGATCGCGTCGTACCGTGCCCGCGACGCGTTCGTGCACGATCGCAGCGGTAATATCGTCGAGGCTTGAAGCGCGCCGGTAAACGATAGTGGGAATCGCACGCACGTCAAGGTAAACGACGGCATTGTCTTTCCACGACAAGGCGCTTATGCGGCGTGGAGCGTTGGCCAGCGCGGTTATATCCGATGTTTGCTTTGCTTCATCGTCCACGGTTCGCCGGCAACCCCTGCTGTATTTGCTTGCTCGTGCGCGAGGCGAAAGCGCCGTCTATGTCAACGAACGCTGTTCGCTAAACGCGTTTCGCAGCGCACGTAGGCGAGCGATATAACTTGTAGCCATTCCATGTTCGCGCGCCAAGGCGATGCCGCGATCGAGATGGGCCAGACCGGGCATTCTCCGGCCTTCGTGAATCTCGACGAGTCCGAGATCGAATGTTGCGACGGCGAAATCGGGCTTGCGACGAAGCGCCGCGCGATAATCGGCATCTGCCGCCGCCAAGTCGCCCTGTAAAAAGGCGGAATTGCCGCTGAGCACCAGGCGCGCCGCCGGATCGCCGTCCATCCCGACCGGTTCGGGCAATTGCATGGATTGCGCGCCGGCCGGACCGGCCACGAACGACAGCATTACGAGGACGGCTACAGCGAAGCGAACGTTGGGCGCCATATTGCGATTCGAGTGCGCGCGGCTGCGTGCAGTTCCCTGGCCGCAACGGAGCAATGAGCCGGCCTACGAAACGCCGCAATCGACATGACGACAGTGATGGAAGCAGTAATAACAAAAGTGGCGGTCGTTACCGGAGCCGCTCAGGGCATCGGCAAGCGCACGTCGGAAATGCTGGCGGCGGCGGGCTTTACGCTCGTTCTCGTGGACGTGAACGCACCTTCGGCAACTCGGCTGTCGATCGAACGGGACGGTGGTCACGCCGTTGAAGCGGTCGGCGATCTCGGCGAACCGGCGTTCGTGGATGCCGTCGCGGATATCGTCCGGCGCGATTTCGGCCGGATCGACGTGCTCGTGAACAACGCCGGGATCAGTCTCATCCGCCCGGCGTCCGAAACGAGCGTGACGGACCTCAAGCGCGTATTGGACATCAATCTCGTCGCACCGTTTCTCTTGGCTCAAGTCTTCGGAACACGCATGATCGCGCAACGAAGCGGCGCCATCGTCAACGTTGCTTCGATTGCCGGCTTAGCCGCCGTTGCCGAACGTGCGGCGTATAACGCAAGTAAGCATGGGTTAATTGGATTGACGCGTACGCTTGCTGCAGAATGGGGCGGCTTCAACGTTCGCTGTAATGCCGTGTGTCCGGGCTGGGTGAAAACGGAAATGGACGCGGCCGACCAGTCGAGCGGTAATTATCGTGATAGTGATATCATCAATCGTGTGCCGATGGCCCGGTTTGCAACGCCGGATGATATCGCCCAAGCGATCGTCTTTCTAAGCGATGCAACAAAGAGCGGTTTTATCAACGGTCAAACGATCGTAGTCGACGGCGGTTGGACTTGCGATGCAAGCTGGGAGTCCTTGCGCATGGCTCAACGCCCGTAGCTTCGATGCGATTGCGGCTCCAGCGGCCGCAAGCGGCGATATACCTCAAACAAAAGCGGTAAGGCGGGCGTTACCTTTGCATCGATTTCGTAGATAGCGTTGCGGCGTGCGAATGTCAACGACGATTCGACGCAACTCGATCCCGAACAATCACGAGCCGAGTAATACCCGTGCGAATGGTCCGGTAGCGAGACCCGCCGGTCCCTGCCGTATGTCCGTCCGGCGACCGACGACCGCCGATAAGCTGCAACGTGCAAAATCGCGCATGATAGGCCGCCGTTACATCCGGCGTGGGTCGAGTATCCGACGTAGTATCCCTCACGATCGGCGTCGATCACCGCCACCGAAACGACGGCTCCGATCGGCGTTGGAATCGTTGCTGGAAGAAGCACCGGTAGGCCACTTGCGTGCAGCAAGCCGTGTACGCTGCGGTCGTATAGATCACGTGACTCCGCGTCGGCGCGAACCGTCAGCAACAGAGTTACAATACTCAAGAGAACGGCACCGATCGACGTCGTGCGTGCAGCCGCGAAGATCATTTCGCGGTCGGGGCGTCGAGCACCGAGCGGTAGTCGGCAAGAACGTGCGCGTACGCCGTTGCATGCGCGGCGATCGTCAGCGCTTGCGTTCGGACGATTCCGTTTACGATCGCCCGTGCATGGTAGAAATCAGCTTTCCCCGGTGCTTTGCCGGCCGGAATCGTTTTGTCGATCGCCGCCGCTGCGTTGTGAGTGAATAAATTCTCTTGTACACCGACGACAAGCGCCGCTGCCGCAAGCGTCGGTTCGGTCAGTCGATTCGGCTCGGCAACCAATTCCGGCTCGCGTCTAACACCTGCGCGGGTAGAATGGCTTGCGCACTGACCGACCGGGACGTCGGGAAGTCCGAGCCGGTGCGATAACTCGGCATAGCGTCCGGCATGTGTCGTTTGCACGTAACCGCGACCGCGATATGCGTATCCATCGTCCGTACCGGGCCGATTTCCGTCCTCACCACCGTAGTTCTGCTCGAACCATTGCTTCGAGTGACCGGTCTCGACCATGGTCGTACCGAAATCGGATTCCGTTTGCGCCGTTGCAAGGAGGTAGCCGAGTTGATTCGGGTCCGAACTGCCCAGCTTGCGAGCCGCGTCGAGAATCGCCGGTATCGCCGTCCGAGCGGCGCTGCGATCTCCGGCCGGAACGCGCGCAAGCAGCGCCTGGACGAGCTGATCGCGGCGTTGCGCCGGCGATTCCGCTCCGGCGCGACCGCTCTTCGCATAATCGCGTAGTGACAGCCGGGCGGCGTCTGACCGCCGCGCAACGCTGTCGGCAGCCGGCGTGACAACCGATCGCGAAACGGGACGCGGAACTACGACCGTGGTTCGCACGGCGTCGGTTTCCCGGCGCAAGGTAATCGGCAATGCTGACAATGATGTACGTCCTCCGACGCGCTCATCACGACCGCGCGGCGGCGCGGCAAGATCTGCTTGCGATTAGCGGGATTGCAACTGAGCTAATTTGAGCCGGGCGTCATCAGCGAATACCGGGTGGAAGTGCGCGTTGGCATCGAACGCCAGTTTGAGATGTCGTGCCGCTAAAGCACGGTCACCGGTTTGCAGCGCGATCGCGCCGGCATGGTACTGAACGATCGGGTCTTGCGTTCCGAACCGAACGGCTTGCGTTGCGGCTTGCTTCGCTTCGGCCCAATGCCCGTCCATTGCAGCCGCCCAGGCCAGAGTGTCTTGCGCGTAGATCTCGTTTCCGCGCACCGCAACCTCGCGCCGCGCAATAGTGAGCGCATCAGCGGAGCGTAAGCGATGATCGGCATAGTAAACCGCCAGCAGCCGATCGTTGACCCGATAAACGTTACCGATGCGCTCGATGGCGAAGATCACGTCACGGGTGGCCGCGGCGCCGCGCGTGTCGCCGAGCGCGCTCTGTGCGTCAGCCTCATAGCCGAGTGTCTCGGCGAACGGAGTGACGCGTGCACCATCCTGGGCGTCGCTTAGAGCCGACCGATAATCGTGATTTGCAAGCTCGAACTTCGCTTTATCTTTCAGTGCAAGATTGTACGTTGGAAAAAGCGCTAAGGCGTCCCGCTCGTCCGCCAAAGCGGCCGCATTGTCGCCGGCCTCGAACGCAAGTTCCCCGGCGCGAAAATGATACCAAGCCCGCGATTGTGCGGGCTCATCGACGTGCGCATCGGCTTGCGCGGAGGCGTCGGCGAGTAAGGCACGTGCAGCAGCGAGCCGGCCGGTGAGTTCGGCATAGCGCGAGCGGCTCGTCTCGACGGCGACGCTCTGACGGTCGGCTTCACGCACGCGACGCAGCGTTGCATCCGCCTGACGGTAGTCGCCCAGCTCCATTTGCAAATTTGCTTTTTGAGCGAGGAAACCCGCGTTGTGCGGACTGACGGCGACAAGTCTGTCGACGTAACGCAAGGCATCGCGGAAGCGATGCAACGTCAGCATGACCGTCGCTAATTCATCGATCGAAGCGGCGCTGGGCATAATACGAAGCGATTGCTCGGCCATGTGCTGCGCGCGAATGACATCGTCGATGTCCCCCTGTTCGCGGTAACGCTGCATGTATTGACCGGCGAGTTCGCGCGGGCTGAGCATATCATTGGCATGCTGCTCGCGGACCGAGCCTTCCCAAAACGCTATGAGTTTGGAGCGCTGTTCGTAGTCACGTGTGACCGGTGCTATTGCATAAGCGGGCGCTGCTTCGACTTGGGCGACGCGATGGTTGATGTAAAACGGCCAGGCAAACGCGCCGATCGACGCGAGGGCGACGACGGGAAGAAGTGTACGAATGGTCACTCGTGATCCTTACCTGATCGTGCAATTACGGCGCAAGCGGCGACTACGATAAGACGTAGCCGCCGCCGGCGTGCAAATGCGCTTAGTGCGGATTCGCCAGATAGGGGAAGTCCGGTTGCGTTTGCGTGCCGCCCTGACCGGAGACGACGTGCTCTGCAGCGAGACACTGATTCTCTTTATGATCGTCCGGTGTAAGCCCCAAAGCGGGAATGGTGTTGCCGAAAACAACGCCGAGCGATGTTCCGATAACATCATCGGTAAGTCCGCGACCGCCGAACTTGCCGCCGGTTGCGCCACCCGTCTCGACGCCGAGATAAGCCGCCTGCCCGCGTTGCGATACGTCGAATGCAAGCTCGTTCGGATAGAGAACTGCGGTAACGGTTTTGGAAATGGCCGTGCTGCGGCCCGCGACGGTGGTCATGAAATTGTAGATCGACGACTTGATCGTCGGATCGTTGTAGGGATCCGTTGCGTTGGTGTCTTCGTGTTCGTTGAAGACCTCGAAGAGTTCCTTGACTGCCGGACGCGACAGCAATTCGATCTGCTTGTAAACGACGTGCCCGTCACGCCGCCCGTTGGTTGCGGCGCTCGCCGTTGCCCAAAGATGTACGACCGGCGATTGGTTCGACAACGCGACCACCGAACGCGGTACTTCGAGGACGATCGAGACGACGTCGAAACCTTCGTTGAGTTGGGTCAAGGCATTCGTGGACGGTGCCGTGCTGCAAGCATAATTGCCGGCATACGGACCCGACGTCATGCCGTCGAGAAAGCCGTTGAACGACGGCGTCCCATAGCCGAGCTTGTTTCCGGTGCGCGGATTGGCGTAGTCGCGATCCGGTAAGATCTTGAAGAACTGGAAGAGATCGAAGAAGAACGGGTCGGCGCGGGGACCGGCAAACGCTGTGATTCCGTCGGCAACCGGCGTACCGCCCGGACGATTGAATCCGAAGGTTCCCAGCGGTGTTCCGGTCGTCGACCAGTCGATCGACGCTCCGCGTTTGCCGTACAGGCTTACCGTCTGTTTCGAGCCGTAGCCGTTGGCCACGATCTGGAAGCCGGCGTCGGCCGCGAGTGCCGTTCCGTGCGCGGCTTTGAATTGATATAAAACCGTCGGATCGAGCGTTACGTTTCCACTGGTGCCGGGCGGGATAAGCGGATGGACGTTCATGACGATATCGACATTTTTCGCGTTACGGGGTGATGGAAAAGCGTAGACGTCGGTAATGTCCGCCCCGGGCTGGGCAAGCACGGCAGGAGCGTCTTGGTGGTCCGAACCTTGAGCCGGATGCGATGTATAGAGAAACGCACCGGTTGCAAGGGCGACGACCGCCGTCGATGTGACGGCGAGGCGCCTGAGTTGCATAGATACTTCCTTCTCAGTGATTCACTGTGAAGCAGCGTGGGCGCAAAAGTGTGAACGATGTAGACGATCGCTCGAAGCAGCAACGGCACATGGCGGCACGCGGATTGCGTCGTGGTACAAACCCAGCGAACGCCGCTCTTGCTTGCCGTCGCGCCCGCCTGCGGCTTTTGCGTGAATCGACTATTATGCGGCGCTGTAGCCGATGGATAAATGCGCCCGATGTCCCGCTACATCGAGTTGAAAGGCATGGCGGCGTTTGGTTCTCAAGCAAAAGATATGAACGTGAAGGGGCGCTAGCCGATCGGCAGCGGCAAGCCGTGTCGATTGCGCTACATGTAGCGCTGCACTTCCCGCTGCGAAGGCGTCGCCGGTAAAGCGGAGCGCAACAACATGGACGCGGCCATGCCGGTCGCGGATGATGGCGTCGGGGCCGCTCGCATCCGGCTCGAGGCGGATAAATCGAGACGTCGGTACGGACATGAGCCGGTGCCACAGCTTCGACTGCGTGAACGTGCGTGCCGCGGCTTGCACGGCGGACAAGGTGCGCGACAGTTCGGCAACGTCTGCGGCACGCGCGTCGAGCAACTGGCGCGTTGCCACGACGGCCGCTGCGCCCAAGGCTTCGCTCTCCGGTGCGGCGCCGCCGCCGATTCGCCAAGCGATTGCATCTCGCAAAGCGGTACGAATAACGTGTTCGACGAGCACGGGACGTGCTTTCGCGCGCGCGAGCCGGTCAGCCGCGAGTAACATGGCGGCGCGTAGTCGAGCAGAAAAACGGAGTCCGGCGACACCGGCAATGCAATCGATGGTTCATAGGCCGACATTAGCCGCCTTGTGTGCCAAATGTCTGGCATTCTGCAGAGAGTTCGTTAATCGGTAATAACGCCCCAAGGGGAAGCAGCATATAATGTACCTGCCGCCCTCCAGTGGCCGAATCAACTGCACGTGTTTACGGGACATTAGCCGCCGAAGCTGCTGCGCCACAAAGTAATCGGGCGCACGAAGTCGTTAAGTTCCGAGCAGAGCAAAAACAATTGCATCTTTTTCAATAAAGATGTGTTATAAATGGTGATACCGGACCGCGCCAGGCGTCGTGTGGACCGGAGTCATTAGCGGTCCGCTCAGAGGTTTTGGAAGATCCGTCTTCAGCTCCAAGGGTTCAGGTCTAGCGAAGTGATCAATCAGACGCCTATAGTCAAACCTGAAATTTGGAGTACCGATGTACACTGACGAAACCCTCAATTGCGTTGACTGCAACGCCCCTTTCACTTTTAGCGCCGGCGAGCAAGAATTTTTTGCCTCGAAGGGCTTTACCAACAAGCCGAATCGTTGCCCCGACTGTCGTGCTGCGCGTAAAGCGCAACGTGCCGGTGGCGGCGGCGGATCCTCGAGCTACAGCGGCGGCGGCGGCGGCGGAAGCAGCTTCGGCGGCAACGGCGGCGGTGCACGTCCGCAGCGCGAGATGTTCAATGCGACTTGCAGCCAGTGCGGTGGTGTGGCCCAAGTGCCGTTCCAGCCACGTGGCGACAAGCCCGTTTACTGCCGTGATTGCTTTGCATCGCGTCAGTCTTACCGCTAACTAAAAGTAAGAAAAGAAGGCTCGTCTCTCCGGAGACGAGCTTTTTTTGTGCGAGCGGCTTCGGGCGGCTTGGGTTTTAGGTCGCGGTCGCTGTATCGTGCGGAGCGCCGGCAGTGTCTGATTCAGACTGCGTATCGAGACCCTGCGCCGGAACCTCGATCGGTGCCCGTTGAGCTAGAACGGCTAAGCCGCCCGCAACGCCGCCCGCGAGGATCAAGGCCGTCAACCCCGGCTCGCGTAGCTTCGTCCAGCTCAAGGCGTGATCGACCGAAAAGCGGCCGTATCCGCCGGTCGCAAGCGCAAGCGCGGCAGTCGAGTACATGACGCCGAGTTCGATACCGCCGCCCTGCGCAAAATAACCGTTCTTGGCGTGAACGGCCGTCTGAGCAACGACCATCGTGGAAAGCAAAAGCGCCGGACCGAGCGGGCCGCCGGCGCCTGCGGCAATCAAAAGGCCGGCAATGAGTTCGCTGCCGGAAGCGGCACCCGCGTACCGTGCTCCGGGCATGAAGCCCAAGCTTTCCATGAACATCGCGGCACCTTGCGGTCCGGGCCCCCCGAACGCCCCCCAAGCTTTTTGAGCACCGTGCGCCGCAATACTGCCGCCGAGTGCGAGACGGGCAACGAGACTTCCGACGTCGTTGAGCATGCGCGCAATGTACCCGATTCTGCGCTGCTCGTATCGCAACGCAGTTTATTCGCCGGCATCGCGCGGCGTACATTATAATTCGGATGCCAAAAACCGTTCGGTATAGTAGCGTGCCAGTTGTCCCCCCGTTCCGTTCGGAATTGTATCAAAAGCGTGATTGCTCCATGGAATGTCCAAGGCTGCAACGCGGTTCCGCCGTTCGCGCAGTGCAGCGCGCAGTTCATGCGCGAAAGCAAGTCGCACGAGCTCATCACGTCCACCGCCGATGAGCAGCGTCGGAGGTAAGCCGGCTCGTACGTGCCGCAACGGCGAAGCCGCGACGTACGCGCCGTTCCGTTCCTCGGGCGTCCCGCCGATGTAAGCGCGTAGAATCCGGTCGACGTCGGCCGGATCGGGATCCGGCGGATCGCGATAGCCGCCGATTAAATCGGTCGGGGCGTAGTAAGCAACGACTGCTCGAATCGGAACCGGCTCCGGCAGATACGCCGCCAGCAACGCCAATTGCGCACCGGCGCTGCGGCCTAGCAGCGCAACGCGCCCGACGTCAATCTGCCAGGCCGCTGCGTGGCGAGCGATCGCCCCAAGCGCATCGCGGACATCGTTTATCTGCGTCGGATAGCGGTACGCCGGTGCATGCCGGTAATCGATGGCAACGGCAGTATAGCCGTCGCGGGCGTACGTCTGCGCAATGGCTGCGCTGTCGGCCCGGCTGCCGAAAATCCAGGCGCCGCCATACACGATCACGATCGCCGGGTGCAGGCCGGGCGTCGGCGGCGCGTAGACGTCGAGAAATAAGCGTCGTCCGTCGCGCAGTTCTACCGGGCGTTCGTAAAGCGCCGTCACCGGCGCGGCATCCCGATCGCCGACCAGGGCCAGGCCGAGCGAATACGCTCGGCTGAGTCGCGGCGGGCTCGGCGATGCACGCGCAACGGCGCCGGCGCCCAAAGCTATTTGCATCTCGCGGTCGCAGCGGGCGATCGTGACGGGTAATAAGCCCCACGGCAACAGCGCAAAACCCAGTGCCGCCGCCGCGCATAGAACGCCGACGTCACGAGCCCAGCTGCGCGCTGCGAACTGCGCGATCGCGCCGGCCGCGATGCAGCACACGCTCAGCCACGGGCTTAGTTCCGGCACCAAAACCGCCAAGGCGAGAAGCGGCAGCGTCGGCGCCGGAACGACGGTCCACATCTCGATGAATAGTACGAGTCCGCCGGCAACGATTGCCGTAATGCTGCCGGCGATTGCAGCGACTTGCGAATTACGTGGAGAGACGCCGCACCGCTTGTTCGATCGTCGCGATTTGCCGCTCGTCACGACGAAGCGGCGGTCCCATGCGCGCCGTGATCGACCAGCGCTCGTGCCATTCGTAGTGAAAGCCGACCGGCACCAGCGAAACCTGCGTCTTACCGTCACGTTCGGCGAGGCCGATCATACGCAGAAACCCGGATTCGAAGGGCAGCCAGTCATCTGCGCCGCGTTTTTGCCGGCCACTCGGATCGACATTCGGATAACCTTCGGCAAACACGACCACGACGCGGCCGGCGCGCAGCAGCCGGGTCGTCTCGCGCAAGGCATTGCGGGTGTAGCGCAGCAGCTCGTCGGGCCGGTACGCACCGCTTGTCGACAGACTCGGCCGGCGTAGCACGATCGGATATTGCGCTGCGCGACAGGCGCGTTCCATCCAGGTTCGCTGCCGCGCGTCCACCGTCCAATCGAGCGCGACGACGATGTGGACCGGACGCTTTAAGCGCGAAACAAGAACCGCGCCGTCGAGCAGATGATGGTAATGCCGCGCTACGATGACCACCGGACCGCGTTGCGGCAGGTATTCACTGCCCTCGAGCACGACTCGGGCGGTTTTCGTGCGAATTCCCCACGCGGAGATCGCCCGCGGGCCGAACTGACCGAGCGGCGGGTAAATTGCCGATTACGCCTTAGCGAAGCGCTCGCTGCGTACCGCGGGCGGGATCACCGCAAGTGCCGCCGGGACGAGGCTGAAGATGACCGCCGCGAGCGCCGTCTGCCACATCCCTGCCGACAAGCTCAGCACCATCGACCACACGACGTTAGTTGCGTAAACGGCAAACGGCAGCCACGGAGCCGCGACGGGCGTCACGCGATCGCGCCACAGTAAGCGCCCGACGGCAATAAACGCCAGGCCGGTGCCGAACCAGCCGGCCAAATTACGCAGCGGCATGCCGAAATACGGTCCGTGTTCGTGCCACACCCAGAAGTGGATGTAGGCTAGCTGCGGTGCAGCCATCGACGGATCCAGGACAAGATCCCAAGCGGTAAGCAGGTACGCACCGAGGACGATCGCCCACAGCGTACGATTGCGCCAGCCGCGCGCTGCGGCGATCGAATCGGCTATGAGCAGCGATGCGAAGCCCATGTAAAACCATGACAGCGGGATGGCGAACGGAACGCGACCCAGCAGCTTGTAACCCAGAAAGTCGGTATACTCATAGCCGCCGAAGGGCCAGCCGGTTTTCGTACCGGTCAACTCGGCCGTTGCCGAAATCACGCAAGCTGCTGCAAAAAACAGCAGCGTCCGGCGTGCACCCAGCGCGGCAATGCCGAAGGCGATCATCGCGACGGCGCCCAGTACCATCCCCGTGCCACCCGTCTTATTGATCGCGAAGGCGAAGAAGGCCATGTCGTCCGGATGTCCGGCCCACAGCTCGGGATGTGGAATCGCAACGAGCAGACCGAAGAGGCCTAAGAGCAATGCGAGGGCGTGCAGACCGACAAAGGCCCAGGCGATTCGATTCACGTCATCCGATCCGAAACCAGCGTTCGCCCGCGCCAAGTATGCCGGCGGCGGAGGGCGCTAACGATAAGTGCGGCCGTCACCGGCAGATCCGCAAAGAGTGAGAGCCAATATGTCCACGGCGGGTTCCGGTAAGCACGGTAGGTTCCCGCCAAAACGCCAAGCCGGATGCCGACCAGCACGAGATTGAAGCCGTAAGCAACGGCACGTGCCGGCGAATCGTGGCCGCCCATCATCAACAGCAGCACGAATGCGAGCGGCAGAGCTTGAACGAAAAAGATTTCGGCAAGGCCGATCGCCGTGTGCCAGACGGAGATGCCGTCGCGCAAGGTGAGAGAGCGCGGCCAGTTCAGCCACAATTCGCGCCAGGTGTCGTGCATGCGCACGACGGCGAGCGTATCGGCTTCATAAAAGCCGACCCGGTGTCGCGCGCGCGCAAGCATGCGTGCGATCTCGACGTCTTCGCATATTGAAGCGCGTGCTTTGAAAAACGCGTTGGTGTTGAGGAGCAGTTGTCGTTCGGCGAAAAAGCATTGCCCGTTTGCCTGAACGGCGCCGGCCGATCGGGTGGCGTTTCCCGGTAACCCAAAACGGTAGACCAGCGTGGTGAGCATCGCCGGATGAAGGAGACCCGACCTGCGGTCGCCGAGGTCCTGTTTGGTTGCGATGCTTAACGCCGGAACCGCACAACGTTGCGCCCAAGGAACGATTGTTGCGAAAAGCGCCGGTTTGATGCGGACGTCCGCATCGATCGTAGCAATCCAGGTTGATGCGGGCGATGCTGCGTGCAGCCCGCTCTCTAGGCCCCAGGCCTTGCCGTTCCAACCGCGCGCGACCGGCGCGGCGTCGATAGCACGTACGCGCGGGTCGGCCGCGGCAAACGACGCGACGACATCGAGCGTGCCGTCGTCGGATCCGCCGTCGACGACCAGGATCTCGCGCACTTCGGGGCCGCATTCGATCAGCCGTTCGAGACAGGTTCCGAGCCGCTCGAATTCATTGAGCACCGGTACGATCACGGAAATACATCCGGCGGGACTTGTGTTGTCCGCGTCGATGCTGAGCTGTTTGCCGGTCGCGGTGCGCAGCATGCGCGCGACGACGCGAACGGCAAGCACGGCCTGCACGATGACGATCGCCCAGAGTAACGGCATGGTGTGTTTGCTTCGGTGTGCGGCCGGGAGTGGTATCCCTGCAACGCTCGTCGTCCCAATGCGGATTGCCCGGCCGCTTGCCGCTCCACACGAGTGCGTGATCGGATATTTAGTACAGTTTCGGACAGGCTTCGATGCGAAGCGGCGCCTCGACGGCAAGCGGAACTCGGTTGTCGAAGGACCGTTGACATGACCGTTGCGGACGGCGCGTTGCATGATGCGCTCAAACACCATTTCGGCTTCGATGCTTTTCGGCCGCTGCAAGCTGAAATCGTCGAAGATGTTCTAGCCGGCCGAGATGTGTTCGCGCTGCTGCCGACGGGCGGCGGAAAATCGTTGTGTTTTCAATTACCCGCGCTCGTCGGTAGCGGACTTACCGTCGTCATTTCACCGCTCATTGCGTTGATGAAAGATCAGGTGGATGCCCTGACCACGGCGGGCATACCGGCGACGTACCTGAATTCATCGCTCGAATACGACGGCGTCCGGGCACGCTTACGCGGTCTGGACGCCGGCGCATATCGCTTGTTGTACGTTGCGCCCGAGCGTCTCGCGCAACCCGGGTTCGCCGCCGACCTCGAGCGCTGGAACGTTGCGCGCTTTGCCGTCGACGAGGCACATTGCATCAGCGAGTGGGGCCACGACTTCCGGCCGGAGTACCGGCGCATCGCCGAATTGCGGCGGCGCTTTGCCGACCAGCCGTTTATCGCGTTGACCGCAACGGCAACCGACCGGGTGCGAGCCGACATCATCGACCGGCTCGCCTTGCGCAACCCGCGCGTCTATGTCGCCAGCTTCAACCGGCCGAACCTCACGTATCGGGTGACGCCGAAGGTGCGAGCCGCCGATTCGCTCGTTGCCTGGCTGCGAAAGCGGCCCGATGAGGCCGGCATCGTCTACGTGCAAAGCCGTGCGTCGACGGAAATGCTTGCCGCCAAGCTCGTCGGGAGCGGCATTTCCGCCGTGCCGTATCACGCCGGGTTGGCGCCCGAAATCCGCTCGCGCAATCAGGATCGGTTTTTACGCGATGATATTCGTGTCGTCTGTGCGACCGTTGCATTCGGAATGGGGATCAACAAGTCAAACGTGCGCTTCGTCGTGCATTACGACATGCCGAAGAATGTTGAAGGTTATTATCAAGAAACCGGCCGCGCCGGCCGCGACGGCTTGCCCGCCGATTGTCTGCTGTTCTTTAGTCACGGCGACATAAATAAATACGAGCGCTTCTTGGCCGACAAGGCCGATGCCGCAGAACAGGCGGTTGCGCGCGCACAACTCGAGCAGATGACGCGTTACGCCTATGCCGATGGCTGCCGCCGGCGCGAACTGCTGGCGTACTTCGGTGAAGCGTTGGCGGCCGGCGACTGCGGTGCGTGCGACAACTGTTTGGAGCCCCGGCCGGCGGTCGAGATGACGCTCCCGGCGCAGAAGATGTTGTCCTGCATCTATCGGATTCGACAAAAGAACGGCGGCGAGTTCGGCATATCGCACATCATCGACGTGTTGCTCGGTTCGTACAATGAAAAGATCGAGCGCTGGGGACATGCGCAGCTCTCGACCTTCGGGATCGGCGCCGATGTAAGCCGGCCGGCGTGGCGGCACCTGGCCGGCGAACTCGTGCGGCTGGATCTGATCGCGGCCGATTCCGCTCGGTACAATGTCGTAACGCTGACGGCCGCCGGTCGGCGTGCGCTCGCCGAACGCGCGCCGATCTCGATCCGGGCGGCCGCGATCGCCCCGGTCAAAGCACGCACGAAGCAGTCGGCTGATGGCGACGGCGATTACGACGTGGAAATCTTTGCCGCATTACGCGTCGTACGCAAGGCGCTTGCCGACCGGCGCGATGTACCCGCGTTCCATATCTTCAGCGACGCGGTGCTACGCGCGATGGCGCGCGAGGCGCCGCGCACGCTGAGCGAAATGCGGGCCATCAGCGGCGTCGGCGACAAGAAGCTCGCCGACTTCGGCGAGCGATTCTTAGATGCCATTGCAGCGCTACGCGGCCACGCTTCCGGAACGTAAGCTCTTAGGGCCATCCCAGGTCGGTATGCGACGATCGAGCCCGATGCATAGGCTGCCGCCGCTTTTGCGCGTCATGATCATCTTGCTGGCGGTATGTGCGACACTCGTATCCCCGCCGGTGCGCGCACAAAGCTCGCAAGAGACCGGAATCATCAGCATCACCGTCGTCGATGCGACGAGCAAGGCACCGTTGGCCGACGCGCGCATCGTGCTGCTCGGGGCGACGCAAGCATCGGCATTGACGAATAGAAGCGGCAGCGTTAAATATACCGACGTGCCGTCGGGACTGTATCGCGTGCGCGTCAGCAAATCCGGTTTCGGCGGCAGCACGTCGGCGCAGTTCGAGATCTTAGGTAATAAGGAAGTCGACATCGATGTCAATCTGGCGGCTGCCGTTGCGCGCGCCGATGTGCCGTCGGGCGCGCTTGCGACGGCAAACGGTGTGAAGGTCATCGGACGGGTGAGCGCCCGAGTTTCGATCAGCACGCACGACGTCGATGCCGATAGTTCGATCCGCAAAGTTTCCGACTCGCTTACCGATGCGCTCGGTAAAATTGCCGGCGTCGACGTCACGCAAAGCTCGAACGATCCGGATGCTGCGCAAACGATCTCGCTCAACGGTCACGATGAATCGCAAACGGCGATCACCCTTGACGGTATTCCGCTCGGAGCGCCGGGTTCGGCAACCGATCTGCGGTCGCTCAATACCGACCTTTTCGGCGGCGCGAGCGTGAGTTTCGCCGCGCAGGCCGGTTCGCTCGGCGGAGCCGTCAATTTTCGCACCTTGCAGCCGACGCAAACCTGGGTCTCGCAGGCGTCAACCTCGTACGGTACCTTCGACCGATTCAACTATCAATTCGGCGAAACCGGTTCGTTCGGAAAATTAGGTATCGCGCTGCTGCACACGCTGCGCGAGTCGGACAACCCGCTGACATTCGCGACGTATACCGATCAAAGCGGCCTGACCTATCCGCATGCCGGCGAATCCAGTCAAGCCGGCAATTTTCTAAAGCTGCGTTATGCACTCGACGATCGAACGACGCTTAATCTCACGGCGTTGCAAAACGATCGCGGCACGTCGTCCTTATGCACCCAAGACGTCACGATCTTACCGTGCGGTACGGGTCCGGGGAATACAAACGCGAACAAATATCAATTCGTCTACGGTACCGTACAGTCGCTAGTCGGTAATGTAACGACGAGTCTATCGACGTACGTCAACTCGACCGACGGCAATCAGAACGATGCCTTGCGCTATGTCGACGGCGTTGCGTCGCCGCTGGTAACGACGACGAAGACGCTTTCGCGCGGCATCGCCTTTTTATCTACCGTCGATGTCGGACGCTCGACCTTCAGCTTGCACGGCTCGACGTATGCGTCGGTCACGAATTTCATGCCGACGGTCAACTCAAGTGCGTTCGTCATCGGCTCGACCGCGGGAACCGGTTCGCAAACTTACGCACTCTCGGATCTGTACAAGATAAACGATCGGCTGTCGCTCGGACCGAACGTTTCGCTGGCAAGTACGAACGGTTCGGGAACATCGTTACTGGGCGGCCTCGGCGGCACGTGGCGTCCCACCGGCAACGATACCTACGCCGCCTCGTTAAGCGTCGGCAGTTCCCAACCGGCGGCAGGTTTGGTCCGCACGTTCAGCGATCCCGCCGCAGCGCGTTTCAACTGCGCGGCCGGAACCGCCGAAGTGAACGGACCCGGCGATCTCGCCGGCCGTCAATCTGCCATCAGTTACGATGCGAGCTGGACGCATGATTGGAAGTTCGGTTCTTTGAGTTTGGACGTCTATCATCAAAGCCAGGCGGATCAGCTCGTAAACGCACAAATCGTCGCCGCAGGGCTCGGCTTCACGGCAGCGAGCCCGTACGTCGCAGCCTTACAGAACTACTTTACTTCGCCATACACCTGCGGTCCGGCTGCGGTGCTCGATCCGGCCAACGTCTACGTCAACGAACCGATCGGCGATACGACGCGTGTCTATGAGGGCTTTACGCTAAGCGGACGAATTGCACTCGGGCCGCACCTTGTGGCGCTGCCGAGTTATCAAACCAACGGCGCCAGCGTGACGGCCGCCGATGCGCGGTTAGCGCAACTGAGCAGCACGACGATCGTCGGTGCGCAAATACCGGGCCGGCCGGTGCATCGCGGCAATCTTACGCTCGATGGCGACCTGCCGGCTGCGGGCTTAGAGCTCCTCGCAAACGTGCAGTACGTCGGTTCAAACAATTCACAGCACATCGACCCCTACGCGTTGTTGAGCCTCGGCGCTTCGCACGCGCTGGGCATCGGACGCATTGCGTTGCTTGAAACAAACGTCTTCAACACCGAGTCGGGCGTGCTGTCGAGTGCGGCGTTCGCCCAGCCGATTGCAACGAGCGGCGGCGGCTCGCTGCTGCTCGCGGCAAATCCGAATCCACCGCGTGAGTTCAGCCTCACCTATTCATTCAATACCGGCGCCGTGCGCGGCGCCGGACATGCGTTGCCCGGACGCCGAGCAACTGCATCGGCGGCGGTGCCGACAGTCGCCGAGACCGGCGCAGCTCAGCGCAATCGGGGCTTAGGGGCGTTTACACCGTTTCCGCCGCCGCCCGGTATCGATCCGCTTTCCGTTGCGGACAAGCGGCAAAGTTGCACTGCCGCCGATGCCGCGCTTGCTCGGCCGGTCTTGACGCAACTGCGGGCGGCCGCGGCGGCCTTCGCCGCCGGACAGCCGCTTTCGCCCGTCACGGGCATAGCGCTCGTTCCGCACGGCAGCGTTCGCGGGGCCGATTGGTACTTGGAGATGCGGCCGGATGTTGGCGGCACGCGCGATCTGAACGCGAATACGCCGCCTGCCGGTCATGAGCTGGCGGGCGGCTCCGATGCGGGCGGCGGACCCCCGCCCGCTAACGCTCAACACGAGCGGCTGACGGTCGACGGCTCACGTGAGGCGCCGGGCGGAAGCGTGCGGTCAGCGCCCGATCCGCAGCGCCGGGCTGCGTTTGCGGGATTTCGCTCGACCTTGAACTGCGCGTATTTCTCGGCGCTGACGCAAGACGCTGCATTGACTGCCGGCTATACCGCCTTTCGCGGGCGGCTTGGAGTCGGGTATGCGCCGCAGGTCGGTCTATTTGCCGTCCGTCCCACCGAACTGGGAACCGGCGGCGGAAGTTTGAAACACTAAGACGATGCCGACGCCGCGTATAGCCGTCATCGATGACGAACGTCATCTTCGAGAACTGCTGGAACTGGCGCTTGGGGAGGACGGCTTCGAGGTCCGGTCTGCCGGCGACGGTCCCGCAGGGCTGGCGCTCGTCCGCGATTGGCGACCGGATGCCATCGTGCTCGACGTTATGCTGCCGCAAGTCAACGGACTCGATCTGTTGCCGATGCTGCGGCGCTTTACCGAGGCGCCGATTTTAATGTTGAGTGCAAAAGCCGATACCGACGATCGCATCACGGGTTTGCGGCGCGGCGCGGACGACTATATCGCCAAACCATTCGAGGTTTCGGAGTTGCTCGCTCGGCTGCACACGGCGTTGCGCCGGCCGCGGCTCGAGCATCCCTCGATTGTCAGTTATGCCGATCTTACCATCGACCTCGACCGGCGCGATGTGCGACGCGGCAAGGAGCGCATCGACCTTTCGGCGCGTGAATACGCGCTGCTGGTAACCTTTGCACGCAATCCCGAGCGGGTGTTTACGCGCGATCAGCTGCTCGATCTCGTTTGGGGCAGCGATCGGGACGTCGGTCCGGGCGCCGTCGAGACGTATGTCTCGTATCTTCGCGCGAAAATAGACGCAAACTTCGAGCCGAAATTAATTCGCACGATCCGGGGTGCGGGTTATGCGTTGCGGGCCCAGTAATGTTCGCTTCGCTCGCTCGCCGTTTAACGGCTTGGTACGTCGTGGTCGCAACATTGCTCGTGCTGCTCTTAGCCGGTTCGGTGATGCTCGCGGCGTTATTTCTCTACGCTCGCGAGACGAACGAACAGATCGAAGCCGTCGGTCGTCAGATACCCGACATTGAAGCGCGGGCACGCGCCGATCGCGATGACTGGGCCGCCGGCTCGCAATTGCTCGTTCGCCGCGTCGCACGGCCGGGTATCTCGATACAAGCAATCCCGCGGCCACCCTATTTTGCGCCCCGGCCGCCGGACCGGCGCGGCGTTGCGGGTGCGCCGCCGGTGCCCGGGCGCGCCTTCTATAACGACCGGCTCGGCTTCCTCGCGGCGACGTTTCTCGGTATCCGGCCGATCCGGCGCCCGTATCTCGGCGGGCTGAGCGTCGTCTTCGCGGACCTCGCTCGGGTGCGGACGATCGTCGGAATCTCGATTGGTATTCTCGTTCTCACCGGCGCGCTCGCGGGCCTCGTTGCCTGGGCGATCGGCCGGTACATCACCTTGCAAGCGCTGCGTCCGCTCTACGACGTAACATCGGCGCTGACGCGTTTTGCGGGGCGCGACTTCAGTGCCGCGCCGATCACGATCGCCGGTCGCAGCGAATTCGATCAGCTCGCCCGCGCGTACAATGCCGCGGCCGCTCAAGTCGAGGCGGCATTCGATGAACGTGCGGCGGCCGAAGCGCAGATGCGGCAATTCGTCGCCGATGCCGGGCACGAGCTTCGCACCCCGCTGACGATCGTACTCGGGTACATCGATATGCTCAAGCGGCGCGCTCCGGACGACGAGCGCTCGCGACGAATTTTCTCGACGATTGCCATCGAGGGAACGCGTATGCGGACGCTCATCGATAACCTCGTATTGCTGGCCCGGCTTGAAGGCGAGGACGTACGGCCGGCCGAGCCGTTCGACTTAACGGCTTTAATCGAGAACGATATCATCGGCACGCGTCGCGAAATCGTCGCCCAGCGCTTCGACCTTGCAATCGAAGTCGATGCCACGATCATCGGTAATCGCGGCGATTTGTACGAAGCGCTTGCCAATATCGTCGATAATGCGACCAAATATGCGCCCGGCTCACCGATCGCGATCCGCGTGAGCGCGCATGCATCCGGAGTTGAAATTCGTATCTCCGACAGCGGGCCGGGTATATTACCGGGCGAACGCGATGCAATCTTCGACCGTTTTTTTCGTGGTTCGCGGCGCGGTGATATCGAGGGGTCGGGCCTTGGGCTTGCGATTGCGAAGCGCGCAGTCGAACGCGCGGGCGGCAATCTAGCGCTGGTTGAATCCGCAACGAACGGTACGTCGTTTGCGATCCGGCTGCGCGCCGACGGCATTACGCCGCGTTCGCTCGAGCGGCAGCAAGCTTTTACGCCGCGAAGTGCAAATTAGGCGTTTTGCGAACGTACGTTCGGGTATACTGGACGTATGATGGTTGATGAATTACGACGCGATGCGATGATGACTCATTTGCTCGATTCGCTCGGTCAAGGACAGGATATCGGTCATTACGGCCGGCTCGTATTTACGATGATCGCCCGGCATTTCGGATCGGCGGATGAGATCGTCGCGGAATTGACCAAAGATGAAACGCTCGGTGAGGAAGATGCGCGCCAGCTCATCGCGCAAGTTGAAGAAGCCGACTATAGCCCGCCCAAACGTGCGAAGATTTTAGACTTTCAATCGCGTCAGGATTTTCCGATCATCCCGAACGTCGACGATCTCGATGCCGGAAATGTGTACCGCGATCTGCAGTTCCCCGATCACGTCTACGAACATATCGCACAGTATCGCGAAGCGAAAGCACATGGTGCCTAGTAGCTCTCGGTTTCGGTCGACGTTCCGGCCTCTCGTCCGGCAAGAATCATCTCGCGCATCCGCGGGTGATCCGCTTTTTGTGTTTCGATCCAGCGCTCGAACGGCGGCACACGCTGTCCGGTTCTAAACAGCCAGTAATAACAACTTAGATCGCCGACGAATGCGAACCGCTCGCGAACGTCGGCGAGCGTCTGCGCATACGTCTCGAACCGTTCGACGTATGCAGAGATCGACGGGAATCCACCGGCAAGTTGCAGCAGCGTCCGTGCATTGCGAACGCTGCCTTCAATTTTCTTCCGTGAATGGATGATACCGGGCGTCACCATCAAGCGCTCGACGTCGAAGTCACCGTAGGCGGCAACGGCGTGTATCTCAAACTGCGAAAACGCGGTGACGAATGCGTGCCAGCGTACGTCGATCGCCGACCATGATAGGCCTGCGGCGAAAACCGCGCGCGTCATGATCGCCAGGTGATCGTCGAGTGTCGGAGCCGGGACTCGCAACGGCACCTTGTCCGCAGGTGTGGGCTTGCGCGGCACTTTCACGGCCGGTGCGATGCGCGCTTTCACAAAGCTAACGATCCGCGGATTTGTCAACCTTACGCGGATCGCCGATTCTCCGCTTCAGGCGGTCCTTTGCAGCGAGTATACGGAGCAGCAATCCGTGCCGGATTCGGCGCACCAGCAACGTGCCGGCCGACTGACCGGCAACCGGAAAGATCGTCGGGTGCGGATCGATTTCTTGCAGTGGCGCCGGTTGCGGCGAATAGTAGTAGACGACGATTGCATTTCGCGCGATCCCGTCAGGCACGCGGACTTGACGATAGCCGTGAAACGCCCGGTCGTTGACTTCCATGACGATGCAGCGATTGAGCAACGGCACGACCGAGACTGCCGGAGCCGCGGCATCGCGGTCCCACAACTCGAGAATGCCGCCCCATTGCGGTTCCCAGCGCGGATTCATGTAAATGAGTAAATTCAGACGGCGGTAAAGCGCGTTGTTTTTCGGATGAGTATTATGATCGGCGTGTACCGGAAGACTGCTGCCGTTAACGGCTTGGTGCAAACCCGCGCCGATAAAATCTTCATCGATCTGTAACTTCGGAATGCCGGTGATCGCTTCGAGCCACGCAATGAAGTCGGGAGCGCCCAGCATCGTAAAAACGCGGCCGATTTGCTCGTCAACTCCGGTGAGATCGCTATTGTAAGTTCGTGCGGCGAATAGCGAGGCTAATACGCGATCGACGCCCTGCGGCTTGGGGAACGCATCGGCAATCGCGCTAGCGTCGCTCGCATCGAGAAAATTATCGAACAGGATATGCCGGAACGGCTTCGCGTCATCGTAACGCCGTCGCAATTCGGCCGGCGACTCGTCCGAACGAATGGTCACAGTGCCGCTGCGAGCCGTTGTCCGAATCGGCCGGACCATTTCTTGCGTCGACTCACGATGTTCGTCTCGCATACTTAGCAAGCGTATTAACCATTCGACTCTATCCTGACCTGCCGCGTGAGGCAAAAATCGGCTGCGATCCGGCGCAGCATTTGCGAACGTTCGACCGACAATCGGCAGCGCGCGTTACGTTGCCGGCAACTGTGTTCGTGCGCATATAACGGCTCGATTCCGCTTCTAGACGCCGACGCGAATAATTTAAATGGCGATTGCCGGGTTTGTTCGTTCGCCATCGGCATTCGTCGCCCGGCCGACGGCGGAGCGGCGCTGTAGCAATCGATGTACGAGACTCCGCTGAGCGCGTTACGTCGAACGGATCAGCCGGCTCGCTAATTAATTAACGTGCCGCCGTTGTAACTCCGAGATACGGAATTAGCCGTATGAGAAAATCTTTGCACCGCGCATGCGCTATTTGGAACTTTGCATCACAGCGGCTACCGTTCCATAACGGGCAAAGCAGTACCGGTCGGTATGAGGCGCTATGGAGATTAATTTAAATCAAAACGAACCATGGCATTGCGGCGTTCTATGGTATACTGCCGGTGAACGAGTTCTACCGTGTAACACCACGACATGGACTTGCAATCACCGCTATTCACGCGGTATCTCGGCAACCAGCGATTATTCAACGAGTAACCGGCTGCCGAACGTCTCGCTCATTTCTTGAAGAGGCCGTCAATTGCCGACAATACTGGGTCGAACCCTTGCGCTCTCTGCGATGTTCATCGCGAGTGCGGCCGCACCCGCGATTGCCAAGGTCCACCCCGGCGACCGCGTTGCCGTTCTCGTTTATAACCATCCGGAGTTATCCGGACAAGCAACCGTCGATGGGTCAGGCTTCATCTCGCTGCCGCTCGCAGGCGGCGTCGATACGACGAACCTCGATGCAATGCAAATCTCGCAGCGTGTCCGGTACCGTCTGCAACCGTACGTTCGCAAGGTTGCCGTCGACGTCCAGGTGTTGTCACAGGCGCAGTCGATTTTCGTAGCGGGTGGTCCGGGCGGAGTCCTGGCGTACAGCCCGGGCGAAAATCTTTCAAGCGCGCTTGCGCAGCTGCGTACGCAAACCACGGCGCTCGGCGTACAGCCTGCCCAGCAAGCAACATTCGATCTCGACCATGGACGCGTTGATTTGCGCCACGTCTCGATCGTGCGGGACGGAATCGCGCTGGGGCCCTATGATGCCAGCACGAGTTCGATCGCGGCGGGCATGTCGCCGGTTCTCGAGTCCGGCGATACGATTGCGTTACGGGACAAGCCGGTCAGCGTCACGGTGCTAGGCGAAGTACGGCAACCCGGCATCGCATATCTCAATTCGTCCGATGCGATTTCGACGGCGGTAACGCAAGCGGGCGGTGAGTTGCCGACGTCGGCAACGAGCAATATTACGATCGAGCGCGGCGGCGTACGTCGCGTCGTCGCATTCGGCAGCCCGGAATTCTCGCAGCCGGCGCAGCCGGGCGATATCATTACCGTGCCGCGCGCGCCGGTCATCAATGTCGTCGGCATGGTCGTCAAGCCGGGCGACGTTCAGCTCAAGACCGATTCGACGCTGCTCAGCGCTCTGTACGGTGCGAACGGCATACAGAAGTGGGCCGATCTTAAAAAAGTGCAAGTGCTGCATCAGGGCCAGCGCACGCAATACGATGTGACGGCATTGACCCACGGCGACATTTCCCAAAACCCGCCGCTTGCCGACGGCGATACCGTCTTCGTGCCCGAAGGTCATAAGATTGATTGGTCGCCCGTCTTCGCGGCGCTGGGTCTCGGCGTGAACGCGTCGACGCGCCTCATACCGCAAACGGTGCAAACCAAGTAATGAATACGCTCAATATGACGACGCTCCCGACGATCGCACACGAGACGGACCGGACCGGGCGCGACGCCCGCCGATCTGCGACGCAACCGGACCTCATTGTTTTCCGTGAGAACGTCGGATATATGCGTTTGCGGCGCGTCATCGACGTCTGCGTCGCTCTCGCCATGCTGCTCGTGGCCGCCCCGATTCTTATCGTTGCGGGAATCGCTATTCTTATCGAAGACGGCCGGCCGATTCTTTTCCGGCAACGTCGGGTCGGACGTTTCGGCAAGCTTTTCACCATCTATAAGCTGCGCACGATGAAGAAAGAAAAATGCGTCGATGGTCTGTCTCCGACGACCGGCCGCGATCCGCGCATTACGCGCGCCGGATATTGGCTACGCCGTTCGTCGATCGATGAAATCCCGCAATTGCTCAACGTCCTCATCGGCGATATGGCACTGGTCGGGCCACGGCCGGAGATGCCGTTTATCGTGCGCGGGTATGAATCGTGGCAGCATCTGCGGCATCTCGTGACGCCCGGTGTAACCGGATTCTGGCAGACGACGTGCCGCTCGACTGTACCGCTGCATATGCCGCAAGCAACGCTGCTTGATTTAGATTACATACGGCAGGCGTCGCACAGCACCGATGCTGCGGTGCTGGTACGAACGATTCGCACCTTGATATCGACCGAAGGTGCCTATTGAGCAGCGGGCGGTTCGACGCAAACGTAATCGCACACTCGGCGTTAAAGGAATGTCATGACGCGTAATTCTTTCTTTGCCATGCTGCAACGGCGGCGCATCGTGCTAGTCGCAACGTTTATTCTTGCGCTTGTTGCGCTGCCGTTCGTTCTGCATTCGATTCGGCCGACATATGTCGGTGTCGCCCACGTGATGATGGTCGGTAAAGACTCGATGATTCCGAGCTCCGACATGGGCACCTTAACGCTCAGCGGCGCCGTTATCAATCGGGTTGCGAAGCGTTTTTCGCTCGGCGATCCCGATTCGCTGCGCTCGCGCATCGACGCCAAGCCGGGGATTCACTCGGACGTCATGCCGATTTCGTACCGGGACAAGAATGTGAAGCTGGCACGCGACGTCACCAACGCATTGGCCGACGAAACCACCAATTACTACAAAGAACTTTCGAGCGGTCAGTACGACCTGATGTTGACGTATCTGCAGTCTGCACTGCAGCGCGATACCGATGAGATGCAATCGATCGACGCAAAATTGCAGCACGCCGCACAGCGCGATTCATTCGCAGGCTCGGATCGGGCGCTTGAAAACATCACCGGTCAGATCGACTCGCTCCAAACGCAACGCGGCACCGCATCGGCAACGCTCGTCAGTGACGAAGCGATCGCGGCGGCGCAATCGGCGCAGCCCAGAGAGATTGCCGGGATCGTCAAACACGAAGTGTTGACGAACGACCCGTACGTCCAAGCGCTGCGGACCGGACAATCACGGGACGCTGCAGCACTTGAATTTCAGCGCTCGCAGTACACCAGCGCATTTCCCGGTCTGGCAAGTCTACGCGACCAGGTCGCGCGGGAGACCGCCGCCGTGGATGCGGCCGAGCATTCAGCCGTTTCCGCGACTCCGGATTCGAGCGTATCCTACGCTCAGACGGTCCTTGCCCGCCGAAGCGCGAGTGCGGTGGCTGCCGGCGACCGCGCGCGAGTCGCCGCGATCGACGCACAAATCGCGACTGCACAAGGCCATCTCAACGATTTGCCGATAACCGGCGCTGCGACGAACGTGCTGCGGTCGCAGCGCGAAGCGGCACAAGCCGCCTACACGGCGACGATCGAGCGGCTCAATACCACCAAGGCCGATCAAGCCGCCGCCGCTTCATTAGGTGCCGTGGTCGTCATCGATCATGCAACGGGTGCTTCGCCGCGCATCCCACGGCTCGCTCTGGACGTCGTCGTCGCCGTACTGATGCTCGCGCTTATTCTTTCGGTCGGTTTAGCAGTCGATGTTTTAGATCCCAGCCTGCGCTCGCCGGAAGCCGTTGAAAAACTCTACGGAATTCCCGTCATCGGTAATTTAGGATCGCGTTAACATGGAAGTGAAGGATACAATGATTAGCACGAACGATGCGCAGCAATTCGGCCAACTACGGGCCCGTATCGAGGCCACCTTTGCCGAACCGGCGCTCATCGTCGTTACGTCGGCTGCGGCGGGCGACGGTAAGTCGGCCACTGCGTTCGGCTTAGCGGCGGCCCTAGCCGAAGCCGAGCATCGGGTGCTGCTCATCGACGCGAACGTCAAGTCACCGACGCTTTCGCGTTTAGCCCATCGGCCTGTCGCACTGTCGCGCACGGAACTCGCCCAAGTGAGCAAGTACGCTCAGCCGGTCGCCGGCGAGCGTTTCAAAGGCTTGTCGTTCGCCGACGAGCGGCTTGAGACGGGCTTGTCGATGGAGAAGATTCGTGTAGCGATGGCAGAGCTCCAAGCTCACTTCGATTACATTGTCGTCGATACGGCGCCGGTCACGCGTAGCAATCTAGCGGTTTTGTTTGCGACGGTTGCCGAAGGGACGATGCTGACGATCCGGCTCGGCCGGTTAGGCACGACCGCCGACGATGAGGCGATTAAGACGTTGACCCGCGTCGGCAGCAACACCTTAGGCGCTTTGACGCTAACGCCCAAAATGATCAAGGCTTTCCGCGACCGTGTTGCCACACCCGATAAAGGCATCGTCTTTCCGCCGCGTCACATTACGACGCGTCACTCGGCACCATCCGAAACCTCGCGTGATACGGCTGAAACTGCCGCACGCTCCTCGGTCGTCTCGTAGCGTCGGCCGGTTGTGAAAAGCGAAGCGATCGCGAGCATTGTAACGGGCGGGGCGGGCTTCCTCGGGAGTCACCTCGTCGACATGCTCGTCAAGCGCGGCGAGCATGTTATCGTTCTCGATAATCTAACCACCGGTCGCCTTGCGAATCTTGCCGATGCGATTGCCGGCGGCCGCGCAACCTTCATCTACGCCGATGTGGCGACGACGGCCGGTGAACTACAAGCAATTTTGGCCCGGGCAAACGCGCCGGCAAAGGTGTCCAAGCTGTACCACCTCGCTTCGCCGGCGAGTCCAAGCGCGTATCAGCAGCATCCGTGGGAAACACTCGCCGTCAACGGCGTCGGCACGATGTCGCTCATTGATATTGCGCTCGAACGCGGCGCGCGATTCGTCTATTCTTCGACCTCGGAGATTTATGGCGATCCACTCGTACATCCGCAACCGGAAACATACTTCGGTAATGTCGACCCGATCGGGCCGCGCTCGTGTTACGATGAGGGCAAGCGTTTTGCCGAAGCAGCCGTTGCCGCCGCGGTCACGGCTCGCAACTTAGACGCGCGGATTGTGCGGTTCTTCAATTGTTATGGACCGCGAATGCAGACCAGTGACGGACGGCTCGTACCAGCGCTCATTGACGCGGCGATCGAGCGGCGTCCGTTTCCAATTCAAGGCACCGGTTTGCAGACCCGGTCGATGACCTACGTTGATGACGCGATCGATTTGCTCGACCGCGTTACGCTCGGCGATAACCGCGCGTTAGCGCCGGTCAATGTCGGCAGCGATGACGAACGCAGCATTATCGATATCGCAAAGGCTCTGGCGGCGGTACTGTCGCTCGATTTCAGCGCTGAATTTGTCGCCGGGCGCGATGGCGATCCGCAGCGTCGCCGTCCAGATCTCGAGCGTGCCCGCACATACGGTTGGACGGCGAAGACATCGCTTGAAGACGGCTTGCGCGCAACGTATGCCTGGTACGCAAAAGAGAGTCACATTTTCGTATGAACGTTTCGGGTCGGCGTATCGGCGAACTTTTCGAGCGCTGGTACCTGCCGACGGTTCTGGCGCTATGGTGTTTAGCGCCGGGACTGCGACGGCTCATCGATTGGCAAGTCGGTCGCACGCCGCTTTCAATTATCAGTATTTTGCCGTTGCTTTCGTTGTTGCCGCTGATTATATTCGTCATCCGGAGCAAATCGGCCGAGCGGGTGCGGTTGCCGTTTAAGGTACTCGCGTTCTTCTGGTTATTTGGATTCGGCTATTCACTCATCGTTGCGTTCGCGGCCGGCAGCAAGTTCGGCGCGGTTTACGATTTTGCCGAGTTTTGCTTACCGATGCTTATCGGCGCTTGGGTCATCATGCGGCCGGCGTCGCGCGCCGAAACGTTTGCAACGCTGACCGTCACCCTGCTTTGGCTCGGAAGTTTCGCGAGCGTATACGCGATCTTTCAGTACGTCGCGCCGCCGCCGTGGGACGTCGAATATGTCAATAACGCGAATCAAATTAGTCTCGGCGTTGCCGAGCCGTTCGGTTTGCGGCCGTTCAGTACGTTAAACTCCCCCGGAACGTTGTCGCTGTTTTTGGTCGCCGTTATTCTCTTGAACGTACAGCGGTTAACGCTGCGGCGGCCATGGCCGTTATTGGGAACGCTGGCTTGCATGGCCGCGCTGACGTTGACGAACGTCCGTTCGTCGTGGCTCGCGCTCGCCGTCGGCATCGTCGCTTACTTGGTGTTAAGCCCGAAGCGCGGTCAAGCGATTCTCGCACTGGGCGCAGTTTTTATCACGTCCGCCGTGCTGCTTTTAAACGCGTCGACGTTATTAGGAAATCCGGCGCTAACTCAGCAATTACAGCAGCGAATCAACACGCTCGGCAGCGTCGATGAAGACGAGTCGGTAAACGCGCGTCGCGCCGAATCGAGTTACGCGCTGCATCAAGGTTTGGCCGAGCCGCTCGGGCAGGGCTTAGGCAGCGTCGGCGGAGGCGTGAAACTTGAAGAAGGCGGCAGCGGGACGGCGGTGCTCGACAACGGGTATCTCGCTCGCTTTCTCGAGATGGGCATCGCCGGCTTCATCTGCTACATCGCAACGTTGGCATGCGGGATCATTTTTGGGTTTCAAGCGCTGGCCGCAGCGCTCAAAACGCGCAATATCACGTTTCAACAACTCGCGATCGCCGGTTTAAGCGTACAAGCCGCGTTGATCGGGCTCGACCTTTCGTCGGATTTTCATGACGCGTTGCCGGGGTTTTTCTTCTGGATCGTGTTAGGTCTCGCGCTGCGCCACGAGCCGGGCGATGATGGGCAACGTGCTGCTTGGGACGTGCGTCCTTCACTGGCGGAACAACCGAAGTCGCCGCTCTGGGCGTGAAACCGGTGACCGAAGCCTAAGGCGGACCCGGCAAGTTCGGGTGGCGCGACGCTTGTAGCGCGGTTCGACGATAACGGGTAGAGCGGCGTACAGGCCTTGTTTGAAAGGTACATAGAGATATGAGCATTACACCAGTCGGGTCACGGAGCGACATCCTCGACGCTCTCGGGCCGGAACCGACGATGGCCAAGATCATGGCGACCGCATCGAAATTAGACCGCTTGCCGAGCGAAGAAGATAGCGTCCGATTTGCGATTCTGCGTAACATTACACTCGAGCCCGGACTGCCTGCCGCACTCAAAGTTGAAGCCGCTAAGAGCGGCTTAACGGCGCGGGTCGCCTTGGGTGAATTTGATGCAGCGCAGCAAGAAGTGTTCGATCCGGCCGGTGTGCTGTATGCAGGACAGCCGCATATTGCCGTCGTTGCGTTGCAACTTCGTACGCTGGCACCGCGCCTCGTGCTCGATTTCGTGAGTTTAACGGCGGCGGAAATCGATGATCTCGTTGCGTCAACTCTCGACCGGGTCGTCGGCATCGTGTCGGCGATCCGGGAGCGCTCGGCCGCCGTCGTTCTCGTACATAATTTCGAGCTTCCGATCGCGCCTGCATTCGGCATTTTGGACGCGCAACTCGAACGCGGTCAAGCCCCCGTCATTCAAGCGCTTAATACCGAGCTTGCGCGGCGGATTGCGGCGCTAAGTGCATGTTACATCGTTGATGTCGCGCATCTTCTCGGCCAAGCGGGGTATGAGGCCGCACTCGACGACCGGTATTGGCATATCGGCCGCGCACCATATTCCTTTGCGTTCATGCAGCGCGTCGCGCGTGAATACGTCAAATTCGCTGCAGCTCTTAAGGGCAAAGGAAAAAAGTGCCTGGTCCTCGATTGCGACAACACGCTTTGGGGTGGCGTGATCGGCGAAGACGGCTTCAACGGCATCGCGCTCGGCGAAACGTATCCCGGTTCGGCGTTCTTAGAATTCCACGCTGCGATTCGTGATCTCTATAATCGTGGTGTTTTGCTGGCGATCAACTCGAAAAATAATTGGTCCGATGCGTACACGGTCCTCGAGACGCATCCCAACTCACTTCTGCGTCCCGATCATTTCGTTGCAATGAAAATCAACTGGAACGATAAAGCGCAAAACCTGCGTGAGATCGCAGCAGAACTCAATATCGGTCTCGATAGTCTGGTCTTTATCGACGATAACGCGTTCGAGTGTCAGTTTGTGCGCGAGACGCTGCCGCAGGTAACGACGATCGAACTGCCGTCCGATCCGACGCGCTACGCGCGTTTGCTGCGGACGTCGGGCTTGTTCGACACGCTGGCGCTCAGCGATGAGGACCGTCGCCGCAGCGAGATGTACCGCTCGGAAGCGCGGCGTTCCGAGCTCAAAGCGACGGCCGGCTCCATCGACGACTACTTGGCGTCGCTCGATATGGTGCTTACCATTTCGCGCGGAACGCCTTTTAGCGTTCCGCGCATCGCGCAATTAACGCAGAAAACCAACCAATTTAACCTCACGACGCGGCGATATTCCGAGGGCGACGTTCAGAACATGCTCGCCGATCCGGCTTGGTACGTGTATTACGCCGAATTGCAAGATCGGTTTGACAAAGCCGGAATCATTGCTGTTGCATTCGTGCACGATGCCGGGCAAATTGCACGTGTCGACACATTTTTGATGAGTTGCCGCGTCATCGGCCGCGGTGTCGAACGGGCACTCTTGGCGCAAATAGCCGCGGACAGCGCGGAGCGCGGCTGCACCGAACTTCATGGAGAACTGATTGTATCGCCCAAAAACACTCTCGTGCATGAGTTTTATGGAAGCAACGGGCTGACACCGGCGTCGGCAGGCGCCGGCCAATGGTGGACGCTGGATCTGCAAGGGGCGTTGCCGTCGGCACCGGCGTGGTTTAGCGCGATTCGCTCGGGCGGAGAACTTGCCGCCGTATGAGCATCGATACCAAGCTCAAGGACGTGTTCGCCGATACGTTCGAGCTCGACCCGAGCGAGATTGCCGAGACCATGTCGATCGAGAATTGCGCAGCGTGGGACTCGATGCGTTCGATCACTTTATCATTTAGTCTCGAGCAAGCGTTTGACGTTGTGTTCGACGATCGCGAACTGATGACGATCGACAGCTATGCAGCAATCCGCCGGCTTCTCGTCAGCAAAGGCGTTTCGTAAGCAGATGCATCACGGCGAATCTGCCGCTCCGGCCGATCAACTTCTTCCCAGCCTCGCTCCCGACATGGCCGCCGGCCAATCATCCGAAGCAAAAAAACGCAACCTGCTGCGCGATCTGCGTTACAATTTATCAGCCGGGCGATTGTGGTATTTCAGCACGAAGGCCTATCAAGCGAAATTGTATCCGCTGGCTTGGCTCATCAAAGCAGCTGGTTTCGTGCTATTTAAATCGATTCTTTGCGTGCAATGTGAAGTCGAGCCGGATATCTATCTGGTCCATATGGGACTCGGCTGCGTGGTTCATCCGAATGTCACGATCGGCCGGCACGTTAAAATCTTTCATCATGTCACCATGGCGGCGGAGGCGGTTCCGGGTTCCGATTCCCGCATCGTCATCGAAGACGATGTTGTCATCGGCACACATGCGATCATCATTGGTAACGATCGCGGCGGCATACGCATTGGTAAGGGCGCCGTCATCGGCGCCGGCGCGATCGTCAATCGCGACGTACCCGCCGGATCCGTCGTGTTGCCGTTGCCGTCGCGCCCGGTAAAAATGGTCAAGACTTGGGAGCAGTAAGCTTCACCTGTCGTTCATAACGGTGCGCACGGCGTCGAGCATCGATGTCTCGAAGCGTGCGAATGAAAACGTCTTCGCATGTTCGCGGATGTCGTCCGAACGCAGATCGAGGTCCTCGTAACGTAAAATGGCGTCGACGAATGAGGCGACGGTCTGTTCGGCGGCAAAGACTCCGGTGACACCATCGATCACTGTTTCCAAAGCGCCGCCTGCGCCGAAGGCAATTACCGGCCGGCCACAGGCCATCATTTCTACCGGCGTCATTCCAAAATCTTCGAATCCCGGAAATAGCAGCGCGCGTGCGCCGCGCATTAGTTCAACGAGCCGCTCGTCCGGAACATGGCCGAGATACTCTACATGCGCATCGTCGATACCGGTTTTATCCGGACCGGTGCCGACGACGATAAGCCGGCGCTTGAGGTGCTTTGTCGCAGCAATGGCCAAATCGACGCGTTTATAGGGGACGAGCCGTGATGCCACGAGATAATAGTCGCCCGCCGGCGCGGAACGCTGGGCCGTGAACCGATCGAAGTCGATGGCCGGGTAAATGACGGTGCTGTCGCGCCGGTAATGCCGGTAGATACGACTCTGCGTTGTCACGCTGTTGGCGACGAACAAGTCGACGCGAGCAGCGGTGATATAATCCCATTCACGCAGTTGCGAAAGCGAGTAGGCTGCGAGCGGGCGAAGCGGCGCCGGCAATTCGCTCAACTCTTCCCGGGTGCGCTCCCATAACGCGCGCATCGGCGTATGACAGTAACAGATATGGCGCTGACCGCTGTTGCGCAGAACGCCCTTCGCGGCGGTGTGATGCGATGAGATGATAAGATCGAACCCGCGCAGATCGATGCTTTCAACGGCAGCCGGATAGAACGGCAAGAACCAGCGATGGCGACGTGCAGCGCCGGGAAAACGCTGCAAGGCCGTCGTTACGACACGGTCGGCGATCTGCGCGGGACCGGTTTGCGGCGAGTAAAGCAGTGCGAAGATCGGCGCGTCCGGGAAGATGCGTGCCAGCACATCGGCAACGAGTTTTTCTGCGCCGCCGCGCTGAACGAGCGGATCGGAGACGATCGCCACGCGCGGTTGTGCGCTCATGCGGCACTTTCGCGCAGGACGTCGGCCACGAGCGCCGCATGCGCCGGCGCGGCGAAGCGGGCGCTACCGTCACGAGCCGCGGCGCCGTATTTTGCTCGTAAGACCCCATCCGACACTAACGTGAGAACGGCGGCGCTGAACGCATCGTTATCGCCCGCGGGGACGATTCGGCCGTCGATTCGATCGCGGATGATGTCCGGGGCACCGCCGTCGTCGAAGGCGACGGTCGGTACGCCCGCTGCGGCGGCTTCAACGATCGATCGTCCAAACGGTTCGCGTTCCGAACAGTTGCAATGGACGTCGAGCGCCGCATACGCCACCCGCGGATCGTTCAACCAAGGTACGAACGTCGTCGACGCGCCGATGCCCAACTCGGCCGCTAGGGCATGCAGTTCCGGTACAAAGTCGGTATCGCGAAAGCGCGCTTCACCGACGATGACACAGCGAATCGGCGTCCGGGCGTTTACTGCCGCCGCGATTCGCAAGAAACGATCGTGACCTTTCCAGCGATTGATGCGGCCGACAATTCCGATTAGCGGCTTGCCGTCAAGCGGAATGCCCAACTCACGGCGTGCGGCGGAACGATCGAGCATGTCGACATAGCGTGTCAGATCCACCGGGTTCGCGATCGTTATCGTCTTGGGCATGTCATACCAGCGCGAAAGCGCGCCGGAGATCGCGATACGTTGCCGCGAGCACGTTCGGGCGACCGCGCGTAAAGCAGATCGGCCGATGCCGCCGACCATATCGCGCAGATGCATCACGCTGGGGATACCGGCCAATCGCGCTGCCGGCGCTGCGAATAGATGGGCCTTAACCGTATTGGTATGAACGAGGTCGATGCGTTCGGCTCGAAACAGTTGCACGAGTTCGTAGACGGTAGAGGGTATCGACACGACTGCAAGTGACGACGGCTTCTCGCGCGTGACGGAACGTAAACCTTCGGACATCGCAACGATGCGAGTTGTAAACCCTTTGTCACGTAGGCGTTGCGCGAACTCTCCATCTTCGAACAGAACGACAATCGGCGCGATATCCGGCGGAAGATTGTCGAGCAAGAGTGCAAGACTTTCTTGCGCGCCGCCCGGTTTACCGCCGGCTTGATCGACGAATGCTACGCGCATCGATGCGGCCGCACACATACGTTAAACGAGGGTAGCCGAAGGCAAATTCGGAACACGAGTAGACGCGACACGAGTCAAGGCTTAGCACCCGGCTCACGAAACCCTCGCATAACGCAGAGTACATCCGGAGAATGCCGCATGAGATTTCCAGCGCGCATGTCGCGGCAATTGTCGCGAACGCTCGTTACCGCAGAGGCGCGGCAATCACGAAACATTTTTATCGTGCATCCTTCCGGTGTTTTAACCGATAGCCGCGCGCACGGAGACGGATTACTTACTTACCGCTTCATTTGCGAACTTGCCCGGCGCGGCCATACGCTTTCCGTAGCGTGCGAACATGTTGAAATTCGCGGCGAACTACCACCGAATATCACGCTTTATCCGCTCGCACTCCGGCTGCAGCGCTTCAACCTTATGCGCCGGGTAGAGTATGCTTGGAAGATGCGCCGACTGTTCAAGCGCCTCGATCGCGGACGGCGCTTCGACATCGCGCACCAGCTCAATCCGGTATATGCCGGGTTATCGCTCGGCCTCGTCGGCTGCAATATTCCGCTTGTGTTAGGGCCGTATGTTGCGCACTGGCCGAGCTCGCGCTCGGCAAAATTACGAACGGCGCTACTCGATTTCATCTCGCGGTTTCAACAGCGGTTTGCCGACGCGATCGTTGTCGCCGGCCCGGCGGCACGCAGCCGGATCGTGAGCCCGCGGATCCAAAGCGACCAGATTTTTACGGTTCCGTACGGCATCGATCTTGAGTTGTTTGCGCACAGCGTTCCGCCCTCAGGCGATCCGGTCATACTTTATCTTGCGGCACTTTCGGAGCGAAAAGGCATCTTGGTGCTCCTGGCCGCTTTCGACCTGATCGCTGCGGAGTTTCCGGACGTGCGTTTAACAATCGGCGGCGACGGCGTCGAAGGCGATCGGTTTCGGCAGCTTGCAGGCTCGAGTCCGTATCACGAACGCATTACGTTCCTGGGCACCGTCCCGCGCAAGGACATACCCGCTACGCTGGCCGCGAGCACGCTGTACGTGTTGGCGTCGTATAGCGAGCCGTACGGTATGAGCCTGATCGAAGCGATGGCGACCGGGCGGCCGGTCATTGCGACGCGTGCCGGCGGTCCCGTCGATCTGGTTGACGAGCCCGGCGGACTGCTGGTCGAACCCGGCGATATCGATGCGCTGGCCGGTGCATTGCGCACGCTGTTGTCCGATCCGCAGCGTGCCCGCGCAATGGGCGCGTACAACCGTTCGGCGATGCAGCGCTATAGCTGGCCGGCCGTCATCGATAGGCTTGAAGCCGTCTACGATGCGGCAATCCGAACGCATACGGCGTTAAGCTGATGCATGCAGCGTCACTGGCCGGAGGCACGATCCGCACGTCGCGGCTCGGCTTCGGCACCTCGGTGTTGATGGGACGCATCTCCGCCGGTGCATCACGTCGAGCACTCGATGCCGCATTCGAGGCCGGCATCGCGCACTTCGACACGGCGCGAGCTTACGGTTATGGGGATGCCGAACGCGTTGTCGGCCGGTTCATTCGCGATAAACGGCGGCTGGTAACGTTGACGACGAAAGCCGGAATCCAACCACCTGCGCGGTCGACGGCGCTCTCAGCCCTGCGTGTTGTCGCCAAGGGAATCGTTGCGCTCGCACCGTCGTTGCGGCAAACCGTCCGGCGAGCGGCTGAACGCGCCGTCGCCCGCGGTCAATTCGACGTCGCAGCGATTCGTGCAAGTTTGGAAACGAGCTTACGCGAACTCGATACCGATTATATCGACCTCTTTCTGCTCCATGAATGCCTCCCGCCCGACTTGACCGACGAGCTATTCGAGGCACTTCAATCGTTCGTGAAGGCCGGTAAGATACGCGCGTTCGGCATCGGTACGCAGCCCGAAGCAACGCACGAAGTACTTCTAAGCAACCCGCGCTTTGCACCCGTGGTGCAAGTCGCCAACTCGCTCGCGCGTCCGGTCGCTGCAGCCATTCGAGCCACGCCGTTTATCGGTCATTCGATTTTTTCCGGTAACGTCGAAGCGATCGCCGCACGCTTTCCGCTTCGTACCGGTGTGCCGTTACCGGCCGATGCCGTCCGACGCGCGATGCTGGAATTCGCACTGCGCTCAAATTTGGACGGAGTTACGTTATTCTCTTCGACGAGTCCGGCGCATATTCGTGACAATGTCCGGCACGCGCAAGCTTCGCGTCTCTTTAGCGATGCGGAACTCGACGCGCTCGTTATCGGCCGGAGTTCGTAACGCTCGCCCGATGTTGTTTGCGGTCCGGTGCGGACCGAGAAACGTCG
This sequence comes from Candidatus Velthaea sp., assembly GCA_965214935.1. Classification (GTDB taxonomy): domain Bacteria; phylum Vulcanimicrobiota; class Vulcanimicrobiia; order Vulcanimicrobiales; family Vulcanimicrobiaceae; genus Velthaea. Next base: position 36,435 of record CBDCCS010000002.1, on the reverse strand, counting down.
TTCCACGCGTCGATGCGCCCGCTAAGCGTGGCTTTTAATTTATCGGTTGCCAGCGCAGCGTCGTGCGGAACGAAGCGTAACCATTGAACGATTCCGGGCGCAACCCGGGTTCCGATGATAACTGCCCACAGCATAAACGCCGCTTTGCCCAGCGTCGAAAGATATTCCATTCGGATGAGTGCTTCATTATAAGCAGCATTTCGCATTGCCAGCGCATTAAAACCGATACGCTGGTCTTCGTCGTGGCGTTTGGCGAGGTAATGATCGACGACGATTTGCGGATCGTAAATGAGCTTCCAGCCCGCGCGCTTCACTGCAAGGCACAAGCTTATTTCCCAATGCACCTGTGCACCCGAGCCGCGTAAACGTTCGTCGAAACCGATGGGCTTTATCGCTTGCAGGCGGTACGCGCTGTTTACGCCTTTGAGGACATCGACTTGCCGTGCCGACCCGAAGCCGAGGTGATGGTTGCCGATATGTTTTCCGACAAGGGGGACCTTGCCGACTTGCCGCTCGCTACCTTCCTGTAAGACATTTTGCACGTGCATACGATCCCGGCCGCCGACCCCGCCGACATCAACGCGCGCTGCAAAAGCGGCGAGTATTCGCTCGATCCAATCCGGATGCGGCGCGGCGTCATCATCGGTGATGGCAACGATATCGCCGTTCACATGCACGAGACCCGCATTGAGCGCTTGAACTCCGCCTGCAATGTCGACACCGACGATGCGCAGTGCGAGCGCCGACAAATCCGTAGCATTTAACATATCCCGAGTTATTGAATCGGTATCGCGCACGACGACGATTACTTCGTCGGGCATGCGCGTTTGCAATGTTAGTGCAGCGAGGCAGCGGCGGAGATCGTCGGGTCGTTGATACGTCGGTATTAGGACGGAAATTCGCACGGATGTTTCCTTCCCGCTTGCGGCGGACGCGTCATTTATTGACCGTACGCGGACCCGCAACATCGTACGCCGAGCGAACGCGCTGCTGCTGTCGTATTTGTTGCGGCATGACTGCCTCTATTTGCGCCGAAGCTACGACAATGGCGGTTCTGGTAACAAATGATTTTCCTCCGAATCACGGTGGTATTCAGCGCTTTCTTTCACGGTTGGCGCAAGAGTTGTGCGTCGCAGGAGAGCCGGTTGTCGTCGTCGCTCCGCAGATTACCGGTAGCGCCCAATTCGATGCAGCGCAAAAGTATCGCGTCGTACGTTACGCGCAACGTGGCCGTGCAATAAGTTTCTTTGCGATGACCGCCGCGCTGTTCATGGCGCGTCTGACGACGAAAGATCCGGTAACGATCGCGTCGATGTGGTTTCCCGGCGGCTTAGCGGCATGCATCGTGCCGAAGTTTATGCGCGGCCGGTTGGGAGTCATCGCGCACGGTACGGAGATTGCGCCCGAAAAAGGCGGCGTGCGGCGGCTCTTGATGCGCTACGTGTTTGCACGGGCGGATGTCATCATCGCGAACAGCTCGTTTACGCGCGACTTGCTCCTTTCCGCCGGCGTAAAGGGTGACATCGCGGTCGTACACCCCGGTATCGACGCGCAGGCCATCGACCCGGCGCGAGCTGCCGAACCGACCATCGTTTCGGTCGGCCGGCTGATCGCGCGCAAGGGCTTCGACCGGATCATCGCTGCACTTCCGGAGATCCTGGCGCACTATCCGACCGCCCGCTACGAGATCGTCGGCGCCGGTCCTCAGAGCGAAGAGCTACACGTTCTGGCGGATCGGCTCGGGGTCCGGGCGCACGTACATTTTCTCGGCAGCGTCAGCGATGCCGACATGCATGCAGCCTACGCCCGTGCTTGGTGCTTCGCTCTTCCGGCACGCAAGATCGGCAACGACGTGGAAGGCTTCGGACTTGTGTACCTCGAGGCTGCGCTCGCCGATCTGCCGGCAATCGGTGGCCGAAATTCCGGCGCCGAAGACGCCATCGCAGCCGGCGAGACCGGGCTTCTCGTCGACGGTGATGCAAGCGGCGAAATCGCCGCGGCGATCGTATCGCTCTTCGACGATCCGCAACGCGCGGCCAGGATGGGCGCACGCGGGCGGCAACGTGCGCTCGATGAATTTACCTGGAAGCGCACGGCCGCCGCGATTGCCGCGCTTATGGCCGGACGCCCGGTGCAGCCGACCGTGCGCGATCTAGCGAGACAACGTCAGTAGCGATATCTTGTCACTGACACGAAACGACGTCGTGTTATTGGATAATTGCTCGGTGCTCGTCGAGAAACGTCCACTCTCATCCATGCTGTAGAGCGTCGCACGCGAAAAGTGCGCTTGCGCGGTCAACGATACGGTTTGTTCGGGAACGACGATGTCGCCGCCGCCGTGCGGGTTCCAACTTGGTTTTTCGATCCATACGGCCAGCACGTAATCACCATTCCGCTTCTGCAACAACGTATGAGCGACGTTGCTCGTATCGCCCGCGAGTTGGTAAACAAGTGGCGTCGCCGCGAAGCGCGGTCCGGGGTCGCTCAGCACGGCAACAATCGACTTAATCGCTGCGTACGCCGGTTTGGGTGTCAGATCGTATTGCACGAGGCCGAACCGGTCGAATAAGCCGAGTCCGGCGTTATCGAGAAACTGATAAGCGTACGTTCGCACGACGCCGTGATTATGCTGTTGAAAGAACAGCCGCGACATGTAACGCAATTGCGCACGGTAGTCGAGCATCGTCTTCGAGCCTTGCGGTATGGCACCGTATCCGGTCTCCGTCGACATGACCGGCTTGGTAACGCTAATTTTCTTGCCTTCATTAACGTTGAAGTCGATGCTTCCGTAGACACCTTCAGGATGGCGCGAACCCCACCCGATGGTGCCGGGATTGAACACATCAAGATAATTATGGATGTTACCATAGTCCATGTAAGGACTCATGTCGCCGATATCCTCAAAGTGATTTGTCACCGACGGTCCGATAACGGCAAATTGCTTTGTCCGCGGATCGCCTTTAACCCACGCATAGAGGTTTTGCTGGAACGTGCGCGTCTGCGTGGACCAATCAGCATTCCCCTGTTGATTGGGCTCGTTTGGTCCCTCGTAAGATTCGAGCGACGGAGCAACGGCACTTGGGAAGTCAGTCAGTTGGCTTTGCGTGTAGTGCAGCTGCGTGACGTAACTGCCGTGCACGCCGGCTGCGGCCAAGTCCCGCATCATGCGATCGTAGGTTGGGTTGTTGAACTGAAATCCTACGCGAATGTGCCGGATACCGGCTCCCGCAAGGAGTGACTTTACCGTTGAAAAATGCGTTGCATACAGCGACTTTGGAATCTCGAATTTTGCATTAAAGCCGATTGAATCGACAAACGCATCGGAATCGGACGCGGCTTCACCGGCCGGCGATCCATCTTGCATCTGCGCAACCTGCACGACGGACGAGGTGCGATTATTTGCAGCGGCCGGCAGCGCCACAGAGCCGAACGCTCCTACGCACAGGGCAAGCCCCCACGCCGTCCGGTAACCGGCTTTTGTAGCTACGTTGAGAATAAGTGCCTCACTCGCCGACTTGGCAGCGTGTTGTAAGAATAGACGACTTGCTTACGTATTGGTTCAAACGAAGTCCAAGCAACGAACGTTCAACCTAGGTGGTCGTAAAGATGATGGTGCAAGATTTCTGAACCGACTTACGTGGAGGCGCCGATCGGTGCTGCGCCTGCCAAACGCAAATCGGTTGCATCGGTCTCGGGAGCGGTAGCGCAGACATTTCTGTCACGCATATTCTTGCTGGCCTCAAACGTGGCGACAGGTGTCATCGTTGCGCGCGCACTTGCGCCGGCGGGACGCGGCGAGCAAGCGGCAATGGCAATGTGGCCGGGTTTGTTATGCAGCTTACTGACCTTAGGCGTACCACTTGCGCTCAATTACAATTCGCGACGACATCCCGAAGAACAGGGTCGCTTATTATCTGCCGCGCTGGCTCTGTCCGTCGTACTCGGGCTCGTTGCAACGCTGATCGGCATTATCTTTATCCCCCACTGGTTGACCCGTTACGGACCGCCGATCGTCATCTTCGCTCAATGGATGATGTTGCAAGTTCCCTTCAATATGACGACGTTCGTCTTACAAGCAGCGCTCGAATCACGCGGTGATTTTACCGCCTCGAATTTGAGCAAGTCACTGCCGCAATTAGCGAGCGTTATCGCGCTGGTGTGTTTGGTGACGACAAAGCATATTACGCCCTACACGTCGACGGTTGCGTATCTTGCTCCGTGGGTTCCCGTGCCGTTCATTTTGTGCTGGTACCAGCGAAGAATGCTCAGTCTTCGGCTCGAACATTTTCGCGAATCGGCAAAAAAGTTGCTAAGCTACGGCTCGCGCTCATACCTCATCGACATTCTCGGCACGCTCTCGCAGCAGATCGATCAAGTGCTCGTTGTCGGTTTGTTAAGCGCAAGCGGTCTTGGTTTGTACACCGTAGCTTTGAGTGTTTCGCGAATTCTCTTTATCTTTCCATCGACACTTAATACGGTGTTATTTCCCAAAGCATCGTCGCTCGATCCGGCAGAAATGTTGTTGCTTACCGGCCGCGCCGCTCGCATTAGCACGCTCGCGGCGTTGACTGCCGCGATCGGGTTGATCGTGCTCTTGCCGTTTTTGATGCTACACTTATACGGCGGAGCCTTTGGCGCAGTCGTACCGGTCGCCCGAATCTTGAGCGTCCAAATGGTCATAGCGAGCACGACCTCGATCTGTTCCATGTCTTTTATGGCAAGCGGCCGGCCCGGGCTCATTGCGGCTTTGCAATTGATTAGCTTGGGTCTTACGGTGCCGTTTATGCTCGTGCTCATACCGCGCTTCGGTTTGAGCGGTGCGGCCACGGCATTGGTACTTTCTAGCCTGTGTGGGCTAGGCGCGACGTTGGCGTGTTTTCCGATCGTGCTCAAATCGAAAATGCCGAACTTGCTTATCACCCATCACGATCTCATTTTCGTCTGGACTCGCTTGAAACGGCGTGCATCGTAGACGCAAGCGGCGGCAGTAAGAGAACTGCCGCTGCTTGCACCGTGTCATCTCGCCGAACGCCCGATCTCAAGCAATGAGATCTTGTCGGTGAGCGTCATACTCGCGCTGCGGTCGTGCCATTCGAGCGATTGGCGGATTGCATGTCCGGATTCATCGAGTGTTACCAACGTCGAATTTGTGACATTGTCGGTTGCCGTGACGGTTACGGTCTGCGGTGCGATGACGACGTCGCCGCCGCGATTATCAACCGTATTCCAACCCGGCTGTTCGATCCACATCGCGAGGATGTATGTTCCATCGCGCTTCTCTAAAAGCGTGTGGTGCACGTTTTCGTTGAAGCCGCTTAGCTTGAACGTGCGCGGCGTCGTTGAGAAATGGGGTCCGGGATCTTTAAGTTCGCTAATGAGTGATTTAATCGCCGTGTAGGCGGGTTTCGGTTGCAAATCCGTCTGCACGATGCCAAAGTTTGCGAAGACTGCATCGCCGCCTTGATCCAGCAATTCATACGAGTACGAACGGGTTACGCCGCCGTTGAATTGCTCGAAGAATAAACGGGTCATGTAGCGCAGGTCAGTCCGGTAGTCGAGCGTCAGCGGGTTGCCGGCAATGGTCCCATAGCCGGTTTCCGTTGACATGAGCGGCTTTTTGCCGGCCACGACACGGGCGAGATTGACATTGTAGCTGATGCTGCCGTAATAACCGTAGGGCGGGTAATCGCCGCCCCAGCCGGGCGTTCCCGGGTTAAATGCCCCAAAGTAGTCGTGAAAATTGCCGTAATCCGCGTAAGCGCTGATGTCGCCGAGTTCGCTATACGATTGTCGATTTGCCAGCGGCGGCGCGAGCACCGCAAAACGTGCGGTTGCCGGATCGCTTTTGACCCAGGTGTACAAATTTTTCTGGAATGTTTTGCAGGTTCCCAGCCAGTCCGGATTTCCGACATCGTCCTGCTCGTTGGGTGGTTCGTACTGCTCGAACGACGCGCCGACTAAGCTCGGGAATCGAGTGATTTGGCTTTTTGTGAAAGTAGACGGCGTTATATAGGAACCGTGAATGCCGTAGCCCGCAAGCTCCTTCATTTCATTGAGGAAGTCGCCGTTGTTGAAGGTCATGCCGACGCGAATGTGCCGGATTCCGCTAGCAATAAGAACGTTTTTAACGGCTTCGTACTTCTTTGCATACTCCGACGAACTGTCCTCAAAATGTGCATTGATGCCGATCGAGTCGACAAACGCATCGGCATTCGCGGGCGTATCCGTCTCGAGCGGAACAATTTGTCCAGCAAGGAAGTGGCTTTGTATGCGCGCTGCAGAAAGCGCGCCATTATAAACCGCGACTTGCCCGATCGTACCGTTGAACGAGGCGTCGCCGTATTCCGACGAGCCGAAATTGCCGCCGATCTGCAAGCCGTTGTGGATGTCGTCGGCCGGGTAAGCGATCGTACCGGGTGCATCGATCTGCTGATCGACGACGCCGTTGACATATGTTGTTACACGTGTACCGTCAAAGGCGGCAACAATGTGGTAAATGAGACCGTCGACAAGACGGGTTTTGCCGTAGACATACAACTGATTCGCTTGTCCGGTGTTGTGTTGCACGTATGCAAAGGTGTTTCCGCCGGTAAGACCATGCACGTACAGGCCGTATCGAATGCCGCGGCCGAGATCGCCGTAGCCTGCGATCGGAACATCGTGGCTGTTGGTATTACGCGCCTTGATTTTCACCCAGGCTTCGAGCGTTAGCGTTGCGGGTTGAAGCTGATGCGCGACACGAGTATAGGCGAAGCCGTTCGCATTGTACGTTGAGCCGCCGGGAAACGCAGCAGCATTCGGCGTGCCGTTCGTGATGCTCGGCATTCGCCGTGTAACGGCATTGCCGTACGTGCCGGCCAGGCGCGTCGCGCTCGAATCTTGCAAGATTGAGGATGCGTCGTTGAGTTCGTAATACGCGAGCGGCTTATCGGCAAGTACCGTTGCTGCGTAAGCGCTGCCGTCGCCGCCGTCGGGAAATTGCAGCCCGGCGATGCTGCTCTGCGCAATGGTGTTTGTGCCGGACGGCATCGACGCTATCGATCGATCGCTTGAAATCGGCGCTGTCGGGATCGAGCTGCTTCCGCCGCAGGCGCTTAAAGCAAAACTCAATGAAGCAAGAGCGCCGCACAAGAGCGGCGCCGGCAAGCCAAGGCACTTAAACAAAAAAGCTGTCCTTTATTACAGTGCTCGAATGTATCTAACGAGTGGTACGAGCGTCGTATACGTTGTCGTTCTGCGTGTTAAAAAGCTTTTGTGTTTTCGTCGAATTGATTGCAGAAGCGACTTAGCTCACATACCGAAAAGTGTGCGTTATCTCGCTTTACGCACAAAAGCCCGACTGTAAAGCACTTAGCGCTTTACAGTCGGGCTTCTTGCTGCTGTTTATGCGAACTCGAACGTAACTGTTTCTCGCCGCTTAACCGCCCTCCGGCACAAGTAGTCACTCGTACCGGAGGATTTCGTTCTATGGAACTACGGAGTCATCGTTAGAAGTGATACTTTATCGGTGACCGTGATCGCACCACTTTGATTATTCCAAGCAACCGGTGCGGAGGTCATGTTACCATTCTCATCCATTGAGGCCAGCGATGCATGATTGAGCGCGTTGGAAGTGGAGATCGTCACCGTCTGCGGCGCGACGACGATGTCGCCACCGGCATTATTGACCGTATTCCAAGCGGGCGATTCGATCCAGATCGCCATAACATAGCTGCCGTCACGCTTCTGAAGAAGTGTGTGCTGTACGTTGTTGTTGAAGCCGGTTATGTTATACGTTAACGGCTTGGTCGGGACGGATGTGCCCGGGTCTTTGAGCGCTGCGATGAGAGATTTGATTGCCGTGTAAGCAGGTTTGGGCTGTAAATTCGCTTGTACGATGCCGAAGTTGGCAAACACCGCGTCGCCGCCCTCATCGAGCATCTCGTATGAGTACGAGCGCTTGATGCCATTGTTGAATTGTTGGAAGAAGAGCCGTGACATGTAACGCATGTCAGCGCGGTAGTCAAGGGTCAGCGGATTGCCGGCGATCGTTCCGTAGCCCGTTTCGGTCGCTTCGACCGGTTTATTGGCGCTCGTTACTTTGGCGAGATTCACGTTATAGCTGATCGCACCATAGTAACCGAAGGGCGGATACAGGCCGCCCCAGCCGGTCGTTCCCGGCTCGAAGACACTGAGATAGTCGTGAATATTTGCATTGTCCATATAGGCGCTGATATCGCCGACCTGGCTAAAGGCTTGCCGGTTCGAGAGGGCCGGACCAAGCACCGTCAAATTTGCGGTGGCCGGATTGCTCTTCACCCAGCTGTAGAGATTTTGTTGATAGGCAATGCAGTTTGCGGCCCAGTTCGGATCGCCGGACTCATCTTGTTCGTTCGGAGCTTCGTATTGCTCGAGTGAAGAGCCGACGAGGCTCGGAAACTGCGTAATCTGATCCTGCGTAAAGCCGAGTTGGGTTACGTATGAACCATGCACGCCGGAAGCTGCCAAGTCTTGCATTTCCGACAGGAAGTCTCCGTTGTTGAAAGTCATGCCGACGCGGATGTGCCGGATGCCGCTAGCAACGAGCAAGTTTTTCACCGCAGGGTATTGCGTGGCATACGTCGTGCCCGGATTCTCGAAGTGAGCGTTTAAGCCGATCGAGTCGACGAAACTGTCGGAGCTTGACGCGTCTTCGGTGACCATTGGGACGATTTGGCCGGCCAGGAAGTGGTTCGTTACTTGCGCGCCTGAAAGCGGTTGGCTATACAACGCGACTTGTGCGACCGTCCCGCCGAACGATGCGTATCCCCACTGAGCGTTCGCAACATTACCGCCGATTTGTAAACCGGTATGAATGACCGAAGCCGGATAGTCGATCGCGCCCGGGGCGTTCACACGCTGGTCCATGACGCCGTTAACGTACGTTGTAACCGTCGAGCCGTCAAAGACCGCAACGAGGTGATAGGTCACGCCGAGGGCGAGTTTTGTATGACCGTAAACGTAAATCTGATTCGCCTGGCCGACATTATGTTGAACGTATGAGAACGTATCGCCGCCGCCGATGCCATGATCGTACAAGCCGTAGCGAATTCCACGTAGGAGATCGCCGTAGCCGACGATCGGCAAATCGTGACTCGTCTTATTCGCGGTATTTAATTTTACCCACGCCTCGAGCGTCAGTGTTGCCGGCTGCAGCATTGTATTGACGGGCGTAGAAGCAAAGCCGTTCGGGTTGTACGTGCTGCCGCCGGGGAAAGTTGCTGCCGTTCCGCCACCGGTCGTTATCGCCGCACTGCCTAAGCTAACCGCGCTGCCGTACGTTCCGGCGATCGAATTCGGTCCGGTGTCGCTAAGCGTCGTTGACGAATCGTTCATTTGGTAATATGCTAGCGGCGAATCGCCCAACACTGCTGTCGGATAAACGTTGCCGGCTACGAGCGGCTTGCGGGTCGCGCCGGTGCTTGCAACGGAATGACCCGTCGCTGCGATCGGAATGACCGGAGCCGATGCCGTTGATGTTGATTGACTTACCGGTAACGAACTGACGTTGCTTCCAGCGCCGCACCCTGTCATGAGCGCACTGATGAGCAGCGCACCAACTCCCTTAAGTGTATTCAACTGACGTAGAGACATAATGAAATTCCCTCCCACTAAACGTAGGTAGTTTGGCCGAAACGATCAAAGCGTTTCTGGCGGCTATGTCAGTTATCGTCAGGCCTAAACGAAACTTTCGATTAATTCTTCGCTATTTTTTATTTTGCGGGCACGATCACACTTCGTGCCGAGCCTTACGGCTAATTGCGCATAGATATCCTAATTGTAGGCATAAGAATGCCCACAATGTCCGATACCTCGATAAGCTATGCGCATAGCCCTAAATGGTACCGGCGTATACCAGCGTCCCGGCGACACCAACGTCCGAACCCCGAACCGGTTACATGTAGCGAGCTATGCCTGCGTCCGCACTAGATGCGCTCGACTCTGCTCAAGCGACGAACATTCACTAAGAACGATTCGAAGCATTCGCGCTTCGCTGTGCGAGGCGCGCGATTCGACCGACGAACGGAATTTGGCGACCATCGATTTACTAGTAATTACGCATGAGAAGCTACTAATTCTCAAAGCCGGAATCCGCCAAATTTTGTCTATAAGAATGTTGATGGAACCGGCGCCGCTGCTCGCACCTCCACTCGGCTTTGAAAGGAAGAACACGCTATGAAACGTTTGTTGGTTGCGATCGTTAACGCAAAAATCATTAATTCTACGGAGACCTATTAGTTGTTTCGGCATGTCAGCGCTTAACTGATGACGAGTACAGCCTAGTTCATTACGATAGGCAGTCGCCAAAATCAATTCACGAGGTTCGGATGGTATTCGAGATACTCAGCCAAACGTGACCACGTGAAAGTAAGGTCTGATTATGCCTGCGAATGGAGGCTAACAATTCCATGCTTCCCGGCAAGGAGTCTAGCGCGAAAATAACGCAAAACTTGGCGTGCGGACCCTTTTAGTCTCAAACGGCGCGCCCTATCCGCCGCGTAGCGGCGCTCCTCTTCGAACCTGGCAGAACGTGAATGTATTTGCGACGCAGGGGCCCGTAGCGGTTTTCTCAATCGGTTCAAGTGAAGCTGATGCCTTGGAGATGCCGGTAGTGGCTGAGTGGACGCATATCGGAGTTGAAGATGTCCCGGTTGATCGGGCCGGGCTGAACGTGAGAATGGTCAATGCATTACGTTCTCGCCCGTATCCGATAGCCGGCATTGCCGCGACTGCCATGATCGATCGGATGTTAAGCGCCACTGTTACTCGGTTCGGTCCCGACCTCGTTGTACTCGAGCACTGGAAGAACGGCCTTCCCGAGCCGCTTAAGAATCACCCAAACCTCGTTCTCGATATGCATAACATTGAATCGCTACTAGGCACGGAAGCACGCGCGATTCGAAATCCGCTTGCCCGGGAGCTGCTCCTATGGCGCTGGCGTCGCCGAGAACGACAGCTTGCGCGCAATGTCCGGCGAGTGTGGGTTTGCGGAGAGAACGATGTCGCCGAATTAGCTCGGCTTGACAAACGCTTGCCGGCCCCGCACGTATGGCCGAACGGTGTAGACGTCACGCGCTACGTTGGTGTGCGAGATGGGACGCTGACGCCGATTCCTCAGCAACGAAACGGCGCTACGATCATCTATGTCGGGTTTTATCGGTATGCACCTAATGCGCAAGCAGCGCAAGAGTTAATCGAGCAGATCTTTCCATTAATAGCCGCGCAGGTTCCGGATGCACGTTTGCTGCTCGTGGGTGCCTCGCCGAGTAAGACAATGGTGGACGCCGCAGCACGCGATTCACGGATTTTGGTGACCGACGCCGTCGCTGATATACGTCCGTATCTCGCCGCCGCAGATGTCTCGATCTTACCGTTACGCTCCGGCGGCGGCACGCGCCTCAAGATACTCGAGGCGTTTGCGGCCAACATACCGGTCGTTTCGACGGCGAAAGGCGCGGAAGGTATCTCGCTGGTTACCGGTCGAGAGATTTCTTTCGGCGAGACGAGCGACGTGTTGGCGGCAAGCGCTTTGAGGCTCCTCGCCGACCATGACGCTCGAAAGACGCAACTGACCGAAGCCTTGGCGCTGGTCGAGCAATGCTATTCATGGAGCGCACTCGAGCGAGATCTCGAGTTGGCTCTAGGATCCTAGCTTAGGCCGTGCGAGGAACGCTGAGGTAAGCCGCGTAGCTTGACTCATCGCTATCTTGAAGCAATCTATCCTTGCAAAATAAGAAGCGGCTATAAATTTGCCTCGGCTCGATAACAAGAAAGCTGGCAATGCCGAGCTGATGCTTTCGAGAAGTAACGCTCTCATAAGCTCCTTAGAGGTAAGATTAATTTTGTAAAGCACCGATCAGCGGCCATTGCAAACTAGCGTAGTTAGCTATTTGGAACTCGTAGTCTCGCTTCGTGCTCTAGATCGCTGGCCTTACGTAGACGGACGCGTTCTTATGCATTTGAGAGGACCGCTTACCTTCAACTTTGACTCGTACGCTCTTTCCCGCCCGATCAACTAATGGTCCGGCGGGTGCGGCGACGGAGCAGATCGATCTGTGGAAATGCGATGAGACTAAGGTGATACAAGAGTTTGAGCAGACCGGCCTTGCGTTGACGAGGATAGAAGCCGGAAGAGATGATTCGGAACGCTGAACGGCGGTTTCCGCGCAATGCATGCTCGACGGTCGCTTGAACGGCGATTTCACGGAGAAGTGTCTCGCGCGCCGCCTGCTGTGCGGGTGTAAACCGATTCGGCAGAGACAGCAAATAATCGTAGAACCGCCAGCTGATATCTCGGCTCCCGCTTAAGCCGCTCGTACTTAACCGGTACTGCGTGGTCATCGTATCGATGAAGAAGAATGAATCGGCCGCCGATTGCATTGCAAGCCGGATGCCGAAATCGGTGTCGCATGACTCGCCGACTTCTGCGAACGACCGTAAACCGACGGCTCGGGCTCGGTCTGCATCGATCATGTAACCGTCGTTCGGAAATTGGCGCAAGAACGCGGCAACAAGCGCGTCGGGTTGCGGTCCGGCGTCGGTTGCCGTTCGGTGATAGCGTATATTGAGCGCCTCGCTAAGCGACTCACTACGTTCCCCGTTTTCGTGGATAACTTGTTGGCATCCATACACGGCGACGGCTTGCGGTTCCCTTTGCCGGACAGCATGCATTTGCGAAATGGCTTGCGGTAAGAGAACATCGTCGTCGTGTAGGACAACGACGTACTTCGCGCGGACGGCAGCGAAAAGCGCATTGATATTTGCTGCTTGCCCCAAGCTTGGCACGTTGCGACGGTAGCGCAGGGAGACGCCCGTCGGAAGAACGATCGACTCGACGAGCCGTTCACTGTCATTATCCGGCGAGTCGTCGCCGATCTCAATTTCCAGCGGCCGATATGTCTGCGTCACGCATGAATGGATCGCATGCAATAATTGCGTCGGACGCCGGTACGTCGGTATGCAAATAGAGATAAGTTTCTCGATCGAATCGTCGTCATCAAACATTTATACACGCTTTGTTCGGCAATACTTTACGATTACACGGAAATTCGAGCGCCATACGATCTTTCTTCGGCCGGCTTTACTTAGAACCCAAACTTGTATTAGCAGTCCGGCCGGTCTTCCCTCGACGGTCCGGCGCCTTGGTTTCACAATACTGATGTGAGCGCCGAGCGCCGGTTTCAAGATGAGAGCGAAGCCCACGCTTTCGTCGGCGTCGGCAACCTTGCGTAACCGCGCACGCGGTCGAACGGTGACACTGCAAAAGCTCTTGCGTTTAGCGAAGGTCCCGGGAAATTGCTTGCTGCGTTGCAAATGATGTCGCATAAGGCAGCTCTAAGGATAATAAATTGGGATTGATGCGCATCGGCGCTGTCCAGGCAAACGATGGTGCGAAGCTGCGCGTCGCATCATTTCTCTTACCGATGATGGGGCACCGCACGTATGGAATGTTGCTGCGCGACCACTTCGATGCCGAACCCGACATCGATTATTCGTCGAGTTGGACGAACGACGATCCCGAGTTCCTCATACGGATTATTAACAAGGGGCTGCGCCTTCGCGTTCCACTGTCATGGTTCAACAAGACGAACGCGGATCTCTATTTTGCTCGGGCGGGATTAGGCTATGCGCTGTTTGCTCGCCGTTTGGTACAGCGTCGCCTGAAGCGCCGTCCGATCGACGTCTTATACTTTCATACGCAGACTGCGGCTTGGTTAGCTCTAGATTATATGGAACGTATCCCGACGGTCATTTCAATCGATCAGACGGCGATGCAACTCGGCGCTGAAAAGCCGAAACTACCCTGGACTCATCGTGCTGACCGTTTTTTGGAGTTTGCAGCATTTAAACGTGCAGCGGCAGTTGTCGCGTTTTCTAATTGGGCCGCAAAATCGCTTGTAGACGGGCATCGGCTTTCTCCCGAGAAAGTACACGTTATTCGACCCGGGGTGGACCTTCATCACTTCGAAGATTTGACCCAACTGCGTTCCGAGCGGCTGGCTCAGATGCAAAAGATTTTATTTATCGGCGCTGATTTCGATCGCAAAGGCGGCTTCGATCTCGTCGACGTTTTCCGCAAGCGGTTCGCCGATCGTGATATTGAGTTGCACCTGGTAACCAATGCGAAAGATATTCCCGTTCATCCGAAGATTTACGTGCACCGAAATGTTGCGGCCTATTCCAACGAATGGAAGGCCTTATATGCAACAGCGGATATTTTTGTGTTACCAACGAAAAACGAAGCGCTTGGCCTCGTCTTCGTTGAAGCAATGGCGGCGGGCGTGCCGGCTATCGGAACGAATATCAATGCTATTCCGGAACTCATTGACGATGGGCAAACCGGATTGCTTGTGCCGCCGGCCGATCCGCGGCGCTTAGCGCAAGGCATTGAAACGTTGCTTGAAGATTCAGCTTTGCGCCGGCGCCTAGGCGAAAACTCTCGCGAGCGTGCGAGTCGGTACTTTAACGCGTCGCGCAATGCAACGCAACTTGAAGACCTCTTTCGTGCCGTTGCCAAAAAGTAGTTTTTTTCTGCGTGGCAGCCGTTTTGATGCAACCAAAAGCGGCTTGTCGTGCGAGGCATTATGATCGTAGATTTTAGACAGCTCGAATCAGGCGCAGTTTTGCAAGCCGAAGTGTGCATTGTTGGAATGGGCGCATCTGGGATTACTCTTGCGCGCGAGCTTGCGGGTACACACATCGATGCCGTTCTGCTGGAGAGCGGACATTTCGACGTTGAAGATCGCTTCGAGCAGCTCAATGAAGGCGAGGTTAGCGGCTTTCCTTTCGGCGGCTTGCGTGGCGGTCGCCGGCGTGGACTAGGCGGAACGACGGCCGCTTGGGGCGGGCAATGTTGTGAACTCGACCGAGCCGACTTTGAACAGCGGCCGTGGATCGCGCATAGTGGTTGGCCCTTAACTTACGCAGATCTCGAACCGTACTATCGACGAGCCGAATCCGTTTTTGGGGTCAGCGGCGAAGCCTATGATGAAAGCGTCTGGGGCCGGTTCGGCGTGAAAGCGGTAAGCCTCGATCCCGATCAGTTGCGAACCTCATTCTCGGTGTTTTCTCCGGCCCCGCGGATCGGCAAAGTGTATCGTAAGCTTCTCGAGCAGGCACCGAACTTGCGCCTGATCGTCGGCGCGACGGTAACCAACATCGGCACCAACGCAATCGGCTCACAGGCAACCCATATCGACATCCAAGATTTCGATGGCCGTCGCGCGCAGGTTAAGGCACGGACCTTTGTGCTTTGTACCGGTACGATCGATACGGCGCGGCTGTTGCTTGCATCCCGCGAAGTGGCCGAAAAAGGACTCGGAAACGACCGGGACCTCGTCGGACGGTATTTCCAAGACCATCCGACGTCATATACCGCGCAGGTCGTTCCGCACGAAACGCGCCGTATCCAAGATTTATACGGTGTACTTTTTCGTGGCAAGACATGGTTTTGGCCAAAAATTTCTCTGGCGCCGCAATTACAGCGCGAAGCGCAAGTCCTTAACGGCGCTGCCTGCGTCATGTTCAAATACGATTCTCCGGCAATCGAGATTTTACGCGAGATGGTGCGAGTGACGCGTACCGGTGGCCGTTTTCCGTTCTCGCTCGGCCAAATAGCGACGCTCGTTCGCGGTGGCGCTGACATCGCCGACGCCGGCTTTCGTCGTTACGTGTTAGGCCGCTCGCCCAAAGCGACACCATCTCGTATCGAGCTGATGTGTACGATCGAACAGGCACCTGATGCTGATAGTCGCATCGTTCTTGGCGATTCGAAAGACCGCTTCGGTATGCCGCGTGCTCGCGTCGAGTGGAAGATCGGCGATGCGGAGGCGCGGACGTTTAAAACGCTTACGGCCGCTGCCGATGCTCAGTTCCGTCGAGCCGGACTCGGAAAGGTTCAAGCTGAGCCGTGGCTTGAGACAACAGATATTCGCGCTTGGCCGGTATGGGATAATTTCCATCAGCTCGGAACCACTCGTATGGCTGCCGATCCGGCCAATGGTGTCGTCGATGCGAATTCCCGCGTCCACGGCGTCGCCGGATTGTTCGTCGCCGGCAGTCCGACGTTTCCGGCTTCCGGTTATGCGAACCCCGTGTTGACGAATGCTGCTCTGACGATCCGGCTGGCCGATCATCTCAAGAACATGCATGCGCGCCTCGACGTGCCTGCGCACGCCGGCACAGCCTGACGGCTACGAGAACGGTAAGTCCGTGATAGCTTTCAAACGTGCTCGCCTTGACCAAACGCCATGCTCACAAGGCGGTAGCACGGACGTCAAAGCCGCTTCGTAAAACCGCGATCGAAACGAGTGCGCAAGTCGACGGCTAGCGCCTTGGCGATGTCGTGCCTGAGGTCAGGCCGATCGTTCGTGCTTGCGGTTCGATTGAGCCGAGCCGACGACACTCCTACGCAAGCGCAGTTGAATTCTCAGATCTCAGGCGGATGGGATCGCTGCGACTTACGTTTTGCCTTTGTCTTTGTCGACGCCATTGCGTCGATTACACCGCCTTCGTTGCACCGGTTGCCGCGTAACCATCGGTCCGGCGGGCACCGAGCGCCGCTGTATCCGGCCGGCTTCGCAGATACTTCTCGACATACGATACACAAAAAGCGATGCTCTCAAGCGCGGCTCGAAAGCCGCTCGGACCCCTTCGTTTAACGAGGCTTGCCGTGAGATGTACCGGTGCAACGAGCACAAAGCCGAGCGCTCGTGCATACGCATGCTGGGTGAAATAATAGCGCTTGAGCGTTACATATAAGCGCGAAGCATTAATGTGCTTTTGATACTGCTCGCGATTGACGTCTGATGAGTAATGATCGTTCACGGCGGCTGGGCAAAGAACGATCTGAAAGCCGCGCGCGATCGCCCGGGTCGTCAAATCGACCTCATCGGAACCGTACATCAAATTTGAATCGAACCCGATGAGCTCGAATAATCCGATCGGGAACACCGCAGCGTTAATGACGACGGTGTTGATACGATCGCCGGATCGATAGGTTCGGCGTTGATAGCCGAGAAACGTTTGGTCGCTTGGAAAAATGAGGTTTCCACGCAGCCGCTCGAGTCCGCTAACGATGGTCCGCGAACGCACGGCCGGATCGACGGATAACAACGTTTCATCGATGTTGGCAAGGAAGTCCGGCCCGAGTGCTGCGTCGTCATCGATGAACAGAACGTGCGTTCCACGTACCGCCGTCAAAGCGGTGTTGCGATTTGCGCACAAGCCGCGCCGAGGGCCTTCGATAAAATCGACGTGTGTATACCGTTCGCGCATGAGCAGCTTCGTGCGATCGTCGGTACTGTCGTCAGAGACGACAATCTGGAAGACCGGCAAACCGGATCGGCCGATTGACGCTAACGCTATTTCGAGATCGTCAGGCCGATTGCGCGTACAAATACAGATGCTCAGGGCGACTTGCGGCGTCGCCGACATCATCGACTAACGCCTTTGCCGATCGTCAACTGATTGGTCTCACGATTTAACGCGCGAATCATATCGCGAGGCGTTTGAGTATCGCCTTTCGATCTCCCCCGCAAATTCGATGTTCGCAAGTGGAAGAAAGTTCCGCAACGCGTGCCAGCACGAACCTATCGCGCTTTGAACGCGGTCGTTGCGCGCCCTAAAATTATTTAAATAGTTGTAGCGCTGTTACAGCGTCCGTTCCGCGGCGTTCCTCAACGAATTCCGTTTAGCGCACTGGTACTTCAGTCGTGCGGAACGTTGCAATCGGTAGACGAAGCTTGTTTCAGTCGTGTTCTGTTCGATGCGACCAGCGCGCGGCGGCTGCTGCGATCGCGAACGCACCCCGGACTGCCGCGATCTGCGGTTGTGACGTTCGGCCGCCTCTTGACTTCGCGCCTCCGGCTAGGGTCGATGGATGAGAAGACCTTGGCGTTGCTGCATTTGCAAGCAGCCGTTCTTTCAAAGAGCCGTCCAGACTGCTAACACCGTTGAAACCCTGATTACAGCTCGTAATGCTGGCGATAAAAAGTTAGATACTTGCGGTGTCGAATCGGGTTATATGTAAAGCCGTGCGATTCGTACGGGTGAATCGGCGTAACATCGAGCGGCCGCGGGTAAAGCTGCAGCGTGCGCTAAAGCCATGTAACGATCCGCTCGAACTGCTTGAAAGTGGTCGTAAAGCCACAATCCGATTGGAGGAAGCTCTTGTCTCTCGAAAGTATCGCCCCGGTGTTCTTTACCGCACCGACAACGCAGATCGATGGTATTCCGGCTGCGGTTACCAGCGATCTAAGCATCGGGAACGATCTATCGGATCGCGGGACGGGGATCGGTTTCGATCGGCCGTGGACGCAAAGTCAGATCGATCTCGTTGCGGAGCGGGCTGGCCGCCTGGTGAGCGCGGACCGCGTAACGCAGTCGGCGCGTCCGGTCAAGGCGACACGCTAGCGTCAGTAGCCGCGCTCCAAACCTTCGGTATTCGCCGGTAGCTCAAAAATGTGTCTGGGTGCCGGCCACGGCTGTAGCACGGAACCGCCGCTAAGCGGCGACCGTTGCTGCGCCGCCGAGACTGTCCGTCGCTCGACGAGCATGCTCGCCGGTGCCGACAATCGTGAAATGCGTCGAAAACGTGCGCAGCGTCGCGTCAAGTACGCGCCGCTTTTGATCGCGCTGCATGTGCATCGCCGGAAAAAACGCAAGTGACGGCTCGTCCGTCGCTACCAAGAAGTCGAGCGGATGCAGAAGCAAAGACGGTTGCACGCCGCTTAAACGGCAAGCACGCATCGCTGCTTCAAAATATGTTTTTGCAGCCCATTCCGAGTATTGCGCGAGGTAGAGTACATAACTGAAGTGAATCGGCAAGCGCACGATCGGAAACGTGGTTACCGGTAATTCGAGAAGCGGGCCGGAACCGGTTTGCACGAAATACGGTTTGAGCGGCCGAAACGCATCGCTTACCGACCCGAAAAGCGCGCTTCGTTGCTCGCGCTCTTTGGGCGTGAGCTTTGCAGTTGCAAAATAGTACGCCCGTGCGAGCGGGCCGATACACGTCGGCAGCGACGACGCATCGTACTGAAATCCAAGCGATCCTAAAGCTTCAAGAACGTTCGGCGCAAGCGCATATCCGGGACTGCGAAAGCCGCTCGGCCGCCGGCCAGTTGCGCTCGCAATGGCATCTTGCGCTAGGCCGATTTCGCTCGCAATGTCATCTTGCGAACGACCGGTGATCCACGGCTCGTGTTCGTACGAGTGGTTGCCGAGTTCGTGCCGGCTAGCTCCTAAGGCTTCCATCGCTTGGCGGTTGGCCGTGAGCGCCGCGTCCCGACCGACGATGAACACCGTCATTTTGACTTCGTGCTTGTCCATGGTCGACAAAACGTCCGGTACGACGCGATCGAGATAAGACGGATAAGCCTGCCAAGCGTCGTCGTTGCGCGTTTTTAAATACGACCACGCGTTGTCCAGATCGAGGGAGAGGCTTGCATGCGGTTTCATCGCGGCGTTCCTTGTAACACGTGAACGGCAGCGGCGTTCGCAAGTTCAATACTGCGGTCGACATTCAGTGTGGCATCGTCGATTTGAGCTGCCGTGGCGAGCGTTACACTCGCGAGGGACGTCGTAAATGACGGCGGATCGTACGGTGAAGCAGCAATTGGAAACGGGAAGACGTTGCGAACGCGGGATATACGAAATGCGCTAATTGCCGCCGGTTGAAATCCGGGCAACATTCGGCTCAGCGCCGATACGAATGAGTGCCGAATCGTCTCGTCGTCTTGGGTGAAAAGCGGATCGTCCGGTGCAACATACTTCGGTAGATAAATGAGTGACTTACCGCCGAATGGAGCAGTACCCGTAACGTTGGAAAACTCGATAATCGCGCTAAACGGCACCCATTGATCGGTGATATTCATGATGTAATAGGGACTAAGCGGCTTATCGACGAGCAGTGAAGCGCACACGACGCCGGCATATGGGATGGCGTTTAAGCCGGCTTGCTCAGTTTGCGATAGCCCCGGTACGAGACCGGCCACGAGCGGTACCGGGACGGTAATGACGACGTGGCCGTACGACTCCGATCCTTGCGACGTCGTGACCTCTGCTCGTTCGGCATGTTGCGTGACGCGTTCGATCGGCGTACCGGTACGGATCTCGACGCCCGCGTCCAGCAGCTTCTGTCCGAGTACGGCAAGAATTCGCGCATAGCCGCCGGGAACGTAGCCGAAACGCTCGGCACCTTTGGTATTCGTACGCGCGCCGAAGAGACGGCGAATGGTGACGGCAATGAACGACGCCGCAACGCTCGTCGCGTTAGCGCCGAGTTTCGCGCGTAATAGCGGCTCCCACACTTGGGTGTAGACGCGTCGGCCACACAGACGCGTCAGCCAAGCCGCAGCGGTGATATTGCGGACCGACCGCGGCTTTATGCGCGATGCATACACGATTGCAGCGCCAAGGCGCAGCTTTTCATGCAAATGCAAGGGCGGAAAGGCCAAGAAGTCTCGAACGCTCGTAAATTCGTGCAAGCGCCCACCGGTAAAAAAACCGGTACGAACCGACGACCACACAATCTCTGCTTCAATATCGAGCTCACGCAAGAGTGAGCGCAGCGTTTCGTCCGATTCGCAGATGACGTGATAATGGCGATCCCAAATCAGCGGACCCAGCTGCCAGGGAGCTGCCAAACCGCCAAGGACCGGCGCAGCTTCAAACAGCGTTACGCGACGGCCCGCGGCAGCTAAACGTAAAGCGACGACGCAACCGACGACACCGCCGCCGACGACGGCAACGCGTTCGCCGGTCGACCGTGCGGTGCCGGCGATGGCGCTCTCGATCACGCCGTTTCCGCGACGGCGTTATCCGCCACGATGTACGCGCGTTCGCAACGCGAGCAAACGAGGCGACCGGTATAGCGTTTGAGCCCGTGTGTCCGGTGAAGAAGCTGTCCGCACCGGCAGACGTAGCCGATCGTTTGTGCCGGCTGACCGATGACGAGATGAAAGTCCGGAACGCTGCGTGTCACGATCGAGCCCATCCCGACCATGCTAAAACGTCCGATGATGATGCCGCTTCCGATCGTGCAGTTGGCGCCGATCGTCGCACCTTCGCGAACGAGGGTTGCCAACGTCATTTCATCGGGATCCGATGGGAGCAGCGCGCTGAGATCGGGCGTGCAGGCGCGCGGAAAGCGATCGTTGGTGAAGACGGTATGCGCCGAAATCATAACGCCCGTCTCGATCGACACTTCGGCGCAGATATACACGCTGGCGTTGATCTTGCAGCGATCGCCGATCTTCACATCGTAGGCGATGTAGGTCTTTTCGCCGACGATGCATTCTTCACCGATTTGGGCGCCGTGACGAATGTGAACGCCGTCCCAAACACTAGTCCCGGCCCCGAGCGCCACGCGATCTTCGACGATCGCCGATGGATGGATGCGAACGTCGACTCGTTGATCGGGATGGATGAGGCTCACCCCACGACCCGCAGAGCCGGCGGATTCATCGTCACGCCGCCGACGGCAATCCAGCGATCGGCACGCATCGAAGCGTACGCGGCATCGATAACGTCGACCGACGCGACGGCTTCATCGAGCGAGGTGGTCGTCGGACGCTCGCCGCGAATCGCTGCCGCGAAATCGGCGATTTGGCCGGCGAACGCCGCCATCTTATCGTAACCGGCGCCGAATGCGGTGTACTCCGACGCGCCGTCGAAACGCCGGCGCGAACCTTTCCAACCGATATCGATGCCGCCACGGCTACCGAGGATCGAAATAAACCACGGGCCGGCGCTTTGTTCGCTCCACGACAATTCAATGCGACCGAAAACGCCGCCCGCGCTGAGCACTTCGATGCGACCGGTGTCTTCGACCGCGGGGTAAGCGCGCTCTTTCGTCGACTCAATCGCCCGCACGCTTTCAATCGGGCCTAAAATGTAGCGCATAATGTCGACGGAGTGAGTGCCGTTATCGATGATGACGCCGCCGCCGCTGAACGCGGGGTCGGTGTTCCAACGGCCGGACATGTCGACCGGGGA
The DNA here is from genome assembly GCA_965214935.1 of Candidatus Velthaea sp. GTDB lineage: Bacteria > Vulcanimicrobiota > Vulcanimicrobiia > Vulcanimicrobiales > Vulcanimicrobiaceae > Velthaea. The sequence continues at coordinate 14,418 of CBDCCS010000002.1, read as the reverse complement.
CGCAAACACATTAGTGACGCGGTAGAGCGTGCCGATCTTGCCCGCAGCGATGGCGTCGCGAGCGATCGTAAGGTCGTTAACGAAACGAAATTTCGTCGCCATCGTCAACACCCGGCCGCAACGCTTGGCGGTTTCGGCCATCTCGTACGCGTTCCGACGCTCGAGTGCGAACGGTTTTTCGCACAGCACGTGGACGCCGGCTTCGAGCAATGCGATCGTCACGTCACGGTGGGTGACGGGCGGCGTGCTGACGATCGCTGCGTCGACCGAGCCGTCGGTCAGTGCATCGATCGATGTGGCAGCGCGCGCGCCGAACTTGTCGGCCAGCTCACTTGCGCGCATGGCGTCGACGTCGACGACGTAAACAAGCTCGAAATGCGGCGACGCTGCAAGTGCGTCGGCATGGGCGCGCGCAATGGCGCCCGCGCCGACGATTGCAACGCGAATCATGAAGCCAACTCCTTGACCGCTTCACGCAACGTGCGCTCGATATGAACTAGGTGTCCTTCGTCATAGCGATCGTTCCACGGCAATACCAGTACGTGCTCGAGCGCGTCATACGTCCCGCCGAATAGTGCCGGCGAGTAATCGACGGCCTCGGGGCGCGCTAAGGTAAATGGCCAGTGGCTCGAACCGAATGTCTTCTGCTCGCGAATGACTTCGCAGGCGAAGGCCGGTTTGACGATATAACGCGGCGCCGAAGCGATCTTGAGCTTCGCCAGCTTCGAGGCCAGCGCAACGGGTCCGCCTTTGACGATATCGGTATCGACGCGCAAGGCATATTTCCAAAATGCGCATTCCGCATCGGCGGCGATGACCGGGCTCTCGATTCCGGGGATATCGGCGATCATGGCTTTGAACTGGGCGGCAAGGTTTTGGCGCCGGCGAACGACCGACGGCAGCTTCTGCAACTGCGCCAGCGCAACGGCGCCTTGCAGTTCACTGACCCGGTAATTGAGGGCAAGCGAATAATGATCGGGATTCTTATCGCCGTACCCCCAACCCTTATTGATGTACAGGTACATTGCTCGATCGAGTGCCGGATCGTTGGTCACGACCACGCCGCCCTCGCCGGTGGTAATATGCTTGCCTTGTTGTAGGCTAAAGCAGCCGATCGCTCCGATCGTACCGATTGATTTACCATCGATCGTAGCAAGCATGGCCTGCGCGGAATCTTCAATGACCGGAATGCCGGCGCGGTCGGCAACTTCCATGATTTCGGCCATCGGCGCCGGATTTCCAAATAAGTGCGTCACGATAATGGCGCGCGTTTTCGGAGAAATTTTTGCCGCGATGCTCGCTGCCGTAACATTATACGTTTGCGGATCGACATCGGCGAATACCGGAATCGCACCCTGATAAAGAATCGGTGTAATTGCGCCCATGTCGGTAATCGACGTTGTAATGATCTCATCGCCCGGTTCGGGATCGATGGCAGCGATCGCTACGTGAATTGCAGCGGAGCCCGAAGCGCATGCACGAGCATGCTTTGCCCCGAGCAGGTCGGCGAATTCGCGCTCAAAGGTTTTGGTGAAGTAACCTTTGGTTGATGTCAGAACACCGCTATCGAGCGCCTGACGCAAATAATCAAGTTCAACTTGATCGAATGTACGGCCGGTTGCGTCCTGATCTGAAGGAAGCGCAAAAACCTCCGGCAATGGTTGAATCATTCGTTCCAATCCTTCTGGCGGGTAGTAACTGAACCATACCCTGTGAGTGCATCGCCGGTACTGAGCATCGGGGTCGGGGAAAAAAGGACTTTTGGACGTGGTGCATGCCGCAGTGACGCCATGACCGCACCGGTGCGGCGGGCGAGCGACCGCGCCGACAAGCGCGCCGTTGCGCGCCGGATCTCCGGCCACGCTAGACGCGCCGGCACTTCGACGACCCGTTCGCCGCGAGCCAGGGCAGCGAGGATGAGTGCGCAATTGATTTCACCGGTCAGCGCTTGCGGATTGATACGCGATAAAAACGTCCGGCTGTAAGCCCGAACCATACCGGTATACGTCGCAACGTGCGAACGGGTAACGCTTTTGAAAAAGCGGTTCGCTGCAACGCTCAAGGCTAGGCGAGTCGGTGGAACATTATGCACCGTTCCGTCGAGATGATAGGGCGAAGCAACGGCGATTGCGGCATATTGCGACCGCAACGCCGTCACTAAAGCATCGACGTTTTCAGGTCCATAACTTAGGTCGGCGTCCAAGACGACAACGGTTTCGCCCGTCGCAGCGGTCAAGCCGGTCAGCAGCGCAGCGTTTGCGCCTTGATTGCGCTCGTGTGAAATCACCCGAATGTTTGCAAAACGACTAGCGGCGGCCCGTAGACGATCGCCGGTACCGTCCGAACTGCCGTCGTCGATGAAGATTAATTCGGCATCTTCACGTGCCAGGGCCGCAACGGTTGAATCGACCGTCTCGCCCTCATTGAAAAATGGCACCACGATCGAAAGATCAGGCATGGTCGTCATGAGGCACGCTTTCCCGGACAGCTTGAAGAACTCGCATACCGAAGGTCCTGTTGAGAAGTACTTGTCGCCATTATGTGTGATCCAACCCGGAAGGAACAAAGACTTTGCGCGGTTCTGCCGTGGCCCTTCGACGGGACGTCGGCAACCTCCGTAGGATCCGCCCCGGAACCACGGTACGGGACGAAAAGGGCTATCACCTTAATCCTGCGTTGACGCAGAAGGTCCGCCTTGCTATAATCCGGGGGTTCCGGCCCACCGACGGTGCGGCCATCTTTGTGTGTGTCAGGGGACGAGATTGCCTACCATTAGCCAGTTGGTCCGTAAGGGCCGCGAAAAGCAGCAAAAGAAAGTCAAGACACCGGCGTTCCGCGTCGTTCAAACCGGACCGAAGCCGGGTCACCCTGACTTGCCGCTGCGTTCGTTCGAGGTTGCCGGCAATCCGCAGCGGCGCGGCGTGTGCACACAAGTGAAAACCATTACGCCCAAGAAGCCGAATTCGGCTTTGCGAAAAGTTGCCCGCGTGCGGCTTACGAACGGCGAAGAGGTGACCGCTTACATCCCCGGTATCGGTCATAACCTCCAGGAACATTCGGTCGTTCTCATCCGCGGCGGCCGGGTTAAAGATCTGCCCGGAGTTCGATACCACATCATCCGCGGTACGCTCGACACGTCCGGAGCAGCCAACCGTAAACAGGGCCGCTCGAAATACGGCGCCAAGCGCAATGCCAAGAAGTAAGGTAGTAGGACAAAGTTATGCCGCGTAAAGGCCCCGTTGCGAAACGCCCGATTCTGCCCGATCCGAAATTCAACTCGAAAGTTCTTGCGCGCTTCATTAATAAGGTGATGCTCGCCGGCAAAAAGTCGACCGCTGAGAAAATTACGTACGAAGCGCTCGCACTGATCGAAACGAAGATGGGTCGCGACCCGATGGACGTTTTCACGCAGGCACTCGGCAACGCGATGCCGCTGGTCGAAGTACGGCCCCGGCGCGTCGGCGGTGCAACTTATCAAGTGCCGATGGAGGTTCGCCCGGATCGTCGTCAAGCGATGGCAATGCGTTGGCTGATCGGTTATGCCCGTAAGCGTCCCGGGCGTTCGATGGAAGAAAAACTTGCGGCCGAACTCATGGACGCCTCGAACAATCTCGGCATGTCGATCAAGAAACGCGAAGACACTCACAAGATGGCCGAAGCGAACAAAGCTTTTGCCCACTACCGCTGGTAATTTTTCATGGCTTCCATTCGTGAGTATCCTTTAGAGCACACACGCAACATCGGCATCGCCGCCCACATCGATGCGGGCAAGACGACGGCTACCGAGCGGATCCTGTTTTATACCGGCCGGACGCACAAGATCGGTGAGGTTCACGACGGCGCGGCGACGATGGACTGGATGGTGCAAGAGCAGGAACGCGGCATCACGATTACATCGGCTGCGACGGCATGCACGTGGCGCGATACGCGCATTAATATTATCGATACGCCTGGCCACGTGGACTTCACGGTTGAAGTCGAGCGGTCGCTGCGTGTTCTCGACGGACTTGTCGCGCTGTTCGATTCCGTCGCTGCGGTTCAGCCGCAGTCGGAAACGGTGTGGCGTCAGGCCAACAAGTACAAAGTGCCGCGTATCATCTTCGTCAATAAGATGGATCGCATGGGTGCGGACTTTTACAACTGCGTTTCAAAGATACGCGAACGTTTAGGTGCGAAAGCCGTACCGATCCAGGTCCCGATTGGCGCTGAAAGCGAATTTCTCGGCGTCGTCGATCTTTTCACGATGAAGAAGATCGTCTACACCGACGACGCCGGCTCGGTAATGACCTCGGACGACGATGTCGACGGCGATTTGCGCGGCATCGCGGAAAAATGGCGTCAAGAGCTGATCGAAGCGATCGCCGAACAAGACGACGAACTGCTCGAGCTCTTTTTCGACGGCAAAGATATCCCGATCGACCGGCTTAAAACAGCTTTGCGTAAGGCGACGATCGCCGGTGACGTGCTGCCGATGCTATGCGGTTCGGCGTTTAAAAATAAGGGCGTTCAGCCGCTGCTCGATGCCGTTGTTGATTTTCTGCCGTCGCCGATCGATGCAAAACCGATCGTCGGGACGGATCCGAAGGACGACGCGAACAAGCTGACGCGCTTGCCGGACGACAAACAGCCGTTTGCCGCGCTGGCTTTTAAAATCGCGACCGATCCGTATGGCAACCTGACGTATTTTCGCGTCTATTCCGGCGTGCTTGAAAAAGGTTCGTACGTGTACAACGCGCGTAGCGGCCGTAAGGAACGGATTGGCCGGATCTTGCGCATGCATGCCAATCATCGCGAAGATATCGATTCGATCGGCGCGGGCGACATTGCAGCTGCAGTCGGCTTGACCGACACCCGCACCGGCGACACGCTTTGCGATGAGAAGAACGTCATCATTCTCGAGAACATCGTGTTTCCGGAGCCGGTGATTTCGCAGGCAATCGAGCCGAAGACCAAGGGCGATCAGGACAAGCTGGGAACTGCTTTATCGCGCTTGGCGCAAGAAGATCCGACGTTCCGTATGCGCACCGATGAAGAAACGCAGCAGACGATCATCGCCGGCATGGGCGAGCTTCATCTCGAGATTATTCTCGACCGGCTCAAGCGCGAGTTCAAAGTTGAGGCGAACGTCGGTAAACCGCAAGTCGCTTATAAAGAAGCAATAACGAAGTCGGTTGAAAAGCAAGGCAAGTTCGTGCGGCAATCCGGCGGCAAGGGCCAGTACGGCGATGTCATCATTCGGCTCGAACCGGGTGAGCCGGGTACCGGTTATGTTTTCGAGTCGAAAATCGTCGGCGGTTCGATTCCCAAAGAGTTCGTTAAGCCGGTAGGCGAAGGTATTCGCGAGGCGTCGCAAAGCGGCGTTCTCGCCGGCTATCCGGTTTTAGATTTTAAGGCGACGCTGCTCGACGGCAGTTATCATGACGTCGATTCTTCGGAAATGGCGTTTAAAATAGCCGGGTCTATGGCATTCAAAGAAGCGAACCGTGCCGCCGGTCCGATCATTAAAGAGCCGATCATGTCGGTGGAAGTGACGACGCCGAAGGACTACATCGGCGAAATCATCGGCGATCTCAACAGCCGCCGCGGGATGATTCAGGGAGCCGAAGATGCGCCGGGTAATGCGCAGGTGATCAAAGCGAACGTCCCGCTGTCGGAAATGTTTGGTTACGCAACCGACATGCGTTCGAAAACCCAGGGACGTGCGACGTATACAATGGAGTTTTCGCACTACGAAAAGGCGCCGAAATCCGTTGAAGATGAGATCATTGCGAAAGCCTCGGGCAAGAAGCCTGCGGCTTAGCGCACCGCCCGCATAGCACGTCATTTAAACGTACCAATCCGGTGAATGTAAGGAAGTAAGCGAGCAACAATCATGGCCAAAGCGAAATTCGACCGTAGCAAGCCCCACGTCAACATCGGTACGACCGGTCACGTTGACCACGGCAAAACGACGCTCACCGCAGCGATCATCAACTGCCTCTCGACGGAGAACTCCAATATCATCAAGCGTAATGTCGATGATATCGATAACGCGCCTGAGGAAAAGGAGCGCGGTATTACCATCGCGATCTCGCATCAGGAGTACGAGACTGCGAAGCGTCACTACGCGCATGTCGATTGCCCAGGTCACGCCGATTACATTAAAAACATGATTACGGGCGCGGCCCAGATGGACGGCGCAATCCTCGTCGTCTCCGCAACCGATGGACCGATGCCGCAAACGCGCGAGCACATCTTGCTCATGAAGCAAGTCGGCGTTCCGTATATCGTGGTTTTCCTCAATAAGGTCGACATGGTCGACGATGAGGAACTGCTCGAACTCGTCGAGATGGAAGTTCGCGAACTTTTATCGAGCTATGAATATCCGGGCGATGACATTCCGATCATTCGTGGATCCGGACTTAAAGCGTTGCAATCGTCGGGCAAACGTGACGATCCGGCGGCCGCACCGGTCTTCGCTTTGATGGATGCTGTTGATTCGTATATTCCGACGCCGGAACGGGCGGTCGACAAGCCGTTCTTGATGCCGGTCGAAGATGTGTTCACCATTACCGGTCGCGGGACGGTCGGTACGGGCCGGATCGAACGCGGACAGATTAAAGTCGGCGAGGAAATTGAGATCGTCGGACTTGCCGAGAAAGCTCGAAAATCGACCGTGACGGGCATCGAAATGTTCCGCAAACTCCTCGATCAGGGTATTGCAGGCGATAACGTCGGCGTGCTGTTGCGCGGAATCGAACGCAATGACATCGAGCGCGGTCAGGTGTTGGCGAAGCCGGGTTCGATCAAGCCGCATAAGAAATTCAAAGCCGAAGTGTATGTACTCTCGAAAGAAGAAGGCGGCCGACATACGCCGTTCTTCGGGAATTATCGTCCGCAGTTTTATTTCCGGACGACGGATGTAACCGGAACGATCGCGTTGCCCGAAGGTGTCGAGATGGTCATGCCCGGTGATAACGTGCAGATGAACGTCGAACTCATTACGCCGATTGCCTGCGAAGAAGGATTGCGCTTTGCAATTCGTGAGGGCGGCCGAACGGTCGGCGCAGGCGTCGTCACCGCCGTCTCCGAGTAATCGTAACATTGCCCGGCGATCCGCGCAGCGAGGTCGCCGGTCGTGCGATAGTTGTCAACGTCGTTTACGCCGCCTCCGGACGTTCGCCGATCGACCTCTTTAAAGGACTACCCGAATAATGGCCAAGCAGAAAATCCGCATCCGCCTCAAAGCCTACGATCACCGCGTGCTCGATCAATCGGCCGAACGCATTGTCGACACCGCAAAGCGCACCGGCGCGTTCGTTAGCGGTCCTGTCCCGCTTCCGACCGAGATCAATCGCGTCTGCGTTCTTCGGTCTCCACATGTCGACAAAAAAAGCCGCGAGCATTTCGAGATGCGGACGCACAAACGTTTAATTGACATATTACAGGCGTCGCCGAAAACGATGGATGCTTTGATGCATCTCGACTTACCGGCGGGCGTGGATATCGAACTTAAAGCGTAACCGGACCATGTCGGATGTGCGGCGTTCGCTCGAGCGTTGCCGTCGCACCAAGGCGGTAAGCCGCCCGCCCAATCGACGAATATGTTTGCGACCGCGATCAAGCGTAATGTCGCGCGTTCAACCGGTAAAGAGCGTTTTGAAACGTTCTTTTTCTTTTTCTTTTTCTCCGTTGGGTGTTGAGGTGCTTGTATCGCGTAATGGATGTGCGGCGTTCGTCCGTTGTTGCCCGGTCGAATTTGAAAGGTCAGCCCGTATCACGGCGTAATTCGCCACTATGGCCGGCGATGTTCCGTTCTATCTTCAGGTCGCTGATAAGCTCGAGGCGAAGATACTGGCTTTGTCCGCCGGTGAGCCGATGCCGTCCGAGCACGAGCTTGCGCGCGACCACGAAATCAATCGCCTAACGGCGCGTGCAGCGCTCGAGGAACTGCAGCGCCGGTATCTCGTTCGCCGCCAACAGGGGCGTCGCACGGTCGTCGCTCGTCGTATCGACTACCGGTTGAACGATCGGGGGCTTCCGAGCTGGACGCGTACCGTTGCCAAAAGCGGTGCGGTTCCGCGCACGCAGATTGTCACGCTGAAATTGCGCCAAGCGCCGCCGGACGTGCGGACGGAGTTGAAGCTGGCGAAGAAGGCGCAGGTCGTTTTGTTAACGCGCCGTCGATTTGTTGACGATGAACTTGCAGCCTACTCGGTGGCTTGGTTTGACGCCGTACTTGCGCCGGATTTGGAACGGCAATTGGCCGATGATCGTACCTTACACGCTGCTCTCCGCCGCTGCGGCATCAAGCCCAAGCGCGGACTACTACGTTGTCAGCTTTCCGTCGCGCCCGCCGATTTGGCCGAACATTTCGAGTCGCACGATCGTCCGCTCGTGTTCGAGCTGACGGCACAGTTGCTCGCAGGTAAACGCCGTTTAGCATTGACGACAACGTGGTTACGCGCAGATATCTTCAACGTAATTTTTGAGCTTAAAGCGCGCGAAGTAAAAACATAGTCACGGGTTTCCTAGATCGCGGTGCCGATGCGCTGCACGCGCCCTGAGCATTCAAGCGAAGGTCGACCTCGCTCGGATTGACGAACCGTCGTCTATGCTCAATCGACGAAATGACGACCATGCCGATACCCGTTGATGTCGAGTATTCGCGCACGTTCAACGGTACGACGCGACGGATCTATCAGTTGCTCGCAGAGATGGGAACATCCAGCGACGCAATTTGGCCCTTTGCCGCTCAGCCGTTCATGCGTTCTTCCGGACCGCTGATTGTCGGCACGACCGAAGAATGGCATCTCGGCGTGCATGCGATCCTCGCCGACGTGGTTGCCGAAGAACGTATCGTTTGGCAAATCGACAACGACGGCGTCAATGGGACGCACGGATTTTTCTTACGGAAAGACGGCAAAAAGACCGTTGTAACGCATCGTTTAAGCGCCGAACTTTCAGATGAAGGCCGCATGTTTTGGAAGCGTTTGCAAGACGCGCACGAACGCGCAATCGACGGATTATTCGATAAGCTGACCCGCGTTCTCAAACGCTAGCCCGCGTACACGAGCATGCTCGAAAGGATCGGCAGCCGGTCGTTAGCGATGTGAGCGGTCGTAGAGCGGCGAATCCGTCGATTATGGTCGGCGAGATCGCGCTTGGTCTAGATCCCGTCATCGTTTCGGTTGTCGACGAGCGCCCGCTGGTTCTGACGGTTATCGACGGCGATCTTCCGCGGCTTCCGGCCGGCTCATTCGACCCGGGACGCGACCGTACGCTCGAACTTGCCGCGCGTCGATCGATCGACGAACAAGTCGGCTTGAACGTCGGTTACCTCGAGCAATTGTATACCTTCGGCGATCGGTTTCGCGACCCGCGCGAAACCCACGGAGGCCCACGCTACGTCACCGTCGGCTACCTTGGTCTCGTCGGAAGTCCGGGCTTGAGTCCGCTGCCGAACGTCAAATGGTTTAACTGGTACGACTTCTTTCCATGGGAAGATGCGCGTAATGGGCGGCCTCGCATTCTGGACGAACTCGTTGCACAACGCGTTCATCCGTGGATTGCTGCCGGTAAGCGCAGCGCCGAACGGGGGCTGCGTGCAACCGTCGCATTCGGGCTCGACGGTGCTCCGTGGAACGACGAAGCGGTTCTCGAACGCTACGAGATACTTTATGAGACCGGTAGCGCCGATTCGATCGGCGGTGCGTTGCGCGAACTTCCGGGCGCCATGGCGCTCGATCACCGCCGCATTCTTGCTACGGCGATCGGCCGTGTGCGGGCAAAGATCAAGTACCGCCCGGTTGTCTTCGAGCTGTTACCGGAATCATTTACGCTGTGGGAATTGCAGCGCACGGTCGAAGCGCTTGCCGGAACGCGCTTACATAAGTCAAATTTTCGGCGCTTCGTCGAAGAAGGCGGACTCGTCATTGGAACCGGCGCCCGACGGGCGACACCCGGCCGGCCGGCGGAGATGTTTCGCTTTCGACCCGAGGTTATTGCCGAACGCCCGGACCCCGGTGTAGGAAGCGCAAGTAGCGTCCGATAACAACAGGAAACCATTTATGCTCAAAAGTAGTATAAGTGGGAGAACCTCTTCTCGCTACCGGATGTGCGCATGATCGATCTGCTTCCTTTTACCACCGGCGTTGCCGACCGGACTCGGCCGATCTACGATCGTATGGCTCGCGTCATGCCGGCGGCCGAATGGCCGCTTCACGCACCGTTCATCGATGCGATCAATGCGCTCAAACGGGAAAAGAACGCCGTCATCTTAGCGCACAACTATCAGGTGCCCGAAATTTTTTGGGGTGTCGCCGATATCGTTGGTGACTCGCTGCAACTCGCTCGCGAAGCGCAACGCGTCGAAGCTGAGACAATCGTTGTTTGCGGCGTGCATTTTATGGGTGAAACGGCGAAGATTCTTAATCCCGGCCGGCGCGTCATCGTCCCCGACAAAGCTGCCGGCTGTTCGCTCGCCGAATCGATCACCGGTGCGGACGTGCGAGCGCTGCGCGTTACGTACCCCGGTGTTCCGATTGTCACGTACGTGAACACTAGCGCCGAAGTCAAGGCGGAATCCGACATTTGCTGCACTTCATCCAACGCCGTACGGATCGTCGAATCGCTCGGTGTTCCGCGTGTTCTCATGATTCCGGACGAATATCTCGCCGCGTATGTAGCGGCCAACACCAGCGTGGAAATCTTGTCGTGGAAAGGGCATTGCGAGGTTCACGAGCGCTTCCGTGCGATCGACATCGCACGCCTGCGTGAAGATGATGACGGCATCGTCATCTTGGCGCACCCGGAATGTCCGCCCGATGTGATCGGCGCGGCCGATTTTGCCGGCTCGACCGCCGGCATGATCGATTACGTACGCGATCATCCGGCGCAACGCGTTATGTTACTTACCGAATGCTCGATGAGCGATAACGTCGCAGCCGAATTCCCGAACGTCGAGTTCGTGCGGCCGTGCAATCTCTGCCCGCACATGCGGCGAAACACGCTGCCCAAAGTTCTGCGCGCGTTACAGACAATGACCGATGAGATCGAGGTCGATTCGTTCGTTGCGGCGCGAGCGCGCATCGCGCTCGAGCGAATGATGGAAGTGGCCGCCGCGCCGGCCGTAACGGCTGCCGCGGCTGCCCGTGGCACACAGGTGTTCGCGAGCTAATGCAGACCGACGTCCTCATCATCGGTGGCGGTTTAGCCGGACTTGCTTGCGCGCTGCAATGCGAAGGTTCGGTCACGGTCGTCAACGATACGGAGCCGGCGACCGATGTTGCCTCGGCGTGGGCGCAAGGTGGTTTAGCGGCAGCGCTTGGTGCCGACGACACGCCGGCGCTCCATGCCGCCGATACGCTTGCAGCCGCCGCCGGTATTGCCGATCCACGAATCGTCCGGGACCTCACGCGTGAAGCGCCGGCGGCGATCGCTTTGCTCGAACGCCTGGGCGTACCCTTCGACCGGCGAGCCGACGGAACGCTTGCACTTGGGCTTGAAGCTGCACATTCTCGCCGGCGCATCGTGCACGCTGCCGATCACACCGGCGCGACGATCGTACGCAGTCTGCTCGATATGCTTGCGAAGCGTCTTAATGTGACGCTCGTTACCGGGTTGTGCGCCGTAGATTTACTGCGCGACGACGGGCATGTGAGCGGCGCCCTTTTTCTCGATCGCGCCGGAACCGTCGTCCGAATAACGGCGCCCGCCGTCGTGCTTGCGAGCGGCGGCTACGGCGGCTTGTTCGCCAAGACGACGACGCCGCCGGCCACGCTCGGTGCGGGCGTTGCAATGGCCGGGCGAGCCGGCGCAACGCTCGCCGATCTTGAGTTCGTGCAATTCCATCCGACCGCTCTGGCCGGCGGAAGCGATCCAATGCCGTTAATCAGTGAGGCGGTTCGCGGTGAAGGCGCCGTTCTGGTCGATCGGGCCGGAAATCGCTTTATCGACGAACTAGCGCCGCGCGACATTGTTTCGCGGGCGATCTTCGCGCTCGAGCAGAGCGGCGAAGGCGCCTTCCTCGATGCGCGCCAGGCGATCGGAGACCGGTTTTCGGTGCGCTTCCCGACGATTTTTGAACGTTGCGCAAGCGTCGGTATCGATCCGGCGCGCGAACCGATTCCGGTCACCCCGGCTGCGCATTATACGATCGGCGGAATTGCGACGGATTCAGGCGGGCGTACCGACCTTGCCGGGTTGTGGGCATGCGGTGAAGTTGCGGCGACCGGTTTGCACGGCGCGAACCGCTTAGCAAGCAATTCACTCATGGAGGCGCTCATCTTCGGCGCGCGAGCCGCGAATGATATCAACGGTCGCCCCGCCGTTGTCCGGCCGCGGCCGGTCACGCGCGAAGCGGTGCCGGCGTTCGGCCGCGTCGATGATATCCGTGCGACGTTGTTGCCGTTACGCACATTGATGACGGCGTGCGTCGGTGTCGTACGCGACGTTCGCGGTCTCGAGCGCGCGGTCGATTATTGTGCGGCGTTTGCTGCTTCGGCGGAATATTCCGACCCTCGCGTGCGCGATGCCGTCGACCTCAGCGGAGCCGTCGCTCGGGCCGCGTTGATGCGGCGCGAGAGCCGGGGAACGCACTTTCGGCGCGACTTTAGCCACACCGACGCACGCCTCGCCCTTCGTTCCTACGTTGCCCCGCTGCAAACAGTCGCTCGCAGCTCGTGATCGACTTCGCGCTCGATGACTTTTTACGCGCTGCACTGCGTGAAGATCTCGGGCGGGCCGGAGACCTGACGACCAATGCGATCGTTGGAGCGCAGCGGATCGGTTCGGCGACGCTCGTAGCACGAGAAGGGGGTCGGATATCCGGGCTTATGGCCGCCGTTCGTACGTTTACACTCTTGGACCCGGAGATCGCCGTCGACATATTCGCTGCCGACGGCGATGGAGTGACTGCCGGTACGGTTCTTGCAACGATTCGCGGTTCGCTGCGGACGATTTTGACCGCAGAGCGGACGGCGCTCAATGTTTTGGGCCGGCTAAGCGGAGTCGCGACGGCGACAAGCCGGTACGTGGACCTCGTTGCGGGAACGTCCGCTGCAATCGTCGACACGCGTAAAACGACGCCCGGCATGCGTGCGCTTGAAAAAGCGGCTGTGCGGCACGGTGGAGGCCGCAATCACCGCTTTGGTCTCGACGATGCGATTCTCATCAAAGACAATCATGTCGCCGTTGCCGGCAGCGTCACGGCGGCATTCATTGCAGCCCGCGCCGCTGCCGGTCATCTTGTTACGATCGAGGTCGAAGTCGATACGCTCGACCAGCTCGATGAAGCGCTGGCTGCCGGCGCACGCATCATCCTGCTCGACAACTTTAGCCTCGAAGCGCTCGCCGAAGGCGTCCGCCGGGTCGCCGGACGAGCGTTACTTGAGGCGTCCGGCGGCGTGGATGAAACGAGCGTCGCCGCCATTGCCCGCAGCGGCGTCGATCTGATCTCGGTCGGAGCCGTTACCCACAGCAGCGCTAGCCTCGACGTAGCACTCGACATCGCACCGGTTGCCGGCGAGCCGTCCGCGCGTCGCTCGGCCGGTGCGCCTGCAGCTCCGCTGCCTTCAACGCGAGCCGAACGGGCGCTGCACCAAGCCTAGTCAGCAAACAATTTCATGCGCCTGGTCCCGTGGAGATTACGCTCGACCGGCGTTTGACATCTTGGCCGACCCTTGGTATTCTCTAGCGGTTGTGGTCCTCGTCCGGACGTGAAAATTGCGTCCTGATACGTGCGTTGAAAGAAACGCCAGGGCCCGTGGCTTGCTGAGTGTTCGACGGCTAAAAATCGCCGGACGCGATAGGAACCTTCGAGATGAAATCAATCATCGGCCGCAAGGTTGGGATGACGAGCGTTTTTACAGCGGACGGCCGCTATGTACCGGTGACGGTCATTGAAGCCGGTCCGTGCCCCGTCGTGCAGCGAAAAACCCTAGCGACTGACGGTTACGAAGCCGTTGCTTTGGGCTTCGGCGATATGAAGAAGTCGCGCGCAACTCGCGCGATGGCGGGTCATTATAAGCGTGCCAACCTTGATCCGAAGCGCAACGTGCGTGAGTTTCGGACCGGCATCGACGGGATCGATATCGGCACGACGGTGACCGTCGACAGTTTCAGTCAAGGCGATCGCGTGGATGTCGTCGGCGTCTCGAAAGGTCACGGCTTTTCGGGCGGTATCAAGCGGCATAATTTCAGCGGCGGCAGTGCAAGTCACGGCCAGATGATCCATCGTCAGCCGGGTTCGAACGGCGATACCAATGCCGGGCATACGCCGCGCGGCTCGCGTCGCCCGGGTCACTACGGCGTCGACCGGATCACGCATCAAAATCTCGAGGTCGTGCGCACCGATACGGAGCGCAATCTGCTGTTCGTTCGCGGACCGGTCCCCGGGCCGAAAAACGGGTTGATCACCGTCAGCCTTTCGGTCAAAAC
>CBDCCS010000001.1:0-170189 GCA_965214935.1 Candidatus Velthaea sp. | reverse complement strand
CCGAGAGCCGCGCGATCGGACTTGACGGCTTCTTGCTATCGGCATCACCGGATGGTCCCGATTCAACCGGGCGAAGCGGCGTAGCCGCGACGTCGGAATACGAAATGCGCATCCGCCGGTACGATGGTGAAGTGCGCTGGCATCTCGTGCGGTCGGTGTGTTTCGGGGACGGCGCGCCTTCCGACCGCTGGATCGTTACCGCGACTGACATCGAGGAACGAAAACTGAGCGAGAACCTCAAAACCGAGGCTTATGCAGCGGCTCTCGCGGCAACCGAAAGCAAGTCGCGTTTCCTTGCCACGATGAGCCATGAAATACGCACTCCGATGAACGGTATCGTCGGGATGGCCGAACTTCTCATGCTTACCGCGCTCAACGACGAGCAACGCGAATACACCCAAGTCATGCGTGATTCGGGTCAATCGCTGCTGCGCGTTCTCAATGATATTCTCGACTACTCAAAAATCGAAGCGGGCAAAGTCGAAGTTGAAAGCGTTGACTTTCATCTCCCGCGTCAAGTCCATTCCGTCGTCGAACTCTTGCAGCCCCAATTTCGCGCGAAGAACGTGTCGCTGGAAACGTCGATCGGGCCGGACGTGCCGAGCGACGTGCTCGGCGACCCCGGCCGAATCCGGCAAATTTTGCTCAATCTTGCCGGCAATGCGCTGAAGTTCACCGCCTCGGGCGGTCGCGTCGCCATTGCCGTTACCGCAATTCCAACGGTAAGCGGCAAGGTTGCGGTGCGCTGGACGATCAGCGATACGGGTATCGGTATCCCCTCGGAAACCGTCAAGCGTCTATTTCAGCCCTTCACGCAAGGCGACGCTTCGACGACACGGCGTTACGGCGGAACGGGTCTCGGTCTCTCGATCTCCGCCGAACTCGTCGCGCTCATGGGCGGTACGATCGGCGTTGAAAGCGTTTTGGGACAAGGCTCTTCGTTTTGGTTCGAGGTTCCATTCTTACGATCGGTCGTGCGCGAACGCAGCGCCACGGAGAGTCCGGCCGCCGGCGCGCCGTCAAGCGATCCCGCGATCGTGCGCCCCGAGCGCATTATCGTCGTCGACGATAACGACGTTAATACCTTACTTGCCGGCAAGCAATTAATGCGCTTAGGTTTCAAAATAACGACGGTATCGAGCGGGCTTGCATGTATCGAGGCGATCGAACGCGAGCGCTTCGATCTCATCTTCATGGATTGTCAAATGCCCGGGATGGACGGGTTCGAGACGACCCGGGAGATTCGGCGTCGCGAACGCCCCGGCGGCAAGCGGGTGCCGATCGTCGCCATGACCGCCGACGCTCGCACCGAAGATCGCGAGCGTTGCTTGAATAGCGGCATGGATGATTACCTCTCGAAGCCCGCGACGCTTAGCGCGCTCGATGCACTTATCGATCGTTGGCTGCCGGCGATCGACCGGCGCCGGCTGACCCGCGACGTGCCCGCAATCGTTCGCGTTCCGACCGTCGGTCTTGCGCTGTTGCTCGATATTTTCGACGGCGAAAATGCGGCGGTCGAGCAGTTTCTCGAAGCGGCGATGAGTGCAATCCGCGCCGACCTTCGCCGCATCGAAGAAGCCGTTTCGACGCACGATCGCGACACCGTGCTCGAAGCGGCGCATCGTCTCAAGGGGACGAGCGGAAGTATCCGCTGTGCGCGCTTGGTCGATCTCGGTTCGGCGCTGCAAACGGCGGCATCGAGCGAATCATGGGGTATCGCTCCGGCGCTGCTCATCAAGCTGCGCGATGCCGTTTTGACCGTCGCCGACGACATCGATGCGTATGCAGCGTGCAACGGGCAGGCGCACGCAACCCGCTAAGCCGCGACGAGCGGTCATGCAGCGACACCGGACGGTCATAATTCGCTCATTTCGGCCGGATACGATCCGGCAATGGATGGAATGCAGTGGATGGCCAGCGCGATGCATGCCGCGCGTTCTGAGCTCGAGACGGCGACGCAGAATCTCGCCAACGTTTCGAGTGACGGATACCGGCGCGCGACTTCGCATGTTGCTCTAACCGCGCGGGGTGTCGTCGCGCGGGCGGAGCGCACGACCGAACAAGGAGCGATTCGTACGACCGGCCGTACTTTCGATCTCGCCATCGTCGGCCCGGGTGATTTCCACGTCGGCGCACTGACGACGCGCAACGGGGCCTTTACCAGCGACCGCAACGGCTACTTGAGCGACGACCGCGGACGGCATCTGATCGGAACGAACGGCCCGATCGCCGTCGGCGAGCGAACGACGATCGGCGCCGACGGCGTGGTGCGGTCCGGCGCCCATGTCGTCAATCGCATTGCGTTACCGCCCGGTTCGAAAATTCAGACGGGTGCGCTCGAAACGAGCAACGTCAATGCGATCGGTGAAACGCTTGAGATTCTAAACGCCCAACGCGCCTTTGAGACCGCGCAGAAAGTACTCGTTGCCATCGACGAAACGCGGCAGAAAGCCGTTAACGACGTGGTACGGCTCAAGTGAATCGCGCGATGTATGCCGCTGCGTCGGGCATGTCGGCGCAGCAGACGAATCTCGACATCATTGCCGACAATCTCGCGAACGCCGATGTCGCCGGATTTAAAAGCGCGGCTGCGTCATTTGCCGACGTCAACGCCGGCGGAACGCTTGGCTTAGGCACGGCGTCCGTCGGCCGACACGCAATTCTCGAGCAAGGCAAATTGATGAAAAGCGGCGGTCCATTCGATTTAGCCATCGACGGTTCGGGCTTTTTCTGCGTGGAAAAAGACGGCCGCCCGGCCTACACGCGCGCCGGCGAATTTACTCGCAGCGCCGATGGAAAGCTGCACAACGCGGACGGCTGGACGCTGCGCGACGTTCGTCTCCCGGCCGACGCTTTGACGGCGAACGTCGATAAAGACGGGCGTGTGTTCGTCGACACGCCGGCGGCGAAACATCGCGCGGCCGGACGTCTCCTTCTGGCTTCATTTAGCGCTCCCGAGCGGTTGCGTGCACTCGGCGGAACTTTGTTTGCCGCAACCGACGCGTCGGGTTCCGCCCGTCGTTTTGGCCCGGGCGACGAGCACGCGACCATCGCTTTCGGCATGCTCGAAAAATCGAACGTGTCGATCGTAGAATCGATGATGCAAATTCTTACCGCGCAACGTGCGTACGAAGCGAACGCGAAAGGAGTTCAAGCGGCCGATGAAATGTTGCGAATCGCCAATAACCTTCACCGTGGCTGACGCCGCGAACGCAAAGCCCGCGAGTACGGTCCGGCCGGCCGACGTAATCCAAGCCGTTCTCTTTCGCGAGATACTCGAACCGTTGACGGCCGCGCTCGGTCCGGCCGGTGACGCGGTAACGAGTTCGGTCGTGCAAACGCTATTCATACGGCCGCGGCGATGATCGATCGCGAAGAACAGATTCGCGCGCTGCTGCCGCTCGTGCGGCGCATTGCACGGCGGATCGCGCGCGTGGTCGGCGGCAGCGATGTCGACGATCTCATCGGCGACGGCAGCATCGGTTTGATTCGTGCCGTCGACTCGTTCGATCCGCGCCACGGCGTAACGCTCGAGCAATATGCGCGCCGCGTTGTGGCCGGTGCGATGCTCAACGGTATTCGCCGGCTTGACCCGGTGAGCGAACGCGTTCGGCGGACGTTGCGCGACGCCGACCGCGAGCGCTACGCATTGGCCACCCAACGCGGTATCCTTCCGTCGATCGCCGAGATGGAACAACGCGTTCCGGCGCTCAAACGCGCGCGCACTGAAGCACATCGCGGAACCCCGGTTTCGATCGATGCGCCGCTGCCCAACAGCGAGCGCATCGAACTTGCCGCCGACCACGATCCGCTCGCAGTTACGGTTGAACGCGCCGAACGGGCGCGATTGCGTATCGCACTTGACGTGTTGCCGGCGCGCGAACGCAGCGTCATCGATGCGCATTACTTCGCCGAGCGCTCGTTGCGGACGCTTAGCCGCGAAATGGACGTCTCGCCGCAACGCGTATCGCAGCTCCATCTCATGGCGATCGCCCGGCTGCGCGTCGAATTGGTGCCGACGGCATGAACGATCCGCTTGCCGCTCAACGTTCGGGAATCGAACTCGTTGCGTCGGGCGCCGTCCCCGGCCTAAGCGCGGACGTCGATGCAACCGAACGCGTGCCATCGCTGCCGAACGACCACCCGATGTGGCAACGTGACGTGCTGTCGATTTCCGCTCGGGCTCGCGTCATCGTTACCGCGCTGCGGCCGTTCGCGCTCAAAGTGCTGACTTTTTGGGACCATCGGCTGCGCGATATCGCGCTCGGTACGATGACCCTCGGAATCGACGCCAGCGGCTGTTATCGGCTGCGTCCGTAGCTATGTTCGCTACGCGGCGTTGCGCGATGCGTGCAACGAGCGATGCCGGCGGTCTCATCGTGTTTAACTTTACGCTTCTTGTTCTCTTCAACCGTACGGACGTGCGGCTTGGTACTCATCAATCGTAGGTCAATGGTACCTAAGCGTATAACGGTTAAGCATTACTGCTGGATGAGGAACGCGCACGCGGCAATATTTTCACCGGCGGCGGCAGCGTGACAACGTGGTTCTTTCTTCTAGTCGTACAAAGATATTTTGAATGCAGCGCGTTGTAGCTTCTTAACGTTACGTCGCAACGAATGGCAAGCAGGCTGCGTTAAACGTAATGGAGTGCTGAATTCATCGTAAGACGCTCCATGTTATCACCGTTGTAACTTCGGTGATCAGATAGAAGAAAATAGTGAATACCGTTGCACTCGGCTTAGTGGCGGGTGCGCTCACCACGTTCGCAAGCCTACCTCAGATTGTCTACGCGATCCGAACGCGATCGATGGACGACATCTCCCTTGCCACCCTGGGGATGTTCGGCTTCGGCGTTCTGCTCTGGTTCTCGTATGGAGTTGAAATCCGCTCGACGCCGATCGTTCTGTGGAATGGACTGAGTTTGTTGCTGTATCTCATTCAGATCGGATTAAAGCTCGCGCTTACCGAGCCGGGTGCGTCGCTGCTCGCGCAGCTACGTCAAATGCCCGCGCGAAACTCGCTCTTGTAAGGCGACTGCGGGCTCGAGGTTGGCGACGATGCCCTCGACGAGTCGCGCAATCGAATCGGCGCCTTTCGCAGCAGCGGCCAGAACCTCGACATGCGAGGTCTTGCCGCTGTTATGCACGTTGGTGATGAGACTAAATGCAACGACCTGACACCCGAGCGCGCGAGCAGCAATTGTTTCCAGCACCGTCGACATGCCGACCGCATCGGCACCGAGCGTACGCAGATAGCGCGCTTCGGCCGGCGTCTCGTACGCCGGACCGGCTAAACCGGCGTAGACGCCGCTGCGCATTGCGATGGCGTATTCACGTGCCATGTGTCGGGCAAGTTCGCGCAGTTGCGGTGCGTAGGCATGGACCATGTCGACGAATCGGTCTTTGATGCCGAAAGGCGGGTGCACGCCGAGCAGCGGACTCGTTCCGGTCAAATTTATTTGATCGTCGAGCAGCATTAAATCGCCGGCGGCGAACTCCGTGTTGACGGCACCGGCAGCGTTCGTCAACACGATCGTCCGCGCGCCGGCGGCCGCGGCAACCGCGACCGGATACGTAACCTCGAGCGGCGAGCGGCCTTCGTAGAGATGAAAGCGGCCCGAAAACGCGATGACCCGACGGCCGTGCAGTTCGCCGATCAAGGCTTCGCCGGCATGACCCGGTACGGTCGGTTGTGGCATGCCCGCCAGCTTTTTATACCCGACGGCGGTTGCGTCGATTCGATTGCGCAACACGCCGCCAAAACCCGAGCCTAAGACGATCGCGCAATCGATTTCGCCGCCGGCGCGATCGATGACGTAGGCCGCGGCTTCTTCGACGTGTTTTTTCTTCACGCGGTCAGACGGCCGCCGGTGCCGAGGATGTCTCGAGCAAATTCATGCCGTTCATTGCCGGCGGCACCGGCAGGCCCAGCAACGGCAATAACGTCGTTGCAACGTCGCCCAACTTGCCGCCGCTCCGCAACGTGCCGACCGGCGCCGCTGCGGCTAACACAAACGGAACGCGATTCGTGGTATGAGCCGTGAGCGGATTACCGTCTCTATCGATTTTTTCTTCGGCGTTCCCATGGTCGGACGTAATGGCAAGCGTACCGCCCGTCGCTACGACCGCGGCTTCCAATTGCCCAAGACAGCCGTCGAGGATCTCAATGCTTGCAATTGTCGGCTCCCACTTACCGGTATGTCCGACCATATCGGCATTGGCATAATTCATGATGATGACGTCGTGGCGAAGCGCCGCGAGGTCGTCTAACGCGGTCGCCGTTATTTGTGCGGCCGACATCTCCGGTGCTAGATCGTATGTCGCAACGGTGCGATTGGAGGGAATCAAAACACGGTCTTCCTTGGCAAATACGTCTTCGCGGCCGCCGTTGAAAAAGTATGTGACGTGCGCGTACTTCTCCGTCTCGGCCAGCCGTAATTGGCGTAGACCGGCTCGAGCGATAACTTCGCCGAAGGTGTCGGCTTGCGGTCGCGGACCGAAGAGTACGGGATTAAAGAAATACTCTTCATACTTCGTCATCGTGGCCACAACGAGCGCCGCGAAGTGCTCGACCGGGAACTCGGCAAAAGCCGGATCGCTCAACGCCATCGTCATCTGTCGCGCGCGATCGGGGCGAAAGTTGAAGAAGATGACGGCGTCCCCATCGCGGATCGGGCGCGGTTCGCCGACGATCGTCGGCACGACGAATTCGTCGTTCTCATCGCGCGCGTAGGCCGCATCGAGCGCGTCAAGGGCGGTCGGATAGCGGTACGCTGATTGCGCGCGTGCGAGCGCTGTATAGGCCTTTTCGATGCGATCCCAGCGTTTGTCGCGATCCATCCCGAAATACCGGCCCCCGATCGTCGCGATCGCACCCGGCCGGCCGGCCGCAGCAAGATAGGCTTCGAGTCGAGCCAGGTATGTTTTCGCCGAGCGTGGCGGAACATCGCGGCCGTCGAGCAATGCGTCGACGGCGAGCGGAACGCCCGCTGCAACCGCCGCGTCGATCAGGGCTTCCAGATGGTCCAGCGAGCTATGCACTTTGCCGTCGGACACCAGACCAAGAAGATGCAGCGTTCCGTGCGTTACTGCCAGGCGCGTTAATACGGCCGTAAGCGCCGCATTGCGCTCGAAAGAGCCGTCGGCGATCTCCGCATCGATCACGACGATCCCTTGCGGTACCGTGCGTCCCGAGCCGATGTTGATATGCCCGACTTCACTATTGCCCATGATCCCGGCCGGCAGGCCGACCGCTTCGCCGCTGGCATCGAGTTCGGTGCACGGATACGCGCGCACGATCCGATCCCAATTCGGGGTGCGCGCGGCTTCGATGGCATTGCCGTGCACGGCACTGCGGCAGCCCCAGCCGTCGAGGATCGCCAGAACGAGTGGCGGACGGCCGCTCATGCAGCGACTCCCTTATGCGCGTTGCGCAGCAGTGTAGCGAAAGCCGGCGGTTCAAGACTCGCTCCGCCCACGAGTGCGCCGTCGATGTGTTCTTGGGCGATGAGCGCGGCGATGTTGTCCGCTTTAACGCTGCCGCCGTAGAGCAGGCGCGCCGTCTGCAGACCGGTCACCGCGCTGCGGATTGCAGCCATGATCGCATTGGCGTCGGCCGGCTGTTCGACGTTGCCGGTGCCGATCGCCCAAACGGGTTCGTAGGCAACGACGCAGCGCGCAACGTCGGCTGCGCCGATTTCCGCAAAGGCGGCCCGCGTTTGCGCGACCACTCGTTCGCACGCCAGCCCGGCGCTGTGTTCTTCGAGCGTCTCGCCGACCGCCACGATCGGAATGAAACCGTGTTCGAGCGCCGCGGGGACTTTACGCGCGATCGCGATGTCGGTCTCGCCGAATAGTAACCGCCGTTCCGAATGGCCGAGGATGACCCAGCGGACGCCGCAAGCCGAAAGCATAAGCGGCGATATCTCGCCGGTGTAGGCGCCGCTGTCCGCCCAGTGCATGTTTTGCGCGCCGAGTCCGATTCGGCTATCGCCCAGCGCGTCATGCGCCGCCGCGAGCGCGATGAATGCCGGACAAATAACTGCGTCGGCATGTTGAAGATCCGGCTCGAGCGCGCGTAGCGCGCGCACGAAGTCCGCGGCTTGCGCCGGTGTTTTATTCATCTTCCAATTGCCGACGATAAGGGCTCTAGCGCTCAAGCGCCGCAACTCCGGGCAGCGTTTTGCCTTCGAGAAATTCGAGCGTGGCGCCGCCGCCGGTCGAGATGTGCGTCATCGCGGCGGCGAATCCCAGCGCATGCGCGGCGGCGGCAGCGTCACCGCCGCCGACGACACTAACGGCACCGGCTTTCGTCGCGGCGGCAATCGCGGCGCCGACGACTCGCGTTCCGTTTTGGTAAGCGGGCTTCTCGTAGACGCCCATCGGGCCGTTGAAGACGATCGTTTTTGCAGCGCGCAACGCAACGGCATATGCGTCGGCCGTCCGCGGTCCGATGTCGAGAATCATCCGATCGCCGATCGCATCGAGACCCGCAACCGTCGCTCCGGCGTCGGCGTTGAAATTGTCGGCCACCACGCAATCGATCGGCAAGTGCAAGGTGATGCCGCGCTGTTTCGCGTTGGCGATGATACTTGTTGCGGGTAATAAGTCCGGATCGCGCAGCGAGGTGCCGACGTCGATGCCTTGCGCGGCTAGAAATGTGTTGGCCATGCCGCCGCCGATAACGAACGCGTCGACGCGCGTGAGCAAATTCGCGAAAACGCCGACTTTGTCGGCGACTTTCGCTCCGCCGATCGCGCAGATGAACGGCTTCACCGGATCGTCGGTGAGTTTTGAAAGTGCCGCGAGTTCCGCTTCCATGAGATAGCCGGCATACGCCGGCAAAACGGCGGCGATACCGGCGGTCGACGCGTGTGCACGATGCGCGCTGCCGAACGCATCGTTGACGTAGATATCGCCGCTCGCGGCTAACTCACTGGCAAAGAGCGGATCGTTCGCTTCTTCTTCGGGATGAAAGCGAACGTTCTCGAACAGCACGAAGCCGCCGTTCGTCAAGGCATGCGATGCATCGACACATGCTTCGCCGATGCAGTCGTCGACGAATGTTACCGGCGTCGACAGCAATTCTGCTAAGCGCGCGACAAGCGGACGCAGCGAGTACTTGTCGTTCACCCGGCCGTCGGGCCGGCCTAAATGCGAAAGCACGATCGTTCGTGCGCCGTGCTCGTGCAAGTAGCGTAACGTCGGCAGCGCGGCGGTGAGCCGCGTCTCGTCGCCGATCGCACCGTCTTTCATCGGAACGTTCAAATCTTCGCGAACGACGACGCGTTTGCCGCGAACGTCGATGTCGCGAAGTGTCTTGAAGTTCAGGCGACGGCCGCCGGCAGTTTCGCGAGCACCATGTGCGCGACGTCCGCGAGCCGGCACGAATAGCCCCATTCGTTATCGTACCAGGCGGCAATCTGAATCATCGTCCCGTTGGCGTTGGTCAGCTTACCGTCGATGATCGAGCTGTGAGCGTTCTGTTTGAAGTCGCTCGAAACGAGCTCTTCTTCGGTGTATTCAAGGATGCCCTTGAGCGATGAATGGGCGGCATTGCGCAATATTGCGTTCAGTGCTTCCCGCGTCGTTTCTCGCTTGACGATGGCAACGAGATAAACCATCGATACCGTCGGCGTCGGGACACGCAGCGCGAAGCCGTCGAAGGTGCCTTGCACTTCGGGTATCGTTAAATAGAGTGCTTTCGCGGCACCGGTCGACGTCGGTATGATGTTGGTCGCCGCGTTGCGCGCGCGCCGCAGATCTTTGTGCGGACCGTCGAGGATATTCTGATCGTTGGTATAGCTATGAATCGTCGACATGAACGCCTTTTCCCAGCCGAGTTCGTCGACGATCGGTTTTACGGCCGTTGCCAGGCAATTCGTCGTGCACGACGCGTTCGAGATGATTTGATGTGCGCCGGGTTGATATTTGTCGTCGTTCACGCCCAGCACGAGCGTAATATCTTCACCCTTTGCAGGCGCCGAGATGATGACTTTCTTGGCCCCGCCGCCGTCGATGTGGGCGCGTGCTTTAGCGGCATCGGTAAAGATACCGGTCGACTCGATAACGACATCGACGCCGAGATCTTTCCACGGTAACTTCGCCGGATCGCGTTCGGCTAATATTTTTATCGGCCGGCCGTCGATGACGACGCTATCGGCCGTCGCGCCGACGTCACCCGCGAAGGTACCGTAATTCGAGTCATATTTGAACAAATGCGCGCTCTCGGCGGGACTTGTGAGATCGTTGACCGCAACGATTTCGACCGTCGGATACCGTTCGAGAAGCGCCTTCGTGAAGTTACGGCCGATGCGGCCGAAGCCGTTAATTCCTATGCGCATAGCGTCGGCACCGTTAGCCATGCGCGGCTCCCGGCTCCTCTAATACATCGGCCGCCGCCTGTCCGCGCAGGCGGCGCACGAGCCGCATGAGCGCAGCCACTCTGCCGTTGAGCGTTGCTTTGCTGACCGGTGGATTACAGCGCCGGGCGAGTTCCGCTAGCGATTCATCGGGATGCGCGAGCCGCAAACCGGCGCTTTCGCGCAGGACGGGTGAAAGATTTCGCAGTCCATATGCGTCGGCGAGAAAAGCAATCGCATCGCGTTGCGTTGCGGCTGCGCTCGCCGCGCGCACCACGTTTGCCGCTTCCGTGTTGACGATGCGGTGAATGCGATTTTTCGTTTCTTTCATCGCGCGAATATCTTCAAGGGCGAGAACTGCGGCATACGCGCCGATCGCGGACAACACGGCGACGATCGCAT
This sequence comes from Candidatus Velthaea sp., assembly GCA_965214935.1. Lineage (GTDB taxonomy): Bacteria > Vulcanimicrobiota > Vulcanimicrobiia > Vulcanimicrobiales > Vulcanimicrobiaceae > Velthaea. The sequence goes on along the minus strand of CBDCCS010000001.1, from coordinate 159,424 downwards.
CGAGCCCTTTGAGGTAAATGAGTTCACGGCTCTTGCGGCGCGTGCGTTTCGCTGCGATCGATTCGCGTGCAAGCAAGGCGCGTATCCGTTCGGCGCGATCGCGGTCGGCACAAACGAATTCGAGGTGATAGCCGTGCTGCGGATTGGCCAGCGATCCGCAGGCTAAGAATGCGGCGCGCAGTTCCATTCGCCGGTCGCAGCGCGCGCGCGGCCGCGGCGGCGGTGCCGCCAATGCATCGTCGATGTCGATCTCGTACGTCGTCGAACGGTAAAGCCGCGGCTCGGGCGAACGGCGCACCGGTCCGGAGTTGCGGTCATCGAGCAGGGTGCGAAACAGGCGCGCGATCGCTGCGCGCCGCGTGCGGAACGCCCATCCGGCCGGTGTCGCAACGCTGCCGAAATACGCCAACCCGGCGCGCAGCGCAATACGGCAATGCGCCTGAGCCGGCGAGTCGCGCGCAATTGCATCTTTCGCATCACCCGACAGCGCGGAGGCGTGCCTAGCCATCGAGCCAATCGCGCGGGTCGTCTTTGCGCTCGTCGACGATTTCGTACATATCGGCCGGCTTGAGCGACGGCAGAACGCGCTCGGGTACCATCAAAACACGGACGGTCAGGAATTTCGTTCGATAATGGATGACCAGCACGTCGCCGGCTTTCACATCGTAACCGGGTTTGAGCGGACGCTCGTCTTTGCTGACGCGGCCGGCCTCGATCCCTTCCTTGGCTTCCGCGCGGCGCTTCGACAAGCGCGACACTTTCAGAAATTTATCGAGCCGCAGGCAACACCATCCCCGTAACTACGAGCGTCGGGCGCGCTGCCTCAATGTGGCCGCACGCGCTCTGCGTGCGGGAGTGCGCAGAGCGTGAACGGCGGAGCAGGTGCAACCGCAAACGGGTCTCCGTGCTAATAGCGCTGCACGCGCTGGTTAGTCCGGGGAACAACGCACGTACCGCTTGCGCGAACGACGATGACCGGTTCGTCGAGAACGTCGGCGGCACTCGGCGAGATATCGCTGCGCGGTGCGATGACTTTACGCGCCTCGAATTCCATGCGGCGTGAGGTTGCGCCGAATGCGACGATTCGGCCCGACGCTTCGATGAAATCGCCGGCATGTACCGGAGCGCGAAACTCAATCGAATCGTATGCGGCGAACAAACCTTCGTCGCCGTCGGAACGGACGAGCAGTTCCGTCGCGACGTCCCCGAAGAGCGCGAGAATGCGCGCGCCGTCGACCAAATCGCCGCCGTAATGCGCATCGTGCGCGCTCATGCGCACGCGCAGCATGACGGACGGACTTAGGCCGCCGTCTTCGCTTGCTGCCATAGCGATTCGAGTTCCACGATCGACATCTCCGCGAGCGGCCGTCCGAGCGCTAATGCGTTCATCTCCATGTGTCGAAACCGCCGCTCGAATTTGCGATTTGCATCGCGCATCGCGCCTTCGCCGTCGACGCCCAATCGGCGGGCCAAATTGACGACCGTGAACAGCACGTCGCCGAGTTCTTCGCGCACGTGCGCAGCGTCGCCGGCGCTTCGGGCTTCAGCAAGTTCACGCATTTCTTCGGCCAGCTTAGCGGTAATTTCGTAAGCGGCCGTCCAATCGAAACCGACCCGTGCAGCTTTTTCCTGCATTTTCTGTCCGCGTGCGAGCGCACCGAGACCTTCGGGAATACCATCGAGTTTGGAGCTGCGATTCTGGCCGCTCTTTTCCAGCGACTTGAGCTGCTCCCAGTTGGCCCAAACCTGATCGACATTCGCAACGGCTACGTCGCCGAACACGTGCGGGTGACGCCGAATCATCTTGTTGGATAAGCCGTCGATCACGTCGGCTACCGAAAATTTGCCGCGTTCGGTTCCGAGCTGCGCATGAAAAACGACTTGAAATAAGAGATCGCCGAGTTCCTCGCAAATGTTGTCTTCGTCGCGCGACTCGATTGCTTCAACGACCTCGAAGGTCTCTTCGACCAGATAACGCACGAGCGATTCGTGCGTCTGCTCGCGGTCCCACGGACACGAGCGCCGCAATCGCGCCATGATCTCGACAAGATCATCCCAGGTATGGTGCATCGATCCGGACGGCAGCGGCACGAGCGGCATCGCAATCGACGCCGATAACGTCGCACGCGGCATCCCCGGGACAATCTCAACGCTCGTTCCATGCCGCTCGAGCGCGCGCAGCAAGATCGGCAACCCCGGAAAATCCGAGAGCGGGTTGCCCAACACCGCGAGCGCGAGCGGGCGGCGGTCGAGCCGGGCGACGAACGAATCGATCACCTCCGTCGAGCCGCGCAGGAACAGCCCTTGATCCGAGATCAGGTTGCGCTCGATGAGGATGCCGTCGCTCTCAAGGAAGAGTGCAAGTGCCGGCGGGGCAAGTACCGTCGCGGCCCTGCCGACGGCGCGCAGCGACTCGCGACTGCCGAGGGTCAAGAGGTCCGGATCGCCGGGTCCCAGCCCGACAACGCGCATCGTTGCGTCGATTGTCACGCTAGGAACTCTCCCGCGATCCGGCCGTGCCGGCTGGGCTTACTTCGGTGCAGGTGCCGACGCTGCCGGACCGGCTGATGCATCGGCGGCCGCCGGAAGCGGCGACGGGAACGCGTCTTTGAGCGAGTCGTCGTACACTTCGATCTTCGCCTTGGACTTGAGCTGCTGCAAGAATACGGGAATCTGCTGCGACTGCTGCTGCTGTTTGAGCTGCGCGACGATTTGATCGTGGGCGCCGGCCATGGTCGCTTTGGTTGCCGGCTTCTTTTCTTCGACTTGAATGACGTGGTAGCCGAAGGGCGACTTCACCGGCGCGGTGATGGTCCCGACCGCCGCGGCGAACGCGGCAGCTTGAAACGACGGCACCATTTGACCTTTGCCGAAGAAGCCCAGCTCGCCGCCTTTGTCTTTGCTCGACGGGTCGGTCGAATATTGCTTGGCGAGCGCCGCAAAGTCGCCGCCCGATTTAAGTTTCGCCTCGACTTCTTGCGCGGTTTTTTCGTCCGCTACCAGGATGTGGCGCGCGCGAACCTGCTCGGGCTTATCCAGTAGCGCATGATTCTTATCGAAGTATGCCTTAACGTCCGAATCGCTGACTTTCATCTGCGGATCGACGGCCTTTTCGATGACGACGGTCTGGCGTAGAATATTGTGAACGTCGGTTTCGCTCAGGCCCTGTTGCTTGAGCACCTGCTCGAATTGACCGGGCGGATATTTTTGTTTGATCTGGTCTTCTTTTTTAGCAATCTCGTCGTCGCTGACAGTAATTTTATTGTCGGATGCATATTGGTCGACCAGCGATTGCTGGACGAGTTGGGTGAGCACCGACTTGCCGGCCGGACCCGCTTCGAGCTTTTTGTCGAAATCGGTACGCGAGATCTTCTGGCCGTTGACGGAAGCGACGTCGCCGCCGGTCGCGCTGGCAGTCGAGCATGCGGCGAGCGAAACGCAGATCGCGGCGGTTGCAAGACCGGATACCGCGCGGTTGACTACTGACATGGTTCTCCCAATCGGGTCGATACAGAACGTGATGAAGTCGGCGGCCCGTAGAGTTTCGGCCGCGCAAACATGCCGGGCCTTCGATTCTGAGGCCTTGCGTCCTGTCGCTGCAAATCCGTCGTGGATTAGAAGTTCGAGAGAGTAGCGCAAAGCCGTCGTGACGCCGTGGCCGTTGCGTCGAACCGGAGCCTGCTCCGCCCGGGAAGAACGCCTCTGCGAATGGACACGCCGTTCATCCTTGCCGGAGCGCTGGCGGCGATCGTCGTCTGCGCGATCGCAGCGAAACGCTTTGATCTGCCGTACCCGATCGTTTTCGTCGCCGCGGGCTCGGCGATTGCGTTTTTGCCCTTCATCCCGGCGATAGCGATCGAACCGCAGTATATTTTCTTGATTGTCCTGCCGCCGTTACTTTTCAACGGCGGTTGGAGCACCGACTGGCGTCTGTTCCGCAGCAATCTTCGTCCCATCTTGCTGTTGGCGATCGGCTTGGTTTTCGCAACGACGTTCGCCGTTGCGGCGACGGCGCATATGTTCGGCTTCGGCTGGGCTCCGGCAGTCGTGCTCGGAGCCATCGTTTCACCGCCCGATGCCGTTGCAGCCGCCGCGATCTTCGAGCGTTTCCGTATCCCGCCCCGGATCATCGCGATTCTCGAAGGCGAAGGGCTCATCAACGACGGCAGTGCGCTCGTCATCTACCGCTTCGCCGTCGTCGCCGTCGTCAGCGGTGCGTTCTCGCCCGGCGTTGCCGCCGTGTCGATGCTGCTCGTGGCAAGCGGCGGAATCGCCGTCGGCTTGGCGGTTGCCTTTGCGCTCGACGCCTTGACGCGCACGCTTACGCGCCTAGCGTTGACCGATTCACTTATCGATAATCTGCTCTTTCTGCTGGCACCGTACGCTGCTTACTTGAGTGCCGAAGTGTTCGGCGTTTCGGGCGTCTTGGCGGCGGTCGGCGCCGGGATTGCGGTGAGTCGCCGCGCTGCCGTTATCTACGGCCCGCAGACGCGCCTGATCGGCGCCGCCGTTTGGAACGTGCTCATTTACTTATTAAACGCGTTCGTGTTCTTAGCAATCGGCTTACAACTGCGGTTGTTCGTGCGCGATCCGCACTTCTTTAGCGGACATATCGCCCTTGCGCTGACGGTCAGCGCGATTGCGGTCGGCGTGCGGATCGTTTGGGTGTTCGGCGCGACGTATCTGCCGCGCCGGCTCAGCGCGTCGCTACGCGTGCGCGACCCGTCGCCGTCATGGCGTTACACATCGGTCATCGCCTGGACGGGATTGCGCGGTATCGTTTCGCTTGCCGGTGCGCTTGCTTTGCCTCTGCGCGATGCCGCCGGGCACGCATTTCCGGACCGAGACGCGATCGTGTTCGTCGTGTTCTGCGTCATTGCCGTGACGCTCGTCGGACAAGGTTTGCTGCTCATTCCGCTATTACGTTGGCTGCACATTACGCCCGATGCCGCGGCCGAACAGCGCGAAATCGACGTACGCGTGCATGCCTTACGTGCCGGCCTGCGCCGTTTAACGGACATCGAATCGAATGAGAATCGGCCCGGGGAATGGGAGATCATCGGGCGCATCAAGAGTGAGTACGAACATCGGATCGATCATTTGCAGCGGCACTTGCCCGGAGCCGGCGAGTCCGCCGAAAGCCGCTTCGATCACGAGTTGCAAGACGCGGCGCTGGGAGCGGAGCGCGCTGCAATCATGCAGTTGCGTGCGGCCGGCTCGATTCCCGACGAGATTTTTCGGCGCATCGAATACGACCTCGATTTAGCCGAATCGCGCGTGCGCTGAGCCGGACGTTACACCGGCAACGCGCGAACTTCGATCTGCTCGCCGGTAATGCGGGCGTCGAAGCGCGGCTGCGGAAAAGAAGCCGGCCCCGCAACGACGCTGCCGTCGCTCAACCGAAACCGCGAACCATGCCACGGGCAGGTAACGCAACCGTCGGCGAAGGTGCCTCGATCGAGCGGCGCCCCGCGATGCGTGCAGACTGCGGAGATGGCCGCAACGCCGTCGGCGGTACGCGAGAGCAGAATCGGAATGCCGCCGAAGTCGGCCCGAACTGGCCGGTCCGCGTGCAGTTCTGTCGCGGCCAATACCGGCGTGAAGGCTTCGGCCGGTGCAAGCGGCTCGGCGGTGTGGCGCGGTCCGATCAACTCACCGTACGACATCTCGCCGCCCAGATAGGCACCGGCGCCGATGAAACCGTAACCGGCCAGCGATGCGATCAGCCCGGCGGGCCGGCGCCCGTTTATCCGCAGTGCCAGCGCCGCGACAAACAAGGCAAAGCCGGCCGCGTTCAGGAGCGCATGCGCCATCCCGAGGTTCCGCGGATCTTCATGCGTATCGGACCAGTCGGCGTAGCCCGAAGCGATGGCACCGACCGCTCCGCCGAGTCCGATGACGAGCGCGGCATCGGCGCCGGGGATCGCCGGTCCGCCGGCGAGTTCGACGGCGTCGAGTGCCACCGTCACCGTCCAAGCACCGACCGGCACGTCGGTAATGACCGGATGAAGCGGATGACCCAGGATCGTGCCGTGCAAGATATTGCCGACCGTCGGTCCGGCACTTGCTAACAGCTTGGCGACAACCGGCTGCACGCGGTCGGCAATGGCGGACAGCGTCGCACTTCGGCTAAGCCGGTCGATCGGACGGCGATTCACGGCAATTTCGGGATTGAGCATGCCTGCTTCGTACCCCGGTTTGCACCGCTATGCGCAAGCCTGCCGGGCCGCGCGACGGCGCGTACGCCTGGGAGTGCTCGTCGTTTCACCGCATCCTGATGATGACGTTATCGGTTGCGGCGGCATTCTCGCTCGCTTCGCGCAACGCAAGGCGCGAGTGACGGTCGTTTACATCACGGACGGCAGCGCGAGTCATCCGCAATCGCAGCGCTTCGCGCCGGCGGCCATTCGAGATTTACGCGAAATCGAAGCGCGTCGAGCACTCTTGATGCTTGGCATCGGGATGCGGCCGCGCTTCTTGCGCGCGCCCGACAGCGGGCTCGCTGCGCTGGCCGCGCCGCAGCAGGCGACGATCGTCGCGGCCCTGATCGCTGCTCTAAAGCGGTCGCGCGCGCAGATCGTGCTCGTGCCCTGGAAACGCGATCCGCATGCGGATCATGTCGCCGCCGCCGCGTTCGCCGGCGAAGCGATTTTACGCTGCCGCCGTCATCCGGCGGTCTATTCTTACGGCGTCTGGTTGCCGATTCGCGGTACGGCCGCCGATCTGCCGGCGCACGACGTAAAGACCATTGCCGTTCCGCTTAGCGCAGCCGAGTTGACGCGCAAACGCTCGGCCTTGGCCGAGCACCGGACGCAACTGGGCGAAGTGATCGACGACGACCCGGACGGCTTTTGCATCGACGCTGCAATGCTCGCCCGCTGGCTGCTGCCGATCGAACGCTTCTATTGCGATTGAGCCCGGCGTCGTCGGCACCGCCCGAGCGGGTATCAATCGAGGATGATCGCCGACCGGATGTTTGATTCACCCGTCTCCCGGGCGTACGCGCTCGACGCCGCCTTGCGGACATCGGCCCTCGCGGACGAGCGCGGCGTTCCGCTCGTGGGACGGACGGCCGAGCTTGCGGCGTTACGCGCGGTGGGTGCGCGCGACCTCAGCCTGGGCCGGATTTTCGAGGGTCATCTCAACGGCGCTCAGCTCGTTGCGCGCTGCGGCACGCCGGAACAGCAATGTGCCGCCGAACGGGCGATCCGCGACGGTCAGCTCTTCGGCGTCTGGAATACGCAGGGCGATACGCCGGTTCAACTCGAGCCTCAAGCCGGGGGCTATCTGCTGCACGGTGCGAAAACGTGGACGTCGGGCGCCGGTTCGATTACCCGCGCGATCGTGACCGCCGCATTGCCCGACGGTGCCGTGCAAATGTGTTTGATACCGCTGGATCGCGTAATTCCGCGCATCGACGCATCCGGGTGGCGACCGCACGGCATGCTCGCAAGTGACAGCTTCGCCGTCGACTTTAGCGGTATACGGCTGACGCAAATCGACCTTATCGGAGCGCCGGGAGAATATGAAGTGCAGCCCTGGTTTTACGCTGGGGCACTACGTTTTGCAGCGGTTCAAACCGGCGCAATCGATCGGCTCGTCGCTGAGACAATCGATTATTTGCGCGCGCGCGGCCGTGACGGCGATGCATTTCAATGCGCGCGAATCGCCGAGATGCGCATTGCAAATCTCACGGCGCGGCAGTGGCTAGCCGCCGGGGCTGCGGCTTGGCAACGCTTCGATCGCGAGCCGTCTGCCGCTGCCGCTGCCGACGTGTTGGAAGCGGTCGATATGGCACGCACCGTCGTCGAACGAGCCGCGCTGGAAACAATGGAACGTGCGGTGCGCTGCGTCGGGGCGCAGGGACTCATCGAACCGCAACCGTTCAGCGGTCTCGTTCGCGATCTGCAAATGTACTTGCGTCAGCCGGCACCTGACGCCGCGCTCCTGCGGGTTGGCCGAGCTGCCTTCGAGCGGCCGCCGGACGGCCGCGAAGACCTATCCGGCAGCTGCCCGTAGTACGTCGATTGCATACTCGACCGCGACGTCCGGCGGGGCCGGCATCGCACATCGCGCCATGACGCGGTCGAAGAACAGCCCGAACGTCGGCGACTCTCGTACATCGCGCTTCACCGTCGATTGCACGCGTTGCAGAAGCGGCGGCAACGGTATCGGCGTTTCGACGTTCGTGTTGCGTTGCGACCAGATGCCGCGCAAAGCGGCGCGCGCGGTAAAAAGCGCGAGCGTTAGGCGCGGATGTTCGACCGCGAAGGTCGAGCGCCGTTCGGCACTCTGATGTAAGCCGGCGATGAAGGCGCCGAACCCGCCGCCGACGTGCGTTGCCGTTCGGCCCGACGTCGTCGCCCGGACGCGCGTGCTATGCCGGATGCGCGCGTCGATCCGACGCAATGCGCGGCAAAATTGCTGATCTTCGAGTTGCGGCAGCGGCGGCAAACCGCCCGCGGCAAGATACGCTGCGGTCGTGACGGCGAAACTGGCGCCGACGAACGAACTATGGCGTGGATACGGATCCTCGGCGACCGGATCGATAAGCGTTTCGACCTCGGCAACGAGGCGGCGATACGTTAGTTCGCGCGAGTACAGCGTCTGCACCGGCACGTCGAAGCGGCTGCGCTCCGCGTCACCGATACGGACGTGGCCGGCAACGGCGTCCACGCCGGGCACCTCGCGCAGCGTCCAAGCAATCCATTGCGAATCGACGACCGTGTCGGCGTCCGTCGACGCAATGACGGCGTGCGGCCGGCCGGCGTCCCTAAAACGCGCCGCCGCCGAATCCATCACCGCTCTGCGCGCCGCGCCGACGTGGGCATCGGCGCCGGCGAAGTCGGCTTCAACGACGTAAATCGGCACGCGCGACGCTTGTGCCGACCGCCGGGCCAGCTCCGCGGTTGCATCCGAGCAGTTATTGGCGAGGACGATAATATCGAACAGACCGGACGCAAGCGGGCCGCCGTTGAGGTCGCGCTGCGCTGCCAAGGCGCGCAGCGCGTGAGTGACAAACGCGGCTTCGTTGCGCGCCGGAATGACGACGGTGAGCCGGCAAGCAGAGGTCGGCGCCGGCAGGCCCGTTCCATCGCATGTCACCGGACCTCGAGTACGTCGATGCGATACCGTTCGGCGCGGTGCGCCCGAACCGGCACAAACCGTTCGTCATTCAAGAATGCGGTATGGACGGCGTCTCCGTCGCGTAGATATTCCTGCACTCGCGGCAAGTAATGCACGAGTTCGACGGTTCCGCCGCCGCGAGCAGCGTCGGCGATGACGTCAATTGCGCGGGCAAGATCTGCGTCCGACCAATAGTAGGCGACCTCCGACACGATGATTGCATCGAAGCGTCCACCCGGCGCCTCGTGCGGAAATGCCATTTGCTCGAAGCGTACGCCGGGCAGTCCGGCGCAGCGTTCACCTGCCGCCGCCAGCGCGCGTTCGTTGATATCGATGGCCGTCAGCCGGTCGCACGAAGCGGCGAACAGCGCGGTCAGAACGCCGACCGAGCAGCCGATTTCCAACGCCGATGCAAAGCGTGCACCGCCGAGTGCTGCAAGCGTCGCCTGATACTTCTCACGTTCGTATGCGCTGGTCGCAAAGTGCCACGGATCGATCGTATCGGCATACATGGCGGCAAAGAAAGCGCGATCGAGCGACGGTTTCTCGCGCGCGGCGCCGGGCTCAGATCGCATCGGGCGTGCGCTCGTCCATTGCACGAACGAGGGCGTCGGTATCGGCGGCTTGGCGCATTTCGCGCGCTTCGGGGTCGTGCCGGTTTGGTATCGTCGGGCTGTCGCGACGCAGCTCTTCGATCATCGCAATGACCTTACTGATCTTACGTTCGTTGAGCAGATTGATTTGGAGATCGAGACGATCGCGCCGGGCGTCGTGAATGTTGGTCCGATTTTCGCGTGTGAGAATAAAGATCGTCATGAGCAGCGCCGAGAGACTTACAAGTCCGTCGAGATAAGTGAACGGCGGCGGATCGAATGCACGATTCGCAGGCGCGAGAACGGCGTTAACGACGATCCAAGCGACAACGAAGCCGAGGGTGATATAAACGCTGATCGGCCGGCCGACGGCCGAAGTCATCCGCTCGATCCAGCGCTGGTGCATCGACAGGCCGCGCTCAGCGGTGCGTTCGAGGTCGGCAACCGACTCGATCGTCTCGTGAGCGTGACTTGCCATTGAAGGTGCGGTCGCTTGAACGTGCATTCCGCACCTATACCCGAACTTGCCGTCGCATCGTCAGCGTGCGCCGGGCACGCAGCGTCGTAGCGGTCTATAAATCGACGTGCAGCGTCAAACTCGCCGTACTCGGACCGATGACGTTGCCGGCCGTGTAACCCAGGGTGCCGTTTTCAAGCGGGGTCGGGATGCCGCCGTAGATATTGTACCGAAACGCGCTGTAAGCTCCGGTAATATTGGTGACGGCAAAAAGCAGCGAACTGCGCTTGGTCAGCGGTTGACGGAAGCTGGCCGTTACGACCCCGAACGGCGGTTCGTTGTACTGATTGTTCGGACCGAAATAGGTAACGCCCGCGAGCAGATACGAACCGTTACGGCCTCGCACATTGACTTCGGCGTAACCTTGAGAATAGGGAATGCGCGAGGGTGCAAGACTGTTATAGCCTTGACCTGATGATTGGAAATTTTCGTTCGGCAGGATGCCGAGATTCGTCGTGTTCGGTCCGGCTGCCGTGTCGTAGAAGCCGGGCGGAAGATCGTAGGCAAACGCGCGTTGCAGCGAGCCTTGAACTTTGAAGCCCAAGCCGACGGCCGGATCGCGTCGCACCGCCAGTTCGATGCCTTCATACCGCGAATGTCCGAGATTGCGCGTTTGATTGATGAACAGCGGATAGACCCCCGGCGCACCGCCGTACGGATTGCTTGCCGCTAACGTGTAGCCGACCGGCGATGATTGCGTCGTTGCAAGGTACTGGTCGCGCAGGGTCGTCTCGTAAACGTCGGCGGAGACCGTCGCATTGCCCGGCAGTCGTTTATCCAATCCGAGGTCGTAGCCGAAGGCTGTTTCGGGCTTAACGTCGCCGGCGTTGTTAGTGACTTGGAAATACGTCGGCGGCGTCCGGTCGGGTGTTGCAACGCTGTTCGTCAGCAAATTGATATACGGCGGTGCGATCGAGAAACCGGTCGATGCGCGCACCGCGATGTCGGTGGATGGCCGCCATGACAGTGCAAACCGCGGTGCATCGTACGCGTGCGTCGAGTCGAGAAACGTCTGGCCGAAATCTTGCGTGTAATGATCGGTATACGACGTTGCGTAATTGCTGAGGGTCGCCTGAAGACCCGGGCGCAACTCGAATTGCCCGCGCAGCAAAATCGTCTGATAGCGCTGACCCGAACCGACCGGTACGGTGTTGACGTCGCCGCCCGCGTTCGATTGAATCGTCGCCGCGCTGCTCTTCGTACCGACCGCGTCATACGATAACGTGAAGACGTTGTTGGCAATCGGCAAATCCGCCTCGAACGTGAAGCCGTTTAATTTATCTCGCGTCCGGACGCCAAGATATGAATTGAGCAACGTGACCGTTCCCGGCTGGCCGTTGAAGATCGTCGGATTGACGTCGGTGCCGAGCGGAACGCCGCCGTACAGATTGCCGAAAACCGAACCGCTTCCGGGCGTGGGCCCGTCGCCGTATTGCAAATTGCCGGTGTCGATGTTCGCGGCGTAATATCGCGCAAGCAAGGTGACGGGTCCGGCGGCAGCATGAAACTCCGCTTCGTACAAATTTGCATTCGTATCAAGTGCGCTGTCGCCTTGTAAATTCTCGAAGGTTGCCGCGCCCGGTGTCAACGCTCCGGTGTAACCCGCGGGCGGCCCGAAGAAGTAACTCGGAAACGTGAACAGATTTGCTGCAAGCGACGAACCGCGAATTTGTCCGCCTAAGTATGTGAGCGTTAGCGAGGTCGACGGGGTGAAATTGTAGCGCAGTTTCCCGAGTTCGTTGCGCGTGCTTGATTCCATCGGCGTCTGCGGGCAGCAGACGACGAGCGGCGCGGTGAGATTCGAGGCCGCCGCAAAGTTCGTCTTCGTCTGCACGACGCTGGGGAAACAGCCGAAGGCGTTGGCCGTACCGGCGCACGTCGGGACGCCGTTGATGAGCGCGCCGTTGCTCAGATTGAGCGGGTCGAGCGGATCCCAGCCGCGATCGACACCTTGCGTTCCCTGCGTCGCGTAATCGAGTGCATAGGCGAGTTTGCCGTTCGGCAACGTGCCCGTCGCGCGCAAGTTTGCATTTTGGCCGCCGAACTGATCGACGCCCAAATCGAACGAGCGGTGCGACTCGCGCGTCGGTTCGAGCGTCACAAAGTTTGCGGTGCCGCCGATGGCATAGTTGATGTTGGGTGCCGCTGCGCCCGGTCCCTTAACGATCTCGGTATCCTGCAAGATATACGGATTGATGAAAACCGGGTTGAACGTGCCGTACACGCCGATCGAGATCGGATGGCCGTCGATGAGAGATGCTGTTTCATACGGCAGCGAACCGCGCAATTGCGGAATGCCGGTGACGAGCGGACTTGCTCCGTTGGCGACACCGTCGCCGGCACTGCCGCCCGAGAAGCCCGACCCGACGCCGATCGTAACGCCCGGCAATTCGTTGAGCGTCCGGTCGACGTTGAGTTGGCCCTGATCGATGAACGTGCTGCCCGAGATCGTCGCAACGGACGCCGTCGACGTGTTGAGCGCGCCGGCGGCATTACGTGACACGGAGACGCGGCCGATCTGTCTGATCGAGGTGAACGATGCGGCGCTGAGTTGTAACTTCGCGCTCGTACTCGAACCGGCTGTGACGGTGAGCGTATCTTGGAGCGGCGTAAAGCCCGACTTCGTGACGTTGATGCGATAGACGCCCGGCGGCAGCAAATCGATCTCGAACGAGCCCGCTGTGTCGGTCTGCGTACGCCGCGTGACCGGTCCGGCAAGTTCGATGCCGACGTTACCGGCCGGCACGCCGGCGGGATCGGTCACGATCCCGGTCGCACTGCCGGTCTCAGTCGCGCCGGCGGTCGAAGCCGCCGGCGTCGCTACCGGCGGCGATGCTTGAGCATCGGCCGCCGCTTGAACGAAGCCGCACGACACAAACAAGAACGCGGCGGTAACGACGCTCCGGCGCAGGCCGGCGTTTCGGGAAATCATAGTCGAGCACTCCAACGGATGAAGTTCAATCGCCCGAAGCCATAGCGGCCGGGCGAACGTTCCGCGGATAGTAGCACGCGCCGGCACGGCGGATCAACCGTCGAGTAGACAACGCTCCGGCCATTACGTTCGACCTCTGGCGTACGTCGCTATCGCCGCACAGCCGCCGGCTCTCGCCTCAGAAAGGTTCGCCGTGTGGTGATCGAGGAACGCGTCCGGCTATGCAGCTGTTGTTCGCATTTCTTGCTTCGGTCGCGCTCGCGGCGTCCGGCGTCATGCCGGCGGCAGCCGAGTCCGCGCAAAGCGGTGTAGCGGCGTTACTTGCGCGCAGCGCCTCGGCGTGGAATCGCGGCGATCTCGATACGTTCATGCAAACGTACGAGAACTCAGCGCAAACGCAATACATTAGCTCGACGGCGATCGTGCATGGCTACGGCGCCATTCGCGCGCGCTATGCCGGTCATTATCATCCCGGACACATGGGTGCGCTGAGCGTATCGGATTTGGTCGTCCGTCCGCTCGGCGCTCGGTATGCCGTCGCCAGCGCGCGCTGGCATCTCGCGCGCACAGCCGCTGCCGGCGGTAATGTCAGCGGCCTCTTCACACTCGTCTTACATCGCAACAGCCAAGGCTGGCACATCATCACCGATCACACGCCGTAGCCGATAGCGCGCCCGTCGCCGACCGTCACAGTGCGTCGAGCAGCTCGCGCAATGTCGGAATCTGCTCGACGGGCTTGCGCTTCGGCAAATCGATGACGATCTTACCTTCGGCGAATCGAAATTTATTACGTGTGAGCGATTGCAGCTTCGGTAAAGTCGCCGGATCGAGTGCGAAAGCCGAACCGACCCCCAACGTCAAACGTTGTTCGTCGATGACGACCCGCGTAACGCCCTTCCGAATCGCGATCGCGCGCAACTCGGTAATCGCGACTAGGTTTTCGAGCGGCTCGGGTAAGGGGCCGAAGCGGTCGCGCACGCTCGCCACGATTTCGCCCACTTCGCGCAAGCTGCGAGCCGCGGCCAACTGCTGATACACCGCGATCTTTTGCGAAACTTGTGGGATGTAGCCGTTCGGCACGAACGCGTCGAGCTTGACGTCGATGACCGCTTCACGTTTGATTTCGCGCTCGGCGGTCGAACCTTGCCGTTCGGCGATTGCATCGGCCAACAGCTGCACGTACGTCTCGAAGCCGACGGCGCCGATAAAGCCGGATTGCGCGGCGCCCAGCAGATTGCCCGCACCACGAATCTCGAGATCGCGCATGGCAATCTGCAGTCCGGAACCTAGATGCGTAAATTCGCGAATCGCTTCAAGCCGCGCTTTGGCATCTTCGCTCAGCGCTTTGTGCGCCTGATACAACAGATACGCATAGGCTTGATGGTTCGACCGGCCGACCCGGCCGCGCAATTGATAGAGCTGCGCGAGGCCGAACTTATCCGCGTCGTTGACGATGATCGTGTTGACGTTGGGAATGTCGATCCCGTTTTCAATGATCGTCGTCGAGACGAAGACGTCGATTTCGCCTTCGATGAATTTCGTCATGACCGGCTCGAGTTCGCTTTCGGTCATCTTGCCGTGCCCGACCGCAATACGCGCTTTAGGAACCAGCCGTTCGAGTGCGCGCGCGACGGCATAGATCGACTCGATCCGGTTGTGCACGTAATAAATTTGGCCGCCGCGATCGAGTTCGCTCACGATTGCGCGCTGCACGATCGAATCGGCCGCCGGGACGACGACGGTTTTGATCGACATGCGGTTCTTCGGCGCGGTTTGAATGAGCGACAGATCGCGCACGCCCATGAGCGACATTTGCAGCGTGCGCGGGATCGGTGTCGCCGACAACGTTAACACGTCGACGGTCGCGCGCATTTGCTTGAGCCGCTCTTTGTGCATGACGCCGAAGCGCTGCTCTTCATCGACGACGATGAGACCCAGATCGCGAAAGACGATATCTTTTTGCAAGATGCGGTGCGTGCCGACCACGACGTCGACTTGGCCGGCGGCGAGCGCCGCAAGCGTCGCCTGCTGCTCTTTCTTGGTGCGAAAACGCGACAGCTCGTCGATCCGGACGGGAAAACTGGCAAAGCGATTCGTCAGCGTGCGATAATGCTGCGAGGCCAGCAGCGTCGTCGGCACGAGCACGGCGACTTGCTTTTTATCCGCGATTGCTTTAAAGATCGCGCGGACCGCAACTTCGGTCTTGCCGTAGCCGACGTCGCCGCACACCAGCCGGTCCATCGGCCGCGGACGCTCCATATCGGCTTTGGCATCGGCGATCGCTTTGGCTTGATCGGGCGTCGGCTCGTACGGAAACGCCTCTTCGAGTTCGGCCTGCCAAGGCGAATCCGGTCCGAACGCGTGGCCTTGGGCGATCTCGCGCTCGGCGTACAACGCAACGAGGCCGTCGGCGATCTTCGCCAGCGCTTCCGAGACGCGGCCTTTGGTGCGCGCCCAGTCCGCGCCACCCATCCTGCTCAGCTTCGGCGCGGCGCCTTCGTTCGCACCGTACTTGGTGACTTGATGCATCTGGTGCACCGGGACGAGCATGCGGTCCGTACCGGCATACTTGAGATCGAGATAGTCGCTCGTCGCGCCGAGAATCGTTTCGGTGCGCAAGCCGAGATATTGACCGATACCGTGAACGGCGTGAACGACGTAGTCGCCGACCCGCAGGTCGGCCAGCGTAACCGGTACGCCTTCCTTGACGGCACGTAACTTGACGCGTTTCGCCGGCTGACCGTGAATCTCACGATCGCCCAACACGTGCAGACGGAGGCCCGGAATCGAAAAGCCCGTCTCGATCGAGCCGGCATCAACGTAGACGCTGCCGTTGCCGCCGAGCGCGACTCCATCTCCGGCGGCGCGTCCGAACGGGCCGACCGCGCGTAGATGCACGATCGAGGCGCTGCGTTCGACGCTGACCCCGGCCGCTCGCAGCAATTCGGCCAGCCGCGACGCGCCGTTCGCCACCAGCCACACGGTATCGCCCGCGGCGACCCAGCCGGCGACGGCCGTGACAAACAGCTCGACGCGCCGATTGAAATGCTCGGCCGGCCGCGTTTCAAGGACGAAGGATTGGGCGCTGGGCGGCAGCCACGGCGTCTCGCCGGCTTCGATCCCGCCCGTGAGAATGAGCGTGCGGCGTACGGCGAACGCCGCCGAGAGGTCGTGCAAACGCGGATAGGGTGCCGTAACTTCGGCTAGCAGCGCTTCGCCGACTTCGCTCGTGCGCACGTCGAGTTCGCCCGAGTCGACGCCCGCGAGCAGAAGCTGAGCTTCGCGCGAGCGTTCCTCTTCCAAACTGCGGTCGAGGGTATCGAGCATTCCCGGTTCGTCGAGCACGACGAGTGCTTCGGCGTCCACGTAATCGAACAGCGTGACCGGCTCGTCATAGGCCAGCGCCAACCACGGTTCGGGGACATCCGCACCGCTCCCCAGATAGGCCCGTAATGCCGACAGAACCCCGGCCTCGCCGGTAGCGCGCGCGAGGACGCGTTCGCGGTACGCGTCCTCACGGGGTATCTCGAGCCACGGCACGACGGTCAGATCCGTACTATTGCCGTCGCTGCGCTGCGACTGTAACTCGAAGGGACGCATCGACTCGAGCGTGTCGCCGAAGAACTCAAGCCGTACCGGCGCGTCGGTCGTGGCTGGAAAGACGTCGATCAAACCGCCGCGCACGGCGTATTCACCGGCGGCGCTGACGACATCGACGCGCGAATAACCAAGGTGGTAGAGCCGGCTCTGAATGGCATCCCAGCCGATCTCGGCACCGACTTCAAGTCGAAGTGCGCTCCGCTCGAACACGGCGCACGGCATCACGTACTGCCGCACGGCGGCAACCGGAGCGATAACGATCCGCGCTTTGCCGGCGCAGAGGTCGGCGAGCAAAGTCATGCGCGCGCTGCGTTCGGACGGTGATTCCAGCGCGCCGACGCTTTCATCGCGCGGCCGCAGTAGGGCGACAGACTGCGCCTCCGTCTCACCCAGAAAGTAGATCAGATCGGTAAACGTCCGTTCGGCGACGTCGGTCGTTGCCACCAGCACGACGATCTGGCCGCCGAGTGCGCGATGCAATCCGGCCAGCACGTAAGGCCGTGCGCCGGCAGTCGTTTCGTGCAGACTGAAGGCATGACCGCGAGCGAGGAGCGGAGTGCGCAGACGCTCGATGAGTTCGGCCAAGGGCCGGCTGCTCGATGGCAGCGCACGGACGAGACTGGACGCGAGCGTAGCGATGGTTCGAGCCTTTTCAGCAATGATGAGGGGAAAACGTCCCGACGAATATCGGCGCTATTTTACCACAGGAACAATCGTTAGCACCGTTAGCAGTGTATTGACCTGACTGCCAAAATGCCCTACAATATGGGTGTCAATGTTTTGGCCGGCCGGTTAGGTCGGCGACCTTATGGAGGCAATCTACATGACAAACGTACTCGTCCGCCCCGACGCCTCACGGCGCGTTCTCGGCGACTTCCTCGGCTTCGATCCTTTCCGTGCAGCAGCGACCAGCGGCGCCGGTTTCGACATCACCAAAACCGACAACGGCTACTCGGTCGAAATGCCGGTTCCCGGCTACGGTCCGGATCACATCGATATCACGCTTGAAGACCGCGTGCTAACGATCAGCGGAAAAAGCGACCGCCGCACGTTCACCCGCGCGCTCCTGGTTCCCGAAGAGATCGATGCCGACACGATCGGTGCGAGAGTCGAATTCGGCTTGCTTACCTTGACGCTCAATACGCATCCGAAAGCGCAACCGCGCAAGATCGCCGTTAATTTCTCCGGCAACTAACCTCCGGTCACGCGAGCGATGCATAAAGACCGGGCGCAAACGCGCCCGGTCTATTCGTCCTAGCGGGTGAGAATCATCGGGAACGATACCGACGTCTGGCGGCCGTCCGCGGTCGCCGCGGCGATGACGATGTCGTAGTTACGGTTGAGCAGCCAAAATGGTATGCCGCCCGGTAGTGTATACGAGAGCGAAAAGAGTCCGGGGCTGCTTTGCGGGATCGCGATGAATCGGCCGAGCGCACGGGCTTCGACTCCGACGACGTTGGGCGAGGTGAAAACCCGGACGTTGAGCGGCCCGCCGATGCGGATCTGACGATCGTTCAGTAGCACTTCGATAATGTGCGGGCCGTCGGGCCTCGTAACGGGGACCGGCGTCGGCGTTATGACGTAGTTGTAGGGCGCCGGCGTCGGCGTCGGCGGGACCGGAAGGGGCGGAACGGCGACCGGTGAGGGGGTCGTTGTCGCAACCGGTACCGGCGAAGAAGACGCGCTGGGGAGCGTCGCGGGCGCGGGTGTCGGCGGCGGCTGCGGGGCCGGTGGTGCCGGCGGCATCGACGTTGCGAGCGGCGTCGTTGCGCCGGCGGGGGTGACCATCGGCACCGGCTGCGGGCTCGCGGTGTTTTGCCTGCCGGCTGCCGATGCGCCGAGCATCATGCTCGATGCAGCGCCGATCGCAACAATCAGCGCGATAACGCGCGCCGGGCGCCGCGCCGCCAGGAGGGCGACAAAAATTAGCGGCGGGAGATACTCGAGCGCGATCATCCAGGTATGAAACGTACGAGCCGAACCGAACGTGCTTGCGGCTGGAAAAATTCCGTCGAGCATGGCGCGCGACGCACCGGTCAGCGATGCGACGATCAAGCCGCCCGACCAGATCGAACCAAGTTGCCGAATTGCGAACGGAACGAACCACAAAGCGTACCACGGATAGGCGTTGGGCAAGGCGAGCCAGACGCTCAGGGCGATCGCTGCGCTACGCTCGACCGGCCCGTAGCGCACGGCGCTGAACCAAACGAAGGCTGCACCGGTGGCGCCTGCTAGGACGACGGCTGCCGGGCGACCGAGCAGCGCTGCGAGCAAGCCTAGTGGTGACTGCCAGGCGGCAACCGGGGCGGCCGGGGCAGACGTGCCGTCGGCAATTAAAGCGAACGCCAGCGGAAGATATCCGGCGATGCTTACGGCGACCGCAATGCCGACGGCCGGCGAGCGCCGTGCCGGCAGGAACAGAAGTGCGGGTAACTTGACGAGTGCTGCCGCCGTCGCCAAGGACACGCGACGCCCGACCGCGACGAGTCCGGCAGCGACAAGCGACAGCGCCAAGGCGTCGTTATGCCCTTCGCTGACGCTCCACAGAACCACCGGATTAAGCAACAAAGCGGCCCGTGCGCGACCGTCGGGAACGAGCCGCAGCAGCAACACCGCGCCGGCCGCAAAGGCGGCAACGGCGGCGAGGCGTTGCGCCAGGATCTGACCTGCGACGTTCGCGGGTGCACCCGCGACATCGGCTAGGGCAGCGACGGCAACGGCCAGCGGCCCGTAGACGCAGCGCGGCGGAATGTGTCCGTTCCAAGCGGCGCTTGCTGCACGCGCGAGCCGGTCGTCGAGCACCGGCGTATGACCGTAGGGCGAGTAACCGTGCACTGCGAGATCGCCGTAGTATGCATACGCGTAAACATCGGCGGAAAACAGCACGGGCATCGCCATCAAAACCGCGAGCGCGGCAAAGACGACTCCGCCGATCGCATACGGTCCGGGCGGCCGCCGTAACGCCGCAAAGTAGCCGCCCGTGACCAGCAGCAAGGATGCGGCGAGTCCCACCGCGGCGTGAAGTCCTCGCTCGCCGGCGCCCGACAAAGCCGTCTGATAGCCACTGCCTGACGCTGCTGCGGAAACAAGCGCGGGCAGCCACCCGAGCGTATAAATCGCCCACAGCACTCGGGCGGGCTTCTCGCTGCGCGGTCGCAAACCCACGCCGACGATGGATGTCGGGTGGCTACGGCGGGCGATCGAGACCAAACGTGACGGCGGGGTCATCGAGCCGGCGCTCTGGCAACGCATCATCGGCGGCTACGTCGACGGCACGATCGACGACGCACCGGTTGCGGCGCTACTGATGGCGTGCACGATTCGTGGACTGGCCGGCGCTGAAATCTCAGCGTTGACCGATGCGATGGTTGCATCGGGCGACGTGCTCCGGTTCCCCGCCGGCCGCATCGTGGTCGACAAACATTCCAGCGGCGGCGTCGGCGATACCATCTCGCTCGTGGTCGTACCACTCGTTGCCGCCTGCGGCGTTCCGGTCGCGAAACTCTCCGGGCGCGCCCTCGGACATACCGGCGGCACGCTCGATAAACTCGAAGCCGTTCCCGGCGTGCGCACGTATCTCTCGGCGTTCGATTTCAGCGCGCAGATCGAACGGATCGGATGTGCGATCGCGGCGCAATCCGAACGCCTGGTTCCGGCCGACAAACGGCTGTATGCCTTGCGCGATCGGACCGGCAGCGTCCCGAGCATCGGCCTGATCGCCGCTTCGATCGTATCGAAGAAGATCGCGGGGGGCGCCGGCGCGATCGTTTTCGATGTGAAAACAGGCGACGGTGCTTTCATGCGCACGCGCACAGACGCCGTGAGTTTGGCAACGACGATGGTCGGCCTGGCCGAACGCAGCGGCCGGCGCGCCGCCGCCGTCGTCACGGATATGCATCAGCCCTTGGCGGCAGCCATCGGCAGCGGGATCGAGGCGATCGAAGCGCGCGACTTCCTCGCCGCACCGCAGACCGGGACCCGATTCGGTCGATTGACGGTGCTCGTTGCCCAAGAGATGTTGCGCGTCGGCGGTGTGCCCGAAGAGCAGATCGGCGGCCGGGTTGAGGAGGCGTTGCGCGGCGGCGCTGCATTCGCAACGTTCATTGCGCTGCTCGAAGCGCAAGGCGGCCGGCGCGCGTCGATTGCGACGATGGCGCCGGCGGAGCCGCGAACGCCGGTTGTCGCGGCGCGTGACGGATACATCGCCGGTATTGAAACCGTCGCACTGGGTGAAGCCGCCCGCGATTTGGTCGGCCGGTCAGGCCCGTTCGCGGGTATCCGCGCCATTCTCCCGCTCGGGACGCGTGTCCGTCGCGGCGACGTGCTGGCTGAGATCGCCGGCGATGCCGTCCGTGACGAGGTCGATTCGGCGTTCGTGCTGGCCGACGCACCGCCGCCCGAACGTTCGCTTGTCGAGGCAGTTGTTCGGGATGCCAGTCTCGCGCCGCCGTCGAAGTCAACCGGTCAATGAACGGTACGAACCGTGGCCGCACCGTCGTAACCGGCGCGGCCGGTCTCATCGGCAGCGCACTCGTGTGGCAGCTTAACCGTGAAGGCATCGAGGACGCAATCGTCGTCGACCGGCTTGGCACGAGCGAGAAGTGGCGGCACCTCGTTGCGTTGCGTTTTAGCGATTACCTCGAAGCCGACGATTTTTACGGCCGGATTGCGCGCGAGCCCGAAGCCTTCGGGCCGATTTCTACGGTATACCATCTAGGTGCCTGTTCGGCGACGACCGAGCGTGATGCGGCCTATCTCGTGCGTAACAACGTCGGCGTATCGCAGGATCTTGCACGCTGGGCGCTGGCACGCGACGCCCGGTTCGTCTATGCCTCGTCCGCTGCAACCTATGGTGCGCGTGAAACCGGCTTGCGCGAAGATCTCGATCCGAACGCGTTGCGGCCGCTCAACATGTACGGCTATTCAAAGCATCTTTTCGACCTGTGGGCGCGCCGCGAAGGCGTGCTCGAACGCGCCGTCGGCATTAAGTATTTCAATGTCTTCGGTCCGAACGAAGATCACAAAGCCGACATGCGGAGCGTAGTCGCAAAATCATTCGGACAAATCGCCCGCGACGGCACGATGCAACTCTTCGCCAGCCATCGCAGCGGCGTGCGCAACGGTGAACAAACTCGCGATTTTCTGTACGTTAAAGATGCCGTCGCAATGACGTCGTTTCTGGGCCGCTCGCCGCGAGCGCGCGGTCTGTACAACGTCGGTGCGGGTGTCGCCCGGACGTGGAACGACGTCGCATACGCGATGTTTGCCGCACTCGAACGGCCGCCGCAAATTCAGTACATTCCGATGCCCGAACAATTACGCGAGAAATACCAGTACCATACCCAAGCGACGATCGAGCGGATCCGCGCCGCCGGCTACGACGCGCCCATCACTTCGCTCGAAGATGCCGTGCATGACTACGTACGCAATTATCTACTCACCGGCACGCTGCTCGGCAGCGAACTAGGCACCGCGCTTAATCCGCTGCCGACGTTGTCGGCGACGAGGTAAAGCGGCCGGGCTTTGATCTCATCGTAAATTCGGCCGACGTATTCGCCTAATATTCCGATGCCGATCAACTGAACGCCGCCTAAAAATAGCACGGTGAGAATCGTCGACGTATAGCCCGGCTCGTTGTAATGCAAAAATTTAAGCGCGAGAATTACGACCGCGTAGAGAAATGCGAACGTGCTCGTCATAAAGCCGAGATACGACGCGAAGCGCAGCGGGATTTCGCTAAACGCCGTGATTCCGTCGACGGCAAATTTGAGCATCTTCGAAAACGGGTATTTCGTCTCGCCGGAAAAACGCGCGTCGCGATCGTATTCCACGCCGGTTTGATTGTAGCCGACCCAGCTGACGAGCCCGCGAATGAAGCGGTGACGCTCGCGTGTTTGGCGCAATGCGTCGACCACCCGCCGGCTCATCAAACGAAAGTCGCCGGTATCGACGGGTATCGAAACGTTCGTCAGCCGGCGCACGACGCGGTAAAACACCGCGGCGGTCAGAATTTTGAAGCGGCTTTCACCGCTGCGGCGACGCCGGGTCGCGAAGACGACGTCGTAGCCGGCTTGGTAGCGATCGAGAAATTGAGCGATTAATTCGGGCGGATCTTGCAAATCGCCGTCCATGAGAACGACGGCGTCGCCGTTTGCCGCGTCGAGGCCCGCAGTGGCGGCAATTTGATGCCCGAAATTTCGCGACAACGCCAGCACCCGAACGTGCGGATCGAGCTGCGCGGCACGCACGAGCATTTCGCGCGTGGCGTCGCGGCTGCCGTCATCGACGCAGATGACTTCGTAATCCAGCGGCGGATACGGCAACGTGCGTACGACCGCCGTCACCCGGCGCAACAACTCGCTCACGTTTCCAGCTTCATTGAAGAGCGGGATCACGATGCTCAAGGTGACGGCCCGGTCGCGGCGGATTACGAGCGCGGACGGGGTAGTATGGTTCACGTGCCGCTTTTTCTTTACGGTCACTCGATTGGCCCTCGCCGCAGTGTTTAGCTTTATGCTGACAAACGGCTCTTTCGCTGCGTCCGATCGGCCTGCAAGTCCGGTGCCCGTGCATGGCTTACCAAAGATTCTCGCGATCGACTTACCGGCCGATCGCGACTTTCACGCCGGCCAGACGATCCGCGGCACGGTCACGACCTCTACGAACGTCGGCTACGTCGAGGCGCGCGTGCAATACCGGAACTCACCCATGCATCAGGACGGACCGGGTAAATTTTCGCTGGCGTACACGATCCCATGGTGGCTGCCGCCTTGGCTGCGGCATGGCTGGACGCTGCAAATCATCGCCCGCTCGATCGACGGCGTCGAGGTCAAGGAGTACTTTCCCATTCGCATTCATTAACATCGGCTAGGGTCGCGGCGTCGGCGACGGCGCCGGGATACCCGGATGCTGGATACCGGAGGGAAACGTGCCGAACGGGTTCGGATTGAACGGCGTCGGGATCGAGTCCGGCCCGACTTGCTGTTGCGCAGGGTTTTGATCGGACCACCGGTACACGACGTTGTCCAGCCGCTTTGCATCGACTTCGGGCACGACGAACAAATGCGGGTCGTCCTCGAGACCGTCTTCGCCGACCTCGATCGACGTCCACGAGCCGCGTGTATACCGGTAAGCAAATTTCGTGCCCGACGCATACGTGCGCGTCAGCCGGTAGTGCAATGCATCGATGCGATCCATGCGCATCGCATTTGCCACCCAGGCACTGGCGTCGGTCGTGATGTACACGTTGTCGGACAGCGGCGTCGTCGGCGGAATCTGCACGTAAAACGTTACGGCAACAGGTCGTCCCGTCGGCGGCTTACCGCTACCGTGGTATTCGATTTCCGGTGCCGGAATAGTGCGCGACGCCGCGGCCACGACAAAGGCATGCGCTTGCGAATAGGCTTGAACGTAGGCGGCATCTTGCGGCAAGCGGCGTTTCGTCAACGCTAATTCCACGATCGAACCGCTGGCCGGATCGAGTGTTGCCCGGGCATATAAGCGCGCTGTGGGCTCGCGGACCGGTGCCCCGGCGTCGAGGCTGACGATACGCAAAGCAGGGCTGATTTTGAACGCATCGCTCGTCGTAAAGTACGCATATCCGTTGCGCACGTCGAGTAATTGTCCCGTGAAGCGAATAAGCGCGCTCCCCGCCGACGTGACCGGCGGCAGAACGGCGTTCGCAGGTGCCGGCGTCGGGCTCGTGCTTGCCGTCGGCACCGGAGCTGCCTGCGGTGAGGGAAATGCCGAGACGGGCGGAGCGGGTAGGGGCGGTGTGCCCGTCGCACTCGGCGGCCCCGGTGCGCGCGGCACGCCCGGCGCCGCCGGCACTTGCTGCGCCGGCGCGATCCCGCTCAGTGCGACGAACGCGGCTGCCAGCAACAGCATGCCGACGGGATGCCGAACGTCATAACGTTTCATGCTTAGGGTCCGAACAACACGCTAAACGACGGCTGGTAACCGCCGAAGCGAAAGTAATCCGTGCGGCTCACGTCCATCAAAATTTGGCGCGCGATCCGAAAGCGAAGCTCGTTCGTGACTTGCCAAGGCGGGTTGCCGAAGACGCCGGGAATCGGAGCCGGGAAATCGTACCCGCGGCGGACGGTGAACGCATAGTTGAAATATTGGTTCGGAGTGACGACGGCCGATCCCGTGAGCGAACGTGTCGTCGAAATGCCGCGAAACGCAGCGTAGCCCGGATACAAGACCCCGTCCGGTGAGATCGGCTCGAACTCCGGGTAGAATTCGCGTTGGCGCTTGCCGTAAACGTCGGCTAATTGCGTCACCGAATACGCTCCGAGAAGTGCGAGTTTACGCGTGTAGAGTTTGGACAGCGACAGCGTCGTCGTGCTCGAATCGATATAGTGCGGCAGCGAAAACCATTGCCGTTGCTTATCCAAGACGATATTGAGATTGAGCGGAGCAAGTGAACGGGTTAACGCGATCGTCGACGTGTAGAGCGTAGCGCCCGCGAAGTGCTGCCAAATCGTCGGTACGGGCGTGCGGCCGGCCCCGAAATAGTTCAATACGAAACCGATGTTTTCGCCGGTCGCATTGCGTGGATCGCCCAAACAATACGAGGTGTACGGACCGCAATGGTAACCGTCATGGGCGATTCCGAAACCGCTGCGCAGCCGAAGGTTGAGCGGTAATTTACCGACCGGCGAATCGCGGCCGGTCCACGCGATCTGCGCATCGGCCGGGTGATCGTACGCGCGCTCATCGTCCAGCCCTGAATGAACGGGGTACTGCAGCAGACTCGTGTTGTACTGGTCGGCAATGAGTGAAACGGCGGAGTGCGGCGCAGCATAAACATAGGACAGATTCAGATACGAGCTGGCGACCTCCGGGCGATAAATGCCGTGTTGCGCGGTCGACAGTTGCGCGAAGACGCGAGCTTCCATTTTAGGTGACACGCGCTTGTACGCAATGAGATTGAATTGCCGTTCTTCGTTCGTGAGCGGGTTAACGGAAAAAACCGCCCAGTCACGACCCCAAACAAAATGCTGGTCGAACGATAAAAAGAATTTATTGACGCCCGTATAGCGCAGGTGCAGTGCCGAAATGGCGTGTTCGGATCCCTGGTACGGAACGCCGATATCGAAACTTGCGCCGCTAAAGGCGTTTTGAGCGTAATTCGGATTTGCGGAAAAGGTCTCGACCCACGATCCGGTCGGTACGAGCACGCCGAGTACGTAGAGGCGCGAGGCGCTGAATTTGACGTTTGTTTTCGGTAATATCAACGCGCCCGCTGCAACGATGTACGGCTTCTCCGTACTAAGATCCGGAATGAAATACGCATCACCGGGCTGTGCCCGGCCTTTACTCGGATGTCCGAAGTCGAGACCGAAATACGTCCATTTATCAACGTTTCCGGTCGCGGGCAGAAAATACGAGCGATCGAGGTCGGGATATCCGGCGAAGCCGGCGCCGACCTCATGAACGTTTGCGCCGTCGATATGAACGTTGCCCGCAAGCAAGAATCGATTGAGCTTCAGATCCATGCTAAATAGTTGCGCCGTTATTAACGTTCCGTCGGAGAGTCGTACGCGAACGTGCCCGTCACCGGTGACGATATAGCGGTTGCTGTAATAAGCGACGCGATCGGCATGCAGATCCAAACTCGTCGTCGGATTAGCCGATGCATCGTGCAAATTCGCGGTCAGCCCGATAAAAATCACAAATAGAACAAAGTACAAACGCATATGGATCCGAGCAGCCGTTCATCGATAGAGAAGGCACGCTCCTGCGGTGAACCGAACCGCGCCCGTCAATGCCTCGCGTTCTAGCGTTTGTGATGGATTCTGCCGGAGTGGGTGCATTACCTGACGCGTCGAGCTACGGAGATGCTCCTGCCGCCAATACAATAGCTAATGTTGCAGAACGGCTCGGTGGTTTGCGAATGCCGAATTTCGAGCAGCTTGGACTCGGTTGCATTACCCCGATACGGGGAGTAAGCGCCGTTGCACAGCCGCTCGCGGCGGTCGGACGCTTAGCGGAAATATCAAAAGGCAAAGACACGATAACCGGGCATTGGGAAATGGCCGGGATCGTCACGGAGCTTCCTTTTCCAACGTATGCGAGCGGTTTTCCGCCCGAAGTCATTGACGCCTTTAGCGCCATCTGCGGCTTGCCCCCGCTCGGTAATAAGCCCGCGTCGGGCACGGAGATCATCGCCGAACTCGGCGCGGAACATCAACGCACGGGGCGGCCGATTCTCTATACTTCGGCTGATTCCGTGTTTCAAGTCGCGGCGCATGAAACGACCGTTCCTTTGGGTTTGCTCTATGAGTGGTGCGAGCGAGCCCGCGAGATGCTCGTCGCGCCGCACGCCGTCAACCGAGTTATCGCGCGGCCGTTTAGCGGACACAGCGGGTCGTACGAGCGGACGCCGAATCGACGCGATTATGCCGTGACTCCGCCGCCGAACATGCTCGATCGCTTTGCCGCTGCGGCGATTCCGGTGCATGCCGTCGGCAAAATTTGCGACATTTATTGTGGCCGGGGAATCGCGTCATCGGTGCGCGTCGTTGACAATAGCGATGCGATTGAAAAAGCGCTTCGTATTGCCGACGCCGTCGACCACGGTATGGTTTTCGTGAATCTCAATGACTTTGATTCGAAGTTCGGTCATCGGCGCGACATCCGAGGGTACGGCGATGCGCTCGAACGGCTCGATGCGGCCTTACCTGCGATACGCGCGCGTGTCCGGCCGGGTGATGGTCTTTTCTTCACCGCCGATCACGGTTGCGATCCGACGGCGCCCGGTACCGACCACACACGCGAATACGTCCCCTTCATCGAGCTCTCCAGCGCGCCGGGCGGCGATCTCGGCGTGACCTCCGGCTTAGCTCGACTCGGGCTTCGCGTGGCTGCGCTGCTCGAGCCGCAGCGAGTAACGACATGACCGAAACGTTGCGTCCGGCCGCCGCACGCTCGATCCCGCGCATCAAGTCACGCGCGGTGCCGAGCGAATGGTTTGCCGCTAAGCGAGCGATCGACGTTGCGCTGTCCATCTTCGTCCTCGGCGTAACGTCACCGATCTTGCTTGTCGCAATGGCCGGCATCTACGCTGTAAGCGGTGGATCGCCGATTTTTACACAGGATCGGATCGGGCAAAACGGGCGCTCGTTTCGTTTATTCAAACTTCGGACGATGGTTTCGGGCGCGCATCTCTTGCATTCGGCAATGCAGCCGCTCAGCGAAGTCGACGGGCCGGTTTTCAAAATGCGCGACGATCCGCGCTTACATGCTCTCGGTGCGTTCTTGCGCCGCACGAGCATCGATGAAATTCCGAATTTCATCAATGTGTTGCGGGGTGAAATGGCCGCCGTCGGTCCACGGCCGCCGTTACCGTGCGAAGTTCAAGACTACGATGATTATGCGCTCGGTCGTCTGGCCGTCAAGCCGGGCGTTACATGCTTGTGGCAAATTTCCGGCCGGTCGCAGTTGAGCTTCGATCAATGGATGGCGCTCGACAACGAGTACATCAGCACGTGGACGCCGTTGCTGGATTTGGAGATCATTGCGCGCACCGTCCCCGCGGTTATCCGCGGAATCGGCGCCCATTAGCGGCACTTTGCGCCTAGTCGAGCCACCGGCGCCGGCACAACGTCTTGCCCGCTCGACGCTGCTGGTCATGGGAGCTACGCTGGCGTCCACGGTGCTGGGCTTCGCTCGCGAGATCGTTACGGCACGCTTTTTCGGTGCAAGCTGGCAACTCGACGCGTTTCTTGCCGCACTCGTCGTGCCGACGATTCTGTTCGGCGTGTTTAACGGTGCGCTCGTCAGCGCGCTCGTGCCGATCTTCTCCGAGTACGTCGCAACCGGGCGTCAAGTCGAAGCCGGGCGCTTAGCCACAACGCTCATCGTATCGATCGGACTGTTTCTCATCGCGGCTGCGAGTTTGGGCTGGTGGTTCGCTCCCCGATACGTGCCGCTCTTCGTCCACTTCCGGCCCGACCGCCTAGCGTTGACCGTCGAGATGACGCGCATGTTGATGCCGACGATCGTTGCGACGTCGCTGTCGGGCATCGTTGCAGCGGTGCTCAATGCTTACCGGCGGTTTGCCGCCGCAGCGTTGCAGGGTGTGATGCTCAATATCGCGGTTATTGCTGCGATCGTATACGGCTTCGGACGTTACGGTATCGATGCGCTCGTGCTGGGCACCGTGCTCGGTTTCGTCGCGCAACTGCTCGTGCAACTGCCGGCCTTTTTTTCAATCGTCGGCCCCCGTTGGCGCGTCGATTTGCAGCACCCGGCCATGCGGCGCGTACTCGATTCGCTCGGCCCGATTGCGATCGGCTCGGCGGCCGGTCAGTGCGCGATGTTTTTCGATCGTTTCTTTGCATCAGGTCTCAACGTCGGATCGATTTCGGGCATGAACTATGCAGTTAAAATCGTCGGTTTTCCGCAACAGCTGTTTGTTACGGCGATCGCAACGGTGATCTTTCCGGTGTTTGCAAGCCAGTTTGCCAACCGCAACGGCAAAGCGATGCGCGGCAGCATCGCGACGAGTTTGCAGCTGGTTATTTTTTTGACGGTGCCGTCGGCGTTGGGCTTGATCGTGCTGGCCGGACCGATCGTGCGAACGCTCTTTGAACGAGGCGCGTTCAACGGCGAAGCGACGCTGCTGTGCACGTCGCTGCTGCCCTATGCCGCCGCCGGTCTCGTTGCACTTGCGGCAAACGTCGTTTTGACGCGTTGCACCTTTGCGTGTGGCCGCGTGCGTCCGACCGTCGCGCTGTCCGTCGCTTCGGTCATTGTCAATATCGTACTCTCGGTCATTTGGCTGCCGTCGCTGGGTGCGCGCGGCTTATTGCTGGCAAACAGCGTTAGTCAGACGTTGCAGACGATCGCGTTGGGCTGCGTGGCCTGGCGCTGCGTCGGCGGCTTCGATCTCACCGCGATCGGCCGATCGGTGCTCAAGGTTGCCGGCTGCAGTTCGATCATGGTCGGTGCCCTCTTAGCCGTGCAATCGTTCGAGCCGCCGGTAACGGGCGGCGAAATCGCGCGAATCGTTTCATTGTGCGAGCATCTCGGCTTCGGCGCAGCTCTGTTTCTCGGCCTCGCACGCCTCTTCGACTCTGCCGAAGTTCACTTGGCGATCGAGTTGCTGGTGAAACGGCAGCGGCCGCGCGACCTGACGCTCCTTCCATGAACGCGCTCGGATTGCACCCCTGGGCGATCGCGCTGCGAGTCGAACAGCACGTTCCGCTCGATCTATCGAGTGCCGTCCTTTATATCGCGGCGGCGGCCATCGTCGCCGCCCTAACTTGGCGGCGTCCGGCCTACGGCGTCGCTGCGCTCATCGTGCTTGCGCCGCTCGGAGATGCGCGCTACCTCGGCCCGACCACCGTAACCCTACTCAAAGCCGGACTGATCGGGCTCTTCGGTTCGCTGGCTTTGCGCCGGCCGGACTTCGCCGCATTCGGAACTGCACCGGTTCGCGTGATGCTTGGTGTTTTTGTTGGGCTGGAGTTAGCAATCGGGTTGAGTGCGCTTCACGCCGAGCATGTTGCGCCGGTCGTTCGCGAAGCGTTTAAGACCCTGGAGTACGCGGCGCTGTTTGTCGGAGCTGTGTTCGCGTATGCCAGCGATCCCGACGACCGGCCGTTCTGGCTCGCGCTTCAGACCGTAACCGTTATTGTATGCTTGAGCGCCGTCGCCGAGTATGCTATCGGCGCGCATTCGGGCATCTTCGTTCGCCAGCAAGGCGTGCCGCGGATCGCGGGTGTGCTCGAGGGTCCCAATCAACTCGGCGGCTGGCTCGAGATCGCAATCCCGGTTCTTTTCGCACGGAATTTGCTGCATCGCGACGGCCGGCTCGTCGCCGTCGTCGCGCTGGCCGGCGTGACCGAACTGCTGACATTCTCGCGCGCCGGCATCGTGGCGACCGTTTTTGCCTGCATGGTCGTCCTGATCGTGATGCGGACGCCGCGCGCCATCGGCATGCGATTCGCCGTCGCAACCATCGCCGGGACGGCGATCTTAGCGGTCGTCGCGATTCGCGCCGGACTGCCGCCGCGCTATTTTTCGCTCGATCAGGTACCGCAGCAAGCCGATCATCTGGCGAATCGCGCGCTGCTCTGGCGGGCAGCACTCGACTTATGGAAAACATCTCCGGTTTTCGGTGTCGGAGCGGGCAATTACGAGTTTGATTTGAGCGGCGTCGGTTTACCCGGCATCCGGACGCATGCCAACAGCATCTATTTGCAAAGCCTCGCCGAAGGGGGCGTCGTGATGTTGAGCGCAACGCTCGGCATGTTCTTGGCGGCAATCTTCACGCTCGCGCGTTCGACGATCCGACGGCCGGTCGTCGTCGGCATGCTCGCGGCGAGCGCCGCCTTAGCGGCTCATCAAATCTTCGACGATCTATTTTTCTTTCCGAAGGTCGGCTCGCTGTACTGGTTGACGTTAGGTGTCGCGATCGCCGAGATTTCGGCTCAAGCGCTTTTTGCGCAGCGCCGTGCCGGCGTTGCCGCAGAGATGGTCGCCGCGTAGATGCCGGAGACCGGGCGGCGTATCGCATTGGTTGCGCCGTTTTTCGGCCGCGAAGCGACGCAGCCGCAGGAACGGTTCGCTTTCGAGCTCGCGTCGCAGTTCGCGTTGCGCGGTGCCGGAGTGGTGGTGTTGACGACCTGCGCTCGATCCGCCGCCGATGATTGGGGCGATAATTATTATCGCAGCGGAAGCGATCTTAGCGAGCCGTTTGCCATCGAGCGCTTTCGCGTCGAACCGCGCGACCGGCCGGCTTACAGTCGCGCGCTGCTGGAGTTGACGTCGTCCGATCGCCGGTCGTCGCAAGCCGATGAAATCTTTCTCAACGAAGGCGTGCGCAGTCCGGGCCTGCTCGCGCACCTGCGGCGGGTGGCCGACGCGTACGATGCGTTTATCTTTACGCCGTACAACGCCGGTACGACGCTGCAGGCGTTGCCCTTTGTCGGCGAGCGGGCGATCGTGATGCCGCAGCTCGATCGCGATCCGTTGCGCTTTGCGCGCGTCGTGCGCGAGCGTTTAGCGAGCGCGCGCGCTTTTCTCCTACGCGACCAAGCCGAATATGACGCTCTCGTCGCGACTCTAGGCGGCGGAATCATTCCGCGCTGCCGCGTCATCGGGCCGTTGCGTGCGGACGCGGTCGGCTGGGACGTCGCGCTCGCCGGCGTCGACGCGGTCGTCGACAATCTGGCAGCGCTCGACGACGGCCGTTCGCGCGAGCGCGCGTTGGCTCAAGTCGCGTACTTGTACCCCGTCGTGCGGCGGCAGCGTAGCGTCATCATCGCCATGCAGCAAAGCCGTTTCTGGCAAATCCGGAACGCCTGGTTTGCGCTTAAGAAGAAGCTGCGTTTCAAGGGCGAGGATTTGTTGCCGCAGATTGCGCCCGAAACGGCGGCGGCCGAGCTCAGCGCGGTCGGCGATCCGTACTTCTTGTGGCGCGAGCGGCATGCATTGCGCGATGCGGACATCGTTCGGTTGAACGCGATGGCCGCCGTCCTGACGCAGCGTCCGTCGTTTGATATCTTCGTGACGGTCGATGCGTGCGATGCAGCTGCTTTCGACACGACACTACGCTCGTTACGCGCGCAAATTTGGCGCGATTGGCACGCGCACGTTCTCGTCTCGGAGCGATTACCGTCGGCACTCTCCGCGGCGGTTGTTGCGGCCTCTGCCTGCGATGAACGAGTGAGCGTTACGACCGCCGCGCAGACGCTGCTCGCAGCGACGTCGACGGCCGCGTTCGCCCTCGTCGTCGACGGCGGCGATCTGCTCGAAGCCGATGCGCTGTTCGCTTGCGCGTTGGCCGTCAATGTCGATCCCAATCTCGATGTCTTCTATGCAGATGAAGATGAGATCGACGATCGCGGCGGCTTTCGTCTGCCGCACATGAAACCGGACTGGTCGCCCGAGACGCTTTTGTCGCGCGATTATATCGGCCGCCCATGTATGGTCCGCGTTGCCGCGCTCGAGCGCATCGGCGGCTTACGCGGTGAACTCGGCGCGGCTAAGTGGTACGACGCGTTGTTGCGCTTGAGCGATTCGGCACCATCGATCGTTCATGAAGCGCGCGTATTGTACCATCGCAAGCCGGCCGAAGCTGCGCGCGGCGCACTTGTCCGCCGGGCGATCACCGACGCCCTAACTCGGCGCGGTGAAGCGGCTCGCGTCGTTGCGCTCCCGGCAGCGGGGTCCGAGCATTTCGCCGTCCGTTATGCGCTACGCGGCGACGAGCGCGTTACGATCGTCATTCCGACGCGCGATCGCGCCGAACTGCTCGGCGCGTGTCTCGACTCGATTTTTACGCGTTCGACCTTCAAGAACTTCGAGGTACTCGTCGTCGACAACGCAAGCCGCGAGAGTTCGACGGCCGAACTACTCGGGCACTGGCGGCGGCGCGAACCCGACCGCTTTCGCGTTCTGCTCGCCGACTTTGCGTTTAATTACTCACGCCTCAACAATTTGGCCGTCGAGGCGGCGTCGGCTGAATTTTTGCTGTTTTTGAACAACGATACCGTCGTTATCACCGACGACTGGATCGAGTCTTTGCTCGAAGCGGCAGCGCGTCCGCACACCGGAGCGGTCGGCGCGCTGTTGCTCTATCCTGATGAAACCGTGCAGCACAGCGGTATCGTGCTCGGGATCCTTGGGCTCGGCGGACATGCACACCGCTTCCTGTCAGCGCAATCTCCGGGCTACTTCGGTGCTCTGCAAGCGCCGACGAATTACAGTGCCGTGACCGCCGCATGTATGATGGTGGAGCGCAAAAAATTCGTCGCCGTCGGCGGTTTCGACGAGGCGCTTTCCGTCGCGTTCAACGACGTGGATTTGTGCCTGCGGCTCGATGCCGCCGGCTTTCGCAGCCTGTACCTGCCGTACGTGCGGCTCTTCCACTTCGAATCAAAAACGCGCGGCGGCGACGATACACCGGCGAAAATCCGGCGCGCGATGGAAGAGATCGCCTACGTTCGAATGCGCTGGCCCGCGCCGTCAAGTCGCGATCCCTATTACAATCCGAATTTGACGGTCGAGGCAGAAGACTTTTCGTTGCGCATATGAAAGTGCGCACGCTGCTGCGGCCGCGCTACATCGCCCGGCGTTTCTTGCAGAAAATTGGAGCCGGTATGCGGCGTGCGGGGATCGGGCGGCTCCTCGAACTCATGTCGATACCGCCGCCCGATCCGTACGACGTCTGGATTGCGCTCAAGTCGCCCCGCCCGCACGAGCTGCTCGAAATGCAACGGATCGTTGCATTATTGCGCGAGACGCCGGTATTTTCAATTTGCCTGCCGGTTTGCGATCCGCCGACCGCATTTTTACGCGAGGCAATCGCCTCGGTGCGCGCACAAGTCTATCCGCATTGGCAACTTTGCATCGCGGACGACGCGTCGCAAGATGCAGCCGTCGTCGCATGCTTGGATGAAGCTGCCGGCGACCCGCGCATTCGCGTGGTTCGGCAAGCCAAGCGCGGCGGCATCGCCGCCGCCACCAATGCGGCGCTTAGCCTTGCGGACGGTGATTTTGTTGCCTTTCTCGACCACGACGACATACTCGCGCCGCACGCGCTGTATCGATTTGCCGTCGTTGCCGCGGCCGACCCGTTCGTCGGTCTCATGTATTCCGACGAAGATAAAATCGACGACGACCGGGAGCACCGGTTCGATCCGTACTTTAAACCGGACTGGTCGCCCGAAACGCTGCTCGGAAAGATGTATATCGGGCACTTTTTGGCCATACGCCGTTCGCTAGTCGAAGCGGCGGGTCGCATGCGTAGCGACTTTGACGGCAGTCAAGATTACGACCTCGTATTACGGGTCAGCGAAATCACTGCGCGAATCGTTCATGTGCCCGACGTTCTGTATCACTGGCGAGCGCATCCGGGCTCGGCGGCGGCGAAGCCGGACGCGAAGCCGTATGCTCGCGACGCCGCGATCCGGGCGCTTCGCGAGACGCTCGAACGGAGGGGAGAGCCCGGTACGGTCCGGGCCGTCGATGGATCGGCCGGCCGGTATGAAGTACGCTTCGAGCGATCGAACGACGCGGCAGTTACGGTCATCATTCCAACGCGCGACAAAGCCGACATTGTAAGCCGGTGCCTCGAGTCGATCTTCTCGCGTTCGACCTACGGCTGCTTCAATGTTTTGCTCGTCGACAACGGCAGCATTGAAGCCGCGACGCACAGCCTCATTGCGGCGTGGACCGCAAAAGAGCCGGCGCGCTTTGGGGTCATGCACGACGACCGGCCGTTTAACTTTTCAGCCTTGAACAACGCGGCCGTTCGCACGTGCGAATCGCCGTACGTTATCTTCCTCAATAACGATACCGAGATCGTGTCGCCGGATTGGATCGAGGCGTTGCTCGAGTACGCGCAACGCGACGGCGTGGGCGCGGTCGGAGCGCTGCTGCTGTATCCGGACGGCCGCATCCAGCATGCGGGCGTCGTAACCGGAATCGGCGGCCTTGCCGGACACATCTTCAAGCGCTTGCCGGGGACCGCCGGCGGCTATTACGATGCCGTGCAGACCGTTACGAATTACTCCGCAATCACCGCGGCCTGTTTGATGATCCGGCGTCGGACGTTCGAATCGGCCGGCGGGTTCGACGAGACTCTGCCGGTCGCTTGGAACGACGTCGATCTGTGCCTGCGCTTACGGTCGCTGGGTTATCGCGCCGTCTACCTGCCGCACGTGCGGCTCATCCATCATGAATCGATTTCGCGCGGCCTGAACGGCGATGCACAGCGTCACGCTCGCAACGAAGAAGAGGTTGCGCGCATGCGCAGACGTTGGAACATCGCCGGCACCCCCGATCCATACTACAATCCATGGCTCACGCTCGTTCGCGAAGACGCGACGATCGCGCCCTAAGCCGGTCGATCGCAATGCAACCGACGCCGCCGGGACCGGCACGACTTCGGCGCACCGACAAGGATGAGAAACGCGACGCGGAAGAGTTCGGAATGTTGATGCACCGGGCGAAAGTCGTCGGCGCCGCAGCCGCTTGGAGCGTGCGTTGATCGCGTTGCGTTCGCGTGCAATGCGCGTCGCGGACAGCGATTTCGTACGTCATGGGTTGCTGGTTTTTGCCGGACTCATGGCCGCCAACGTGTTGCAGTTTGCATTTTACTCAATCGTCAGCCGGCTCGTCGGTGTCGAGCAGTACGGTGTCCTCACTTCGTTATTCTCCGCCGTTTTGCTCGCTGCAATCGGACCGGCGACCGTTGCCGGTACGATTGTCGCACGGCTCGCCGCAGATCTGCGTTCGACGAACGACCTCGGCAAGTTGCGACGCCTCGGTGATCTGGTCAACGTCGTTACGGCACTTGTCGGCACGATCGCATTTATCATCGTCCTGCTCACTGCGAGTGCAATCGCATCGTATCTACGTCTAGGGACGGTACTCCCGGTGCTCATCACGGGCGCGGCGCTGGCGTTTTCATTGGCGATTCCGGTTCAGCGCGGCATCTTTCAAGGCATCGAGCGGTTCGCAGCTTTTTCGCTATCGAACGTCATCGAAGCAACGACCAAAGTGGCCGCAGGATCGCTGTTGGCCTACCGGTTCGGAGTCAACGGCGCGTTAGCCGGCCTGGCATTGAGTTTGCTTTGTACGTGGGGTTACAACGCCTTGACGTTACGCCGCCTTGGACCGGTCGCCGACCGCCTAGCGCTCGACGGCCGGCGAATCGCCCTCACGTCGACCGGTGTAGCGCTTGCGGTCCTTGCCGTCAATGCCTTGTTGTTTTATGACGTGATCCTCGTGCGGCATTACTTTTCGGCGCTCACCGCAGGCTTATACGGCGCAGCCGCCCTCGTCGCTCGCGCAATGTATACGGTTATCAATTTTATTCCGACGATCGTACTGCCGAAGGCTTCGGCCCGCCGCAGAAACGGCCGCGATTCCCGCGTGCTGCTGTTCGCATCGCTGGGAACGGCCGGCGCGATCGTCGCCGTCGGAGTAGCGGTGACGGCGATCGCTCCGCGCGCCGTGGTGATCGTGCTTGCCGGGCATGCATTCGGCGATGCGCAGCCGTTCGTACTGCCCTATATGATTGCTCTGGGCGTCTTAGCGCTGGCGAATGTCGCGGCGATGTATAATATCGGCTTGCACCGCTTTGATTTCGTCGGTCCGCTGTTGACGATTGCGATCGCCGAGATCGTCGCAGTCAGCATCTGGCATCAATCGGTGTCGCAAATTTTAGTTATCTTATGCCTCGGACACGGCTTAGCGTTCCTCACGACGCTGCTGCCCAATCGAGCGCCCGTTCGGCATTCGCTTGACGGTGCCGCGGTGCACGGCAGCAGCGGCTGAACCCGGCTCTCCGGGGGAGACGCTTTCTCCCGTGTGTAACCCCACTGTTCGTTCATGGAGCGCACAATTCGCAGCCGTCAGTGGCCGCACGTTTTTCAAAACATCGCCGGGGGAGTTCAGGCCGGCCGCTACGCGGAAATCGTTCAAGCTCTGGCTTCGCGCAATCTTGCAACGCGGTATCGCGGCTCGGTACTCGGCATCTACTGGTCGCTCTCGAATCCGATCATCATGACCGGTGTGTACTCGGCGATCTTCGGCTCCGCCTTCGCCGCCTATTACGACCACTCACTTCTCACCTACGCCGTTTCTTGTTTTTGCGGTCTTGCGCTATTGAATTTTTTTTCTCAGGCGACCGGTCAGGCTTTATCGAGTATCGTCGCTAACGGCGCGCTGCTCAATAAACTGCGACTGCCGGTGAGTGTGTTTCCGGTCTCGATCGTTTTTGCGAACGCGTTCCAACTCTTGATCGGCATACTGCCTTTTCTTGCCATCGTCACGTTGATTACATCGCATAGCTTGCTCAACGTCGTCGCGCTCGTTGCGCCGATGGCCGGCCTAACGATGTTGGCGCTTGGCTTTGCGCTCATCATTAGCGCGCTTTACGTGTTTTTTCGCGATCT
Source organism: Candidatus Velthaea sp. (assembly GCA_965214935.1). Classification (GTDB taxonomy): domain Bacteria; phylum Vulcanimicrobiota; class Vulcanimicrobiia; order Vulcanimicrobiales; family Vulcanimicrobiaceae; genus Velthaea. The sequence goes on along the minus strand of CBDCCS010000001.1, from coordinate 121,735 downwards.
GCAGTATCTGTACGAACTCTTCATTTTTGTCCTTTTTCTTACGAGCCCGATCTTTTACCCGATTGAAGTCGTGCCGGCTCAAGTGCGGCGCTTCGTCGAGTTCAATCCGCTGGCGGCGATGGTTTCGAGCGTTCGCGATATCGCGATCTCCGGAAGATTGCCGCATCTTCACTTGATGGCCGTTTCGCTCGTAAGCGGGTTCGTTTCGCTGGCCGTCGGCGTAGCCGTTTTCTCATCGATGAAAAAAGAGTTCATGGATCTGCTGTGAGCACGAAGGTCGTCCTAGATTCGGTCTCACTGCTGCGCCGAACGCAAGAAGAATACTCGTACGACCTCAAGCGCATCGTGTTGCAAATGCTCGAACGCAAGCACCGCAAACCGCGCCGGCGGCTCGTACTCGATAAGGTTACGTTGAATGTCGGTGCGGGCGAAAAGCTTGGAATCATCGGGGCCAACGGTTCAGGCAAGTCGACGCTGCTCAAGGTAATCTGCGGTATCCTTCGTCCGAGTGCCGGATTGGTGCATGTCGATGGTACGATATCGCCGCTCATCGAGCTCGGTGCCGGTTTCGACGGCGAAATCAGCGTCTTGGCAAACATCGTGTATTACGGAATCTTGCTGGGCTATGCGCGTTCGGCGATTGAGGCGCGCGTCAATGCTATCCTCGATTTCTCAGAGTTGCACGATCACGCGCACGAGCCGCTCAAGACGCTGTCGTCCGGAATGAACGCCCGGTTGGGCTTCGCAATCGCGACCGATACACGGCCCGATATTTTGATACTCGACGAAGTCCTGGCCGTAGGCGACGAACGCTTTCGTGACAAGTGTTCGGCGCGCGTGCGTGATTTTTGGGATGCAAACTCGACGATCATCGTTGTTTCGCACGATTTGGAGTTCATTCGCACGCAGTGCAACAATGCTATTTGGATGGACGCCGGTCGCATCGTGTTAGCGGGCGAACCGAACCACGTCGTGGGGTCGTATCTGGCTGCCGTACACGGTCAGATGTTAGCGCCCGCGTAGCGGTTCGCAATGGACGCTGAGATTTCAAACGGACATGCCGGGGGTGGAGTGTCGGAGCCCGTGCATTCCGCTCGTTCGATCGAGCATGCCATCGAACGACGAGTAACCGGTGCTTATGCGGCTCTCGTCGCCGAATCGACGTACCGTGAACTCGACCGCTCCCGCCGCCGAGCGGATCTTGCGATCTCAAATACCGAGGCGCGATTACAGTCGCTCCGGCCGTTGCTCGTCGGCATGCGCGACCGAATCGAAATCCTGCAGTCCAGTAAGTTTTGGCGCTTGCGCAATCGTTGGTTTGCCTTAAAGAAAAAAATCGGCGTCGGCACCGGCGTGATCGCCGACTTTCCGCTGCCGTCGGTTGCCGAGCTTCAGCGGTCCGATGATTCGGCTTATGCCGTTTGGCGCCGCCTGCATGATGCGCGCCAGGCCGATCTCGAACGAATGCGCGAGATCATCCCCATACTTGCGCTGCGACCGACCTTTAGTATCATCATGCCGACCTATAACACGCCGCACGAATTTCTACGCGATGCCATCGACTCCGTGCGCGGCCAAGTCTACGCGGATTGGGAGCTTTGCATTGCCGATGATGCCAGCACCGATTCGGCCGTACGCGAGATTTTGCGCGAATACACCTATTTGGATCCGCGAATCAAAGTCGTCGAGCGGACGGAGAACGGTCATATATCGCGGGCGAGTAACTCGGCGTTAGAACTTGCGTCGGGCGAATATATCGTCTTACTAGATCACGACGATGAGATCGTCCCGAGTGCGCTCTTCGATGTGGCCCTCGAAATCAACCGTCATCCGGCTGCCGACATGTTATATAGCGATGAAGACAAGATCGATACTTTCGGCGTTCGCAGCGCGCCGTTTTTTAAGCCCGACTGGTCGCCCGACACGATGCTGTCGAAGATGTATTCGTGTCACCTGGGAATTTACCGGCGCTCGCTCGTGATGGACGTCGGTGGTTTCCGCCCGGATTACGACGGCAGTCAAGATTGGGATCTGGCGCTCCGCGTGAGCGAGCGAGCCCATGTCATTCGGCACATTCCTAAAGTGTTGTATTCATGGCGCATTCATGGCGGCTCGGCGGCGAGCGGAACGGCCGCCAAGCCGTATGCGTATACCGCGGCGCAACGGGCTCTGCAAGCTGCGCTCGTTCGGCGCGACGAACCGGGAACGGTCCTGCCGGTGCCGGATTTTCCGGCCGGAATATACCACGTGCGTTACGAGATTCGCGGCAATCCCAAAGTTGAGATCATCATACCGACGCGTGACGGTGTCGATTTGCTTCGCGGATGCCTCGAATCGATATTCGAACGCACGACATACGATAACTATCGTGTGACCATCGTCGATAACGGCAGTCGCGAACGTGCGACCTTTGCTTTGTTTGCCGAATATAAGCGGCGCGAACCGAAGCGATTTGCCGTCGAGCCGTTAGATATTCCGTTCAACTATCCGCGGCTCAATAACCATGCCGTTAGCCGCACCGACGGCGAACTCTTACTCTTTCTCAATAACGATACGGCGGTCATCGAGCCCGAGTGGCTGGAGGCCTTGATCGAGCAGGCGCAACGGCCCTCGATCGGTGCCGCCGGTGCGCTTTTGCTGTACGAAGATGACACGGTTCAGCACGGCGGTGTGGTGCTCGGCATTGGAGGCGTCGCAGGGCATAGTCATCGGCACGTACCGGCCGGCGCAGCCGGCCACTACAACATGCTGCTGACGACGACGAATTATGCCGCAGTTACGGGGGCTTGCCTTATGCTCAAACGTTCTGATTTCGAGCGAGTCGGCGGCTTCGATGAACGGCTTGCCGTTGCGTTCAACGACGTCGACCTTTGTCTCAAGTTGCTGGCCTTGGGACGCTATAACGTCTACGTTCCGCACGCCAAGCTGTATCATTTCGAGTCGCGTTCGCGCGGTTACGACATTACGCCGGCCCGAGTCGAGCTAGCGAAAAAAGAGCGCGCGCTGTTCCTCGAGCGCTGGTCGACAATCGTCGAGAACGACCCGTTTTACAATCCGCATTACACGCGCGTAACCGAAAGCTTCGCGTACCGGCTGGCCGACTAAGGAAGCTTCTTGCCGCCGGCAACGGCGCCCAGTAGACGGTCGAATATCGATGAGATGCTAGCAATACCTCGTGCTGATTGCCGGCCGTACGTTCGCCGTGGTCGTGGCTGATTTGCTGCTTGTAGGAGACGCAGCGTTTCTAGTAATTGCAACTGCGTCGCGGCCACCGAGTCGGGTGGTTTCGGTCCGGCGTTCTGCGCGGAACCGGCCGGCCCGGGATTCGCGAGCCGTTTATTTAACCGCGCGATCGTTTCGTGCGCGAATTTGAGACTCTGCGTGGCAGCCGCTTCGCGCTCCGTTAGACGCGCAAGCTCCGTCTTGGCAGCTTCAATTTCCGCCAGCGCCGCAACGTGTTGTGCTTCGCGCGTCGACTCCTCGACATGTGAGCGTGCACGTTCGGCTTCGAGCCGCGCCTGCACGTCGGCAAGTTCGAGCGTAACGAGATGGGTCTGATGTCGTTCAGCTGCGATCGCCTCCAGCCGCTCGCCGGCCAGCGTGCGATAACGTGAAAGCAGGGCGGCGGTTTGGAGCGTAGCCCGATCGGTCGGATGGCCCCTGCGGACAACGAAGGCGTGCGGTGTCAGGAACGACGCATCGACGCCCAGGTCCGGTCCGAAGCCGTGCGCGGCGAACGCTTCGAGCCAAACGAGCGGCGGGCACACGTTGACATGGGTCGCTTCGGCGAAGTCCGCCGGCGTCGATGAGAACAGGACGGCATTACCGGCCGCGCAGAGGTTGGCGACCGCGGACCATGCGTCCGGAGCGTCCAAATGTTCGAGTACTTCGATGCAGGTAACGACGTCGAATGTGCCGCCGATCGGTTCGGCAAGATTGCCCCAGCGGCAGTGCGGCACAATATCCGGCCGGACGTTCGCAAGAGCAAAGCGCGAGATATCGATGCCTTCTGCGCGGACACCGCGGTCCCACAGCGCTTCGACCAGCAGCCCCAACGCGCAGCCTGCGTCTAAGACCGTGGCCGGCCGAAAGAGACGGATGATTTCGTCGGCAACACGCTCGAAAAACGTCAGCCAGTGCGGACTGCGTTCGTAGGGTATCGCTCCGCAATTGTGCCGGAAATATTCGGCGTCGTAGACTTCGGCTGCCGGCTCGGCCGATCGTCCGCCCTTAGAGATCATAGAACGGGCGCAGCGATCGTCAGACTGCGGCGGTCGGCGCACCATGAGCCCGTTCTATCTTGAGCCAACAGTAGAAGTTCGTATGAGTGAACGGCCGGGACGAGCATCGGTTGCAACAGGCCGGCGAACTCATAGGCGTGAGGTTGGTGAGGACGCGCTGCCTCCGGTGCAAGCTCCGTCAGCGTTAAAGTGACGGTGTGTTCGTGATTGAACCGGACAAAAGCGGCCGCGATCGGCCGTTCGCTCGCGACGTTTCCGGCAACGATGAACTCATCGCCCTGCGTGGCTAACGCCGGGACCGGCGCAAAATATTGTGCGTCGAGCATGTCGGCGAAAACCGGTAGCGCACGCGGTAGCCAAGCATCCGTGTAAGCCATTAGCTCGATCCAGCGCCCGCTGCGCACCGACGACCACGTGCCGGCGGAGTAAAGCTCGAATCCGATCTCATACGCGCCCGGTTCGAGCGGCGTGCAATCGATATACGCCGAATAGCCGCAACCTTCAACAAGCGTCCCGAAGGCCGCGCCGGCTTCAGGCTCGGGGCGTTGTTGGACCTCGACGGCGAACACGCCGTTCGCACGCACGAGCAGTATGCGCAGCCGCTCTGGGATCTGCAGCGGTTCGGTCAACGCGATCCAACCCTCGATGACGAGCGAGGCTCCCGGACGGATCGCGCTGGGCGATCGTCCGTCATGTCGAGCGATGCCGAACGTGTCGCGCAGGATACGGATTCGGCCGCCCGAACGAGCAACGGTCTCTGCGGCAAACGCCGGTTCGGGCGTCCCGAGCACGGAAAATGTGATAATGCCGCTGAGGCGGTACAACTCACCGTCCGACACGCCCACGATGTTCAACGTATGGATGCCGTCGCTAAAATCGTGACCCTCGATTGCACCGCTGAAGCCGCAATTGCGAACGCTATCATCGGCGAGATCTTTTGCTACGTCGTCACGGCGTTTTCCATATGACGGTGAGATCACGTGCTCCTCATCGATGACGAAATATAATTCGTCGAGCAGATGGTGGGGAGAACCGCAGACGACCCAGCCGCTGACCGTAAACGATTCGTGCCGGGCGAATTCGGAATGTAAGTGCCGTTGCGATCGCTGCGTGCGCGCGGCGGTGTCGACCCAGCCTAAAGCCGATTTTGCACTGCGGATCGTCTCAGCGCTGAACGGTTCGGCGCGAATCATCAAGCGACGTCAGCGGGCATTGAGCGGCCTCTCTTCTTTCGTTCCATACATCCCACGCATCTTGCCGCGCGTTGCACGGCATGCCGGTAACCCTGCAGTCCGGTCAACTTCACGTCGCGATAGCGCAGGCGGTTGCGACGTGCGAAGCAAGGGGTTTTATGAGTAGACAAGATTTGCGTCGGCGTGACGATGAGGACGTTTCGACCCTGCACCGCAAGGTGCTTGCCTATGAAACGGATATGCGCAGACTTGTAAGCGAGCTGTTTCTGCTGCAATCGACGCGCAAGCCGCTCGCCGGCCGGCTCAAAGATCTTCAGGACGCGCTGGCCGAATCAAATGCGTACGTCGACGAAGTGCTCGGCACGCGATGGTGGAAAATGCGCACGATCGTCCGCCGCTTAATCGGTCGCGGCGCGGATCTGCCGCGGCCCGATACTCGGGTAGAAGACCGTGAGACGCTCGACGATCGTTATCAACACTGGCTCGTCCTCAACGCGCCGCGCGAGTCCGATCTCGAGCGCATGCGGTCCGTCGCTGCATGCTTATCCTATAAGCCGAAGTTCAGCGTTCTCATGCCTGCGTATCAAACGCCCGAACGGTATCTGCGCGCGGCGATCGAGTCGGTCGTTGCGCAAACATACACGCACTGGCAACTCTGCATCGTCGACGATGCATCGCCTTCACGACACGTAGCGGATATAGCGCGCGAATACATGGCGGCCGACCCGCGTATCGTGCTCGCGATTCGCACGCAAAACGGGCACATCGCGCAAGCAAGTAATACCGCGCTTGAAATGGCGACCGGCGAGTTCATCGCGCTACTCGATCACGACGACGTTCTCCAGCCCGATGCACTGTTTGAAAATGCCGTCGCTCTCAACGCTCGGCCCGAACTCGATATGCTTTATTCCGATGAAGATAAGATCGATGATTTCGGCCGGCGATCGGGCCCCTATTTCAAACCTGATTGGGCCCCCGACACGTTTCTCACAAAAATGTATACAAGCCATCTCGGAGTATACCGCCGCACGATCCTTACGGAAATCGGCGGCTTTCGCAATGGCTTCGAGGGCGCCCAGGATTACGATCTCGTCTTGCGCTTTACCGAGCGAACGGATCGGATCGGGCATATCCCGCGCGTTCTTTACAGCTGGCGGCTCCATCCGGCATCGACCTCGCAAAATCCGCAAGCCAAAGACTATGCCTATGTGAATGCACAGCGAGCGATCGCCGACGCCCTCGACCGGCGCGGCGAAGGCGGGTCGGTTCGTCCGGCCGTCGCCGGCGCGGGACACTGGGACATCCGGTACGAGGTGCAGCGTTTGCAAAAGGTATCGGTGATCATTCCGACGCGTAACGGGGCGCTCGAAGTTCGGCGCTGTCTCGATTCGTTGTTCGGCCGAACGACGTATCCCGATTATGAAGTCGTCCTCCTTGACAATGGCTCCGACCGCGCCGATGCACTCGCGCTGTTTGCCGCCTATAAACGTTCCGAACCGTACCGCTTCCGTTACGTGCGCTATGACGTGCCGTTTAATTATGCGAAAATTAATAACGTTGCGGTCGAGCACACGAGCGGCCGGTATTTGTTGTTTCTCAATAACGACACCGAAATCGTACACGGCGATTGGATGACGGCGATGGTGGAGTATGCGCAGCGTCCGTCGATCGGCGCGGTCGGGGCCAAGCTGCTTTACGCCGATGCCACGATTCAACATGCGGGCGTCGTGCTGGGCATTGGAGGCATCGCAGGCCACAGTCATCGGCATCAACCGCGCACGACCGGCGGTTACGCGAACAACGTAGCTTTGACCACCAACTATGCGGCCGTAACCGCAGCGTGCATGATGGTGCGCCGACAAACGTTCGTGGACGTCGGCGGTTTCGACGAGACGTTCCCGATTGCGTACAACGACGTGGATTTTTGTTTGCGCCTGCTCGAATGCGGACTCTATAACGTGTGCCTGCCGCATGTCGAAGTCTTTCATCTTGAATCGCAATCGCGTGGTTACGATACCGACGCAGCGTCGATCGAGCGGGATATGACCGAACGTGCACGGCTGCAAACGCGCTGGCAGCAAGCGTGGTCGAACGATCCGTTCTACAGTCCGCATCTATCGTTGAACGCCGAGGATTTCCGCCTCGCACCATAAACGGGCGAGCGTGTCGATGATCGCTAGCGAGAAGGTTTTGCGCACCGGTCAAAAAATGCAGCGCTGGACGAATTCGCCGCGACGTGATTTCATGCTGCGCGGAATTGATTTCCGAATTGCACGTTTTAACCACGGAGTAACGAAACATGCCTAGCGGCGTACGGCTTTTAATGATCGGCGCGATGTACGAAAACGGCGGAAACACGACGCATCGGTTTCTGGACGGCCATCGGCAAATGTTCGTCTATCCATTCGAGTCACAAATCGGCACGTCACTTGTGAACGACTACTTATCGTCGATGTTTCCGCTCAAATATCGCTGGCCGACGTTCGCATTGCATGCAACGCCGTACCAAGATTACAAAGCGATCATCGATGAGGAAGGCAAAGTCCGCTCGCGCACGCCGCGGGTCAGCAAGTTCAATCATATGCCGTTCGATATGAACGATGATGAGCGTTGCAAAATCTACGAGCGTATCATTGCCGAGACCGGACGCTCGCGGCCGAATAACGTAATGGCGTTTTTTGAAGCGACGTTTGAGGCTTGGAAGGATCTCAAACGCACGGGCGACGAGCAGATGTACGTCGGTTACAACCCGATCATCGGGGTCGACGGCGACAAAATCCTGACGGACTTGCCCGACGCGCATGTGTTACATATCGTGCGTAACCCGTGGTCGGCGTACGCTGACACGAAGAAGCGCGCGGTGCCGCTCTCACTCGAGCATTACACGCTGGCTTGGAATCTCAATCAATATTACGCGTTGGCATTTCAACAGAAATTCCCGGGTCGCTTTCACGTCATTCGAATCGAGGACGTGCTTGCCGATTCGGTTGCCACCTTGGGCAAGCTATGCGGCGAGCTCGGATTGCAAACGAGCGAATCGCTGCGCACGCCGTCGTGGAACTCGACGGTGCTCGAAGAGGTGTATCCATGGGGCACGATCCGTAAAGCAACGCCGCAAGCCAACCTCGCGACGGCGAACGAATTGTCCGCTGCAGAACGCGACGAAGTGCGGCTGCGAACATCGGTTTACATCGATGCCTTTGATTACGCGCGTTTCCTGAACGGCAACGCCTAGCGTGAGTGTGATCGCCGTGACCGGTGCGACCGGTTTTGTCGGCGCGAACCTGGCTCGCCGGTTCGTCCGACGCGGCGATGACGTCCATCTGCTGCTTCGGCAGTCTTCGCAATCCTGGCGATTGAACGGTCTTGACGGTTACCATCGCCACAACCTCGATTTGACCGATCGCCGCGCGGTGGAGGATGTCTTTGCGCGCATCCGGCCGGATGCCGTACTGCACCTCGCTACCTATGGGGCTTATGCGACGCAGGCCGACCGGCGTTCGGCCGTCGGAACGAACGTCGAAGCCACAATGAATTTGATGGATTGTGCCGGAGCCGCGGGCGTACGGCGATTTATCAACACCGGCAGTTCATCGGAGTACGGTTATAAAGATCATGCACCGGACGAATCCGAAGCCGTTGCACCCAACAGTCTATACGCCGTCACGAAAGTCGCCGCCACGCACTACGGCAAATTCGTTGCTGCAACAACGGCGCTTCACGTGACGACACTGCGCCTGTACTCGGTGTACGGTCCGTTCGAGGAGCCGACCCGGCTTATTCCTACGCTCATCGTGCAAGCGCACAAGGGATTGCTGCCGCCGCTCGTTTCGCCTTCGACCGCGCGCGATTTTATTTTCGTTGACGATGTGGTCGATGCGTATGAGTCCGTTCTGGAAGCAAACGTTCCGTCGGGCGAAGTCTACAATGTGGGTACCGGCGTGCAAACGTCGATGACCGACGTCGTCGATGTGGTACGCAAGCGCTTTGCAATCGACGAAGCTCCGCGCTGGGGCTCGATGGCGCGAAAAAGCTGGGATACGGACATCTGGATTGCAAATGTCCGGCGCATCGAAGCGCAAACGGGCTGGCGTGCGAAGATCGGATTCGCCGAGGGCTTCGCACGAACTGCCGCCTGGTTGACTGCATCGGCCGCGCAGTTATCTTTCTACGAGCGCTCGAAGGCATTGCCGCAATGATTGAGTCGACGACCTTTGCAGCTGACGTATCGAGCCGGCGTATTCGCGAAATTATCTTGGAGCAATCGCAGCGCGCGCACGTCGGACATATCGGTTCGGCGCTGTCGGTCGCCGATATCATAAGCGTCATCTACGGGCGCTTAATTCGGCTCGAATCTCCCGAAGATGCGGATCGCGACCGCGTCGTGCTCAGCAAAGGGCATGCGGCCTTGGCGCTTTACGCCGCGCTTGCGCTGCGTGGTTGGATCGAACCCGAGCAACTCGCTACGTATTGCGCAAACGACTCGATGCTCGGCGTTCATCCCGAGCATATTTTGCGCGGGGTTGATTTCTGCACGGGGTCACTTGGGCAAGGGCTATCGATGGCGGCCGGTGCTGCGCTCGCGGCGCGGCGTGATGGATCGGATCGGCGTACGTTCATCATTTTGAGCGATGCGGAACTCAATGAAGGTTCGACCTGGGAAGCCGTCATGTTTGCCGCGCAGCAGAAGCTGGACCGGCTCTGCGCGTTCGTCGACTCGAACGGACAGCAAGCCTTGGGTTACACGCGTGACGTCATCGATATACCTAATGCCGCCGAGCGCTTTGCTGCTTTCGGCTGGGACGCCGTTGAGTGCGACGGTCACGATCTTGATGCGCTTGCAGCCGCGGCAAATGCACCGGCGCTCGGCCGTCCGCGCGTCATCATCGCGAAAACCGTGTTCGGCAAGGGCGTGTCGTACATGCACAACCAGATCAAATGGCATTATTTGCCGATGAACGACGAGCAGTTTGCGGCGGCGCTAGACGAAGTGCGCAACACGTGAGAGCGACCTTTGCCAAAACCGTTACGGAGATGGGATTGCGCGATAAGCGCGTTTTGCTGCTGACGGCCGATCTCGGCTTTATGGCGCTCGAGCCTTTCTCCAATGCGTTGCCCGGTCAGTTTTATAATATCGGCGTCGCCGAACAGAACATGCTCGGCGTTGCAACCGGACTCGCGGAGGCGGGATATCGTCCGTATTGTTACTCGATCATCACCTTTGCGTCGTTGCGACCGTTTGAGTTCATCCGTAATGGTCCGGTCCTCCATCATTTGCCCGTGCGCATCGTGGGAATGGGGGCCGGCTACGAATACGGTTACGCCGGGCCGACGCACCATGGCATCGATGATGCCGCGTCGCTACGTCCGCAGCGCGGGCTGACGATCGTTTCGCCCGCGGACTTCGAGCAGGCGCGCACGGCGCTCGTCGATACCGCCGATTTGCCCGGCCCCATCTATTATCGCTTGGGAAAAGACGACTCGAATACCGTCGCCGGTCTGAACGGCCGTTTTCGGCTCGGGCGTGTCGAGATCGTGCGCACCGGATCTGATGTATTGTTCGTAACGATGGGCACGGCATCGCATGACGTCGTTCGTGCGAGCGAAACGTTGTTGCGCGAACACGGAATGACTGCGACCGTCGCGATCGTTTCGTCGTTCAACCCTTCACCGGTCGACGATCTGCGCGAGCTCGTTACGCACAATCGCCGCATCGTGAGCGTCGAAGCGCAAGTCGTCGACGGCGCACTCGGATCGCTCGTTGCCGAAACGATCGCCGAGTGCGGCAGCGGCTCAACGCTCGTGCGTTGCGGTGTCCGCGAAAAACCGGATGGAAAGAGCGGCAGTCAATCGTTCTACAATCGACGTAGTAAAATAGACGCCGAATCGATTGTCGATGTCGCCGTAGCGCTCTGCTCGCGCGAAATTGTTTGAACGATCTGCTCGTCTCGATCGTCTTGCCGGTTTACAAACAAGCCGATCATATTGCCGAGATCGTCAACGGCTACGACGCGGCTTTGTCGCGAGCCGGTCTACGATTCGAGATCGTCCTCGTCGTCAACGGCTCACCGCGCGACGGTTCGCGGGCGGCATGCGATACGCTTGCCCGAGCAAACGGGCACGTCGCCGTGTATGAAGAGGCACTGGGCGGCTGGGGCCGCGCCGTCAAGCGCGGTATTGCCGAAGCGAACGGTGACCTGATTTGTTACACCAATTCTGCGCGCACGACCGATCGCGAACTGGTGCTCGCGCTCCTTTACGCCCGCAGTTTTCCTGAGACGATCGTCAAAGCGAACCGGCGCATACGCGAGAGCGTCACCCGGCGTCTTGGTTCTCTCCTTTACAACCTCGAGTGCCGGCTGTTGTTCGACTTATCCGCGTGGGACGTCAACGGAACGCCCAAAGTTTTTCCCAAACAATACGCCCCGCTGCTCGCACTCCAGTCCGACGACGATCTCATCGACGCCGAGTTCAACGCCATCTGTCGCCGCAACGAATATCCGATGATCGAAATACCGATCTTTTCGACCCGCCGGCACGGGGGCAAGTCGACGACGAATTACCGCTCGGCGTTTAAAATGTATATCGGCGCCGTTCGGCTAGCTCGAGCCGGCCGCGGGCGTTGAGCGCCGACGAACACCGCTTTGCTAGGCATGCCGAAGAGTGGCGAGATCCGTTAACGATCGCCGCCCAGTGGAGCGAATTTGCGCCGGTCGACGCCGGGATGTTCGAGTTCACGTCTACCGGTCGTTTTTGGGATGTGCTCGAACAACTTGCCGTTACGATCATTGTGACGCGCGAGTACGAGCATCTCGTGCTCGCCGTCTCGTGTTCGGACGGTGTTCCGCGCGTTTCGTACATGCGCGTCCCGCATCCATCGGGGTTGGCGTTCGACACGACCGCCGGCATTTTGCATCTGGCCTCGACGCGCAATCCAAACCAAGTCTATTCTCTGGCTCCCGTTACCGGCACATTGGAACGCCGCGACAACGAAGCGGCCGACATCGCATACCGTCCGCTCGTCCCGGTCGCCACCCGGTACTTACCCGGCTGCTTTTACATTCACGATCTTGCTTGTATCGGTTCGGTTCTGCACGCCAATTCCGTCGGCCAGAATGCGGTGGTCCGAATCGACGGCGAGCGCGGCGCGGCGATCGCGTGGTGGCCGAAGTCAGTCGAGCGCGACGGCGTGCCGGACACCGGTCAGAATCTCATTCAACTCAACTCGATTGCAGCCGGACCGACGCTCGATACGTCGTTCTTTTCGGCCAGTGGGGCGGAGCCGGCCGCCTTTCCGCCCGGACACTTAGAGTATCCCGTTGACCGCTTGGGTGTCGTGTTCGCCGGCGCAACCGGCGAACCGATGATGCGCGGGTTGACCCGTCCGCACTCTGCGCGCCTGCATGACGGCCGCGTGTGGGTCGACAACAGCGGCTATGGTGAACTTGCCGTCGCGGCCGAAGCAAATGGCTATGACGTCGTTGCACGGCTGCCCGGGTGGACCCGTGGTCTCACCTTCGTCGACAACATTGCCTTTGCCGGGACGTCGCGTGTCATCCCGCGTTTTCGGCATTACGCGCCCGGCCTTGACGTCGATAGTAGCCGCTGTGCGGTACACGCCGTTGATTGCGCCGCCGGTACGCTGCTCGGCTCGCTTGAGTTTCCGACCGGAAACCAGCTCTTTGCAATTGAGGCTGTCCCGTCAAGCTGGACGGGCGGCTTTCCCTTTCAGGTGGACAAGCGGAATCTTATAGCCGAACGGCGTCTATTTTACGCGTACCGGACCGAGCGCGACCGTTAGTGCTGGTCCCGCGTCCGCAAAGGAAGGAATCGACCAGCATTCTCCGCTCTGAGCCGGCCCTTGAAATCCAAGAATTGCCGCAGCAGAGGCTCGCGAAAGCGACGCGGGACGTCCTAAGCGACGTGCTTGAATGGACCTCGCTGATCGGAACGATCTGTTCGGCTGCGGCGCTCGCGATATTTTGGGTTTTTGCCGTTCCGATCTTTCAGTCGCCGGACGAACCTGCTCACAGTGATTACGTCTTCTCGCTCGCCCATGCCGGGCATCTCTTGCGCGCCGACGACGGTATTAGCGCAGAAATTGCCGATCCGGATATTAAGTACTTGAGTGCAGCGGTCGAAACGAATCGCATTGCGTTCCATCCCGAAAATCACGTGCCCGCTGATTATGCGACGCCCGCGTATAAGATTCGGATCAACACCCATGCACCGGCGATCGCGCAGCAGTATTACGATGTTCCCGATCATCCGGTACCCTGGCTCATCACGGTGTATCCGTTCGGATTCTACGCCGCCGCCGCGCTCTGGGTCCGGGTGATCTCTACCGAGTTGCATTCGCTGACCGGCCAGTTCTTTGCAGCCCGATTGTTTTCCGTGGGTCTGCTTTGTCTTTCCCTCGGTTTCACATACTGGACGTTCCGCGGGCTTGCCGTCGGCGTATGTCGCTCGCTGCTTCTGACGTTCGCCATCGGTGCGTTTCCGATGGTCACGTTCGTCTCTTCATACGTCCAGCCCGATAATTTGAGTTTCACGCTCGTTGCAATGTGCTTTTACATAACGACGCGCATGAAGAACCGCGGCGCGACGATGCCGCTCGTCATCTGCACCGGTCTGTTGCTGGCCGCGCTGATGCTGACCAAAATTCAGTTCGCCGTCGCACTTGTCGTTCCGATCGCCGCCTTCATTGCCGTCGAGCGCTGGGGGCTGCGAGCTTGGCAGCGGCGCTGGCCGGCGGTTTTGTGCGCCGTGTTTGTGCCGACGATCGCTGCGTTTGCGCTCAACACCGCGATCGTGCACAAATCTCATACGGACTCTCTACCGGGCATCCGCTTCATCAACACCGCTTCACTGGCGGCTGCCCGCGCAACCGGGACCGTCCCGCAATATCTCGTTGACCGCAGCGTTCGTGCTTTCGACGATTACTTCAACGGCGGTAGTACGCAAGTTTCGTACTGGGGTGTATTCGGTTGGCTTGATGCCCCGCTAGTGATCGGAAATGTGCCGACCGAACAAGCGCTGGCGAAGCTGACCGACTGGACGACGGTAGCGGTAATCGTTGCGCTCGCAATCGTTGTCGTCCGGCGCTTACGGTCGATCGTCTCGCTCGCCCGCCGCGGCCGCCTCTACCTGGCGGCTCGCGCTTTGTGCGGCAACCCGATTCTCAATAGCTACCTCGCCTTCTCCGTCCTCATGCTGTCGATGTATGTCGTCTATGACAATACCTTCGGCGCACAAGGCCGGAACTGGATACCGTTCATGGCCGCGGCGTTGCTCGTTGCGGTCCGCGAAGCGCCGGCCATGCTGCGCGTTCCGAAATCGGCGCAGCGTCTGTCGACCTTCATGCTGGCCTTCTTCGTGGTCTTCGCGCTTGCCGGGAGCGCGTATGCCGGCGCAACGATCCGTGACCGGTATTATGACCGGTCGGTCGCGACGTTGATACCCAAACACATCGTTGCTTTGAACCGCCCCGGCCTAGCCGTCATAGACGAAGTCGCACCGGCGTTGCCCGGCGACGGCGCCCGCCAACCGGCGAGTGGACCAAATCCGCCGGTCTATGCCCGCGCCGGCGCGCCCCTCTACGTCCGGGGCTGGGCCGCCGATGCAGATACCCGTCTGCCCGCAGCAGCCGTGTTCGTGACGATCGACGATCGCGTCGTGCTACGAGCGAATTACGGTTTGCTGCGCCCCGACGTGGCTGCCGCTTACGGTCAGCAGATGACGAGCGTCGGCTTCTCCGGAACGATCGGCACGCAAGGTTTGCCGGAAGGGCGGCACCAGATCGGTTTGCACGTTATCGATGCGCCGGCGATCGGCTATTATGCAGTACCCGCTTCGCGAACCATCGTGCTAGTCAAGTGATCGGCCGTACCGCACAGCCGCGCCGGCCGCGCGAACGCATACTCACGATCGTCGCCATTCCGATCATTGCGTTACTTTCTGTTATCGCGATCGTCGTAGCGCTTACGTCACGCATCCATCCCGCAGCGCCGCATTTGGTTCTCGCCGAAGATTTGCCGGTTGCCGAGGGCACCACGCTCTCGAGCATCGACAGCGTGCAACAGAACGGACGGGCCGTGAAGCTTGGTGCGGGAGGACGATATCTCATCGACGGTCACGCCGATGTCCGCTTCGTCGGCTGGGCGTTTGACGCCGGCAGCATGCAGCCCGCGGCCGGCGTCGTTACAATCGTCGACGGTGAACGCTATTTTCGCGCGTCTTCCGGCTTGGCTCGTCCCGATGTCGGGGCGGCGTACCACCGGGCCGGCTTAGCGCGCTCCGGTTTCGACGCTACGCTTAGCGCATCGACGCTAAGCGCTGGTTTCCATACGCTTGGTCTGGGCATTGTAAGTAACGACAGCAGCAGTATCTATTTGACCCGGCCGCTAAGCGTCAGTGTCGCCGGTACGCCATGTTCGAGCACGGAACGCGCGTTTCACAATCCCAAGCGTTAAATTCGTTGCAAACGATCTGCATTTCAGTTGACACTCCTAACCCTTTACGCCTTATTTGGAGATTTGACCGATCGCGCTGCAGCCGGACCGCGATACACAACGAGCGACTCGCTATCATTTTGCATAACGAAACGTTAAAAGTGGATTGCAACGAGCCGATCGCTAGCGTTAAAATTTGCAGTGCAGTTATACAGTCGACCGATCAAACTCGCCCCAATACGGACGGCGTAGGCAACATGACAATGCTTTCGCAGAGGCGTAGTGGGTGACTATGCACGGGGGCAAGACTCAGGCGTACGAGCGAGTTAACACCATCATCGGATTGCTGGTGCCGGTGATACTCGGCGTTCTCGTCCTGAGAGACTCGGTGAATCTGCCGGTCGGTGATGAGTGGTCGTGGGTGTTACTCATCTATAAAGAGCATACGGCGGGCTTAACGTTCTCGGACTTCTGGGTGCAGCATAACGAACATCGCATTCTATTCCCGTCACTCATCATGATTGTGCTCGAGCATCTCGGCGGATACAATGTCGTTCGCGAGATTATAATAAACCTGGTTCTCGGCTTGCTCACGCTCGCATTACTCGTCGCCTTAATGCGGCGCACGCTACCGGAACGTAATGCCGTTTTTTTTCTTGCAGCATCGCTCTTAACGTTTTCGATCACCCAGTATGAAAATTGGGCAACCGGCTTTCAACTCGCCTGGTTCCTCGTTAATCTTTGCGCCGTTGCTGTCGTAGTGCTTTTGTCCATGCGTGGCGCGCCTGCTTTTTGTGGCGCCGTCGCGTGCGCGGTAGTGGCTTCGTTTTCACTGTCGTCCGGTCTGGACGCTTGGATATCGGGTGCTTTTGTCATCGTAGCGTTACGTCCGTTTTCCCTTCGTCGCATCGTTCCGTGGATCGGAAGCGCGATCGTCACGTTTGGTCTTTACCTCGATGGTTATGTGAAGCCGTTATATCACCCTAATCCGTGGTCGTTCCTTACAGATCCGCTAGGTTTTTGCGAGTACGTATTAACGTATCTAGGCGCGCCTTTCGCCGTTTCCAGCAATCCGCTGGCCGTCATTCCGTTCGGACTTGCTATCGTCGCGCTGTTTGCTGTTGCATGTATACTGACGTTCCGGCGCCGCGATGAAAGCACGACGTGCCGCAATAACAGCGTTCCATGGTTAGGTATCGCTGTATTTAGCGCAGTTGCCGCTCTAATGACGGCGGTCGGGCGACTCGGGTTCGGCATCGAACAGGCATTTGCAAGTCGTTATGTTACGGTCTCATCACTATTTTGGATTGGTACTCTTGGTGCGTTATGTGTTTGCTTACCGGGCAGCAACGAACTTTGGCGTACGGTTCGTGTACGCATCGCCGCAGAGGTTTCGCTCATCATCTTCATTGGAGCGTTTGGCGTAGCAAATGCCGGTGCATTTATTCGTGAACAGAGTTCAACCGAAGCGCGCGTAGCTGCCTATACGCAGATGCTGGACATTACAACTGCCGACAACGCAACCTTACTTACCGTGTTTCCCGATCCGAATGCCGTGCGGCTATGGACAAGTTACCTCGTTCAGGTTCACGTGGGCCCGTTTCGCTGAGCATCAATAACGTAATTGGCACCCGCGAGTACGGTCGCATCTCGCTGAGCGTCGACGACGAGGAAGCTTAGCCGGTGGCGGCCGGGCGCAACCAAAGCCGCCGGGATCTCGAGATGAAAGCCGCTAGCGACATAGGCGACGTTGTGCATTGCGTTCGCGACATCTGGACGAGCGGGGCCGGTTCGTGCCAGCGCTATCGCGCGCCCGTCGATGAGCGCTGCCACTGCTGCGGCTGGTCGACGTGTACGCGCGTCAATCGCCCAGCCGTCAACGACCAGTGCTGCCGTGCGATTGAACCGAACGCTTCGTATAACGCGTCCGGCGACGATAAGGTGTTGTGCGCCCTCGCTAATAACGTCGATCGAGTCGGTTACATCTTGATCGCCGCGCGGCAGATGTTCGACGGCTTCAAGCGACGGCAATGCGCCGCCGGCGGTGATAATTTCACGAGCATGACGGCTCAAGAAAGGCGCGTCAGACTGCATCAACCCCGCAAAAACTAGCATCAAAATTGCCATCACTATTAAGATCGTCTGAGTCCAGCGCGGCACGTAAACTTTTTGGGTGCAGCCGGGTCGAGTACCTTTTTCGCACGATCGCCGCAGCTAACGCGCGGTGTTGGTGTGACTGACTTCATTCACGGCACGCAGCTCACAATTATACGGCTTGTGCGGCGACGAGAAACTGCCGGCCGAAGATCGGCCATGCGACGGGTAAACGCAGATATGCCCGAACGAATGCAAGCGGAGCGGGTGGACCATCCGCCATCGTAAAGGGTAGGAAGCGCGGAATTGCGTGGGTTACGCGGAAGCCGGAAAGTTCGAGTATCTCGCTGATGCTGCGATCGCTCAAGGCGACGTGATGATCCCAGAAATCCCAATACGCGCCCGGCACGTAGCGAATGTTCGGACCCAGACAAACGATCGTGCCTGACGGCGCCAAACACCGGCGAGCTTCGGCAAGCGCTCGGGTAACGAACGTCTTATCGGGTAAGTGTTCGAGGAAGTTACTGGTAAACACGCAGTCGAGCACGCCATCTTCAAACGGCCAGCGCACCGCACAATCCTGTTCGATGAAATGCACGCTCGGGTCTAGGTACGCGCGGGCGCCCGGATTTAGGTCCATGGCATGTTTATGTCGCGACACGATGTTATTGATGAACTGACCGTAACCGCAACCTAAATCCAACACCGTCGCTTCCGGCGCGACGAAACGCTGGAAGAAATTCGCGGTGAGAATTTGCCAAACCGCATTTCGATACGTCAGTTGCGCGTCGAAGCGACGGCGATATTGACGCTCGAGTTCACTTGCTTGTCGGTTTTGCACCATCGAAACGTCGCAATCGCGCACGCAGCGCACTTTGGCGGATTCGGACGTGCATTCCGCTTGCAAGTGCATCGTTCACCGGAGGATTCGCAGACTCGCGGCGACCATCATGGCGGAAAGGAGATGGATTGCCACCCTTACGACGCCGATGAAGCAATACGCAACGATTCTCGTGACGGGCGGCGCCGGCTTTGTCGGTTCGACCCTTGCGCTTCGACTCCGCCGGCGGTTCCCGGCCGCTCGCATCGTCGTCGCGGATAGTATCAAGCGTCGCGGTTCTGAGTTCAACCTGCCTCGCTTGGCCGAACATCGAATCGAGTTCGTTCATGCCGACGTGCGCAACGCCGAGGACCTTGCGTTTAGTGGTCTTGACTTTGACTTGATCGTGGAGTGCTCGGCCGAGCCGTCTGTTCTGGCGGGCGTCGCCGGTCCGATCTACCTCATCAACACGAACTTACTCGGCACCGTGAACTGTTTGGAAGTGGCTCGCCGGACATCGGCTGATATTGTGTTTCTGTCGACCAGCCGCGTCTATCCGATATCGCAAATCGAGGCGATCGCCGTTGATGAGAGCGAAGATCGATTTGATATCGCCGTGCACCAAACGCTCGCCGGCGTCAGCGCTGCCGGTATTTCAGAGGCATTCCCTCTAGATGGTGCGCGCTCGCTTTACGGGACGACGAAGCTCTGTTCGGAACTCCTCATCGAGGAATATGCCGACATGTACGGCCTGCAGTATGTCATCAATCGGTGCGGTGTGATCACCGGTCCGTGGCAAATGGGTAAAGCGGACCAAGGCGTTTTCGCGCTGTGGATGGGAAAGCACTATTTCGCACAGCCGCTTAAATATATCGGCTACGGCGGGACGGGCAAGCAAGTTCGCGATCTCCTGTCCGCACAAGATCTCGCGGACTTAATCGAGACGCAGTTGGTCGACTTGGCGGCCTTGCCGCATCGCGTTTACAACGTCGGGGGTGGCGTTGCTTCGAGCCTGTCGTTGCGCGAGACTACGGCTCTGTGCCAAGAGATAAGCGGTAATAAGGTTGCAATCGACGGCGTGCCGGAGAATCGTCCGCTCGATGTGAAGATTTACGTCACCGATAATGCGCGCGTATCGCAGGACACGCAATGGGCGCCGGCACGGACGCCGCGCGCGATCATGGGCGAGATATTTGATTGGATCCATGCGAACGAGTCGCTAGTCGGGCCGCTCTGGCGCTAATACTCAACGAAAGGCTCAGGGACCTAACAATGTCGGTTGTTATCATTACCGGATCCGCAGGTTTGATCGGCTCCGAGTCGGTCGCATATTTTGCGGAGCGCGGATTCGACGTGGTCGGAATCGATAACGACTTCCGTCAAGTGTTCTTTGGAGCGGCGGCCTCGACGGCTTGGAATCGGCGTTCCCTCGAGTCAAGATTTCCCGATCGGTACCGGCATGTCAACGCAGATATTCGCGATGCGACGGCGATGGGCGACTTATTCGAGAGCATCGGCGCCCGAATTAAGCTTGTCATTCATACCGCCGCTCAGCCGTCCCACGATTGGGCCGCCAACGATCCGCAGATGGACTTTACGGTCAACGCGAACGGCACCCTAGCATTGCTCGAAGCAACCCGAAAATTTGCGCCGCGCGCTCCGTTTATCTTCACCTCAACAAACAAAGTCTACGGAGATACGCCCAACACCCTGCCGCTGCAAGAACTCGATACCCGTTGGGAGATCGACCCGGCCCATAAGTTCTGGAACGGCATCGACGAGACAATGTCGATCGATCAGTCGATTCACTCGGTATTCGGCGCATCGAAAGTCGCAGCGGACGTGCTCGTTCAAGAGTACGGTCGTTACTTTTCAATGGCGACGGCGGTGTTCCGGGGCGGATGCTTAACCGGACCGAATCATTCCGGTACGAAGTTGCACGGTTTTCTCGCTTATCTCATGAAGTGCGTTGCGACGCGGGAGCCGTATACGGTTTTTGGTTACAAAGGCAAACAAGTCCGCGATAACATACATAGCGCCGATCTCGTTGCCGCTTTCGATGAGTTCTTTCGCGCACCGCGATCGGGTGAGGTTTATAACATGGGCGGTACGCGGTTTAGTAATTGCTCGATGATCGAAGCGATCGATCTCTGCGAGTCGATTGCCGGCCAAAAACTGGAATGGACTTACACGGAGACGAACCGCGTCGGCGATCACATCTGGTATATTTCCGACGCCGGTAAATTTGCGCGCCATTATCCGAACTGGAAGCAGCGCTACAATCTGCAGCAGTTGCTCACGGAAATCTATGAAAAGAACGCGGACCGCTGGGCATCGCCGGACAAGGCGCTCAACCTCGCATGACCGATCTGCTGTCAGTCGTTATTCCGGCATACAACGAAGAAGCGAGCATTGCTGCGACGCTCGTCGGCATCGCTCGAACCTTGAGCGCCGAACGCATCAATTTCGAGATCGTGGTGGTCGACGATCATTCAGTCGATGGTACCGCCGCGGTCGTCGAAGAAGTCGCCATCGATTGGCCGTCGGTTCGTTGCGTTGCAAACACGCGGTGCAACGGCTTTGGTAATGCGATCCATACCGGGCTCGATGTGTTTCGCGGCGATGCCGTCGTTATCGTTATGGCCGATGCATCCGATGATCCGCGCGACATCGTCAGCTATTGGCGGACGCTACTGCAAGGCTACGATTGCGTTTTCGGTTCGCGTTTCATGCCGGGTGCCAAAGTCGTCGAGTACCCGCGGCTTAAGCTCACGTTGAACAGGCTGGCAAACACGTTTGTGGCAATTTGCTTCGGCGTTCGCTACAATGACATGACGAACGCCTTTAAGTGCTTTCGGCGCGAAGTCGTTGACGGCATTCGTCCGATTCTATCGCACCATTTCAACATTACCGTCGAATTGCCGCTCAAAGCGATCGTACGCGGCTATTCATGGACGGTCGTTCCGACGAACTGGTACAACCGGAAAGAGGGCGTCTCAAAATTCAAAGTAAAGGAAATGGGCAGCCGGTACTTGTTCATCGTTCTTTATGCCTTGATCGAGCGCACGTTATCACGCGGCGATTACCGGCGGTCTCGACCGCAAACGCCGGCTCTTTCGACCGGCAGACACAACGTCAATAGTGCTTAGGGCGGGCATCCCGACAAGGCCGATCGCTCGATGCAGGGTCGCGCGCTTACTGCCCATGATGTCTTTGCGCGAGGCGCCGCGCAGCGCCGGATGATACGCTTTGGCCGTTCCGTTCTTGGTTCCGCTTCGCGCTTGGCGCCGACGGTTCGTGGACACGTGGACTTGCCCGCTGACGGCGATCTCGTGCAGCGCCACGGTTTCCTCACGACCGGGTGGGCGTTTGCCGATCGATCCGACTTGCGGCGTGTCGAGGCGTTCATCGACGGCGAAATGGTAAGTGCAAGTTCCGTGACGTTCGAGCGCTCGGATGTTGGGGACGCCCTTGGCGTACCGCAAGCCGCCGAGTCCGGCTTTGCTTTTACGTGTCTTGTTCCCGAGCGGTTGCGCGAGCGAAAAACAATACGTCTGACGGTTACGGCGCAGTCCGAGACCAGCGAACGTATAACGATCGGTGAACGCTGGTTGCGTTTTTCGGACGTTGACTACCGGCTGTGTTCGCATGGCGAAGTGTTTGCCGATAATGCGGAGACCGTTTTGCGGCGTAACGATGTCTACGGCAGCGGTCCACCGTCCGCCGCGGCGGATCCACTTGCCGTTCAACTGATTCGACGCTACCTGCGACGCGACGAACGAATTATCGATGTCGGCTGCGGCATCGGTGCTTATGGAAGAGTCTTAACGCCGGATGGCTACGATTGGACGGGTTGCGAAGTCCGAACGGATTTTTGCGACGTCGTCTCCGCGCTCGGCTTGCGCTCGATACCGGTTGACGGCGAACGGCTGCCGTTGGCCGATGCATCGTACGATGCGGCAATCTGCATCGAAGTACTCGAGCACATCGATGATTACATTGGCTTTGTTGCCGAAGTTCGACGGGTCGTCAAGCGGCGTGCGCTATTTTCCGTACCGAGCTTCGAGTCGATACCCATGATGTTTTCGCAATATACAATTCCCTGGCACATGCTTGAAAGCGATCATAAGAGTTTTTTTACGCATCGGAGTTTCACGACTGCGTTGCGCTCGGCGTTTTCACAGGTGGAAGTGTTCGCCTACGGTCCGCTCGAGCGAGTATCGGCGGTTGACGGCTTACCGATATTCAATCATCTCTTCGCCGTGGCAGACGTTTAGCCGCAATTAGCTGCTTACGGCGGGCAAAGAAAAGCCGGCCAAAGCCCGAACCCGATAAAAATGCGTGTATTCGTCACAGGAGCTGCCGGCTTTCTCGGCTCACATCTCGTCGACCGATTGCTCGCGGACGGCGACACCGTTGTCGGTATCGATAATTTTGTGACCGGATCAGCCGCAAATCTCGAACACTTGCGCGCACGCGACGCATTTTCGTTCATTACTGCCGATGTTTCATTACCTTGGACGTGGGCGGCCGAGTTGGCGAAACCCGATCTCATCATGCACTTCGCATCGCCGGCGAGTCCGGTCGATTACGGCCGCGAACCGCTTGCAACGATGGCGGTGAACGCGCTGGGCGTCATGCATGCCGTCGAACTCGCCGCCGCATCGCGTGCGCGCATTTTTTTCGCCTCGACGTCCGAAACGTATGGCGATCCGCTCGAGCATCCGCAACGCGAAAGCTACTGGGGTAACGTCAACCCGGTCGGCGTCCGCGCGTGTTACGATGAAGCCAAGCGCTACGGTGAGGCGTATCTCACATCCGCCGTTCGAAAACTCGGCATTGACGGTCGCATCGTTCGTATCTTCAACACCTACGGCCCGCGCATGCAGCCCGGAGATGGCCGAGTCATCCCGAGCTTTTGTTTATCGGCGCTGCGCGGCGAGCCGCTGACGGTTTTTGGCGACGGACGGCAAACGCGCAGCTTTTGTTACGTAAGCGATCTGATCGACGGCATCGTGCGGCTGGCGAAGCGTGACGGCCTGATGGGCCGCATTGTCAACGTCGGCAATCCGGTCGAATTTACGATCGCTGAGTTGGCTCAAATCGTCGCCGAAATTGCCGGCGTGCAACTCTACGTCGTCGAGCGAGAACTGCCGCCGGACGACCCGACACGACGCAAACCTGATATTACGCTAGCGCGTACGCTGCTCGAATGGGAGCCGAAGATCGCACTTCGCGACGGACTCGTATCGACGCTCGAATATTTTCGCCGCTATCTGCCCGTCACAAATTGAACATGTAGAGCAGTAACCGGCGGCTTCGATGTCCGGGCAACGTTATCGCTCGGCCTGCGGGTCGTGCCGGCGGCCCCGATAGGAAAACACCGCCGGCTTGAGCCGGCGGTGTTTGTTAATCATCGGTCGTTCGACGAGATATGCGCTAGACGCCGACCGGGACGAGTGCCGGTTCCTTCGCTCGACCAACGCCGATATATCGTAAACCCTCGGCGACAACTTTCTCAGGGTCGAAGATATTGCGTCCGTCGAAAACGACGTTGCCGCGCATGAGTTTGCGCACCATCCGGAAGTCGATATTCTTATATTCATTCCATTCCGTTGCCAGCAGAAGCACGTCGACTTCGTCGATGGCTTCATACAGCTGATCGCAATAGGCGATGGTATTGCCGGCTTCGCGCTTGGCCGGTTCGACGGCGATCGGATCGTGCGCGCGCACGGAGGCGCCGGCTTTAATGAGCAGATCGATGACATGCAGTGCAGGCGCTTCACGGACGTCGTCCGTGTTGGGTTTGAACGCAAGGCCAAGTACGCCGATCGACTTGCCGCTAACGGAACCGCCGAGCGCCTTTTCGATCTTGCCGAACGTCCGTTGAATCTGACCGCGGTTCACGGTCTCGACCGACCGCAGGAGCGTCGCGTCGTAGCTGCGTCCGTCCGCAATTTTTTCAAGCGCTCGGACGTCTTTGGGAAAACACGATCCCCCGTAACCGATGCCCGGGCTCATGAATTGCGTACCGATCCGGTGATCGAAGCCGATGCCGCGGCCGACAGCTTTCACATCGACGTCAACGAGTTCGCAAATGTTGGCGATCTCGTTCATGAATGAAATCTTCGTCGCTAAAAACGCGTTGGCGGCGTACTTAATCATTTCGCTTGTCCGCACGTTCGTTACCACGAACGGTGCGTCGAGCGGCGCGTAGAGGTCGCGCATGACCGCTTCGGCCTGTTGACTTCCCGTGCCGACGACGATTCGGTCGGGTTGCATGAAGTCGCTGACCGCCGAGCCTTCACGCAAGAATTCGGGGTTGCTCACGACATCGACTTGATGCGATTCGCTGGCGTTCTCGGCGATGATCGAAGAGACCATCTCGCCGGTTTCAACCGGCACCGTCGACTTCGATACGACGATCTTGGGTCCGTTGAGCGCCCGGCCGATCGTTGCGGCCACTGCGCGGACGGCCGACAAGTCTGCATTGCCGTCCGCGCCCATCGGCGTGCCGACGGCGATGAAAACGATTTCTGAATTGCGGACACCCGCTTCGACATCGTTCGAGAACGATAACCGGCCGGCGTGTTGATTGCGTACGATCATCTCGAGCAATTGCGGCTCGAAAAACGGTGCTTCGCCGCGTTTGAGGACGGCGATCTTCTGTGCATCGTTGTCAAGGCAAACGACCGAGTTGCCGAGTTCTGCAAAACATGTACCGGTGACAAGCCCGACGTAACCTGTGCCGATGATAGCGATTTGTTTCATACTGGATCCCCCTGATCCGACGTTTACCCGCTTTACCGCCGCCGACGACTGTTTTGAACCGAGCTCGGAAATCATCATTAACTTAAACGTGTAGCGCACGGTTGCTTAATTAATTGTCCGCTAAAATTAGCTGCGTTGCTCGACCAATTTCGAGTGCGGCCCAACTCCAGCGGCGCTACAGTGCTTATGCGCTAAAGCGGCTCAAATCTCCCGGTACGAGACAAATAAATTAGCCGCCTTGACGTCCGGTTTAACTACCTTGGCGCTGCCTTACCGCTTATCGCCAATTAGAAAACTTTAACTTTCGCAAGACCGGACGTACGAAAGATCTCCTCAACTTGAGATAAGCTTTGCGGCTTCGCGTAATAAGCGACAACGCTGCGGCCGGCTTCTAGCGCTTGTACGTAATTATCGACTTCGGAATCCGGAATTTCGAGATCCCCGAGCCGATCGGAGAGCGACTCATTGCGAAAGTAGGACAGCCCGGAGCCTGAGTTATTGATGCCCGGCACATAGCCGCCCCGGTCGCCGGTCATGAGCCGGGCACCCATTTGGCGCCGCGCGACGCCTTCGGTGGAATCTTCCCCGGAGATCAATTGAATCGGATCGAGCGGCAAACCGGCATCTTTGAGCAGTACTTCGAGTGCCTTGATGTCGCCGTTCGCCGATATTCCAGTCACGACAAGACCCACGAGGACCTCCGATGCAGCAGGGGTGTGCGGGTCGATTCGTGACGCCGGCGGGTGCGCCTTTCGCCCAATAGCGCGCTGCTACGAAGCGATTTTCTCTCGCGCGGTCGCGTCCACGCTAGCGCGTAGGGGTGTCTGCGCCCCGGCGACGGCCGACGAGGCGTCGGCGCAACGTCGCAGCCACTTGCCGAGCGCCGACATACAGTAAACGTATGCAGCAAGACCGGTGATGGTCAGAAGAATGACCTGTCCGTTCATAGACGACGTCCTTAGTTCCGGTGAATCACCTACTCGTATCATTGCAAAATCAATCGGCTTAGGGCCGAAAGGGGAGGCCGCCTGAGGCGAACTACCGGCTAGCCCGACGCACCCCGGAAATCTCAACCGACAAACGGCGCATTTACGTCGATACTGTTTGCGTTAAGCGATAGACGCGTAGCGCCGAACGCTTTGAGCGAACGGCAGCCGTTTTACGTCGCACGTCTCAACCGGACCGCAACCGCGCTTGTGCGCGGCTTACCCGGCTAGGCTCGCAGCGTACGATTCGCGGCGGATGCGGGGTAGGGCATCGACGTTGCTTCGCGGCACGCTGCTAACATACGTCCGAGCGCAGACATCGAGTACACATAGCAGAAGCAGCCCCCAAGACCAAGGGCGATAAACGATAGATTCACGTTAAACATGTCGGCAATTCTCGCTTGAGTCGTTATCCGGGTTACTAGGCGTTCGGTGCGCTGTGCTGTGCGCGGCTCAAGAGATCCGGCCGGGGCAACCTACACGACGACTATTAAGAACCTTGTTTCCAAAAAACGCCCAGGTTCCTGTACTTCGTTTCCATAGGATTTAAATCGAAGACTTCGATGACTTCATGGGTGGACCGCCGATCGGCGGCCGTGCATCCGGTGGACGGCGGAAAAGCCCAGCCGCGCCCGCGGGCGATGTCCAGGCAAGGAGCGCCGCTCCCAAGCTGACCAGCCATACGAGAGCGGTTACGGCCCAGCCGATGAACGGAACGACCTCCGCGGCACTGATTACGATGAGTCCGAGTAGCAGTGCTGCCAACGGAGGCGGTGTCATGCGCGGTGCGAGCAGTTCGCAGAGACGGCGTCCGACCAGTAAGGCCGCTGCTCCGGTGCCAAGCCACACTGCGGCAAAAACGCCGGCAATCTCCAGCACGATGAGCGGTATCCCGACGATCGTAAAAAGCAACAAGAGCGCCACCGGCAAGACCGCGATGCAGGCCGCAATCCCGACGGCCGCGGCAAGACCCGGGTGACGTTCGACCCGATCGAGCGCGAATCGCATGCGCATGGGGAAAAGTAGAAAAACCAAGACGACAACGGCGTTCGACGCTATTTTTACAAATAGCCGGCGATCTGCAGCGGCAAATTGCGCGGAGCTGCCGGCCGGAAAAACGAGCGGTTCGAGCGCTCCGGCTGCATCGCTCCACGCGCAATGCTCGTCGCCGTCGACCGTGCCCGAACCGATCACCTGACACGACCCGCCGATGACCGTAACATTCCCGGTGACGTGGCCGGCGATGGTCGCATCGCCGAACACCACGGTGAGGTCACCGTTGACCGTATCATCGGATCCAACGGTGGCATTGGAAAAAAACTTCATTACGCTGCCGTTATGCGCGTGCGCGTACGCCGGCAACGGGATGACACCGAGCAGAAGTGCGAACAGAAGCGCGACTGCCGCCGCAGCCGCGCTCAAAAACGCAGCCGCTCCGCCCGCGGCTGTAGATATTTCAACGCTGCGACGAAGCTGAGCACGAGTAAACCATCGAGCAGCAGCAGAGCGATGAGCCCGACGGCAGCAGCGTTTGCATCGCGTCCGAAGCCACGACCGGCGGCACGGCTTAAACCACCGGCCGTTTCGGCAAAAGCGCGAATGCTGCCCGATGCGCTCTGCACGAACCCATGCACGCTTTGCGGTGCAAACACGAGGGCCGTACCTGCAATAAGCCAGGCGCCGACGACGTAACAAACGAGATAGGCAAGCACGGGCGTACGGCGAGCCGCGGGCGCAGGCAGCGTTCGGGCATGCGCCATCGTTGCCGCCGTAAAGTCGGCTGCCAGATCGATCCGGCGCGGTTCGATCAATAGCGCATCAACGACGCGCAACTCTTCGAGCACGCCGGTACAGGTCGAACATCGCTCGACATGCGCGAGTACATCGGCACGCAATGCGCCGGATAAGTTGCCGTCGAGCAGTCCGGCAAAGAACTCCTCAGCTGAACTGCAGCTCATGGAAGCCCCCGAACGCGCGGAGCTCGCGGCTCATGCCTTGCGTGGCGATCTCTTCACGCGCTTTGAGCTTGTGCGCGAGTGCCAATTTGCCGCGATGAATGAGCGTCTTGACGTTTCCCAGCGACAGCCCCATCGTTACGGCGATCGTTTGATAATCCATGTTGTCGTAATACCGAAGGGCTAACACCGTCCGCGTGCGTTCGGGCAAGTCGGCCAAAGCGGAGCGCACTTCCGCCTCCGCTTCAGCCCGCAGGACGCCGCCTGCCGGATCGGCTTCGACCGACACGTCGGGCAACGCCGACTCCAGCGTGCGATCTTCACCCAAATCGGTCGTCGGCGGCCGGCGCAACGATTTGCCCAGAAACGTCCGCACGACGTTGCGCGCGATGTGAAAGATCCAGGTCGAAAATTTACCGAGTTTGGCATTGAACGTGCCGAGGTGCGCGTAAGCGCGTAAAAACGTCTCCTGGGTCAAATCGGCGACGTCCGCCGACGATCGGACGCCGGCGCCGATGAAATTTGCAATGCCGCGTTTATAGCGGTCGACCAACACGCTGAAGCTTTCGCGGTCTCCGGCTAATACTCGGCCGACAAGGGCTTCGTCGGTGGCTTCGATGGCGATCATCGCGTCCTCATTATCACATCACAAATACCGCCGAACGCTCGAAAAGTTCCGGCCGGGGGGAAGGGCGAAGATGCGCGGGGATGCACGTCTTGGTCACGGGTGGCGGCGGCTACATCGGTCTGGAGCTTTGCCGCCAGCTGCTTGCCCGCGGCGACCGCGTCCGTGTCGTCGACCGGCTGTTTTTCGGTTCGGCGCCGCTCGAACGCTTGCGCGACGATAGCGCCGGCGCGTTGAGCTACATTCACGGCGATGTCCGTGCCTGGGATGACGCCTGGCTCGCAGGAATCGACGGCGTAAGCCACTTGGCCGGACTTTCGAACGATCCGACTGCGGAATACAATCCCGAAGCGAATTGGCAGATGAACGCCGTCGCGACCGAGCGGCTTGCACAAGCCTGTAAACGCTGCGGCATCGAGCGCTTTGTTTTCGGCTCGTCCGCCTCGATTTACGACGGAATCGGCCCCGGGATGTTCGACGAACGAAGTCCGGTCGAGCCGCGCGGTGCCTATTCGCTCTCCAAGAAGTACGCCGAGGAGGCGCTCACGGCGTTGAGCGATGCACGTTTCGCGCCGACGATTCTACGCCAAGGCACCGTTTACGGCTACAGCCCGCGCATGCGCTTCGACTTGGTCGTCAATACGTTTCTCAAAGACGCCGTGACGGTGCGCAAGCTCTATCTGCATGGTGGCGGCTGGCAATGGCGACCGCTCGTAGCGGTAAGCGATGTTGCCGCGGCGCACGTTCTGTGCTTAACTGCGCCGGCCGATCTCGTTCGAGGTGAGATTTTCAACGTGATGCAAGAGAACTATCAGGTGCGGCAACTCGCGATGCTTGTCGCCGGATCGCTGTCGCTCGTCGGCCGCAGCGTCGAACTCGTCGATGCGCCGCTGCCGAAGATCGTTCGCGATTACCGCATGACGAATCTCAAGCTGACGCAACGGCTGGGTTTCACGCCGGCCGTCACCGTGCTCGAGTCCATCGATGATATGCTCAAGAAAATACCGCTCGACAACGTCGCCCAGCTTGCCGACCCGCGGCACTATAACATTGCCTGGATGACGGTGCTCGAAGAAGTGCATGCATCTCAGCGCAGCTTCGCGAGCATTTATTGACTCGTGTCGATCAATCGCATTGCCATCCTCGGCGCTAGCGGTCAGCTCGGCGGCGCGCTCGTTACAGCGTATGCGGGCCGGCCGCTGCTTACACCCAAACACGCCGAGCTCGACGTTGAAGATTGTGTCGCACTGGCCCGCTACGTCGACGAACATCAGCCGGCGGTGCTCATCAATTGCACGGCGTTTCATAACGTCGACGAGTGCGAACGTTTGCCCGAACGCGCCTTCGCCGTCAATGCGCTCGCCGTCGATCGCGCGGCCGCGCTGTGCGCCGAACGGGGTGTGCGCTTCGCGACCGTCAGCACCGACTATGTGTTCGACGGGCGCACCGACCGGCCGTATCGCGAAGACGATGCACCGAATCCGCTGACCGCTTACGGCATATCGAAACATGCGGGCGAATTGTTGACCCGGCGCCACGGCAACGAGCATTTCATCTTTCGCTTGAGCGGCGTCTACAGCGCGTCGGGCACGTCCAATAAAGGCTATACGTTCATCGAACGGGTCCTACAGCAAGCCGAACGCGGTGAGCCTGTTCGCGTCGTGCGCAACATGACGTTCTCGCCGTCGTATGCACCGCATGCCGCGCGCATCATGCGCGACGCCATCGATGCCGGTTCGTTCGGCACGCATCATGTGACGAATACCGGTGCAACGACCTGGTATGAGTTCGCCGCGGCGGCGTTCGCACGTGCCGGTCTGCCAACGCAAATCGAAGCGCTCACCTATGACAACTATGGTGCAAAGGCGAAACGGCCGTTGTTTTCCGCGCTGGTGTCGACCAAGCTCGCGGCAGCGGGCATCGACCCGGCGCCGTCGTGGGAATGCGGCCTCGACGAGTATCTGGCCGGCCGCGCGAGCCGGCGTCTGAGCGTCCGTTAAAGCGCCATGCAGTTGCGTATCGATCGCGACGCCGTTAGCGACGCGCGGCGGCTGGCGGCGGCGATCGTCGATCCGATTTCCGATTTTATCGAACGTCACACGACGGTCGCCGTCGAACGTTCGGTGATCCGTTTGCTCGGTGTCGACGGCATCGACCGCGAGGGGATCCCGTTAGCCAATCGCATTGTCGACGCGCTCGCCGATCCGGCATGCGGTGCTGCCCGCGCGATCGGTGCAGCGGTCGCGGAAACCGGCCGTACGCCGCAGCAGATCGCCGACGCGCTCGTTGCCGGAGAAGCGCTGCCCGATCCGGCCGCAACGCCGGTCGCCGCGATTCGCGCTGCGCTCGCACCGTACGCGCGGCGGGCCATCGAAGCCATCGACGCACGGCGCCGCGAGCGCGACGCCTGGCTGCACCGGCTGCCGCAAGCGCCGCCGCCGTTCTTGTACGTCATCGTCGCCAGCGGCGACATCTTCGCCGACCGCACGGCGGCCGTCGCCGCAGCCGAAGCCGGGGCGCAAATTATTGCGGTCATTCGCTCGACTGCCCAATCGTTGCTGGACTACGTGCCGTACGGCGCAACGACCGAAGGCTTCGGCGGGACGTACGCAACGCAAGAAAACTTTCGCATCATGCGCGCTGCGCTCGACGAAGTGTCCGAGCGGCTCGGCCGCTACGTCATGCTCACGAATTATGCGAGCGGGCTGTGCATGCCCGAAATCGCAACGCTCGCGGCGCTCGAACGGCTCGACATGCTGCTCAACGACTCGATGTACGGAATACTCTTTCGCGACATCAATATGAAGCGCACGTTCGTCGATCAGCACTTTTCGCGTCTGCTCAACGCGCGGTCCGGCATCATCATTAATACCGGCGAAGATAACTACCTCACGACCGCCGACGCGGTCGAACAAGCGCCTGCGGTGCTTGCATCGCAATTTATCAACGAGGCGTTCGCACATCGGGCCGGCATGGCGGACGCGCAGATCGGCTTGGGTGATGCGTACGAGATCGACCCGGATCTCGAAGACGGTTTCTTGTTGCAACTGGCACAAGCTCAGCTGGCGCGTCAATGTTTTCCCGACTCGCCGCTCAAATATATGCCGCCGACGAAACACATGACGGGCGATATCTTCAAAGGTCACTTGGTCGACGCGATGTTCAACCTCACGTCGGTGATGACCGGTCAGACGATTCACTTATGCGGGATGCTCACCGAGGCAATTCATACGCCGTTCTTGGGCGATCGCGCGCTCGCCCTATCCAACGCGCAGTATGTCATGGGCACCGCGCGTCATTTCGGGGACGAGATCGAATTCAAAACCGGCGGCCGCATCGAGCGTCGCGCGCAGTTCGTGCTCGGTGAGGCTGTCGCATTGCTGGGCCAAGTTGCGGAACGCGGTCTGATGGAATCGATTGCCGGTAAAGTCTTCGCGGACGTTTCGCGCCCGCCCGACGGCGGACGCGGCTTCGAGGGCGTGATGGCGAAAGCCGCGGATTACTGGAATCCCTTCGAGGATCTTCTCCGTCCGGCCGTACCGGCGTGAACGTGGTTAAGCCGTACGGCGACACGCTCGACGACGGTGCAATGCAGCTTTCGTTTACGCTGCCGATCGAATGGACCGAAGCGGCCGATGAGAGCGCGCGGCAGCTCGTGGCCAAGATCGGGTTTACCGACGTTGCGGTCGTCGAGGGCCGCAAAATTGCATCCGGATTTTCATTTTTTGTCGTCTATGCACGTTCGCCGGTCGGCATCGATGTCTCGACGATTGCGGCGCCGAGTGCGACACGTGAAGCGCTCGATATGGCCGGCGTCGATGAATTGATCCGGTTACGGGTTGGCCGGAAAGTCCGCGTGGCGGGCGCGTGTATCGGCACCGACGCGCACACCGTCGGCATCGATGCAATCCTGAACATGAAGGGCTACAAAGGCGACTACGGGCTCGAACGCTACCACGAACTCGAAGTGTTTAATTTAGGCGCGCAAATTTCCGTCGAGGAGCTCGTGCGCTTTACCAAAGACCGCTCGATCGATGCGCTGCTCGTTTCGCAAGTGGTTACGCAAAAGGGCAGCGATATCGCGAATTTCACGGCGCTGGGCGAACTGCTTGAAGCCGAAAATCTGCGCGATGCCGTTCTTCTCATCGCCGGCGGACCGCGCGTGACAAACCTGCTTGCAGCCGAATTGGGCTACGATGCGGGTTTCGGACGCGGTACGTTGCCCAGCGACGTTGCAACGTTTATCGCGCGCAGTATGGCGAGTCGCGTTCTGGTTTGAACGGCGCGGTCGCGGGTGGGTTGACCTTCGTTCTTGGCCTGATGCTTCCGATCGGTGCCGGCGCGGTCGACCGGACCGCCGGCAGCGATGTCGCGAAGCCGACGATCGGCGGCGTGCCGTGGACGGATGCCGGCAAAACCCGGCTCGCGCGCGATCTCGATGCGCTGCTTGACGGCGCATCGACCTTGCGCGGTGCGCATACGGGGTTGCTGGCGGTCGATACAGGCAGCGGCCAGGTGGTTTACGCGCGCAAGTCCGACGACGCATTCGTGCCCGCGTCGACCCTCAAGCTCGTTACCGGCAGCGCGGCCCTCGCGTTGCTCGGGCCGAATTTTCGTTTCCATACCGAGGCATATCTCGGCTCGCCGAACCAGACACTGTACCTTAAGGCCGGCGGCGACCCGTTGCTGGCAATCGCCGACGTTGCGGCTTTCACTCGTGCCGCCGTCGCAGCGGGTTTTCGCCCGCCGTTCGCAACGGCGATCGATGCAAACGGGTTCGACGCCGATCCGTATCCGCCGGGCTGGTCGTGGGACGATTTCGTCTACGACTATGCGCCGCAACTTGCGCCTGTTCCGGTTAGCGAAAACGCTTTGCAGCTCAGCGTTTCGCCCGGCAAGTTCATCGGCGCTGCGCCGGTCGTCGCCGAGCTGCCGGCGATCGATACCAGCGCACCGGAGCCGATCTGGGGGCGCTGCACCGATCGATCGGATGCCGTCAGCGCGCGGCAGGCAACGACCGCAGCCGCCGATGTGCCCGTAACGCTCGATGTCGTCCGGTCGGCGCTGCACGATTGCTTCGAGATCGTCGGCTCGGTGCCGCTCGGCGGCGAGACCCAAACGCTTGGCGTCGCACGCGTCGAGCCCACGGCATATTTGTGCCATTTGATTCGTCGCTTTGCTGCACGAGGCGTCGAGCCGCCGCGTTTGCCACGCTTATCATCGAGCGACGCGGCGTACCAATCGATCGCCGTACCGCCCGAAGCGCGTAGCGTCTGGATGCACGACGGCGAACCGCTTGCGGATCTGCTCGCCGATATGTGGTTGCCCAGCGACAATCTCATCGCGGAAATGTTGCTGCGCGAGATCGGTTTGCGCGCCGCAGACCAGCACGGCACGACCGCGAACGGGCTCGCTGCCGAGCGATCGTGGTTGATCCGGATCGGTATCGATCCGGCCTTTCTAACGCTGGCGGACGGCAGCGGACTTTCGGCGTACGATCGGATCTCGCCGCGCGCGCTCGTTGCTCTTCTGCAAGCCGACTGGAACGGTCCAAATCGCGACATCGTGCTCGACGACTTGCCGATCGCGGGCGTCCGCGGCACGTTACAAGGGAGCTTTCGCGGGACCCTGGCGCAAGGCCGAACGTTTGCGAAAACCGGGACGGTCAATCACGCGCGCGGCCTTGCCGGTTACCTTGCGACGTTGCATCATGGCGCCGTAACATTCGCCTGGTCGGTCGACGATTGGCTCGGTTCGCCCGACGATTTAGCGGCGCTTCGAGCGCGCGTCCTGTCACGTCTCATCGGTGACTAGCGTGCGCTGCCGGCCGGCGCTACCAGCGGCACTCACTCCATACGCTCGAATCACGCTTTCGATCGCGCTGTTGACGAGTTGCGGCCGGCCGGCGACGCCGCCGCGCGTAGCCGCCGTGCCGCGGACAGCGGTCGCTACGAGCGCCCGTGTCGAGATGGTGCCGCTCGATGTTTCGCCGGACGGCGAAGCTCGGCTGCTCGTGCGCATGCGATATTACGATGCCGGCGGTAAGCGCGTGCATCTACCGTCCGGCGGACATGTGAATGTCAGCGCCGGAGGTGCTAGCGTTCAGTGGCAGCCGCGCGTCCGCTTCGGCGATCCGGCTGCGATCGTGCGGCTGCGCGAAGCCGGTCCGGTATCCATCGTCGTCGATAGTGATATTGCGGGTTTACCGCGGCAAATGAAGCGCTCGACCGATACCCGCGCCTGGCGACTCGCACCCGTGAGCGCGCGAGCACTTGGACCATACGCCGTCACGATCGGCTGGTTTCCGCGCCTAACCGCCGGCGCGATTCGTATCGAGCGCAGCGGCGGGCGCGCGCGTAGCGCGATCGACGTGTATGCTCCGGCCTCGTCATTCACCGACAGCGCGGCGCTCCCGGGCGCGCATTATACGTATCTCGTGCGGCGGCCGCACCTGCATCCGATCGTCATTGCCGTCGACATGCCGCCGGCGCTGCCGCGCTCGTCGATCGACACCATACGCGGCACGGCAATGTGGCTTTCATTCGATGCTGCAACTGCATGGAACGTCGATGCCATGCTTGCCCGCGCACGTTCCGCCGGCATCGCGGCCGTCGAACTGCGCATGTCGTACGGCGAATACAACGAGGTCACGCCGGCACAGCAACCCGCAATCGACCGGTTCATCGACGGCGCGGCGCGCAACGGGATTGCCGTCATCGGCTGGACGGTGCCGCGTGCGGTCACTTACGAAGATCTCGCGGCCGGCGTCGCCGTCGCGGCGTATCGCACGACGGCCGGACATCACGTAAGCGGGCTTGCCGTCGATTTGGAGCGTGGTAGCGATTTTTTCGCCGGCCCGGCGGCAAGCGCCGATCTCGCGCGGTATCTTGCGCGCTTGCGCGCAGCGGTCGGCCCGCGCGTCTTACTGATCGCAACGGTCGAAGATCCGTATCTCGAGCGGCTACCCTCGGCAGCAATTCCATATGCGGCGATTGCAGCGCGCGCCGACGTGCTGCAGCCGATGTGCTATTGGCGCATGCGTCGCGCGGGCACGTCGATCGACGGCATGCGCGTCGAACTCGGCCGCTCGTTCGAAGAACTGCGACGCCGGGCCGGGCGCAACGTACCGATCGATATCGGCGGACAAACGGCGGATCTTGGTAACCGGTATGGCGCGCCGCCGCCGGCCGAGGTTGCTGCGAGTGTTGTTGCCGCCCGGGCCGCGGGCGCGATCGGCGAGACGTTCTTTGATTGGGATGCGACGACGTCCGCGCAATGGACGGCACTCGCGAACAACCGCTGGCGCGACGCTGCGCGGCGGCCGGTGCCGCGTGCCGACAATGAGCGACATTAATGCCTGACGAATGACGGCTGCGCCGGACGGTCCGGAGAAAGCGATCGATGTGGCGCAAAAAACGGCGTTGATTACCGGCATTACGGGCCAAGACGGATCGTATCTCGCGGAGTTATTGCTCGACCAAGGTTATCGCGTGATCGGTATGACGCGTCGCACGTCGACCGACGTTCACGAGCGCATCCGGCACATCGCGGAGCGCATCGAATTCATGTCGGGCGACGTGCTCGATCAAAGCTCTATTACCGCGATCGTCGCCGAAACGCAGCCGACCGAGATCTACAATCTTGCGGCTCAATCGTTCGTGCCGGCGTCGTTTAGTCAGCCCGTGCTGACCGGCGAATTTACCGCGCTCGGTGTGACGCGTGTGCTCGAAGCGATCCGCAGCGTCAATCCGGCAATCCGGTTCTACCAAGCATCGAGTTCCGAGATGTTCGGCAAAGTGCAGGCCGTGCCGCAAAACGAGCAGACGCCGTTCTATCCGCGTTCACCGTACGGTGTAGCAAAACTGTACGGCCACTGGATCACCGTCAACTATCGCGAGTCGTACGATCTGTTTGCCGTCAGCGGTATTTTGTTCAATCATGAAAGCGAACGGCGCGGCAAAGAATTCGTGACGCGCAAGATCTCGGACGCGGTCGCACGTATCAAGCTCGGCATTGCCGACACGTTGCGCTTAGGGAATCTCGATGCGCAGCGCGATTGGGGGTTCGCGGGCGATTACGTGCGCGCGATGTGGTTGATGCTGCAGCACGATCGGCCCGATGATTACGTGATCGCGACGGGGCGCACGTATCACGTTCGCGATTTCGTGCGCCTTGCGTTCGAGAGCGTCGGTCTTAATTACGAGCAATTCGTCGTCGTCGACCCGCGCTTCTATCGGCCGGCTGAAGTGGATTTGCTCATCGGCGATCCGGGCAAAGCACAGCGTGTTTTAGGCTGGACACCGCAAATTACGTTTGAGGCCCTCGTCGAACGCATGGTTCAGGCCGACCTTGCGCGGCTACGCCCGCTGGTCGCAGTCTAGCCCCGCCGCGCGCACGTGCGGGTTCTCGTTACGGGCGCGAACGGTTTCGTCGGCCGTCATTTATGTGCGGCACTTGAGGCGCGCGGGCATACCGTCATCGCGGCCGTTGGTGCCGGACCGCGATCGCCCGACCACGCGCGGCCGGCGCTGCCCGGCGAACTTCCGCTTGACTTGCGCGACGCGCTCAGCGTCCGCGGTATCGTCGATATCGCGCATGCGGATGCCGTCGCACATCTTGCCGCCCAAGCGTTCATCCCGCAAGCGATTGCCGACCCCTGGGCCACGCACGACATAAACGCCGGCGGAACGCTACGGCTGCTCGAAGCCGTCAAGATCGCGCGCGATGCCGGCGCGGCAAGTCCGCGCGTGCTGATTGCCGGCAGCGCCGATGTATACGGTCCACAGCCGCCGGCCGCGTATCCGCTAGTCGAAGCAACATCGCTGCGGCCGTCAAATCCGTATGCGGCAAGTAAGATAGCGGCCGAGGCGTACGGGCTTGCGCATGCAGCCACGTACGGGCTAGACGTGGTCGTTACGCGCGCCTTCAATCATATCGGGCCGGGCCAAGACGGGCGGTTTGCCGTCGCGTCGTTTGCCTTAGCTCTGGCACGGATCGCCGCCGGCGGCGATCCGTTACTGCATGTGGGCAACCTCGAAGCCGAGCGCGACTTCCTCGACGTGCGCGATGTCGTGGCCGCCTACGTTCTGCTGCTTGAAGGGCAGGGCGCGCCTGGAATTTATAACGTCGCGAGCGGACACGCCGTCGCGATGAAAGAGATATTGCGCCTGCTCGTAACGATCGCTCGTGTCGGTGTCGAGATTCGCGACGACCCGGCGCGATTGCGTCCGGCCGATCTGCCGCGGCTGTCCGGCGATGCTGGCCGTTTGCGGGCCGCGACCGGCTGGATGCCGACGATAGCGCTTGCGGCCGCCTTGCGCGACGTGTATGCCGACGCGTGCGGACGGGTCGCGCACGCCGGTCGGGCGAACCCGGCGACCCGATGAGCGATCTTGCCGGCGGGCTCAACGCTTTTATCTTCGGCCGGCGCGGCACGTTATTGGCGCTTCCGGCCGTCGGACTGGTGGTGGCCGGCAAACCGAGCGCTTTTTCCATCGCGGCCGGTCTGCCGCTGGTCTTCGCGGGCGAAGCCATTCGCGCATGGGCCGTCGGCTATTCCGGTGTCACGACGCGTTCGAGCGCCGTCGAAGCGCCTGCCCTCGTCACCGCCGGGCCGTATGCCTACGTTCGCAACCCGCTCTACGTCGGGAACTTTGTGACGGCCGCCGGATTCGCCGTGGCGTTTACCGGCGGCAACGGCGCCGCAATGCGGGCCGGCATCCTGACCGTGGCACTCGGTTCGATGCTCGGCATGTACGCCGTGATCGTGCCGTACGAAGAAGCGTATCTGCGAACGACGTTCGGACCCGCGTTCGATGAGTATGTTTGCCGAGTACCGCGCGTCGTTCCGGCGCTTGAACCCGCAGCCGGCGGATTGGGGTCTTACGATCCGTCCGTCATCGGCCGCGCCGAGTCGCGGACATTCGTCACCTTGGGCGCAATGCTCGCCGTTCTTGCGCTCAAAGCACTGCAAGTGTAGGTTCTATGCGATCGAATCGCACGGTCGATCACGATCAAGATTCCGACCAGCGCGATCGTGGCGGGCACCCCCCGGTCGCCGCCGCTCACGCGCATAGCCACGACCACGACCACGATCATGACCACGTGCAAGCGGGTCCGGCGAAGCTGAAGCTTGCCCTTATGGGTACGTCGCTCATTGCGTTGCTCGAACTTGCCGGCGGCTTCAAAGCCGGCTCGTTGGCGTTATTGTCCGATGCCGCGCACGTGACGATGGACGTGGTCGCAATCGCGATTGCGCTCGGTGCAAGTTTGCAGGCTGCCCGGCCGGCGAACCTGCGTCAGACGTTCGGCTTCGCCCGGCTCGAGATTTTGGCCGCGCTGGCCAACGGCGGTCTGCTTTTCGGTGTAACGATCGCCATTGCGATCGAAGCGATCCGCCGCTTTGCCGCGCCTTCTGAGCCGCAAGGTCAGCTCATGCTGGTCGTTGCCGCGATCGGGCTCGTCGTCAATCTTGCGATCGGCATGATGCTCGTGCGCGGGATGCACGGTAATATGAACGTGCGCGCCGCCGTGCTGCACGTGGCCGGCGATGCGCTCGGTGCGATCGCCGTCATCATCGGCGGCGCGGCGATCCTTGCGACCCATGCCGCGTGGATCGATCCGGCGCTGTCGCTCCTCGTGTCGGCGATCATCATCGCGGGTGTCTTTTCGATTCTTCGTCAAGCCGGTCACGTGCTGCTCGAGAGCGCACCGGATCACGCCAAGTTGCCGGTCGTACGCGATCGCATCCGTTCGTTCGACGGCGTGGTCGACGTGCACGATCTGCACATTTGGACGATCGGTTCGGGTTCGCACGCGCTTGCCGCGCATGTCGTGTTGCACGACCGGCGGATCAGTGAAGCGACCGCGGTCTTACAACGTATCGACGCTGCAATGCGCGATGAATTTGCAATCTCGCACGTCACGGTGCAGTTCGAGTGCGAGACATGCGACGTCACGGATACGATCGTCTGCACGCAAGTCGGCGCCCGTTGATCGCGCCGTAGCGGTTCTATTGCGGGACCGTATGCGGCTTACACGAATCGCCGCACATGGATTCACAGGCGGTTGT
Organism: Candidatus Velthaea sp.; assembly: GCA_965214935.1. Lineage (GTDB taxonomy): Bacteria > Vulcanimicrobiota > Vulcanimicrobiia > Vulcanimicrobiales > Vulcanimicrobiaceae > Velthaea. Next base: position 81,528 of record CBDCCS010000001.1, on the reverse strand, counting down.
TTTATCGGCGGCGCGGACGCCGTTCGGCCGGCTGGGCGGCGCGCTGGCCGGCCTCGGCGCTACGACGCTCGGCGCTGAAGCGCTGCGCAACGCGGTGAGGCGCGCCGGTATCGACGCTGCCGACATCGAGCATGTCATCATGGGTTTGGTTATCGGGGCCGGCGTCGGCCAAGCGCCGGCGCGTCAAGCCGCGTTCAAGGCCGGGTTCGCGAAAACGACGACGGCCGAGACCGTCAACAAGGTTTGTGCTTCGGGTATGCTTGCCGTTGCCCACGCCGCGCGCATGATCAATGCGGGTGATGCGCGCGTGGTCGCTGCCGGCGGCATGGAGTCGATGTCGAACGCGCCGTACTTATTGCCCGGTGCGCGCAACGGTTACCGGTTCGGCGACGCGACCGTTCTCGACGCGATGATCCGTGATGGTCTCTGGGATTACTATTTCGATGAGGCCATGGCGACGGCAAGCTCGAAAGTCGCGGCCGAACTCGGCGTTACACGCCAACTGCAAGATGAGTTCGCATTCAATAGTCACGTGCGGGCGCGCGACGCGCATGACGCCGGCCATTTTAGCGATGAGATCGTGCCGGTCGACGTCGCGAGTAAAGCCAAAGGCAAGATTGTCGTGGACACAGTACCGACGCCGGCTCGCGCGCGCGTTCCGGTCGGCGCGGGCAACCGCAGTCAAACCAGCGTTTGGGACCACGTTCCGCCGCAGAATATGATTGCGGACCCGCAACAGTATTCGCCGTACATCACCGGGGAAGTGCCGTTTACGCGCGTCGAACGCGACGAGCCGGTTCGCCCCGATGCGTCGCTCGCGGCGCTCGGTAAGCTCAAGCCGATCGAAACAGCCGGTACGATTACGGCGGGTAATGCGCCGGGCGTCAACGACGGCGCCGCGGCGCTGGTTGTCGCGCATGCCAGCTATGCGAAGGCAAACGGCGTCGAAGCGCTGGCGACCGTCGTCGACCATGTGAGCGTCGGCTGGGATCCGCCGTATCTCGCGCTCGTGCCGGCAATGGCGGCGCAGAAGTTGCTCGACAAACACCAGTTGCGCGTGAGCGACATTGCGGTGTGGGAATTCAACGAAGCCTTTGCCGCGGTTGCTTTGACGTCGGCTGCTCGGCTAGGACTTGGGGTTGAGGCAATCAATGCGCGCGGCGGGGCCGTCGCGATCGGGCACCCGATCGGTGCTTCGGGGGCGCGCGTTGTTGGTACGGTTGTAAGTCAGCTGCGGCGGCGCGGTGGCGGGCTTGGGATTGCCGCTATTTGTAGCGGGGGCGGACAGGGTGATGCTATGCTCGTTCGCGTTGGGTGACCTTTTGGGCGGGAGGTTCAGGGGGGGCGGTGCGGTCGTGAGGCTTGACCGGCACCGGGGACGCCCGCGATTTCACGTCGTGTGAAATCGCTGCTGCCGAAAAGTTCGCTCTCGCCATCCTGGCTTCGCGAACTTGTTCGAGCCCCCGGCGCCGGTCAAGCCTCCGCCCGCACCTTCTTTTCTTGCTTTGTGACGCAGCGGCGGTTTTTGTGGGATTGCGACGAGCGTAGCTGGGAGGTTTGCAGTAGCTGGAATGCTGAGCGTTGCTCGTTACACTTGTTGGCCTGGGCTGCGGATGTTGCGCGAAAGTGATGGACTTGCTTTCGATGTCTCGCTCTTCATAGGGGCGGTACATGCGTCGTTCGGCTCGAGCGCTGGTAAGTGGTATTGCATGCGTCGTTTGGAATCGAGCGCTGGTAGTGGCGGTGCATGCGTCATTCGCTTTGCACCTTAGCACTTTGGTACATGCGTCTTGCGGTCGGATTTGGAGCATGCGTTGTTCGATAGATTTGATGCGTGGGTTTTTCGTTAGGATTTGGTGCGTGCGTTTTCCGGTAGCAGTTGCATGAAGATTCTGGTCGTCGGAGCTGGGCAGATGGGTGCGGGGATCGCGCAGGTTTGTGCGGGTCATGGCCATGCTGTGTTGCTCAACGATGTCGACGGCGCGCGCATCGAGCGTGGCTTGGCGGGGATTGCGAAGCTGCTCGATCGGGATGTCGAGAAAGGGCGGCGCAGCGTTCAAGATAAGGATGCGCTGCTCGGGCGGATCACTGCCGTTGATTCGCTGCAGAGTAACTTTGCGGGTGTCGATATCGCAATCGAGGCTGCGACGGAGCGATTGGATGTGAAGCTCGAGTTGTTTCGGGCCCTCGATCGTCGCTTACCGGACGGTGCGATTCTTGCCAGTAACACATCGTCGATCTCGATCACGAAGATCGGCGGCGTTACCGGCCGTCCGGATCGTGTTGTCGGCATGCACTTCATGAATCCGGTACCGGTGATGAAGCTCGTGGAGGTGATTCGCGGTTTAGCGACTTCGCAAGAAACGTTTGCAACGATCCGCGATTTCGCCGTCCAACTCGACAAGGTGCCGGCTGAGTCGCGTGACTTCCCCGGCTTTGTCGCCAATCGTATCCTCATGCCGATGATCAACGAAGCGATTTTCGCGCTGTACGAAGGCGTAGCTTCGGCCGACGCAATCGATACCGTCATGAAACTGGGCATGAACCATCCAATGGGGCCGTTGACCTTGGCTGACTTCATCGGGCTCGATACGTGCTTGGCGATCCTGGACGTTCTCACTGAAGGACTCGGGGATCCGAAATATCGCGCGTGCCCGCTGCTGCGGCAATATGTTGCTGCGGGCTGGCTTGGAAAGAAAAGTGGGCGCGGCTTCTTTGATTACCGCCCGCTGACGGTCGCAGCCGGGCAGTGATCGCGCCCGATCGCGCCGGCTCGTTCGAGTTGACCGCCGAGCAGCAAGCGATCGGTGAACTCGCACATGATTTCGCCGTGCGTGAAATCGCGCCGAACATCGTGCGCTGGGACAAGGAGCACACGTTTCCGCGCGAGTTGTATACGAAGCTCAACGGGCTCGGCCTAATGGGCATGCTCGTCCCCGAAGCATTCGGTGGTGTTGCGGCCGACTACGTCAGTTATGCGCTGGCCATCGAGGAGCTCGCCAAAGTCGATGCCGGCACGGCAGTGACCGTGTCCGTTCACTCGATGATCTGTTCGGCGCTTGCGCAGCTCGGAACGGAGCGTCAAAAGGACGTTTGGCTAGGAAAGATCGGCAGTGCCGATTGCATTGCCGGTTTTGCACTTACCGAACCCGACGCCGGCTCGGACGCCGCCGCGATTCGCGGCAGCGCGCTACGCCGCGATGATACGTACGTGATCAACGGGCGTAAGCAGTGGTGCACGAACGGCAGCTACGCCGGTCTGATGATGGGGATGTTTCGCACGGGTGGTAAGGGCGCCAAAGGCATCTCGGCGTTTTTGATCGATCCGTTATCGGCTGGAGTTCACGTCGAGAAGGTAAGTGAAAAACTCGGCATCCACACGAGCAATACCGTCGATCTCGCTTTTAGCGGTGTCCGCGTCGATGCCGACATGCGGCTTGGCCGGGAAGGTGAGGGCTTAACCTCCGCACTCACAACGCTGACGGCCGGACGCATCGGCATCGCTGCGCAGGCCGTCGGCATTCTAGCGGCGTGCTTGGATGCGTCGATTAAGTTCGCCAAGGAGCGCTTTGCGTTCGGGCAGCGCATCGGAGCATTCGAAGGCATCTCGTTCAAGATCGCGCGCATGTCGACGGATCTCGATGCTGCACGGCTGCTAACGTATCGTGCCGCCGCGCTGGCCGATGCCGCTAAACCCTTCGCCGTCGCGGCCAGCAAAGCGAAGCTCTTTGCATCGACCGCTGCGCGCACGCACGCTGCGGAGGCCGTGCAAATACATGGCGGTTACGGCTACACGACGGAGTTTCCGGTCGAGCGGTACTACCGCGATGCAAAGATCACCGAAATTTACGAAGGCACGTCGGAGATTCAGCAGATCATTATCGCACGCAGTCTGCTTGGACGGCTGGACCGCGAGTAAGACCAAGGCCGTTATGCGAAAGCCGGCTCGTTCGCGACGGCGCGTGCTGCCATATGCAGTGCGTTCACTTGATTGCCGCAGCTGGCTCTCTTTAAAGCAACGTCGAAGCCGTTATCGCGCAGCTTTACAAGCATTTTAACAATAGTTATACCTATCCGTCACTGCTATATAAGCGGCCGTCAACCGGCCAAGGCGCAGACGCGCCGGGGGACAGGCGAACCCGCCCGACCTGGTTCTGTCGACAGGAAACGACGCGAGTTGCGCGCGTCTTGATTATCGATGAAAGCGCGTTGACGTCTGCCCGGTCAGATGCTTGTGAAGAACCGAACGTGCGGAACGGGTCGAGGGTCGGGCGGGTCCTGATCGAAGGTCGCTGTGCGCCGTTGAGTTTTCGACGGTAGCAGGCACGCCGGGCCGAGCCTCCGGCGATTCGGAAAGCGATACGTCATGAAGCTGATGGAATATCAGGGTAAGGACCTTTTTCGACGCGTCGGTATTCCGACGCCGCGCGGTTCGTTCGCCCGCTCGGCGGAGGACGTCCGTGATTTTATCGCTGCAAACCCCGGTTCGTGGGTGCTCAAAAGCCAAGTCATGATGGGTGGCCGCGGTAAGGCCGGCGGCATCAAGTTCGCGGACGACATCGTGCAAGGCGAAACATTTGCGCGCGAATTAATCGGCAAAGTCTTGCGGAACGTGCAGAACCCGGACGGCGAAGAAGTGAAATCGCTGCTTGTCGAGGAGAAAGTCGCGATTGAAAGCGAGGCGTATGTCTCCGTTACGATCGACCGGGCTAAAAAACAGCCGGTGATCATGGTGACGGCGCAGGGCGGAATGGATGTCGAAGAAGTTGCCGCCGAGCAACCTGATGCCATTGCCTATTATTGGATCGATGCAGCCGCAGGCTTCTCACCGTTCATGGCGCGACAGCTTGCATTTTCGGCAAAACTGCCCGCCGGGTACCACAAGGCTTTTCCGAAGATCGTCGGCGCGCTGTATACGTTATTCATGGAATTCGGCGCAAGTTTGGTCGAGATCAACCCGCTGGTGCTCACGCGTGACGGTCAGGTGATCGCGTCGGATGCAAAGGTCGATTTAGACGACAATGGTCTCTACAAACACCCTGACATTGCGGGCTGGAACAAACAATCGCCGGCCGACGAAGATCAAGCGGCAGCGGTCGCGATCGGTTTAGGGATGTCGAACTACGCGAAGCTCGACGGGTCGATCGGCGTCATTGCCAACGGCGCGGGCTTGGGCATGGGCACGATGGACGCAATTCGCAGCGCCGGCGGTTCAGCCGCAAATTTCCTCGATATCGGCGGCGGAGCACAGGCCGAACTCGTGCGCAAGAGCTACGCCCTTGTCGTGAGCGATCCGAAAGTCAAGGCCCTGTTCATCAATATATTCGGCGGTATCACGCGTGGCGACCAAGTCGCGCGCGGAATTGTCGAAGCGCTTGCCGGCGACGAACTGCGCAAAGTTCCGCTCGTCGTCCGTTTGACGGGAACCAATGCAAAAGAAGGTCTTGAAATTTTAGCCGCTGCGGGTTACGTTCCCGTCGAAACCATGGATGAAGGCGCGGCGCGCGCCGTCGCGCTTTCAAATGAGAAGAACTGACCGTGGCAATTTTTCTCGATAAAAACTCGAAAGTTATCGTTCAAGGCATTACCGGACGCGAAGGCGCGTTCCACACCAGCCGCATGCTCGCGTACGGTACGAACATCGTCGGCGGTGTAACGCCGGGCAAGGGCGGAAGCAGCATTGAAAGCGGGCAACCCGTTTTCAACACCGTGCAAGATGCCGTCGATGCGACCGGTGCGACGCATTCAATCATCTTCGTACCGCCGTTTGCGGGTGCCGACGCTTTATGGGAAGCGCACGCGGCGGGAATCCGCCTCGCGGTCTGCATCACGGAGGGTATTCCGGCGCATGACATGCTGCGCGTTGTTGCGACGACCGCCGGAATGCGCATCATCGGCGGTAACTGCCCGGGCCTGATCTCGCCGGGCAGATCGCTGGTCGGTATCATGCCCGGACACATTTTCAGCCCGGGCAACGTCGGCATGATATCGCGCTCGGGTACGTTGACGTACGAGATCGTCGATGGACTCACGCGCGCAGGCTTCGGGCAGTCGACGTGCGTGGGAATCGGCGGCGATCCGATTATCGGGACGACGTTCGTCGACTGCTTGCGTGAATTCGCACGCGATTCCGAGACGCACGCACTTGTCGTCGCCGGCGAGATCGGCGGTTCGGATGAGGAAGACGCCGCAGCGTTTATCAATGAGTACGTGGCCGACAAACCGGTTGTTGCATTCATCGGCGGCAGATCGGCCCCGAAGGGCAAACGACTCGGTCATGCCGGCGCGATCATCTCCGGTAACACGGGCACCCCGGAAAGTAAAGTCGCTGCCTTCGCTGCAGCCAACGTTCCCGTCGCCGACCGGCCGTCCGACATCCCGCGGCTACTCGCCGAACGAATGAAAGCCGTCCCGGCATGATGCGATCCGATTGACGAACGATGGTTCATATCATGGAATCAGGTTCTCGCTAAACGCATGTCTCCTCATATTGATTGAGCCTAGCGTTTTCGCTCAACCATTTCTACAAGATGCTGGATGTCGGTATCCTAGCCGAGGGCGGCCGATACGAGCTGCTGCACGGACAAGTGATCGAGATGGCACCGGAAGGCCCGCGATTGCAGAGACGATTGCGCTCATCGCATTTCCAGACGTTCGTCTTCCGGTCGCGCGGCTGTTCGGCTGACTTGCGCTAGTCGGTTGTGACGCCGTGAGCGCCAGAGCCCTGCCTGTATTTGCAGGTTTGCCCTTTGGCCGAATGTCGTACTCGCTGGTTGCGAGACGACGAGGAACGAACCCGGACGCCTGAGAAACCGCTGTGACCTTAACACGAGGCTAAGTTGCCTTGCGTTTTGCTCTCTTTTGTTTGGAAAGGTCCTAAACTTGATGCTTCCTCGTTCTATGAGGAAAGGCATCGTCGCGATACTTCTTGGAATCGCCCTCGTGCTCCAGGCAACGTCAAGCGTTCTGGCCGGCACGACTGGTAGTATCTCCGGTGTCGTCGTCGATTCCTCAACCGGTAAGCCGATCAGCGGCGCTAGCGTCACCGCCGCAAGCCCCTCGCAGAGCGCCACATCGGTCACCGATGCTAGCGGCAGATACCGGTTCTTATCGCTCGCGCCCGATACGTACACCGTCTCGGTTGCTGCGGGCGCAACCTATGACGCCTCGAGCGTCAACGGTATTTTAGTACAAGCCGACCAGGCGATTCTCACGAATCTGCAGCCGGCGGCAAAAATCAAGCAGATCGGTACGGTTCGGTCGCGATCCGCATCGGCGCTTGTAAGTCCCGGCACGACAGCCGACGTTTATTCGATTTCGGCAGCGCAACAAGATAAAGCGTCTCAGGTCGGCGGAGGCGGCACGCTGAATTCGGCGTGGTCGGCGCTCTCGACCGTTCCCGGCGTTTTTGTCGCTCCGAATCAGACCGGGTATATCGGAGCCAGTCCGTCGTTGAGCATCCGCGGCGGCGATTACGATCAAATCGGCTACGAACTCGACGGGATCCCCGTCAATCGTTCGTTCGACAACTACCCGTCGACGTCGCTTTCGTCACTCGGACAGCAGGAAGTTCAAGTCTACACCGGCGCCGCTCCGGCAAATGCCGAGGCATCCGGTTTGTCGGGCTTTGTCAATCAGGTTATCAAAACCGGAAGCTCGCCGGCCTTTCAACAGCTCAGCGTTGCCGACGGTGGTCCGGCGTTTTATCACAAGACGGCGTTTGAAGTCGGCGGTGCCAACCCCGCTCGTACCTTCTCTTACTACGTCGGTTTGGGTGGCTACGACCAGCAATACCGGTACGGCGATCAGTTCAACGGTGCAAGTCTGCAAAACACCTTCGGGACGCCGCTCGCGACATGCGCCGGGCTGACCCAGGCTGTTGCCCCGTCGTGTTTTACGGCCAACGGCACCCCGTACAACCCGGCCGGTGCTTACGTTTTAGGGCCGTACAATATCGATCTGCAGTCGCGAACCGAACAACGCGACAGCATCGTAAATTTGCATTTTGGTATTCCGCGCAAAGATGGTAATAAGGACGACGTCCAGTTGTTGCTGGATATCAATCACCTCACGAACGACGGCTACACGTCGCCGAACGATCAGGGCGGTTATGCGTTCCTCAACGCCATCGGTCTCGGAACGCCGACCTACCTCGATGGTTATCAGGCGCAGGTTCCATACGGAACGTTGTTGCCGGTCGGTTACACCGGTGGCGGCGTTATTTCGCCGTATCTGTACCCGTTCTCGTCACAGCAGCGCCCTTTTGGTGCCGCGATTCCGCCGAACCTCGAAGATCAGTTCGTCAACGATCAGAACGTCTTTAAAGTCCAGTATCAGCACAACTTCGGATCGAACGCTTACGTCCGGCTTTATGGCTATACGTATTATTCCGATTGGCTTGAAAACGGACCGAGTTCTACCCTACAGAACTATGTCGGCTATTCTTCTTCAGATTACGAACTCAACAGCCACACGCGCGGCGTAAGCTTACAGTTCGCCGATCAGATCAACGACAAGAACCTGTTATCGGTTCAAGGCTCGCTCACCGGCGCGAATTCGACCCGCTATAATAATTCGGGTATCGGCTTCGGCGCTGCCGGTACGACGTCGAAATCGGCTGTCGGTTATCTCGTCGACGGCGCCGACCCGTACAGCGGAATTTGCTATACGATCGCCGGTGTTGCGGTGCCTGGTTGCAACTATAGCGCCACGGGCACTCCATTTCAAAAGCTTACCGTCGGCCAAATCCTTAGTGGCACGGCTGCTGTTCCGGCTGCTGGTGTCACGTGCGGCGGCGGGCCATGCCAGTATACGATCGTAGCCGGCGGACCAGCCGCGAGCTACAATCAGGTCAAGCCGCATTTTTACAGCGCGTCGATAACGGATGATTTCCGTCCGACGACCAAGCTCGACATCAACGTCGGGCTGCGCTACGACTTGTTTCAGTTCGTTGGATCGAACACGGCGAACTCGGGTGCCCGTGCGCTGTTCCATAATGCCTACAACAGCCAAGCCGCTGCGAATGGCGTTGTCCCATTGGCATTCGATCCGGCCGGAACGGGAAACACGAATACCTATCCGGTGTTTCAGCCGCGCCTTGGTTTTACATACACGCTCGATCCGACGACGGTCGTACGTGGCAGCTACGGGCGGTACGCTCAAGCGCCGAACGCAGCATACGAACAATACAACTATCTGCAGCCGAATAATCTCGGCAACCTCATCAACTTCGGAGCCAACGGGTTGCCGACGACGCCCGGACATAACGTCCGGCCGCCGACCTCGAACAACTACGACTTCTCGGTCGAAAAGCAGTTCGGCGGAAATTTCGCGATCAAAGCGACGCCGTTCTTACGGAAGACCCAAGATCAAATTCAGAATTTCTATCTCGACCAACGCACCGGCTTCATCTCCGGCTTGAACGTCGGACAGCAAACGTCCGAAGGTTTTGAATTCGAGCTTGATAAGGGCGACTTTGCGCGCAATGGTTTTGCCGCGAAGCTGTCGGCAACGTATACGAACAGCTACATTCGCTACACTCGGACGCCGACCGGCACGTCGGTGGTCGATCCGATCAACGCTGCAATCAGCACCTTCAACTCGTATACGAAGGGCGGCGGCGGTTTCCCATATTATTCGCTTGCCAATGCGACGACCGGAGCCCCCGGCGTCGGTTCGGCAACCGGCGGGCCGGGCTATGTGGCCAACCCGTACTACAATGCGCCCGTACAAGGGCTGCTCGATCCGAACGGCAACTTTCCGACATTCGATACCTTCCCGGGCGGTATCGGTTCGGTCGCAACGACGTACGGCGCGCCATATGTCGCAACGTTGCTCGTGCAATACAAACACGGTCCGTTGACCATTACGCCGGCGTTGCAATTCAACGCAGGTCAGCGCTATGGAACGCCGGAGAACACGCCGGGAATCGCCCCGGATCAAATTACCGGTGTATTGCCCGGATCGACGGTCGGCGATCCACGTTATGCGGCGTTTGGTTCACCTGGTCCAAACGGTTCACCCTACGACTCCTCGACGGCTCAGGCTACCATTCCGATCCCTGATCTCTACACGAACCGCTTTGATGCGCTCGGTGCTTTCGTGCAGCCGTCGTTCCTGCAGGCGAATCTTCAGCTAAGCTATGACATCACCAAGCGGGTTACGGTTGTTGGTACGTTTGCAAATATCTACACGCGGTACTTTGGTGGCTCAAGTCCAGCCGGATTCCAAGTTGCCGGAGCTCAATCTTATGGGCTCACCAGCGGCGCCGGCGGCGGTATCACGCCGATCGGCAATGTCTACAATCCCGGTGACGGTCCGTTGCAGCCGTTCTTGGCGACCCCCTACAACCCGGTCTACAGTGCGCTCCCGTTCGGAGTGTTCGTTGAGGCTCGTATCAAGATCTAAAGTCCGTCGTTGCGAGTAAAAACGAGCCCCGGGAACGGGGCTCGTTTTCATTTGCGCTAGTTGCAAAACGCCGCCGCGAGCGTCACTACGACTGCACCGGTGCGAAGGGCTTTTTTCGTTTTCTCTGTATCGTCCGTCGGTGCAAGCCGGATATCACTGTGAGGAATGCGAGGAAGCTATTTTTCCCGCGACGACTCGGTCGGAACTCTCGTGGCTGCGCAATCGGCGGCACATCGTCCTAGAAGTCGCTAAGCACGTTAGCGGCGGTTTAGACACCTGGATTGTCGACGGCTTGCAATTTCTCGATCGGCACGATGGTCATAGTGTCGTCATAACGCAGCGACCTTAGCTCGAGGACCCTTTCGCCTGCTGCCGGCTTGGCGGATCCGTTGACGAGCCGGACTGCCGACGTTCGGCGACTCACCGCCGGCATAGCGGCGCTATTGCGGGATGCGGATGCGCTGTCCGGGAGTTAAGCCGCTGCTGCCGATATGGTTGACGGCGACAATCTCATCCACGACGGCCTGAATATCGGCGCCTTTGCCGGCTCGTTCCGCGGCGAGCGACCAGATGTTATCACCCGGTGCGATTACGACGGTCCGGTAGTGTTGTGGCGGCGCGGCATGAATGGTTGCGGCGGAAATGACGGGCAGCGTTGCAGCAAGACTCAAGACGCCAAGTGCGACCAACGGCATGAGCGTAAAATTTTTATTATGCTGAGTTTGCACTGCTGCTACTTCCTAGATGTAGGGGCGAACGGCTGTTCGCCCCCAAGATCTTAGCTCGATCGTTACGCCATCGTCAAGCATTGCGCGAACATATGTTTGCCCTTTCGCGCTGACTCTGGTAAGCTAAAGCTAATAACGGCCAGTGTACGGATGCATTGTGCCTACTGGGTGGCATTGCTGAAACGCATGCTGCCGGATTTTGGAGGTTCGTATGTCGGAGCGAGCGACGACGGAGAAGCAGCTGCGCATTCTCGATGTGATTCGCGAATACTCGGCCGAACGGGGCTACCCGCCGTCGGTGCGCGAGATTGGCGAGCGCGTCGGGCTCTCGTCCTCGTCGACGGTCCAGTCGCACCTCAAGAGCTTGGAGCGTCAGGGACTGTTGCGGCGCGACCCGACCAAACCGCGAGCGCTCGTCGCACATGATTACGTTCGCCCGTCGGCGCCGCCGTCTGGTCCGGCGCTCGTGAGCGAACGGAGTGACGCCGCTACCTTGCCGATCGTCGGGCGCGTGGCCGCCGGCGTGCCGATTACGGCGGCCGAAAACTACGAAGAAACGTTTATTCTGCCGGCCAGCTTCGTGCGCCGTTCCGGAACGTTCATGTTACGCGTTCAAGGCGATTCGATGATCGATGCTGCGATTCTGGATGGCGACCTCATTGTCGTCGAGCCGCGGCCGGATGCAACGAACGGCGAAATCGTCGTTGCAATGATCGATGGTGAAGCGACCGTCAAACGCTTCTATCGTGAAGCCGGACGCGTGCGCTTACAACCGGAGAATTCTACCATGGCGCCAATCTACGCGGACGATGTCACCATCGTCGGACGGGTCGAGGCAGTCGTCCGCAGACTCTAATCTCAACCCGTTTTTTCGGTGGCTCGAAGCGCGGCTCGAGCCGTTCGCCGAGCGCTTCGGCGATGTTCCGGCGATTCTCGCGCTACGCGATGCGTTACCATTTAGTTTCGTTGGGCTGATCGCAGGCCTCGCCGCATTTCTTATCTTCGCCGAACGCGGCAGCATCGTAGCTCGCTTCCGCGATGCATTCTCATCGGCGCGCCTGGTGCTGACGCTCGATGTCGGCTTTACCACGATGTCGATCGTGCTGATCTTCGCATTAGCCACCGTGCTCGCACGCCGCTTGCACTATCCGATATGGCTCATGCTGACGGCAGCGCTGAGCGTCTTTGCGTTTTCAATGCCGCATCCGCGCGGCGCGAAAATCTCCGATTACGCGTTGGCATTAGGCGCCAGCGGGTTATTCCTCGCCATCGTCGTGGCGCTGCTGACTGCCGGCGCGCTTTCACTTGCGCGCGTTCAATTGGGCCGGCGTTACATGTGGTGCGGCGCGCTTGCTATCGTCGCACTTGCCTTCGGCGCTTTTGAATTACATCTTTCGCTTGCGCGCGCGCTTGCAACCGCGATCGAGCCACTGGGCAATCTGGGCGATACGTATACGGCACTGCTGGTTATAACGGTATTGCAAGCCGCTCTGTGGCTCGTCGGCATTCACGGGCCGGCGCTTCTAGCGGCGGTCGTGACACCGATCTATCTGCGCTTGCAGTTTGCGAACACCGCCGAGTATTCGCATGGCGCCCCGTTGAGCCACATCGTCGTCGTGTCGACGTTCCTCTTCGTGTTCCCGGGCGGCGCGGGTGCGACGTTGCCGCTGGCCCTGCTGCTGTTGCGCTCGAAAAGCGCCCGGCTCAAGAAGATTGCGCTGGCCTCGATCGGCCCGTCGCTCATAAATACGAACGAACCGCTCATCTTAGGTGTGCCGCTCGTTTTTAATGCGTATCTTGCCATCCCATTCGTCTGCGCACCGGGCATCCTAGCGACGACGACATACATTGCGATGAAGGCCGGTCTGGTGCGGCCGCCTGCCTTCTACGTGCCATCATCGATCCCGACGGTTATCAGCGTCGTGCTGGCAACCTTCGACTGGCGCTCGGTCGTGCTCGCGATCGTCAACATCGCAATCGCTACGGCTATTTACGCGCCGTTCGTCCGGATCTTCGAACGGGCGGAACTGCACAAAGAAACCGTGCCTGATGCGGTGCCCGCAACCGCCGCTCGCGCGCCGCGGTGATCGATGCGCTGTTCGCCGGGCACGACATCGACGAGCGCGTGCGCTCCGCAGCGCAGGTTGCTGTGCCGTATCTAAGCTGCGTCGACCCGGCTCGTGTTGCGGTGAAAATGCGCGTGATCGCGGCGTTCTTGGCCGAAGGGATAACGGAAAGCGACCTTGCCGGCAGCACCGGCTACGGTTACGACGATCCGACGCGCGACCGCTACGAATCACTGTTGGCGCGGTACTTTGAGGCGGAAAAGGTCCTAGCCCGGCTGTCGATCGTTAGCGGTACGCACGCAATCGTTGCAAGCCTCGATGCGTTGACGCGTCCCGGTGAGACGCTGCTGTGCGCGAACGGTGCTCCGTACGATACGCTCCACTATGCAATAACGCAAGCACCTCATTCGCTCGTCGCGCGCGGAGTACGGTACGTCGATGTGCCGCGTACGGCCGGCGGCGTAACGGATGATGCCGCGCTCGTCGCTGCCGTGCGCCGGCACCGCCCGGCGGTTATGTTCGTGCAGCGTTCGCGCGGCTATGCCGTGCGGCGCTCGCTTTCGGTCGACGACATCGAGCGCACGATTTCGCGCGTGCGTGCAGTTGACGCAACGCTGCCGATTGTCGTCGATAATTGCTATGGCGAGCTCGTCGAAGCGCGCGAACCGCTTGCCGCCGGCGCCGATCTTATCATCGGCTCGCTTATTAAGAATATCGGCGGCGGCATCGCTCCGACGGGCGGATACATCGCCGGCAGAGCCGACTTGATCGATCGCATTGCCACCCGTATTTACGCCCCTGGTATCGGCGCCGGACTCGGCCCGACGCTCGGCCTCGGGCGGGCGTTCATTCAAGGCTTGTTCTACGCTCCGCTCGTGGTCGGCGAGACGCTGCGCGGCTTAAATTTTGCCGCCGCGCTTTTTGCCGAACTGGGCTTTACCGTCGATCCGTTCCCGGGGGCGGCGCGCGCCGATATCGTTCAGGCGATCCGGCTCGGTTCGCCTGAACGACTCAAGGCGTTTGCACGCGGCTTGCAACGAACGTTACCGATCAACGCCCGCTTTATGCCCGAACCCGGTGCCGTGCCGGGTTACCGTGACTTGGTCATCATGTCCGGCGGTTCGTTCGTGAGCGGCGCGACAATCGAACTCTCGTGCGACGCACCGCTGCGCGAGCCGTATGACGTGTACTTTCAGGGCGGCATCATGGCCGAACACGCGGCACTCGGCGCGGCGGTTGCCGCAACTGAAGTCATGCGCGCAGCGTAATTAGCCGCCGGCGTCGCGACCGCCCATAAAGCCGTAAAAGAAATAGACCTGTCCGTCGGTCGTCGTGACGGTGATGCGCGTGTCTTCGATCTGCGCTGCAACGACGGTTTTACCGACGAGCGAATCAAGCTTGGTTTGCGTTTGCTCGAATTCGGCGGTGCGTAGATTTTCCGGATCGACGGTTGCGGGCTCGATCGGCGTCTGTTTATCTACCATCTTTATCCTGACCGGCGGAGGTCCGTGCGTCGTCGCCGGGCGAACGCCCAACGCGATGTATGTCCTCGAAGTGATGAGTGGGCCGCTCGACGGTAAAACGTGGGTCTTCGATCGTGAGATCACTATCGGTCGGGATGATTCCGTCGCAACGGCTTGCATTACGATCGATCGGTATATTTCACGCAAGCATGCTAAGTTGGCTGAGGAGTCGGGCCAATTACAACTCACTGATCTTGCGAGCCGGAACGGTACGGTAGTCGACGGCCATCCGGTCGCGGGAACAGAATCACTCGATGTCGGTCAACCATTCTCCGTCGGGCGCACACTTCTTCGAGTCATTCGACATTGACCGGCCGTCGCGTCCTTTTAGGCGTTTGCGGCGGCATCGCCGCCTATAAGGCTGCGGCGCTCGTCAGCCGGCTCGTGCAACGCGGCGCGATCGTCGATGTCGTTATGAGCCGGGACGCGCAGCGCTTCATTGCCCCGCTAACGTTTGCGGCCCTAACGCATCGCGCGGTGCATACGTCGTTGTGGGACGACCGAGCCGCTGTTCCTCACATCGCGCTAGCGCGCGACAACGAGATTGTTGCCGTCATACCGGCGACGGCAAACGTCATTGCCCGGCTTGCCGCCGGTATCGCCGACGACTTGCTCACGAACGTTGCGTTAGCAGCGCGAGTGCCGCTGCTCGTCGCGCCGGCGATGAACGCCGCGATGTACGAGCACCCCGCAACGCAGGCAAATCTCGCGATTCTTCGTTCGCGTGGTGCGGAGATCGTGGATCCGGACGACGGCTATCTTGCCGAGCGCGAGTACGGCGTCGGACGTCTCGCCGACGAGGCCACCCTCATCGCGGCGATCGAACGGACGCTGATGCGGACGCACGATCTCGCCGGCGACCGTGTCGTCATCACCGCCGGTCCGACCCGCGAGGCGATCGATCCGGTACGCTTTTTGTCCAACGCGTCGACCGGTACGATGGGCATCGAAATAGCGCGTGAAGCACTCGCCCGCGGAGCGCGCGTCGATCTCATCCTCGGCCCGACGCTCGTTCCGCCGCCGGCCGGCGCCGATGTCGTGCGCGTGACGACGGCGCGCGAGATGTTCGCCGCGACGCTGAGCCGGTCGGCAGAGGCCACGGTCGCCGTTGCAACGGCCGCGGTTGCCGATTGGCGGCCCGCGCAGACGTACGAACACAAAGTAAAGAAGAGCGCCGAACCGCAGCCCATCGCACTCGAGCGAAACCCGGACATTTTGGCGGCACTCGGTGAAGTGAAGCGCGGTATGTTTTTGGTCGGCTTTGCCGCCGAAACGCGCGATGCCGAACGTCATGCCCGGGCGAAGCTGGCCGAAAAACGGCTTGACGCTATCGCCGTCAACGACGTCGCCGGCGGGAATGCGTTCGGTACGGGTAGTGGCGAATTGGCGTTGCTTTGGGGCAGCGACAAGCGCCGGGACTTAGGCCGGGCCTCCAAGCGCGCGTTGGCCGGCCGCTTTTGGGATGCCGTTACCGCGATTCGCCGGCAGCGCGGCTAAATCGCGTGCTGCTCGCAATCGATGTCGGTAATACCGATACCAAGCTCGGCTATTTCGACATCGGCGGGCGCATTGTCGGTCGCTGGCGCGCAACGACCGCTCAACGCCGGACATCCGATGAGTACGGCGTGCTCTTCACCTCGTTCTTCGCTTCGGCCGGATTTGCGCTTACGGCGGTTTCGGCGATCGTTATCGCCAGCGTCGTTCCGCAAGTCGACCGCTCGTTGTACGAAGCGTGCCGGACGTATTTCGGCTGCGAGCCCGTCGCCTTTAGCGCCGCCGCGCAGACCCTCATCGAGATCCGAACCGATCGGCCGCATGAACTGGGCGCGGATCTCGCCGCCGGCGCGATCGGCGGCGTTGCGGCGGCCGCGCCGCCGCTCATCGTCATTAATTTCGGCACCGCGACGACGTACTGTGCGATCGATTCGGCCGGGCAGCTGCTCGGTGTTGCGATCGCACCCGGCATTCAAATCTCGATCGACGCGCTTGCGACCCGCACGGCGAAACTTCCGCAAATCGCGCTGGCTGCGCCGCCGTCGGCAATCGGTCGCGATACCGTTACCGCGCTGCAGTCGGGCATCGTGTATGGCGCCGTCGCGCAAACCGAAGGAATCGTCGCCCGACTGCATGCCGAGATGGCCGTTTCCGCCCGCGTCATTGCCACGGGCGGCCTAGCCGACATCGTCGCACGCGAAACGCAGATCATCGAACGCGTCGAGCCGAATCTAGTGCTCGACGGTCTGCGTTTGCATCACGCCTCGCTTGCCCGAAGCTGACGGATCGCGTCTGTCGGTCTGTCGCATGCGGGGGCTGCGGCCGAGCCGCCGGTCATCATCCGGCGGTTAAACGCGGCGGACGCCTAGGCGAATTCATCAAAGCACGTTATACTGGGGCGTCATGGCCCGCGTCGTCCCTTCCCTGCGGATCGGTCCGCATGAGATCTGGCCCCCGATCGTCCTCGCTCCGATGTCCGGTGTTACAAATCGCACGTTGCGCGCGCTGTACCGTCCGTTCGGTTTCGGTCTGACCGTTACGGAGTTTGTTAGCTCGAACGCTTTGCAGTTCGGCAGCAAGCGCACGATGGACATGATCGATCAGCACGGGCTGGAGAAGCCGGTTTCGACCCAGCTTTGGGGCAGCGATCCGGCGATAATGGCCGAAGCGGCGCGGATCGTACGCGAGTGCGGGGCCGACATCGTCGACATCAACTTCGGCTGTCCGGCACCGAAGGTAACGAAAACCGAAGGCGGCAGCGCTTGCCTGCGCGACGTAGCGCGCTGCGAGGCGATCATGCGAGCCGTTGTCGCCGCCGTTGACTGCCCGGTGACGGTCAAGATGCGACTGGGCTGGACCGAGGACGACCTGGTCTATCTCGACGTCGCCAAACGCGCACAAGCTGCCGGCGTGGCGGCGTTGACGCTGCACGCGCGGACCGCCAAGCAGTTCTACCGCGGCAGCGCCGATTGGACGCATATTGCAAAGCTCAAAGCCGCCGTCGACATCCCGGTCATCGGCAACGGCGATCTGAGCGATGCGCAGAGCGCGCTCGACCAGATGCGCGCGAGCGGTGTCGACGCGGTCATGCTCGGCCGGGCCACGCTGGGCAATCCCTGGTTAGTCGCGGCGCTGCGCTCGCTCATGGCGGGTGAGGTGCCCGCGCCGTATCCGTCGGCGGCGGTGCGTTTAGGCTTTGCCGTCGTGCATTACGAAACAATGGTCGCCGAATGGGGCGAAGGCCGCGCGGTCCCGCAGATGCGCAAGCATCTAGGCTACTATCTCAAAGGCTTTTACGGCGCAAGCGAATTGCGCGAACGCTTGATGCGTACGCCCACCGCCGCCGAAACGCTGAGCATCGTGCGCGAAACGATCGCCCGGTTGGATATAACGCCCGAACGCGCCGTCGCTTGACGCAGCCTCGTCAAAGGGCCCTGCACAAACCAACTGCGTCCGAGGTCTTCGCCGAAACGTACGAAAACTATCGGACGTTTCTCAATCCGCCTCTCGCGCGCGTCATGAAGCTGTCGGGCAGTCCGGTTGAAATGTCCGCCCAAGGCTGTACGATTACCGATCATCAAGGCAAGACATACCTCGATTTTGCCGGTGGTTACGGCGTGTTCACGCTGGGTCACCGTCATCCGCGCGTCGTTGCGGCGGTCCGCGAGCAACTCGAAGTAATGGCGCTCTCGGGCCGGACGATGTTCAATCCGCTCATGGGGCGCTTAGCAAAGCGGCTGGCGGAGCTAACGCCGGGTGACTTGCAAATTTCGTTTTTCTGCAACAGCGGGACGGAGGCCGTCGAAGGCGCGCTCAAGCTCGCGCGTGCGGCCACCAAGCGCACGAAGATCGTTTCAACCGTCGCTGCGTATCACGGCAAGACGCTCGGAGCGTTATCCGTCAGCGGACGCGCGTATTACCAGGAAGCGTATCGGCCGCTGGTTCCCGAGGTCACGCACGTTCCGTTCGGCGACCTACCGGCGCTCGAAGCAGCGATCGGCGATGCCGCGGCATTCATTGTCGAACCGTTGCAAGCCGAAGGCGGTGTGAACGTCGCGCCGGAGGGTTACTTGCGCGGCGTTCGGGCCTTGTGCGATCGCAGCGGCGCCGTGATGATCGCCGACGAGGTGCAGACTGGTCTCGGCCGTTGCGGCGCGCTGTTCGGTTGCGATCTCGAGGGAGTCGTTCCGGATGTGATGGCCCTGGCGAAGGGCTTATCCGGCGGCGTCTTGCCGATCGGCGCGTATATCGCCCGGCCGGCGGTGTGGCAGGCCGCGTATGCGAAGGCGCCGCTCATGCACACGTCGACCTTCGGCGGCAACGAGCTTGCGTGCGCCGCCGCCCTCGCCGCCCTGGACGTCTTGATCGACGACGACCTCGCGCGCAACGCGCAACGCCGCGGTGCCGAAGTGCTTGCCTTTGCCCGCGCGACCCAAGCACGCTATCCGGAGGTTATCGCCGACGTGCGCGGCGCGGGTTTGCTCGTCGGTGTCGAACTGCGCGCGGAAGGTTACGGCGGAACGATCGTCCCCGAACTGCTCAAGCGCGGCGTCACCGCGGCTTGGACGCTCAACGCGCAGCGGGTCATCCGCTTGGAGCCGCCCTTAATCGTCAGCGCCGAACAAGTGGCAACCGCCATGCAGGCGTTTGACGCAGCGGTCGGCGTCGCGCGCGAACGTCTCGGACGGCTCGTGCCCGCCGGCGAATCGCAGCAGCAGAAAACAGGCGTGGAGTTGGCGGGCGGGCCGCGCTAGTGGCGTACGTTGAGATCGCGATCACCATCGACGCTCCGGCGCGCGACGTGTATGAATTCGCGAAAGACCAAGAGCGCTTTCCCGAGTACATGCCCGACGTGCAAAGCGTAACGGTCCTCGAGCGGCATCCCGATTACATCGTGACGCGCTGGAAAACGCTCGTTGAGGATGCACCGATCGAATGGACGGAAGAAGACCGGTTCGATGATGCGCTCACGCGCATCGATTACAAACTTATCGCGGGCGATCTCGATACGTTCGAGGGTGCCTGGACGTTTGCCGAGCGCGGCGGCAGTACACACGTCACGCTCGGCGTCGAATTCGACTTCGGTGTACCGACGCTCGCGGAGCTCATCGGGCCGACGTTGGCGCGCAAGATCCGCGAGAATTCTGAGATGATGCTCGCGGCGCTCAAGCGCGAGGTTGAAGCCAACGTGCGCGCACCGTTAGCGAACGTTCACAACCGTTGAGGTCGTGCTGACCGGCAGAACGGCAGTGTGTCCGCTCGCGTCACGAATCGTGAAGCTGCACGACCCGGTTGCCACCGGCGACAAGGTAAATCGCCCGCCGCCGTTCGTTACCAGCGTCGCGATGCCCGAACAGCTGGTTCCCGAAGCGCTGAACGCGGTGATGCCCGGCTCGGTCGCGGCAACCGTCACGGACGCTGCCTGCGGACTCTGAAAGGCGACCGACGAGGGATCGAGACCGATCGGGCCGGTCGCGGTTATTGCGGCCGGCGCTACAAGGATGCCGAAGGCGTCGTTCGTCGTGCTTGCGGCGCCATTCGACGTCGTCGCGCTAACGGAGATCGGGCTCGTGATGTCGCTCGTGTCGGACTGTCGCTGTTCGATCGACGTTGCGTATCCGTTGCTATCGTGCGTCGTCAGCGACCAACCGGAGGCAGTCGTGTACGAACCGGCATTTACCCCGCCAAAGCACGCGAGCGGCAACATTCCCAGGACATTCGGCACGATCGATTGGCTCGCCAGCGTCGCTAAACCGGCGTTCGCGGCGTGCGACCACAGCGGCGCCGACGCCGCTGCTCCGGTGATGCGGACGATCGACGCGCTGATGTTATACGGAGACGGAATGCCGAATCCGACGGACGCCGGTTCTGCTGCACCTGCAATTTTATAGAAGAGTGCCGTTCCGAACGTGGCGTTGGCGGCATACAGTGCCGTCCAGCCTGACGGCGTCTGCGGTAAGGCTTGCCATTGACTCTCCGCGCAGGCGACGAGCAGATCGCCTTGGGCGGGCCGACCTTTCGGCCACGTCACCGTCAACGGTGCTTTGAAAACGAAGCCGCTGCCGGCGTCGACAACATGAAGGGCCGATGGCGGCGCAGACGGTGGCGGTGTGGCCGGTGCGGCGCTTGCGATCAGCAAGCCGTAACCGTCGATGTTCGCGCTTTTCGCCGCAGCTGACGCCGCTACACTCACCGGCGTTTGCAGATCGGCAGTTAACGTCTGGCGCTGCTCGATCATCGTCGCGTAGCCCCCGGTGTTTGCAGCGCCGAGCGTCCAGCCGGCGGCGGCGGAAAACGTCGTTGCATTCACGCCGCCGAAACACGCTATGGGCAGCATGCCGAGCGCGTTGGGTACGAGACCGGAGGTGTTCAACGTTGAGGCATTGCGAACGGCGGCGTGCGACCAGAGCGGTGCAACGGCGGCGGCACCGCTCACGCGAATCATCGCGGCGCTGATGTTATACGGGGTTGGAATCGCGAACGTCACGGTAGCCGGTTCGGCGTTGGCAATGCGGTAGACAAGCGCGGTGCCGAAGGTCGATGCGCCGGCTGCATAGAGCGACGTCCAGCCGGCCGGGGTCACCGGTGTTGCTTGCCATTGGCTCTCGACGCATGCGACGAGCACGTCGCCGTTGGCCGGCGCACCTTTGGGCCAGGTTAAAGCGAGCGGCGCCACGGAACGCGCGCCACTAACCGCATCGCTGACGCCGAATACCGGTGCCGCTTCGATCGCCGCCGTGTGCGTCGAGCCGGCGCCGCCCGATAGGAGCGGCAGGGTGCCGTTGCTGCCGCCGCAGCCCGCGACCGCCAGCGCGGCGAGCGCGAATGGTGCGATCAGTAATGCCCGGCGCCGGCGTTTTCTCTTGGTAAGAGCGGACGGCGTGGGTTGTTCGCGAGGCGGTATCACGAGCGTGGTAAGCACCCTGCTTCGGTTTTGCCGAGGGCTCGGTTGACCTACGGGCAAAACGTCCGTGAGGCAGAGTATTAATGCTCTGTGGATGTACGCGCGGTTCTGCGCGTTTACAGAGGAACGCCGCTTGCGCCGGACGCAATTCGGGCGGTGATCGATTGGAAGCGAATGCGCGTTACGAACATCATGACGCTACGTCGACGAGCGTTTCGATGATTGTTACCTGCGGCGAAGCGCTCATCGATTTCGTGCCTGCGTCCACGGCAAGCGGCGAGACAGCGTACGTTCCGCGACCGGGCGGTTCGCCGTTCAACGTTGCCTTAACCATCGGCCGGCTCGGCGTCCCTGCCGGATTCCTCGGCAGTATCTCAACCGATTTTTTCGGGACGCAGCTCGTCACTGCGCTGCAGGCAAGCGCGGTCGATAGCCGTTACATCATGCGGCTCGATCGTCCGACGTTGCTGGCTTTCGTTAAACTCGATGCGGCCGACGCACAGTATGCGTTTTACGACACGGGAAGCAGCCCGCAGTTTTGGGCACCTGCCGTCGATTTAACAGCCGACGTAACGGCACTGCACCTTTCGTTCGGCGCTTTTTTGCCGATCGACGAACCGGGCGCGTCAAATTTTGGGCGACTGCTCGCAGTCAATAAGGGCCGGCGGATCATTGCGTTCGATCCGAATGTCCGGCCGACGGTGATTGCCGGTCGAGAAATCGCGTATCGCAGCCGGCTCTCAACGTTTTTCGACGTTGCCGATATTATTAAGATCAGTACCGCCGATCTTCGGTGGCTCGAAGCGGATAAAGCACCGGCGGATGCCGCGCACGCGTGGCTCGCGCAGGGTGCATCGCTCGTCGTCGTAACCGCCGGCGAAGCCGGATCGACCGCCTATACCAAGCAAGGCGGCACGATTGAATCGCCGGCCATTCGCGTCGCCGTGGTCGACACCGTCGGAGCCGGCGACAGCTTCATGGGAGCGCTGCTGGCCGGCTTTGAGGTTTGCGGTGTGCGAACGCCGGCGCAACTTGCAGCGGTGCAAAAGGAAACGATCGCCGATGTCGTTGCATTCGCGACGCGAGTGTCGGCGGCAACCTGCAGCCGCGCAGGTGCAGACCCGCCGTGGCGCAGCGACGTCGCGTTGCCGGCCGGAGCGCTTTCGCGCTGAGCTGCACGCCGCGCAGTACGACGACGACAACGGCAAAATACTCGTGCCGAAAGAGTCTGTGTCTGCGCGGATAAGGCTCGGAGGCCTCAATGCTGCGAGCAACTAACGAGCCCCCGTATGAAGCCAAGCCGGGTGCGCCGTACGCTCGTCGCGACTGCACTTCTGAGTTCGGCGTTCGCGCTCGTCGTGCCGCGGGTGAGCGCGCAAGACGGTTCGGCGCCCGATGTCGGGCGCGGCGCGCATATTGCTACGGCGATCGCCGGCTGTGCGGATTGCCACGGCACGCAATTTGCCGGCGGCCGTGAGTTTGCCGTTCCCGGCGGCAGCGTACACTCGGCGAATCTCACGAGCGGTTCGGGCGGAATCGCCGCACTGAGCGACGCCGACCTGCGGCGGGCGATTCACATCGGGATCGGCGCCGACGGCCGCCCGCTGCGAATCATGCCGGCCCGCGAGTACGCGATCATGACCGATGCCGATCTGAACGACGTCGTTGCTTTTTTGCGCACGTTACCGCCGGTCGATGCGACCGCCGTTCCGGCAGCGTCCGATCGGGATTCGCACGTTGCACCGCAAGCGAGTTCGAGCGGAAGCCCGGTCCGGTCGGACGACGGCGCATATCTCGTTAGCCTCGGCGGCTGTACGAGCTGTCATGGCGCACGGCTCTCGGGCGCGCTCCGGCCGTCCGGCCCGGCCGCTCCGAACATCTCGCATGACGGCATCGGCAGCTGGACGTTCAGCGATTTTCAGACGGCGATGCGCAGCGGCAAAACGCCCGCGAATCGGATGCTGTCGGCGGCGATGCCGTGGCGCCGAGTCGGCAGACTCAGCGATCCGGAGTTACGTGTGGTGTACGACTATCTCGAGTCTCAGAGCGCGCCGCCGAGTCGTCCCTAAGACGAATCGTTCGGCAAGTCAGCGCTGCACGGCGTCAAACGCCGGTTGCGCTAAATGCAACAAGCATATTCTCGTCGCGCGCGCTGGTCCAAAATTTGGTTCC
The DNA here is from genome assembly GCA_965214935.1 of Candidatus Velthaea sp. Classification (GTDB taxonomy): domain Bacteria; phylum Vulcanimicrobiota; class Vulcanimicrobiia; order Vulcanimicrobiales; family Vulcanimicrobiaceae; genus Velthaea. The sequence continues at coordinate 57,734 of CBDCCS010000001.1, read as the reverse complement.
GTCCCAGGCGAGCGATCGGGCCAGAAACGGCACGCGTGCGATTTCCGTCGCTTCCGGTTCTGACTTGCGGGCGTCGAGCCGAATGACGCGATAATCGTCGGGTTCATCCGGACCCGCGGTCGTCATGAGGAAGAAGCGGCCGTTGACGATCGCCATGCCGCAGATTTGGCGCGGCGCGGCAATCGTGCGTTGGACCGCATTTTGGCCATCGAGTTCGAGGATGCGCTGATTGAAGCGCTGACTTAAGAAAAGATTGTCGCCGTCGTAAGCCAGGAACGATCCGGTATCGTCGGGGCACGGCGTCGCTTCGCTTTTGAAGCCGTGACCGAAAATGTAGCGGCGAATGAAGCGCGAGTTATCGGTTTCGCTCGTGACCATGTGCAGCGCGTCGCCGGTAACGACCATGCCGATCGGCATGCCCGGAGCTTCGGCTTCCTCGAACACCGCCCCGGTGTTGCCGCGCAGACCGTAGAGTCGGTTGGTCTCCGACGACGCTACCCAAATATCGGTGCCGTCGCAAGCCAGGGCCGTCGGCTCCGGCCCCGGTGACGGGATGCGCTGGAGTTCGGAGATAGCGGCAAGCGTTTCATTCGTCATACGCGCCCGCTTCAAGGACGCAAAGGGCTAGCCTTCCAGTGCGCTCGGGCTGCGCGGGGCCGCTGCGCGCGCTGCGCGAAAGTAGCATTGCTACGATGGCGAAGTTTTGTTTTGTCATTCATCCCGTCTCGTTCGACGACGTCATCCGGTACGAGCCGGGAGCCGCGGGCAAAGGCCGTCCGATCGTCGCGAAAATACTCGAATGGATGCCGTCGTATGCCGCTGCGCATTTAACCGGCATTCGCGCCCCGGACGGCCGCGAGACCGAAGGCTGGTTCGTCGCTGCGCCGCTCTTGCCCGAGCAGATGCTGGAATTGCCGCGTGAGGATGTGTACGCGCGCATCTTGCGTGCGATTGCAATCGGGGTGGAGCTCGGTGCCGAAATAGCCGGGCTTGGTGCGTTCAGCGGAGTCGTCGGAGATGCCGGCATTACGCTCGCCGAACGGTCGCCGATTCCGGTAACGACCGGAAATTCATTAACGATTGCGGCCGGCGTGCGCAGCTTGTTTCGCGGTGCAGCAGAAATGGGAATCGAGCCGGCCGGTGCGACTGCCGTCGTCGTCGGTGCGACCGGTTCGATCGGCTCGGCGTGCGTGCAGTTGATCGCCGAGCGGGTGAAACACGTGATCATGGTTGCGCGCAACGAAACCCGGTTGCGCAAATTACAAGCGACGCTCGCGCCTGCACTGCCCTGCTCGATCTCGATCGGCCTCGATATCGGAACGGCGGTGCGCGCTGCGGATCTCGTGCTGACCGCGACGTCGTCGACGCACGACGTCATCGAGCCCGAAGATCTGCGCACCGGAGCGGTCGTCTGCGAGCTTTCGCTGCCGCATGATGTCAGCCGGCGCGTTGCAAGCGAACGTCCCGACGTGCTCGTCATCGAAGGCGGTAACATGCGTGTACCCGGCGATCTTCGCGCGATGCGCGTGCGCGAACCCGATCGTGCGTTCGACTTAAATCTTCCCTCCGGAACGCTTCTCGCATGCATGTCCGAAACCGCCGTTTTGGCGCTCGAGAACCGCTGCGAATCATATACGCTGGGGCGCGGGATCAACGTCGGCCGCGTGCGCGAAATCGATGCGATGGCGGAACGCAACGGCTTTGCCTTAGCGGACATGCGCGCCTTCGACACGGCCATTACCCGCGAGAAAATTACCGCCGTTCGGACGTTTGCCGCGATGCGCCGCAACGTCGCCTCATGAACGAGGTCCGCAATCAAACACGTCGTTAGCGTTTCGCTCGGTTCGGCGTCGCGCGACCATGTTGCACGCATCGAGTTGCTGGGCGAGCGCTTCATCATCGAGCGCATCGGTATGGATGGTTCGCTCGACCGCGCGCTGGCCAAACTCAAAGAGCTCGATGGGACCGTCGATGCAATCGGTTTAGGCGGGATCGACGTTTACTTGTATGCCGGCAAGCAACGCTATGCGTTGCGCGACGGATTGCGGCTGCTCGACGCGGTGAAAATCACGCCCGTCGTCGACGGCAGCGGCCTTAAAAATACGCTCGAACGGGAAGCAATCGGTTATCTCGCACGCGAACTCGGCATGAAGTTTGCCGACAAACGCGTACTGATGGTCAGCGCCCTCGATCGCTTCGGCATGGCACAAGCGCTCGTCGCCGCCGGCGCCGATGTTATCTTCGGCGATTTTATTTTTGCGCTCGATCTCGATAAGCCCGTGCACGGACTCGATGAATTCGAGGAGATGGCGCGGCGTTACTTGCCCGATGCTTGTAAGTTACCGTTCCAGTTCTTCTATCCGACCGGTAAAAAGCAAGACCGTCCGCCGCAGCCGAAATATCCGGAGTATTATGATGACGCCGAAATCATTGCGGGTGACTTCCATTTCATGCGGCAATTTATGCCGGCCCGGCTCGACGGCAAAATGGTGTTGACCAACACGCTCACCGCGCGTGACGTCGGAGAATTACAATCGCGCGGCATCACGACGCTCGTCACCACGACGCCGGATTTTGCCGGCCGCTCGTTCGGCACCAACGTCGTTGAAGCCGCCCTCATCGCACTGCTCGGTAAAGCCTGGACGGATGTAACGGACGCCGATTACACGCGCATGTTGAGCGAACTTGCGCTGCGTCCGCGCGTCATCAACCTGCAGCCGGCCTAGTCGCTGCACGTTGGCCGTTTGGCAGCGACTGCTCGCAACCCAACCACACGATCGCGAACATGCCGCCGGCGCGGTGGCGCTGCGCCGGGTGCTCGGCGTTCCCGGCCTCATGGGCGTCGGGCTCGGCACGATGCTCGGCGGCATCTTTGCAACGATCGGCGCGGGAATGAACGTTGCCGGACCGGGCGTCATCGTATCGTTCGCGTTATCCGGGTTTGCGTGTATTTTCGTAGCGCTGTGTTACGCCGAACTCGCGGCGATGGTGCCGGCGGCCGGCAGTGCATACACGTATGCCTATGCCACGCTCGGTGAGTTCGTCGCGTGGATCATCGGCTGGGATCTCATCCTCGAATACGGCATCAGCGTTGCGCCGACCGCGGCGGCATGGTCGGGCTACGTTCAAAGCTTTATTGCGAACTTCGGTATAACGCTGCCGGATTGGGCGCGGGTCGCCCACCTCGTTGCTGAGGGCTTCGCGTTCGACCCGCTGCACGGCCATGTCGCGCTCGGGCGTATCGATCTCGTGCACTCGCAAATCGACGTTCCCGCAATTGCAATTATTTTAGTTATTACGTTGCTATTGGCGATCGGCATCCGCGAGTCGACGTCGATGAATACGATCTTCGTCGTCATTCAAGTCGTCGCCATCGGCGTATTCATTCTCGGCTTGTTCGGAGCGGTCGGACCGGCGCACTTCGTTCCGGCTTTCCCGACCGGTGCCAACGGCGTTATCAGCGGCGCGGCACTGGTCTTTTTCGCCTACATCGGTTTCGACACGGTAACGATCGCATCGGAAGAAGCGCGCCATCCGACGCGTGACGTACCGCGGGCCGTGATCGGCTCGCTGCTGGTCGGATTCGTGCTGTATATCGGTATCGCGTATGTTACGGTCGGCATCGTACCGTGGAAAACGATCGATCCGAATGCCGGCATGGCGGCTGCCGTCACGCAAGCCGGCAACGCACGGTGGTTAGTAGCGCTCGTCTTTGCCGGAGCGTTCGCCGGCACGACGACGGTCATGCTGACGTCGCTGCTCGGTCAGGTCCGGATCTTCTACGTCATGGCGCGCGATCGAATGCTGCCGCCCTTCGTCGCGCGGTTGAATCCGAAAACGTGTACGCCGGTGACGACGACCGTTACGACCGGCGTTCTCGTTGCGCTGCTCGCCGGTGTGCTACCGATCGAAGCACTGCTGGCGCTCGTCAACGTCGGAACGCTATCGGCTTTTACAATCGTCTGCGCCGGTGTATTGATTCTGCGAATGCGCAAACCGCACGCCAAGCGGCCGTTTCGCGCGCCGCTAATTTTCGTCACTGCACCGCTGGGCGCGTTGCTGTGCATCTTTATCATGACCGGTTTGGGAACGGCGACCTGGATCCGGTTCATCGTCTGGTTTGCGCTGGGCGTCGGGGTGTATGCGGCGTACGGCTACCGGTTCTCCCTTCTCCGCAAGGCCTGACGTGCAGCGCGTCTTGAGTCTGGGCGATTTACTGGTGATCGCGGCGGCGGCGATCGGCCCGGCATTTGTGCTCGCAACCGTGTTCGGCCCGATGGTCGCCGCGGGCGGCAGCGCGACGCCGCTCGCACTTGTCGTCGTTGCGATCGTCATGGCGTGCATTGCCGTCGGCTATCAGCGCCTAGGCGAACGCTATCCCACTGCGGGTTCATCGTACTCGTGGGTCCGCGCGGCGTTCGGAGCGACCGCCGGTGCGTACGCCGCGTGGGTGCTGATCGTAGCGAACATTTTTGCAGTCGTGGCGACGGCGGTTCCGGCCGGCACGTACACCTTGGCATTGTTCGCACCGGCGGCCGCCGACTCACCGCTCGCCGGCGCCGCCGTGGCGACGGTTTGGGTGTTCGCGTCGGGGCTTTTACTGTATGCCGGTTTGCGGCCGACCGCACGCGTGACCAACGTTTTGCTGATCGTCGAAATCATCGTTTTGACGGTCGGCGCAATCGCAGCTTTTACGCATCCGGTCGTTGCGCATGCGGCCACGGTTGCGCCGTTCCCCGGCAATGCAGCGCTGCTCGGAGCGATGGTCATCGGCATTTGGATGATCGATGGCTGGGAAGTGTCGGCGTCGGCCGCAGAAGAAGCGCAGGCCGCAAACCGCGCACCGGGTTTGAGCGGACTCATCGGCTTAGCCCTGAGCGCCGTCATCTTATGGCTGTGCATGACGGCGTTCATGCGCGTCGGCACGCTCGATGGTTTTGCGGCGCACGAGGGTGATGCGATGGCTTACGTCGGTTTGCAATTAGGCGGCAATATCTGGCGGATCGTCATCGCAGCGCTGGTCCTCGTCTCGCTGGCGGCGTCGTTGCAGACGACCTTGGTGTATCTAACGCGCAGCTTTTACGCCATGGGCCGCGACGGCGTGTTGCCGGCCGGACTTGGCGCGCTCGACCGCCGCGAACAACCGGCCGGCGCAATTGTTTTAATGACCGCCGGCGGAATGCTTTTTACCCTCGCCAGCGGGCTGTCGCCGACGATCCGCGCCGCTTTCAGCTTCATTTTGAGCGGAACGTCGGTCTTTCTCGGTATCTTGTTCGTGTTGAGCGCCGCCGCGGCGGTGCGGGTCTTCATGCGCGATCGCCGCCATGCGTTGACCGGCATCGCCATCCCGGCACTGGGCAGCATTGCGCTCGTGTTGCTGCTGGTGTTTTCGTTTTCCCAAGATGACCCAAGCACGCGATTTTTCATTCTCGCCGCCGTCGTCGCCGGTGTTCCGTTGGCGGTCTGGCGCGCTCGCGTCTCGAGCGGAGCGCTTGCCCCGCAGCGCTGATCGATCGGCGACGGATCTCAGCGACCCCCTTGGTGCGCAAGGGCATACGCTAACGTAACTGGATGTGCGCAGAGCGCACCGCGGCGGGCGTCGAATCCCGGCTCTGATGCTCAATGCGCTCAGTGCTGCAGATCTGCCCGGTCAGCGTCTTACGGATGCATACTGGGAATCCACGCCGCTTGGATCGCAAGCGACCTGGTCGCAGCCGCTGCGTTCGATCGTTTCGGTTATTCGGAATTCCGGCTTCCCGATGCTCATCTGGTGGGGCGCCGAACACATCCAGCTCTATAACGACGCCTACATTCGCCTGTTCGGAAAGCGCCATCCGGCCGGATTCGGTCAACGCGGGCCGGATTGCTGGCCCGAAATCTGGCCGATCATCGGACCGATGATCGATCGCGTCCGCCTTACTGGCGATCCGTTCAGCGCGCAAGACATGCTCTTTACGCTCGAACGCAACGGCTTTGCCGAAGAAGCATACTTCACGTTTTCTTACAGCCGCGTCGACGGTTACGACGCCGCGGATTCCGGCGTGTTGTGTGCCTGTAATGAGACGACGACCGCCGTTCTGCGCGAGCGTAATTTTCGCATGATGGCCGACACGATTGCCAATGTCATCTATACGCATGCGTCCGACGGAACCGTTGAATGGGCGAATTCGCGCTGGTACGATTATAGCGGGTTGCCGCCGGAGATCGCACTGACGCCGGAAGGCTGGGCGCGCGTTATGCCGGCAGCAGATTACGATCGACTGCTTTGCGTGCTCGGCGAAGCATTCGCTGCGGGCAACGGCTATGAGACCGAAGTCCGATTCAAGCCGGACGGCGGTGCGGATGCTGCGTACCGGTGGTTTTTGCTGCGCGCCGTCCCGATGCATGCGCCTGACGGCACCCTGCTGCGCTGGGCCGGTAGTGCGACCGACGTTCATGACAGCCGGGTCGCAGCCGAATTACTGCGCGTGCAACTCGAGCGCGAGCATCAAGCTTCGCGCGCGTTTCAAACTGCCGCCTTACCGCAGATCCTGCCGACGATCGCCGGACTTGCTTTGAGCGCCGTCTACGAACCGGCCGGGGCGCAAGATTTGGTCGGCGGTGATTGGTTCGATGCATTCCGCTTGCCCGACGGGCGCGTCGTACTTTCGGTCGGCGACGTCATGGGCAGCGGGCTATCAGCTGCCATAACGATGGCGGCCGTTCGTCAGGCGATCCGCGGTGCAGCGCACGTCTTTCCCGAACCCGCCGCGGTGCTCGATGCCGCCGACCACGCGTTACGCTCCGAGCAAGCCGATCGGATCGTTACGGCGTTCGTCGGGGTGCTCGATCCGCTGACGCTGATTCTTACGTACGCGTCCGCCGGTCATCCGGCGCCGCTGGTCCGTTTCACCGACGGAACGATCTGCGAATTAAGCGCAGTTGATTTTCCGCTGGGGCTGCGCAATGAAGAAGGCCGGCAACGCGGAGCGAACGGCAGCATCGCGTTACGCGACAAATCGCTGCTCGTGCTCTACACCGACGGCTTGATCGAATCGACACGCGACGCGCTGGCCGGCGAGCAGCGGCTGCGTACGGCGCTCGGCACAGCCGACGTGTATGACGCAGAGAACCCGGCGGCGGCGATCCGCACGCTGCTGCCGCCGGCCGCGAACGACGATGTTGCGATACTCGCCGTGCGGATCGCGGCCGAAGCGGACACGACCGGTTCGCATCCACATTGGAAGTTCCAAGCCGACGATGCCGATACCGCGATGCGAACGCGGCGCCAAATCGGTGCCGAGTTGCAACGTCTGGGTGCAACCGTCAGTGAAGCCGACGATGCCGAATTGATTTTCGGCGAACTCATCGGAAACGTGGTCCGGCACACCGGCGGTAACGTTGAAGCCGCACTCGATCTTAGCGGTGACTCGCCGGTATTGCACGTGCTCGACCGCGGACCGGGATTCACGTTTTACGCCCGGTTACCCAAAGACACGATGAGCGAGTCGGGCCGCGGGTTGTACATCACCTCGATGCTCGCCCGCGATGTCAGCGTGATCCCGCGCAGCGACGGTGACGGCGGCAGCCATGCGCGCGCGGTGCTCGCAATGCGGCTGCGCCGTGCCGGTTCGCCGTAACGTGCACGCTGCGTATCAACGTGCGCGGGCGCAGCAATTAAGAGCACGTTAGTCGCGTAACAGCCGATTTACGCGACGCGTTATCGACAACAGACTCATCGAGTCGCATGCAATACTAGTAGAGGCGGAGATTGCTAAGTATATGAACGTTCGATTAGGCGCATGCGCGCTATTTCTCGGCTTGACCGCGGCGGCAGTCGCTCCGGCGCTGGCAGATGACGTGATCATTTACGGCGCGCACGAGGTTCCTGCATACACGGTATGGCAACCCGGCTGGGATCGTCACGAGTACGACCGTCATCACGTTATCCTCGGCACCGTCGTACATTTCTCACCTTACCGCTTACAACTGGCGCGCCGCAACGGCGTCGTGCAACAAATCGACCTAAAAAACGGAACGGTGATTTTTCCGACCGGTGCAACGCCGTCGCCGTCACAGCGCGTCGCAATTGTCGGTTACTACAGCCGCGGTACGTTTATCGCCAATCGCGTGCTGTTGCACAACTAGACTCGCTGAGCCGCTCGCACGGCGGCAAGGACTTCACGGGCGGCGCGCAAGCCGGTGACCGCGCCGCCCTCCATATAGCCTTGTTGATCGAGCGAGGTATGCTCGCCGGCGAAATGAACCGCGCCTTCGGGACGGCCTTCGGCGCCGCCGAACGCCGTCAGTTGGCCGACGAGCCAAACCGAATAACTTCCACCGATGAACGGATCGAGAAATGCGCTGCCCATTGTTGCGTTGCCTCGATAGTGTTTCGCAATGCCGGGAAACACGCGGTCGATTTGGGTCAAAAACGACTCGACGGAGCGGCGTGTTTTCAGCGACTCGACCGTCGTCGTATACGGAGCGTCGGCGGCTGCCGCGACGGCTTCAGGACCGCCGAGATAGGCGACTAAAATGCCGTGCTTACCCGGCTGTCCGCGCGTCGTATCCCAAGTATTTTGGAAGCTCATATCGGTGTAGACGGTCCCGTCCGAGATGCCGGGCCAGGCGCCGCGCGACTGCCAGGTGCGCTCGCCGAACGGCACGTGCAGCTTCGTATGACGGCCGTAGCCGAGCTCTGCAATCGCACGCCGCTTGACCGGACTAAAACGCGCTTGCGTGATGTCGACGTCACGTAAGCGCGTAAACGGCAGCGTACAGATGACCCGGTCGAAGCGTTGCCGTTCGCTCGCTGCTTCGCCGCGCAACGTCAATTGCACCGACCGGTCCGACTGGACCGCAATTGCAGCAAGCCGCGTGTTGAATCGAATGGTACCTGTCGGCAAACGCGCGGCAATGGCGTCGCTTAGCCGTTCGTTGCCGCCCGCAATGTGATAGCGTTCGTCGGACGGACCGAAGATATGGAAGCCGACTTCACCGTCAACGGGGCCGGATTGCGTCCCGAGCATATACAGCAGATTGATCGCCGATTGTTCGTGCGTCGAACGGCCGAACTCCGCTAAATAGGCGCGTTCTAAGTAGCGGCCCATAAGCGAGTGATGTCCGCCCGGAACGTAGCGTTCGATCCAATCGTACACGCTGAGCGCATCGATGCGTCGTGCCTCAGGCGTAAGCCGGTCGTACGGCGCGAGATCGCCGGCTGCCCGCAACTGCGTCTTGAGCGCGGCCAGCACCGGAACGAAATCGCGCGCCGCCTGCGCGACGGGATAATAGCGGCCGTCGAAGAGGATCGTGTATTGTGCACCGCGCGGAGTGCCCGCGAGCACGTCGGTCAGCGGCAAGCCGAACCGCTTTGCCAGCGCGATCATCGTGACGTGCGAACTGTCGATGAGTTCACCGCACCACTCCGCGACTTGATCGCCGAACCACCCGGCGCGATTGGTATGGATCCGCCCGCCCCAACGGCCGCCGGCTTCAAAAACGACCGGCGTCAATCCGGCTTCGTGCAACGTCAACGCCGCAACCAAACCGCTGATGCCGGCACCGATGATTGCGACGCGCGGACGTGATGACGCGGCGACCGGCGGTGCGCCCAGAAGCGGCAAGGCAGCCGCGCCGGCGATGAAATCGCGGCGCCGGATCAGCGGCCGGGCCTCGCGAACAGCGGCATCACGAGCAAGTTGATGGAGCCCGGCGAAAATGGGCGTGCGCGGCATGGCTGCTGGTTCGCCGAACGCGCGCGCTTACCGTGTTGCACGCGAGATAGAGTCCGCCGGAGCGACGATGGTGAAAGATCACGCATGCGTTTCGGCCCGATTGCTCTATGCGCGTGCGCGTGCGTTCTATGGACGAGCGGAGTCGCGGTTGCAGCCGATCGCGCCGTGCTGCTGCCGATTCGAGCGTTCGTCGCGGCCGCGAACGCGGGCGATCGCGCACGACTTGTCTCGGCGTTCAGCGGCGATAGTGCCATCGTCGATGAGTTTGCTCCGTTTCGCTTTCGCGCGCCGGATGCCGCCGGGCACTGGTTCGATGGTTTCGGTGCCGATCAAGCCGCGAATGGTGTGAGCGATGCGCTCATCGCCGTTCGTGCGCCGAAATTTGCTACCGTGAACGGGCAGCACGCGTACGTTGTGATTCCGACGATCTACACCTACCGCATCCACGGTAAGCCGGCGACCGAAAGCGGTTCACTTGCCTTTACGCTCGTTCAATCGAACCGACAGTGGAAGATCGGGACGATGTCGTGGGCCAAAATCAGCGACAGCAGCATTCCGTAGCGATGCGGTAAAGTCGGCTTCGCGATTCGTACGTTTGCTGTTATGCCGGTGCGTTTGTTGCGCTCAGGGAAGTTCGGAATGTCCATTTCGGCAAAGAACGCACGCGCCGGAATGCGCAAGCTCGGGACGCTTGGCGGCGAGTACAGCTCCGACGGATGCGTCGACACGTTGAAACCGCCCGGAGCTATCGTAAAAAGGCAAGATCAGGTACGAGGGGACGGATGTCTTCACCGGGTGGCGAGACGCGAAAGCGCCATTCCGGGCCGGCTTGACCGCGACTGCCGGACCTTGCCCAAGCCTTGAGAGCGTCGAGAAACGCTTCTTGCAACATACTTTGTTTGCGAGTCGGGCTCGCTTTCTGCACCGGCCGGTCAAGAATTCATCCTGTTCCGGGCTTCGTAGGCGGCAACGCAACCTCACCGACACTCTGCACTCCGCTGCAACCTCATGCCGTTGGGGCAGATCTCAACCAAACTTCATCCCATGGTGCGTTCGTCGACGTGCGCTTAGAATCTGCTGACTGCAAGTCCGCTTCCGGCGAGGCACCGGACTGTAAAGCCGCGGCCATTCGTCCGTCCGAGTCCGTGAACCACGGACAAGCATTACGAGGCGCTGCGATGATCGCGTTTGCACTCGTTAAGCGACGCGCTATCGGCAGTTACACTGCTCCGACAGCCGCTTCATGAGTCGCGTTGTTCGCCTCCGGAGCGCTGACGCGGCGACGCCAAAGCAGTGCAACGCCGCAGATAACGTACGCGGCGAATGCGTACGGATACCAGTTGCCCGGCGGCGATGGCACCGGATAGACGCTGCCGATCGCCGGGACGCTCAGCAGCAGAACCGCGACAGCGCTGACGACGATGTCGGCCGGACGTAACTCTTGCCGTCGGCGCAAGTAATACGAAGCACCAACGGCGATCGCTCCGTACACGATGACAAATCCGAACGAGCACAGCGTCGATGTGTCGGAGAATGCATCGCTGGGCGCACGGCCGAGCAAGACGGCACTTCCGCCGACGACGATCAAGACGGCGGCAATGGCGCCGAGCGCGACGTGCGGCGTTTCAAAGCGCGCATGCGTGCGGGCGAAGTAAGCCGGTAAGAGGCCGTTGCGGCCCATCATCATTAGCGCGCGCGCCGAGCCGTTGAGCGCAGCGATGGCGATCGACACCGAACACAAGACGGCGCCGATGTCGATCGGGATTTTCATGAACGGCGCGCCGACGCTATCGGCGAGTGCGTCGAGCGGTGTTACGAGCTTATCGAGCGGTATCGTTGCACCGCGTAAACCCAAGACCTCGGCATACATGACGACGACGAAGAAAATACTCGCGATGACAACGCTCGACATCACGGCACGCGGGATCGTGCGCAACGGATTCTTGGCTTCTTCGCCCAGCGACGTCGCACTCTCGAAGCCCAGTAGACTGAAGATAGCGACGACGGCGCCGAGTCCCAGCGCCGAGGGCGTTGCACCGCGCAACGTCAGCTGATCGGTATCGACGAGGCTGCCGTGGTGATGGACGAAAATCAGTACGATCAACACGCTAATGAGCGTGAGCGAAATCGTCTCGAGCACCAATAGCGCGATGGTCGAGACGCGGACGTCGCGGTAACTCACGAACCAGGCGATCGCGACGCACGCGACAACACCAAGTGCAGCCGGAGCGGCGATGCCGACAGCGCCGAAGAGGCTGACGAAGAACACCGTAAATGCCATCGTTCCGGCTAACGCGACGAAGGCATACGCCCACAAGAGACACCAGCCGACGAGCAGTGCTCCGCGTGAGCCGAACGCGCGTTGTGCAAAGATATAAAGCGAGCCCGCCGATGCCGAGCGGCGCGCGAAGACATTGAGATTGAGCGCGACTGCACCGATGGTAACGGCGCCGAATACATAGGCTAGCCAGCCCGCATTACCGGCTTGCGCATACATGAGCGGCACGATCAACACCGGCGTAATGGTCGGCCCGATCATCGCGATCGATTGGGCCAGCACTTCCCAGACATTGAGGCAATCGGCACGCAGTTCCGACGTCACATCAGCCTCCATGAGCCGCATGCAGTTCTTCGACTGCGCGGTACGCTTCATCGATCGCCTTATCGGTATATGCAGCGGCAGCAGCATCGCTATTCGCGATGGTGATGCGGCCGAACGGCTTGCGTGCGATTTCATTGGGTGTCACGCCGCCGGTAAAGAAGCTGTCCGGATCCCATAACGGATTGTATTCATACGCATATCCGTGCGGCCAGCGATTGACCGTGATTGCAGCGATGTCGCGCGCCGGATCGAAGCCGCCCGGACCCAGCACCCGACTTAATTGTTCGCGAATATTGCGTTCGAACGTTGCAAACGGTGTCTGCAGCAGTTCGGCACGACCGATACGGTGCTGATCGCGTTCGGACAGGCCGGGCGCGCAGGGCGTGCGCAACATCCGCACGACGACCGGTTCGCTCGCTGAACGCGATGCACGATAGCCGCCGATATCGACCGGTTGATCCAGATCGATACTCGAGTGATACATCCCCGGTGTCTCGATGCCACTCAAACCGAGTCGCGCGAACGCGTGCCAATTGCGAATTGCGACGCGCGTATATACCAGGGGAACTTTAACGCCGTAATGCAGCGCCTCTTTTTGAGCGGCCGGTAGATCCGGGACGAGATATGGAACGATCATGTTCCAGCACGCCATTACCACAGCCGAACTATGCACGCTAAACGGTAATCCGCCGCGCAGATACGTAACGCGAACGCCGTCTGTCTCCGTCGCAGCGCCCGTGTGTCGAACGGCAACGACCGTGCTGTTCAAGCGCGTGCGCACGGCCGCATCGTGCCGGTCGAGCCGCGAATAATCGGCGCGTGCCGTGACGATATCGGCGGCCGTCGCGCCGGATAACACGCCGGGCATGAGCCGTCGCACTAACAGGCGCGCAATCGATGCGTTGCCGTCCGGATAGTGAAAGGTATACGGAGCTTGGCCGGGCGTTGCGGCGCCCATGGCAGTGAAGCCCATCCGGTGGTATGGACCGGGTCCGAGCGCGAGTCCGCTGAACCCCGCGAAACCAAGGCCCCAGCAGTCCAGGGCCGTGACGCCGTCGATGCCGACCGCGAACAGATCGTGCGTCCGCGTTTGATAAAATTTGATGACGTCGGGATGCGCCTCGACGACTCGGAGCAAGTAGTCGCGATAACTTATTCGCGAAAGCCGGTCTTTTTTTTGATCCGATGTTAGGTTCGGATAGAAGTCGGTTTGGCCGGTCTCGATGCGGACGATATCCGCGCGGGCATCGGCCGATAGCGGTGTTTGTTCCACGAAGCGCGCCCATGCATGCTGCGCGGCCACGCGCGATGCGCCGTCGACGAGCGTCGGCGGAAGCTGTGGCACAAGCCGGTCGACGCCGAAGTCTTCGCGGCGGAAAAAACTGCCGCGACCCAGTCCGTGATAATATTCCGGATGGTCATCGCGGCGCGCGAATGCCGGCGGATCGACGCCGAGTTCGGCGAGTAACGCGCGCGCGACCGGGCTGTACGGAAACGGCGACTCGATCGCCCAGGTTCCGCCGTTCGCCACGAGCGTCCGGCCGTCAACGACGAACTCATTGCGTTTGGCATGACCGCCGAAATCATCGTGATTGTCGAGAATTAAAATGCGCGCGCCGGGATGTCGTGCCCGGTAGAAATGCGCGGCGCAAAGTCCGCCGATGCCGGCACCGACGACGATGAGATCGTACGCCTCGCCGGTCTCGGCCGGCCTCTGCCAGGTTGCCGGCTCACGCCCATCCCGTAGGGCATGCGCCTGTTCGAACGAGCCGGGATGACTGCCGCGCATACCGCTGCGCGCCGGCGGATAATAACCCGCTACGTCTTGCGCCGATGCCGGTGCGGCGGCCGACGCCGGTTGCCCGCCGGCCGACAGCGCTCCGCCGATTCCCAGCGCCATGCCATTGAGGAAATCGCGCCGCGCAATCGGCCGGTCCATGCCGAGCGCGCGGTCGCGCGGTTCCATACTCAGAGGCGCACTTCGAGATTGAGAAACGCGCTAAAGGGCAGCTTCTGTCCGACGAATCCGGTTTGTACGTTGTTGTAAAAGCTGCCGTACGGATAGCGGATCTGCACCGGCGCCGTCGACGGATCGACGAAGTTTCCGACCGGAGCCAAGTGATTCGACGGCAGCTGCGCGTAGACGCACGTCGACGGATTGTCCCACGCATAACCGCGCTGATAGCAGTGGTCGATCAGGCTCGTCAGCGTCAGTACGGCGCGAACACTTTTGTTGAACTCGTATCCGGTCTGGAAGTTGAGCGTGAAGCGCGTCGGTTCGCGAAACGCGCCTTGGCCGTCAAAATTACCCGTGTAAAGATCGGGCTGTAGAATCGCGCCGCTGCACGTTTGGGTGTTGGCACCCGTCGTTCCGGCGACTGCCGCACCGCACGTCGTCGGATCGTATCCCGGCCATGTCAACGGCGAACCGTAGAACGTTCCCGAACTGTACGTTGCACTGGGCGTGAGCGTGAATTTACCGCGCCGGAAATTCACGACGCCGGTTACGACGCTCGGCGTGTTGAAGCCGACCGCGCCGCTGAACGGATTCGATGGGAGAATATCGTAGGGCGTGTACGAACCGGTGCGATCGAACAGCGGCTGAACCGGCGCATTCCAATACGGATTGGCGAACTCGCCCGCGCCGCACGCCGCACTCGAGGGCGCAGCGAGATCGGGCGTTGCCGTCACGCCGGCGCCGCCCGGCGCATAGCATGGCGCCGCCGCGACGCCCGTGGGCGTTGCGCCGCAGCGTGCATCGGTCGGATTGGTCGTACAGAAACTGGTGAACGCATTGTATTGCTTGACATAGGCGTTCTGGTTATCGATGAAATTGTTACCGGTAAGAAAGTCGTTGAAGCGCGTCAACGCCTGGGTGTACGTATAAGAAAGTTGATACGACAAGCCTTGCCGGCCGAAGTCGCCTTTCGAGAACTGAAACTCGACGCCGTACGAACGTCCGGTGCCGGTATTGAGGCCGTCGACGACACCTTGCGACCCGATCGGAATACCCTGCAGTTCAGCTTGTGTCGAGCGGTAAAACGGTGTGAGCTTAAATGAGTAGTCGGTACCTTTGAGATGCTTCTCGAGTGAGAAATCGTAGCTATTCGAATACGACGGTTGCGTCACGTGATACGGTGAATTAAATCCGTACGGTAAAAACGTCGAAATGTAACCCGGCAAATCTTGCTGCACCACGTTGTATTGCTGATACGATGTGCCCGGCTGCTGCGCGTAGCGGCCGTACGATGCACGCACGACCGTGTCGGGATTCAACGTGTACGTTAAACCGGCGCGTGGCTGAAACGCCGGATACTGAACGCTTTTAGGCGACGTATTAATAAGAGCGATCGACCCGGCCGGACAAGCCGGCACGGCGCCGGTCAGCGGATTGACGGCCGCATTGGGTGTCGCCGAAGGCTGCCCGGGCGTATAGCAATTTTCGCGATTCCACGCGTTGAACCAGAATTGGCGCGCGGGGCCTGATGTATCGGCAAGCCGGTAGAGAAAGCTCTCATACCGGACGCCGGCATTAATGACGAGTTTGTCCGTCGGCCGCCATTGATCGCTTAGCGAAACTGCGGTAAAGAACGGCCGAACCGTATCGAGTTCACCTTCGGAGCCGTTGTTGGTCACGACCCAATTTGCACCGGCACCGCCGTTAGCCAGCGTTGCCGGCGAGCCGGCCGGTACTGCACCCGGCAGTCCGGAGCCCGGTAGTGTCGATGGAATGAGCGCCGAACCCGGCGAGCCCGCGATCGGTGCTCCATACTGCCCGTAGACGTTCAATCCGCCCGCGCCGTTGACGGTGCCGTCGGCGTTGTAAATGGGCGTATAGCAGCTGGCGTAGTTTCCGTTGAGCGGACTAAAACAATTACCGGCACTATCGGTCAGATTCGTCGTGATTTCGCCGCCGTTGGCACCGTTTGAATAGGTCTGAATGTTTTGCGTCTGATAAGACGCGGTTGCGGTCAACAAGTGTTTGGGCGTCAGTTGATTTTCATAGCGCGCGTTCAGGCCGTAGGTGTGATCGATCACCTCGTAATCGGCGATCTCGCCGCCGTACGCGAGGTTCGCACTGACCGGCCCGTTGATGAACCAGTTCGAGTAATCGCTGTACCCGTAGAGCCGAAAATACGATCGATCGTTGATGTTCTTTTGGTATTGGAGCTTCACGAGCGAGAAGCCGTTGTCGCTGATTTCACGCAGATCGGCCGGCAGCGTGCCGTTGAACGCATGCGTACCGACGCCCGGAAACGCATATGGCGTCACCGGTTCGTTGCCCGTCAGCGGTGTCAAAAGCGGGCCGTTATAGACGTTCGAGTCGACATAGGTGGGCGTAAACCCGATCGCATTGCTAACATACGATGACCCGCCGAGATCGTTCACCGAGCCGTAAAATTGGGCTAAAATACGCGCATTGGCGTAGAGTAATTGCAGGTCGTCTTTGCCGTTACCGTCTTTGTGCGGCAGCGCGACATGAAAGTTCGCGACGAACTCGCGGTCGTTCGTATTTGCGATCGAGTAACTTTGACCGGGGGCAACGGCAAACGCGCCGCTGCCGTCGTACACGCCGAGATTGTTATTCGACGGCACGGCCAGCGGCGCGAAAAACGCCGGATTTCCGGCCGCATTGAATTGATCGCCGTAGCGGTAATCCTGATTGATTCCGGCGACGCCGATGTAATAGCTGAAATTCCGGTTACTGGTCGCTCCGCCGATCTCGGCCTGCAATTTATGATAAAACGCCGGCGCGCCGACGCCGAGCTGAAAGTCCTTAAACCCCGGATACGTGCCGGTGCGAATGACTTGGTTGATATAACCGGACAGCCCGGAGGCGTCGGCCGATGCCGGTGCGCCGCCGGTATAAATCTGCAGCTCTTGTTGACCGAGGCTCGAAAGCGTCGTGATCGGCGCGACGTCCGAAGCACGCTGCACCGGAATGCCGTCGAGTTCGACGGCGACGTCTTCATAATCGCCGCCCCGAACGTAAACGAGCTGGTTCCAGCCTTGCTGGCCTTCTTGTAAACTCACGCCGGGAACCGAAGCAAAAGCGCTATACGCTTGATTGAGACCGCCGGCGCCGCCGAGCGCCGCCGTTGCTTCGGCGCCCGCTGCGTTCACGGAGTACACGTCGCTCGTCGTTCCCGGGCGGACGACGTTCGATCCCGAACGGCTCGTCGTCCGGCCGATCGTCTTGATGGTGCGTACGACGACGAGCGAGGCGGTTTGCACTTGGTCCGACGCGACCGTTACACCACTTTGCGAGGTGGCATCGTACCCTGCCGGCGCAACGCCCAGCGTGTATGTGTCGGGACTGAGCGACAAGAAGATGAAGTTGCCGTTTGCGTCGGTCGTTGCGGTCGCTGATTGCGACGGTGATGCCAGCGTAACGCGTACGCCCGCAACGCCGGCGCCGGTCGCACGATCGGTGATTCGGCCGCGCAATCCGCCGGTCGTCCCCGCTAATGCCGGCAACAAGGTTGCAAGAAAGAGGGCTGCTGTAAGCAGCCCCGCCGAAATGCGACGGTACATCGACCCTCCAAACGTTTTTGAGCGGCTGACCCAGGCGACAGCGCGCGGTTTACGCCGTCTTAAACCGCGCGCTCTTGCGAGCCCTTCGACTTTTCGTTACCCGGCGAACCACCCGCTGGGTTCTATGGCTAAATTGACGTTGATTTGTTTGACTTCGGTGTACTCATCGAAACCGTAGGTGCCGAGTTCGCGACCGATCCCGGATTGTTTGTAACCGCCCCACGGTGCTTCGTTATACGTCGGATGATAGGTGTTGATCCACGTGATGCCGGCGCGAAGAGCGCGCACGACGCGATGCGCGCGCGCGGCGTCCTGCGTGAACACCGCACCGGCTAAACCGAACGGCGTGTCGTTCGCGATCGCGATTGCTTGGGCTTCGGTGGAGAAGCGCTGCACAACGAGCACCGGGCCGAAAATCTCTTCGCGTACGATGCGCATGTGCGGCGTCGTTTCGGCAAAGATCGTCGGTTGCAAGTAGTTGCCGTGCGCGGCTTGGGCGCCCTCGGGACGTGCGCCGCCGCACAGCAGTTTTGCGCCTTCGGCGATACCGATCTCAATGAACTTCTCGACTTTGGCCAGATGTTGCGCGCTGATGAGCGGACCCATCTCCGTCGCGCGGTCGAAGCCGTTCCCGACGACGATTTTGCGCGCTTGTTCGACGAGCCGCGCAACGAACCGATCGTAGATTGCATCATCGAGAATCAAGCGCGAACCGGCCGAGCAGACTTGTCCGCAACCCGCGTATATCGCAAGCAGTGCGTAGTCGACGGCGGTCTCGAAGTCGGCATCGGCAAAGACGATGTTCGGTGATTTACCGCCTAATTCGAGCGATATTTTCTTGAGATTCCCGGTTGCGGCTTGCATGATCGTACGGCCCGTCGACGTGCCGCCCGTGAAAGCGATCTTATCGACATCGTGGCTTTCGGATAGCGCCGCGCCGGCGACCGGTCCGGCACCGGTAACGACGCTAAGCACGCCGTGCGGTAAGCCGGCTTCATCAATAATTTGCGCAAGCCGCAGCGCCGTTAGCGGCGTCAACTCCGACGGTTTAAGCACGCACACGTTTCCGGCGGCCAACGCCGGCGCGAGTTTCCAAGCCGCCATGAGCAGCGGGAAATTCCATGGCACGATCTGCCCGCAGACGCCGATCGGTTCGCGAACGGTGAACGTTTGCGAAGGCGCCGGAACGTCGAAACTTTCGCCGTGCGGTTTCGTCGCCAGCCCGGCATAATATCGGAAGCAGTTCGCTGCATCGGCGACGTCGGTCTCGGTTTCGCGCAACGGCTTGCCGGCGTTGAGCGTCTCGATACGCGCGAATTCTTCGGCATTCGCCTCGATGGCATCGGCGATGCGGAAAAGCAATTTGGCCCGGTCGTGCGCCGACGTTTGACGCCACGGCCCGCTATCGAAAGCGGAACGTGCGGCGGCGATCGCGCGTAGCGTGTCGCTCGTCGTTCCCTCGGCAACGCGGCCGATCGTCTCGCCCGTACCGGGGTCGATCAGTTCGCGCGTTCCGCCGTCGGATGCCGGCAGCCAGTCGCCGGCAATATACATGAGCGCGACGCCGTCGGGCGACGTTTGCAGCCGGCCGAGTTCGGCGCGAATTTCACTAACGGTCACGATTCATCTCCAGCATTCAAGCAACTTGTTTGCGCGGCAGGGAGCCCAGTGCTCCGGCGAGTTCGACGAAGAGCCGTTCGGCCTGATGTTCTTCGATCGTCAACGGCGGCTCCACGCGAACGGTTTGCGCATTGACCAGCGTGCCGGCGACCAAAATACCATGATCGAACAAGTAGCGTCCGACCTCGAAGCCGATCTGGTCGTTCGCAAATTCGATCGCCATGAGCAAACCGCGTCCGCGCACGTCGACGACTTTGTCTTCATGACCGGCGACCGCGCGTTTCATTCCGGCGAGAATCATGTCACCCATGCGGGCAGCCCGTTCGGGCAGACGTTCTTCGAGCAGGACGTCGATCGTTGCGATCGCTGCCGCGCAGGCCAGCGGATTGCCGCCGAACGTCGTCGTGTGCAAGAACGGGTTGTCGAATAGCCGTGAAAACACGGCCTTCGTTGCAAGTACCGCGCCGATCGGCATCACGCCGCCGCCCAGAGCTTTAGCCAAACACATAATGTCGGGCGCGACGTTCTCATGCTCGCACGCGAACATCTTGCCGGTCCGGCCCATCCCGGTTTGGATCTCATCGAGAATAAGCAACGCAGCGTAACGGTCGCACAGCTCGCGCACGCCGCGCAGATACCCGGGGCTCGGTATATTGACGCCG
This sequence comes from Candidatus Velthaea sp., assembly GCA_965214935.1. Classification (GTDB taxonomy): domain Bacteria; phylum Vulcanimicrobiota; class Vulcanimicrobiia; order Vulcanimicrobiales; family Vulcanimicrobiaceae; genus Velthaea. The sequence continues at coordinate 37,596 of CBDCCS010000001.1, read as the reverse complement.
CCTTCGCCCTGGATCGGCTCGAGCATGACGGCACCGACATCTTCGCCGACGAGCCGGCATGCTTCCATGGTTTTCTCGAGCATCGACAGATCGTCAAAAGCCACGTGCCGCATACCGGGCAGCATTGCGCCGAACGGTCGCCGGAACGCCGCTTTCGCGGTGCCCGCCAGCGCGCCGAAACTTTTACCGTGGAAGCCTTTCGTCGCGCAAATGATCGTCGGCTTGTTCAAGTCGAACGCGCGCGCTAATTTCAGCGCGCCTTCGACCGACTCCGTACCGCTATTGCAAAAAAATGCATACTGCAAATCGCCCGGCGCAATCATGGCGAGCGTTTTTGCAAGCAGAGCCCGCAGCGGATCGAGCAGATCCTGCGAGTGAAGCGGCTGACGCGCAAGCTGGTCCGCAACCGCTTTAACGACTTTGGGATGACGATGACCGACATTGAAGATGCCGAATCCGCCTAAGAAATCGATGTACTCACGGCCGCGCAAATCGCGAAAGGTATTCCGGCCCGAATCCGTCCACTCGACCGCTGCGTCGGGGGATCCGTTGGCCGCCGATTTCCGGTACTCGAGAAATCCCGGATTGACATGATCGCGGAAAGCGGTGATCGTTTCGCCTGCGACCCAGGCTGCCTCGGACGAATCGATCGTCGGGCTCGCGATCACGTTGAGAATGTGACTGGTGTAGGACCGGACTAACTTCGCATCGACATTAATTTTGGGACCTCCATGCGGGGCTACCGCGACAGCTGATTAAACGGCCGCTGCTTCGAGCGCGGCGGCACAACTTTGCGCCAATCGATCGAGACCCGTCTCGAGCTCGGCGTCGCTGATAACGAGCGGCATCAAAAGCCGAATGACGTTCCCGGCACCGGCTTTGAGCAAGAGCAGACCGCGACTGCGGGCAGCTTCGACGATGCGCTGCGCATCGTCGGCTTGCGCCGTCTCGAAGGCCAGCATGGCGCCTAACCCGCGGACGTCGACGATCGTGGCATGCCGGCGCTGCAAATCGCGTAAGGCGGCGTGCGTCGTACGGCCGATCGCGACGGCCCGGTCGAGCAGGCCGTCTTCTTCAAACGCGTCGAGCGTCGCGAGCGCAGCGGCGCAGGCCATGGGATTGCCGGCAAACGTGCCGCCCAGACCGCCCGGCAACGGGGCGTCCATGATATCCGCCCGGCCGATCACGCCGGCCAGCGGCAGTCCGCCCGCTAAGCTCTTGGCGACGAGCACGAGGTCCGGTACGACGCCGCTGTGCTCGATAGCGAACATCTTCCCGGTTCGCCCGAAACCCGACTGAATCTCGTCGCTGACCAGAACGATGCCGTGCCGATCGGTGATGCGCCGCAAGCCGCGCAAAAATTCCGCCGGCGCCGGCACGAAGCCGCCCTCGCCGAGCACCGGTTCAACGACGATTGCGGCGATCCGGTCGGCGGCGATCTCGGTCTCGAACATCGCTTCGAGTGCTGTAAGCGCTCCGGCGGCCGTCCAGCCCGCGAACGCATTCGGATACGGCGCGTGGTAGACATCGCCCGGAAACGGGCCGAAGTTTTGCTTGTACGGGTTCGTCTTCGCCGTCATCGCGAGCGCAAACATCGTCCGGCCGTGATACCCGCGAGCGAAGGTCACGATCGCCGACCGGCCGGTGGCGGCGCGAGCGATCTTGACCGCGTTCTCGACCGCTTCGGCGCCCGTCGTGACCAGCAGCGTTTTCTTCGCAAAGTTACCGGGCGTCAGCGCGTTGAGCCGCTCCGCCAGGAGCACATAGCCGTCATACATCGCGACTTGGAAGCACGTGTGCGTAAAGCGCTCGAGTTGATCGCGTACGGCGGCGACGACTCGCGGATGACGGTGACCGAGATTCAACACGCCGATTCCGCCGACGAAGTCGAGATATTCGCGGCCGTCGGTATCCCACACGCGCGCCCCGTCTGCACGATCGATAAAAATGTCGTGTGCAACGCTCACGCCGCGCGCGACACCGGACTGCTGCAATGCGCGTAGATCGCCGGTATCGGTGCGCTCGAGGATCATTTCAGCGGTTACGTCGCATGGCGCCTAAGGGCCTCCGTTCGGTTGCCGGCCGTCGCCGCAACGCGCCGCTGATCCTTGATGATTTCGAGCCTTTTAGCAGGTTTTTAAGACAAACAGTCGCGAATCTGCGGGGTCGGGTTCGTGAGCGCCGCACTTTAGCGGCGTTCGGCTTTCCCAGGAGCTCCGGATTGAACGAAAAAGAAATCGTGCTGACGCGCGACGGGCTCAAGAAGCTCGAGGACGAGCTCGACGAGCTCAAGACCGTCCACCGCCGCGAAGTCAACGAACGCATTCGCCAGGCCAAAGAATTCGGCGACATCTCGGAAAACGCGGAATACGAAGACGCGAAACAAGAACAGGCGTTCGTTGAAGGCCGCGTGCTCAAGCTCGAGAGCATGATTCGCAATGCGCGGATCATCGATCAAAGTGACTATGTTGCCGACGAAGTGCATCTAGGCGCGACCGTCAGGGTGAAAGAAACCGGCAGCGGCAGCGCGCACGAATTTACCATCGTCGGCTCGGCCGAAGCCGATCCGAAAAATGCGCGGCTCTCGAACGAATCGCCGCTCGGGCATGCGCTCATGGGCCGCAAACAAGGCGAGGTCGTCGACGTCACGACGCCGCGCGGGCAGATGAAATACAAAATCGAGTCGATCAATAAAGCTGTAAAAAAAGGCAAGAAGGCTTCGTAGCGGGTGTAACGACCGGTCGTAACAACGGCCGAAAAACGGACGCCCTCCGTTGCTGTCGTAACTGCGCATGGTGAGCGAGGAAGACGTTGGCAGGCGTGAAGCCGAGCTGATCGCGGCGCGGCGAACGAATTTGGCCGCTTTGCGCGAACGCGGGATCGACCCGTTCGAGGCAACGCGGTTCGACGTTAGCGCTCACGCTGCGGACCTCGCGGCACGGTACGCGACACTTGCGCCGCAAGAGCATGCCGAAGCGCAAACACACGCACTTGCCGGACGTCTCATGGCGATGCGCGGACAAGGCAAAGTCATCTTCGCCGACATCGACGACGTAAGCGGCCGCTTCCAACTCTATCTCAAGCGCGACGAACTCGGTAACGCCTTCGACGCCTTCCGTGAGCTGGATCGCGGCGACTTCGTCGGCGTTCGCGGCTTTGTCTTTCGATCGAAGATGGGCGAGCTGACCCTCCATGTCGGTTCGTTCGAGGTCTTGGGCAAAGCGCTCGCGCCGTTGCCGGACAAGTGGCACGGCTTAACGGACATCGAGAAGCGCTCGCGCCAGCGCTACATCGATCTGGCGGTCAATCCGCACGTGCGCGACGTCTTCATCGCGCGCTCGAAAATTATCGCCGAGATGCGGCGCTTCATCGATGCGCGCGGTTTTCACGAATGCGAGACGCCGGTGCTCGTCCACATTGCGGGCGGCGCGACCGCCCGGCCGTTTCTCACCAGATCCAACGCGCTGGGCGACGCGCAATTGACCTTGCGGATTGCGACGGAGCTCAATCTCAAGCGGCTTATCGTGGGCGGCTTGGAGCGGGTGTATGAGATCGGCCGCATCTTTCGCAACGAAGGCATCGACGCGACGCACAATCCCGAATTTACGATGCTCGAATTATACGCCGCGTTTTGGTCGGTGCACGAGATGATGCAATTCAACGAAGATTTGTTCGCGCATCTCGTGCATAGCCTGCACGGCGGCGATACGCTCATGTACGGCGAGGACGCAATTTCGTTTGCAACGCCGTTCGCACGTATCGGTTATCTCGAAGCGATGAAAACGTACGGCGGTCTCGACCGGGAGCGGTTGCTCGATTTCGCCGCGGCGCAGCAAATCTTGACTGATATCGGCATCCCGCGCTCGCCTACGCACGCGCACGCGCTCGATAAGATTTTCGAGCGAGTGATCGAGCCGCACCTGCTGTCGCCGACCTTCGTGTACGGGTATCCCGTCATTCTTTCGCCGTTGGCCAAGCGGATGGCCGACGATCCGGAGCTTACCGAACGTTACGAGCTTTTCGGCGCTTATATGGAGCTTGCCAACGCGTTTAGCGAGCTGAACGATCCCGACGATCAGCGCCGCCGCTTCGAGTTGCAGATCGCTGAAAAGGCGGCCGGCGACCAAGAAGTGCCGCCGCCGGATTGGGACTTCGTTACGGCGCTCGAGATCGGCATGCCGCCCACCGCCGGGATCGGCATCGGCGTGGACCGGATCGTTATGTTACTCACGAATAACGCATCGATCCGCGACGTGCTATTGTTTCCGCTGCAACGGCTCGTCCAATAAGAGCCGTTTCAAGGCCGTATCGTCGGCGTGACGGCCTCGGGTCGCGGCGCAACTCCGGGCGGCTGCGACGACTCATGCAGACGCGACCGCTATCCGCCAAACAGCACTCCGGTGCACGTTCCGGTGCACAGTAAGGAACTTCCATGGATCTCACTCAGACGTATCCGACGAGTGTCAAAACCGAGCTACACGGCGTGGTGCAACTCGCTCGCACGATCGATAAAGGCAAAGCCAAAGCGCACGGTAATCTTGGCGAGTACCACTATAACTGCCCGATGGATGCCGCAATTTTCAGCTTTTTGGGCATCGACCACGAAGCGCTTCTCGATGTTATCTCGAAAGCGAAAAGCGATCAGGAAATTAGCGATTATGTCGCTCCGTTCATTCACAAAAAGAGTGAATCGGAGATCGCGGATTGGAATGCCCAGTGGTTAGCGTCGGGCCCCGCGCCCGGCACCGATTCCGAGAAGTTCTTCCAGTCGCTCTTGCAGCAGGTTGCGCCCGAACGTACCGACATCAAAAGCTGGGCCGATGTGCTGGATCTCGACGAACACCGCCCGGTTCCGGTGCCGGCCTAAATTTTCGCCGCTCCGCTGACGCATAGTTGTTTGACGAGTCGCCGCGAGGCGGCTCGTTTTCGTTCGTTGAATGCCGCGCAGGCGATGAACGCAGTCCGCATCTTCTTGCGGTGGTAACATATCGTTGCGTCATCGAGTATGACGGCACCGACTATCATGGCTGGCAATTTCAACCGGGGCTGCGCACGGTCTGCGGTCAAGTCGAAGCCGTATTGAGCGGTCTTTTCGCGGAGCCGATCAAGCTGACCGCCGCCGGCCGAACGGACACCGGCGTTCACGCGACCGGTCAAGTTATTTCATTCTGTAGCGAGCGCCGGTTTCCGATCGAGCGGTTGGCGCTTGCGCTCAACGCGCGATTGCCCGCCGACGTTAGCGCGCGCGATGCTGCAATCGTGGACAACGCGTTTTCCGCGCGCTTCGACGCCCGAACGCGGATCTACGAGTATCTCGTTCTCAATCGTGCGACGCCGTCAGGTGCAATGGCGCGCTTCGCGCACCATGTATGGATGCCGATCGACGTCGGGCGCTTCGAGCGCGCGGCGCTCGACTTCATCGGCGAGTTCGATTTTATTGCGTTTTGCGGCGTGCTGCCGACGAGCGGACCGACGGTCCGCGGAATTTCGTCGATCGGCATCGACCGCTGCGGCGAACTTGCCCGGATTCGAATCGTCGGCGACGGTTTCTTGCACCGCATGGTCCGCATAACCGTCGGTACGCTCATCGAGATCGGCACCGGCCGGCGCCCGGTCGATGATATTCCGCGGATTTTAGCCTCGCGCGATCGCAAGCAAGCCGGTTATACCGCGCCGGCCTGCGGCCTTGCATTAACCGGTGTTACGTACGACGGCTTCAGCTCGTACCGCCCGGCTTTACCGGGTCTCGATCATGGATCGTCATAGCGATTGACCAGTATTTTAATTTGCTTGTTCTTCGTGCTGCGCACGAACGTGATTTTAACGAACTGACGTCCGAACGCGAAGCGGAATTCAAAATCGAACGATTCGGCGGCGTCGCCGGTTTGTTCCAAGAAGCGCTCGAACCGGCCCTGGAAGCCGTGGACCGATAAGCATGGCGCAACGTCACGAAAAAAGTTACGGCCGATGACGCGGTCCTTGGGCAAGCGCGCCATGCGCGACTCGTAGGCATTGTATTGCCGAATCGTTCCGTCGGCATCGACGGCGATAAGACCGAACGGCAACGCGTCGATTTCGCTCTCCGGAAGATCGAAAAGTTCCCGCGCCCCAATATCCATAGAGGCCGCGCGTTTGCGCGAAAGTGTCGCGTGCCCCTGGGCCGAAGGAGCATCGGATGTCCGGACTGACCGCAAATCAGATCGCCCGCCTGTCCGCCGACGGACAAGTCGAGACGGTGGTCCGCGGCGCGACAATCGCGCTCGATGCGCCGTCCGTCATGATCGTGACGGGCGCGTGGTTTCGCGTTTTCCGCCGGGCGGCGTTCGTGCGCGATTTAACGCTGTTCTTAGCCAAAACGGGTGACGTGTTGGCACCGGGAGCCGTTTTTGGCGAGCGCTCGGCCGAGAGCGGCGCACAAGCAATTGCCGATGCCCGGCTGTTGATGATCTCGCGTGACGCCTTCGAGCACCACGCCGCGGCCGACCCGACGATGTATTTGAATGTTGCGGCCAATGTCGGCCGGCGAGTTGCACGGCTACAAACCAAGATCGAGGCGCTCAGCCGAGCCGGGGTCGAGGCGCGGGTTGCCGGAGCACTGCTCGAAATCGCCGATGATTTCGGCGTCACGGTGCCGGCCGGGACACGGATCGATCTGCCGCTTTCGCAGGAAGACCTGGCTCATCTGGCCGGGACCTCGCGCGAATCGTGTTCTCAAGCGGTTGCGGCGTTTGCACGCGCGGGCATCGTGCGCGGCGGCCGGCTCAAGGGTCTTATCATCGCCGATCGGAAGGCGCTCGAGGCGCTTTAACGGAGCGAATCGCGCAGAGCATGCCTTGACGGGCCGGTCCGTGCCCCGTATACTTCGAGGGTTGCCGCGGTCTCGGGGGCCGGGCCTGCTTCTTTTCTGGATAGGTCATGCGCACGTACTTTCAAAAAACTGCCGAGACGCAGCACGATTGGTTCATCGTCGACGCCGCCGGATTGCGTCTGGGAACGCTGGCGGTGCGGATCGCGCAAGCCCTCTCCGGTAAGCAAAAACCGACCTGGACGCCGCACATCGACAACGGCGACCACGTGGTTGTTATCAATGCCGAGAAGGTCGAGCTCGGCGGCGATAAATGGCGCCAAAAAGTGTATTACCGGCATTCTGGTTTTCCCGGCGGCTTGCGCACCGAGACCGCGCAAAACGTACGCGAACGCTATCCCGAACGGCTCGTCGAACGAGCGGTTCGCGGTATGTTACCGACCAATCGCATGCGCGACGTTCAGCTCAACCGTCTTGCGGTTTATGCCGGCGAAGCCCATCCCCATGCGGCGCAAAAGCCTGCTCCGCTGAAATAGGATTCGATGCAGACCTCCGATATTTTTCAGGGTACCGGCCGGCGTAAACGTGCCGTCGCACGAGTGAAGCTGTCGCTCGGTCAGGGCGTCATCACGGTCAATAAGAAGACCGTCGACGAATACTTTCCGCGCGCTAGCTGGGTACAGATCGTACGCCAACCCCTCGATGTCACCCAAAGCCTGGCGCGTTTTAACGTCGACGTGAAGTGTGAAGGCGGCGGCGTCTCGGGCCAAGCCGGAGCCGTGCGTCACGGCATCGCGCGCGCATTACTTGAGATGGACGAATCGTTACGCGAGCCGTTGCGTCGTAATGGGCTGCTCACGCGAGACCCGCGCGAAAAAGAATCGAAAAAGTACGGCCGTAAACGGGCTCGTAAGCGCTTCCAGTTCTCGAAGCGGTAATCGCCGCTCGGCAGCGGCCGCACGAAGCAGCACTTGCACCGCGAATGCTGCTCAAGTTAAGCGATACACCGTAACGAGGTCGTCGCGGCCTTTAATCTTCGCCTGCAGCCGTTCGCCGCGCAGATTGAGGCCGGAGCGCAGGTACGTCGTTTCATCGCAGTACGTTGCGGCCGGCGGGGCGGCCGACTGCAGCCGCGATGCAAGATTGACGGCGTCGCCGATGACGGTGTAATCGAGCCGCCGGGTACTGCCGATATGACCGGCGACGACGTCACCGGTCGCTAAGCCGACGGAAATTCGCAGCGGTTCGCGGATGACCGGCTCGAGCTCGCGGACGACTTGGTGCAGCCGCGCGGCGGAACGCAGCGCCCGGGCCGCGTCGTCGGGCCGCACGCGCGGCGGTCCGAAGACGGCCATCAAACCGTCGCCATAAAACTTATCCAGTAAGCCGTCGTGCTCGAAGAGCACGCCGACCGCTGCCTCGAAGTAGGCGTTGAGAATCTCGACCACGCGCTCGGCTTCCAAACGCGCTGCCATTTTTGTGAAATCGCGAATATCGGCAAAAAGAATCGTTGCGGTGCGCCGTTCGCCGCCTAATTCAACGGCGGACGGCGCTTTCATGAGCGATTCGACGACGTGTGGCGCAAGGTAGCGGGAGAAGGCATCACCGATTGCCTCTCGCTGCTCGATGTCGGTTTGATGCAGCGTTTCGAGCGCGCGACGTTCGGTTAAATCGGTGATTGCAATGGCGACGCTATACGTAACGCGCCGCTCGCTGTCGCCGAGGTCGAGCGGAGCAATGCGAATTTGCAACGTGAGGTTACCGCGCGTCGGATGAACGGCCTCGACTTCGAGCGACTTCCCGATCGAATCCGTTGAATTGAGCAATGCCGACAAGCACGGCACGTACGGTGCAAGCGCGCTGACCGGCCGGCCGTTCATCGCAGCAGCCGACACGCCGAACGTCTCGGCCGCCGCGTCGTTGAACGCCGTGATCGTTCCGGCCGCGTCGATCGTGATGACTCCGTTGGTAATCGAGCCCAGGACTTTAGCTTGCAATTCCTCGAGCAGGACGATTTCACGTAACCGTGCTCGTTGTTCGTTGAAAAGGCGCGCGTTCTCGATGCCGAGCGCGGCTTGATTGGCGAACGCGATGAGCAGGCTGGGATCCTGCGGCGTAAAAAGTCCGGGCGTTACACGGGAGTCGAGATACACCACCCCGATGCGCCGCATCTTGCTGATGAGCGGTACGCAAATAATCGAACGCAGGTTGAGGATGCGCACCGAGACCTGCGAGTTGAAGCGCGGATCGCTTTGAGCATCCGTCGTCACGAGCGTCTCCCCCGAATCGAATACACGCTGCACGGCCGTATGCGATGGGCGCATTTCGTCGGAGTCAAGCGAAGCGCGGTCGAGTCCATGCATTGCCGCAAGCTGCAACGCGCCGGTCGTTTCATCGGCAATCATGACGAAACCGCGCTGCGCGCTGAGGACGTCGACGGCAATATCGAGCACGCGGCGCAAGACGACATCGAGCTCGAGCGATGAATTGACGGTTTCCGCGACGCGCGCGATCGTTTGCGCTTTCTGAATCTCGCGTTGTACCTGCAAGCCGGCCGCGGCGAGGCGGCTGGTGAGATTCATGTGCTCGAGGGCGAGCGCATCGTAAGCCGACTCGACCGCCGTCGCAGCGTCGAGCAAGGTACCGTTGCCGGTCGCCCGGGCGGCGGTGCGTAAGCCCGCGAGGATGCGCAGCGGATCGCCCGGGATGCCCGGCGCGCTCATCTTCGCCCGTGCCCGTCGAGCGGACGACGATCGATCCAAGAGGTGACGGCAGCGGTGGTGGAGGGGGTCCGCTGCCGTCGGAACATTCGACCGTAGCGCACCAAACGTGGTTCCTCACCCCGCGGTAACCTTCCGCTCATATGCGCCCGGTACGGTTGCCGTATGGAACTTGATTTCGGTAATGCCACCGTAGCGGCGAGCCGCACTGCTAGAGCAACGCTCGCGCAGCTTACGCGTTCGGCGAGCGTCGATGAACCGAAGATGGCCAAAATCGCGCAGGCCGCAGTTTTTCAGGAGGCTCTGCTCGGCGCACTGCACGCTCGGCTGAGCGAACTGCGGACGGTGGCGAAGTAAATGCTCGACACCGGATCGGTCAGCGAAATGGACCTGTTAAGCGCCGCAGCGAGTGGAATGAGCGCCCAGCGAACGGTGCTCGATCTTGCCGCGCGCAACGTCGCTGCGGCCCAAGCAAGTACACCCAACCATCCGTATTCACGACTGGTCGCTCAGTTCGGCGCTCCGTCTACCGGCGATGCCTCGGACGACCAAAGTGCCGGCGACGACGGCTCGAACGATGACGCGTCCGCCCTATTAACGCTGACCGGCGTTCGGACTGAACCCGGCTCGGGCGACGCACTAGCCGAGATGATCGCCGTCCTCGACGCGCAGCGCGCCTACGAACAACATGCTTCGATCTTCGATATCGGCAAACGTCTTGCCGAACGAACCATCGATCTCGGGCGCACCTGATGCGCATCGATCCGATCGTACCGGATATGCCGGTCAGCGGGCCGGCCGGGCCGGGCGCCGCGACGCCTTCACTCGGCGGCGGTTTCGCGCAACTCGTCGATGCTGCGAGCGTGCAACTCGATCGGGCCGCAGCAGCGGAAGCGGCCTTCGCGGCAAAGACCGGCGGTCTTCAGGAGATGGTCGTCGAACGCGCTCGCGCGGATATCGCTCTGGCCGTCGCAACATCCGGCGTGCAGCACGCTGCGCAAGCGCTCAACTCGCTGCTCGGAATGCAGATTTAAGCGATGCGTTTCGCGCCGATAATGACCCGGCTACTCGCGTTACCGCTCAAGTTAAAGGCGATGTACGGCGCGTTGGCATGCCTGGGCATCGCACTCGTCGTCGCCGGCTTCGCTACCACCCGCGACACCCGGATCGACCTGTTCGCCACGCCGCTGACCGCCGAACAAGTTGCCGAAGTGCAAACGCGTCTTGCCGCTTGGAACATCGCCTTTGCACCGGTCGCCGATAACGTGCGCGTTGCAGCAGCGAAACGTAGCGACATCCTGCTGCGCTTATCGATCGCCGGCGTCCCGCATCCGCATCTCGCCAGTTCGGCCGAAATGTTCGCGCATGCCGGCGCGCTGACGCCGCAGTCGGTACTCGAAGCGCAAACGCGCGACGGTTTGGCCGGCGATTTGGCATCGGGTCTACGTGGACTTGACGGCGTTGCGGATGCCCGGGTGATCATTGCGCCGGCGCGCACCGGAATGTATGCCGACGAAACCTCGCACGACGCGTCCGCAAGCGTGCGCATCACGCTGGCCGGAGGTGCGCACGTCAACGCCCGAACGCTGGCCGGTATTCGCGCCTTCGTCGCCGGAGGCGTGCCGGGGCTCGATGCGGCGCACGTTACCGTACTCGACGATCGCGGTTTGGCAGTCGACGCGCCGGCCGATGGTGATGCCGATGGCGAAGGAGTGCAACTCGCGTTGCAGTCGGCGCTCGATGCGGCATTCGGTCTCAATGCGACGATCGTGCGCGTGCATCGCGAAGTGTTCGACGAGCGACGCGACGTTCACGACACCCGCCGCACGCCCCTGGCCGGCGCCATTGCACGCTCGGCGAGCGACGAGCGCTATTCATCGAGCGTCAAGAAGTACACGAAATCCAATTCTGTCGAAGATCGCGGCAGCTGACACCCATGACGAAGTCCGAGTCGCGCTTCCCGGTACGACCTTACGGCGGTCGGTCGCCGTCTTTGTCGATGCGGTCAAACATCTCGACCTCGAGAAAATCCGTTTCTTAGCCGCCGCGACGGCGGGTCTGGATGCGCGGCGCGGTGACGTGCTGCAAGTGCAAGAAGTGCATTTCTCGACCGATGCTGCTCCGGCGCGTATACCGGTCTCGCGCTGGGCAGTGTTCGGCGCGTTCGCGGGCGTGCTGCCGCAAACGATCGTTGCATGTGCAATTGCGTGCGCGATCTTCTGCGGTGCGCGACCGGCTTATGCCTTAACACTCAAGCTGGTTGATTCGGCGACGGTCAGACACACAACGCGCGATGTGGCGGGAATTGCGCCGGTGCGCGTTCGCGGTGCTCTGGCGGGCGAACCGCCGCACATTGCCGCGGCCATTATCTCAGCGCTTCCCGCCGCAACTGCGACGGCGGTGCTCGAACTCTATCCCGCCGACGAGCGCGCCGCGATCGTTCGACGATTAGCTCGCGCGGCGTCACCGCTCGTGCCCGATGCCGAGGAGTTACTTCGTGCCCGCGCCTAACGCCGCCGGCTTTATTCGGCTTGCCGACGTGCTGCTTCGGCCGTCCGCAATCGACGTACCGGAGAAAACCGGCGATGGCGATACCGGAACTCGGTTCGCGCGTGTCCAGCGTGACGAGCGATGTCAGGCCCGCGGACGAGCCGCTGCGCGATCGGGCGCCGGCTGGGACGGCGGAGACGGAGACCGCACATGCGATCGGTGCGGCGCGGATATTTCAAGCGGCGTTGCGCGATGCGTTCGATGCCGTGCTCGGCGACCTCGTCTGCGGCCTCGCCGTCGACGTTGTTGCGCGCGAATTACGGTTGGGAAGCGTCGACCTGGCAGCTATCGCGAGCCGGGTGATCGCCGAACGCCTTGCCGAAGAACCACTGCGGCTGCGGGTAGCGACCGCAGATGCAGCGGTCTGCTGCGAACTGCCGCTCGTGGTCGATCCGACGCTCGAGCCAGGCGACGCCGTCCTCGAGTGCCGCAGCGGCACGATCGACGCTCGTCTCGGCGTGCGGCTTGCAGCGGTCATCGCAGCGGTGGCCGAATGATCGGCGCCGTCGGTGGAGCCGTCACCGCAACGCACGGTGCACTCGTCGAAGCCGCGCTTCCGACGCTCTGCGTCGGTAGCGGCGTTCGTATAACGACCCGATCGGGGCGCACGATACCGGCACGCGTTACGGCGATTGCCGGTCAACGGGCGATGCTCGCGCCGTTTGCAGCTGTCGAAGGCATCGGCGTCGGTGACTCAGTCGCGAGCGATCCGTCAGCACTCGACCTGACCCTCGGCACCGCTTGCCTCGGCCGGGCCATCGATGCGCTCGGCACGCCGATCGACGGCGGTCCGCCGACTCGAGGACGGACGAGCCGGCAGGTTGTGCTTCGTGCAGCGCCGCCCGCCGAACGTCGAGCGGTCAGCGACCTCTTCGTGACCGGCGTGCGCGCGATCGATGGGCCGTTGGCTTTCGGTGCCGGTGCTCGAATCGGAATCTTCGGCGCGCCGGGTTGCGGCAAATCGACGTTGCTCGAGACGATTGTCGCCGGCTCGAACGCCGATGTCAGCGTAATCGCCCTTATCGGCGAACGCGGGCGGGAAGCTGAGCGTTGGCTGCAAACGATCGGTGCCCGAACAACGCTGATCTGTGCAACGAGCGATCGAAGCGCGGCCGAACGCTTGCGCGCTGCGCACACCGCCTTCGCACAAGCCGATGCCCTGCGGCGCCGCGGTCTACGGGTTTTGCTCGTCGTGGACAGCTTGGCGCGTATCGCAAGCGCCGCCCGCGACATTGCGCTGGCGACCGGCGAACCCGCCGGCCGCGGAGGCTATCCATCGAGTGTCTTTGCGGTGCTTGCACAGCTGATCGAAACCGCCGGCGCCTTCCAGACGGGATCGATTACGCTTGTCGCGACGGTGCTCTCGGACGGCCCCGATCCGCGCGATCCGGTCGGTGAGGCGTGCCGCGCTGCTCTCGACGGCCACGTCGTGCTGTCCGAGCGGCTTGCGGCGCGGGGATGGTTTCCCGCAATCGATCTCCCGGCATCCGCAAGCCGGACGCTCGGCGACGTCGCCTCGAGCCGACATCTCGAAGGCGCCCGCACCTTGCGGGGTGCCGTCTCGCTGTTGGATGACACGCGGGATGCGCGCGGTCTCGGCCTCGATCCCGGAGCAGGCGACGCGGCGGTCCGGCGCGCGGTTGCGACCGAAATCGAGATCGCCGGCTTTTTGCGCCAGTCGGCTCCGGCTTCTTTTGACTCCACCCTCACGCAGCTAGGGATATTGACCGATATGTTGTCTGATGGATATCAGCGCTGACATCGCGGCGGTCCAGAGCCGGATCGCCGAAATCACCGGAACTTCGCCGTCCCCCGATGCCGGCGGAGCAGCGGCCTTCTCGGCCACGCTGGCTTCGGCCATGGCAAACGGCGGTACGACGTCACCGTTTGCCGCTACGGCATCGGCCGGCGGGCCGGCGCCGGCACCGGTCGCTCCGGCCGAGATCGACTCGCTTGTCGGGCGCAATGCCGCGGCGTGGCAAGTCGATCCGTCGCTAGTGAAAGCTATTATCGCCAACGAGTCGGGCTTCAACGCAAATGCCACCTCGCACGTGGGCGCACAAGGCCTCATGCAATTGATGCCGACGACCGCGCAGTCCGTCGGCGTGCGCGACTCCTACGATCCGAGCCAAAACGTCGCGGGCGGAACCCGGTATCTCCGGGGTTTGCTCGATCGCTTCAACGGCGACGTCCGCTTGGCGGTCGCGGCATACAATGCAGGTCCCGGCGCCGTCGAAAAGTACGGCGGTGTTCCACCGTATGCAGAAACGCAAAACTACGTCCAGAACGTCCTCGGGTCGTACGCAAAGTACCGCACGATCCCATAGGATTGCCGCCCGGCTGGCATTGCTGATTGCGGCATTCTCCACGTCCGGCGCACCGGCAGCAGTGCACGCAACGCCCGCCGCTCCGCCGGTCAGCTCGATCTTGGCGAGCTACGCCGCTGCCACGAACGTCCGCGGGCTAACGAGTCTGCAGTTCGCCGGAACGCTCAGCGGCGAGGGTTTGACGGGCGACTTTCACGCCTGGCGAAGCGCTTCGAACGAACGAAACGACGAGCGGCTGGGGCCGCGTACGGAAACAACGTTGCGGCTCGGAAACCGATTATTCACTCGTTCGTCCAACGGTGATGTGCGAGAACTAAGCGGCTATCTACGGCGTCGCGCACTGACTGAGGATTTCGTTGAAAGCGGCGCCTTTGTCGACGCGCCGGAGCGAGCGAAATTTTTGGGCTTCGCTACGCTCGATTCACGGCCGATGTGGCGGCTTGAGGTTTGCGCCCAGGGCGGCGAGCCGGAAACACTCTGGATCGACACCCGAAGCGGATTACCGATGCGCCTCGAGTACCTTGACGGCGACGGGCCGGCGACGATCGACCTGTCCGACTGGCGAGATGTCGGCGGACACCGCTTCCCGTTTGCAATGCGCACATCGGACGGCGATCGTGCTTTCGACGTCGTGCAGAAAACGACGTCGCTGGCGATCGACGCGCCGATCGCCGACGCGATTTTTGCCACCGCTGGTCACGCGGATTATACACGCTCCGACCGTTCAAACGGTTCCGATTTTCATCCGCAATACACTCATTGCATGCGCCGTTTCGCTTGCCGGTACCACCTACGACTTCGTGCTCGATACCGGCGCTGCGGGCATTGTGCTCGACTCGCGGGTTGCCCGAGCTGCCGGTCTTTCCGAGCAAGGAGTCCTCGAAGTCAGAGGCGCGAACCGGACCGGCGGCATGCACGTTCTGGCGCTGCCGCGGCTGGAAATCGGTAGCGCGCATCTGGACGATTTGACGGCCCTATCGCTCGATCTGCGCGGCGCCGGAGCGGGCGTAGCGCAAATCAAGGGAATACTGGGTGTTCCGTTTTTCGCCGAGTCGCTCGTTGAATTGGATTTCGCGCATCAGACCATGCGCTTCGGCGAACCGGGTTCGTTCGTGCCGCGCGGAACGCGGGTAGCGCTCGATCTGGATCGCGGTCTCATCGAGGCGAGCGTGCAGATCGATCGAACGCTGACCGTTCCGTTCATGATCGATACGGGCAACAGCGGCGAACTATTGCTTTATCATCCGTTTGTCGTTGCGCATCCCGGCATCGTGCCGCCGAACGGCAAGAAAACGGCGATGTCCGGTATCGGCGGCACGATGCCGGCCTACCGTGCGGCGCTCGGCCAACTCATGCTCGGCGACGCGGCGTTCTATCAGACACCAGCCGACGTCGTGACTGCCGATAAAGGCGCATTTGCCGATCGGACCGATGCCGGTAACATCGGTCTCGCGATCCTCAAGAATTTTATCGTGACTTTCGATTTAAGTCATGACGCGATGTATTTGCAGAAAGGTGCAAGCTTCGACGACGGCCGTCGCCGGACGGCAATAAGTTCGTCGTAAAGCTGTGATCGGAGCTTGGTATGCTGCGGTCATGAATTCTGCAACGCGGTCCGTCGCCGTCGTGGCGACCCAGCTTCCAAGCACCGATCGGCGAGCGCTATCTCAAGCATGGTATTCAGCATTACATGTGTCGCAAACAGAAACGGCGGCGGCGCATCGTACGATAGTTGACGGAACGCCGGTTCATTGTGCCGCCGCTGCGCAGCGCAACGTGCGTCAAACGCAGTTACGGCCGATGGCGGCGCAGTCGGAGCAGCGTGGTGCGCGGTCCGGCGAACGGGCAGGCACCGGTGAAGTCGAACGCCGTTCGCCGGCGACCGATCTGTCCAAACGCATCGAACGCGCGCTCGTTACGCGGATGGCGAACGTTGCCGTGCGGCCGGCGGCACTGGCGATCAAAGCCGCTGACGGCCGCGTGCAACTGCTCGTGCGCCGTGACGGTGCGACGACGCGCGTGATCGCGTTATGCGCACCGCACTTGCGCGCGAACGTCGATCGTGCGCTCGCGCGAGCGCGCTTTGCGCTGCACGCAGCCGGAACGCAGATCGAGGCCGTCTGACGATGGTTTCCGCGGCTACGATCGACGCCCTCGGTAGAATCCAAGCTCGCGCGCAAGACGTGTTGCGCGCCTATACGAACGGTGGATTCGCCGTCAATAACGACGTGAATGTCAGCCGGCGCCGCCCTGAAGTTGCCGCCGATCCCTTAAGCGTCAGCGCGCCGCCCAATGCGTTCTTCGTCGTCACGCAACCGGACGGCACGCGTGCATTTACGCGCGACGGTAGCTTCACGCTCGACGGCGGAGTGTTGCGGACGACCGACGGCAGCGCGGTGTTAGGTTATCCCGGCGGCGACGCGCGCGGCAATGTTCCCGCTCCCTTACAGTTGCCGTCGCGCGATAACGTGCTCGGTCGCTGCGAAAATGCGCGGCTCGAAAGCGACGGCACGCTGTCGTATTCGCGAACCACGGTCGATCCACGCACGGCTGAACGCAGCGTCGAGCGCATCACTGCCGGAAAAATCGCGTTGGCGCGTTTCCCCGCGGGCACTCAACCGATTCGCTTGGGCGATGCGCGTGTCGGCGCTCCGCAGGGCATCCCGCCGCATATAGGCACGCCGGCCGATGGTACGTTCGCCGGAGTAGCTACGTACGCGCGTGACGTCGGCTCGATCGACGTAGATGCGAGCCTAGAAAAACTTGCTGAAGCGTATCGCGCGTTTTCCGCCTTGCATGCCGCGGGCCAAGCTCGCGGCGGCGTTGAGCGAACTGCGATGGACCTCCTCAAGTGATCGGTGATTTAGCCTTCGAGCGGCCGGATCCGAACGGCGTTCGGCGGGCGCGATTTGTGGCGCGGCCAAGCATTCCGCTCGGCGCGGCTTGCCTCGTCGCTAACGGCATTCGGGAAATGCTGCGCGATTTATTCGGCGAGCCGTGCGAGTTGACGATCGGTGAACCCGCCGCAATCGACGCACGCGCTTGGCAAACACTGTCGAATGACGCGTTTTGCTTTCTGACGTGCGGACGGCAGACCGATATCATTCTGGTTTTGCACCCGGCGGATGCGCGAACGCTCGTGCAGCGCGCCTTCGGCGAAACCGTCATTCTGGAATCCCCTGCGCTCAGTGCGCTCGAATTGCATGCACTCGAACGCATAGCCGGCCGCTGCGCCGCGACGTTCGATCCGCTCTATGCCGAACGCCGCAGCGGGTCGCAACGAATTGCCGGCCCGGCGTTGCCGGCGTGTGTCGCATTTTTCGACGTTCGTGTCAGCGCACCGGTCGCAATCGACATCGGTGTCGGAGTCGTGCGCGATTTGCCCGACTCCGGTCCGGCACGTCCGTTTCCGCCTGCATTGCTGGCACGCGTGCCGCTTGACGTGCACGTCGAGTTTGCAACCGGTACCATCGATGCACGAACGTTTTTGAGTCTCAAGCCGGGCGATATCGTGCGGCTCGATACCCAGGTCGGTGCTGCGGCCGGCTTGAAAATCGCCGATACGTACATGGCGAGCGGTTGCGGCGGCATCTCCGGCGGCCATTATTCTTTCGAGTTACATTCGGTCAAGACAACGGGAGCTCAGTCGTGATGGCGACCCTAGAGAACGGTAAAAATCTCGACATGCTCATGAGCGTACCGCTCAAAATAACGGCGGAGCTCGGCACCTGCAAGATGCTCGTCGAGGACATTCTCAAGCTCGGCACGGGCTCCGTCGTCGAACTCGATCGCCTAGCCGGCGGCCCGGTCGACTTATTGGTGAACGATCGGCTCGTTGCACGCGGCGAAGTTGTCGCCGTCGATGAGAAATTCGGCGTGCGGATCACAGAACTCATCGAACGGCCCTAACGCGCGTCGCCGACGCAAAGCGGTCACGTTTCGGCCATGCGCCGCTGCGATGATGGCCGCATGGATGCTTTGGTTACGATGGCCGGTCACGGACGCTCTTCAATTCCTCTCGATGTTCTGGCCGGCCTCACGTTGCTGTCGATCGCGCCGTTTATTCTTGTCTTATCAACGTCGTTCGTGCGCATCATCGTCGTGCTGTCACTGGTTCGTTCGGCGATCGGCGCTTCATCGTTGCCGCCCAATACGGTCCTAACAGGTCTCGCGTTGATCTTGACGTTGGTAATCATGACGCCGACGTTCGACGCGATTTCGCACGATGCGCTCGAGCCGTACGCTAAAGGCCGCATCTCGCAGCATGCGTTTCTAGACCGAGCGATCGAGCCGCTCAAAACCTTTATGCTGCGCCAAACAAAAACCAAGGATATCGCAATCTTCGCTCGCGTGGCGCATCGATCGGCGGGCGAAACGCCCCGTGCCGCGCCGCTGACCGTCATCATTCCGGCCTTCGTCGTCGGCGAACTGCGCAACGGTTTCGCGATCGGCGTTGCGCTGTACTTGCCTTTTGTCGCAATCGATCTCGCGGTTGCCGCAATCCTGATGGGCCTCGGGATGTTCATGCTCTCACCGCCCGTTATCTCACTGCCTGCTAAGTTATTGTTATTCGTGCTCGTCGACGGCTGGGCGCTCGTCTGTAACGGGGTCGTCACCAGTTTTAGGTAGAAGCAAGCGGTATGCGGATCACCGAACGGTTACGAACGCAGTCGCCGTTTTTCTCCTTCGAGTTCTTCCCGCCGAAAACGGATGCGGGCGTTGCATCGCTCATGCAAACGGTCGCCGCGCTTAAATCGCTCGATCCGGCTTACGTTTCGGTTACCTACGGAGCCGGCGGATCGACGCGTACGCGAACGGTCGATGTTGCCAAACGCATCCAGAACGAGCTCGACATCGATGTGTTGGCGCACATCACGTGCGTCGGTGCGAACGCGGACGAATTGCGCGAAATCTTTCACGAGCTCGAAGCTGCAAACATCAGCAACGTGCTCGCTTTACGTGGAGATGCGCCGCGCGGCGGCGACTTTATCGCGCACGCGGGCGGTTTCCGCAATGCCAGCGACTTAGTCGGTCTGCTCGAACGCGAATTTGACTTTTGTATCGGTGCGGCGTGCTACCCCGAGAAACATCCCGAAGCCGGCAGCGTGCACGCCGATCTCGAAGCCGTGGAACGCAAAGTTGCCAGCGGCGCACGCTTTCTGATCACGCAACTGTTTTTTGACAATCAACAATATTTCGATTATGTCGCCCGCGTACGCGCGCGCGGAATTACCGTCCCGGTTATTCCCGGTATTATGCCGATAACGAACTACGAGCAGATCGACCGCTTTACGGCGATGTGCGGTGCGACGATTCCCATTGCCCTGCGGTCGGAACTCGAACTACGGCGCAACGAGCCTGAAGCGGTCGCTGAACTCGGCGTTGCCTTTGCGACCATTCAGTGTGTCGAGCTGCTCGACGGTGGCGCGCCCGGTATTCATTTTTACACGCTGAATAAATCGCCGGCGACGCGGGCCGTCGTTTCGGCGCTCCGCGCTACTCGCCGCGAGCGCATCTTGCGGTAACATTGCGGTCGTTCTGCCGTCACCCCCGAACGGCAGCATCGGCAGGTGGCCGAATTTGAGGTACTGCTCCGCGAAGCGCTAATCGTCACTGCAGTTTTGGTGTTGCCGATCCTCGGTTTGGCAACGCTCGTCGGGGCTGCGGTGGCCATCGTCCAGGCGGCGACGCAAGTCCAAGAACAAACGCTGACGTTACTGCCCAAAGTCGTCGTGGTCGGCGGCGCACTAGCGCTGGGTGGAGCGTTCGGCATGAACCTGTGCGCGCAGCTCTTCACCGACATCTTGGCGCGCATACCGGCGCTCGTGCACGGCCCATGACGCAGACGCTGCTGCTCGTGTTTGCGCGCAGTGCCGGGCTGATGTTCCGCGCGCCGGGCTTTACCCATCCGGCGGTCCCGCTCATCGTCCGGCTTGCACTTGCCCTGGCGCTAGCAATCGGTATAACGCCCGCGGTGCATGCCCGGCCGGACGTCGGCCTGGGCTATTTTAGCTTGGCCATTGCAAGTGAAGTTGCAATCGGCGGAGCGATCGGCATCGGTGCATCGCTATTATATGACGGCGCCTACTACGGCGGCCGGGTAATCGACGACTATGTCGGTTTTCGCGGCAGCGTACCGAACGCGGGCGTAACGTCCGCGCAAGGTTTCGGCCGGCTATGGTCGTCGCTATTCTTGGCCGGTTTCTTTTTGCTCGACGGTTATGCCGTCGTCATTCGCGCGTTTGCTCAAAGCTTCGAGCATCTCGGCGCGGGCGCACTTATTGCTCCGGACGACTGGTTTCACTTTGCTCTCGCGCTGCCGCAAACAATTAGTTTGACGGCGATTACGGTGGCCGGACCGGCTATCGCGGTGGCTGCGATCGTGCAACTCGCGCTGGGTGCAGTAACGCGCGTCGTTCCGCGCTTTTCAAGTTTTACGCTTTCGTTTCCGATCGTCTTGGCCCCTGCGCTGCTCGTTGCCGTCGCAACGTTGCCGTTGTATGCTCCGCTCGCGGCGCACCCCGTGTTACTCGTGCCGTACGCGGCGAACCGATGAGTGCCGAGCGTGCGCAAAAGAATTTCGATCCGACACCGTCGCGCAAAGCGAAAGCCATACGCGACGGCAATGTTGCGCGATCGAGCGAGATACCGGCAATCGTCGCTTTTGCGTGCGCGGCTGTCGTCACGTTTGTAACGATACCGGTGCTCGCCGCCGTCGCAACCGGCGCATTGCAGCAATGCAGCCACCGTCCAAATCTGCTGCAGTTGCCCGCAGCTTTGCGCCTTATCCCGCTCGTTGCGTTGCTGCCGGCGTGCGCTGCTGCAGTCGGCAGTGTCGGCGCGAACGTGTTGCAAGCCGGCGGGCTGCACTTTAATGTCCCCAAGGTGCAGTTCACGCGTCTCAACCCGATTCCGGGCTTGAAGCGAATGGTCGGCGGCGAAGCGTTTGTCGGTGCGGCGCGCGCAATCGTCGCTTTTATCGTCGCAACGCTAGCGTTATGGCCGCTGACCGTCGACGCTTTCGCACGCGCAACAACGGTCAGCAATGCTGCCGGCTTCGGCTTGCTCGTCGTCAGCGGGGCGCAACGTGCGTTTCTCGCAACCATACTCGTCGGAGCGTGTTTCGCTGCAGCCGACTATGCGCTCGTGCGCCGCCGCTGGTTGCGCGATCTCAAGATGACGCTCGAAGAAGTCCGGCGCGATCAAAAAGAAAATGACGGCGATCCGCAGACGCGTTCGCGGCGCAAGATGCTGCATCGTTCGCTCGTACGCGGCTCGATTGCGCGAACCAAAGACGCTTCGTTTGTGATCGTCAATCCGACGCATATCGCGATCGCGGTTCGATACGAACCGCCGGACGTTCCGGTACCCGAGATTCTTGTCCGGGCTGCCGATGAGGCGGCGCTCAGCGTCAAAACGCTCGCCGCCGCGCACGGCATACCGATCGTTGAGAACGTTGCGCTCGCACGAGCGCTTTTTGCGCACGGCGACGCCGGTCGCGCGATTCCCGGTGACACGTTCGTTGCCGTGGCCCGCATCATTGCAGAACTCGTCCGCTCAGGAGCTATCACATGAACGCAAAACTTACATCGGCTTTCAGCGCGCTGGTTCTCGGGATCGTCGCAATCCTCATCGTGCCGTTGCCGCCGCTCGTACTCGACGTACTCTTGGGCGTCAATATTTTCGGATCGGCGCTCGTTCTGCTGTTGACCTTGCGCGTCGAAGAGCCGCTCGAGTTCTCGGCCTTCGCGCCGACGCTTTTGCTGGCAACTTTGTTTCGCTTGTCGCTCGATGTGAGCGCGACCCGCTTAATCCTGACGCAGGGTCATCTCGAAGGTGGTGCCGGTTCGATCATTCCGGCCTTCGGGCAATTCGTCGTTCGCGGTAATATCGTCGTCGGTCTGATCGTCTTTGCTATCTTAATCACCATCCAATTCATCGTTATTGCGACGGGTGCGCAGCGCGTGGCGGAAGTTTGCGCGCGCTTCACGCTCGACGCAATGCCCGGTAAACAGATGGCGATCGACGCGGACGTCCACGCCGGCGTGCTGGACACCGACGGTGCACGCCGTAAGCGAGCACGGGTTCAACGTGAAGCCGACTTCTATGCCGCAATGGACGGCGCGGGCAAGTTCGTCAAAGGCGACGCCATTGCCGCGCTGGTGATCGTGGTCCTCAATCTACTCGGCGGTATCGTCGTCGGGATCATCTATCACGGCATGTCGCCGCTTGAAGCGATCGGCACCTTTTCGCTGCTTTCTATCGGAAATGCGCTCGTTACGACCCTGCCGGCCTTCTTGATTTCCACGGCGATGGGCCTAATGGTCACCCGCGTTGCCGGCGACGGCGCACTCGGCGTCGACTTAGGCTTACAATTGATCAGCCGGCCCGACGTTCTGCGTTCGGCGGCGGTGCTTATGGTATTGCTGGGTTTCGTACCGGCGTTACCCGCACCGCTGTTCATCGGACTGGGCATCTGCGCGTTCGTCACCGCGCATTTCGCCGACAAGCGCAATGCCGGACTCGTTGCGCAACGCAAAGCCGAGACGGAGCACGCGCGTAAAGCAGCGGTACGGCGGCCGGAGATGGCGCTCGGCCTCGTCGGCGTCGACGCGCTTTCTATCGACGTCGGCAGCGATCTCTATCCGTTGCTGGCAGCGCCGAATTCCGATGCGTTGCTCGACCGCATTGCCGATGTGCGCCGAGCGCTCGCGGCCGAAATCGGGATCGTGATTCCGGGCGTGCGCTTACGCGACGACGGAGTGCGCGAGCCGCGAACCTACGCTATTCGCGTGCGCGATCGCATCGCCGGTGAGGGGCTCGTGCGGCTCGATCGGCTCGTAGCGGTCGGCAGCCCGGCAATGCTCGCGCAAATAAGCGGTGAGGAGACGCGCGAGCCGGTTTACGGCTTGGCTGCAAAATGGGTCGTACCTGAAGAGCGCGACCGTGCAACGGCGGTCGGTGCTTTGACCTTCGATGCAATTTCGATCGTCGGCTCGCACTTGTCGGAACTTGTCCGCCGGCACGCGAGCGAGTTACTCGGCCGGCAAGAGTTCCACACGCTTATCGAACATCTTCGCGCCAGCGTACCGTCGGTTGTTAAAGATATCGGCGGCGAATCGCTGCCGATCGTGACCGCGCACCGGGTGTTCATCCAGTTGCTCAAAGAACGTGCCTGGCCGCGCGATCCGATCGCCGTGTTTGAAACGATGCTCGACGCCGCGACGGCTTCGCGCGACCCGCGCGAGTTAACCGAAGCTGCACGCCGGAGCGTTATCCCGCAGCAGTTCCGGCGCGACGGAATCCGGCGTATTCGCCCGCTGATCTTTGCGCCGCAATTCGAGAGCGTTCTCGGGCGCATGTGGACGGCCGGGGGCGGTTTAGCGCCCGACCCGGCAACCGCCGTGCACGTGCGCATGCAAATCGAAGCCTACTTATCCGAACCGATTCCCGGCGGTCACGCGATCATCGCAACGGCCGCGTTGCGCCCGCTGCTAGCCGACTTCTTCGAACAAATCGGCATTCGTATCGACGTCTACGCTTATACCGAGATCCCGTCGGATATCGCGCTCGAACCGGCCGGCGTGATCGACGCGCCGGCGGCACTCGCGGCCTGAGTGGCCGTCCGTCGGCTGCCGTTCGTCAAGCCGGTCCCCGCGCTCGTCATCGTCTGCAACGCCGAGACGTTTGTAGCGCACTGAGTACGTTATGACCGTGTGCAATGGCGTGCGCGAATAAGCGCGGGCGCAAAAACCTTTGTGACGAGTAGCTGCTCGAAGCTGTTCGAGAGATCGCGAGCATTCGCGGATGATCGCCGGTTCAAGCGGAGCCCCGTGCCATCGCGATGAGCGTGTCGCGCGCGTCATCCGAGTTCTGCAGTACGTGATCGAACGCTACGTGCACCAGCGTACGTTCGGTGCCGGTCTGGACTGCAAGCTGCATTGCGTGCGCATCGATCGCCTCGATCGTTGCCGACTCAACCCGTGGAAGGTGCGCATGCGTTCGGGCGTAACCGGCGACGGCATCGGCATGGTCCTCGTTCATATGCCGGCGAATGGCGTCGGCAGCGGCAGCAGAGAGCGTCTCCATCGTACCGGCAGTACCGGGTACGCCGCCCAACTTCCCGCAGCTGCGTCCGGGCGACGCTCGCCGGTTGCGCCGTACGAATCTTAACGGACGAGGCGCCGGTTTGACGCTAGTCGTCCGGCCTGCTACAATGCCGGGGTTCTCCTCTTCCCTCCGAAGCGCGCGGTATGTGGAATAAGCTCAAACGACCGCTGCAGGCGGTCATTTTATTAACGGTCGTCGGTTTGTGCCTGTGGGCGATTCTTCCGATCCAGCAAAAGATCCATTTGGGTCTCGATCTGCAAGGCGGTGTCCGCGTGCTCTTGGAGCTGCAGCCCACCGACACGATCAAGACAATTTCGCCCGGCATCCAGGGTCAGGTCGAGCAGGTCGTGCAGAATCGTGTAAACGGTCTCGGTGTGGCCGAGCCGGTCATCACGCGAGTCGGTATGAATCGGCTGCTCGTCGAATTGCCGGCAGCCAAAGATCCCGATGAAGTCGAGCGCCAGCTCAAGGAAGCGGCCGTGCTTGATTTTAAGATCGTGCCGCAGCAGGTGCAAGACCGGATCAATTCCGACAAAAAGTACGCGCAGGATCCGAACGGCGCGTATAAAGATGCTGGACCGATCGTCTACTCCGGCGCCGATCTCAAGGGAGCACAAGCGGCGTTCGGTCAGGCGGGAGAACCGCAGATCGACTTCCAGACCAAAGATCCCAAGCGTTTCGGCGATCTGACGCAAAAGCACATGGGTCAGTTGCTCGGAATCTTCCTCGATCGTAAGTTCGTTTCCGACGCGACGATCGAAGGCGTCATTACCGACAGCGGACTCATTCACGGCACGTTCACCGAAGACGACGTAACGCGCATTGCCAACGAGCTAAACGCCGGCGCGTTGCCGGTGCCGGTCGACATCGTCGAAAAAGATGAAGTCGGGCCGATACTAGGCCAACAAGATCTCACGAAGTCGCTGCAAGCCGCGGCGATCGGCTTGCTGCTCGTTCTTATCTTCATGGGTATCGTCTATCGCTTACCGGGCGTGCTGGCCGATCTTGCACTTGTCGTTTACGTCGTCGCGCTGCTCGCGCTGCTTTCCGTCGCCCATGCGGTTCTGACGTTGCCGGGAATCGCCGGCTTCGTGCTTTCAATCGGTATGGCCGTCGATGCCAACGTTCTCATTTTCGAGCGTATCAAAGAAGAGCTGTGGGCCGGAAAGTCGCTGCGTTCGGCGACGAAGATCGGTTTTGCACGGGCGTTTTCTTCCGTGTTCGATAGCCATTTTACGACGATCGTCGGGGCCGGCGTGCTGTTTTTGCTGGGTACCGGTACCGTCAAAGGTTTTGCCTATACGCTCTTCTGGGGCACGGCGTTCTCGCTCATTACCGCGGTTTTCATCACCCGCTTCTTCATGGATGTCATCGTCGAAAACGACCTCGTGACGAACCATAAAGCGTACGGAGCGTAAACATGTTTTTCCGTCGTCTCCAATGGAACGTCGTCGGTTGGTTCAATGTCGTCTCGTACATTTCGTACGCGATCATTGCGCTCGGCGTCGTTGCGATGATCTACCACTACGCGACGACCGGTTCGGCCTTGAGGCTCGGCCTATCGTTTACCGGCGGCACCGATATCACGGTCACGTACAAGCAGAGCGTTTCCCGCGAACAAATCGCCGGTGCGCTTGCGAAAGTCGGTGTCGTCGATGCTCAGATCAACACGCTGGGCAAGGCCGGCGATCAAGGCACGCCGCGCTGGACGATCGAGACGCAAAAAGATTTCGGCAATAACAGCGTCCCGCTCAAAGCGGCGCTGGCGCAAATCGCGCCGATCGATCCGTCTCAGGTTTCGGTCTCGACCGTCGGGCCGTCGCTCTCGCACGAGTATCTGTTCAACGCGATCAAAGCGCTGGTCATTGCCATTGCAATCCAGTTTCTTTACATCGCCTTTCGGTTCGGCTGGAATTACATTTTCGGTCTGGTGACCGTCATCGCACTCGTGCGCGATTCAGCCATGATGATCGGTATTTACGCGCTCGCGAACAAGCGCGTCGACGATGCATTCTTGGCCGCGGTGTTGACCGTCATCGGCTACTCGGTGATGGATACGATCGTCATTCTCGATCGGATCCGCGAGAACGTCAAGCTCATGGCCGGCAACAATTTTGATAAGATCGTGAACACCTCGATCTTGCAAACGATGACGCGCTCGGTCAACACGCTGGCAACGGTGGTTGTGACGCTCGTGGCGTTGCTTGCTCTCGGCGGCGCGAGTTTGCAAAACTTCGCGTTCGCCTTACTGGTCGGCATCTGCTCGGGCGGCTATCACTCGATTTTCTACTCTGCGCCGCTGGTTGCGAAAATGCAGAATGCGCGGCGCTCGCGTACGCTCGCTGCAAACGTTGCGCTCGAAGCTCCGCGTACGAAAGCCGAAGCGCGCTTGCAAGCTGCGAAAAACGGTGCTGCTCCGGTCGCCGATCGCGATGCGGTCATCGCGGCGCGCAAGGCCCGGCGCGAACGCGAGCGCTCCGCACCGCACAAGGCGGGCACGCCGGTCCGGTACAAACGCCGCCGGCCGGATCTGACAGCCGGTCCGAACGGTCTCATCGATTCATACGCCGAGCAAGGTGACGATGAATTGCCGTTCGACGAGCTGTCCGAGCCGGTGCATACCGAACGCGCGAACGGTTTTGCCGATCGCATCGATCCGCTCGATGCGCAGAACGCGGGCCAGCACGACCGTGATTTCGAGTTAGGCCACGAAGAGATTCGTCTCAATCTCGAAGCGGTCGATGCTCCGCACGTCGCTACGGTGCCGCTGATTCGGACCCATGGCGGACGTTCGTCGTCCGTGAGCACGCCGGCCGAACCGGTCTTGGGTGACAAAGCCGAATAGCGCGTCGCGTTTACCGTTGCCGACCGCGTCGGAGGCGGCTTTCGAGCGGCTCTTAGCTACCTTCGGTCAGGCACCCGAGTCAACCGCAACGCCGGACGTTTCGAGCGACCCCGATGCATTTCTCGATCGGCTGTATGCCAACGGACACGCCTATCTCGAGCACGATCGATTTGCTTCGATCGGTGACGTCGACGAATTCTTTAGCAAAGTTGTCGGCGTCACTTTCGAGGGCCGTCAAGACGTAATCGGCGGCTTAGCGCCCGGAGTCCCGCTCGAACTTCGTCGCGAGCCTGACAACGCGTACGACCCCAATGCCATCGCCGTGTTTTACGGCGAATTGCAAATCGGTTATTTGCGCAAACAGATCGCACGCCGTCTTGCGGAAAACATCGATGGCGGACAACGCTATCGCGCTGAGATCGCAAGTGTTACCGGCGGCGGAACGCGTAGTTCGGGCGTCAACGTCCATATTAAGCGCGACCGTCCCAAACCCGAGCGAGCGAAACCGGCCGGTCGTAGCGCGTATTCGCGCGATGACGTGCTGCACGCTTTGATCGGCGATCGTCCGCTCCGCGACGCGCAGTCTGCGGTACTCGAACGCGTTGAAGCAGGCCGTAACACCCTTGCCATTCTCGGCACCGGGCGTGGAAAATCGCTATGCTTTGCCTATCCGGCCGCAGTTGCAGCGCTCGAACGCCGATCCAAGACGGTGGTTCTGTATCCGTTGCGCGCCCTTGCCAACGATCAGTATGAAGCGATGGTGCGCCGTCTGGGACCGCTGGGAGTGCGTCTCTTTCGCGCGAACGGTGCGATCGACTTAAACGAGCGTGCGATGTTGATGGATGCGCTCGAATCGGGCGAGTGGGATATTCTGTGCGCCACTCCCGAGTTCTTCAGCTTTCATCTCGACCGTTTTCGGACGGCTAACGGCCGGCCCGGGCTGATCGTCGTCGATGAGGCGCACCATGTCTACGATTCAAAACATCGGCCGGCGTACGGACGAATCGGAGAAGCAATCGCGGCGCTTGATTCGCCGCAAATCATCGCGTTAACCGCCACGGCAACCGATGAAGTGTTTGCGCGCATTGTCGCGGTGCTCGGCATCGACGCTTGGGTCATCGACCCGACCGTTCGCGCGAATCTTTCAATGGTCGACGCCCGCGAGGTGACGAACAAATTCGCTTACATCGCTGCTCGGGTCTCCGAGTCGGGAAAGTCGATCGTCTATTGTAATTCGCGCAGCGAGGCAACGAAACTGGCGGAAAAGCTGCGTGCCGCCGGTGGCGATCACGTTGCGTTTTACCATGCGGGTGTGCCGACGGCCGATCGCTTAGAAATCGAGCGTTTGTTTCGCGAGAACCGTCTTCGAACGGTTGTGGCAACGTCGGCATTTGGAGAAGGCATCGACCTGCCGGATGTTCGCAACGTCTTTTTATATCATCTCAATTTCGATTTTACCGAATTCAATCAACAATCCGGCCGCGCCGGACGCGATGGTGAAGACGCGCAAATTCACCTATTGTTCGGACAAAAAGACCGGCGCATCAACGACTTCATTATCGAACGATCGGCTCCGACGCTCTACACGTTGCGCTCGCTGTACCGCGAAATGAAGCGGCTCGCGAGCGACTCGGTGCTGCGGATGACTTATGTCGATATCGCCGATACGCTGACGATGGATAAGGTCGACGCCGGGACTGTCAGCGCGGCGGTCCGCATATTCGAGGATGCCGGCCTCATCGACACCGGCATCGATGACGACGGCCGGCTCATTCGCTTTCGTGAAGTCGGCGCGAAGATCGATCTCACGAAGAATAGCCGGTTTGCCGAGGGCGAAGCTGAGCGCGAGAACTTCGCGCGCTTTTGCGACGTTATCGTCGGGGCATCGCCCGAGGTCCTCGAGAACGTCATCAATCGGCCGATTTACCCCTCGAACGTTTCGCTCACGCGTTAGTCAATGCGACCGTTCGCTACCGCGCGAGCAGCGACAGAATCGGCGGTTACGACCGTATCGTTGATGGATGTGCCTGCACTTCAATCCAATCGCTCTCACACCGCAAGCCTGGATTGCTAGCGTTCGGCGGACATGCATGCACGATCGGTCGCAGATTCGGCTCCATCCGCCGAATTTTCGGCGAGGTCTCGGTGCGGCCGCTGAGAGCGTTCAACGCGTACGCGCGACGCGAACGTAAGCCGTAACATGATGGTTGGCGCAGATAACGCGGTATTCGCCCCCGACAACCGCGCGCTTAACGGCCGGACCGAGCAGGGTGCGAAATTCGTCGTTCGGATAATCGTCGGCGTAAACGAGGTAATCGACGCCGCCGCTCACGCCGACGGTCGCGCGCGGCCGGCCGGCTGCAATCGCCGAGAACCACTCGTCGTGGGTCGAGACCGAGGCCGACGGCGGGACGCATGCAAGCGTCGCTCGAGCGGCCGCAATGTCGCCGTAACTCGGGTGCAAGTAATGCAACGGATGCATTGGATCGAATGCAATGAGAAAGACGGCGCAGACGGTCATCGCAAGTGTAAGCCGGCGCAGAGCGATCCGTTCGTTCGTGCGCCGGACGAGCTGAACTGTTGCAACGCCGGTAGCAAGTAGCAGCCACGCGATCCAGAGCGCCGAGTAATGCATTCCCATACGCCACACTAAACCGGAATTCGCCAGCAGAATGACGCAGAATCCGGGTACTGCCAGCAGCCCCGAGACGGTGCGCAGCGGGAGAAAGGCCAGCGGAACGAGCGCTTCGAGAACGTAGGTTAGCCGCCCGAGCGTAAGAAAAACCGGCAACGTGGCCAGCGGATGCACGACGAGCGCGGACACGACTTGCAATGGACCGTCGGCAAACGAATAGCGGTAGAATGCAGCCGGGCGCCAAGCGCCGAGATGGGGTATGACGGCGCCGTAGTACACTCCGATCGATGCCGCCGAAAGTAGCGCCGTGAACGCGGCTGCCGCGGCCGTTGCCGGTCGCGCCGTTCGCAGGTACAACGCAAGTGCCGTTCCGATAATGACGAACTCGAGACAGACGTCTTCGCGCAGCCCGGCGGCCAGCGTTACGAGGACCGCAAAGGTGACCCAATGTGAGCGGTCTGCGGCAAGCACCGCACCGACGATTAGCGGCGTAAGCAGGCCGAGTTCGTGAAACTCATTGAAGCCGATCGCTTCGAGCGGCGGATACAGCAAAGTCAGATAGGCCAACCGCGCCGCGATTCGCGCTCCGGCATACGGACGAAAGAGTTCGTACATCAGCGGCGCAGTCATGAACGTGACGACGACCTGCAACATCTGCAGCGTCAAAGCCGAGTGGGTCAACGCCATCAACGGCCGGAGCAGAACGAGCGATGGCGACCAATGGTAGCGGTAATGGGTGCCGTGTTCGATCCCGTTGCGCATACCGTGCAGTGCGTCCACGATCACCTGAGCGAAGGTGCCGGTATCGGCGCCGTACGTCCAATATGTTGCGCGCATCATTGCAAAAGCGGTAAAAACCGCGATTGCCGAGAGCGTGTACAGCAGTACGTTGCGCCGTTCAAGCGGATCGCCGTTGCTAACGTTCTGCGTCGCCGCCGTCATACGATCGGATCGCTTGCGGCCCGGTTGCTCCGACCGTACGGCTCGCAACCGTTGGGCGGCAGCATCTCGCTCATTGCCGTTCGATGATCTGGATGTCCGGCATGCATTCCTTCATGGCCGCCATGCGCGTTGCTTCCGTCAGCGCCTGTTCGTTCATAGACGTGCATCCAAAGAGTATTGATAGCGTTGGTGCACCCGTTCGCGGGCTTGCGACGGTTCGGCCGGGCGACTCCGTTCGTATCCGTTCATTCGGCCCACATTATGTTAGCCGACTTCTTCGCGCTCGGTTGGTGATTACGTCAAGGAATCGATCCGGTTTACGATTCGGCGCGCCGGCGTGCCGAGCGAGCGAACGCGACTGCTACGGCACGAGCGGCAATCAGGCGAGATGCTTTGCTTCGGGCGTATCGTTCAGGTACGCGAGCAATTCGGTGCCGTTGACCGAACCGCGACCGGTGGCGGCGTCCCAGCCGGCTTGCGCCTTGTAACCGTCGTTGTTACCGGTTTTGATGTCATGGAATGCATCGGCCGGTGCGGCGTAAATGGCCTGTTGCAGGTCGCCGATCGGATGTCCGAGGTTCTGTTCGAGGCGAGCGGCCAGCGCGGCATAAAGCGGTGCCACCGCGCTCGTTCCGCCAACG
Source organism: Candidatus Velthaea sp. (assembly GCA_965214935.1). Lineage (GTDB taxonomy): Bacteria > Vulcanimicrobiota > Vulcanimicrobiia > Vulcanimicrobiales > Vulcanimicrobiaceae > Velthaea. Next base: position 6,021 of record CBDCCS010000001.1, on the reverse strand, counting down.
AGCTCGACCCCCACCTTGCCCGGCACTCCCGCCGGCACGAACATCTTGAAGCCGGTTACCGGGTCGGCGTTGCCGGCAATGTCCGGGACGCCGCGACCTGCAATCGGCAGTGCACGTTGAACCGGCGGCTTCGGATTGATCTGACTGATACCGCCGCCCGTAGCACCTTGATGATGCGCCAGCTCGTTCCAAACCGTTTCCTTCGCGATCGCGCCGTCTGCCGTCAACGTCAGCTTCGAGCCGCCGTTCCCGATAACGCCGGGGCTCGAGGACGGGAAGTCGGTGTGCAACGCACCGTCGTCCAGCCCATCGGTCGCGCCGTTGTCGCCGGCGGCCGAAAACACATTGACGCCCATTGCTCGAGCTTCTTTGAATAACTCGTTGAACGCACGCACGGCGATCGGCGTGAAGCGCTCCTCGGGGCCGCCCCACGAAATAGAAATCGCGCTGTTATGGTGCTTGTCGTGGAGCGCCGTTGAAATCGCATCGAGGAAGCCGCGATCCGTGTTGGGCGCGATGTACATGGTTTTGTCGGCGTTCGGCACGAGCGCGCCGATCATCTCGGCATCCAGCATATTCTCGCCGGTCGGGCCGGGATCGCTCGGCCGGTCCGCGCCGCCGTCGATCTTTACGACATTGAATGGGACGTGCGGTACGCCGAGCGCCGCTTGATATGCCGCTTGCACGCGATCGTCGTAACGTCCGCCAAGCGAGATGACGCCGACGTGTTCGCCGGTACCGTCGCCGGCGGGAAAGTTGTAGGCTTTGGCAACGTCAAGCGGTGTGTATCCGCGCGCAGCGACCGCTTCCGTCGTGTCGGCGACGATTCGATGCGACTCGGACGTCGTCCGATCGTCGAGCCCGCTTACGTTCGTAACCGCCGCAGCGACATCTTGCGGCAGACTCAATGCGCCGACGCGGCCGCGATACGTTTCTTGCGCGGTGTGATATTCCGCCAGATCCACATCAAAGGCCGCATGCATCTGCGCGGCGGTACCCGACAAGGCGACCGTTCGTTCTGCGGCATCGATACGTTCGGTTTGCAGACCGTACTCTTGGGCGAAGCGATCGACGCCGGCAATGTCGCTCGGCCGAGCGCTATGCAGCTGCTCGAATTCATCGCGGGTCTGGCCTGCGTACGTATCGGGGATCGCTTGATCGGGGCGCAACCGTAACGTAACGGCGATACGCTCGTTCGGATCGATCGCGTCGACCCGGGTGGCCTCGGGGTTTGCGATGCGTTCGCTACCGGTAAGAATGACGCGGGGCGACCCCGCCGGATTGATATCCACACTACCTCCGCGTTAAAGCGACTCGAAGAAGTTGTGCATCGTTCACGCATGCATGACGGCGCGGCAAGTCGGCAAGCCGCGCCCGAAACGAAATCGCCGCGCGCGCGCAGAAACCGACTCGAACGATGACAGACAGCTTGACGACATCGCCTGATGCCTGGCGGTGGCTCGGCGCAACGTCGCAGATCGAGCGCGGCGAAAGCGACCATTATTACGAGCGAGTGCGGACGGAGTTGCTCGACTTGATCGCGTCGTCGCCGAAGCGGGTGCTCGATATCGGTTGCGGTAGCGGTGCAACTGATGCGGCGTTGAAACGCCGGCACCCGGCTGCATTCGTCATCGGCATCGAACCGGTCGCGGCTGCCGCCGAACGCGCGCGCGCGCGACTCGACCGTGTCATTCACGCAGATGCCGAAACGCTCGATTTTGCCGAGCATGGGATCGCCGACGGCTCGCTCGATCTCATCATCGTGGCCGATGTGCTCGAGCACATGTACGACCCGTGGCATCTGCTCGGGCGCATGCGGTCGCTGCTCGCCCCCGGCGGTCGCGTGATCGCATCGATCCCGAACGTCCGCAATCTCTGGCTGTTGGAAAAGATCGTGCGCGGCTATTTCGATTACCGGGATGAAGGCTTGCTCGACATCACGCATATCCGGTTTTTCACGTACAAGGAAATGCGTGCGCTCTTCGGCGACACGGGTTATACCGTCGAACGGACGGTATTTAATATCGACGGACATCTGCCCGAACGCGTTGCGCTAAAGCGGGTGCCCGGACCGGAGTCCGTCCTGCATATCGTGCATGCGATACGCACGCGCTTGAACGCCGATCATTCGCACGTGCTGGTGTCGCGCGAGCGCGCCGGAACCTATCGCATCGATACGGCGCGACTTGCACTCAAAGGTTTGCAACCAACGGACGTTGACGAATTACATGCAAGTCAAATCTATCTCATTGCGGCAAAGGCCGCTGCGCACGCATGAGATTGCGAGCGCGTGGGTCGAGCCGGCGCGCGCGCCAGCGATACTCGAAGTTTAGCCGCCGCACGACGTTCGCGGCACGAACGTTGAGCGGCTGAAAATCGGCGATCGTTCGTTCTAACGCTCGTTCGCTTTCGCTTGTCGACCCGAGATTCCGGGCAACATCGACGGCCGCGGCGGAGTGTTCGCCATGATAGCGTAACAACAGCGGCCAGTGCTCGGCAAAGAAATTTCGCTCGCTCAAGCTGACGAGATCCGATTCGGTCGCCGTTTGCCCAAGCTGGCCTAACGCGGCATACTGCCGGCCTTTTGCGGCTTGACGCTCCATCGGGAAAACCGCTCCGTAGTGATCGTAAACATACGGCAGAGCAAGACGACTGCCCGCCGCGCCGGATAAGCGTTCGTGAATCCGCCCGGTCCAAAGCACGTCCGGGGTGACGCGAAAGAAGCTCATCCGCCGTTCGATCGTCGTGTACCAACGCAACGAACGAAAATAGTGACGCGTGTAACCGTCGACAAAGCAAATCTCGGACGGAAGTGCGGCCAATCCGCGCGCGATCGTTCCGACGATGGGTCGATGGACTTCATCCGCATCGACAAACGCCGCCCATTCACCCAAGCCGTGCCGGCGGTGAAGATCGAGCACGCGGTTGCGCGCATCGGCAAAATCGCTGAACGGCGCCCGAACGACAAACAGCCGTTGATCCCGTGCAAACGCCGAGCGTTCGAGCGTTCGCGCGTTCGCGTTGTCGATCGTACCGCTGTTGTCGTTAACGATGATAGTATCGACGGCGCCCACTAGACTGCTTAATAGGGCGCCTAAAAACGGTTCGTCCGCACGCCCGACGATAAGGTGAGCGCTGACGCCGTACTGGTTGCGATCGGGCATCGCTATGTTTTGACGGGCCGGTCCCGGAGCCGCGCTGCAAATGCCGCATCGACGGCGGCCACCGCGGAACTCGGCGTTCCATGAACGACGGCGCGTGCGGCCTCGGCGGCGTGTTGCGTTGCCAGCGCGGCGTCAAGCTGCCGGCGCGCGGCCAGGTAAATCTCGGATGCCGCGCTGCGCAGCGCCGCAGGTCGACCGGCAATTGCGCCGGCCGCGAGCGCAAGTTGCATTGCACCGACGACGTGCATGCCGGGCATAGCTGCCAGTTCCGTATCGAGCGGTGCGCTTGCCACGACATGACATCCGGCCGCGAGTGCAGCCGGTATCAACAGGCCATAGCGATCGCCGCCGTTTCGCGCAACGTAGATGTCGACCGCCGCAAAATCCGGCGGGCCGTCGGCCAGCAACCGCGTCGTTATATCGGGTGTCCGACTTGCGATCGATGCGAGCACATCGGCATCGCTCTCGGCCGCGGCGATCGTAATGCTGCCCGAGCGCAGCGGCGGAGCGGCTCCGATCGTCGCGCCCGGAGGTATAACGCTAATACGTTCGTGCGGCAGCCCGGCGGCCGCAAGTGCGTCGCGCGATTGCACCGTCGGTGTCCACCAAGCGCCGACGTTTGCAACTGCGGCGAACGCCGACGCTTCGACGGCATTGCACGGGGCGACGAAGGCGACGCGTTGCGTCCCGGTCGCCTGGACGAATGTTGCCGCCTGCCAGGCTACTTCCAAGACCGGCTGCCGTTTTGCCAGCGCGGCGGCAAATTCGACCTTCAACCGGTCGAATCGCGATCCGGCTCGCGTGAATCGGACGCTCGCACCGAAATCACGTGCCCAGGCTCGTGCGTAATGTTCGCAGGCCGTGCGCTCGGCTTGCATGCCGCCGGGCTGTACGGCAACGGCGAGCGGCGGAATCTCGCCGAGCGGATAGCGTGGCGCATCCGTGAGATGTTCGCTCCAGCGACCAATGAAGGATTGTTCGTTATCGCGGTCGTCATGTTTGCGGCCGAGCGTTGCGCTTTCCAAATGTTTGATGACCGCCCGCGGCTCGTAGAGCACGCGCAAGCCCAGGCACCACGTGCGTAAGCAAAGATCGACATCTTCCCAGCCGTTCGTATAGCGTGTATCAAAACCGCCCAACGCATCGAACACCGAACGCCGGATCATCAGCGCTGCACCGGTGACGGCGAGAAAATCGCGCCGAACGTTCGCGTCTTCAAGCGTAGCCGGGAGACGGCGATGGACGTGCCACCAACGTGAAACAGGACCGGCAAGTAAGGCCAGTCCGGCATGCTGCAGCGTTCCGTCGCCATACACTAATTTTGCGCCGGCGATGCCGATGGTCGGATCGTTGAAAGCTGCACGCATCGCCGCCACCGCATCGGCCGAAACAAAGGCATCGTTGTTGAGGAAGAGCACGAACTCCCCGCGGCTTGCAGCGGCTCCGGCGTTGCAGGCCCGGCTGAAGCCTTGATTGCGTGACAACAGAACCGGCCGAAACGAACGGCCCGCCGCCGCCCAGGCGGCGCTCTCGCCGTCGTTCGAGCCGTCGTCGACGACGATCGTGTCGGCAATAACGTTCGCGGATGTAACGGTTAACAGCGTTTCAATACAACGGCGCGTCAACGCACAATTATTGAATGCCGGTACGACGACCGAAACGTCCGCGCTACTCATCCGGTGTTACGTTTAGCCGGCCGCCAGCACATTTTCGATGACCGCTAACGTCGCTTGCGCGGTTCGTTCCCACGTCATCAACGCGGCGCGCGCACGTCCGCGTGCACGCAGTTGTTGAGCGAACTCCGCACCTTCGATTACGCGCGTTACGGCGTCGGCATAGCCGACCTCATCGAACGGTTCCACGTATGAAGCGGCATCGCCGCCCGCTTCGGCCAGCGCCGACGAGCGGGCCGCGATCACCGGCGCGCCCTGATTCATCGCCTCGAGAATGGGCAAGCCAAAGCCCTCGTAGGTCGACGGATAGACGAAGGCCGTGCACGCTGCAAAAAAGGCGTCGAGCGTTGCTTCATCCACCCGGCCTAAAGCAGCGATCCGGACACCCGGTTCGGAGCCGACGGTAAAGGGCATCGGTCCGATCAACACCAGACCGAGCCGCGGAAACCGGGCGCGCAGATGCCGCATCGCGCCGAACAGACTGTGCAAATTTTTGCGCGGTTCGCTGCCGCCGACATACAGGATGAACGGCGCATAAAGCTGCGGGTCGATCGCCGGAGACGCTGCGGGCTGCCGCGTCGGCGCGACGCCGAGCGGGATCGGCGTTAAGCGCTCTCGCGATATTGCCAACTCGCGCGCGAGTTCGATTGCCGAAAAGTGCGAGTCGGTGATGAGCGCAACGCAGCGCTTGGATGCAGCGATGAACGGCGCACGTGCGGCGTCGCCGTAACCGGGTTGTACGAAGGTCGAGGCGTCGTGCAACGTGGCAATCGCCGGGCCGCGAAAATTGTCGCTCCATGATACGCCGTTGAACGGAAACCACAACGCGTCGAGCTTGGTCCGGCCCAGTGCTGAACGCGAGCAGACTGCATAGCCGTTGCCGTCCGAGAGTTCGTCGCGATATTGCTGCGCGGCAAACGCCGTGAAGCGTTCGGGAATGACTAGGGTCACGGCGATTCGTTCGGGTGCATGTTTCGCCCAGGCGTCGAGAATCGAACGAACGTAGCGTCCGATACCACGCCGGTCAGCCGGTAGATTCCAGACATCCACGCCGACACGGATCATCGCACGCCGGCCTGAAAAATCTCGAGCGTTCGCCGAGCGCACGTATCCCAATCGAAAAGCGACGCGCGTAAGGGACCGTCGCGCGCCATGGACGCACGACGGTTCAAATCGTCGAATAG